>NZ_QGDQ01000004.1 GCF_003149145.1 Quadrisphaera granulorum | reverse complement strand
GCGCCGTTCTTGGTGCGGGCGGGGTTGCGTTCCCCGGGGTGCCGGTTGCGGCGGGTGCTGAGCGATCCGTTCACCGGTGACCTGATCGCGGTGGACGGGCACACCTACCCCGCGTCCTGGCTCACCACCCCCGACGATGACGGCCCCGATGACGGTCCCGCCAGCGGCCCTGGCCCTGGCCCTGGCGACGGTCCGCAGGACGACGGCGACCCCGACACCCCCGCCGGCGGCGCAGGTTCCACAGCACCAACGGCAACGCCACCGGCTACGTCACCGTCCGGCTCGCCGGGCAGCTCGCCGGCTCAGCCGTCGCCACGATCAGCGACGGGGGCTGCTGCGAGGGGCAGGGCGGGGCGCTTCCGCGGGCACCCGATCCAGCAGCTCCCCCCGAAGGCTGCTGCCACCTTCGAGACCGCTCCCGGCTGGGACAGCGGTCCCGCTAGCGACCCCGCCGCCGCCGACCCCGCCGCCGACCCCGCCGCCGACCGAGGCGACAGACGAGACGACAGCCGAGACGCCGACCCGGACGTCGGCTGGGGCGACGGTTGGGATCACGGTCCCGAACCCGACGCCGATGTCGACCTCGACCTGGACCTCGAGGTCGCTGATGCTTGCGCGGCCGGTGAGTGTGAGCCGGTCGATGCTGACGCCTGCCCCCTGAGCGCCATCGGCGGCGGCCCGCACGACCCACCGGCTGCGCTGCGCCGGTACGTCACCGCGTTGTGGGGGACCTCCACCGGGCCGGGGGACACCCTGCCGGCGGAGCAGGCCGACCTGGACCACGTCACCCCCTGGGGCCCGGGCCCTGGGCAGGGCGGGCCGACGTGTGCGTGCAACTTGGACCCCAAGTCCCGCTCCACCCACCGCCGCAAGCACGCCGCCACCGCGCCTGATGCGCCGTGGAGCGCGCGGTGGGAGCACTGGCGGTGCACCGCCGGGCACGCCCACTGGCGTTCACCGCTGGGCATCGAGCACGTCACCCGCCCGAAGCCGTACACCGACCCGGACCCGATGTACCGCGCCTGGGCGCCACCACCGCGAGTCACCGCCCCGGACACGTTCCAGCAGGCCAAGCCCGCGCTGACCTTCCCCGAGGAACCATCCTTCTGAACCGGGCGGCTCCACGGCGAGCGTCAGAGCGCCGTGCTCCACCGCCACGTCATCGTCATGACGTGCGCCTCTCCGGGCTGCACGGTGTGGGCCAGCCCGAGGGCGGTGGCGTCCGGCGGGCCGGTCTGGGGCTCCACGCACACGGCTTCATCGCGTTCGGTGAAGATGACGCCGTACTCGGCATCCGAGCTGATCTCCAGGCGCGCAACCCCGGGCCACGTGATCGTGGCTGGCCACGCGACGCCTACCAGCGCCTCGTCGATGCGGTGCCGGTTGGGAGCGCCCAGCGGGAGCGGCCCGCGGCGTCCGTCGGTGATGCCGTCGTCGTCCCTGATCATCACCGCTGTCGCCGGGTCCTCCAGCGGCACGTCGAGCTCCGCCTCGGCGCCCCCGAGGAACCGCGGGTGCCAGGGGTGCATGCCGATCCACGCGGGCATCGACCCGTCGGCGGCGGTGCCGTCGTTCCAGCACTCGAGCCGGACGTCGAGGGAGGTCGGCGTGAGGTCGTAGTGGATCTCGGCGTGACCGGGCCACGGCCAGTGCTCGCCGAGGTCGCAGCGCAGCACCGCGCGGTGCGCCTCGGCCTCCACCACCTGCCACGGCCCCCGGGCGACCGTTCCGTGGATGGCGTGCGGGGCCTTGTTCGGCGGCAGCTCCACCGTTCGCCCCTCCCACGTGAGCTGTGCATTCCGTACGCGCCCCGCCCACGGCACCATCGGGAAGCCGCCCCAGCCATGCGGGCTGTCGGTGTACCGACCGACAAGATCCAGTTCGGTCCCCACGATCAGCGAGGCGATTCGGGCCCCGAAGGCTTCATCCACGACAAGGCGCGTTGCGCCAGCAGTCAGCTCCACAGGCCCCAGCCTGGCGCACGCTGCCCGCAGGATGGGCGGATGCTCGACATCATCGACGGGGTGTTGGCCGCTGTCGACGACGGCCGACGCGTCGTCCTGGCCGTGGTGGCGCGGACCTGGTCGTCGTCGCCGCGGCCGGTGGGGTCTGCAATGGCCGTGCTCGACGACGGCTCCGCCCTCGGCAGCGTCTCCGGTGGGTGCGTCGAGGGAGACGTGTTCGCCCGCGCTGCCGACCTCGTCGAGCCGGAGCTCGTGCATTACGGCGTCAGCGACGACGACGCATTCGCCGTTGGCTTGCCCTGCGGCGGCGCGCTCGACGTGCTGCTGCGTCCCCTCGATGCGGATCTGACCCGCCGCCTGCGGGAGCTTGCCCGGGCTCGCGACGCCGGTCGCCCGGCGCGACTGGCCCTGGAGCTGCCGGAGGGCGGGACCGTGGAGGTGGCGGCGGAAGAGCCCGCGCACCTCGTGATCGCGGGGGCCAGCGCCGCGGCTGACGCCCTCGCCGCGCAGGGGCGGTTACTCCGGATGCGCGTCACCGTGGTCGACGCTCGGGAGGCGTTCGCCACGCCGCAGCGCCTCCCCTCGGCGGACGAGGTGGTGGTCGACTGGCCCCACCGGTGGTTGGGCGCGCAGGCCGCCGCCGGGCGGGTCGGCCCGACGACGTCCCTGGTGGTGCTCACGCACGACGCGAAGTTCGACCTGCCCCTACTGGAGCTGGCCCTGCGCCTCGACCTCGGCTACGTGGGCGCCATGGGCTCCCGCCGCACGTGCGCGGCCCGCCGCGAGAGCCTTCGGCAGCTCGGCCTCGGCGAGCGGGAGCTCGCCCGCCTGCATGCCCCGGTGGGCCTGGACCTGGGAGGCCGCAGCCCCGCGGAGATGGCGCTGAGCATCGCCGCGGAGCTGGTGGCGGTCCGCCACGGCCGGCGGGGTGAGCCGTTATGTCGTGGCGCCGGGCCGATCCACAGCGGTCACGAGGCCTCGGTCAACGGCTGAACGCACGCACGGCGTCGGCCTCGGCGGCGTCATACGTGCGGCCGGTCGTGGCGAGGGCCTGCCCGATCGACTCCAGTGCGGAGCGCACCTGCTCCTGCGTGGCCCGCCACTCGGCCACCACCCCCTGGAAGGAGTTCGAGGCTGCGCCCTGCCAGCTGCTCTGCAGGTCCAGCAGGTGGCGCATCATCGCGTCGACCTCGGTGCTGATGACACTCGCCGAGCCGGCCACCGCAGCGCTCGCACCCTCCACCGCGCCACTGTCGACCTGGAACCTGCTCATCGTGGACCTCCGCTGCTCATCAGCTGCCGCGCGGTGCGGCTCGCAGCAGCGACGCTAGGGACGACGGCGCTCCACCCGCTCGCGTCAGCGCCGACCTGTGGATGAACGTGTGTCATCCACAGCTTCGTCCACAGGTGTGGGCGGAGCGTGAGCGTCGCTGAGCTCCTCGACGTCCGCGCCGTCGTCGTCGTCATCGTGGACGTCCTCGAGGGGAGCATCGGCCAGCGGCAGCGCCACCTCGATGGTCGCCCCGCCTCCCGGCGTCTGCACCACACGCACGGCGCCGCCGTGGGCCTGCACGATGCCGGCGACGATCGCCATCCCCAGCCCCGCGCCACCGCCGGCACCGCGCTGACGGGAGGAGTCGGCGCGCCAGAACCTCTCGAAGACCCGGGCGGCGTCCTCCGGGGGGATGCCGGGGCCGTGGTCGACGACGGACCACACGGCCCAGCCGTCGCGCTGGCCCACCCCGAGCTCCACCGGCGTGCCAGCGGGCGTGTGGCGCAGGGCATTGCCGATGAGGTTGGCGAGCACCTGGCGCAGCTTGGCTTCGTCACCGGTGACCAGCACCGGCTGCGGCGGTGCCCCGTCGATGCCGGTGACGGTCACGGTGCGGTCCGGCGCCAGGGCGCGGGCGTCGTGGCGGGCGTCGGCGACGATGGCGAAGAGGTCGACGGGGTCACGCCGCATCGGGCGCTGCTCGTCGAGGCGCGCGAGCACGAGGAGGTCTTCCACGAGGCCGCCCATGCGCGTCGCCTCGGACTCGATGCGGCTGAACGCGGTGGTGATGTCCGCCTCCTTGCGCACGATCCCCATGCGATGCATCTCCGCGAAGCCGCGGATGGCCGAGAGGGGCGTGCGCAGCTCGTGGCTGGCATCCGCGACGAATCGGCGCATCCGGGCCTCGGACGTCTCGCGCGCGGCGAGGGAAGTCTCGATGTCGTCGAGCATCCCGTTGATGGCCGTGCCGAGGCGGCCCACCTCGGTGCCCGCGGCGTCCACGGGGACCCGCCGCGAGGTGTCACCACCGCCGAACGCCGCAGCCACGGCCTCGACGTCGCGCAGCGGCCGGAACGCACGGCGGATGCCGTACGCGCCCAGCACCCCACAGGCGACGACGACGACGAGCCCCACGAGCACGAAGTACGCGGCGACGTCCTTGAGCGTGTGCTCCACGGGCGTCAGCGACCGAGCCACCGCGATAGAGGAACCATCGGGGAGGCCTGTGGGCTTGGCGATGACGCGCCACTCGTCGCCAGTTTGCTTGTTGGTGATGGTCTGGGGCTGTCCGTTGTGCGCCTTCACCCAGGAGCTATCGATACCCGACAGGGTGAGCTGCTCACCGTTTGGCGTGGGCTTGGAGGGCACGTACACCTGGCCCTGCGATCCCGAGACCTGGACGACGTAGTCAGTGGGGGGCAGGACGGCGTCGGCGCCACGGGCGGCGCTCGGGCCGTAGTTCACCGCCGCGTTCATCGCGCTGCGCAGCTGCTCGTCCGTTTGCGCAATGAGCACGCGCTGGAGCACGAGCAGCGTCACCGTGCCGGTCAGCACGAGGGCCACCACCAGCAGGCCCGTCACGACGGCGATCAGCCGGACACGCAGCGACAGCGCGTGCGTGCGCCGGTGGACGTCGGCGTTCAGGCTGCGGTACGTCGAGCGCACGTGCTGCCTGGGCGTCGTGGGGGAGTCGGCCTCCGTCACTGCGCTGTCGTCGGCGATCAGGCGGCGGGGGGGAGGCGCAGCACGTAGCCCACCCCGCGGCGGGTGTGGATGAGCGGCTTCACCGGGTTGCCCTCGGCGTCCGTGCCGGTGTCGATCTTGCGGCGCAGGTAGGAGATGTAGGACTCCACGATCCCCGCCTCGCCGCCGAAGTCGTAGTGCCAGACGTGGTCGAGGATCTGCGTCTTCGACAGCACGCGGTTCGGGTTGAGCATGAGGTAGCGCAGCAGCTTGAACTCGGTGGGGGAGAGTTCCACGGCGTGCCCGGCGCGGTGCACCTCGTGGCTGTCCTCGTCCATCTCGAGGTCGGCGAAGACGAGCCGCCCGGCGGCCGGGTCCGCACCGGAGCCGGTGCGACGCAGCACCGCGCGGATGCGGGCCACGACCTCCTCCAGGCTGAACGGCTTGGTCACGTAGTCGTCACCGCCCACCGTGAGGCCGGCGACGCGGTCTGCGACATCGTCCTTGGCGGTGAGGAACAGCACCGGCACGTCCCGGCCGCGCTCGCGCAGGCGGCGGGTCACGGCGAAGCCGTCGAGGTCGGGGAGCATGACGTCGAGGACGACGAGGTCGGGGCGGGTGCGCTCGGCCTGGCTGAGCGCCTCCTGTCCGTCCGCGGCCGTGTGGACCTCGAAGCCGGCGAAGCGCAACGAGGTCGACAGGAGCTCACGGATGTTGGGCTCGTCGTCGACGACGAGGAGGCGGGCCTCGGCGGCTGTGCTGGTCATGAGAGGAGTCTGAACGCCGAACCTGGATGTTGTCTGTACGTCCGCTGTCAGTCGGGCGTGTGAAACGGGGTTCAGGCGCCGTCGGTGAGGTCGCGGACCTCGGCGTAACGGGCACGAACCCGCTGGCCGGCGGCGCGTGCGTCG
Source organism: Quadrisphaera granulorum (assembly GCF_003149145.1). GTDB lineage: Bacteria > Actinomycetota > Actinomycetes > Actinomycetales > Quadrisphaeraceae > Quadrisphaera > Quadrisphaera granulorum. Next base: position 173,921 of record NZ_QGDQ01000004.1, on the reverse strand, counting down.
TCGTCGAGATCGAAGACCTGCGCCGGAGCCAGCGACCACTCCGGGGGAGCGTCCGCGCCGGACAGCACCCACGCGGCTTGGCGAGCGGCGCCGTCGGCGACGTACTCGCCGGGCTGGGGAACGACGACCTGCCGGCCCAGGACCGACGGCGCCAGCTGCTGTACCGCGGCCGATCGGGCACCGCCACCGACGAGCAGCACCCGGTCGACGGTCACCCCCTGCGCCTCCAGGGCGGCGATGCCGTCGGCGAGGCCGCACAGTAGGCCCTCCACGGCGGCGCGCGCCACGTGGGCGGGCGTCATCGTGGAGAGGCGGAGCCCGTGCATCGCCCCGGTGGCCTCAGGGCGGTTGGGGGTCCGTTCGCCCTGCAGGTAGGGGACCAGGACCAGGCCGTCGGCACCTGCCGGTGCCGCGAGCGCCAGCTCGGCGAGGCCGGCGTGGTCGACACCGAGCAGCTTCGCGGTGGCGTCGAGCACCTGCGCGGCGTTGAGGGTGACGACGAGCGGCAGGTGGCGCCCCGTGGCGTCGGCGAAGCCCGCGATGGTGCCGGACGCGTCGTGCACGGCGGTCTCCGTGACCGCGCCCACCACGCCCGACGTGCCCAGGGACAGGACGACGTCGCCCTCCCGGGCGGCGAGGCCCAGCGCTGCAGCCGCGTTGTCGCCGGTTCCGGGGGCGAGCAGCGCCTCGGGGTTGCCCCACTCGGCGCTGAGGCGCCCGCCGGCTTCAGCTGGCCCGAGCACGCGCGGGAGGAGCGGGGAACGGCCGCGGAAGGCCAGCTCGAGCAGGTCACGGCGGTACTCGCCGGACTGTGCGCTGAAGTAGGCGGTGCCGGAGGCGTCGCCGGCGTCCGTGAACAGGCCGTCCAGGCCGACCGCGCCGAAGCCGCCGGCCAGGCGCCAGGTCAGCCAGTCGTGGGGGAGGCACACGGCGGCGGTCCGGTCGGCGTTCTCCGGCTCGGCATCCGCCAGCCAGCGCAGCTTGGAGCCGGTGAAGGAGGCGACGGGGACGACGCCGACGGCGTCCGCCCACGCCTGGGCGCCCAGCTCGTCGACGAGATCACGCGCGGCCTGCGCCGAGCGGGTGTCGTTCCACAGCAGGGCCGGCCGGACCACCTCGCCGGTGGAGTCGAGGCAGACCATGCCGTGCTGCTGGCCGCCGACGCCCACGGCGACGACGTCGTCAAGGCCACCCGCCTGGGTGAGCGCCTCGCGCAGAGCGCGCTCCCACTCGCGGGGGTGCACCTCCGTGCCGTCCGGGTGGGACGCGCGCCCCTCCCGGACCAGCGCGCCCGTGGCGGCGTCGCGGATGACGACCTTGCAGGACTGCGTCGAGGTGTCGATCCCCGCAACCAGCTTCATTGCCATGGAGACAGTCTGCCGCCCGGCGCTGCCGGGTCGAGGTGGAGGTCATCGGCGGCGCTGCGGATGTGACGCTCCACGAGTTCGGCGGCGAGCTCGCCGTGGCCTGCGGCCACCGCGTCGTAGATGGCCCGGTGCTCGGCGCGCAGCTGGTCCGAGACTGCCTCCCAGGAGGTGCTGCGCTGCATGGCCGCGAGGATCAGCCCGCGCAGGGCCGTGCGGATGGACACGGTCAGGGCCGCGGAGACGGCGCTTCCCGAGGCCTCAGCGAGCCCAGAGTGGAAGGCCGTGTCGGCGGCGTTGAAGTCCTCCCGACTGACGCCCGGCGCCTCCATCCTCTCGAGGGCCTCGCGCATCACGGTCATGCCGTCCTCGGCATGAGAGGTGGCGGCGCGTGCCGCGCTGGCGCGCTCCAGCACCACGCGGGCGTCGACGACGTCCTCGAGGGCGAAGTTGGACAGCGCGATGTGCAGGCGCAGGAATCGGGTGAGCGCCTCGCGGGGGACGGGGGTGACGAAGGTGCCTCCATCCACGCCGGGGCGCGAGCGCAGCACGCCGTGGCTTTCGAGCACCCGCACCGCCTCACGTACGCCAGCACGGCTCACGCCGAGGCGTGCGGCGAGTTCGCGCTCGGGAGGCAGGAGGTCTCCCACCGTCAGTGCACCGGCGGCGATCTGCTCCTCAATGGCGCCGATCACCAGCTCGTGGGCGCTGGCGCGCCTTAGCGGCTTCCAGTCAGGGCCTGAGGGATCCGAGGGCACCGCCCCTTGATAGCAGGCGCTCAGGAGCGGTCACGACCTCAGACCGCCGAAGTGGTTGACCGCGCACCTGGTTATAAGTACTGTCCATCTAGCGGTCAGACCAATGAAACGACGACGTTTCGGGAGCCCCTCCATGACGCACCTCCAAGACCTCGCCCCTCTCGGCAGCCTCGGACTGTCAGCGGCCGTGGCGGCGATGCCACTGCTCACCGTGTTCGTCACCCTCGGCGTGCTCCGCTGGAAAGCCCACTGGGCCGGCCTGTCCGGGCTGACCGTGGCGGTTCTCGTCGCCGTCGGCGCCTATGGGATGCCCGTCCCCCTGGCCGGCCTGTCGGCGACGCAAGGTTTCGCGTTCGGGCTGTTCCCCATCATGTGGATCGTTCTCAACGCCATCTGGCTCTACGAGCTGACCGTCCGCAGCGGCCGCTTCGAGCTCCTGCGGCGTGTCATCGACGCCGTCTCCGACGACCCGCGTCTCCAGGCGATCATCATCGCCTTCGGCTTCGGCGGCCTGCTCGAGGCGCTCGCCGGGTTCGGCGCCCCGGTCGCTATCACCGGCGTCATGCTCCTCGCGGTCGGGTTCACGCCGATGCGCGCCGCCGTGGTCGTTCTGCTGGCCAACACCGCTCCCGTGGCCTTCGGTGCGGTGGGCATCCCGATCATCACCGCCGGGAATCTCACCGGTATCGACTACCACGAGATCGGCGCCGTGGTGGGGCACCAGACCCCACTCATCGCCGCCGTGGTGCCCGCCCTGCTCGTGCTCATCGCCGACGGCCGCCGCGGTCTGCGCGAGACCTGGCCCGCCGCCGTCGCCGTCGGGCTCAGCTTCGCTGTTGCGCAGTGGTTCGCGGCGACCTACATCTCGGTGGAGCTCACCGACATCGTTGCCTCCCTGGTGGGTGTGGCCGCTGCCGTCGTCCTGCTCCGCTTCTGGAGGCCCTCGGGCACCGCGGCGGCCCGAGAACGACTGTTGGTGGAGCGCGAGCGCGAGCGGGTCCTCGTCGGGGCCACGGCCGGTGGGTCGGCCGGCTCCACGGCCGGTGCCGGGACACCGGAGCGCCTCACACCGGCCGTCGTGGTCAGCGCCCTCTTCCCCTACCTGCTCGTGGTCGTGGTCTTCGCTCTCGCCAAGCTCTGGACGCCACTGAAGGAGGCCCTGGTCGGTACCGACATCAAGGTGCCGTGGCCGGGTCTCGACGGCGCCGTCCTGAACGCCGCGGGCATGCCGATCACCTCCACCGTCTACACGCTGCCGTGGCTCTCCTCGGCGGGGACTCTGCTGCTGGCCTGTGGTGTGATCGTCGGTCTCGTGCAGGGGTTGCGCCTCGGCGAGATCGGCCGTGCCTGGGCGGGGGTGGTGGTCAAGCTGCGCTTCTCGATGCTCACCGTCGGGTCAGTACTGGCCCTGGCCTACGTCATGAACCAGTCGGGGCAGACCCTCACCATCGGCGCGTGGATTGCGGGGGCCGGGGCGGCGTTCGCCTTCCTCTCCCCGGTGCTCGGCTGGCTCGGTACGGCCGTCACCGGTTCCGACACCAGCGCCAATGCGTTGTTCGCCACCTTGCAGCAGAGCGCCGCCGAGCGCATCGGCCTTGACCCGACGCTGCTGGTCGCCGCCAACACCTCCGGCGGGGTCGTCGGCAAGATGATCAGCCCGCAGAACCTGGCTATCGCCGCGACGGCGGTGGGCCTGGTGGGCCGCGAGTCCGAGATCTTGCGCCGCGTCATCTGGTGGAGCCTCGGCATGCTCCTCGCCCTGTGCCTGCTAGTGGGCCTGCAGTCCAGCGTGCTCTCCTGGATGCTCCCGTGACCTGGCGCACCCCTGACCGATCCGCCCACGACCCCCTCGAAAGGTGACCACCGTGTCCGTCGTCCAGCGCCAGGCCCCCCATCCCCGCGAGCTGCTCGAGCTCATGACGTTCAAGAAGCCGGTCCTCAACGGCCGCAGGCGCCGACTCGAGGCCGCGCTGACCATCCACGACCTGCGCGCCATCGCCAAACGCCGCACGCCCGCTGCGGCGTTCGACTACACCGACGGCGCCGCGGACGGCGAGATCTCCATCCAGCGGGCTCGCCAGGCGTTCCTCGACGTGGAGTTTCACCCGAGCATCCTGAGGGACGCCACCCGGGCGGACACCTCCTGCACGGTGCTGGGCGGGTCGTCCGCGCTGCCCTTTGGCATCGCACCCACCGGATTCACGCGCCTTATGCAGACCGAAGGGGAGACTGCCGGGGCCGGCGCCGCGGGGGCTGCTGGTATCCCCTTCACGCTGTCGACGCTGGGCACCACCTCGATCGAGGACGTCAAGGCTGCCAACCCGACCGGCCGCAACTGGTTCCAGCTGTACGTCATGCGTCAGCGGGAGATCTCCTATGGGCTCGTCGAGCGAGCCGCAGCCGCCGGCTTCGACACCCTGTTCTTCACCGTCGACACGCCGGTGGCAGGTGCCCGCCTGCGTGACAAGCGCAACGGCTTCTCCATCCCGCCGCAGCTGAGCCTGCGCACCGTGCTCGACACCGCCACTCGCCCTTGGTGGTGGTGGGACTTCCTCACCACGCCCACCCTGGAGTTCGCCTCCCTGAGCTCTACCGGCGGCACGGTCGGAGAGCTGCTGAACTCGGCGATGGACCCCTCCATCTCCTACGACGACCTCGAGGTCATCAGGTCGATGTGGCCCGGCAAGCTGGTGATCAAGGGCGTCCAGAACGTCGAGGACTCCAAGCACCTGGCTGACCTCGGCGTCGACGGGATCGTGCTGTCCAACCACGGCGGACGCCAGCTCGACAGGGCGCCCGTCCCCTTCCACCTGCTGCCCGAGGTGGTGCGCGAGGTGGGCGCCGACATCGAGGTCATGGTCGACACCGGGATCATGGATGGAGCGGACGTGGTCGCCTCCATCGCCTTGGGCGCCAAGTTCACGCTCATCGGGCGCGCCTACCTCTACGGGCTGATGGCCGGCGGGCGGCCGGGCGTTGACCGCGCCATCGCCATCCTGCGTGAGCAGGTCGAGCGCACGATGCGCTTGCTGCAGGTTTCCGAGCTGGCCGAGCTGGGTCCGCAGCACGTCACCCAGCTGCAGCGCTTCGCGCCGCGCGTGCTGGGGGAGTGCTCGCCGGGCAGCCGCACCGACGCCGGAATCTTCGGCGCCGGTGCGGTGGGCCTGCACCGCGTCAGTCGCTGATCAGCGAGCGCCGAGGAGGTGCTCGATGGCCAGCTGGTCGAGCGCGCCGATGCCGTAGCCGCGGCGGCCCTTCGCGTCGGCGTCGAAGTCCTCGAAGGTCGAGCGGTCCTCGACGATGCTGGCCAGGGTCTCGCCCTCGCCCAGCGTCGGCTGCGCCAGCTCGGTGACGGAGGCCTTCTCCAGGGCGGCCTGCACCTCGGGGTCGGCGCGGAAGGCCGCGGCGCGCTCCTTGAGGAGAAGGTAGGTGCGCATGTTGGCGGAGGCCGAGTCCCAGATGCCGTCGAAGTCCTCGGTGCGGTTCGGCTTGTAGTCGAAGTGGCGCGGGCCGTCGTACGTCGGGCCGCCACCCGGGAAGCCGTTCTCGAGGAGGTCGACGGTCCAGAAGGCCGAGAGCAGGTCTCCGTGGCCGAAGACGAGGTCCTGGTCGAACTTGGGGCCGTGCTGGCCGTTGAGGTCGACGTGGAAGAGCTTGCCGGCGGCCAGCGCCTGGGCGATGCCCGCGGTGAAGTTGAGGTTGGACATCTGCTCGTGGCCGACTTCGGGGTTCACGCCCACCAGGTGCGGGTGCTCGAGGGTGTACGAGAAGGCGATCGCGTGGCCGACCGTCGGCAGCAGGATGTCGCCGCGGGGCTCGTTCGGCTTGGGCTCGATGGCGATGCGCATGTCGAGGCCCTGCTCGGTGATGTAGGTCGTCAGCAGGTTGACGGCCTCGGCGTAGCGGTCGAGCGCGGCCTTGATGTCCTTCGCGCCGTCGACCTCGGCGCCCTCGCGGCCACCCCACATGACGAACGTCGTGGCGCCCAGTTCGGCGCCCAGCTGCAGCTGGCGGAACGCCTTGCGCAGCGCGAAGCGGCGGACGTCACGGTCGTTGGCCGTGAACGCGCCCTCCTTGAAGATCGGGTGGCTGAAGAGGTTGGTGGTGACCATCGGCACGGTCAGGCCGGTGTCGGCGACGACCTTCTTCAGGCGGCCGAGGATCTCGTCGCGGCCGGCCGGGTCCTTGTGGCCTACCTCGAAGGGGACGACGTCGTCGTCGTGGAACGTGATGCCCCAGGCGCCGAGGTCGGCGAGGCGGCGGGCGGCGTCGATGACGTCGATGTCGGGACGGGTGGCCGAGCCGAACGGGTCGGCGGCGGCCCATCCGACGGTCCAGAGGCCGAAGGAGAACTTGTCCTCGGGGGTGGGGACGAGCTTCGTGGCGGGGGTCAGGTCAGCCATGGGAGGTGCTCCTCTACGTCGAGGTGAAGATTTGTTCTGTCGTTGAACTTATGTGGTCGACGTGGGAGTGTCAACGGGTGCCACCCGCCGACCCGGTCCGCGAGCCCGCCCGCCAGCGCGACCTGCGCGAGCGCAACCTCGCCACCGTGCTCGCCCGCGTGGCGGCGTCCAGCACCGACGACGGCACTGCCCCCTCCCGCGCGGCGATCGCCGCGGCCACCGGTATGGCGCGGGGCACGGTCTCGGCGCTGGTCGACGCGCTGCTGCTCGGCGGGCTCGTCGAGGAGCTGCCCCCGCCACCGCGCACCGGCGCCGGGCGTCCCGCGAACGGGCTGCGCCTGTCGGGGCGACGCGTGGCCGCCCTGGGCGTGGAGCTGGGCGCCAGCCACGTCGTCGCCTGTGTCCGCGACCTCACCGGCGCGGTGCGGGCCCGCGCGTCGGTGGACTCGGTGGATCGCACCGGACCGCCCGAGCGAGTGCTGGGCGCGTCGGCCGAGCTGGCCGTGGGGGTGCTCGCCGACGCCCGGGCGCAGGGGCTGGACGTGGTGGGCGGGGCCTGGGCGCTGCCGGGTCTGGTGGACTCTGCCGCCGGGCGGCTGCGCCTGGCACCCAACCTGGGGTGGCGCGACGTCGACGTGCTCGCTCTCCTGAGCGCTCATCCGGGCCTCGAGGGCTTGCCCCTCGCCGTCGACAACGAGGCGGCGCTGGCCGCGGTGGCGGAGCTCTGGCACCCCGGCGACAGTCCGGGCGGGGAGTCGTTCGTCCTGGTCACCGGAGAGGTCGGCATCGGTGCGGGGGTGGTGCTCGACGGTCGCCCCCTCCGGGGTGAGCGCGGCTGGAGCGGGGAGCTCGGGCACGTCACGGTCGATCCGGCGGGCCCTCCCTGCGGCTGTGGCGCTCGCGGCTGCCTGGAGGCCTACGCCGGACAGGAGGCGCTCCTGCGGCGCGCCGGGCTGGCGGCGGAGAGGGCCGGCGCGGACGCGCTGCGCCGCGCCGCGCTGGCCGGGGAAGCGCTGCCCCTGGCGGCGCTCGAGCAGGCAGGCCGCGCCCTCGGTGTGGCGCTGGCCGGCGCCGTGAACCTGCTCGACGTCGACGCCGTGGTGCTCGGCGGTGCGTGCGCCCCGCTCGCGCCGTGGCTGGCCGGGCCTGTGCGGGCTGAGCTGGCCGAGCGAGTGCTGCGGGCGCGGCTGCTGGGGGTGCCCGTGCGCGTGTCCGCCACCGGCTCCGACGCCGCCGTCATGGGCGCCGCGGCGCTCGTGCTGCAGCGCGTGCTCGACGCCCCGGCGGCGCTGGTGGCCTGACCGAATGGTTACCGTGTGGCAACCCCGCTCACCGAGGAGCAGTCATGGCAGAGGCAGGCGCGCTGCGCATCGCGATGGTCGGTCACGGCTTCATGGGGGCCGCCCACAGCCAGGCGTGGCGCGTGGCCCCGCACTTCTTCGACCTCCCGCTGGAGGTGCGCCGCTCGGTCGTGGTCGGCCGGGACGCCGGCCGTGCCGCTGCGGCCGCGGAGAAGTTCGGCTGGGACAGCTCCGCCACCGACTGGCGTGAGGTGGTCACCCGCGACGACGTCGACCTCGTCGACGTCGTCGCCCCCGGTGACGCCCATGCCGAGGTGGCCATCGCGGCGCTCGAGGCCGGCAAGCACGTGCTGTGCGAGAAGCCCCTCGGCAACACCCTCGCCGAGGCGGAGGCCATGAACGCCGCCGCCGAGAGGGCTTCTTCGGGTGGCGCGAAGGCCATGGTCGGCTTCAGTTACCGCCGGGTGCCGGCCGTCGCCTTCGCCCGCCAGCTCGTGGCAGACGGCGCCATCGGTCAGGTTCGCCAGGTGCGCGTCGCCTACCTGCAGGACTGGCTCGCCGACGCCAACGCGCCCATGACGTGGCGGCTGGACAAGAAGCTGGCCGGGTCGGGCGCCCTGGGCGACATCGGCGCCCACGCCATCGACCTCGTGCAGCACGTGGTGGGCACTCGGTTGGTCGCCGTGAGCGGTCTCATGCACACCTTCGTCACCGAGCGGCCCCTGACCGGCGGGCGTGGTCTGGCTGCCAGCTCGAACGGCGGGGGAGCGGGCGACGAGGTCGGCAAGGTCACCGTCGACGACGCCGCGATGGCGATGGCCCGCACCGCCGAGGGTGCGCTGGTCTCGCTGGAGGCCTCCCGCTTCGCCACCGGGCGCAAGAACGGCCTGCACCTGGAGGTGTACGGCTCCGACGGGGCGATCGTCTTCGACCTCGAGGACATGAACGTGCTGCAGGTCTACGACGCCCGCCGAGGCGCCGACCGCCAGGGCTTCACGCGCATCCTCGTCACCGAGCCAGAGCACCCGTGGATGGCGGGCTGGTGGCCGGCCGGGCACATCATCGGTTACGAGCACACCTTCACCCACCAGGTCGTCGACCTCGTCGGTGACATCGCCGCCGGACGGCAGCCCTCGCCGTCCTTCGCCGAGGGGCTCCAGGTCCAGCGCGTGCTCGATGCACTGGAGCGCAGTTCCGGCGAGGGGAGCGCCTGGATGTCGATCTAGGCGGACGGGGCAGCGGTGCTCTCCCGCACCACCAGCCGGGTGGCCAGCTGGAGGTGCGGCGCGGTGTCGCGCTGCGGCCGCGCCGACGGCCCGGCCCGCCGTTCCCTCACGGCGTCGAGCACCATCCGCACCGACTCGCCCGCCATCTCACCCAGCGGCTGCCGCACCGTGGTGAGCGGCGGTGACAGGTACTGGCACATCGACACGTCGTCGAAGCCGACCACGGACAGGTCGTCCGGCACGTGCAGGCCGCGGCATCGTGCCTCCTGGTAGACGCCGCTGGCCATGAGGTCCGATCCCGCGAAGATGGCCGTAGGAGGGTTCGGGTGGTCGAGCAGGGCGACCGCGGCGCGCTGCCCTCCGGCGGCCGTGAAGTCTCCCTCCGCCACGAGCGACTCGTCGACGGGCACGCCCGCTCGGGCCATCGCGGCGCGGTAGCCCTCGAGGCGCTCCTGGCTGCACAGCAGGAACGGCAGCCCGGTGATCGTCGCGATGCGGCGGTGCCCCAGGGAGAGCAGGTGCTCGGTGGCGGTCACGCCACCGGCGAAGTTCGTCGCGCCGACGGTCGGCAGTGACGGGTCCGAGCTCCCGGCGGGGTCGAGGAGGACGACGGGAGCGCCCAGGCTGGCGACATCCTCGGCGCTGCCTCCGCCGAACCTGTTGATGACCAGGACGACGCCCGACGGGCGCCGCTCCCGGAGTGCCCTCAGCCAGGACCTGTCCCCGCCGTCGTGGTCGTGGGCGGCATTGACGACCAGGCCCGCGCCGGCGCGTGACGCGCTCTCCTCGGCGCCGGCCAGCACCTCCAGCGCATAGGCGCTCGTCAGGTCGGTGATGACGAGCTCGACGAGCGGCGCACCGCTGCGTGGCTCCTGCTGCCTGCGCCGGGGGCGGTACCCGGTGGTGGTGATGACCTCCGTGACGTGGTCGCGCGTGGCGGGGGCGACGTCGTCACGGCCGTTGAGGACCTTCGAGACGGTGGGCACCGAGACGCCGGCCCGACGGGCGACATCGGCGATGGTGACGCGCTCTGCGGTGTTGGTCATCGAGGCTCCTGCGTCGGCCTGTGAGGGTGCCTCACCCTAGCGAAAGTTTCGTCGCGATCGGTGATCAGTCGTCACAGAATCGTGATGCATTGGATGCCGATCGCGTGGTCGGTTTCGCTTGACGTGCCCTTGTCGTCGCTCCTACTGTCCCAGTCTCAAGCGCAACAGTCGGAAACTTTCGATCGACGCTTGATTCCGCAGGACGCCGCGCCGATGCGGCTCGAACGATGGAGTTCACGTGGACGCTCCCGCGACCCCCCTGCCCGGCACCTCTCGCCGCGGCTTCCTCTCGATGCTTGCCCTGGCGCCCCTGGCGGGCGCCGCGCTGTCGGCCTGCGGCACCTCCGGCCCCGGCGGCGCCGGCGGCGGGAGCGGCAAGGCCTCGATGTGGTACCTCTCCGGCCAGCCGAACGAGAAGATCAAGGGCGACAACATCGCCGCCTGGAACGCGGCGAACCCCGATGACACCATCGCCGTCAACTACTTCCAGAACGACGCGTACAAGACGAAGATCAAGACCGCCATCGGCGCCGGTCAGGCCCCCACGATCATCTACAGCTGGGGTGGCGGCACGCTCGCGAGCTACGCAGCGGCCGGTCAGGTGGCCGACCTGACGGACTGGTTCGGCCAGAACCCCGACGTCAAGAACAGCGTGCTGGCCTCGACTTACCAGGCCGCCACGGTGGAGGGGAAGATCTACGCCTACCCGAACGAGAATGCCGCGCTGATCGTCTTCTACTACAACAAGAAGCTGTTCCAGCAGGTCGGCGCCCAGCCCCCCACCACCTACGCCGAGCTCCAGGCGCTGGTGCAGACGTTCAAGGCTGCGGGCATCGCCCCCATCGCGCTGGCCGGCCAGTCGCGCTGGACCTCGATGATGTGGCTGGAGTACCTCTTCGACCGCATCGGCGGGCCCGAGGTCTTCCAGGCCATCTTCGACGGCACGGCGGGCGCCTGGTCCAACCCCGACGCCCTGAAGGCGCTGCAGGCCACGCAAGACCTGGTGAAGGCGGGCGGGTTCATCACCGGCTTCGAGTCCATCACCGCGGACAGCAACGCCGACCAGGCCCTGCTGTACACCGACAAGGCCGCGATGATGCTCCACGGATCGTGGGTGTACTCCGGCATCAAGAACGACGCCCCCGACTTCGTCTCCGGTGGCAACCTCGGCTGGTTCGCCTTCCCCGCCGTCGAGGGCGGCAAGGGCGACGTCAAGAACGTCGCCGGTAACCCGGCGCAGTACATGTCCATCTCTGCCAAGGCCACGCAGGAGCAGCAGGACATCGCGAAGAAGTACTTCGCCGACAAGGAGAACGGCATCTTCTGCGATGCCGTCATCGACGCGTACATCGCCTCCGGCCAGGTCTGCGTCGCCGCCGGCATCGAGGACAAGATCGCCCAGTCCCAGGACAAGGACTTCCTCGGTTTCTGCTACGACGCCATCAAGAACGCCCCGAGCTTCGTGCAGTCCTGGGACCAGGCGCTCTCGCCGAGCCAGGCCGAGGCGCTGCTGTCGAACATCGACCAGCTCTTCAGCCTGTCGATCACCCCTGAGCAGTTCGCCCAGAACATGGACGCCACGGTCGGCAAGTGAGTACCTCGACGACGACGGCGACGCCGACACGGCCGCCGAGCACCGCGTCCGCGCTCGTGGTTGACGGCCAACGCCGGAGCGTCAAGACAGGCTCCGTGGCCTGGATGGCGCTGCCCGCGCTGCTGTTCTTCGCCTTCTTCGGGGGCGTGCCGCTCGTCGGCGTCGTCCTGCTGAGCTTCACGCAGTGGGACGGCATCGGGGCGATCAGCTGGCTGGGCATCGGCAACTGGACGTCGGTGCTGGCCGACCCCGTGATGTGGAAGGCCATGGGCCTGACCTTCGGAATCATGGTCTTCAGCTGGGCCGTGCAGACGCCCCTGGCCCTGCTGCTCGGCGTCTTCACCGCCGGGACGCAGAAGTACCGGGCCTTCCTGGCGGTGCTGTACTTCCTGCCGCTGCTCATGAGCGCCGCGGCGATCTCCATCGCCTTCAAGGCGCTGCTCGACCCGAACTTCGGCCTCGCGGCCACGCTGGGCATCCCGATCCTCGTGCAGAACTGGCTCGGCAGCCCCACCCTGGTGCTGTTCGTCGTGATCTTTGTGCTGAGCTGGATGTACGTGCCGTTCCACTCCCTGATCTACCAGGGCGGCGCGCGGCAGATCCCCAAGACCATGTACGAGGCCGCCAGCATCGACGGCGCCGGCACCGTGCGGCAGTTCTTCTCCATCACGCTGCCGCAGCTCAAGCACACGATCATCACGTCGTCGACGCTCATGGTGGTCGGCTCGATGACCACCTTCGACCTCATCTGGATCCTCACCGCCGGCGGCCCGGGCAACGCGACCCGCGTCCTGGCCGTGGACATGTACCTGCGCGGCTTCCGCGCCAACGAGATGGGCCCGGCGAGCGTCATCGCCGTCCTCATCGTGCTCATCGGCCTGCTCCTGGCGCAGCTGCTGCAGCGTCTCGGCGGCAAGGACAAGACGAGCAGCCAGATGGAAGGCATGTGAGATGAGGCGCAACTGGATCGCCGGGATCTTCGGCTGGGTGTGGCTCGCGATCATCATCGTGCCCATCTACTGGGTGGTCATCACCAGCCTCAAGCCCTCCAGCGAGTACTACACGACCAACCCGCTGCTGCCGTCGCTCAGCCCGACGCTCTCGGCCTACCAGCTGGTGCTCGAGAACGACTTCGCCCGGTACTTCGTCAACAGCGTCATCGTCACCGTCTGCACGGTGGTACCCGCAGTGCTCATCGCGTTCATGGCGGCGTTCGCCATCGTCCGGGGATCGGGGCGCTTCCTGCGGTACACCAACAGCTTCCTGCTCATGGGGCTGGCGATCCCGCTACAGGCGACGATCATCCCCGTCTACCTGCTGATCATCAGGCTCTCGCTGTACGACTCGCTGACCGCGCTGATCCTGCCGAGCATCGCCTTCTCCCTGCCGCTCGCGGTGCTCGTGCTGAGCAACTTCATCCGTGACGTGCCGGGCGAGCTCTTCGAGTCGATGCGCCTGGACGGCACCAGCGAGTGGGGCACGGCCTGGCGTCTCGCGTTCCCGCTGACGCGCCCCGCCGTCGCCACGGTGTCGATCTATACGGGCCTGCAGGTGTGGAACGGCTTCCTGCTGCCGCTCGTGCTCACGCAGGACCCCGGCCTGCGGGTGCTGCCGCTCGCGCTGGCGACCTTCCAGGGCCAGTACTCCGTCAACGTCCCCGCCGTGCTCGCGGCGGTGGTCCTCTCGACGCTGCCGATCCTGGCCTTCTACATCGTGGGCCGCCGCCAGCTCGTGTCCGGCCTCACCGCCGGCTTCGGAAAGTGAGCCCCGTGTCCTCCACCAAGCGTGCCCTCGTCACCCGCGGCGGCTGGGACGGGCACCAACCTGTCGAGGCCACCGAGCTGTTCATCCCGTTCCTGCGGGAGCACGGCTTCGACGTCCGCGTGGAGGAGGGGCCGGCCGCGTACGCGGAGAGCGACTACATGCGGGACCTGGACCTGGTGGTGCAGAGCATCACCATGTCGAGCATCGAGCCCGACCAGCTCCGCGGTCTGACCCGTGCCGTCGCAACGGGCACAGGGTTCGCGGGGTGGCACGGCGGCATCGCCGACTCCTTCCGGGCCAGCGCTGACTACCTGCAGCTGGTGGGTGGGCAGTTCGCGACCCACGCGGCACTGCATCCTCACGCGCAGCGCACCGGCGAGATGGAGGACAACTACGTGCCCCACCGCATCGAGCTGACAACCGCCGGACGCGAGCACCCGATCACCGCGGGACTGGCGGACTTCGACCTGGTCACCGAGCAGTACTGGATCCTCTCGGACGACCTCAACGACGTGTTGGCGACCACGACGACGGCGGTACGGGAGTGGGAGCCGTGGCACCGGCCGGTCACCTGCCCCGCGGTGTGGACCCGCGCGTGGGGCGAGGGCCGCGTGTTCGTGGCGACGCCCGGACACCGCGTCGAGGTGCTCCAGGACCCGAACGTCCGCGCCATCGTGGAGCGGGGCCTGCTGTGGGCAGCGCGATGAGCCGGCCGCTACGGGTCGGCGTCGTCGGCGCCGGCAAGATCAGCGAGCAGTACAGCGCGTCCTTGGCGAGGTTGCCCCAGCTGGCGCTGACGGCTGTCGCCGACCTGGATGCGGGCAGGGCCGAGGCGCTCGCGAGTGCTCACGCCGGCGCGCGGGCGCTGCCGCTGCAGCAACTGCTGGAGGACGACGACGTCGACGTCGTCCTGAATCTCACGATCCCCGCGGCGCACGCCGAGGTCGCACTGGCGGCCATCGCCGCCGGCAAGCACGTCTACGGCGAGAAACCGCTGGCGGCGACGACGGCGGAGGGCCGCGCGGTGCTGGAGGCCGCCGCTGCCGCCGGCGTGCGCGTCGGCTGCGCGCCCGACACCGTGCTGGGCACCGGCGTGCAGACGGCGCGCGCGGCGGTCGACGCCGGCCTCATCGGCACGCCGCACGCTGCTACCGCGACGTTCGTCGCGCCCGGGCACGAGCTGTGGCACCCCTCGCCGGAGTTCTACTACGCGCCCGGCGGCGGGCCACTGCTCGACATGGGGCCGTACTACCTGACCTCGCTCGTGCACCTGCTCGGGCCCGTGGCGCGCGTGACGGGGCTGGCGTCGGCGCCGCGCTCCTTTCGCTCGGTAGCGACCGGGCCGAAGGCCGGGCTGGAGTTCTCCGTGACGACGCCGTCGCACGTCACGGGGCTGCTGCAGCACCGCGACGGCGCGCTGACCACCGTGGTGATGAGCTTCGACGTGTGGGGCTCACGTGCCCCGCGCTTGGAGGTGCACGGTCCGAAGGGCTCGCTGTCGGTGCCGGACCCCAACTACTTCGACGGCTCCGTGGAGCTGTGCACGGGCGAGCAGTGGACGGGGCTCGAGCCCAGCGCCGGGTACGTCGGCGCCGGACGTGGGGAGGGCCTGGCCGACCTGAGCCTCGCGCTGGCCGCGGGTGTGGCGCACCGCGCCTCGGGCGAGGTGGCGCTGCACGTGCTCGACGTCATGGAGCAGGTCCTCGCCTCCGCTGGTGCCGGTGGCGCGCCTGTGGAGGTGGCCAGCACGTGCGAGCGCCCCGAGCCCGTGGCGGGTCTCGTCGACCTGACGGCTGGAGTGACGCTGTGAGCACGGACCTGCCGGATGTTGACCCGTCCCAACCGCTGAGCGCGGAGCGCGCGGCGCGCGTCGAGGAGCTCGTCGCCGCAATGACGCGGGAGGAGAAGCTCTACCAGCTCGTCGGGCTGTGGGAGGGCCGCGGCGGTACGGGGGAAGGTGGCGACGTCGCCCCCATGGCCGACGCCATGCAGGGAGATGCCCCCGATTCCCTGACCGGCTACGCCGTCCACGGTCTCGGACAGCTCACCCGCGTGTTCGGCACCGCGCCCGTCGACGCCGTCGAGGGCGCCCGGGGGCTGACGGAGAAGCAGCGTTGGTTGCAGCAGACCTCACGCCACGGCATCCCGGCGCTCGTCCACGAGGAGTGCCTCACCGGCCTCGCGGCCTGGGGCGCCACGACGTTCCCCGCGCCCCTGAGCTGGGGCGCGAGCTTCGACGAGCAGCTCGTGGAGCGGATGGGCGCCGCCATCGGCGAGTCCATGCGCTCCCTCGGCGTCCACCAGGGACTGGCGCCGGTCCTCGATGTGATCCGCGACGCTCGCTGGGGGCGCGTCGAGGAGTGCATCAGCGAGGACCCCCACCTGGTGGGCGAGGTGGCGACGGCGTACGTGCGGGGCATCCAGTCCGCCGGCGTCGTCGCCACCCTCAAGCACTTCGTCGGGTACTCGAACAGCCGCGCGGGCCGCAACCTCGCGCCCGTGCACGCCGGCCCCCGCGAGCTCGCCGACGTGCTGCTCGTGCCCTTCGAGATGGCCGTGCTCGACGGCGGTGTCGGCTCGGTGATGAACAGTTACGCGGAGATCGACGGGCTGCCCGTTGCCGCTGACGCCTCGCTGCTGACCGAGCTGCTGCGCGAGCGCTGGGGCTTCCAGGGCACCGTCGTGGCCGACTACTTCTCCGTCGCGTTCTTGCAGACCCTGCATGGGGTCGCGGCTGACGTGGCCGACGCCGGCGCGCAGGCGCTCGACGCTGGCATCGACGTGGAGCTGCCCACCGGGGTCGCGTACCTCGCACTGGCCGACGCAGTCTCGGAGGAGCTGGTGGACCGCGCCCTGCGCAGAGTGCTGACCCAGAAGGCCGCGCTCGGGCTGCTGGATGCTGGGTGGGACCCGGCCGTCGACCTCGACGCGATCGACCTCGACCCGCCCGCCCACCGCGACCTCGCGCGGCAGCTGGCGGAGGAGTCCGTGGTGCTGCTGTCCAGCGACGGCTCCCTGCCCCTGGGGGACTCCGGGGCGACGACGGCGGCGACGCGCATCGCGGTCCTCGGGCCCAATGCCGACGACCCGTCCGCGCTGTTCGGGTGCTACTCCTTCGCCAACCACGTGCTCGCGCAGCATCCGGGCACGCCGATGCGGCTGCGGGTGAACTCCGTGCTGGACGCGCTGCGCTCCGAGCTCGAGGGCGCGGAGCTGGTGTACGCGCGCGGCTGTGACGTGGAGGGGGGCGACACCTCCGGCTTCGGCGCAGCCGTCGACGCGGCGCGGGGCGCGGACGCCGTCGTCGTCGTGCTGGGGGACCGAGCGGGACTGTTCGGCCGCGGGACGTCCGGGGAGGGCTGCGACGCCGAGTCGCTCGATCTGCCCGGCGTGCAGCAAGAGCTGCTCGACGCGGTGCTCGACGGCGTGGAGCCGAGCACCCCGGTGGTGCTCGTGATGCTCACCGGCCGGCCCTACGCCGTGGCCAGCGCGCTCGAACGGTGCTCCGCCGTGGTGCAGGCCTTCTTCCCCGGACAGGAAGGCGCCGGCGCCATCGCCGGGGTGCTCTCGGGCCGCGTGAATCCGTCGGGCCGCCTGCCCGTGACGCTGCCGCGCTCGGTGGGCGCGCAGCCGTACAGCTACCTGCACCCGATCCTGGGCGGGGCGTCGTCGGTGTCCAACATCGCCACGGAACCGGTCCGCCCGTTCGGGCACGGGCTGAGCTACACCACCTTCGAGCGCTCGGACCTGCAGGTGGAGTCCGCCCGCGTGGACACGGGCGGATCGATCGTCGCGTCCGTCGTCGTGACCAACACGGGGAGGCGTGCCGGCACCGATGTCGTCCAGCTCTACGGGCACGACCCTGTCGCCTCCGTGACGCGCCCCGTGACGCAGCTGCTGGCGCACGCCCGCGTGACGCTGGAGCCCGAGGCGTCCGTGCGGGTGCGGTTCGACGTGCCCACACGCCGCCTCGCGCTGACAGACCGCCGCGGCGTGCGCGTCGTCGAGCCGGGCGCGGTGCAGCTGCGCGTCGGCCCGGACGCGGAGCGCGTGGAGGTGACGGTCCACGTCGAGCTGGTCGGCGATCCGCACGTCGTGACCGTCTCCGACCGCCGCACGGTGCTGACCACGGTGCTGACGACGCAGAACGCCCTGGAACCCCTCGACTGAGGGGTTCCAGGGCGTTTCGCAGGATCAGCGCTGGATCCGCTGGATCACTCGCTGCTGCCGCCGTCGGTGCCGAGCTGCACCGTGATGTCCTGCTGCTGGTTGTTTCGGACCACCTGCAGGGTCACGGTGTCACCCGGCGCGCGGGAGCGGATCTGCGCGATGAGTGACTCGGCGCTGGTCACCGGGGTCTTGTCGACGGCGACGATGGCATCGCCCTGCTTGAGGCCCGCGGAGGCGGCGGCGCTGCCGGACACGACGTTGCCGACCACCGCTGCCTGGCGCGTGATGCCGTTGGCCGTGGCGGTGCCGCCCTGTTCGGCCAGCTCGATCCCGAGGCGGGCGTGCTCGGCCTTGCCGTTCTCGATGAGCTCCTTGGCGACGCGGCTCACCTCGTTGCCGGGGATCGCGAAGCCGAGGCCGATGCTGCCGGCCTGGCCGGAGCCGTCCGACGTGGACGCGATGGAGGAGTTCACGCCGATCACCTGACCGCTCGCGTCGACCAGTGGGCCGCCGGAGTTGCCGGGGTTGATGGCCGCGTCCGTCTGCAGCGCGTTGGTCACCACGTTGGTGTCTGGCTGTTGCTGCTGCTGGTTGAAGCCGAACGGGTCGGGCTGGGACGGCTGCTGCTCGCTGGCCGAGGTGGTCACCGGGCGGTCGGTGGCCGAGATGATGCCCGTGGTCACCGTGTCCTGCAGGCCCAGCGGGTTGCCGATGGCCATGACGTTCTGCCCCACGACCACGGCGCTCGAGTCACCGAACGTGGCGGGCCGCAGGTCACTCGGGGGGTTCTGGATCTGGATGACGGCCAGGTCGGTCGAAGGGTCGGTGCCCGTGATCTTGCCCTGGTAGATGCCGCCGTTGGACAGGATGATCCGGATCTGGCCGTCAGCGCCCGCTGCCGTGGCCACGTGGTTGTTGGTGACGACGTGGCCCTGCTGGTCGAGGATGATGCCGGTGCCCTCACCGCCGGTCTGGCCGTTGGAGACCTGGATGGTCACCACGCTGGGCTCCACCCGCTGGGCCACCTCGGTCCAGTTGACCGCCTGGCCGAGCGGCACCGCCTGGGCGGCGGACCCGCTGCCGGATTCTGTGCCACCACCGGATCCGCTGAGGGAGCTGGACGCCGACGGCGGAGGGGCGGTCTCGTCGGTCAGGCGCGCCGCGCCGAACGCCAGGCCGCCGCTGAGGAGCGCGGCAATCGCGGCGATCGCGACGACACCGCTCCACCCGGGACCACGGCGGCCCGGCTTCTCGCCGCTGGGCTCTGACGGCGTTCCGTACCAGGGGTCGGTGGGGGTGGGCTGCGTCACGGTGGCCGTGCTGCCCTGACCGGAGAAGTGGTGGCCGCTGTAGCCGGACGACCCGAAGGGCTGCGTGTGCTGCCCGTTCTGTGCGTTCGGCTGGGCGTGCTGACCGCTGACCCACCCCTCGCCGGGCGGTGCCCACGACGGCGTCTGGCCGTGAGGCGCGCCGGAACCGGGGGACTGGGTGTCGTGGCTCATCGTCATCTCTCCGTCAGGAGTGGGTCGAACCGTGCTGGTGCTCGTTCCGTAGTAGAAAACAGGAACGGCCTGCACGCACCGTGGACGGTACCTGGGAGCCTCCTGGACGCCGAGTCAGCCGCGCGGGCGGTGCCTCACCGCGGACAGGACAGGGGCGACCACCTGCCGTAGACCCTGCCTCACCAGGCCGGGGACCTCCTCGTCGCCGTGCATCGCGCTGCGCACCCCGCTCTTCACCGTCTGCAGCGCCTGCTCCGTGGAGACGTGCGGCGGGATGATCGGGGTGGCGGGGTCGACCACGGCATCAATGACGAACGGTTGGTCCGCGGCCAGCGCCGCCGCCCACGCGGCGTCGACGTCCTCCGGGTGCTCCACCCGGGTGCCTGCCAGCCCGAGGAGCTGTGCCCACTGCGCGTACGGCACGTCGGGCAGCGACTGCGAGGCGGGGTCGGGCACCTCGCCCAGCTCGGCACGCACCTCCCACGTCTCGAAGCTCAGGTCGCGGTTGTTGAGCACGAGGATCGCCAGCCGCGGGTCCTCCCAGGTCTGCCACTCCCGAGCCACGGTGATGAGCTCGTTGACGCCGTTCATCTGCATTGCGCCGTCGCCCACCAGTGCGATGACCGGCCGGTGCGGGTGTGCCGTCTTCGCGGCCAGCGCGTACGGCAGGGCTCCGCCCATGCTCAGCAGCAGGCCCGACAGCGAGCCGAACTGCTGAGGCGTGAGGTCGACGTCGCGGGCGTACCAGGCGGTGGCTGTGCCGCAGTCGACGGCGAGCAGCGCGTTCTCGGGCAGGTGGGGCTGCAGGCCGCGCACCACGGCTTCGGGGTTCACCGGGTCTGCGGCGGCCGCGCAGCGGGCCTCGCGCACCGCGTCGTCGTCGTCCTTCCAGGTGGCGATGCGCTGACGCCAGGTCTCCTCGGGGTTCCTGCGGAGCAGCGGCAGCAGGGCTGCAAGGGTCTCGGCGGCGTCACCGACGAGATTCACCTCGGTGGGGGTGCGCAGGCCGCACTTCGCGCCGTCGAGGTCGATCTGCACGCTGCGTGCCTGGCCGGGCGGCGGGTAGTACTCGCCGTACGGCATGGTCGAGCCGACGACGAGCAGCGTGTCGCAGTGCTGCATGAGCTCGTAGGACGCGCGCGTGCCGAGCAGTCCGATGGCGCCCGTGACCCACGGCAGCCTGTCGTCGAGGACGTGCTTGCCGAGCAGGGCCTTCGCCGCTCCCGCACCGAGCGCGTCGGCGACCGCGGTGAGCTCCTGAGTCGCGCCGGCAGCGCCGACGCCCGCGAGGATCGCGACGCGCTCTCCGGCGTTGAGGACGGCGGCGGCCTCGCGCAGCGCCGCCTGCGGCGGGGCGCCCGGGTCGGTGCTGGGGACGCTGGAGGTGTGGCTGTAGCCGTGGGCATTCGGTGTGCTCAGGGCGGCGTCCGCGCTGCCGAGGTCGCTGGGGACGATGATCGCGCAGACCGTGCGGTGGGCCAGCGCGGTGCGGCACGCCCTGTCGACGGCGTGGATGACCTGGTCGGGGGACGACAGCTGGATGACGTAGTCGGCGACGTCCTCGTAGAGGGCCTTGGCGTCGATCTCCTGGTAGAAGCTCGTGCCCAGCGCCGGGGTGGCGCTCTGCCCGACCAGCGCCACGACGGGCACGCGGTCGAGCGTGGCGTCGTAGAGGCCGTTGAGGGCGTGGATCGCGCCCGGGCCGCTGGTGACCACGCACGCGCCGATGGGGGAGCCGCCGTACTTCACGTCGGCGACGGCGGCGAAGGCCGCGGTCTCCTCGTGGCGGACCTGGACGAGCTGCGCAGCGCCGGCGCGACGGGCGCGGGAGATGCCCGCCATGACGCCGCCGATGCCGTCGCCGGGGTAGCCGTAGTAGCGGCGCACGCCCCAGCGGGCGAGGCGCTCCACCACGTGGTCACCGACGGTCGTCGGCTCCGGGACGTCGGTCCACTGGCCGGTGCTCTGCTGCGGGCGGGTCTGCGTCACGGGCGTCCCCTACCCACCCGGCAGCCGCCCGATCACGGTAATCATGGGCGCTGGCCACCATCAGGCGCCGGCCGCCGCCGACCCCGCGTGGGGAAGGTCGTCGGCGTCGACGATCGAGTACGCATAGCCCTGCTCCGCCAGGAACCGCTGGCGGTGGGCGGCGAAGTCGGCGTCGACCGTGTCGCGTGCGACCACCGTGTAGAAGCGCGCGGTGCGGCCGTCGGCCTTCGGGCGCAGCAGACGGCCCAGTCGCTGGGCCTCCTCCTGACGGGACCCGAACGAGCCCGACACCTGCACCGCGAGCGACGCCTCCGGCAGGTCGATGGAGAAGTTCGCGACCTTGGACACGACGAGCACGTGGATGTCACCGGCGCGGAACGCGTCGAACAGCCGCTGCCGCTCCGCCACCGACGTCTCACCGGTGATGACGGGCGCGTCGAGGTGCTCGCCGATCTCGGCGAGCTGGTCGAGGTACTGCCCGATGACCAGCGTCTGCTCGCCGGGGTTGGCCCGCACCAGCTGCTCCACGACCCGCGTCTTGGACGACGACGTGGCGCACAGCCGGTACTTCTCCTCCGGCTCCGCCGTCGCGTAGGCGAGACGCTCGCCGTCGGGCAGCGTGACGCGCACCTCGACGCAGTCGGCCGGAGCGATCCAGCCCTGCGCCTCGATGTCCTTCCACGGCGCGTCGAAGCGCTTGGGGCCGATGAGGGAGAACACCTCGCCCTCGCGGCCGTCCTCGCGCACCAGCGTGGCCGTCAGGCCCAGGCGGCGACGGGCCTGCAAGTCCGCCGTCATCCGGAAGATCGGCGCGGGCAGCAGGTGCACCTCGTCGTAGACGACCAGGCCCCAGTCGCGGGCGTCGAGCAGCTCCAGGTGCGGGTACACGCCCTTCCTGCGGGTGGTCAGCACCTGGTAGGTGGCGATGGTGACCGGCCGGACCTCCTTCTTGGAGCCCGTGTACTCGCCGATCTCGTCTTCGGTGAGGCTCGTGCGCTTGAGCAGCTCGCTGCGCCACTGGCGGGCGCTGACGGTGTTGGTGACGAGCACGAGCGTGGTCGCCTTCGCCTTGGCCATCGCTCCCGCGCCGACGATCGTCTTGCCGGCTCCGCAGGGCAGGACGACGACGCCGGAGCCGCCGTCCCAGAAGCCGTCGACCGCCTGCTGCTGGTAGGGGCGGATGGCCCAGCCGTCCTCGTCGAGCTCGATGGGGTGCGCCTCGCCGTCGACGTATCCGGCGAGGTCCTCCGCGGGCCAGCCCAGCTTGAGCAGCACCTGCTTGAGGTTGCCGCGCTCGGAGGGGTGCACCAGGACGCTCTCGCGGTCCAGCCGCTCGCCGACCAGGGGCGCGACCTTCTTGGAACGCAGCACCTCCTCAAGCACCGGCACGTCGGTGGCGTGCAGGACGAGGCGGTCGCCGTCCTTCTCCAGGCGCAGGCGGCCGTACCGGTCCATCGTCTCGGCGACGTCGACGAGCAGGGCGTGCGGCACCGGGTAGCGCGAGTGTTCGATCAGCGCGTCGACCACCTGCTCGGCGTCGTGGCCCGCGGCGCGCGCGTTCCACAGGCCGAGCGGGGTGATCCGGTAGGTGTGGACGTGCTCGGGGGCCCGCTCCAGCTCCGCGAACGGCGCGATGGCCTTGCGGGCCGCGGCGGACGTCGGGTGGTCGACCTCGAGGAGGAGCGTCTTGTCACTCTGGACGATGAGGGGGCCGTCGGTCACCGCAGGGTCAACTCCTTCGAGGCTGTGCTGCTTCCCGTACCGAACTCTGGGCTGCTCAGACCGACCCGCCGCTCGAGCTGGCTGACGCCCCGCCGTCCCACGCAATCAGGGCGACGATGATCGCCACGATGCTCAGGACGACGAGCGCGCAGATGCTGGCAAAGATGATCCAACCGGTCCGCGTCAGCCGCCGCGCGCTGGATGGGTCTTCGCGCTTCGACAACGCGACGATGCTGAGCACCGCCGGCACCGCGTAGACCAGGCCCAGCAGAGTCCAGGACAGGGCGAGCGTCAGCAGGCCGCTGAGCACGAGCAGGACGACGGTGCTGGTGGACGCAGCGGCCGGCGGCGCTGCGGAGGCCGGGATGCCGGTGTAGCCGTAGCCGTAGCCCGGTGGAGCGGGCGGCGGGTCGTACGCGGGCGGCGGGCCGTAAGTGGGGGGTGTGCTGGGCCTGGCCCACCCGCTCTGGCCGTCGCCCGAGGAGTTTGCCGGGCTGTACGGGTCCTGAGTCACGAGCGTCCTTCCCGAGGTAGAGCAGTCCTCCCACGGTAGTCGCGCATGCCTGGGCTCAGGCGGGGGCGACTCCGCTGATGCGGTGCACGGACATCGTGCGTACCTGGCCCGAGGTGGCGTCGAGGGCGGTGACGAGACCCCCGTCGACGGCCACCGGCGAGTACTGCCGCACGGTGAGGCGCCCGGCGGCGTCCGACATACCCACCCACACGGCGCGCCCCTGCGCGGCGGCGTCACGCAGCGCCGCCAGCGCCGACGCGGGGTCGGTGGCCGTGAGCTGCGGCGGCTCACCGGTGCCGTCGGCCTCCGCCTGAGCGCGGCGCACCGCCTCGCTGTCGCCCGAGCGCAGACCCGCCACCACCGCGGTGACCGTCTCGGCGCTGGGCGTCGGCGGCTCGCCCGTCACCGGTCGCGGCACCTGCCGCGGGGGCGTGCGCCGCGCGGTGGGGGAGCGGACGACGACGTCGCCGTCGTCGCCCTCTACCGCTGGCGCCATGCCCATCGAGCGCAGCACGTCGAGCACGGTGGCGGGATCGGCCTGCGCCGCAGCGACCGTGGGCGCGAGCCGGCGTAGCCGCAGTGGCGCCGCCGCGCGCGCGGCGAGCACCTCGGCGAGGGCGGCCTCGTCGTCGCTGCGCAGATAGGACGACGCCGTGCCCACGCGCAGGCGGCCGTGCCGCCGGGCGACGTCGCGGACCAGCACCTCCAGCGCCTGCGGCACGGGAGTGGCCGAGGCACCGCGGAGGAAGGCGAGGACGTCGTCGGCGGAGCGGCCGAGGTCCATCACCCGGCGCACCGAGGACGGCGTGAACCGGTAGACGGTGGCTCCGCCGCGGGAGTCGACGTCGGCCGCCAGGGCCAGCTCCGCCGCAACCGGGTGCACGAGCGGGCCGGGAGCGATCGCGGTGAGGTCGGCCTGGAGCAGCACCTGCTCGACGGGCTCCGGGAGCAGACGGCGCAGCACCTCGGCGACGTCCGCCGGGGGCTGGTCGAGCAGCGCCCTGCCGTGCTCGGCGACGGCCCCGAGGCCCAGGGCGCCGAGCCATGCGCCCTCGCGCAGCGTCCAGGCGACCAGGCGCGGGGCGAGTGCGCCGACCCGGCGGGGTGCCTGCCAGCGGACGCGGTCGAGGAGCGCGGTCTCGCTCGTGGCTTCGCCGGGGTCAAGGGAGGCAAGCGCCTCGAGAACCATCCGCCGCACGGGCGCGGCGGCTGTCCTGTCCAGGTCGTCGGACAGCGCCGTCCGGGCGCTGCCGCGAGCGTCCTTCTCACCGACCAGGCCCGGCACCCGCGACGTGCGCAGCCAGGCACCGGCGAGCTCGGCCCACCGCTGCGGGACGGGGAGGTCGAGCCAGTCGTCGGAGGCAGGGGTCGGCGCCCACGCGGCGTCGGCCTCGCCGTCGTCGGCCACGAGTCCCGCGGCGCGCGCGAGCTCCGCCCAGAATGCCGCCTGGTCCGCATCGACCTCCAACCGGTCGCCCAGGCGCTTGAGCTCCCGCACGCCCAGGCCACCCGCGCGCAGCACCGGTGGCGGAGCGGCGCTCCACGCCGTGAGCAGTGCTTCTACGAGGCGCACGGCCTCGGCGGCCTGACCGGCGGCGGCGCCGTCGACGTGCGGCGAGTGCCGGGTGCGGGCCAGGGCAGGCGGCTCGTCGTCGAGGCGGGCCAGCACCGCGCCACCCCGCAGCGCGACGGCCACCTCGCGCGGGAGGACGACGTGCCCCGGGCCGGCCGCGGCGAGCAGGCCGCGCGCCAGCAGCCATTCCAGCGGCGAGCCGGCCTCCGCCGTTCTGATGGCTCGGTCCGCCCCCGGCACTGCGCCGGTCGGGGGACCCCACGTGAGCCTGTCGAGCAGCTCGCGGGAGGCGGGCGGTGCGTCGGCCAGCAGCTCGGCCAGGCGCGCCGGGTCAGCCAGCAGCGCCGCGACGGCGTCGAGGTCGCCCACCGGGTCGCCCGTGCCGGCGAGCCCCAGGTCTTCGACGAGGTCACGGATGCGGGCCGGCGAGCGCGTGCCATGAGCCTCGCGCAGCGTGGCTCCGAGCCCGGCCGGGGTGGGGCCGAGGACGTCGGCCGCGGCACGCACCGGCCGCAGCGCGGCGTCAGGGCCCCAGGCCAGGGCGAGCGTGTGCAGGTGGCGCACGTGAGGCAGCACACGGGCGCGCGGTGCGGAGCAGGCGCGCACCAGGGCGGGCAGGGCCACCGGATCGGCGGTCGACCCCGAGAGCGCGACGAGAGCCTCGAGCACCTGCAGCTGCGGCGTGCTCAGCCTGTCGACGGCACGCTGAGCACTGACCCGGGTGCTCGCGCGAGCCGCGAGGGACGCGGTGTCTCCCGGTACGGGAGCCGCCAGGTCGGGCCTGCCGGCCAGCAGCTCGGCGAGCGTCGCGTCGTCGCGTGAGCGCAGGTCGTCGGCCAGGGAACGGGGGGCCGGCACCGGAACACCGTACGCGCGGAACCGCGTTGACCCTCCCGGTAGTCTGACTCTCCGGGCCGCACTGGCGCGGCGCCAGTCAGATCGCCGGCCCATCCACCGAGACGAGAGTTCTGAGGTTCACCGTGCCTACTGGCAAGGTCAAGTGGTTCGACGCCGAGCGCGGCTTCGGCTTCCTCGCCACCGACGACGGCGAGGAGGTGTTCCTGCACGCCTCCGCGCTGCCCGCGGGCACGCCCACCGTCAAGCAGGGCGCCCGCCTCGAGTTCGGTGTCGCCGACGGCCGCCGCGGCAAGCAGGCGCTGTCGGTGAAGCTGCTGGAGCCCACCCACTCCGTCGCCGCCGCGCAGCGCAAGCCCGCGGAAGACATGGTGGTCATCGTCGAAGACCTCATCAAGGTGCTCGAAGGCCTGTCCGGTCACCTGCGCCGCGGTCGCTACCCCGACCGCGCGAGCACCGGCAAGGTGGCCGCCGTGCTCCGCAAGGTTGCCGACGACCTCGACGCCTGACACGACGCCTCAGACGCCTGACACCAGGAGGACCCGTGCCCGCCACGCGCACCCGACGCCCCGTGCTCGACGCCGTCAGCGCTGCCGCCGTCGACCTGGCCCGCCAGGCCGCCGAGGAAGTCTCCCGCGAGGCCTCCGGTGGGTCCGCGTCCGTCGGTGACCACCTCGGCGCGCACGCCGAGGGTGACCGGGTGGTCGTGCACCGCTTCGCCAGTACCGACCCGGGCTACGTCGACTGGGCCTGGACGGTGGTGGTGGCCCGCGCCTCCCGCGCGAAGGCCGCCACCGTCAGCGAGGTGGCGCTGCTGCCCGAGGCCGGGGCCGTGCTGGCCCCGGCCTGGCTTCCGTGGGACGAGCGCCTCCGCCCCGGCGACGTCGGCCCCCACGACGTGCTGCCCCGCATCGCCGACGACCCCCGCCTGGAGCCCGGCTACACCGCCGTGGCGCTCAGCGGGCCCGACGGTGAGGAGCAGGCCGAGGTCGACAGGGTGGCCCTGTGGGAGCTCGGGCTGGGGCGCCCCCGCGTGCTGTCGGCGGAGGGCCGCGACGACGCCGCCACCCGCTGGTACACCGGTTCCCACGGGCCGACCGCGGAGCAGGCCCGCGCCTCGGCCTCGCCGTGCGCCTCATGCGGTTTCTACCTGCGTCTCGCCGGTCCGCTGAGCACGGTGTTCGGGGTGTGCGCCAACGAGTGGTCGCCGTCGGACGGCAGCGTCGTCTCGGTCGACCACGGCTGCGGCGCGCACAGCGAGACCGACGTCGTCATCGAACCGGAGCCGCGCGGTTCGCTGGTGCTCGACGAGCGCGGTGTCGACCCCATCTGACCTGCGCCGCGCCGTCCTCGACGTCTGGGCGGCCTCGCCCGACAGGTTCCGCGAGGACGCCAACGCCGAGGAAGACGCCGCCCTCGGGCCCTACCGCGACCGCGCCGTCGTCGAACTGGCGCAGAACGCCGCCGACGCTGCCGTCCGCGGTGGCGTTTCCGGGCGCCTGGTGCTGCGGCTCGAGCAGGTCAACGGCGACGACGACGGCGCCCGCCTCCTCGCGCTGAACACGGGCGCTCCGCTGGACGCCGCGGGCGTGCGCGCCCTTGCGTCGCTGCGGGCCTCCGCGAAGCGCGACGCCGCGCTGACGGGCAGGTTCGGGGTGGGGGCGACCTCGCTGCTGGCCATCAGCGACGACGTCACCTGGGTCTCGCGCGGCGGCAGCTCGGTGCGGTTCAGCGCTGGGCTGGCTCGGGCCGAGGTGGCCGCCCCTGGCGCGGTGCCGGTGATGCGGTTGCCGTTCGAGGTGTCTCACCAGGTCCAGGCCGCCCTGGTGGAGCTGCTGGAGCGGGAGGGCTGCGACACCGCCGTCGTCGTCGTCCTGCGGAACCGGGCCGCGGTGGAGGCCGTGGCGCGGGCGCTGGACGCCGTCGACGACACGCTCCTGCTCGCTCTGCCGGCGCTGCGCGAGGTGGTGGTCGAGCGTCCCGGGGTGCCGGCGCGGGTGCTGTGCGACGTCGCCGACCGCTGGCACCTGCTGCGCCGAGGTGGGGGGTTCGAGCAGGCCGAACTCGACGGGCTGGGCGTCGAGGAGCGCGACCGCGCCGAGCGGGCCGGCTGGGCGGTGACGTGGGCGGTGCCGCGCGAGCCGAGCGCTGGCTCGGTCCGGCTGCCCGGGGTGCTCCTGGCGCCCACCCCCACGGACGAGCTGCTCGACCTGCCCGCCCTCCTCGTGGCCGACCTGCCGCTCGACCCGGGTCGGCGCCGGGTGCCCGAGGGGCCAGCCACGCACCGCGTCCTGCGTGAGGCCGGCGCCGCGTACGCCGCGCTGCTGGAGCAGCGCGCCGCGGACGGTGTCGACGTGCTCGACGCCGTGCCGGTGGGGTTAGCCGCGGGCTGGGTCGACGCCGCGGTCCGCGGGGCGGCGCTCGAGGCGCTGACGGGCGCCCGAGTGCTGCTGCCGATCGAGGACGACGACGGCGACGGCGCGACCCTGCGCCCCGACCGCGCGCAGGCCCTCGACGACGGACCTCTCGCCGACGACCCCCGTGCTCTCCGCGCGCTCGCGCCGCTGGTCGGTGGCCTCGTGGCGGCGCCCCGCAGGGCCAGCGCCGCGCTCGACCTGCTGGGCGTGCGCCGGGTGGGGCTGGCGGAGGTCGCCGAGGCGCTCCCCGCTGATCCGGCGGCCTGGTGCGCGGCGGCCGCGGCGCTGGCGCCCGCCGTGATCGACCCCGCCGCCCGGGAGCAGCTCGCGGTGCTGCGGGTGCCGCTCGCGGGAGGCCGGACGGCGCCGTCGCCGAGGGGGCTGCTGCTGCCGCGCGCCGAGCTCCTCGAGCGGGCGGAGGTGGCGCTGGACACCCTGGCCGCAGCCGGGGTGCGCCTCGTTCATGCCGAGATCGCCGCGTCGGACGCGGCGGTGCGGTTGTTGACCGCGCTCGGATCACAGCCCGCAGGCCCGCGCGACCTGCTCGCCGCCCCCGAGGTGGCAGAGCTCGTGCGCGACCTCGACGACGACGACGTGCGCGGGGAGCACCTCCTGGCGCTGGTGTCGGCGGCCGTGGCTGCTGGAGAACTCGAGCCGGGCGACCTGCCGGACTTCGCGGAGCTGCCGCTGCCCGCGGACACGGGTGAGGTGCTGCCCGCCGCCGGGCTGGTGCTGCCCGGCTCGCCGGCGGCGGACCTGCTCGACCCCGAGGAGGTCGTCCCCGCGGCTGCTGAGCTGGTGCAGCGGTGGGGCGCCGAGGTGCTGCGTGCCGTCGGGGTGGCCGACGCACTCGTGACGCTGCCCCTGGGCGACGTCGACCTGCTCGACCCGCCCGAGGCGTTGCTCGACCTGGCCGGAGGCGAGGACTGGCTCGAGGAGGTGCTCGCCCGCGCCGGTGACGGCGCAGTGGCCACCGGCGTGGTCGCCGTGCGCGACCTCGACCTCGTCCGCCCGGGCGGTCAGGGCGCGCTGCTGGCCCACCTGGCGCAGCGGCCCGAGCTGCGCTCCGCCGTGGTCGACCCGGTGCGGGTGGTGCGTCCCGACGGCTCCTCCGAAGACCTCGCCCCGCCCAGCGCGCACTGGCTGCGCGCCGAGCTGGGCCTGCTCGGCTGCGCTGGGCCGGGCTGCCCGCCGGCCCTCGCGGCCCTGCTGCCGGAGGCGCCGGAGTGGGCTGATCACGAGCTGGGACGCGCGCTCGGTCTCGTCACGTCGGAGGACGACCTCGACGCCGACGGCTGGCAGAGGTTGCTCGACGGTGCCGCCGAGCTGCGGGGGATGCCCACTGCGCTCGCGGGGGCCGCGGGCACCGCGAGCGTGCTGCGGCTGTGGCGCACGCTGGCGAGCACCGTGGCCGCCGACCCGGCCCTGGGGGAGGCCCTCGCGCCGCCCTCGCACGTGCTCGCGCTCGACGCGGCGGGCGCCGTCGTCGTCGTGGAGGCGGAACGGGCCGTCGTCGTCGACGACCCCTGCTGGGCGCAGCGCACCGACCTGGGCCCGCGGATCGTCGCCGGAGCCGACCTGGCCCCCACGCTGGCCGACATCCTGGCGATCTCCCTCTCCAGCGAGCTCGCACCGGGCACAGTGGAGCCCGTGGGGACGACGACGTCTGCGGTACCGCCGCAGGTGTGCAGCGCGCTGCCCGAAGGCCCGGCGGTGTGGACCGAGCACGACGTGCTGCGCGTCGACGGGGTCGACGTGGCCTGGTGGGTCGAGGGTCGCGGTGAGCAGGCCGTCGTCCGCGCGACGAACGTGGCTGGCCTGGCCCGCGGCCTCGCGCTCGCTGCGGGCCGCTGGGAGGCCAGGGCGCTCGTCGAGGAGATGCTGGCGGACCCCGGCCGTGCCGCCGCGGTGATCGTCGAGGACGCCGCGGGAGCCTCGCGGTGAGCCGGCGCGCGCTGGGGTTGCTGCTGGTGGCCGCCGCTTTGGTGGCTGGCTCGGGGTGCAGCCCGGCGTCGGAACCGGATCAGGCGGCCACGTCCAGCCAGACGTCCACGGACGCCGAGCAGGTCGGACACGACGGCGGAGCCACCGCGGTGCTCGCCTTCGCCGGGGACGTGCACTTCGAAGGGACCTCGGCCTCCACGACCGAGCTGGGCAGCGCGTTCGACGTGCTGGCGCAGGCGGACCTCGCCGTCGTCAACCTCGAGACCGCGGTGACCACAGGCGGCACGAAGGTCGAGAAGCAGTTCGCGTTCCGAGCCCCGCCCGCGGCGATGACCGCGCTCGAGGACGCCGGGATCGACGCGGTGACCATCGCCAACAACCACGGCATGGACTACGGCGCCTCCGGGCTCGAAGACACCCTGGCGGCCGGCAAGGAGGCCGGCCTGCCGGTGCTCGGCGCCGGGGACGACGTCGAAGACGCCTTCGCCCCGCTGCGCGTCGAGCCGAAGGGCGTGCCGGTCTCCGTCATCGCCGCCACCGACGTCATCGACTCCTCGGTGCAGACCGCGTGGACGGCCACGGCCACCAAGCCCGGCCTGGCCTCCGCCAAGGACGAGAAGCGGCTGCTGCGCGACGTGCGGACGGAGGCGGAGGCGGGGCGCGTCGTCGTCGTCTTCCTCCACTGGGGCACCGAGCGGGTGCAGTGCCCCACCTCACGGCAGCGGTCGCTGGCCGCTGACCTCGCCGAGGCGGGCGCCGCGGTAGTGGTCGGTAGCCACGCCCACGTGCTGCAGCCGACCGGCGAGGTCGGCTCGACGCTCGTGGCGTACGGGCTGGGCAACTTCCACTTCTACGCCAAGCCCGGCAACACCCTCGGCACACAGACCGGCGTGCTGACGGTCGAGGTCAGCCACGACGGCGTCAAGGGCAGCCAGTGGCACCCCGCGGTGATCAGGAACGGCAAGCCTGAGCTGTTGACCGGGGGGAGCGCCGGTGGGCGCAGCCCCGACGAGCTGGCCGACCTGGGACGCCAGTGCGCCTCGGGGGCCACGCCCTCGGCAGCGCCGAAGGCCCCGGTGGGCGGGGACGGCGGAGACGATGGCGGCGACGACGGCAGCGATGGCGGCGGTGACGACGGCGGGGCTGCGCCGTCGCAGTCTCCCTCGGCCCCGAGCGCCTCACCGGTGGCGCCGAGTGGTGAACCCGGTCCGGTGAGCCCTTCCGAGCCCGTAGCGAGCCCGACGGAGTCTGCTCAGGGGTAGGCGACGGACAGCGCGTCGCGGCCCTGACCCTTGGCGCGGTAGAGGGCGGCATCGGCCCGTCGCAGCAGCTCGGACACGTCGCGCCCGGTACCGGCGGCCACACCGGCCGACGCTGTGACCCGCAGGTGCACGGTGCCCCCGAGGGAGGGGACCGGCGTGGTGGTACTGCGGAGCGTCGACAGCACCCGTTGGCCGACGGCGGTGGCGCCGTCGGCGTCGAGTCCGGGCAGGAGCAGGGCGAACTCCTCGCCGCCGAGTCGCGTCGCGGCAGCCCCACGGTCGAGGTGCGGCAGCACCGCGTCGAGCAGCAGCGCCGACAGCGCCCGCAGCACCGCGTCTCCCGCCTCGTGGCCGTGCTCGTCGTTGACCGCCTTGAAGTGGTCGAGGTCGACGATCACCACTGCGAGCTGCCCGCCCTCCGGGAGCGCGCTCGCCGCCGCGTGCAGGCCGCGGCGGTTCAGGAGGCCCGTGAGCGGGTCCAGCGAGACCTCCTGGGCCAGCCGCTCGGAGGTGCGCTCCGCCGCCATCTGCCGCTCGACGACGGCGCTCACGTCGCGCAGGAGCACGGCGTGGCCCACCGGCGCTCCGCGCGGAGAGCGGATAGTGCTGGAGCGGACGTCGAGGTGCAGCCCGGGGGCGGGGGAGACCTCGCCCCGGGCGCCGGCGCCTTCGTGCGGCGGCGCCAGGAACGGGAGCACCTCGTGCAGCGGGCGGCCGATGGCGTCCGCGACGGCCAGCCGCGTCAGCAGCGTCCGGCAGGAGCCGTTGACGTCGAGCACGACACCGCGGGTGTCGGTCACGAGGACGGCGTCGGGCAGATCCTCCACCACCTGCGAGCGAGCCAGGGGCACCACCGCGAAGTGGTGGTTGCGCAAGACGCCGTGGACAAAGGCCAACGCGGCGACGGCCAGTCCGAGGGGGACCAGGTCGCTGTGGTGCCAGCGGCTGGTGGTGGCCATCGACGCAACGATGCTGAGACTGACGGCCACCCCGCCGATGAGGATCCGGCGCAGGTGCGGGCGGTAGTGGGCGGGGGAGCTCGTGATGCCGCGGCCGAGGTGGACGAGCGTCAAGACGGCGGGGACGCCGATGACGGCGAGGAGGAGCGGGTAGAGGGGCCCGTCCCCCCAGCGGACCCCGGGCGGGGAGTCGATGAGCTGGTCCACGTACGCCAGCTGGTGCCACGGGTTGGTGAGGAGCATTCCCATGGTGATCACGGGCGCGACGACGAGCACCGCGAGGTCACCGCGGTCAGGGCGCCGGTGGGGGTCCTGTGCCACGCGAGAGAGCCAGTAGCCGCCGCAGGCCACCGCCAGGGCGCCCGCGGTGGTGACGATGCGTGCGGCCGTCACCGTGGACGGCCCAGGGGCCGTACTGAGGACGGCGGCAGCGGCTGACCAGGCTGCTGCGCCGGTCATCTGCGCGACCACGCAGCGCATCGCGCGACCGCCCCGGCGAGCGGCGACGGCAACGCCCGTGGCGCAGCAGAGAGCGCACGCGAGGAGCACCGCCGTCCACAGCACTGCTGAAGCTCCCCTCGTGCACCTGCCCCCCGCGGGTACCGCACTGATCATCGGCTTGCCGGTGCCGGGGGTTGAGCGGCTGCTGGCGTCAACGACTGCGGCGGTGGTTCTCGCGGGCGAGTGCGAGGACGCCGAGCCCGGCACCGACGGCGCAGGTCCACAGCCACCAGCCGCGTCCCGTGGCGTCCAGCCACTCGTGGCGGAGAGCGGCAGCGGCGAGGAGTGCCAGCCAGGTGAGCGTGATGACGCCGAAGGGGCGGCGGTCATCGGTGGGTGGTGCTGCGGGCGCGGGGGTGCGCTCCTCGCGCCGCAGGTAGAACCGCACGGGGTCCAGGGTAGGAGAGCTGCTCCCGGGAATGCGGTGGCCTCGGGCTACTGTTAGCAGAAGTAATGACCTACGCTCATCACATGACCTCCGCGCGCTGCCGTCCGGCGCCGCTGGCCGCCGAGCTGCGCGTCGGCGCCATGCGCCTGGCCCGCCGCCTGCGGCGCGAGCGCAGCAGCACCGACATCACCGACACCCAGTACTCGGTGCTCGCCGCCCTCGACCGTCGCGGACCGCAGACCCTGCGGGCCCTGGCCGACCACGAGAACGTGCAGCCGCCGTCGATGACGCGCACGGTCACCGCGCTGGAGGAGGCGGGCCTGGCCCGTCGCACCCCGCACCCCGACGACGGGCGCCAGCTGCTCGTCGTCCTCACCGAGGCGGGCACCCGCCACGTCCACGAGACGCGCCGCCGCCGCGACGCGTGGCTCGCCGAGCAGCTCGCCGCGCTGAGCCTTGACGACCGCGCCGCCCTCGCGCGCGCCGCAGCACTCCTGCAGGAGATCGCCACCCGATGACATCCCCCACGTTCCAGTCCCTGACCGTCCGCAACTACCGGATCTGGGCGGGCGGCGCCATCGTGTCCAACGTCGGCACGTGGATGCAGCGCGTCGCCCAGGACTGGCTGGTGCTCACCCAGCTCACCAACAACAGCGCCGTGGCCGTCGGCATCACGACGGCCCTGCAGTTCGGCCCGCAGCTCCTGCTCGGACCGTTCACCGGCGCCGTGGCCGACAGGTTCCCCCAGCGCGCCGTCCTCGCGGTGACGCAGGCGCTCATGGGCACCTGGGCGCTGGTGCTCGGTCTGCTCGTGGTGCTCGGAGACCCCCAGCTCTGGCAGGTCTACGTGATCGCCGGGCTGCTCGGCGTCACCAGCGCCTTCGACGCCCCGGTACGCCAGACCTTCGTGACCTCGCTCGTGCCGAAGGCGATGCTCGCCAACGCCGTCGGGCTCAACAGCGCCTCCTTCAACGGCGCCCGCCTCATCGGCCCCGCCGTCGCCGGTCTGCTCATCGCCGCGGTCGGAACGGGGTGGGTGTTCCTCATCAACGCGGCCACCTTCGCCGCCACGTGCACGTCGTTGGCGCTGATGCGCCGCAGCGAGCTGGTGCCCGCACCGCGAAGGCCGCGCGGCCGCGGCGCCACCCGCGAGGGGCTGGCCTACGTGCGCAGCCGGCCGGACATCGTGCTCATCCTCTTCGTGGTGGGGCTGGTCGGGGCGTTCGGCATGAACTTCCAGATGACGACGGCGCTCATGGCGCGCGTGGAGTTCGGCCTCGGCGCCGACAGCTACGGCCTGCTCGGGTCGATCATGGCCATCGGCTCGCTGGCCGGGGCCCTGCTCGCCGCCCGCCGGGAGCACCCGCGGCTGCGCCTCGTGGTGGGCGCCGCGGTGTCGTTCGGCGTCTTCGCCATCCTTGCCTCCGTGATGCCCGGGTACTGGACGTTCGCGGTGGCCCTGATCCCCGTGGGCCTGTCCGCGCTGACACTCATGACGGCTGCCAACGCCACCGTGCAGATGACCACCCCGCCGGAGCTGCGGGGCCGCGTCATGGCGCTGTACATGGCGGTCTTCGCAGGCACCACACCCCTCGGAGCGCCGCTGGTCGGCTGGATCGGCGAGGTGGCCGGGCCGCGCTGGTCCATCGCCATCGGCGGGATCGCCGCGTTGGTAGCGGCCGCCGTCGTCGTCCTCGTGGTCTCCCGCCGCCAGGAGGTGCACGTGCACTACCGCCTGCACGAGCGGCCCCACTTCCTCGTGCAGGTGGGCTGATGGCGCTCATCGAGCTCTCCGACGCGCTCGCCGAGGTAAGGACCGCGCTGCTGGACGAGGCGTTCACGCGGGCCACGGCCAGCGGTCGCCGCCGGGGGGTCACCGTGGGGGCTGAGCATCCCGAGCGCGTCGAGGTACGGCCGGTGCTGCTGCGCGGCGTGCGGCACGTGCAGGTCACCGAGCGCACCGGGCCCGTGGTCCGCACGCGCAACCTGCGGGTGGAGGAGCCCGTCGGGCCAGCTGATGTCGACGGCCTCGACGCGCTGCTGGCGATGCCGTTCGCCACCTGGCACGCCGAGACGGCCGCCGGGGCAGTGCAGGTGCAGGTCACCAAGAAGGGCCTGGCGACGGTCGGGCGGACCGCTGCGGCCGCTGGGCCGGCCGCCGCGGGAGAGCTTGCCAACGATCGGCGCAAGCAGCACCTGCTCGACCCCGACGACCCGCTCTTCCGCGTGCTGGGCGCCGGGGGCGACAA
Source organism: Quadrisphaera granulorum (assembly GCF_003149145.1). Lineage (GTDB taxonomy): Bacteria > Actinomycetota > Actinomycetes > Actinomycetales > Quadrisphaeraceae > Quadrisphaera > Quadrisphaera granulorum. The sequence goes on along the minus strand of NZ_QGDQ01000004.1, from coordinate 138,420 downwards.
GCGGCGCCAGGTCGACGCGTTCCTGCGGCAGCTCGCCGCTGCGCTGCCTGACGATGTGGCCGCGGACCGGCCGCTGCGCGTGGTGGACCTCGGGTGCGGTAACGCCTACCTCACCCTTGCCGCCCAGCGGTGGCTCGCCGGGCGGCCCGCGGGAGCGCGGACGGTCGGGGTAGAGCTGCGCGCCGACCTCGTGCGGCGCTCCACCGAACGGGCCGCGGCGGCGGGCGTGGAGGGGCTGACGTTCACCGCCGGGACGATCGCCGACGCCGACCCGAGCGTGGAGCTCGGCGGCCCGCCCGACGTGGTCCTCGCGCTCCACGCCTGCGACACCGCCACCGACGACGCGCTCGCCCGGGCCGTCGCGTGGGACGCGCCGGTGGTGCTCGCCGCGCCCTGCTGCCACCGCGACGTGCAGCGCCAGCTGGTGGCGGCCGGCGCGGGGACGCCGTCGTCGTCGTTGTCCCCGGCCCAGGACGCCCTGGTCGCCTCACCGATCCTGCGGGAGCGGTTCGCCGACGTGTTGACGGACTCCCTGCGTGCCGCCGCGCTGCGGGCGCAGGGGTACCGGGTGGACGTCGTGGAGTTCATCGACAGCGCGCACACCCCGCGCAACGCGCTGCTGCGGGCGGTGCGGCCTGGGCGCGCCGATCCCGCGCCCGCCCGCGAGGCCGCCCAGCGCGAGCTGGAAGAGCTGGCCGGCACCTGGCGGGTGCGCCCGTTGCTCGGGCAGCTCCTCGCTGCTACAGGCGGAAGCGCCCCACGACCTCGGTCAGCTGGGAGCTGAGCGCGGAGAGATCCTCCGCGGTGCGCCGCGCCTCGCCCACCGAGGCCGCCGCGGTGGACGTGGCCTGGGACAGCTGGGCGATGTCGGAACTGATGCCCGTGGCGCCGTCGGCCGTGTGAGAGATGTTGCGGCTCATCTCCGCGGTGACGGCCGACTGCTCCTCCACGGCCGCCGCGATCGTCTGCTGGAAGGAGTTGACGTCCTCCACCACCTGCTGGATCTGACCGATGAGCGACACCGCCGTCGAGGTGTCGGCCTGGATCCGCTGGACCCGCTGGGCGATGTCCTCCGTGGCGCGGGCGGTCTCCGTGGCCAGGTCCTTCACCTCGCTCGCCACCACCGCGAACCCCTTGCCGGCGTCGCCCGCGCGGGCCGCCTCGATCGTCGCGTTGAGCGCCAGCAGGTTGGTCTGCTCGGCGATCGACGTGATCATCTTGACGACGCTGGCGATCGCCGCCGAGCTCACGTCGAGGTTGCGCACGCTCTCGCTGGCCTCGTCGGCCAGCCGTACCGCGCCGCTGGTGACCTCGCCCGCCTGGGCGCTGTTCGAGCTGATCTGCTGGATCGCCGAGGTCATCTCGTGCGCCCCCGCCGCCGCGGCCTGCGAGTTGGCGCTGATCTGGTGGGCCACCGTCGCGACGGACTCCGTGCGCTCGGCTGTTGCCGAGGCGCCGGTGGCCAGGTCACGAGCGGTGACCGTGACCTGCTCGGAGGCGTTGCGCACCTGCTCGGCCGTGCTCGACACCGACCGCAGGAGGTCAGCGAGGGACGCCTGCGTCGCGGCGAGGCTCTTCGCCATGCGCCCCACCTCGTCGTCCTGGTCGACCTTCACCACGTGGGTGAAGTCACCCTGCGCGGTGGCGGCCAGCGCTTCGTCGACGAGGTGGAGCGGACGCACCACCGACCGGACCGCCAGCACCGCAATCATGATCCCGGCCAGGATCGCCGCGCTGCCGCCGCCGTAGATGAGCCAGCGGCCGAGGTCGCGTCCCGCAGCCACTTCCTGGCTGAGCCGCGCAGCCCGGGCGTCCTCGGCCTCGGTCACCTGCGTCATCGCCGCGGAGATCTCGTCGCTCACCGGGTCGAGGTGCTGCTGCTTCACGACGGCGAAGTCGTCGAAGCCCGTCTTGCCGGTGAACATCGGCTCCGCGAACTGCGACCGCAACGTGCGGTACTTCTGCACCAGCTCGACGACCTGCTTCCAGGCGTCCGGAGCGGCGGAGTCGAGCTTCCCGTAGTCGGCCGCCGCCGTGTCCATCGCCTTGTCCTGAGACTCCAGGAAGCCGCGGTAGGCGTCGCGGACCTTGTCGCTGCGGGTGGCGCCGAGCCCGGCCATGGCCAGCTCGGTGTTGTTGCGGGCCGCGGTGAAAGCGCCCAGGTCGCGCACGGCGGTCAGCGAGGTCTCCGAGACCTGCTCGGCGTTGCGGGCGCCCGTCTCGGCCACATAGCCACCGGCGGCCATCGTCAGGGCGCCACCGGCCACGAGCACCGCCACGGCGCCGCCCATCTTGACGGCCAGGGGCAGGTCGCGCAGGGACCGGCGGCGTGCAGGGGTTGCGGACATGCGTGGGTGTTCGGTTCGCAGCCGGCCCCTGATGAGGGCAACACGCAGGGTGTCCCCCCAAGGGGGTGTCGACGGGGCCGTCCGAAATGGTGAGGCGGGCTGTCGGTGGGCGGTTGTAGCGTCGAAGCGGCCCCTGGAACAGGGGCCGCCCCCGCCGCCCGCCTCCTGGAGGTCCCTGTCGTGCGCCAGCCTGCTCCGCTGACGTGGCGTCGGCTGTCCGGGTGGGGCAGCACCGTCGCTCTCGCGCTGGCCGTGGTCGCCGCCGTCGCCGAGACTCTCGCCACCGTCGTGGCCGGGTCCCTGGCCAACGGCCCCACCCCGGGCGCCGTCGCGCTGCTCGCGGCGCTGCTGATCGGCTCCGCGGTGCTCGACATGGTGGGCTGCACGGGCTTCTCCACGGTGGTCGGCCGCGCGGAGGGCCAGCTGCGCTCCGACCTGCTCGACGCCGCGCTGCGCCAGCCGCTGCCCGTGCTGGAGGGCCAGGGCGTCGGTGAACTGCTCGACCGCGTCGACGACGACACGCGCCAGCTCGCGCAGCTCGTGCGCCAGATGGGGTGGCAGCTGGGCCGGGCCCTGCTGCGCTCGGTGCTGGCCTGGGTGGTGGCCGGGCTGACGTTCTGGCCGGCGTGGTTCGCGTTTCCCCTGGTCGCGGCCGTGGCGTACCTCTGGGTGCACAAGCTCACCCCGGTGGTTGCCGCGCGCAAGACCGAGGAGGAGCTGGCCTGGTCGGAGTCCGCGACCCAGCTGGAGGAGTCCGTCGCCGGTCGTGACGACGTGCGCACCTCCCTCGGCCAGGCGCACGTGCTGGCGCAGTTCTCCGCGCGCTCCGCGGAGGTCCTGCGCCGCTGCGCCCGCACCTGCCGGGCCGCCACCACCGTCGGCCTGCGCACCGGCCTGGTGCTCCACGCCCTGCTCGCCGCGCTCGCGCTGGCCGGCGTCTGGCTCGTCACCGGTGGTCAGCTGGGTCTGCCGCTGCTCATCACCCTGTGGCTGCTCGTCACCACCTTCGTCGGCCGCCTCAACGAGGTCGCCCAGCACCTGCCCGACGTGCAGGAGGGCCTGGGCGCGCTCACCCGCATCCGCTCGCTCATGGCGGCACCCACCGAGCCCTCCGACGGCGCCCCGGTGCCGGAGGCATCGGGCGACCCGGTGCGTGACGGCGTGGAGGTGCGCGGGCTGCGCTTCACCTACGGCGAGGGCTTCACCCTCGCCATCGACTCCCTCGTCGTACCCGCCGGCACCTCGTTCGCCGTGGTGGGGCGCAGCGGGGCCGGCAAGTCGACGTTCGCCAAGCTTCTCTCACGTGCGGTCGAGCCGCCGCCCGGCACTGTGCTGGTCTCCGGTCAGGACGTCGCGGCCACCGAGCTCGGCTCCCTGCGGCGCGCCGTCGGCGTCGTCACCCAGCGCACCGAACTGCTCTCGGCAACCCTCGCGGACAACATCACGCTCTTCGCCCCGGTCCCGCGCGAGCGGGTGGAGGCGGCGGTGGCCGAGCTCGGCATCGCCGAGTGGGTCGCGTCGCTCCCGAGCGGCCTCGACACGCGCCTGGGCGCCTCCGGGGTCACGCTGAGCGCGGGGGAGGAGCAGCTGGTCGCCTTCGCGCGGCTCCTCGTGCGCGACGTGCGCGTCGTCGTCCTCGACGAGGCCACCGCCCGCATGGACCCGCAGACCGAGCAGCTCGTCACCCGGGCCTCCCAACGGCTGCTGGCCGGGCGCACCGGCGTGGTCATCGCCCACCGGCTGTCCACCACGCGCTGGTGCGACGCCGTGGCCGTGCTCGACTCCGGCCGCCTCGTGCAGCACGGCCCGCGGGCCGCACTGGCCACCACGCTCGGGCCGTTCCGCGACCTGCTCGTCGCCTCTGGTGTCGACCGGCCGTCGTCGGCAGCGGGGGCAGCTCTCGTCACCCGGCGGGAACGGCGCGATCCGCGTCCGGCCCCTCCCGCCCCGCGGCCCAACCTCGCCCGGTCGGTGGCCAAGCTCCTCGTGGTGCACCCCCAGTGGGGCCTGCTCGGCACCGTCGCCTTTCTCGCCGTGACCCTGCTCGGCGCCTACGGAGCGCTGACCGGCTGGGCGTGGGGCCGGCTGGTGGTGTCGCTGGAGACGGGCGACCGGCCGTGGGGGCTGGCCGTGCTCGTGGCGGCCTGCCTGCTGCTCACCCCGCTCGGCCTCGCGCTGGCCTTCCGCGTGTACCCGATGTGGTGGTCGGCGGCCACGCTGCGGCTGCGCCTGGCCGTGCTGCGCGGCCAGACCGAGCAGCGGCGGCTGCACCGCACCCCTCCGGGCGAGGTCGCTGCGCGCGCGCTCGACAGCGACCGGCTCGTCATCTACTGCGACCGCTGGGTCGACGTGTTCATCGGCGCCCTCGCGGTGCTGGCCACGGGCCTGTTCAATGGGAGCGCGCTCGCCGCGCTGGTGACGGGTGGCGTGCTGGCGCTGTCGGCGTTGACCGCCGCGGCAGGGGCGCCCGCAGCGGGCCGCGCCGGCCGCGTGGCCGGTGACGAGCGCGCCCGCTTCGGCAAGGAACTCGTCAGCGCGCTCGACGCTGTCCGGACGGTCAAGCTGGCCGCCGCCGTCGACGCGGTGCAGCGCCACCTGCACGAGGTCGACGCGCGCCGGGTCGAGGCGAGCGTGCGCGAGCAGCGCGTGCGCGTCGTGCTCGAGGGCATCCCCGGAGTGCTGGTCCAGGTCGGGGTGGTCGCGGCGTGGGTGCTGTTCCTCCAGGGGGCGTGGGGCCTGGGCACCGCGCTGGCCGTGGCGACCGCCGTCTCCGGCTTCGGCTGGTTCGGCATCGTCGCGGGCGCCGCCGTGGTCGAGATGCCCATCGCTCGGACGTGGCTGCGGGCGGCGAGCGAGCTCGCGGGACGTGACGACCTCGTGGACCTACCGCCCTCGGTCGACCTCGTGGCCGGCACGGCCCCCGCGCCGGAGCCCGCGGGCCGGGTGCCGCTGCGGCGCCTGGTGCTGGACGGTGTCACCGCCGTCCACGACGACGGCACCATCGGCGTGCGCGACGTGACGCTGTCGGTGGAGGCCGGGTCACTCGTGCTGCTGGTGGGGCGAGTGGGCTCGGGCAAGTCGAGCCTGCTCAGCAGCCTGGTCGGCCTGGTCGACCACGAGGGAGCCATCCGCTGGAACGACATCGAGGTCTCCGACCCGCAGCTGTTTCTGCGGCCCGGCCAGGTCGCGCACGTCGCGCAGGTGCCGCGGGTGCTGTCCGGCACCTTCACCGACAACGTCGCGCTCGGGCACGAGCGAGGCTCGGTGGTGCTCGGCGGAGCCCTGCGCGACGCCCGGCTCGACAGGGACGTCCGCGAGGCAGGCGGCACCGGGGCGCTGGTCGGGCACCGCGGTGTGCGCCTGTCCGGTGGGCAGGTGCAGCGGCTCGCGCTCGCGCGGGCGCTGGCCACGCAGGCGGAGCTCGTCGTCGCCGATGACGTCTCCTCCGCGCTCGACGCCGCGACCGAGCTGGAGCTCTGGTCGGCGCTGCGCGAGCGCGGCGCCACGGTGGTGGGGTGCAGCGCGAAGCGCAGCGCCCTCGCGCTGGCCGACGTCGTCGTCGTCCTCGATGACGGTCAGGTGGCCGCCACCGGGCCGTGGGCGGAGCTGTCGCAGGAGTGGGGTCACCTCGCTGGGTGACCCCACTCCCGGGGTCTACGACAGGGCTGACACCACGTGGTCGATGCAGGCGGTGAGCGCGGAGACGTCGTGAGGGTCGACGGCGGGGAACATCCCGATCCGCAGCTGGTTGCCGCCCAGCCCGCGGTACGGCTCGACGTCGACGACGCCGTTCGTGCGCAGCACCGCGCGGACGGCGGCCGCGTCGACCGAGGGGTCGAGATCGATCGTGCCGACCACGGGGGAGCGCAGCGTGCGGTCGCGAACGGCCGGGCGCGCGTACTGGCTGGCCTCGGCCCACTCGTACAGGCGTGAGGACGACTCCGCCGACCGCGAGCACGCCCACTCCAGCCCGCCCCGGTCGAGCATCCACTCCACCTGCTCGGCGAGCATGAGCAGTGTCGCGACGGCGGGGGTGTTCACCGTCTGCTCCCGGCGGCTCTCGGCCAGGGCCGCCAGCAGGTCGAGCGAGCCCGGCACCCAGCGGCCCGGCTGCAGCTCCTCGGCGCGCGCGATGGCGGCGGGGGAGAGCAGCGCCAGCCACAGGCCGCCGTCGGAGCCGAAGGACTTCTGCGGCGCGAAGTAGTACGCGTCGGCCTGGCTGACGTCCACGGGGACGCCGCCGGCGGCCGACGTCGCGTCGACGAGGACGAGGGCGTCGTCGTCCTCGGCCAGCCCCGACGGACGGACGACGGGCAGCACGACGCCCGTGGAGGTCTCGTTGTGCGGGTAGGCGTAGGCGTCGATGCCGGGCTCCGCGGCGACCGCCGGCGCGCTGAACGGCTCCGAGCGGCGCACGTCGGGTGCGGCGAGGAACGGCGCCGCCGCCGTCGCCTTGGCGAACTTGTCGCTGAACGCGCCTAGCACGAGGTGCTGCGCGCGCTCGCGGACCAGGCACGTGGTGGCGATGTCCCAGAACGCCGTCGAGCCGCCGTTGCCCAGCGCCACTTCGTAGCCGTCGGGCAGTGAGAAGAGGTCGGTCAGGCCCGCGCGGGTCCGCGCCACGAGCGAGCGGACCGGCAGCTGGCGGTGCGACGTGCCCAGCACGGTGCGGCCGACCCCCGCGATCGCGGCCACCTGGTCATCGCGGACCTTGGACGGCCCGGAGCCGAACCGGCCGTCACGCGGTAGCAGCGACGGCGGGATGACGATGGTGGGCGCGCTCGCCGGGGTCTGCCCCGAGCTGGAGGTGTCGGAGAGGGTCACGGCGTGCATCCTGCACTGTGTGGAGAGCGTGAGCAGCGACCTTTCCGGCACGGAGGACCTCGGCCAGGAGCTGGCAGAGCACCGCGTCGACTATTCGGACGCCGGCCTCGACGCCGCCGACCTCGCCGCGACGCCGCTGGAGCAGTTCCACCGCTGGTGGGACGACGCCGCCGCGGACCTCCGCATCAGCGAGCCGAACGCCGTCGTCCTGGCCACCGTCGACGCCGGCGGGCTCCCCGACGCCCGCACCGTGCTGCTCAAGGGCGCTGACGAGCGCGGATTCGTCATCTACACCAACCTCGGCTCCGCCAAGGCCCGTCAGCTGGCCGCCGCGCCGCACGCGGCACTCGTACTGCCGTGGCACCCGCAGCAGCGGCAGGTGCGGGTGCGCGGCGATGTCGAGCAGGTGAGCCGCGCCGAGAGCGCGGCGTACTTCGCGTCGCGGCCCCGCGGATCGCAGCTGGGCGCGCACGCCTCGCAGCAGAGCGCCGAGGTGGCCTCGCGGGAGGAGCTGGTGCGCACGTACGAGGAGGTGGCGGCGCGCTACCCCGAGCCAGGCCCGGTGCCGCTGCCCGACGGGTGGGGCGGGTTCCTCGTGCGGCCCGTCGAGATCGAGCTGTGGGTCGGGCGACGCTCCCGTCTGCACGACCGGCTGGTGTACGTCTCGGTGACCGGGGAGCCCGCGCCGCTGGACGACGCGGGCGCCTGGCGCGTTCTCCGTCGCCAGCCGTGAGGTACGGGGCCCTGAGCTACAGGGCGAGCGCGAGCTGCACGGCGAGCACGGAGCGGCCAGTCCAGCCGGGAGCATCCCGGCGCACCACCCGCTCGTAGACCTGCTCGGCCTGTCGGCGCACGGGGGTGTCGGGGTCGAGCGCGCGGAAGTACTCCTCGTGCAGCGCCAGCGCCGCGATGCCCGCCTCCACGGTGTTGGTGATGTCGACGACGTGCGTCGGGGAGGTGCTGTTGGCGACGACGACGCGGCGCACGCCCTTCCACGGCGCGAAGCCCTCGTGGCCGAGCTCGGGGAAGATCCAGCGGTTGGCGGCATCGGCGACGCCGTCCAGCACGGTTCGGCCCAGCGCGCGGTGGTCGGCGGAGTTCCAGGTGCCCGGGCCCCACGTGTCGTGGTGGTTGAGGGTGACGACCAGGTGCGGGCGGTGCTGGCGGATGGCGCGGGCGATGTCGAGGCGCAGGTCGATGCTCTCGGTGAGGCGCCCGTCGCGGTGGCGGAAGAACTCCACCTCGCGCACCCCCACGGCCCCGGCGCTCGCGAGCTCCTCGGCCTCCCGCAGCGGACCCGCCGTGGCCGGGGGGATCGTGTCGATGCCGGCCTCGCCGGAGGTCGCCATCGCGTAGACGACCTGCTTGCCCGCCGCCGTCCACCTCGCGACGGCGGCTGCGGTCCCGTACTCGACGTCGTCGGGGTGGGCGACGATGCACAGCACCCTGTCGAAGTCTTCCGGGAGCGCCGGTAGGGGCGCGCTGGTGCTGCTGGCGGCGTCGCTCACGGTGCCCATCGTGGCAGCCCCCAGGAAGCCGTCGGGAGCGCCCGAAAAATGCTCTCGACGCCTCGCGGAACCGGACGTAGCGTGGAGGCACACGGGAGAGGAGGTGATCCGAGAAGTGGTTGATTTTCGGACGCGTGAGGTGACTGCCCGCTAGCCGAACGGCAGCGTGAGCCACCCGGACGGCCTGCGAGAACCAGGCAGTCACCGGAGCCCGCGGGAGTCGCGCCCTCGTCCAGCGCGACGCCCCCTTCAGGTCGAAGGGGAGCCCGCGGGCTCTTCCACGCCTGCGCCTGCCTCCGAACGTGCACTCGAGCCCCTCAGTGCTCCTTCGGCGCCGGTCGAAGCCGCACTCAGGCACGCGAGTGCGAGGGATGGGAGTGCATGAGCGCCGGATGAGTCCAGGTGCCTGAGGCACCATGGACCCTCGTGTCCGCCCTGCTCCTCGACACGGCCCCGCTGCGCTCCTCGCCGGAGTACCGGCGCCTGTGGATCGGCCTCACCCTCGCCGGGGTCGGCAGCCAGCTCGGCGTCACTGCCGTCGCTTTGCAGGTCTACGACCTCACCCGCTCGTCGCTGGCCGTGGGAATGGTCGGGCTCGTCTCCTTCGTGCCGCTGGTGGTGCTCGGCCTGTACGGCGGAGCCCTCGTGGACGCCTACGACCGGCGCCGCGTCGTCGTCCTGTCCTCCGGCGCCCTGCTGGTCGCCTCGGTGCTCATCGCAGCCCAGGCCTGGCTCGACATCGGCTCGGTGGGCCTGCTGCTGGGGCTGGTGGCGCTGCAGAGCGCCGCGTTCGCGGTGAACTCACCGGCACGCACGGCGATCGTCCCCATGCTCGTACCCGTCGAGCAGCTGCCCGCCGCCAACGCCCTCAGCACGCTGTCGATGAACCTCGGCGTCACCGTCGGCCCGCTCCTGGGCGGTCTGCTCGTGGGAACCGTGGGCTTCGGGCCCGCGTACACGATCGACGTCGTCACGCTCCTCGTCGCCCTGGCGACCGTGCTCAGCCTGCCGCCGCTGCCCCCGCTCGGCGGGGCGCGCAAAGCGGGCCTGGCCAGCGTGCTCGAAGGCTTGCGCCTGCTGCGCGGCTGGCGCAACGTCCGCATGACGTTCCTGATCGACCTTGCCGCGATGGTGCTCAGCCAGCCCCGCGCGCTGTTCCCCGCTGTGGGGGCGGTGCTCATCGGGGGAGGGGCGACGACGGCGGGCGTGCTCGCCTCGTCCGTGGCCGTCGGGTCCGTGCTGGCCAGCCTGGTGTCCGGGCCGCTGGGGCGCGTCCACCGCCACGGCGTGGCCATCGCGGTGTCCGTGGCGGCGTGGGGTGCGTCCATCGTCGTGTTCGGCCTCGTGCTGCTCCTGGCGGCGCCGTCGGCTTCGCCCTGGACGTCGTGGCACCTGTGGGCGGCGTGCGCCGCACTGGCCGCCGCGGGTGCCGCCGACGCCGTGAGCTCGGTGTTCCGCCAGACCGTGCTGCAGTCCGCGGCGCCCGACTGGGCCCGCGGGCGCCTGCAGGGCGTGTTCATCGTCGTCGTCGCGGGAGGCCCGCGCCTGGGCGACCTCGTGGCCGGAGCCGACGCCGACGCCCTGGGCGAGGCGTTGGCGGCGGTGGTCGGCGGCCTCGCGTGCGTGCTCGCCGTCGTCGTCCTCATGACCTGGCAGCGGACGTTCCTGCAGTACGACTCCCGCAAGCCCGTCCCGTGACCGGCCTCCCGAGGCTCAGAGCGCGAAGCGCCCCACGAGCTCGGTGAGCTCCCGCCCGAGCCTGTCGACATCGGCGGCGGTGCTCTGGGTGCGCTCGGCGCACGTTGCCGTCTCGGCGGCCTGCTCGGCCACCATCCGGACGGCGTCGGTGAGGTCCGTGGCCGCGCTCGCGGTGGACTGCAGCGCCGTCTGGATGGCGGCGGTGGCCGCCGACTGCTCGTCCACCGCGGTCGCGATGACCTTCTGCTGGGTGGAGATGTCGCTGATCACCGCGTGCATCGCCTCGACGGTGGTCGACATCGTGTCCGTGTGCTGCTGCACGCCGGTCACGTCCTGCGTGATGGCCTCGGTGGCCCCGGCGGTCTGCGCCGCGAGCCCCTTGACCTCCTCCGCGACCACCCGGAAGCCGCTGCCGGCCTCCCCGGCCCGCGCCGCCTCGATGGTCGCGTTGAGGGCGAGCAGGTTGGTCTGCTGGGCGATGGAGGAGATCAACCCGGAGACCGAGCCGATGCGCCCGGCGGCCGTGGTGAGGTCACCGACGACCTCGCGACCCGCGTCAATGGCGGCGACGGCGTCAGCGGCCACGTCGGCGGCCCGCGACGTGCCGGAGGCGATCTCGGCGATGGCCGCGGACATCTGCACCGTGGCCGAGCTGAGGTGACCGGTGCCCTCGTGGACGTGGAGCGCGGCGTCCTGGAGCGACCCCACCGACACGCGGGTGGACGCGGCGGCGGTCGACACGGTCCGGGAGGTCTCGCTGAGCTCGGAGGATGCCTGGAGGAGCTGCGCCGACGTCGACTCGATCTCGCGCAGCACGCTCGCCACGTGCGCCGACACGCCCTGCACCGCTGACTCCATGGCGGTGAGCTCGTCACGGCCGCGGATCGACGGGTCGACCCTCAGCTCGCCGCCCGACAGGCCGGCCAGAGCCGACAGCACCGACCGCAGCTGCCGCGACGTCGTCACCATGAAGGCCGTGAACAGCCATGCGGCGACGAGGACGGCGACGCCGGTCTCCAGCAGCGGGGTCACCAGCTGCGTGCGCAGCCTGGCCTCGCGGTTGGCGATCTGGGCGTCCAGGCGCGTGGTGGCCGCGGAGAGATAGGTCTTGGCGCTCTCGGCCAGCGCGGCGGCCGTCTCGGTGATCTTCTGCGGGCTGTTGCCCGGCGTGATGAGCTGGCCGGCCTGTGCGGTGAGCTGCTCGGCGGACGTGGCCATGTCGTCAGGTACCGGGGTGGTGCGCCCGAAGGACACCAGGTCACGGGTGACGGCCCCGCTGGTGCTGGCGATGTGGTCAGCGGCGACGGCCCGATCGGCCTCCGAACCGCCGGTCACCGCGAGCAGGGCCGCCCAGGAGGCGGCGTCGAGCAGCGCGGGGACGGAGTTCGCGGAGGTGTTCCACTCGAAGTAGGAGGGTGCCTCCGGGTCGAACGTCAGCTGGGACCCGTTGGAGGCGGCGGTGATGACGTCCTGCACGGCGTTGATCGCAGCGTCGAGGGCCTTGGTGTGAGCGGCCTCTGTCAGGGTGAGCGTGGCGGGCAGCGCCGTGATGGCCGACTGGGCCGCTGACCATGCCTGGGAGGTGGCCAGCTCCTGGCCGAGGCGGTCTTCCACGGGCTGGACGGCGGCGGTGCGCTCCGCCAGTGAAGCCGTGCTGGCCTCGGCCTTCTGCGCCAGGGTGAGCCTGATATCGGTGAGATCCGTCAGCAGGGCCAGGGTGGGCAGCAGGTAGGCGACGCCGTCGCGCTCCGCCGCGGCGAAGTCGAGCTGGGAACGGATCGCCGCGTACTGGCCGTGCGTGAGGATGCCCAGCGGCACGAGGATGACCAGCGCGATGACCGCCGCCTTCTGCGCGAACGCGAGGCGCCCCAGGAGGACCTGACCTGCGTGCAGCATCTGCTCTCCCCTGTCGCGCTGCGGTGACCACCGCGGGGTGCGGGGTGAGGCGCGTGATCTTGGGGATCGGTGGTCGGAGGCCCCGGCTGTGCCCCGGGAGCGCCGCATCACCGTGATGGCGCAGTCCCCGTGCCAGCACTCGCCGGCGGCTCAGGAGCGGACGGCGGCGTAGCGGGCCAGGGCCTCCTCGCGCTCGACCTTGTGGTCGACGATGCGCTGCGGATAGCCGTGGTCGTACCCGCCGGCGTGGTCCCACGGGGAGTGCGCGGCCTTGCCCGCGAGGTGGCGCAGCTCGGGCACGTAGCGGCGCACGTAGGCGCCGTCGGGGTCGAACTTCTCGCCCTGGCTGACGGGGTTGAAGACGCGGAAGAACGGTGCGGCGTCGGTGCCGGAGCCCGCCGTCCACTGCCAGCCGTGGTTGTTGCTGGACAGGTCGCCGTCGCGCAGCCACCGCATGAAGTGCCGCGCGCCCAGCTGCCACTCCAGGTGCAGGTCCTTGACGAGGAAGCTCGCCACCACCATCCGCACCCGGTTGTGCACCCACCCCTCGGCGAGCAGCTGGCGCATGCCGGCGTCGACGAAGGGGTAGCCGGTGCGCCCCTCCTGCCAGGCCGCCAGGTGCTCCGCGCCGTCGCCGCTGGTGGGCGAGGCGTAGCGCATGCCGGCCAGCTGCGGCCGGTAGTACTCGCGCGCGGAGTCGGGCCGGTGCCACAGGACGTCGGCGTAGAACTCCCGCCAGATCAGCTCCGTGCGGAACGTCTGCCCGCCCTTGGTCGAGCCGTGCGGGCCCGCGGCGAGGTCGGCGAGCAGCGTGCGCGGGTGCACCTCGCCGTACTTGAGGTGCGCTGACAGCTGCGACGTGCCGTCGCGGTCAGGGCGCTCGCGGTCGGTGTCGTAGTCGGCGAGGCGGCCGGAGAACGCCTCCCAGCGTCGCAGCGCGGCCTCCTCGCCGACGTCGGGGAGCGAGAGGTTTCCGAGGTCGGGGTCGGCGGGGATCTCCTCGCCGTCGACCCGGCGCACCCAGCGCAGGTCGTCCGGGGGTGATGCGGCGGGGGACGGATGGCCGTGCGCCGTCCAGGCGCGTGAGAAGGGTGTGAAGACCTGGAACGGGCCACCGTCGCCCTTCACCACCGTGCCGGGCCCGATGGCGTACGGCGTGCCCGTGCGGACCAGGCCGACGCCGTCCTCCGCCAGGCTCTTCTCCACGCGTTCGTCACGGGAGCGGCCGTACGGGCCGGCGTCGGCGGTGACGTGCACGTGCTCCGCGCCGACCTCGCGGGCCACGTCGCGGACGACGTCCTCAGGCTTCCCGGAGCGCACGACCAGGGCGCCGTCGGCGCTGGCCGACCACGCCCGCAGCGACCGGAACAGCCACGCCGTGCGCGTCGGGCCGGCGGGGCCGAGGAGGGCCGGGTCGAGCACGAACAGCGGGAGGACGCCGGAGCCGCCGGCCTCGGAGGCGGCGGCCAGCAGGGCCGGGTGGTCACGCAGGCGCAAGTCGCGGCGCAGCCAGAGCACGGTCGAGGTCACGTGGCGAGCGTGTCAGGGGGAGGGGGCGTCGGCCACCGGGGCTGGTTAGCGTGAGCGTCGTGAAGGCGCACCAGGTCCGAGCCCACCGCAGTGACGAGAACCTGCCTCGCGAGGAGCAGCTGGCGTGGAAGCTGGCCCAGCTCGCCACGGACACGTCTGCGTTCGCGGACATCGATGACCTCGACGCAGCTGTCGTCGACATGATCGTCAACCGCGTCATCGACGACGCCGCCGTCGCCACCGCCTCCCTGACGCGCGCGCCCGTCGTCGCCGCTCGCGCCCAGGCCATGGCGCACCCGGCCACCGGGGCGGCCCCCAGCCAGGGCACCGGCTCCACCGTGCACGGCGCGCCTGGGCGCTATGGCCCGGAGTGGGCCGCGTGGGCCAACGGCGTCGCCGTACGCGAGCTCGACTTCCACGACACGTTCCTCGCTGCCGACTACTCCCACCCGGGCGACAACATCCCGCCGATCGTCGCCGTCGCCCAGCACCTGGCCGCCAGCCAGGGTCCGCACGGTGGCACGGACGGCGCTGATGTCGTGCGGGCTCTCGTCACCGCGTACGAGGTGCAGATCGACCTCGTGCGCGGCATCTGCCTGCACGAGCACAAGATCGACCACGTCGCCCACCTCGGCCCGTCGGTGGCGGCGGGCCTCGGCACGCTGCTGCGGTTGCCCACCGAGCAGGTCTTCCACGCCATCGGCCAGGCGCTACACACCACCACCGCCACGCGGCAGTCACGCAAGGGCGAGATCAGCACCTGGAAGGCGCACGCCCCGGCCTTCGCGGGCAAGGTCGCCATCGAGGCCGTCGACCGGGCCATGCGCGGCCAGACCAGCCCCACCCCCATCTACGAGGGGGAGGACGGCGTCATCGCGCGGCTCCTGTCGGGCTTCGGCCACGTCTACGAGGTGCCACTGCCGGAAGCAGGTGAGCAGCGGCGCGGCATCCTCGACAGCTACACCAAGGAGCACTCCGCGGAGTACCAGGCGCAGGCGTGGATCGACCTGGCCCGCAGGCTCGGTGAGAAGTACCCGGCGCTGCGCGACCCGTCGCAGGTGCGTTCGATCGTGCTGCACACCAGCCACCACACCCACTACGTCATCGGCTCCGGCGCGAACGACCCCCAGAAGTACGACCCGACAGCGAGCCGGGAGACCCTCGACCACTCGATCCCGTACATCGTCGCGGTGGCCCTGCAGGACGGCGGCTGGCACCACGAGCGCAGCTACACCCCCGAGCGCGCCGGGAGGGCTGACACCGTGGCCCTGTGGCAGAAGATTGCGACGGTCGAAGACCCCGAGTGGTCCCGCCGCTACCACGAGCCGGACCCGATGCAGCGGGCGTTCGGCGGTCGCCTCGAGGCCGAGCTGGCCGACGGCAGCAGGATCGTGGACGAGATCGCCGTCGCCGACGCCCACCCCGCCGGTGCGCGGCCGTTCGCCCGTGCCGACTACGTCGCAAAGTTCCGGACGTTGGCGCAGGGAGTTCTCGACGACGACGAGGTGGAGCGCTTCCTCGGTGTCGCCCAGCGTCTGCCCGAGCTGGAGCCGGGTGAGCTCTCACAGCTGACCGTGCGCGCTCGGGTCTCGACCCCGGCGGGCGGGCTGTTCTGATGCTCCACGCGGCGACGACGGCCTCGCAGAAGCGTCAGGCGCTGCGGAGCGCGTTGGTGCAGCCGACGGAGGGGACAGCGCTGCTCCGTTTCATCGGGGCGTTCACCCCGCTCTCCACCTCGCTCGTGGCCGGCAAGGGCTTCGAGGGCGTCTACGTCTCCGGCGCGGTGGTGTCGGCGGAGCTGGGCCTTCCCGACATCGGCCTCACCACCCTGACCGAAGTCGCTGCGCGCGCCGCGCAGGTGGCCCGCACCACCGACCTGCCGGTACTCGTCGACGCCGACACCGGCTTCGGGGAGCCGATGAACGTCGCCCGCACCGTGCAGGTGCTGGAGGACGCCGGGATCGCCGGGCTGCACCTGGAAGACCAGGTCAACCCCAAGCGCTGCGGTCACCTCGACGGCAAGCAGGTGGTGCCCCGGGAGGTGGCGGCCCAGCGCATCGCCGCTGCGGTCCGCGCCCGGCGCGACCCGGACCTGCTGATCATGGCCCGTTCCGACGCCCGCGCCGTCGAGGGTCTTGACGCCGCCATCGAGAGGCTCAAGGCCTATGTCGACGCCGGAGCCGACGCCGTCTTCCCCGAGGCGATGCTGACCCTGGCCGACTACGAGCGCGTCGTTTCGGCCGTGGACGTTCCCGTCCTCGCCAACCTCACGGAGTTCGGCAAGGCGCCGCTGTTCACCCACGCCCAGCTGGCCGATGTCGGCGTGCGGATCGCGCTGCACCCCGTCAGCCTGCTCAGGACGGCGATGGGCGCCGTCGAGCGGGCGCTGGACGCTCTCGCCACCACGGGGACCCTCGAAGGGGAGGTTTCGTCGATGCTGACGCGCGCACGGCTGTACGAGCTCATCGACTACGCCGGCTACAACGACTTCGACGCCGACGTGTTCACCTTCGAGGTGCCCGACGGAAAGAAGGGCCTCCAGGCATGAGCACGATCGTGCACGAGGTGAAGCGGGGCCTCGCGGGCGTCGTCGTCGACACCACCGCGGTGTCCTCGGTGACCGCACCGGCCACCGGGCCGTCGGAGCTGCTCTACCGCGGGTACCCCGTGCAGGACCTCGCCGCCCGCTGCTCGCTGGAGGAGGTCGCGTACCTGCTCTGGTACGGGGAGCTGCCCGACGCCCGCCAGCTGGCGGCGTTCGAGCGCGCCGAGCGGGCGCAGCGGGAGCTGCCGGACGCCGTCGTCGCCGTCCTCGATGCCCTGCCGGTGCAGGCGCACCCGATGGACCTCGTGCGGACGGCGGTGAGCGCCATCGGCGCTACATGGCCGACGTTGGCGCCGGAGGAGCGCACCCGCGAGGACGACCTCGCCCGCGCCCTGCAGCTGTTCGCGCAGCTGCCGGCGGTGGTGGCGCGGATCCAGCGTCGACGGCGCGGTCTGGAGCTGCTGCCGCTGCGGACCGACCTCGGCTGGTGCGCGGCGTTCCTCGCCGCGACGTTCGGCGGGGAGGTGGCGCCCGAGGTGGTGCGCGCCTTCGAGGTGTCGATGATCTTGTATGCGGAGCACTCCTTCAACGCGTCCACCTTCACCGCGCGGGTGGTGACGAGCACCCTGGCGGACTACCACTCCGCGATCACCGCGGCCGTCGGTGCGCTCAAGGGCCCGCTGCACGGCGGCGCCAACGAGGCCGTCATGGGCGTGCTCGCCGAGGTCGGCACCGCCGACCGGGCGGCTGGCTGGGTGGCGCGGGCGCGGGCGGAGAAGCGCACGGTCATGGGCTTCGGGCACCGCGTGTACAAGACCGGCGACTCGCGCGTGCCGACCATGAAGGCCGCCCTCGATGTCTTGGTGGAGCGCGAGGGACGCTACGACCTCGCCGAGCTCTACGACGCCATCGAGTCGGCGATGACCGAGGCCACCGGCCTGCACCCCAACCTCGACTACCCCAGCGGGCCGGCGTACGCGCTCATGGGCTTCGATACGGAACTCTTCACGCCGCTCTTCGTCATGGCGCGGGTCCTGGGGTGGACGGCGCACGTGCGCGAGCAGGTGGAGGCGAACGCGCTGATCCGGCCGCTCTCCGAGTACACCGGCCCCGGCCGGCGGACGATCGCCGGCAACTAGGCTGGTCACAGGACCGGCAGGGAAGGGGTGGGCTGCGTGAGCGACCTCATCGACACCACCGAGATGTACCTCAAGACCATCTTCGAGCTCGAGGAGGAGGGCACCGTTCCGCTGCGTGCGCGGATCGCCCAGCGTCTCCAGCAGAGCGGCCCCACCGTCTCGCAGACGGTGGCGCGGATGGAGCGCGACGGGCTGGTGGTGGTCAGCGGTGACCGGCATCTCGAGTTCACGGCGCTGGGGCGCGAGCGCGCCACCCAGGTGATGCGTAAGCACCGCCTGGCCGAGCGGCTCCTCATCGACGTCATCGGCTTGGAGTGGGAGTACGTCCACGACGAGGCCTGCCGCTGGGAGCACGTCATGAGCGAGCGCGTCGAGCGCCGCTTGCTCGACCTGCTGCACGCTCCCGAGGAAGACCCGTACGGCAACCCGATCCCAGGCCTGGCCGCGATCGGTGGCGTCGACGTCCCGGACACCCTCGACGGTTTGCAGACGCTGGTCGCCGCGGCATCGGCCACCCCGGTGGAGGTGCAGGTGCGCCGCGTCGGTGAGCCGGCGCAAGCCGACTTGACGGCCATGCTGCGGCTCTCGGCGCTGGGGCTGCGCCCCGGCAGCACGGTGCAGGTGTCGCGGGTGGCCGGGGGAGTACTCGTGGGGGAACCCGGCGAGGTGCTGTCTGACGACGTCGCCGTCCACGTCTTCGTCGTGAGTGTGTGACGTCCTCACGGGCGTGTGACCCAGGTCACGTTTAGCCACCGACTCAAGTTCCCAGAACGCAGAGTCACGCGTCACTACTGTCAGTCCTACCTCGAGAGAAACCTCACGAGGTCCGCACCGGGCGCTGAACCCTGCCACCGGGCGCGGTCGGGCGGACACCGCTGGCAGGGGCGGGGGACCCACGTTCCATGGGGCTCCTGGCGGAGCTCCTCGGGGTGCAGCGCGCACCCGGCCCGGTGACCCCGGACGGTGCGCGCCGGGCGATGACCTCTCGCCCGAACCCGACAGCTCACCCCGCAGGCGACGGAGAGGCCGAGTGGTCGACATGTCCGCGAACAGCAGGACTGCAGCGCGTCACCGCCGTCCGGTGCGCACCCGTACCCCCCTGGCCGTCATCGGCGATGCCGTCTCCGTGAACGCGACCACCGTCGGTCGCCGTTCCGCCGTCATCGCCGTCAGCGGTGGCCTGCTCGTCACCATGGGCCTGCCCGCCGTGGCCGCACCGCTGGTCGGCTCGGACGCCGCCGGTGACACCGCCACCCAGAGCGCCTCGGCCGTCACCGCTCCCGCCAAGGCTCAGGTCAGCTTCGCCCTGACGTCACTGACGACCGTCGATGCGGGCCAGTACCAGCACGATATGCGCGTCAGCGCCGGTGAGCGGTCCGCCATCGCCGAGCGCGCCTCGCGCGCCAACGACAGGTTCCAGGCCGCCAAGGAAGCCCGCGACGCCAGCCGCATCGCGCAGACCTCGGACGCCACCCCCGACGACAGCGACCCGAACGTCGACGCCGGCCCCCCGGAGCCCGGCGACGACGGCTCTGCGGCGCCGATCCCCTCCGGGAGCGTCTCCAACGCCTCGGTCATCGACATCGCCAAGCGGTACACGGGCATCAAGTACCGCTTCGGTGGCACGACGCCCGCCGGCTTCGACTGCTCCGGCTTCGTGCGCTACGTCTACGCCCAGCTGGGCAAGGACCTGCCTCGCACCGCCGCCCAGCAGGCCTCCTCCGGCACTCGCATCTCCGCGTCCGAGGCCAAGGCCGGCGACATCGTCAGCTTCACCGGCAAGGGCGGCGTCTACCACAACGGGATCTACCTCGGCGACG
The DNA here is from genome assembly GCF_003149145.1 of Quadrisphaera granulorum. Taxonomy (GTDB): domain Bacteria; phylum Actinomycetota; class Actinomycetes; order Actinomycetales; family Quadrisphaeraceae; genus Quadrisphaera; species Quadrisphaera granulorum. Next base: position 119,112 of record NZ_QGDQ01000004.1, on the reverse strand, counting down.
GCAAGATGATCGACTCGCCGCGCACCGGCAAGACCATCGGTGTGCACGACATCTGGTCGTCCTCGGTGGTCTTCACCCGCGTCGCCTGACGACTCACTGGCACGTGACCAGCCCGTGACGAGAACAACGGGTTAAGCACAGGCTCGACAGCGCCGTCCCGACGTACAGTTCCCCCGTGGTGCCGCCACATCCGCAGCGCGGGACGCTCGCCCAGCCGAGCCTCCCGGGTCGCCTTGCGTGCCGGCAGCGCCTCCACCATCGTCGCCAGTACCTCCACGGCCAGCCGGTGCTCAGGTCCAGTGCCGCGCGCCCTGTCGCGCGCCGTGCCACCAGCCCGGCCAGCCCCTCAGCCCTGTTCACAGGCGCCGTCCCTCACGGGACGGCGCCTGTCGCCGTTCTGGGGCGCTGTCTTCTGGGGCGGTGTCGGGTGCCCTTCCCATGACGCCACCGAGCGACCTGAGCCCGTGGACCGATCTCGACGAGGGGGTGGCCCCGTGAGGACCCTGGTGCTGAACGCCGGTTACGAGCCGCTGGCGGTGGTCCCGCTGCGACGCGCTCTGGTACTGGTACTGGCCGGCAAGGCGAACGTCGTCGTCGCCGACGAGGTGCCCGTCGCCTCGACGACGGTGACGCTGCCCCGGCCCGCCGTCATCGTGCTCAATCGCTACGTGCGCGTGCCGTTCGGGCGGTCCGTGCCGGTCTCCCGGCGCGGGGTGCTGCGCCGGGACGGGCACCGCTGCGGCTACTGCAACCGCCCGGCGAGCACGGTCGACCACGTGCTGCCGCGCAGCCGCGGTGGCCGTGACAGCTGGGAGAACCTCGTCGCGTGCTGCCTGCGCTGCAACGGCGTCAAGGGTGACCGGACGCCGGAGGAGATGGGCTGGCAGCTGCGCGTGCGCCTGCGCGCTCCGCATGGGGCGGCGTGGCTGCTGCGCGGTAGCGAGCACCGCAGCCCCCTGTGGGGCGGGTACCTGCCGGAGCTCGACGCCGCCTGAGCGTGAGGATGGGCGCGTGCCCCTCCCCACCACGCGCCCCGAGATCACCGGCACCTTCGGGGCCGTCGCCTCCACCCACTGGCTGGCCAGTCAGACCGGGATGGGGGTGCTGGAACGTGGCGGCAACGCCTTCGATGCCGCCGCGGCTGCCGGGTTCGTGCTGCAGGTGGTCGAGCCGCACCTCAACGGACCCGGCAGCGACCTGCCCATCGTGCTGTGGTCCGCGGCGGGCGGGGCAGACGGTGGAGCGCACGTCGTCTGCGGCCAGGGCCCCGTGCCCGCCGCCGCGACGCCGCAGGCCTTCGCCGACCTCGGCCTCACAGCCATCCCCGGTTCCGGGCTGCTGCCCGCCACGGTGCCCGGCGCCTTCGGCGCGTGGACCCTCCTGCTCCAGCGGTGGGGCACCTGGCGGCTGCGCGACGTACTCGAACCGGCCATCGGCTACGCCCGCCACGGCGCGCCCGTGCTGCCCCGCGTCGCCGCGACGCTGGAGTCCGTGACGCCGCTGTTTCTGCAGGGCGAGGGTGCGTGGACGACGTCGGCCGCCACCTACCTCACCGGGGACGACGGCGCCGCGCGCGCCCCGCAGCCCTGGTCCCGGCTGCGCCTGACCGCGCTGGCGGATACCTACGACCGGGTGCTGGCCGCCGCGGAGGCCGCTGGCCGTCGAGGAGGCGGTCGCGACGCGGAGTTCGAGGCCGCGCGCGAGTACTGGTACCGCGGCGAGGTGGCCGACGTCGTCGACAGGTTCTTCTCTGCTACCCGCTGGCGCGACGCCACCGGCGCCGTCCACGCCGGTCTGCTGCGCGGCTCCGACCTCGCCGCCTGGGAGCCGACCATCGAGCCGCCCGCGGTGGGGGGGTACCGCGACGTGCAGGTGCTCAAGACCGGTACCTGGGGCCAGGGGCCGGTGCTGCTGCAGGCGCTCGCCCTGCTCGACGGGCAGCTCGACGGGGTGGACGAGGACGACGACGACTGGGTGCACGCGTGTGCCGCCGCCTTCGACCTCGCGGTCGCGGACCGCGAGGCCTGGTACGGAGACCCGGTGGGGGCGGAGGAGGACGGCGCCGACGTGCCCTCGGTCACCGAACTTCTCGACCCGGCGTACACCGCCTCGCGGCGCGCGCTGCTCGGCGAGTACGCCGAGAGCGAGCTCCAGCCCGGCTGGCCGGGCGGAACCGTCCGCCGGTTGCCGCAGCTGCCAGAGCCGCCGCGCGTAGAGGCGCTCGCGGACGCGGGCCCAGCGGTGGGTGAGCCCACGGTCGACCGGCGTGAAGAGCTGTCGCGTGAGGAGCTGGGCCGTGGCGACACCGTCCACGTGGACGTCGCCGACCGCTGGGGCAACCTCGTCTCGGCCACCCCCAGCGGCGGGTGGCTGCAGAGCTCGCCGGTGATCCCCGAGCTGGGCTTCGCGCTGGGCACGCGCGCGCAGATGTGCTGGCTGCCCGGTGGCGGCTCGCCGCGCTCGCGGTCGCGGGCAGCGCGGTGGGGCTCGACGCTCGGGTCGACGCTGCGCCCGGGGCGCCGGCCGCGCACCACGCTCTCCCCGACGCTGCTGCTGCGCGACGGCGAGCCGTGGATGGCGCTGGGCACGCCCGGCGGCGACCAGCAGGACGCGTGGCAGCTGCCGTTCGTGATCCGGCTCGCTCACGCCAGCGAGACCGCGCTCCAGGCCGCCGTCGACGCCCCGACCTTCCACACCGAGACCGCGCCGAGCTCCTTCTGGCCTCGCCAGGAGGCTCCTGCCCAGCTGGTGATCGAGGAACGGTTCGGTCCGAGCGTCGCCGCGGGGCTGACCCGGCGTGGCTGGGACGTGCGACCGGTGGACGGGTGGTCGCTGGGACGGCTGTCGGCGGTGGCCTTGGACGGCGGGTGGATCCGCGCGGCGGCCAACCCGCGCGGCGCGCAGGGCTACGCCGTCGGCCGCTGAGTCAGCGCTCGGGCAGGCGCGGGCCGGGCGGTGCATCGGGCGTGAGGACGCCGGCCAGCGGGTCGCCCTCGGTGGCGAAACGCTGCGCAGCCTCGGTCAGCGACAGCTGGAACAGGTCATCGCCGAGTTCGTCCCAGCGGCGCGGCACCGCCGCCTGCGGGTGCTCGCGCCCCCGCGGCGACCACGGTGTGATGGTGGTCTTCGCGCCGTTGTTCTGACTCCAGTCGAGCAGCACCTTCCCGCGCCGCACGTCCTTCGTCATGACCGCGGTCACCCACGCATGGTCCTTCGCGAGCCCCACGGCGAGCCGCTTGGCGTACGCGGCGACGACGTCGGCGCCCTGCTCCCCGCTGATCGGCGCGTACAGCTGCAGGCCCTTGCTGCCCGAGGTCACGGGGACGGCGACCAGCCCGTCGTCCGCCAGGCGCTCCGCCACGAGCACCGCAAGCTCGGAGCACTCCGCCAGGCCCGTGCCGAGACCGGGGTCCAAGTCGACGACGAGCCTGTCGGGCGGTCGGCGGGCCCCGGCCGCACCGCCGGTGTCGGAGGGGTCGAGCCGCCACTGGGGCGTGTGCAGCTCCAGCGCCGACAGGTTGGCGAGCCAGACCAGGCCGGCCTCGTCATCGACGAGCGGGTACGTGACGAAGCCATCGCCGTCGTCGTCGCCAGTGCCCTTGACCTCCACGCTGCGCACCCACTGCGGCGTGCCGGACGGGACGTTCTTCTCGAAGAACCGCGGGCCGCCCACGCCCTGCGGCCACCGCACGCGCGTCACCGGCCGGCCGGCCAGCTGCGGCAGCAGCGCTGGAGCCACGTCGAGCACGTAGCTGACGAGCTCCGCCTTGGTGGTCGCGCGCCTGCCGGGTCCGCCCGGCCACAGCTCGCGGTCGAGGTGCGTGAGCTTCACACGCCGCCCCGCGATCTGGACTACCTGCGCCGCCGCGTCCACCACGCGCCCAGCCTGCCCCAGGCCGGACGCGTGGTGGTGTGCATCAGCTGGCGGGCGGGGTGAGCACGCCGTCGATGAGGTAGACGGTGGCGTTGGCGGTCTTCACGCCGCCGCAGATGACCTGCGCGCCGTTGACCTTGAGGTTGTCCGGGGTGCCGGTCACGTCCACCTGCTGACCCTCGACGGTGGTCTGCATGCCGATGACCTGCTCGGGCGTGAGCTGGCCGGGCACCACGTGGTAGGTCAGCACCTTCTGCAGCAGCGCCGAGTCGGTCTTGAGGGTCTCGATGGTGGCCGGGTCGACCTTCGCGAAGGCGTCGTCCACGGGCGCGAAGACCGTGAACTGGCTGCCGTTCAGCGTGTCGACGAGGTTGACGTTCGGGTTGAGCTGGCCGGAGACGGCCGACACGAGCGTCTTGAGCAGCGGGTTGTTGCTCGCGGCGGTCGCGACGGGCGCGGTCGCCATGCCGGACACCGAGCCGGCGCCGCTCGGGACCGCCGCGGCGTAGTCGGCGCAGCCCGGGCCCACGGGGCCGGAGGCCATCGCGGCGTCGGAGCTCATCGAGTCCGATGGCGCGGCCGAGGTCATCGAGTCCGACGGCGCCGTCGAGCTCATGTCGCCGCCGGACGTCGAGCCGGGGTCTGCGGAGCCGCCGCACGCGGCCAGGCCGAGCACCAGGAAGGCGCTGGCGGAGACGGAGAACGCGGTGGTGAGGCTGCGCTTCATGGGGGTACCTCCGTGTCGGGCCGCCGGGTGGGCGGCTCGTTCGCTCTGACACGGGTGGTTCGCAGCCGGTGGGCAGATGGATGGGTCACGATCAGGTCACGAGTTGTTCAACGGCATCAGAGCGCAGTGAGGCCCCAGCCTCCCGCGCGGTGCGGGAGGCCGGGGCCTCGCGGTGCTGGTCAAGCTGTCGGTGCGAGTTCGGAGCTGGCGCCCGCCCGGACTGGTGCCGGCTACTGCACGGTGACGGAGACCGAGTGCCAGCCCGTCGCGCCGTCGGGGGCGGGAGCAGCACGCTCCCCGACCTGGACCGCTCCCGTCCCGTCGACGGCCCGGACCCGCAGCGTGTGCGCCCCCGGCCCGGCCGCCGCGGCGTCCCACGCGTACGACCACTGCCGCCACGTGTCCAGGCCGTCTTGCGCGGCGAGCGTCGCGGGCTGCCAGGGCCCGTCGTCCACCTGCACCTCGACCGCGCTGATGCCGCGGGTCTGCGCCCACGCCACCCCGCCGACCGGAACGGTGCCCTGCGCGACCTGCGCGAACCCCTTCGGCACGTCGATCCGCGATGCCGTCTTGATCGGGCCTTGGTCCGACCACCCACGGGTGGTCCAGTACGCCGTCGCGTCGGCGAACCGCGTGACCTCCAGGTCCACCACCCACTTCGTCGCCGAGACGAAGCCGTACAGCCCCGGCACCACCATCCGCACCGGGAAGCCGTGCTCCAGCGGTAGCGGCTCGCCGTTCATGCCGACGGCCAGCAGCGCCCCGCGGTCGCGGTCGGTGAGTGCGCTCAGCGGCGTGGAGGCGCTGAACCCGTCGCTGCTGCGCGAGAGCACCATGTCGGCACCCGCCTGCGGCCGCGCCCGCTCCAGCACCGCGGCGATCGGCACCCCCAGCCACGTCGCGTTACCCGCCAGCCCACCACCGACCTCGTTGGAGACGCACGTCAGCGTCACGCGCGACTCGGCCATCGGCAGGGCGAGCAGCTCCTCGAAGGAGATCTCCACCTCCTCCTCGACCAGGCCGTGCACCCGCAGCGACCACGTGGCCGGGTCGATCGACGGCACGGTCAGCGCGGTGTCGATCCGGTAGAAGTCGGCATTCGGCGTCAGGTATGGCGTGGTGCCCACCACCCCGTTCTCCACGCCGGCTGGCACCGCGCTCGCGGGGACGGCCGGGGCGGGCAGCCGCAGCCCGGCACGCGCCGCCACCGCATCACGGGCGGCGCCGCTCAGCGCCCGGCCCGCGGCCGCCGCCGAGGCAGCCGCGGCGGCCACCCACGCGGTCGCCGCGAGCACCGACCGCCGGGTGGGGGAGGACGACGACGGCGAACCGTTGGCACCGTCGACCGCGCGCAGGCGCTCGACGAGCAGCCGCAACGCCACTCCGCCCGCGGCGAACCCGATCACCGACGGCGCCGCATCGAAGGGCCCGGCGCCCGCTCGCGTCACCGCCGCGCCCACGGCCACCACCCCGAAGAGCACCACGAGCGCCAGCCCGACGCCGCGTCGCCACCGTTCGGCCACGCCCGCCAGCGCCGCGAGCAGGGTGACCACCAGCGCCATCGAGGCCAGCAGGACGAGCTTGTCGTTGGTCCCGAACAGCCGGATGGCCGTGTCCTTGAGCCACGGCGGCACCCTGTCGATGAACGCGGAGCCGATCGCCAGCACCGGTGCGGACTGCGGCCTCACGAAGGCCGCCACGAGCTGGGCAACCCCCAGCGCCAGCCCCGCGCTGACCACGCCCACCAGCGCGGCGATCCCGGTGGACGCACGGGGACGCGCCTGCGTCGCGGCGGGTGAGGAGATGCTGGTCATGACCGGTGTTCGTCCCTCGTGGGCGCTCGGATGGGTGAGCGGGGCTGGTGGCGTCCGATCGGCCGCCGCACCCTGACCAGCATGCGCGCCATCTGGAAGGGAGCGGTGTCGTTCGGGCTGGTCAACGTGCCCGTCCGCGTGTACGCCGCCACGGGCACCAAGGACGTGTCCTTCCACCAGGTGCATGCCGCCGACGGTGGGCGCATCAGGTACCAGCGCACCTGCAGTGTCGACGGTGAGCCCGTCGCGTACGGCGAGATCGCCAAAGGGTACGAGACCGACGACGGCGACCTCGTCGTCCTGTCCGACGCCGACCTGGCCGCCCTGCCGCTGACGACGGGCCGCGAGATCGAGGTGGTCGAGTTCGTGCCCGAGGCGCAGGTCGACCCGCTGCTGTACGACAAGGCCTACTACCTGGAGCCCGACCGCACCGCCGCCAAGCCGTACGCGCTGCTGCGCGAGGCGCTGGTGCAGACGGAGCGCGTGGCCGTGGTGAAGGTGGCCCTGCGCCAGCGCGAGACCCTCGCCGTGCTGCGCGTGCGCGGCCAGGTCATCTGCCTGCAGACGGTGCTGTGGCCCGACGAGGTCCGCGAGCCCGACTTCGAGGTCCTGAGCGCTGCCGTCACGCTCAAACCTGCCGAGCTGGCCATGGCGGCCTCCCTCGTGGAGTCGCTCGCGGCCGACTTCGACCCCACCCAGTACACCGACGGCTATCGCGAGGCGGTCCGTGTGCTCGTGGAGGAGAAGATCGCCTCCGGGGACGTGCGCCGCGCTCCCGCGATGACGGAGGGGGCCGGTGGCACTGACGACGACGGCGAGGTGGTCGACCTGCTCGCGGCGCTGCGTCGCAGCGTCGAGCGCGCCCAGGCCCGCCGCGGCGAGGCCCCCGAGTCCGCCTGACAGCGCAGATCACGCCCGCAGCGGGAGCGGGGTGGCGTCGTGGAGTGCCGCCCCGCAGGCTGAACGGGTGGAGAGCACGTGAGCCGGATCGTCGCCGTGGCGCCCGTGCTCCCCGAGCACAGCTACCCCCAGGAGCAGATCACCGAGGCCCTCGTCGACCTCGTCTGCCCGCCGGGCTCGCCCGCCGCCGCGAAGGCGCCGCTGCTGCGACGCCTGCACCGCTCCGCCGGAGTGCAGCGCCGCCACCTCGTGAGACCACCGCACGAGTACGCCCACCTCGACGGCTTCACCGGCGCCAACGAGGCCTGGCTGCACGACGGCGCCACGTTCGGCCTGCGCGCCGCTCGCGAAGCGCTCGAGGCGGCGCGACTCGCCCCCGACGACGTCGACCTCGTCCTGTTCACCACCGTCACCGGCATCGCCGCGCCGTCGCTGGACGCCCGGATCGCTGGCCCGCTCGGACTGCGCCCGGACGTCAAGCGCCTGCCGCTCTTCGGGTTGGGCTGCGTGGCCGGGGCGTCGGGGCTGGCCCGCCTGCACGACCACCTGCGTGGGCACCCCGACGACGTCGCCCTGCTCCTGTCCGTGGAGCTGTGCTCCCTGACGGTGCAGCGCGATGACCCCTCCACCGCCAACCTCGTCGCGTCGGGCCTGTTCGGCGACGGCGCGGCGGCCGTCGTCGTCGTGGGGGAGCGCCGAGCCGCGGCGATGGGCCTGGGGGCGCCGACCGCCCGCAGCCCCCGGATCGTCTCGAGCCGCAGTCACCTCTATCCGGGGACCACCGACGTGCTGGGCTGGGACGTCGGTGGGACCGGGTTCCGCATCGTGCTCTCGGCGTCGTTGGCCGACGTCGTCGAGACCCACCTCGCCGACGACGTCAAGGCCCTCCTGGCTCCGCTCGGGCTCGACGCCGGCGACGTCACCCGCTGGGTGGCCCACCCCGGCGGCCCGCGGGTGCTCGAGGCCGCCGCGCGTGCCCTGGCCCTGGAGGAGGGGGCGCTGGCGCCGTCGTGGGCGTCGCTGGCGCGGGTCGGCAACCTCAGTTCGGCGTCGGTGCTCCATGTGCTCGCCGACGTGCTCGCTCGTGAACAGGAGGGGGACCAGGACGACGACGGCGGCGGGGCGCTGCAGCGCTGCGTCCTCTTCGCCCTCGGGCCGGGCTTCAGTGCGGAGCTCGTGCTCCTGGAGTGGGCCGGGGACACGCAGCGGTGAGCAGCGTCGGGTGGTACGCGCTGCTGCTGCTCGCGGTGGGGCTGTGGCGCCTCGTCGAGCTCGTCATCAGCCAGCGCAACCGGGCCTGGGCGCTCGCGCGCGGCGGCGTGGAGACCGGCCAGGGGCACTTCCCCGCGATGGCGGCGCTGCACACGGCGCTGCTCCTGGGGTGCCTGGTCGAGGTGGTCGTCGCCGACCGGCCCTTCGTGCCGGTGCTCGGATGGACGCTGCTGGGGGTTCTGGCCCTTACGCAGGCGCTGCGGATGTGGTGCATGCGCGCCCTGGGGAGGCAGTGGAACACCCGCGTGGTGGTGGTGCCGGGCATGCCTCGCGTGACGAGCGGGCCGTACCGGCTGCGCTGGCTGCCGCACCCCAACTACCTCGTGGTGGCCGTCGAGGGGGTCGCGCTGCCGCTGGTGCACTCGGCCTGGGTGACCGCGGTGGTCTTCACGGTGCTGAACGGCGTGCTGCTGTTGCGCTACCGCATCCCGGCCGAGGAGGTGGCGCTGGCGCAGCTGGCGCGGTGAGCCGGAATCCGGTCTGGAGTTTTCGCGACGGAACTCTCAAGGCTATCCGGGTGGGTGTAGTGGGTCTGGTGTGAAAGTTGAGGCTGATGGGTTTTTGGTAACGATCCGATATCGATAGGTCACGAAACGGACACAGCGCGCATGACGGACGTCGGGACGGGGAACCTCCGCCACCATGATGTGGATGGCCCTGGCGCTTCCCCCGCTGCTCCTGCCGGCGCTCCTCGGCTTCTCGGTCTTCGAGTCGAAGGTCATGACGGGGCCGTCTCGCGTCGATCGCCAGGCGGCCCCCACCGTCAGTGCGGACTGACGGCGGCTCGACCCGCTGACCCGCTGCGCGGATCATCGCAGCCCTCGCGTCGCCTGCCGAAGTACTGCGGCGAACGCGAGCAGCCGAGAGTGATCCAGGCGGCTCGCGGGGCCGGCGACGCCCATTGCGGCTCCTCCGGGCAGCGACACGGCGACGCAAGACACCCCGGGATGGAACCCTTCCTCGTCGACGGCGAAGCCCTGCTCCCGCGCTTCCGACACGCGCTGCGCGTGATGTGACCAGCCCTTCGGGTCCGCCTCGGCGAGTCGTTCGGCAAGTCTGTCGTTGCCTGCCAGGAGGGCGTGCCCTATCGCGGTGCCCAGGAGCGGCTCGCGCTCCCCGGGGGTGACGGTCAAGTGCAGGGGTTCGGTCGACTGCACGGCATCTGAGCACAGGTAATGGTCACCGGCCGCAAAGGCCAGATAAACGGTCTCCCCGGTCCGGGTGGCGACCTCCTCGAGCACCGGGCGAGCGCGGGCGCGTAGCGCTAGCTCCGTCTCGACCCTCGGTGGCAGGAGCTGGTCCAGCTTGCCCGTGAGGCGGTAGGGAGCGCCGCGGTGTCGCTGCTCCACGTACCCCAGGACTTCGAGCGTGCCCAGCAGGTTGTGCGCCGTGCTGCGGTTGAGGCCGAGGCCGTCGGCCAGGTCGCTCAGGCGAAGTCCGTCAGGGGCGGCGGCAAGCCGCTCGATCAGCGCGAAGGCGCGCTGCACCGACTGGATCATTCGCTCGGCGCCATTGGCCACTGATTCCACGATGTCGAACTCTATCGAGTTGCGGCGTCAAAAGTTTGACAGCAAGGACCGTAAGCGCCACGCTATTCCGCGTCAGTGAACGTTGGTGAGCTCTCTGGGGGCTTCCGTTCAGTATGGAGGAATAGTGTCGCGGAGAGTGCGAGCCCAGCACGCGATCGGTGCCGTCGTCAGCGCAGCCGAAGAACAAGGACTCGGAGTAGCTGTCGCCGTGGTCGATCCCTCAGGCGTCCTCGTGGGATTCGCCCGCACCGATGCGGCCCTCGTCGGCCCGGTCGAGGTGGCGCTCAAGAAGGCGCGCACCGCGGCCCTCTTTGGCACCGACAGCGCTGACCTCGGTGCCCAGGCGCAGCCCGGTGGATCGATCTACTCGCTCGAGCACACCAACGGCGGCCTCATCTCCTTCGGCGGCGGCGTCGCCCTGCGCGACGCAGAGGTGGTGGTCGGGGCCATCGGCGTGGCCGGCGCGGACGTCACCACCGACGAGCAGCTCGCGCGGCTGGGCGCCGCGCGCTTCTGACATGACACGGCTGCTGTCGCTGACGCTGGCGGCGTTCGCCATCGGCATCAGCGAGTTCGTCCTCGTCGGGCTCCTCCCGACCATCGCTGCCGAGACGGGCGTCAGCGTCGGTGCGGCCGGACTGCTCGTCACGGCGTACGCGCTGGCCATCACCGTCCTCTCTCCGCTCCTGACAAGCTGGTTCAGCCGCTTCGACTCGCGCTGGGTGCTTGTCGCCCTCATGGGCGCCTTCGCCATCGGTAACACCCTCGTGGCCACGGCCGCGGGCTTCGCCGCCCTGCTGGCCGGCAGGGTCCTCGCCGGGGCCGCCCACGGCACCGTGTTCGCCATCGGCGCGCCCGCGGCCGCCGCCCTCGTGCCGCGGGAGAAGGCGTCCCGCGCGATCTCGCTGGTGTTTCTCGGGCTGACCGTGGCGATGGTCGTGGGGGTGCCGCTCGGCACGGTCCTCGGCAACGCGGTCGGCTGGCGCGCGACCTTCGTCGTCGTCGCGGTGCTCGGCGGGCTCTCCGCGGCGGCGATCGCGGCCCTTATCCCATCCACGGGAGCGGGGGAGGCGGTGAGCCTGCGCGGGCAGCTCGCGCTGCTGCGCGACCGGCCGCTCGCTCTCACCTACGTGGTCACCGGACTCGGCTTCGGCGCCACCTTCGCGGTGTTCACCTACCTGGAGCCTCTGCTCAGCGAGGGGGCCGGCTACAACGCCACGGGCGTGACCATCCTGCTGCTCCTGTTCGGCGCGGCTACCGTCGTCGGCAACCTCGCGGGCGGTGCGCTCGCCGATCGCCGGGGGACCGGTCCCGTCATCCACGTGGCCCTGGTGGGGCTCGCCGTCTGCTTCACCGGCGTGCTCCTGAGCGCGACCAGTGCCGTTGCCATCGCGATCACCGTGGCGGTCTGGGGCGTCTTCGCCTTCCTCATCTCACCGCCCCTGCAGGCCCACGCGGTGGCCCTGGCGAGAGGGCGTGGAGCGGGGGCGGAGAAGGCCGCCAGCGGCCTGAACATCGCCGCCTTCAACGCGGGGATCGCGCTGGCCTCCTGGGCAGGGGGCGTGGTGCTCGAGGCTGCCGGTGCCACCAGCACGCCGTGGGTGGCACTCGTGCTGGTGCTCCTCGCCCTGGCCGTCAGCCCGGGGATCATCAGCGCCCGAGCGCGAGGAGCGGTCCGCGAGGGCGTCAGCTGAGGTGTGGCACCGCACGTGGTGACCGCGTGCGTGGTGCCCCAGGCGGGACTCGAACCCGCGACCTACCGCTTAGGAGGCGGTTGCTCTTCCGCTGAGCTACCAGGGCGCGGTCCCAGGGTAGCCGGGACCGGGCCGCCACTGGGGCGACGGCGCGGCGCACCCGGCACCCCGTCCGACATCACGTCCGACACCACGCGGGGACCACACCGCGCGGCCGTGCTGACCACCATGGGAGCGCACTAGCCTTTCCGGGTGACTCAAGGGCTGATGGGCGTGGCGGGTGGCGCTGCTGGTGCCGGGGCGGCCGGAGCGGGGCAGCGGCCGCCGATGGCGTCCGAGAGGCCCACCGAGCCCGGTGCGGGCACCCAGCCCGGCGGTCAGCCGGCTCCTCAGCAGCCGGTCACCCCTCCCGGCGGGCGCGCCACGTCCGGGTCGCATCGTGCCGGTGGCCCGCGGCCCGTCCCGGCCTCCGCGCGCCGCCCCGCACCGAAGCCGTCCGTTCCCCGCGGTCTCGAGGCGGCGCTGTCGGGGTGGCGCACCGAGCTGGCCTCCCTTGGCGGCCCCGAGCCGCTCATGACCCCCGAAGACCTGCGCGACGGCTCCCTCGAGCTCGCCTCCGCGCACCCCTCGGGCGTGGCGCTGCTGCTGGCCGGCCGCCCCACCCGGCTGTCGCACCTGTTCCGGGAGGCCGGTGCCCTGGAGGAGGCCCGCCGCCGGGCCCGCACCATCCGCGGCGAGGCCTCCGCCCTGGCCGACGAGCACGGCCTGCAGGCGTGCGTGCTCGCCGTCGGCCTCGCGTCCTGGCACGACGAGACCACCGGCACCACGGTGAGCACGCCGCTGCTGCTGCGCCCGGCGGAGCTGCACGCCCGCGGCGCGGGCCCGGTCGACTACGAGATCGGCCTCGGCGGCCCGGTCCGCACCAACCCCGCCCTCGTCCGCGAGCTCCAGCGCCGCGGCGTCCCGGTCGACCCGGCAGGCCTGGCGGCGCTCGCGGTGCACGCGCACGGCTTCGACCCGGCACCCGCCCTGGAGCGGCTGCGGTCGCTGACCCGGGTCTCCGCGCCCGACATCCAGGTGAAGCCGGCGCTGCTCGTGACCGTCCTTGTCGACGTCGCGCGCTCGCTGGTGGCCGAACTCGACCGCGCCGCCGACGGGCTGGCCGGCTCCGACGTCGTCCTGGCCCTCTCCGGTGACCGGGGCGCCACCGAGCGCCTCCAGAGCCCCAGTACGGTCGCGGCGCTGCCCGAGACCGCGCGCGGCGTCGACCCGGACGACGTCCAGGTGCTCCCGCTCGACGCTTCCCAGCGCCGCGTGCTCGACAGCGTGCTCGCCGGCCGGTCGCTGCGCGTCGAGGCCGGTCCGGGTACCGGAGCCACGCAGGTGGCGGCCACCACCATCGCTGCGCTGGCGGCCACCGGCCGCAGCGTGCTGCTCGTGGCGGGCCAGCAGCAGGAGGCCGAGGACGTCGCCCGTCGGCTCGCGGCCCGCAACCTCGGCGACCTCCTCGTCGATGCCACCGGCTCGGTCGACCCGAACGCCACCGGGCCGCTGCCGGTGCTGCCCGTCGAGGCGCCTGCGCCCCCCAGCGGGCCCTCGATCTCGGGCGGGGCTGCGAGTGGCTCCGGCGGTGACGTGGTGGCGGCCCTCGGACGCCACCGCGCCGCCCTGCACACCCGCCGTGGCCCCTGGGGCGTCTCCGCCCTGGACGCCATGGCGGCCCTGGCCACGCTGCCCCCCGGTCCCGACCCGGTGCGTCTGGCACCCGCCGCGCTCCGTGCCATGGACGCCGACGAGCGGGAGAAGGCCGCCGTCGAGCTCCGCCAGGCCGTCGAGCTCGGCGCGCTGTCCGCGCGCGCCGGTGACACCGCCTGGTCCGGCGCGGCGCTGTCCAGCCGCGCCGAGGCCGCGGAGGCGCTCGACGAGGCCCGCGCCCTGCGCGACGACCTGCTGCCCGCCCTGCGCCGCCAGGCCACGGCGCTCGCGGGGGGCAGCGGCCTGCGCGTGCCCACCTGCGTCGCCGACGCCCAGGCCCAGCTCGACCTACTGGCCCGCGTGCGCGACTGCCTGGACTCCTTCCTCCCCGCGGTCTTCGAGCGACCGCTGACCCCCCTCATCGACGCGACCGCGCCGCCGGCGCTGCGCGCCACCGGGCCGCGCTACGGCGTCTTCGAGAGGCGCCGGCTGGAGCGCGCGGCCCGCGAGCTCGTGCGTCCCGGCGTCATCCTCGACGACCTCCACGGCGCCCTGGTCGACGCCGAGCGCTCCCGCCTGGACTGGGAGGCCTGGCGCGCCGAGGACGCCGCCGGAGCGCCCCCGCGCGTGCCGCAGGGCGTGCCGGCCGCCGAGGTCGTACTCGACCAGGTGACGGCCCAGACCAGCGCCCTGTCCGCGGTGCTGGCCCCCACCACCGGTGGCGGCGCCCTCGCCGACGAGCCGTGGCACGCGCTCGCCGAGCGGCTCAGCGCGCTGGTCGCTGATTCCGGCGCGCTCGAGGACCTCCCGCAGCGTGCGGCCCTGCTCGCGGTGCTCGACCAGCGCGGCCTGGTGCCGCTGCTGGAGGAGTCGCGCCGCCGTGGTCTCGACCCCGACCAGGCCGTGGTCGAGCTGCGCCGCTCCTGGTGGCGCTCGGTGCTCGACACCTTCCTCGAGGCCGACCCGGCCCTCGGGGCCTTGGACGCGCTCGGTCGCGCCGAGGCCGCCGCCGCGTTGGCCGCGCACGAGAAGCACCGTCGCGCCACCGCCGTTCACCGGGTGCGAGGTGCCACCGCCCTGTCCGCGTCCGCGCCCTGCCGCGTCAGCGGCCCGTTGGCGCTGTCCGTGGAGTTGGCCTCCGGGCGCCGGTACGACGTGGTGCTCGTGCTCGCGGCGCACCGCGTCGGCGTCCCCGAAGCGGTGCTGGCCGCCTCTGCGGGCCGCCAGCTCGTGGTGCTCGGAGACCCCGGCGGGCCCACGCCGGTGCGCGTCGCGCCCCGTCGTGCCGACGAGGCGCCCCTGCCGCGCGGCTCGCGCCGCAGCATCTTCGACGCCCTCGAGAAGGTGCTGCCCACGCAGCAGCTCACGTGGCAGCACCGGATGCCGCAGCAGCTCGCGGCCCTTGCGGGAGCAGTTCCGGGGACGACGACGGGCGAGCACGCCGTGCCCTGCCCTCCGGGCCGCCCGCCCGTACGCCTGCGCCGTGTCAGCGACGTCACTGGCCGTCCCGACGCCGACGGCGTGGTCAACAGCCCCGACGGTGAGGTGACCGCCGTCGTCGACCTCGTGCTGGCCCACGTGCGCGAGACCCCTCATGAATCGCTCGCGGTGGTCGCCCTGACCCGCCCGCACGCGCGGCGCATCGCCGACGCCGTCCGTGCCGCGCTGGCCACCCGCCCCGAGCTCGCGGCGTTCCTGCGGCGCCGGCGCCGGGAGAGCTTCGTCGTGACCGACGTCGAGAGGTGCGCCGACACCGTCCGTGACCACGTGGTCTTCTCCGTGGGCCTCGGCGTCACGCCGCTGGGCCGGTTCGTGCACCGATTCGGGCCGCTGGACGACGTCGACGGGCACCGCTGGCTGGCGTCCGTGCTCACCCGCGCCCGCAAGCGGCTGACCGTGGTGAGCTGCGTGGCGGGCGAGGTGCTGGAGGCGTCGCAGTGCACCTCCACGGGCGCCTCGTCGCTGCGGTCCCTGCTGCTCTCGCTGGAGGAGCCGCCGTCCGCCGACCCGCTCCAGGCACTGCGCCGCCAGGACGGCAACGCCGTGTCCGGTGCCGCGGTGGACCCCCTGCTCGCGCGGCTGTCGGACCGCCTCGCCGGGCGCGGTGCCCGGGCGCTCGTCACCGGCGGGGTGCCCGACGTCGTCGTCCTGCCCGCCAGCGGTGACGGCCCGGCGGTGGCGGTGCTCACGGACATCCCCGCGGGCACCGACGACGACCCCCTGGGCGACCTCGTGCAGCGCGAGCTCGTGGTGCCCGAGCAGCTGGGCCACCTCGGCTGGGGCGTGGTGCGGGTCGGGGCGCGGGAACTCTTCGAGGACCCGACCGTCGCCGTCACAGCAGTGCTGCGCGAGCTCGCCGGACGTGGCTGACACCGGCGGCTCTGCCGGCTCCGGCGTCTCGGGGGGCTCGGGCGGCCGGCGGCCGGGGCAGCGGGGCCGCCGCGTGGTGGCTCCGCCGACCGGCGCGCCGGGGGAGGAGCTGGAGGCCCCCGAGCTGCCCGAGGACGCCGGGCGCTGGGCCGCCGAGGCCGAGCGGCTGCGCAGCGAGCGCCCACCCCACTGGAGCTGAGTCAGGCCGCACGGGCGAGCACCACGCCGCCGTTCGCGGTGGCCGCGGCGACACGGGCGGCGTCCTCGTCGTCCAGGGCCAGCACCACCACGGTGCCCCCACCGCCGCCGCTGAGCAGACCCGTGGTGAGTGCGTCGGAGCTCACCACCAGCAGCATCGCGCTGGGGACGAGCACCCCCGTGCCGTCGTCGTCGATCGTGTCGGGGGAGGCCGCGAGCACCGCCACCCGCGCACCGGGGACGAGCAGGCCGTCTGGCGCCGGAGCGGTCACGCTGACGGGGACGGCCACCTGCCCGGGCGCCAGGGAGGCGAGGACGTCGTCTCCGCGCAACCGGACGTCGGTGATGACCTCGCCCTCGCGCACCGGAGCCGCGAGCCGCGCACCGTCCGCGCGGCCGCCGGCGGCGAGGTCTGCTGGGACGAGCGCGCCCTGCGGCACCGCTGACTCCGGCAGCGCCGCGGTGCGCGACCCACTGGCGACGGCCGCGCCCGCGGGCAGGTTGTCAGAGGCGACCACGACGGCGGTGCTGCCCGCCGCCGGACCCTCCCGGGGGACGAGCGCCGTCACGATCACGCAGACGGCGCCTGCGAGCAGCGCCGCCGCGAGCGGCCGACGGGACCGGCGCAGCGCCCGTCGCAGCCGGCGCGTCGACGCGCCATGTGAAGCGCCATGTGAAGCGGCGGTGCGCGGCCGAGGGGGCTGCCAAGGCGACGTGGTGGTGGTCACCGCCGCAGCCTGGCCATCTCGCGGCGCCGCCCGCTGGCGCGAGCTTCGCGCCTGTGGATAACCGAGCGCCGCAGGTCACCTGTGGGCGGACGACACCGCTCACAGGCGGGTCAGGATGAGGAAGAGCTGCTGCTCGCGGGCGTCGAGCTGCTGCTCGAGGAGCTGGAGCTGCCACTCGTGGAGGGGGTGGCGCTCGAGGTGCTGGAGCTGCTCGCCGCGGTGCTGTCGCTGGAGCTGGACCCTGAGCTGGAGGAGCCGGACCCAGCGCTGGAGGAGCCGCCCTTGCCGTCCGCGCGGGAGTCGGTGCGGTAGAAGCCGCTGCCCTTGAACACCACGCCCACGGCGTCGAACCGCTTGCGGAGCCGGCCCGCGCACTCCGGGCACTCGGTCAGCGCGGCGTCGGAGAACGACTGCTTGACCTCGAGGCTGTGGCCGCAGGCGGTGCAGGTGTAGGCGTACGTGGGCACGACGGGGCTCCTCGGTTCACGACGACGACCAGGCCGCCACGGTGCGCGCTCCTGCTGAGTTCTGGCACTCGGGCGGTCCGAGTGCCAATGCTAGCGCCGTGGGACCGCTGCTGACACGCTCACCGCTCGCCCGGCCCAGCGTTCAGGCCCAGCGTTCAGGCCCAGCGTTCAGGGGCCGGTGCGCTCCCGACCCGGCGCGGGGCGCAGCTCCGGCACCCGCGCGGCGCCCGGCGTCGTCCACTTGGCCAACCTGCCGCGCTCGGACAGCACGCGGAGGCGCTCTTCGGTGAGCTCGCGCACCCCGGAGACCGCGACGACGAGCAGGTTGTCACCGCGCTGCAGCGTGGTGGTGCGGGTGGGCACGCGAGCGCGCCCGTCGCGTACGAGCAGCGAGACCTCCGCCCCCTCGGGCAGGCGCAGCTCGAAGATCTCCAACCCGTGCAGCTTGGACGCGGGCCCCACCTTGACCTGCAGCACGTCGGCGCCGATCTCCTCCAGCGGGCTGGACTCGACCTCGAGGTCGCGCACGGTCGGCTCGCTGATGCCGAGGCGCCGCGCCACCCACGGCAGTGTCGGCGCCTGCACGAGGGTGAAGGCGACGACGAGCACGAACACCATCTCGACCACACCCTCGGTGCCGGGCACGCCGGCTGCGGCGGGCACGGTGGCCAGCACGATCGGCACGGCGCCCCGCAGGCCACCCCAGCTGAGCAGCACCTGGTCGCGCAGGGGCACGCGGAACCACGAGGTGGACACCAGCACCGACAGCGGACGCGCCACCAGCAGCAGCGCGAAACCGACCACGAGCGCGGGCACCACCTGCGCCGGGATCTGCGAGGGGGAGACGAGCAGCCCCAGCAGCACGAACAACCCGATCTGCGCGAGCCATCCGACGCCCTCGGCGAAGCCGCGCGTCGCGGGGCGGTGCGGCAGCTCGGCGTTGCCGAGCACCAGGCCCGCGAGGTAGACGGCAATGAAGCCCGACGTGTGCAGGTACGCACTGAGCCCGTAGGCGAGGGCGCACACGGCGAGCACGGTGATCGGGTACAGGCCGGAGGCGGGCAGCGCCACGCGCCGCAGCCCCAGCGCGCCGAGCCAGCCCAGCGCCAGGCCGATGACGGAGCCGCCGATGAGCTCGGCACCCGCTTCGAAGACCAGGAAGCCCCACCCGTGGGAGGCCTTCCCGCTGAGGACCGCGGTGAGGGAGACGACGGCGATGACGACGGGCGCGTCGTTGAACCCCGACTCAGCCTCCAGCAGACCGCCGAGACGGCTGGGCAGCGGTGCGCGGCGCAGCACGGAGAACACGGCCGCGGCGTCCGTGGAGGACACCACGGCGCCGAGGAGCATGCCGGTGGCCCAGTCGATGCCCAGGGCCCAGTGGGCCACGGCGCCGACGACGACGATCGACACCACCGTGCCCAGCGTCGCCAGGAGCGCCGCCGGGGCGATCGACGCCCGGATCGACGACCAGCGCGTGGTGAGGCCGCCTTCGGCGAGGATGAGCACCAGCGCTGCGTAGCCGAGCACCTGGGTGAGGTCGTAGTCGTCGAACTGGATGCCGAGGCCGTCCTCGCCGATGGCGACTCCGAGGGCCAGGTACAGCAGCAGCGACGGCGTGCCCGTGCCGACCGACAGGCGCACCGCGAAGATGGCGACCACCAGCACGAGTGCGCCGAGGAGCACGGCGACGTTGAGGTCGTCGACCGTCATGCGGGCCTCCCGTCGTGGTTCCGGCGGCGGCCGTACGGCGCGCGAGATGGGGTTGGGCGAACCGTACCGGCGCCGGAGTGCTCGCGGGGTGAGGCCAGCTCAGGCGAACGCGGTCCAGCCGGAGGGGGTCAGGGCCGCCTCCACGAGCACGTCGTGCGGCTCACGCGGCAGGGCGCCCGCGGGCAGCAGTTCCTCGTCGCGGACGACGGCGGCCAGCAGCGGCTGGGCGCGCAGCGCGGCGAGGGTCCTGTCGTAGTGACCCCCGCCCTGGCCGAGTCGCGTGCCGTCACGGGCCACCGCGAGCGCCGGCAGCAGGACGACGTCGACGCCGTGCACCCCGTGTGGCCAGGGGCCGCCGCCGCACGTGCTGTCGATCTCCCAGTCCAGGGCGGCGTCGCGGCCGACCACCACGGGCAGGATGACGACGAGCCCGCGAGCGGCCAGCGCCTCGCGCAGCGCGCGGGTGCCCGGTTCCGTGGGCAGGGAGTCGTACAGGGCGACGACGGCGCCGGCCGGTAGACCGGCCAGCGGAGAGCCGTCGGCGAGGGCTTCGCGCGCCAGCGCCGCGTCGAGGTGGGCGCGGGCGTCGTCGTCGAGGTCGCGGCGGGCGGCCCGCACGCCGGCGCGCAGCTGCGCCTTGGTCAGCGCCGCCGGCGCGGTGGACCCGGAGATTTCGGTGCTGCGTCCTGTCGGGTGGTGTTCCACGGGGGCCGATCCTCCTCGGGTACGCGAGGGTGGGGCCTCCCGGCACCCCGATAGCCTCCGGGCATGAGCCCTGCTGGCACGCCTGCTGGTCCGACGCGCCCGATCCGCAAGGCGGTGATCCCCGCCGCCGGCCTCGGTACGCGCTTCCTGCCCTACACGAAGTCGACGCCCAAGGAGATGCTCCCGGTCGTCGACAAGCCGGCCATCCAGTACGTCGTGGAGGAGGCCGTCTCGGCGGGCCTCACCGACGTGCTGCTGGTGGTGGGTCGCACCAAGCGCCCCCTGGAGGACCACTTCGACGTCGTTCCCGAGCTAGAGCAGAACCTGCGCGCCAAGGGCGACGACAAGAAGCTCGCCCTGGTGCACCACACCACCGAGCTCGCCGACGTGCACTACGTCCGCCAGCACGAGGCCAAGGGCCTCGGGCACGCGGTGCTCACCGCCAAGGCCCACGTGGGGCAGGAGCCGTTTGCCGTCCTCCTCGGTGACGACCTCATCGACGAGCGCGACCCGCTGCTCGCCCGCCTCGTGGAGGTCCAGCAGCAGTACGGCGGTTCCGTGGTGGCGCTGCTGGAGGTGCCGCGCGAGAACGTCGGCATGTACGGCTGCGCGGAGCTCCTGGACGACCCGTCCACCGCGACCGCTGACGACGTCGTGACCCTCAAGGGCATGGTCGAGAAGCCCGACCCGGCCGTGGCGCCCAGCAACCTCGCCGTGATCGGCCGGTACGTGCTGCACCCCGCCGTCTTCGAGGTGCTCGAGAAGACCGCGCCGGGCAAGGGTGGCGAGATCCAGCTGACCGACGCCCTGGAGACCCTCGCCGGGATGCCGGCGGAGGACGGCGGCGGGCTGCGCGGCGTGGTCTTCCGCGGGCGCCGCTACGACACCGGTGACAAGCTCGACTACCTCAAGGCCGTGGTGCGCCTGGCTTCTGGCCGTGACGACCTCGGCGGGGAGTTCAACGCCTGGCTGTCCGAGTGGGTCGCTTCCGGCTTCGACACCGAGCAGCCGACCCACAGCTCAGGAGGCTGATCCCGGATGCGCACGGTCGAGGAGCACCTGGCTGCGTGCCTGGCTGCTGTTTCCCCCCTCGCCCCCGTCGACCTGCCGCTGCTGGACGCACTCGACTGCGTGCTCGCCGAGGACGTCGTCGCGACGGGCTCGCTGCCCGCCTTCGACGGCTCCGCGATGGACGGCTACGCCGTCCGCCACGGTGACGTCGCCTCGGCAAGCGTGGACACCCCGGTGTCGCTGCCCGTCGTGGCTGACCTGCCGGCCGGGGTGCGCGAGGTCGCACCCCTGGCCGCGGGGGCGGCGGCCCGCATCATGACCGGCGCCCCGGTGCCCCCGGGCGCCACCGCCGTGGTGCCCGTGGAGGACACCGACGGCGGCGTGGCCACCGTGCTGGTGCGCCGGGCCGTCCGCGAGGGCTTGCACGTGCGCCGCGCCGGCGAGGACGTCAGGCCCGGCACCACGCTGGTCTCGGCGGGCACGCGACTGTCGGCGCGGCAGATCGCACTGCTCGCCGCCGTCGGACGCGAGCGCGCCCGGGTGCTGCCCGCGCCGCGCGTGGCGGTGCTCAGCACCGGCAGCGAACTGGTCGACCCGGGCCGTCCCGCCGGCTTCGGGCAGGTGGTCGACGCCAACTCCACGGCCCTGACCGCCGCCGCCCGCGACGTCGGCGCCCACGCCACCCGCGTCGGCATCGTCGACGACGACCCCCAGCGCCTCCTCGCGGTGCTGGAGGGGCAGCTGTCCGGCGCCGACGTGCTCATCACCTCCGGCGGCGTCAGCGCGGGCGCGTACGACGTCGTCAAGGAGGTGCTGAGCCGCCTCGGCACGGTGGAGTTCCACAGGGTGGCGATGCAACCCGGCATGCCGCAGGGCCTGGGCCTGCTCACCCGCGGCCCGCACAGCGTGCCGATCTTCACCCTCCCCGGGAACCCCGTCAGCGCCTACGTGTCCTTCGAGGTGTTCGTGCGGCCCGCGCTGCGCCGGATGCTCGGCGAGGCGGAGCTGCACCGGCCCACCGTCGTCGCGACCGCCACGCAGGGCTGGTCGAGCCCGCCCGGCAAGCGCCAGTTCACCCGCGCCGTGGTCAGCTCCGACGACGACGGCCGCCTCCGTGTCCGTCCCGCCAGCGGCCCCGGTTCCCACCTCGTCTTCGGGTTGGCCGGCGCCAATGCGCTCGCGGTGACGGGGGAGGACACCACATCGGTCGAGCCTGGCGACGTCGTGCGGTGCATGCTCCTCGAGCGCGGGCGACGATGACGCCGAGCCAGCGGGGCTTCCCCCACCTCGACGCCGGCGGGAACGCCCGCATGGTCGACGTCAGCGGCAAGGCCGTCACGGTCCGCGAGGCCCGTGCGGAGGGCTTCGTCGTCTGCTCCGCCGAGGTCGTCGCGGCGCTGCGCGACGGGACCGTGCCCAAGGGTGACGCGCTCGCCGTGGCGCGCATCGCCGGGATCCAGGCCGCCAAGCGCACGCCGGAGCTCGTGCCGCTGGCGCACCCGGTGGCGGTGCACGCCGTCGACGTCGTCGCCGAGGTCGGTGACGAGGGCGTGGCGCTGATGGCCACGGTCCGCACCGCGGACCGCACCGGCGTGGAGATGGAGGCGCTCACCGCGGTCGCGGTGGCGGGTCTGGCCCTCGTGGACATGGTCAAGGGTCTGGACAAGCGTGCCGAGATCACCGGGGTGCGTGTCGTGGCCAAGAGCGGAGGTCGCTCCGGTGACTGGCACCGCTGACCCCACCCCACCCCCCTCCGTGATCATGGGCAGTACGCCACCCCGGTCACTGGTTATCACTGTGAGCAACCGCGCGGCGGCGGGTGTCTACGAGGACACCGCCGGGCCCGTGCTGGTGGCCGGCCTGCGTGCCGCGGGCTTCGCGGTCGACGGGCCGCAGATCGTCCCCGACGGCGACCCGGTGGGCGCAGCCCTGCGCGCGGCCATCGCGGCCGGCTACGCCGTCGTCGTCACCACCGGAGGCACGGGCCTCAACCCGCACGACGCCACCCCCGAGCAGACCGCTCCGCTGCTCGACAGGCCCGTCCCCGGCATCGCCGAGGCGCTGCGGGCCACCGGCCTCGCGAAGGGCGTGGCGACGGCGATGCTCTCGCGCGGCGTGGCAGGGCTGGCGGGGAGCACGCTGGTGGTCAATGTCGCTGGGTCACCGGGGGCCTGCTGTGACGCCGTCGAGGTGCTCGCGGCGGTGCTCCCGCACGCCGTGGACCAGCGGCGCGGCGGTGACCACCCCCGCTCAGCCCCTGCGTGAGCCGGTCGTGAGCACTGCTGGCTGGCCCGTCGTCCTCGAGGACGGCGACGTCGTCCTGCGTCCCCTGCGCCTGCGTGACAGCGGGGCGTGGCGATCCGTGCGCGCCGCCAACCTGCAGTGGCTCCGCCCGTGGGAAGCCACCGACCCCAGTGGCGCGGCGCCGGTGCGCACGTTCGCGGGGCTCGTGTGGGAGCTGTCGCGCCAGGGCAGGTTGGGGACGGCGATGCCGTTCGCCCTCGAGGTGGAGGGCAGCTTCGCCGGGCAGGTGACGGTGGGCGGCATCACCTGGGGGGCGATGCGCTCCGCGCACGTCGGGTACTGGATCGACGGGCGCCTCGCCGGGCGAGGCATCGTGCCGCGGGCGGTGGCGCTCGTCGTCGACCACTGCCTGCGCATCGGGCTGCACCGGCTCGAGGTGAACATCCGCCCGGAGAACGCCGCGAGCCTGCGCGTGGTCGAGAAGCTCGGGCTGCGCGACGAGGGGCTGCGCGAGAAGTACCTGCATATCGACGGCGCCTGGCGAGACCACCGGACGTTCGCCGTGACCCGCGAAGAGCTGCCCCAGGGCCTGCTGGCGCGCTACCGCGCCACCCACCCCTGACCCCGTCTTTCTCGCGCTTTCCGCGGAAAGCGCGGTGGGGAAGAAGCTTGAGGGGGCGCGGGTTGCGATTCGGTCACGGCGGGCCGTGAGGGGCGCCCAGATCGGTGCAGAAGCGGACATCAGCCACTCTAGTCACACAAGAAACATCCGCCACGTGGTTCACGTCTGCCTCGTGAGCATCTACAGTATCGGCGTGGGCAGCAGCGGAATCCTCCTCCTGGGGATCGTCGCGCTGTGGGCGTTCGGGGCCGTACCCCACTGGGTGCAGCGGCGCGAGCAGCTCGCGGCGGCCTGGCGCGCCGAAGCCACCGAGGAGGAACTCCGCCTCCTCGAGCGGCGTGAGCTCTCCCGGACCTCCTCGGCGCTCCCACGCAGCTCGGGCCGCCTGCTCGCGGCGCCCCGGCCCGTGGCGCAGCCCGTCGCCGCGCCCTCTCCGGCAGCTGCCGGCCCGGCTCCCTCGGGGAAGGGGAGCCGGCCGGTGGCACCGGCCCAGCCCGCAGTTCAACCCGCAGCCCAGCCTGCAGCGGCCAGCCCTGCTGCCGCACTCCTCGTGCTGGGCGGAACCGGCCTCGTCGCCGCCGTCCCGGCGTTGCTCGCCGTGTTGGGCGTCGTGCCGCTTGCCGTGGCGCCCGTCGGTCTCGCCCTGCTGGGGCTGCTCGTCGCCGTCGGACGTCGCCGTGCCGCCGTCCGCCAGCGCGCTGCGGCGCGTGCCGCGGCGCTCGACGCCCAGGCCCGCACCCGAGACGCGCGCCGTCGTGCCGCCGAGCGCCACGCCGCACAGGGCCGCGCGGAGACGTCCGCCCGGGCTGCCGCAGCCAGCGCCGCCGCAGCCGCGGCGACCTTCGCCGCCGAGCGCGCAGCGGCCCGTGCCGCCGAGCAGCACGAGCGCGCCGCCCGCGCGCCGCAGCGCACCGCCACGGTTCCTCGTCGCCGCGCCGTCGGCGAGTAGCCGCACGTCGGGTGGTAACGTTCTTCCGTCCTACGGGGCTGTGGCGCAATTGGTAGCGCACCTCGGTCGCATCGAGGGGGTTAGGGGTTCGAGTCCCCTCAGCTCCACCCGTTCCACGAAGGGGCGGCACCTCACCGGTGCCGCCCCTTCGTGCGTCGTCCCCCTGCGTCGTCCCCTGGGGCGTGCCGCGCAGAACCTCTCCACGGCCGTCGATCACCGCCGATGGAGCGGCGTGACCTCTCGCGCCGCGACCCGGGGACGTCGCCGCTCCGGCGATCGCCGGTCCCTGCGGCCATGGCTGCTCGCGGCGCTGCCGGTGCTCCTCGTTGCCTTCACCCACCCCGGCGTGGCACTTCTCGGGCTGCCGACGACCCTCGGGACCGCACTCGTCGGGCTGACCGAGGCGGCGGTGGCGGCGACCGCAGCTGTTCTCAGCGGCCGCCGGGCCCGCCGCGAGCGCACGGGCGGGAAGCCTGGCCGGCATGCTGTGGGCTGGTGGCTGCTGGCGGCGGCCGCCGGCTCGTGGGCCGCAGGGCAGCTCACGTGGATCACCAGCACTTCGCTGCTGCAGCTCGAGCTCCCCGTGCCCTCGGTCGCCGACATCGGCTTCCTCAGCTTCGGCGTGCTCGCTCCCGTGGCCGTGATGATGGTCAGTGGTGGTGCGGTGCGCACCACCACCCGCGTGCGCGGCCTGCTCGACGGCGTGATCACCGCGGGGGCGCTGTTCCTGCTGAGCTGGACACTGGTGCTCGACGTGGTGCTCCGGCAGGGGTCGTCCTCGGTGTTCGCCCTGGTCACCACCGCTGCCTACCCGGTCGCCGACATCATCACGCTCACCACGGCGATCACCGTGCTCGCTCGCACCCGTTCCCATCGCGCTCTCGTGGGCATCGCCGCCGGTGTCGCGATCCTGGCCACTGGTGACTCGCTCTTCGTCTACCTCAGCGCTGTCGGTCAGGTGGAGACCGGCGGCGTGATCGACGTGCTGTGGACGGCGGCCTTCGCCGTCGTCGCCGCCTCCTGTGGGCTGGCGGGTCCCTCCGCTGCCTCGGACCCCCTCGAGGGCCGGTCGCTGCGGGGGGCCGTCGCGCTGCGGGTGCTGCCGTACCTGCCGTTCGCCGTCGCGACCGTCGTGGTGGTGATCGAAGCCACCCGGCGTCCGCTGTCCGGGCTCACGCTGGCGCTGCTCGTCGTCCTCATGGCCCTGGTCTTCCTCCGGCAGGCGCTGGTCGTGGTGGACAACGCCGGTCTCACCCGTGAGCTGCAGGACCGCACGGCGGCCCTTGCGCACATGGCGTATACCGACCCGCTCACTGGGGTGGCCAACCGAGCAGCCTTCACCGCGGCCCTCGAAGACGGCCTCAGCTCGGGGGCGCCCCTGGTCACGGCGTTCTGCGACCTCGACTCCTTCAAGGCCGTCAACGACGTCTGCGGCCACGCCACAGGAGACGCGCTCCTGGTTGCGGTGGCGGCGCGCCTGTGCGACGTGGTGCGTGACGGGGACATCGTCGCGCGCCTCGGCGGCGACGAGTTCGCCATCCTCGTGCGCAACAAGGACGACGAGCGCCCCAGCAGGGCCGCCGACGCGCTGCGGGCACGGCTGGCCACGGCGCTGTCGGTGCCGTTCTCCGTCGAGCCCGAGCTGGCGGTCGCCGCGGGGGACTCAAGAGCGCGCGAGGTGCTCGAGGCGGTGTCGGTGAGCCTGGGTGTGGTCTCCACCGCGGAGCTGGGCGATCCGACGGCCGAGAAGCTTCTCCACGCGGCTGACCAGCGCATGTACGCCGCCAAGCGCACGCGGCAGCCCACGCGCCAGACCACCCGCTGACCTCGCCTCAGGTGGCGGCCCGCACCGCGGGCGCCACTTCGGTGCCCAGCAGCTCGATGGCGCGCAGCACGTCGCGGTGCGGCATGGTGCCGGGGGAGACGTGGAGCATGAACCTGTCGATGCCCAGGACCTCGTGGTTGAACAGGATCTTCTCGGTGACCTCGGCCGGACTCCCCACGAACAGCGCGCCCCGCTTCGTGCGGCCTGCCTCGAACTGCGGCCGGTTCAGCGGCGGCCACCCGCGTTCACGGCCCAGGGTGTCCATGACCTGCTTGTAGGGGCCGTAGAACGTCTCCACCGCCGCCTGCGTGGTGTCCGCGACGAAGCCGTGGCTGTGGGAGGCCACGGGGATGCGCATCGGGTCGTGACCGCCTTCCACCGCGGCGCGGTGGAACAGGTCGACCAGGGGCGCGAACCGCTCCGGCTGCCCCCCGATAATCGCCAGCGCCAGCGGCAGGCCGCGCACGCCGGCGCGCACCACCGACTCGGGGTTGCCGCCCACGCCCACCCATACCGGCAGCGGCTGCTGCAGGGCCCGGGGCTGGACGACGACGCCGTCCAGGGCCGCCCGGTGCTTGCCGGTCCACGTCACGGGCTCCTCGCCGCGCAGCGCCAGCAGCAGGTCGAGCTTCTCGGTGAACAGCGTGTCGTAGTCGGCCAGGTCGTAGCCGAACAGCGGGAACGACTCGATGAACGAGCCCCGCCCCGCCAGCACCTCCGCCCGGCCGCTGGAGAGCAGATCCAACGTCGCGTACTGCTGGTACACGCGCACCGGGTCTTCGCTGGACAGCACCGTCACAGCGCTGGTCAGCCGGATCCGCTGCGTGCGCGCCGCCGCGGCCGCCAGCACCACCGCCGGCGCCGAGGACGCGTAGTCCGGGCGGTGGTGCTCCCCGAGGCCGTAGACGTCCAGGCCCACCTGGTCGGCCACCACCGCTTCCTCGACCACCTCCAGGAGCCGCTGGTGCGCGCTGGGCACGGCGCCGGTGGCCGGGTCGGGGGTGGTCTCTGCGAACGAGCTGATGCCGATTTCCACCCTCTGACGCTAGGTCACCGGTCGCTTGTGCACCGCGGGGCCGCGCGGTGCGCGAGGACCGGGAGGATGGGCCCGTGCTTCCCACCTCCCCTCTCCGCAGGGTCCAGATCGCGGCCACCGGCGTGCTGGCCCTGGCCGCCGTCGCCCTGGTCGGCTGGCTGCTGTTCAAGCCCGCGCCGGCGGTGGAGGGCGCCGGCACCGCGCCCGCGGGGTCCGTGGCCTCGGTGCCCGTGTCGGGGGCGTCCACCGCCCAGGAGAGCAATGCCGCCCCGGAGATCCTCCCGTCGGCGCTTCCCAGCCCCACCCTCACAGCAACGCTGCCGACCAGCGCGGCCGCCGGTCCGGAGGCGTCCGTGGCGGGGGGCGCGCCGGTCGTCTTCGTCGGTGACGGTCTGGACCCGGCCGGTACCGCCAACGACTGGTCGGCGCTGGCCGCCACCGCGCTCGCCGGCGCGGGTGCCCCGGTGGAGCGCAGTGTCGCCGCCGCCGACGGCGCCGGCTGGGCGGCCCGCTCCAGCGACGGCCGCACCTTCGCCGACCTGGTCGACCAGGTGGTCACCCCCCAGACCCGCGTGCTCGTGCTCCTCGGCAGCCGCAACGACCTGGCCGCCCCCACCGCGGTGGGCGAGGGCGCCGAGCGGGCGCTGCGCGTCGCGCGTGACAAGGCTCCGCAGGCTGAGGTGGTGATCGTGGGACCGCCGGCCCTGGGCGACACCACCTCCGCGGCGCTGGCCAGCACTCGGCGCGCGCTCAGCGCCGCCACCGCTCAAGCCGGCGTCGTCTACCTCGACCCGGTGGCCACCGGTGGCGAGCTCGACGCGGACGCCACCACCACCACCGACGGGTCGGTGAGGCTCACCGCCGCCGGGCAGGTTCAGCTCGCCAACCAGGTCCTCCCGGTGCTCCAGCGGCTGCTCACCGCCCCCGCTGGCTCCTAGCGAACTCTCAGCCGGGCGGGCTGAAGCGTCGAAGCGCCGGCGCCGATGAACATCGGGTGACCGACGAGAGCACGACGACGACCACCACGGAACCCGCTCGCCTGACCGTGACGTCCCGACCGGCCGCCGACCTGCCCCGGCGCACGCGCCCCGACACCTCTGGCCTGCGGGTTCCGGGAACGCAGGGAACGCCGGGTGCGCCGCGCGCCGTGCCGACCGGCGACGACTTCTCCTTCGCCGCGCGCCGCCCGCGCGCCGTTGCCGCGGCGGCCTCGGCTGCGGCCTCGGACCCGGCGGCGCCGTCCGCGAGCGCGGCCGCGCGGCTGCTGTGGACGGCCACGGCCGTCGCCGTCGTCGTCCTCAGTGCCTTCTTCGTGCTGATCGTCTCCGGTCGCGTGGTCACCGAAGGACCCGTGGTGATGGTGCTGACGCGCACCCACGGCATCCACGTGGGAGACCTGTTCGCCCTCGCCGGCTGGGGTGTGGCCGTGCTCGCGTTGGTCGCCTCCGCGATGACCAGCAGCCGGGCGGCCCGTCGCTGACGCCTTCCGGCGTCAGATCCAGGAGGCGAACCACATCCGGGCGCGCCACGCGTCGTAGGTGATGAGCTGCGCCGTCCACACCGGCCAGAAGTACGACGCCGCCACGACCGCCAGCACCACGACGGCGCCGCTGACGACGACGCCGGTCAGCCGCCGCCCCGTGAGCGGACCTGACAGCGGACCTGACAGTGGCCCTGCCACAGCGCCTGCCTGGACGGCCGGCGGCCCGATGAGCAGCCCGAAGCAGTACACGACCGCCATGACGACGAACGGCGCGAACACCACGGCGTAGAACTGGAAGATCGTCCGGTCGCCCACGGTGAACCACGGCAGCCAGCCCGCGGCGACGCCCGCGAGGATCGCGCCGGCGCGCCAGTCGCGGCGCAGCGCCCAGCAGAACAGCAGCACGAGCAGGGCCACGCAGCCGGTCCACCAGATGACGGGGTTGCCCAGCGACGTGATGGCCATCGTGCAGGAGTCGGCGCCGCAGCCGGTGACTCCCTGTGCCTGGCCCTGGTAGTAGAACGACGTCGGTCGGCCCTGCACCATCCACGCCCACGGCGAGGACTTGTAGGCGTGCGGGGAGTCCAGCCCGGTGTGGAACGCCCACATGTCCTGGTGGTACTTCCACAGCGAGCGCAGCGCCGGCGGCAGCCATTGCACCCCCTGGCCGGGGTTCTCGGAAGCCCAGTTCCGCAGGTGCCCGGTGCTGGAGGCGAACCAGCCCGCCCAGCTCGCCGTGTAGATGACCAGCACGGTCGGCAGGGCGACGACGGCGGCGGGCACGCCGTCGCGCAGCAGCCCGGTCCACCAGCGCGGCAGCCCGGCCCGGCGGCGCGCGGAGACGTCCCACAGCACGCTCATCAGCAGGAACGCCGCCACGAAGTACAGCCCCGACCACTTCACGCTGCACGCGAGCGCCAGCGCGACCGCCGCGGCCAGGCGCCAGGGCCGCCACCACAGCCGCGGCCAGCTGCCGCGTGCGGCGACGACGGCGCCGGCCAGGCGCCGGCGCATCCAGTCCCTGTCGAGCAGGAGCAGGCCGAACGCCACGAGCACCCAGAAACCCAGGAAGATGTCGAGGATGCCGGTGCGGCTCATCACCAGGTGCAGACCGTCGACGGCGAGCAGCAGCCCCGCGGTGGTGCCGAGCAGCGTCGAGCGGAGCAGCCGACGGGTGATCCGCGCCACGAGCAGCACCGACAGGGTGCCCACGAGCGCAGCGGAGAACCGCCAGCCGAAGGAGCTCTGCACCCCGAACAGCTGCTCGCCGATCGCGATCATCCACTTGCCCACCGACGGGTGGACCACGTAGTCACCGGTGGAGGAGTACACGTCGACGTCGCCCGCGACGAAGCTCTTGTCCGTGCCGTCGGGCCAGCGCATCTCGATGCCGGTGGCCAGCATCGTCCAGGCGTTACGGACGTAGTACGTCTCGTCGAACACGAGAGCGTGCGGCGTCGCGAGGTGCCAGAAGCGCAGCACCGCCGCCAGCGCCGTGACCAGCAGCGGTCCCGCCCAGCCCCACAGGCGGTCGCGTGCCGTGGTGGCCAGCGGTGGGCCGACGAGGCGCTCGACCTCGGCGGCCAGCGCCCGCGCGTCGCGGCGGGAGCGTCCCGCCGCCCTCGTGCGAGGGGTGGGCCGCTCGGTGGTGACGGTCACGCGCCCATCCTCACCCGAGCGCGCCGCTGCCTGTGACCCTGCGCCGATCTCCGCTGCCGCGGCGGGGCTTCGGCGGGCAGCACACGCGAGGTGCGGTCCAGGGGCAGGTGCCGGAGCGACCTGACCCTGGACCGCACGGTGCGACCACGAGGCCGCGGGGGCGGTCAGGCTCGTGCACCCCCGGCGCTGGCGGCGCCGACCTCCTCGCGGCTCGCGTCACCACCCGGCTCGACGGGGCCGGGCACCGCAGACGACAGCACCGGGGAGACGGGGGCGGAGCGCTCCAGGTCGTACGCGGTCTCGGCGTGAAGCACCAGGTCGAGGCCAGCGTGCTCGGCCTCCTCGTCAACCCGGATCGGGCTGACCTTGTTCATGCCCCAGGCGATCGCGTAGGTGACGCCGAACGAGTAGGCGACCGTCACGACGATGGCCACCAGCTCGCGCCACAGCAGGTCGAGACCACCGCCGGTGGCGATGCCGGCGATGCCTGCCGGAGCGGCGGCAGCAGCGAAGAAGACGACGAACAGGGCTCCGACAATGCCGCCGATGCCGTGCACGGAGAAGGCGTCCAGGGAGTCGTCGATCTTCAGCCTGTGCTTCCAGCCCATGATGAGCGCCACGATGCCGCCACCGAGGAAGCCCGTGGCGAGGGCGCCGAGCGGGCTGACGGCGTCGGCGGCGGGGGTGATGGCCACCAGACCACTGATCAGGCCGGTCGCCATGCCGAGGACGGTGGCGTGGCCTTCGCGGATCCGCTCGACGAGGAGGTACCCGATGACGCCGGTGAGGGCGGCGAGCAGCGTGGTGAGGGTGACGTAGCCGGCGAGGAAGTTGGCGCCGCCGGCCGTGCCGCCGTTGAAGCCGATCCAGCCGAAGAACAGCAGGCCTGCGCCCAGGAGCACCAGGGGCAGGTTGTGCGGCCGGCCGGTGTTGCCCCGGCGGGCCCCGAGCACCATCGCCAGGGCCACCGCCGAGGCTCCGGCGTTCATGTGGACCGCGGTGCCGCCGGCGTAGTCGTGCAGGCCCAGCTGGGTGCGCATCCAGCCACCCACGACGCCGTTCTCCTCGTCGCCGAAGGCGAAGACCCAGTGGGCCAGCGGGGCGTAGACCAGGACCACCCAGAGGGCGGAGAACACCAGCCACGCGCCGTAGCGCATGCGGCCCGCGGCGCCGGAGGCGACGATCGCGATGCTGATGGCCGCGAAGAGGATGTAGAAGGCTCCCCAGTAGGCGTCGGCGCCGATGGTGGTCTCGCCGTCGCCGGTGTCCTCCATGAACGACTGGAACCCGAGGTAGGCGGTGGGGTCGCCGATGATGCCGGCTCCGCCGACGGAGTTGCCGAGCACCAGGCCGTGCACGAAGAGCACGTAGATGACGGCCGTCACCGCCATGGACCCCATGATCATCATGAACATGTTCAGGACGCTGCGGCTGTTGAGCATGCCCCCGTAGAAGAGGGCGATCCCTGGGAACATGAGCAGCACGAGGCCGAATGCGGACAGCATCCAGGCGAGATCGGCGGCGGGCACGAGCGGCCTCCAGAGGTGAAGGGGGCTGGTCAACGGTCGCCGCACACCTCACACGATCTCCTTGACCATTTCATTACCTTCGTGTTTCAGGTGGTGGCGCGCCGCGCGGAACGTCAGGGCGCTGCCAGGCGCGGGCCCGCCGCGGCCAAGCGCTCGACCGCGGCGTGGAGCACCTCGTCGCGCTTGCAGAACGCGAACCGCAGCAGGGTGGGCGCCGCGGTCGGGTCGTCGCAGAACACCTGCACCGGGATCGCAGCCACGCCGACCTCCTCCGGCATCCGCCACGCCAGCGCCGAGGCGTCGGTGAGGCCCAGCGGGCGGACGTCGGCGGTGACGAAGTACGTGCCCTCGCAGCGGTTCACCGCGAACCCGGCGGCGGCCAGCCCCTGCGAGAGCAGGTCGCGCTTGGCCTCCAGCTGCGCGGCGAAGCCCGTGAACACCTCGTCCGGCAACCGCAGCGCGGCCGCCACGGCCGGCTGGAACGGCGCCCCGGAGACGTAGGTGAGGAACTGCTTGACCGCACGCACCGCCGCCACGAGCTCGCTCGGCCCGTGCACCCAGCCGATCTTCCAGCCAGTGACCGAGAACGTCTTGCCCGCCGAGGAGACCACGAGCGTCCGCTCCGCCATGCCCGGCAGCGACGCCACCGGCACGTGCTGCGCCCCGGAGAAGACGAGGTGCTCGTAGACCTCGTCGGAGACGACGACGGCGTCGTGCTCGACCGCCAGGCGTGCCACCAGCTCCAGCTCGGCGCGGGACAGGACGCGTCCGGTGGGGTTGTGCGGGGAGTTCAGCAGCACCAGGCGCGTGCGGTCGGAGAACGCCGCGCGCAGCGCCGCCTCGGTGACCTCGAAGTCCGGCGCCCGCAGCGGCACGGTGCGCCGGGTGGCGCCGGACAGCGCGACGGTGGCGGCGTAGGAGTCGTAGTACGGCTCGAGCACCACCACCTCGTCACCCGGGCCCGTCAGCGCCATGACGGCAGCGGCGATCGCCTCCGTGGCGCCGGTGGTCACGAGGACGTCGGCGGGGGAGACGTCCAGCCCCCAGAACCGCTGCTGGTGCTCGGCGACGGCCTCGCGCAGCTCCGGGATCCCCGGGCCCGGCGGGTACTGGTTACGCCCGCCGCGCAGCGCGGCGGCCGCGTCCTCCAGGAGCGAGGCGGGCCCGTCGGTGTCGGGGAAGCCCTGGCCGAGGTTCACTGCGCCCGTCCGGGTGGCCAGTGCGCTCATCTCGGCGAAGACGGTGGTGGTGAAGGGGCGCATGCGCTCGACCAGCCGGGTCACCACGCCGAGTCTGCCAGCCGCCACGATGGGGGGATGAGCGCACCGGAGCCCGGACGCGGGCGGGTCGTCCTCGCGGGCACGCCCATCGGCAACCCCGACGATGCCCCGCCCCGCCTCGTCACCGCGCTGCGCACGGCCGACGTCATCGCCGCCGAGGACACCCGCCGCCTGCGCCGGCTGTGCGCGGCGCTGGGCGTAGAGCTGACTGCGCGCGTCGTGAGCTCCCACGAGCACAACGAGGACTCCCGCGGAGAAGACCTCGTGGCTGCCGCCGCGGCCGGTGCGACCGTGCTCGTGGTCACCGACGCCGGCATGCCCACCGTCTCCGACCCCGGCTACCGCGTGGTGGTGGCCGCCGCAGCCGCCGGGGTGCCCGTCACCACCGTGCCCGGCCCGTCGGCGGTGCTCGCCGCGCTGGCCGTGTCCGGGCTGGCCACCGACAGGTTCTGCTTCGAGGGCTTCCTGCCGCGCAAGGCGGGGGAGCGCGCCTCCGCCTTGGCGGAGCTGGCCCGCGAGCGCCGCACGATGGTCTTCTTCGAAGCGCCCCACCGCCTGGCCGCCAGCCTGGAGGCGATGGCGCAGGCACTGGGAGCCGATCGGCGCGCCGCGGTGTGCCGCGAGCTCACCAAGACCCACGAGGAGGTCCGTCGCGGCACCCTCACCGAGCTCGCGCAGTGGACGTCGGGTCTGGCGAAGATCGGTGAGGTGACCCTCGTCGTCGCCGGTGCCCCTGCCACCGCCGCGGACCCTGCGCGGGCCCTGGAGGAGGTGCTGGCCCGGGTGGCCGCCGGCGAGCGGCTCAAGGACGCCGCGGCCGAGGTCGCCCGGGCCACCGGGGCCTCCAAGCGGGAGCTGTACGAGGCGGCGCTGTCAGCCCGCCGCTGAGCGGGGTGAGCGGCTGACGTCGACCACGAGGGCATCCTCGTCGGCCGTCACCTCGACGGTGACCTCGCCGGTGCCGGTCAAGCGCGGCGTGACATCACGGACCGCTCGCTCGACCGCCTCCATCGACGACCGCGATCCCACGTGCACCAGCGTCAGCACCATGTCGTGGGGAGGGCGGCGCGCGGTCAGCTCGCCGTCCGAGCACGCCAGCAGGGCAGCGGCCACCAGGGAGCGCAGGGGCTGCAGCACCTCCTGGTCGGCACCCGGCGGGGCATGGTCGACGACGTCGACACCCACGCCCCGCCCCCGGGCCGTGGAGGCGGCGCGGCGAACGGCAGGGTCCAGGAGATCGCGACCACGCAGCTCGGCCCGCAGGTCTTTCTCGACGGCCTTGAGCATCGTGCGCACCTCGTCGTCCTGCGGGGCGTCGGAGGTGGCGACGGTGCGCAGCAGCGGCACCGCGGCCACCTCCAGCAGCAACCGGCGCCGTTCACGGGCCTCGGCGCGCTCACGGGTGCGGCGTCGCTCCTCCCGGGCCAGCGCGTAGGCGCTGTCGCTGCGCATCAGGTCGAGCTGGGAGGTGCGGCGCAGGCTCTCGGTCACGGCGCCCCACACCCACCACATCACCACGGGCCCGCAGAAGTACAGGCCCTCCGGGGCCCACACCGGTCCGCTGGTCGCGACGGCCCGGAGCCATACCAGGCAGGCCAGCACGGCAACGACGGACACGGCGGCGGTTCGCGTCCGTCCCTGGAGCGCGAGCACCGCCATCACCGGGCTCAGGAGCACCGGGGCCATGGGGGTCGGGTAGAAGTCCGTCCCCGGTGCCATGGCGTAGGCGTTGACGAGCGTGGTCAGCGGCATCCCCGCCGCGACCGCGACCGCGACCGGCCGGGGGAGCGGCTTGCCGCGGCCGAGGCCGACCCGCAGGAGCACGGTGAAGGCAGCAGCGGCTCCCAGCGTGCTGAGCAGCGACAGGACGGGGTAGTTCGCCTCCGGAAGCGTGGAGATGACCAGCACCGCCTGCAGGCACACCCACACCACCACCGTGGCGAACAGCGGCGGGACGAACATCGCCGAGTTGCGGTGGCTCCGTCGGCTCACCACGGCCCCCTCACTGTGGCCACCTCAGCTCCACGGTGGTGCCGGCCGCGGGGGAGCTCCGCACGGTGGCGTCTCCGCCGACGCTGCGCAGCCGCCCCACCACGGAGACGCGGATGCCCAGGCGACCGGGCGGCAGGGTCTCGACGTCGAAGCCGCTGCCGTCGTCGCTGACCACGAGGTAGGCGCCGTCCGCGGCCAGACGTCCGCGGACGGTGGCGCGCACCCCGGGGGGGTTGTGCCGGAACGTGTTGCGCAGGAGCTCGGCCGTGGCGTCCGCCATCGCCTCGACCACCCGGCCGGGAAGGGTGCCCGCGCCGCTGTCGACCTGCACCTCGACGCTCTCGCGGACCCCTCGCGCGGCGGCATGCACCTGCTGAGCCGCCACGGCGGCGGCCACGGTGAGCGTGGCGGGCGGTGTGGCGATGTGGTCAAGTGCCGCGGCCGCCGCGGCCGCTGCGGCGCGCACCTCCTGCGGTGTCGTCGCCTGGGCGCCGGCGCGGAGGGCGCTGAGCACGTCGTCGTGGACGGCGGCCTCCCACCTGCCGCGCTCGGCCTCGGCCAGCGCCAGCGCTTCCGCCTGCGCTTCGGCGCGGAGCACCGCCATCCGCGCCGTGCTCCACCGGCCTGACGACTGCTCCATGGCGCGGATCACCAGGTAGACCGCGACGGCCATCGCGGCCATGCTCACCCCGTACCCCTCCCGTGCCAAGGGGGCGGTCAGCAGGGGCGGGGGCACCTGTCCCACCCCGGCGGCGACGACCGCCATGGCGGCACACGCGGCGAGGGCGGCCCGGGGGCGCCAGCGCCGCACCAGCGCGCCGAACGCGGGGGGAGTCGACCCCACGAGGTAGGTCTGCCAGCGGGTGAGGTCGCTCCCGGGTGCCATCGCGACGCCCGATGACGCCGCGAGGTGGGCGAACAGCGGGTACGCGCACAGCGCAGCCAGAGTGATCGCGACCAGGCAGGCCGTCGCCGGATCGGGAACCTGCCCCCGGACGACGACGACGGTGAGGGCGAGGAGCGTCACCGTGAAACCTGACAGCACCGCCACGGCCCACCAGGTGGGCCCGGCGGTGCCGTCGATGAGCGCGGAGGCGATGGCGGCCAGCAGCGGGAAGAAGCTCGTGGGGACGACGACGGCGCCCACCATGCGCCGCGCGGCGGTCTGCGCGGCCTGAGGACTCACGGGCGGCTCACCGGCAGTTGATGGGGCGAGGGGGGCGCGTGTCGCCCGAGATCAGCGGGACGAGGCTGACGAATCGTCGTCCTCGTCCAGCAACCCCATGGTCTCGGCGACGTTGCGCAGCTCCAGCTTGCTGGTCGCGCGGACGTCGACAGCGGCCAGCTTGCTGCGGATCCGCTTGAGGTACTCCTTGACCGTGCCCTCGCCGATGCCGAGGCGGCGCGCCACGGACTTGGCGGGCAGGTCTGCCGCGTACAGCCGCAGCACCTGTCGCTCCTGGGGGGACAGCAGGTCATCGAGGTGGGGGGCGGTCTCCAGGGCGCGCGCCATGCGCACCGAGACCACAGCCTCGCCGCGGTGAGCGCCGCGAACGGCCTCCACCAGCACCGGCAGCGGCTCGTCCTTGAGCACCACGCCGAGGGCGCCGCGCGCCACGGCCGAGTAGACCTGCGCCGGCTTGGCGCCGTCCGTGTAGACGACCACCTGGGCACCGGCCGCCAGCAGCCGACCCGTGTTGGTGCCGGGGGTGGACGCGTCGCCGAGGCGCAGGTCAAGCAGGACGACGTCGAGGTCGTCCCGTTCGGCGAGCAGCTCGTCGACCGTGGGGGCATGTGCCACGAAGCGGACCTCGGGCGCTGCCTCCTCGAGCACCGTCTTGAGCCCCGCGAGAACCACGGGGTGGTCGTCGACTGCTCCCACCAGCACCACTGCGCTTCTCCTCCACGCCGCTGCACGCGAGCCGCCGTGCGGCGGTCACCTAGGACTATCCCCCGTGATCCACGATGCTGCCTTACCGCATAAGGCGGGGTCTGCCGGAGTGGAGACGCCTCATGCCCCCGCAGGGGGGACAGCATGGACTGCTGGGCAAGTGACGGCGAGACAGTAACCGCTCTATCACTGATCATGCCTTCCCCTTACGTCAAGGGGAAGGTTTGGGTCCCCGTTGGGTT
Source organism: Quadrisphaera granulorum (assembly GCF_003149145.1). GTDB lineage: Bacteria > Actinomycetota > Actinomycetes > Actinomycetales > Quadrisphaeraceae > Quadrisphaera > Quadrisphaera granulorum. Next base: position 81,663 of record NZ_QGDQ01000004.1, on the reverse strand, counting down.
GGGCCCAGTCGGGTTCAGGGCGGGGCCGCCAGCTGATGCTCAGGGCAGCAGCGGTCGCAGCGAGGCGATGATCTCGTCGGCGCCTGCCACGTGCTCCTCGAGCTTCTCGCGCCGCTGCCGCACGTCGGCCTCCAGCTCCACGAGGCGCTCCAGCAGCTGCGGGCGGTCGGGATCGGTGGCCGAGCTCGGCGCGGAGGCGGCGTCGAGCAGCGCGAGCACCTTGCGCATCTCTTCCAGGGTGAACCCGAGCGGCTTCAGCCGCCGGATGGTCATCATCCGGGCCAGCGCGTCCTCGCCGTAGAGGCGGTAGTTGCCCGCGGAGCGCCGCGCTGGCAGGAGGCCTTCGTCGTCGTAGTAGCGCACCGTCCGGTGCGATATCTCGACGCGCTCAGCCATCTCACCGACGGTCATCAAGTCAGGTGCCGGCGTCGATGACTTGTCCTCCGGCGGCGCCGGCGGTCTCTCCTGCCCAGGAGGCGTGCTCACGGTGTCCCCCCTGCCGCGCGCTCGTCGGCACATCGTGCCACTGACCAGCCACTCGTCGGGATCAGGGTCCGCATCAGGCTCGGGATCGGTGGGCGATCTGCCTCGTCGTCGAGGTGGTCCCGGAGGCGCCGTCGGTGGTCGCCGGGTCCCACGAGCGGAACTCCTCAGCGTGATCGGGGCACAGCTCGGCGGTGGCCGAGTACTCCACGTCGTAGGCGGTGTCGAGGTCGAGCCCTTCGTCGGACCACCGCTTCACCAGTGTCGCGTCGGCCTCGGCGGGGGAGGCGCCGCCGTCCATCGAGGAGCAGAAGCCGTGGGCCATGGCCAGCAGCGTGGCGTCGTCGTAGGACTGGTACGTGTCCTCGTAGAGATCGTCGAGGAAGGCCCGCTCCGCTGCGGTCTCCGTGGCCACGGTCCCGTCGGGTTCCCGGCCGCTGCCCGCCAGACCGCTGCCCGCCAGGTCGCTGCTCACGCCGCTCATCGCCCCGGTGGCGACAGCGACGGCCACTGCCGCGCCGGCGAGCAGTGCCCCGGAGGAGGCGATCAGGACGACGACGGACAGCGTCGTCCCGACCACGGCGTGCGTCAGACCCGCGCCGCCCCGTTGCCGCGCACGCACCAACCCCACCACGCCGAGCGCGAGACCGAGCAGTGCGCACGGCACGGCGACCACCCAGGACCACACGGCCACAGCGTTGCCGGGGGTGCTTGTGTTGCCGGGGGTGCTTGTGTTGTCGGGGGTGCCGGGGTGGGGTGGCGCGACGTCGTTGCGAAGCTCCACTCCGACGACGCTAGGCGCGCCCGTGGGGGCACCGGTAGCCGAGGGCCGCGGCAGCACCCGTGAGGGTGCACCCGCGAGGTCTGCGAACTGCCTGCGCGAGCTGCGGCCAGACCCGATACTCGGGCTCATCCGGCTCCGGGAGGGACCATGGACGTGCAGCGCGCCGAGGCGCTGGGACCGCGTACGGCGCGCGACCTCGCAAGAGTCGCCAGCGCCCTCGCGCAGATCAGCCGTGACCCGCGGGCGCGCTTCCTCGTGGTCGGCGCCGGGTCCACCGCGGTGCACCTGGCCGTGATGAGCGCCGTCCTCCCGCTGGTGCTGGCCGAGGGCGCCAACGCCATCGCCTTCGTCGTCGCCACGCAGGTCAACTTCACCGCCAGCTACTGCTGGACGTGGGCCTCGCGCCGCACCGGCCGCGAGGGCCCCGCCCACCTCGCGCGTCGCCTGGCGCTGTTCAATGCGGCGGCCCTGCTGGGATTCGGGGTCAACTCCGCCTGCTTCAGCGCCGCCCACCGGTTGCTGGACGCGTCACCTGTGCTCAGCGCGCTCCTGGCCACGGCCGTGTCTGCCGTGGTGTCCTTCGCGGTGACCTCGCGGCTGGTGTTCGCCCAGCGCGCGCAGCGGTCGGTGGTCACCGGGGTCTCTCGTGTGCCGACGGGCGTCTCGGTGGGGGTCTCGTCGCGGGTCTCGGTGCCCGCGGATGCTCCGGTGCTGGTGCTGATCCCCGCGCCGCGGAGTGCCCACCGCAGCGAGCAGCTGCTGACAGCTCCCTCGTCCCTGCCGGTGTACGCGTGCGCCTCGGGGCAGGTCCTCACCGCCCCGTGACCTCCGTGAAGGGACCCGACGGTCAGTCGGCTTCCCGTCGCCGGAGCAGCAGGTAGGCCAGCCCGCTGGCGGCGATCGCGAGAGCGGTGTTGATCCCGGCCGCGAGCCACCAGGTGTGTGCCGACGGCGTCCACAGCGGGTCGAGGAAGCCGGCGCGGGGCTCGAGCGAGGGCAGGTGGACGGTGCCCGCGGTCATGACGAGCCCCCAGCGCGGTGGCGCCAACCACGCCAGCTGCTCCAGCGGAGCGTGGGCGCCGAGGGGGAACAGCCCTCCGCTGAGGACGAGCTGCCCTGCCAGGAGCAGCGCCAGCGTCGGCGCCGCCCACCGGATCGAGGGCGCGGCTGCCGAGACCGCCAGGCCCACGCACACCGACGCCACCGCGACCCCGGTCACCGCGAGCCCGATCTCGGGCAGCGCCCACGGCAGCACCACCCCGGTCTCGGGCAGGTCGTGGGCGGCGAGCGCCAGCGCGACGAGCAGCAGGCACTGCAGGGTGACGACGAGGCCCAGCGCCGCCGTCTTGGAGGCGAGGTAGGCGAACGGTGACAGTCCGACAGCCCGCTGGCGGGTGTAGTCGCGCCGCTCCACCACCACCTCTCGCACCGAGGTGACTGCCCCGAGCAGCGCTGCAGAGACCACGAGCACCACGAGGAGGCCCAAGGGCGTGTGCACGGTGCGCGCCAGCACGGCCAGCACGAGCGGCAGCGAGGCGAGCACAGCCAGGCGCTGGTGGTCAGCGGCGAGGACAGCCAGTGAGCGCCGAGCGAGCACGAGAACCTGGGTCCAGACGGGCAACCGCCCCGGGGGAAGCGCCGGGGAGTCCGGGGGCCTTTCGCCCGGCACCGGCCAGCCGGCCGGAGATCTTTCCAGGGTGCGGAAGAGGCTGGGAAGGTCGCGCTCGCCGACGTGCGTGAGCAGCTCCCCGGGGCGGCCGGCGTAGGTCACCGACCCTGAGGGCGAGAGCACCAGCACCCGGTCCCACGAGTCGAGCTCGAGGTCGGGGGTGGAGGAGGTGACGACGACGGTGCGCCCGCCGTCCGCGAGCGCGCGCAGCACCCGCACCACCGATCTCGCCTCGTCGGGCTCGAGTCCGGCGGTGGGCTCCTCCAGGACCAGCAGCGAGGGCCAGGTGAGCAGCTCCAGCCCCACCGAGGTGAGCGTGCGCTGGCCGTCGGAGAGGCTGCCGACCGGGACGTCGGTCTGCCCGGTGAGGCCCAGGTCGGCGATGACCTCGTCCACGCGCTGGGCGCGCTCGGCCCCGGAGGTGTCCGCGGGGAAGCGGAGCCGCGCCGCGTACGTCAGCGCGGTCCGCACTGTCAGGGGGGCGGGGAGCGGGGTGCGCCGTGGGTCGTCGCGGGGAACCCTGCCGATGCGGTGGCGCAGTTCCGCGTAGTCGCCGTAGAGGTCACGGCCGTCGAAGAGCACCTCGCCGCCCTCGGCGGGGCGGGCGCCCGACAGCGCGGCGGCCAGCGCTGAAGCGCCGCGGCGGGACGGGCTGAGGACGGCGAGCAGCGTCCCCTTTCCCAGGGTGAAGGAGACGTCGTCGAGGAGTGCCGTGCGGGCATCGCTCCCGCGCCGGGCTTTGGCGGTGGTCCGCAGGCCGCGGGCCTCCACGTACACCCCGCCGTCGTCAACGCGCTCGAGGAGGTCTCCGTCGCGCAGCGTGAAGTGCGTGCGCCCCACGGTGAGCAGGCCGTTCTCCGGCAGCCTCGCGGTGCCCCCACGGGGCACCGGCGCCCCGTCGACGAAGGTGCCGGTGGCGCTGCCGAGGTCGGTCACCAGGTACCCGGTGCAGCCGCGGTCGGCGTCGGGCACGAGTTCCGCGTGGTGTTGATCGACCTCCAGGTCGGCCACGACGATGGTGTTGTCCTCCGCACGCCCGATCCGCACCACGACGGTCGAGGGGGAGTGCACCGCGGTGGGGGCGCTGAGGTGCAGCGCAGCACCCGACTCCGGATCCCCCAGGCGCACCTCGACCTCGCCGTCGAGCAGCAGGTGGCTGACGCGGCGGCCGTGCACGTACGTGCCGTGGTGGCTGGACAGGTCGGTGAGCCACCAGCCCTCGGCGGTGAGTTCCAGCGTGGCGTGCTCGCGGGAGACCAGCGGGTGGTCGATGGGGACGTCGCTGTCGGTGGTTCTGCCGATGCTCAACCGCGCACCGTCGGAGGAGGTCGCGGCAGGGCGCCAGATCTTCCCCGCCTGCTCGACCAGCAGAGCGCGCGTCGCAGCGGAGCTCACCTCGTGGACTCTCCCGGTGCCAGTGCTGCCCCCGTCCCCACGCGGGCGCGCCCCGAGGCTAGCGCGGCAAGGCCTTCTCCGGGGCTCCCCGCCGACGTCTCTCGTGGAGGAGACGTCAGCTGATCAGGCCGGCGGATCAGACCAGCGGGTCGGGCCCTGTCGTGCCGCAGCGCCGGGCGGGGCTCAGGAGACCGAGCTCCTCGGCGAGGTCGCGCAGGTCGACCTTGGTGCTCACCGGAATGTCGCGGGCGACGAGCTTGGCGCGCAGCCGCTTGAGGTACTCCTTCGCGGTGCCCACGGTGATGCCCATGCGGCGCGCCACGGTCTTCACCGGCAGGTCGGCGCCGTAGAGGCGCAGCACCTCCTGCTCCTGCGGCGAGAGCAGCGCGCGCACCTCCCGGACCCGGGCGCTGGCGGTCCGCACGGCGAGCGTGGTGGAGGGCTCGCCCGCGGTCATGGCGCGCACGGTGCGGCGCAGCTCGGAGACGGGTTCCCAGGCGCCGACGGCGCCCACGGCGCCGCGGGACAGCGCTTCCTCGGCCAGTCCCACGGTCATCGCGCCCACGAGGAGCAGCAGCTGGTGGCGCTCGGCGAGCGCGGCGAGCTCTTCGACGCTGGGGGAGCAGCCGGCGCAGCTGAGGTCGGCGATCACCTGCTCGTGCAGCAGGCCGTGGGTGGCGGTGGGACGCGACAGCTGGTGGGTGCCCGCGAGGGCGCCGCACAAGCCGAGCAGACCGAGCGCGTGACCGCCGACCACCGACACCTGGTGCACCGCGGCGCCTCCGCGCGCCGTCGTCGCCGTCATGGGTGCCTCTCGCCTCTCGCGCGCACCGGGGAGGTGCGGTTCCGGTGCGGTGCTCCGGGCGCTCCTGCTCCTCATGCGCGTTTCGATCTCCTGTTCGACCCGCCTCTGCGAGCGTGCTGAGCGTGCTGGAGCGAGCCCCTGCGGAGCTACTTGTGAGCAGGACTTCCGCGAGCGTTCGAGGAGGTCGCGAACCCTCGGGGGGCGGTGCGTCCGGGTTCGCGGCGCTTTGTCCGGAACCCTCCGCAGTTCCCCGAAAGAGCCCGGCGGGCGGGTGTCCCGACCGACCATGGCCAGGGGGCGGCGCCGTCCTCGGAGCCCCACGGAAGGTGTCTATGAGCGGACCGCGCGTCACGATCGTCCACGAGCGGTTCACCGAGCACGGCGGCTCCGAGGCCGTGGTGGAGGCGCTGGCGCGGCACTGGGCGGAGGCGCCGGTGCTGGCACCGGTGGCGCGCGACGGGGTGGTCGCGGACGACGTCGCGCCCCGCGTCCGCTCGACCGCACTGTCGCGGCTGCTGCGCGGCAGCGGCTACGCCCACCTGCTGCCGCTGCTGCCGATCGCGATGCGCCGCCTGCACCTGCCGGAGTCCGACGTCGTCATCGCCTCCCACCACGCCTTCGCCACGCAGGTCGCCCTGACCAGCCAGGCTCCGGTGGTCGCCTACGTGCACACCCCCGCCCGCTGGGTGTGGGACCCGGCGTTGCGCGCCACCGAGGGGTCGGGGCTGGGCTCGAGGCTGGGGACGGCGGGGCTGGCGGCCTTCTCGGCGGCGTTCCGCCGGCACGACGTCGACGCGGCCCAGCGCGTGCACACCCTGGTGGCGAACTCCACGTGCGTGGCCGACCGGATCCGCACCTGGTGGGGGCGGGAAGCGCAGGTGGTGGCGCCCCCGGTGAACACGAACTACTTCAACCCTGACCCCAAGGTGCCCCGGGAGGACTTCTTCCTCCTGGCCGGCCGTTTGGTGCCCTACAAGCGCCCCGACCTGGCCGTGCGCGCCGCGGCTCGTGCGGGAGTCCGCCTGGTGGTGGCCGGCGAGGGCCGGGCCCGCCGCGACGTGGAGGCCCTCGCCGGGCCCCGGACGACCTTCCTGGGCCGGATCGGCGACGACGAGCTGCGGGGCCTGTTCCGCCGCTGCCGGGCGCTGCTCATGCCGGGCGTGGAGGACTTCGGGATCGTGCCGGTGGAGGCCATGGCCTGCGGCGCGCCGGTCATCGCTGCAGGCGAGGGTGGGGCACTGGACACCGTGGTGCCGGGCCTGTCCGGGGTGCTGGTGGATCAGGTGGGTAACGCCGGCGAGGTCGAGGCGTGGGCACAGGCACTGGCCGGTTTCGACGCCGCTGATCTCGACACGCACCGTGTCCGCCAGCACGCCGAGGGCTTCTCACGGGTGAGCTTCGCCCGCCGCATGAGCGACGTCGTGGAGTCCGTCACGAGGGGTGCCGGCGTGCCCCGACAGGACCCGCACGGCCTGCACGCACTCGACGAACTGCTGGCCCGCGGCGCTGCCGACCTGCGCGCCGGCGACCTGCGCGCCGGCCACGAGAGCGTCAGGCTCCCCGAGACCGTGTCCCGGGGAGCCCACGCCCGCTGACGTCAGCTCGCCAGGAGCCGGGCGGCCCGGCGCTCGCGGTGCTGGTGCTCCAGCTCCAGCACCCGCTCTGCGTCGGCGAGCTCCCGCACGGCTCTCACGGAGCTGTGCAGGGCGGGCGCCACCGTGACGCGCAGGTCCCGCAGGTCGATGACCACGGCCTCGCGGGCCGCCGCGCCGCCGGTGCCGGTGAGCGCGCGGCTGCGGCTGAGGGCGGGCACGGCGACGGCGGTGGCGTACAGCGCGGTCACCCAGTGCCGACCAGCCACGCGCAGCGCCAGCTGGGTGCGCGCGGGAGCCTCGGCGAGGAGGATCAGCAGCATCGCCAGGGTGGTGAACCCGCCCCACGCGAGCATCGCCCACGCGGTATGGCCCTCGAGAAGCCCGATCGCCATCGCGGCGGTCATGGCGAGGGCGAGGTAGAGGTGCGTGCGGTAGACGCCGACGGGCGTGATGGTGGCGGTGTGGTCGCCCTTGGGCGTCACGTGGAAGGTCAGGTGCCGGCCCAGGAGGGAACCGATCATGGCCACCGCGTACAGCGGCTGCACCACCACGCCGACGATGCGTCCCGGCCACAGCCAGCCGCGCTCCACACGGGGGCGGACGTTGTAGCGCTGCATGCCGAACCAGTGCAGCTGGCGCCACACGAGGTACGGGGCGTAGGCGGCGGCCAGGGGCAGCAGCGGCAGCTGGCCCGGCGCCCGCCCGGTGACGAAGTAGGCCGCGATGAGCGCGCCACCGACGACGAAGGCGACGCCGCTGAAGTAGTTGAGCTGCAGCCACAGGTACAGCAGGCCCCGCTCCCAGCCGAGGCGGCCCAGCAAGCGTGGGGTGGTGCGGAAGAGGATGGCGTAGCAGCCGTACGCCCAGCGGAACTGCTGCTTGAAGTACGCCTGCCAGGTGGTCGGCCCCTCGCCGATGGCGAGCGGCTCGGGTACGTAACGGCTCTTCCAGCCGGAGGCGTGCAGCTTGATGCCGGTGGCGAGGTCTTCGGTGAGGTGCCCTTCGTACCAACCGACGGACTCCAGCGCCGAGACCCGGATGACGTGGTTGGCGCCCAGCAGCAGCGCCGAGCCACGGCCCGACAGGCCGCGCAGCACCGGCCCGTAGAAGGAGAACTGCTGCTGCCCGGCGCCCGCGGCCACGAGGTGCACGTCGTCGTTGCCGTAGATCTGAGGTGTCACCACCCAGGCCACCTCGGGGTCGCGGAAGTGCCCGAGGGTGGCGGTGAGGAAGTCGCGGCGGACCACGAAGTCGGTGTCGATCTGAGCGACGACGTCGTAGGTGTGGCCGTGGGCGACGTACCAGGCGTTGTGGTTGCCGCCCTTGGTGCGTGCGGCGAACGTGCCCTCGGGGGTGTTCCACTCCGGGACGCCCTTGCGGGAGAAGTGACGCACGCCGAGGCGCAGGCACAGGGCCTGGGCGGCGGGGTCGTCGCCTTCGTCGAGCACCCACGTCTCGTGGGGGTAGTCGGCGGCGAGCATCGCCCGCAGGGTCCGCTCGAGCATGTCGAGGGGCTCGCTGCCGGGGACGTACGTGGTGATGAAGGCCACCGACAGGCCCGGCTCGGGCGGTGGCGGGGGAGCGTCGCGGCTGATCGAGGAGCTGAGCACGTGGGCGAGTACATCCATGGCGATCCGGTGCCACACCACGGCACTCAGGACGGCGAACAGCGCCAGGCCCAGCCACGAGGAGGTACCGCCGACCACGCGGGCGCTGGAGAACCAGAAGTGCGCGAAGATCGCCAGGAGCCCGGCTCCCAGGGTCACCGAGACCGCCCACGCGATCCTGTCCGTACGCCGCATGGCGATCGAGGAGGGGCGCTGCCGCAGGGTCTGGGTGGGAGAGAGAGGTTCGGTGCGGCGTCGGCGCGGTCGTAGGGCAGCAGCGACGGTGTCCGTGGGCAAGCCGGGGCCTCTCGGGTCGAGCGTGGGGCCACAGGCTCACGGCCCGCCCCGGCTCCCCCTCGAGCCGCCGGTCGTCTGCGCCGGTGTGATCACGCTACGCAGAGATCGCTACTCGGAGCAAGGAGTGAGGGGGTGCTTCTTGGTGTTTGCCGGTTTCGCGCCGCGTCACGTCGGGAGACTTGTCACGCAGAGTAATTGATTGATCACTGTGTTGGTGGCGCTGACGTTCAGCGAGGACGGAACAGGCGCACCCAGTCGACGAGCATCGTGGCCACCGGAGGCGTCGAGGCGTCGGTGGGGCCGGGCAGCTGCCCGCCGACCGCCACGTTGAGCAGCAGGTATTGGGGGCTGTCGAACGGCCACCGACGGTCCGGTGCGAGAGCCGACTTCTCCACGGTGCCCGTGATCGCGCCGTCCAGGGCGAACGTCACGCGGTCGCCGTTCCAGTCCGCCGCGAAGGTGTGGAAGTCGGCCGAGAGCGGCTCGGGCTGCGGTGTCGTGATCGTCTCGTACCAGCGCTGGCCCGCGGCGTCCGGGCCGTGGACGGTCTGCAGGCACTCGCCGGCGTCGTTGACTGCCTCGATGACGTCGATCTCGCCGCACGCCGGCCACCCGACGGTCTGGATGTCCTGGCCGAGCGTCCACGCCGCCGGCCAGATGCCCGCACCCGACGCCACGCGGGCCCGCACTTCGACGCGGCCCGCGGTGAGCGTGCGCAGCCCGAAGGTCGTGAGCCGGGCGGAGGTCCACCGCTGGTCGGCGGCCCCCGCCGTCCCCGACACCAACCGGGCGGTGATCGCGAGGTGCCCCTTCCCGTCGAGGGAGGCGTTGGCCGGGTCGTCGGTGTAGGTCTGCAGCTCGGCGTTGCCCCATCCGCCGCCGCCCAGGTCGTAGGCCCAGTCGGCGCGGTTCGGGAGGGTGCCGGCCGGGCCGTCGAAGTCGTCCGACCACACCAGCTCACCGGCTGGGGGCAACGGGGCGGCCGTCCGGGACGGGGAGCCCGTGCCCGTGGCGCTGCTGGTTGCGCTGCCGCTGCTGGTTGCGCTGCCGGTGCTGGTTGAGCTGCCGGTGCTGGTGGAGGGCGCGCTCGGCGTGGTGCTGCTCGTGTCGGCGGGCTCGGAGCAGGCCGCCGTACCGAGGATCACGGGGAGAGCGGCGGCGGCGCGCACCGCCGACGTCACGACCGCACGGCGCGAGGGTGTCGCCTCGCCGGTCATGCCCCACCGCTGTCCGGGGTGCGCTCCGCCTCGAGCGCGGCATAGCGCTCCTGCAGGCGACCCCGTACCTGGTCGGGCGTGAGCTGCTGGCGGCGGCGGGCGTCACGCGCCACCACGGCGCCGGTGGCCACCACGGAGGCGATCCCGGCCAGCCCCAGCGCCTTCCACAGCGACGCGCGCCGCGACGTGCGGTCGGCTCGTCGTCCTGCTCGTCCTCGTGAGGGGTCAGCTGCGTGCGGTGCCACGGCAGGATCATGCCGTGGCACCGCAATCGCACGGCCTGTCCCTCGACGAGGCGGTCGACCTGACCCGCACCGGAGACCTGTGGCTGTTCCGTGGCCGCAGCCCCGCCGACCACGCCATCCGCGCCCTCACCAACGCGCCCGTCAACCACGTGGGCATGGCCGTGGTGATCGACGACTTGCCGCCCCTCATGTGGCATGCCGAGCTCGGCCGTGGCCTCGTGGACGTCTGGACCGGCACCCAGCACCGCGGGGTCCAGCTGCACGACCTGCGGCAGGCCGTCGACCAGTGGCGTGGCCGCTACGCCCAGCGCGCCTGGCTGCGCCAGCTGGAGGTGCCCGGAGGGCTCGGACGGTTCGCCGAGGACGCGCTGCTCCAGGAGATCGCGCGGATGGACGGGACACCGTTCCCAGCGACGGCGAACCTCGCCAGCCGGTGGCTGCGCGGCCGCGCCCGCGTGCGGGCCAGTGCACAGACCGCCTACTGCGCCGAGGTGGTCGCGAGCGCCTACCAGGCGATGGGGCTGCTGCCGGCCCGCCGGCCGGTGAACTCCTACGACCCCGGAACCTTCTGGTCGGGCGACCGGCTGGAGCTGTTGCGCGGGGCGCGCCTCGGAGCGGAAGTCGCCATCGCGGAGTAGGCACCGCGGAGTAGGGCGTGTCCCTCCCATGGGTGGTACAAATGGGACTCATGGGACTCATGGGTTGGGTGATGACGGCGGCGACGCCCTCGCCCAGCCCCAGCCCGGGGTCTTCACCGACGGACGACACCGACTACGGCGGCACCCGGGAGTTCCTCCAGCGGATGCTCTCCGAGGCCTCCCCGACGCCCGGCCCGTTCAGCGGCTTCGCCGGGCCCGCCGGCCGGCTGCTCGGCGTCGTCCTGTTCCTCGTGCTCGTGGCCGCCGTCCTCGGACTCGCGGTCTCGCTCGTCGCGGCGGTCGGCAGCCTGCGCAAGGGCGGCCGCGCCACCGGGCACCTGCTCTCGGCCGTCGGCTGCGCGCTCGTCATCCTCATCGTCGGCACCTTCTCGACCTTCACCCTCGGCTGGTTCGACCTGCTCTCATGAGCGCCGGCCCCAGCAGCCCTGCCAGGACTGCCAGCCCGACCAGCCGGAGTAGCGCCGCGAGCGGGCTGTCGTCGCTGCTCCTCGCGGTCCTGCTCGTCGTGGTGCCCACGGGCGCGGCCCTGGCCGCCTCGTCGCTGCCCGCCCCAGCACTGCCGCAGCCGAGCCCCTCGGCCGGGCAGCAGCTGCCCGCGAACCCCGGTGACTCCATCCCGGTGCCCGCCCCGTCAACACCCGCCCCGTCAACACCCGCCCCGGCACCATCCGCTCCCGAGGGCTCGACGACGACGGCGAGCGCCTGCCCCAGCGGGCTGCTCGGCTGGCTCACCTCGCCCTCTGCCGCCGACGACTGCCTGGCGACCACCCTCACCGAGTCCGTGAGCTGGCTGTTCACCGACACGGTCACCGCGGTGACCACCTACGCCGCGTTCAACCCGCTGCGCGGGAACTACTGGCAGGTCTACCTGTGGCACTGGGCGCTGCTCAGCGTGGTCGCGCTCGTGGTCGCGCTCGTGCAGTGGCTCGTCTCGATGGTGGTCGAGGGGGCCGTCGAGGGCGTGAAGTCGGCGGGGCGCTCGTTCGCGCTGCTCACGGTCGGGCTGCCCGCGGCGTTCTCGGTGCCGTTCTTCGTGCTCCTCGTCGACGCGGGCGTGCTCGCCGTGACCGGTGCCTTCGCGGGGGTCTTCGCGGCGCGCGTCACCGAGCTGTCGGCGCAGCTGTCCGCGGGTCTGCTGCTCGGTGAGTCCCCGGGCGCCCTGCTCGCCGCGCTGCTCCTGGCGGCGTTCCTCTTCCCGCTGCTGCTCGTGGTGCTCTTCGCGTTCGTCATGCGGCAGATCGCCGTGTACGCCGTCCCCGTCTTCGGGCAGTTCGGGTTGCTGCCCGCCATCGCCGGCGACGGCGGTCAGGCGCTGCGCTCGTACGTCCGCGTGCTCGCCGGGACGCTGCTCTTCCCGCTGCAGTTCGTGGACCTGCTCGTCATCGGGGTGTCCTTCCTGGACTTCTCCACCCTCGGCGGCGGCTTCGTCACACTGCTCTACCTCATCGGGGTGGTGCTCTTCGCGCTCATCGGCGGCTCGCTGCTGTCGCTGCTGTTCGGCACCGCGGCCGGCAGCGCCGCGTACGCCGGGGCCCGCTCGCGTCGCCGCCGCAGTGGTGGGCTGCTGCGGCTGCGCCCCTCCCGTGCCGAGCGTCGCGAGCGCGCCTCCCGCCTGGACGGCACCCGCCTCGGTGCCCTCGTGGGAGACCGTTGGGACCAGCGCCGCGACGCCCGCGAGCGCGGCCGGGAGGAGCGCGCCGCGCGCCGCACGCCCGTCAACCCCCTCTACTGGGTGGGGCGTGCGCCCGGCGGCAACGACGCCGGTGCGGATCCCGACGGGCGCACCCCGCCAGAGCGCACTCCGCCGGACCGGACCCACGGAGACCGCGCCCGTGAGCGCCGCGGCCGCCGCCTCGGCGGCGCGGGCTCCGCCGCCGCCACACCCGCCCGCGGCAGGACCACGGCACAGCGGACGACGAGGGGGAGGAGCAACCGTGACCGGGGCACCTGATCAGCGAACACTCGACCGGCGAGCAGCGGACGAGCACGTCATCGGCGAGCGCACCGTCACCTACGGTGCGTTCGCCCGCGGCCGGACAGCCCCGGAGGCGTTGCTGCCGTGGTTCTTCGCCGGGGTCTTCGTGGTCAGCGTGCCGTTGGGCGTGCTGGCCCGCAGCCCCGAGCTGATGCTCACCGGCCTGCTGCTCGCGGTGGCGGGCGTGGCGCTGTTCGCCGGGCCGTTCGGTGTGCGACCCCTCTACCTCCGCCTGCTCGACGTCACCCGCTGGAGCGGCCTGGCGCGTGCGGGCGAGTTGCGCTACGCCTCCGCCAGCGGCTTCGCCGGCTTCGAAGCGGGTCGGCACGCCCCCGGACGGTTGCCCGCGGCCTTCGGGTCGATCACGTGGCGCGACGTCCCCTTCGACGGCGACGGCGACGACGAGGCCCGCGACACGGGCACGCGTGTCTGCGTCTACCTCCAGGACGGCGGCCACTACGGCGTGACGGTGCAGGTCGACGCCGCGTGGGGTGGCCTGCCCGACGTCCTGCGCCACGACAGGCTCCGCGGCGAGCTCGCCCGGGCGCTGGGGCAGCTCGCGGACTCCTTCGACAGGGTCGCGATGTACTCGGTGTGCTCCTACAGCGACGCCGCCGCCAGCGCGGCCCCCCGCGGCCCGAGCCCAGCCGAGGCCACGTCTCCAACAGCGCCCCGTCCGGTCCCCGAGACTTTCCGCGCGGTCGCCGGTGCCGCCCGCGAGGACGCCGCCTCCCGCCCCCGCTACGAGCACTTCCTCACCCTGTGGGCCACGTCCTCCCCGCAGCTGCGCGCCGCCGTCCGCTCCGCCCGCACCCGCGGGGAGTCCGACCCGCACCTGGTGGCGGCCCGCGTGGTCGCCGGGCGCCTGCGCGCCGCGGTGCCGCTGCTGGAGGCCGCATCCGTCACCGTCCGGCGCCCCCTCGACGCCCAGCAGCTGGCAGCGGTCAACCGCGGGCTGCTCGACAGGTCCGTCCCGCTGTGGGACCCCACGCCCACCGACCCCTCCCGCTTCGTCCCCTCCCTGGACGTGCGGCCCACCCACGTCGGCGTCCACGGCCGCCACGGCGACAGCTTCCTGCGGGGCTATGAGGTGGTCGGCTTCACCGACGAGGCCAAGTCCTCCCTCGACCTTCTGCCGCTGCACACCCTCGGCGGCGCTGTGCGCGGGCGGACGCTGGAGCACGTCGTCGCCGTCGTCGTCGACCTGCGCGACCGGGTCTCCACCCTCGCCGAGGCCCGCCGCCACGACCAGGGCGAGGAGCTGCGCCGTCAGGTCCGTGAGTCCACCGCCCACCTGCACGCCACCCTCGACCGCCCCGCCGACGAGCGCCGCCTCAACGTCTCCGCCGCCGGCGGCGGCTGGCACGGCGGCTACGGCGCGGCGTTCTTCGTGCTCAACGCCGCGTCCCTGGAGGACCTCGACGACGACGGCGACGCCCTCGTCGCGGCCGCCCGCGCCTGCGGCGTGCACGTGGCGCCCGTCGCGGCGCTGCGGCAGGACCAGGCGGTGGTCGCCGGCACGCTGCTCGGTCGGGGGCTCGCCCGTGTCCTCTGACGTGGCCGCTGATGGGGAGCTGTGCCGCGTTGGCCCCTTGGGAGTGACCGCCCCGTCACGCCCAAGGGGCCAACAGACCACAGCTCCCCCCGAACCGACCTGGGAGGAGCTGCTGCGGGGGACGGCGGGAACGGCGGCGACGGCGGTGGCGACGAACGCGCCGCCCGCGCGCGGCGAGGTCGCGCGACACGCCCGTCGTCGTCCGGGCTCCGTGACGAGAGCCGCGCGGGCACTCGACGCCGCCTGGGACAGCCTGGCCAGCGCGCTGGCGGCCGCGGCCTTCCGGCGTCGCGAACCCGCCGACGGCGTGCCACCCCGCGCCCCGCTGCCCACCACGTCGGCGGAGGGAGGTGCCTCGCTGCGGCCGGCGGCCGAAGAGCACCCACGGAGCCGGCGCGTCGGCGGGCTCGTCGGGTACTCCCGCGACGCGGTGCCGCCGATCCGCAGCGACCTCTACGCCCTCAAACCGCTGTTCCCGTACGCCCATGCTCGGGCGTGGGACTCCCCGCGGGGTGTGCCCGTCGGGCACGACGCCGTCACGGGCGAGCCGGTCCGGCACAGCGGACGGGCGTGGTTCGACCAGGGCAGGTCGGGCTCGTCGACGCTAGTCATGGGCTCGAAGTTCGCGGGAAAGAGCGCGCTGCTCAAGAGCTACCTCGTGCGCGCGGTCGCCGAGCACGGGTTCCGCGCCTGGGTCTACGACACGCGCGCCGTGACCGTCCCCGCCGCTCCGGGAACCCCAGCCGTCACCGAGGGGGAGTTCTGCGCCTTCGGACGTGAGGCCGGTGGCGCGGTGCACCGGTTCACCCCCGGAGGTCCACTGCGCCTCAACCTCCTCGACGAGCGCCTGCACGGCGGCGACCCCGCCGGGCGCGAGGGCCTCGTGAGATCGGTGCTGCAGTTCCTCGCCGGGCGACGCCTCACCCCGCAGGAGGGGTTCGCGCTGCGGGTCCAGCTCGAGCGGCTGCAGTCGGGGCAGCCACCCGAGGGCGGCCAGCCGACCGTCGTCGACCTGCGGGCGCTGCTGCTCAGCGCCCCCGCTGACCCTGCCCAGCCGTTCGAGGGGACGGCCGTGGCGGGGCGGTCGGCCACGATCACCGAGGGCGACCTGCACGCGTGGGGCCGCGACCTCGGCCTCCTCCTCGACAGGCTCGTCCGCGGAGACCTCGCCGGCTTCGTCGACGGCCCGACGTCGCCCGAGCTCGACCTCGACGCCGACGTCGTGGTCTGGGACCTCTCCGGCGTGCAGGGCTCCCACCCCGACGTCGTCCCCGTCCTCATGGCGGCCTCCTCCGCCCTCGTCCTCAGCGCGTGGACGGCGGCCGGTCGGGGGTGGGGCGTGGTGGTGGTCGACGAGCTGTGGAACGCCGTCCGGGTGCCCGAGCTCGGCGCGGTGGTGCAGGAGGTGGTGAAGAAGGCCCGCACGCTCGGCGTGGAGTTCCTCGGGGCCACCCAGCACCTCACCGACGTGCTGGGGGCGCAGGGGCCGGGGCGGGCGTTCGTGCACGACGCCGACGTCGTCGTCTCCTTCCGGCAGGAGCCCGTCAACGCCCGTGTTCTCGGTGAGCAGCTCGGGTTCTCCGACGTCGAGGTGTCCGCGCTGCAGCGGCTCGGCGCCCACCAGGCATTGTGGAAGGTGCCCGGAGAGCCGGCCCGTGCGGTGCAGCACGTGCTGCACGGCGCCGAGCGGCGCCTCACCGACACCGCCCAGCGCCTGACCTGACGTGCTGGGCGTGAGGTGCTGAGCCGTCGGGCGCTGTGGTGGTTCGCGGGCGCCGTCGCTGCTGTCCTGGGCGCCGTGGCGGTGGTGGCCGTGGTGCTCGTCGCGACCGTCGTCGTGGTCGCGGTGACGGCGGGCCGCCAGGGCGAGCGGTGGACCGCGCCGACGTCGTCGTCCGTGGCGGTCTCCGACGGCGCGGTGCCGGACCGCTACCGGGAGGCCTTCGACTACGCCCTCACGCTGTGCCCGCAGCTGCCCGCGCCCGTGCTCGCGGCGCAGATCACGCAGGAGTCGGGGTGGCGGCCCGACGCGGTGAGCCACGCCGGAGCCCGAGGTCTGGGGCAGTTCATGCCCGGCACGTGGGCCGAGCACGCGGTGGACGCCAACGGGGGCGGCGCGGACATCTTCGACCCGGCAGACTCCCTCGCCTCCGCTGCCTCCTACGACTGCTACCTGCTCGAGCAGGTCACCGGCCGCGGGTACGAGGGAGACCCGATCTCCCTCATGCTCGCCGCGTACAACGCCGGGCCGGGCGCGGTGCAGCGCTACCGCGGGGTGCCCCCGCCCTCGTTCTCCCGCGGCGAGACCCACGGCTACGTCGAATCGATCACCGCGATGGTCTCCCGCTTCACCGTGCCCACCACACCGGGTCTCGTCGTGGCGGGCTCGGTGCCCTCCGAGCCGCTGCCCGCGTGGCCGATCGGCGCAGATGGCGTGGCGCCCAACGCGGAGTTCGCCCGCCGTTGGGCAGACGCCACGTTCGGCACTCGTACGCCGGTCTCGGCGTGCGCGCACGGCGGTGGTCACACGTGCGAGATCGCCGTCACCGCGGACGGCGAGCCCCCCGACGCGTCGCAGGTCCAGCTGGGCTGGGCGGTGGCGAACGCGCTGGTGGAAGGGCATGCCGGGTTGGGTGTGCGAGAGGTCAGCTGGCAGGGGCGGACCTGGACGACGACGACGGCGCAGTGGCTCCCCGAGGGCGGGCCGCCTCCGGCTGAGGGCGCTGCGGGAGTCGTCCGGGTGACCTTCGACAGCCGTCGATAGGCCGAAAGACCCCCTGCGATGACCACCGAATGAGGACTACGCCGGGCTGATCACCCCTGCACACGATGAAAGGATGCCGCGACGCCTGAGACATCCGGGGTCGTCCACGCGGCGGACCCCCGCGGCGCGCGAGCGCCTCGTCCACCACCCCATGACCGCGGCCTTCCTCGACGCGGGCATGCGCCTGCTGCTCGCCGAGCTCGAACCCCAGCCGCCGACGGCGGCCCCCTCGGCGACACCTCCGGTGTTCTTCGGCGCGCTCTCCGCGGCGCGCGTCACCGCCGCCGCGACGCGCATCGGTCCGCTGCGGGTCACGGCCGCCCACCTGCGCGACCGGTGGCCCCGCCAGGACCACTACGCCGAAGATCTCATCCGGTACGCCCTGTGGGCGGAGCACCACAACGGCGACATGGTCTCCAGCGCGCCGCTGTTCGCGGCGCGCCTCCCCCCGGGGACGACCCTGGAGCAGATCGGGGAGCGTCTCGGCGTCATGAACCTCTACCCGGCGCGGATCCCCGTGACCTCCCGGGTGGAGCTGCTCGCCTCGGCGCTGGCCGCCTCCCGGCCGTGGCTGCGCGAGCTGCGCCGGTTCAACGTGGCCTTCTACGACGCCGCCTGGCTGGCGCTGCTCCTGCCGACCCTGCGGCGACTCGGGCTGCGCCTGCGCGATGACGTCTCCACCGATCAGCTGGCACGCGGCGTCCACAGCCTCAGCGAGGGCGTCCTCTTGCGGTTCATGTCCTTCGAAAGCAACGAGGCGGCCCGCGCGACCGCCTCCGGCGACTTCGCGTTCGGGTTCACCGCGCTCGTGCGGGCGTGGACCGAACCCCTCTCCGGCCCGTTCGCCGACGCTGTGCCTGTCGACGCCGTGCCTGAGCACGGCAATCCCGTGGCGGCCATCCCTCCGCGGACCTCGCTCGCTGAGGTGCTGCCGCACCTCATGGACCCCGAGACTGGCACGCGCACCACCGCGGCCGCCCAGCGCCGCCTCGTGGACGACGGCATCACCCTCCAGCTGCTCCGCGGCGGCCTGGCAGTGCTCGCCGAGGAGTTCGGGCTGGCAGAGTCCGCCACCGAGCCGCGTTTCTTCGCCTCGATCTCCACGGCGCGGGTGGTCGCCGAGGCCCGCGCCGCCGGCCATCGCGCGACCGCCGCGCAGATGCGGGACCGGTGGGCCCTGCACGAGCACTACATCGACGACCTGGTCCGCTGGTGCGTGGCACGGTCCGACCTGGTGCCGGTGGAGCTCGACCCGCCGCGCTCGGAGACCGTGCAGGAGCGGATCGCGCGGGTGACGAGGGAGATCCGGGAGGGATGGAGCCATCCCGACGTCACCGCGCGCTTCCGGATGCGTCTGCTGCTCACGACGATGGCGACCCGCTCGGGCATCGTCGATGTCCTTGCCGAGCACTTCGCCGTCGCCGACGCGGCAGCGCTCGCGCACGGTGAGGCCGTCATCGAGGCCGCCGGGTGGAGGTTCCGCACCGGTGTCTCACGTGAGACGTACGCCCGCACCAGCCTGGCGATCTTCCAGGGCGAGCTGTCCCGCACGGTGGCCACCGGCGACGACGGCGCCCGCGACGGCGAGCTGGCGTTCACCCGGACCGCCACGGCACTCCTGCGGGCTGCCGTCGAGTGACCTGCCTCACTCCCACGCCGGCGGAGCCGCCCGGGCTGGCCCGCGGGCCGCGCCGGTGCGACTCTCTGCGGATCAGTCGACCACCACTGCGCTGAGGGGGGCTTCGTGGAGGGCATCGACGACACGTCCGTGCTGCAACGACGGGCCGAGGGAGCTATCGCGCTCGAGGAGCGCACAGCATCACCATCATCACCACTGCCATCACCACGGGCCGTGGTCGGCGCCTCGCCAGTGCCGCCGCCCGTGCTCGCCACGGTCCTCGACGCCCGCCCCGTCGTGGCCCTCGGCCTGCAGGTCAGCCTCGCGAGCGTGCCCGAGGCAGCCGGCGTCGTGGTGGTGGGTCACGTGTCGGGGGCCCTTGAGGCGGTCCGCGTCGCGGCCGAGCGCGGTCTCACCGTGGTGGTGGTCCTCGACGACGCCGACGGGCCGGGCGCTGCCGTCGCCGCCGTCGAGGCCGGCGCTCGCGGGGTGGCTCTGACCAGCGAAGGCGTGCCCGAGCTGGTCCGCGTGGTGCTAGGCGCCACACGCGGCCGTCTGACCGTCGCTGCCTCGACCGCCGAGCGGGTGCGGGAGCTGCGGGAGCTGCGCGCCTGCTTCAGTGCTCGGGAGCTGGAGGCGCTGCGGTGGTACGCCACGGGCATGCCGGCCAAGTCGGTGGCGCGGCGGATGGACGTGGGCCTCGAGACGGTGAAGACCTACGTCAAGAGGCTCCGGGAAAAGGCCCGCGCCGCGGGCGTCCCCACCGAGACCCGGCTGGAGCTGGAGGCCCTCGCGCGCCGCCTCGACCTCCTGGATCGCGGGGCGCCCTAGCGGGCGCGCCCCGACCTGGCCAGCGCCCCGCCGAGGGCGAGACCCACGCCGAGGCCGAGCCCCAGGAACGCGGCGGCGACCACCACCAGCACCCACCACCAGCGCGGGGCCCTGGGGCGCCGCTCCGCAATTGCCGCGCCGCGGTCGTCCACGGGCGCCGACGCGGGCTCCGGAGCAGGTGCGGGAGGCGACACTGTGGCGGCCGGAGCAGGCGCTGCGCGCCGTGCGGCGGCCTCCCACCGCTCCCGCCAGTCGTCAGGGGAGCCCCCGCACGCCGTGACATAGGCGTGGACGGTGTCCCACGTCGGCTGCCGCTCGCCGCCGGCGGCTTCCGACAGCGTGGTGGGGGACCGGTGGACGCGCTGCCCCATCTCGCGGTAGCTGGGGCTCCCGGCGGTGCGCCGCAGCTCGCGCAGAGCCAGGGCAAGGGCCACCAGTGCGGAGCCGTCGTCGAGGAGCTCACGCTCCGGGCGTCCGACCACGCGGGCCTCCATTGATCAGTTGATTCCGAGTGGTGCCTCTGGCGAGCACATCAATTGTTGGGATGTTTACGTTCCAGGTCAGAGCCCTGGCCACGCAACGTGAGCGCCGTCAGCGCCCCAGATGTGGGGACAGGGTGTCCGCGCGGAGACACCAGCGCGGCGAGGAGGACCCGACCCGTGCCCCACCCGCGTGATGACACGCGCCTGCCCGTACCCGTCGACGGGCGCTCGTCCGCCCTCGCCACCGTGCTCGATGCCAGGCCCCTCGTAGCGCTCGGCCTGCAGACCGCGCTGGCCGGCGTTCCCGAGGCCGCCGGCGTGCTCGTGGTCGGGGCGGTGCCCCAGGCGCTGGAGCTCGTGGAGGCCGCCGTGCAGCGGGGACGGGCCGTCGTCGTCGTCGTCGACGACGCCGACCACCCCGCCCGCGCAGCAGCGGCCCTGGCTGCCGGCGCGCGCGGCGTCGCGCTCTCGACGGGCACGGTGGCCGAGCTCGTGGAGGTGGTCCGCCGTGCCACCGCGGGTCAGCGGACCGTCGCCAGCAGCCTCGCGGTGCGGTTGGAGGAGCTGGAACGCCTACGCGCCCTCTTCACGCCCCGCGAGCTGGAGGTGCTGCGCCTCTACGCCACGGGGATGGCCGCCAAGTCGGTGGCCCGCCGCATGGACGTGGGGGTGGAGACCGTCAAGACCTACCTCAAGCGGCTACGGGAGAAGGCCCGCCCGGCCGGGGTCCCCACCGGCACGCGGTTGGAGCTGGCGGCCCTGGCGCGCCGCCTCGACCTGCTCTGACCGGCGTGCTGCTCTCGCATGCGTGCTGAGCCAACGGTCAGCGGCCCCGCTGCACCACGGCCATCACGGGCCGGTGCCGGGTGCCGGAGTCGTCCTCGCTCCTGAGGACGGAGAAGCTCACCACGCGTCCTGCCTCCGGCGTGGAGAGCACGTGGTCGATGGGCATCGACAGCACCGGTGGCGCCCACGTCGGCCAGGATCCGACAGCCGCGCCGTCGCGCTGGTGCGCGGCGTCGACGCAGCGGCCGAGCGACGGCCCGCCGAAGACGTCGATGCTGGCGTTGAAGTCGCCGGCCACCACCACGGGAACCTCGGTCGAGCACAGCTCGGTCACCCAGGCGATGTCGCGCTTCCAGCCGCTGAGGGTCGGGCCGACGGGCCAGGGTGCATGCAGGGCGACGATGGTCGGAAGCGGGGCTCCGTCGACCTGCGCGTCGGGGTCGGCGGGCAGGAGGGCAACGGACTTCCAGGGGTCGGGTCCGGAGCGGTAGCGGTACAGCGGGGCCAGGTCGGGGGTGAGCCAGACGGCGGTCTGGATGCGGTAGCCGGGAGTGCTCGCTCGCTCCATGGGGTGCCCGGCGTCGGCGAAGGCTGTCCGGTACCGGTCCTTCGGATCCTTCAGCGCCCGCTGGGGGAGCACGACGACGTCAGCGTCCTGGTCGGCCGCGAGGCGTGCGATGACGTCGGGCGTGACCAGGGCGCCGTTGGTGTTCCAGGACAGCACCCGCAGCTGACCGGGGCCGGGGGCCGCCACCGGGTCGGTGCTCAGGCCGTGGGAGACCAGCACGGGCGCGTGGAGGCCCACGGCCAGTGCGAGCGCCACCACCAGCGGCAGGGCCGCCGCCCGGGTACGCCGCACGGCGAGCGCGACGAGCGCGAGCACCAGGGCGACGGAGGCTGCCGCGGTGAGGGCGCTCCGGGCAGGCAGCGCCGGGGCGATGACCTGCTGACGCTCCCAGCCGACCAGCGGCGCGAGAGACAGCACGAGCGCACCGAGGACGATCGCCGCGGCGAGCACGAGGGCCCCGAGGGGGGCGGAGGCTTGCCGCGGTGCTCGCATCCGCGTGATCGTGCCATCCCGGCTTGTGGGGACCAGGGATCACGCGGGCGAGTCAGTCGGCGGGCAGGGGAGATCTCGGGCGAGGCGCCCGCTCCGCGTACGGCGCGAGCCGGCGGACGAGAGGAGCAGGCAGGTCGAAGAACCCGCTGGCCCTGACGAGCACTCGCCGCAGCAGCAGGGGGACCACGACCGCGACGGCGGTGAGGACGACGACGGCGACCACAGCCGGTGTGGACCCGACGGGCAACGCCGGCACGAGCGCGGCCAGCAGCAGCGGGTGCACGACGTACACGGCGATGGTGCGCTCACCCACGTACCGCAGGGGCCGGGCCAGAGGAGTCCATCGGGCGACGACAGCGGCGACGATCAGGCAGGCGATCACGCACAGCAGGGACAGGCTCGTGCGCCCGATGCCCCGCAACGGAACGGGCAGCAGCGTGAACGCGACCACGCTCAGGGGCACCACGAGGGCCGCGCCCACAGCCTTCATCAGCGTCGCGCGGGCGGCTAGTGACGTCCACACCTGCGACAGCCGCGCCCCCAGGAGGAAGAAGAAGGCGTACATGGCCACCGAGCGCCACACGCCGTTGCCCCCCGTGGGCACGACGTCGTATGCAGCCGCGACGGACAGGGCACCGGTGAGCGCGAGCGGCGCCCAGGTGGGCCACGTCGCTGTCGCCTTGGCGAGCAGCAGGTAGAGCACGAGGGCGTAGAGGAACCACAGGCCCGCGGTGGGCCACACCGGCGCGATGAGCAGCGCCACCCACGGCGGGGTCTCGTTCAGGGGCCAGGGCACCACGGAGAACCACAGCGCCCGCACCACGCTCCAGAGCAGGTACAGGTAGATGAGCAGGGCCAGGCGAGAGGCGAACAGCCCGCGCCACGTCCGCTGGATGGCGGTGGCGGCGAAGATCCCCGAGACGAGGAAGAACAGCGGCATCCGGAGCACGGTCAGGTAAAGGTTCACCGTGTCGAGGGCGCCGGTGCGCCATCCGTAGGCGTCCATGAGCTGGAGCGCGTGCGCGAACACGACGAGCACCATGGCGGCGCCCCGCGCCACGTCAGCCCATGTCAGACGGGTTTTCTGCACGACCATGCGCCGGACCGTGCCACGTCGGTGCCCGCTGCGGCTGACCCGCGGGTCAGATTCCCCTGCTCCGCAGGTGGCCTCGGGCCGCTACAGTCCAAGCGCCGCGCAGCCGCCGACGGGAGAGCCTCCGTGACGACCTCCAGCGTCTCCAGCACTCCGACGTCGGCCCCGCGGGTCGCCGTCGTCCTAGCCAGCGCGGGGCGTCCCGCCCTCCTGGCCGAGGTGCTGGCCGATCTCAGGCGCCAGACCTACACCGACCTGACCACCGTGGTGTCGGTGCCGGACGCCAAGAGCCTCCCCGACGAGCCGCTGCCCGAGGGCGTGCTGCTCGTGCACGCGCGCGGCCTGACGTCGCAGCGCAACGCCGGGATGGATGCGGTGCCCGATGCCACGCACGTCTTCTTCTTCGACGACGACGCCGTGGTCCGCCCCGACTTCATCGAGCGCGCGATGAACTTCTTCAAGACCCACCCGGAGGTGGTCGCCCTGACCGGGCGGGTGCTGCTCGACGGAGCTGTGGGGACGTCTCAGCAGGAGATCTCCCTGGAGGAGGCATCGAGGGCCCTCGAGGCGTCCTCCCGCGAGCCCCTCACGAAGGCGTGGCGGCGCAGCCGCACCCTGTACGGCTGCAACTTCGCGGTGACCCGCGCTGCGGGGGAGCGATTCGATGATCGCCTGCCCCTGTACGGCTGGCTCGAAGACCACGACTACGCCCGCCGCATGATGCGTCACGGTGTGCTCGCCAAGGTCGACGACTGCGTCATCGTCCACCGAGGCGTCCGCTCCGGTGGACGCACCGCGCACGAGCGCCTCGGGTACTTCCAGGTCATGAACCCTGCCTACCTCCACCACGTCGGGTCGTTCCCGCTGTGGCTCCTAGCCGACGAGATGGGCCGACGCGTGGTCAAGAACGCCGTCTTCTCCATCGCCCATCCCGAGCGCTCCTGGCGGCGCCGGCGCCTGGTCGGCAACCTCCGCGCCTTCGGAGACGTGGCACGTGGCCGGTTTACCCCGGAGAGGGCACTCGAGATCCCCGCCGAGAGGTGAGCGTGCACCGCCTCAGCGTGGTCATCGCCAACTACAACTACGCGCGCTTCCTGTCTGCGGCGATCGACAGCGCCCTGGCGATCGACTGGCCGGACGTGGAGGTCGTCGTCGTCGACGATGGCTCCACGGACGACTCCGTCGAGGTCATCAAGGGTTACGGCTCCACCGTCACGGCGATCTTCACCGAGAACGGCGGCCAGCGCGCCGCGTGCAACCACGGCTTCGCCGCAAGCAGCGGTGACGTGGTGGTCTTCCTCGACGCCGACGACGTGCTCCCACCCGCGGTCGCCCGCCGCGTCGACGCCGTCATGACGCCCAGGACCTCCAAGGTGCAGCTGCAGATGCAGCGCATCACCGAGGACGGTCAGCCCGTGGGGGAGCCCTTCCCTGATTTCGCGCCGCCGCCGACGCCCGCGCAGGTGCGCCACTGGGCGACGACGACGACCGCCTACCCCACCCCGCCAGGCTCGGGCAACGCGTACGCCCGCTGGTTCCTCGAGCGGATCTTCCCCGTCGGTCCCGAGGTGGGCGCCGCAGCGGACTCCGCCTGCCTGGCCGCGGCCCCGCTGCTCGGTGACGTGGTGTCGCTGCCCGGCGTGCTGGTCGGGTATCGCCAGCACTCCGCCCAGGACTCCTCCCTGCTGGGTGACCTCTCCCGCTTCGCCCGCGAGGTGGGCCGCGCCCGGGCGCGCTGGCGCTTCGCGCTCGCGGCGAGCGGTGCCGCCCTCGATGACACTCCGCTGTTCCGCAGCCGCGAGCTGCTGCAGTTCCGCGCAGCCGCCTCACGGGTCGCTTCCGCGCCCAGCCCGCTCCCGGGTGACGGCACCTCCCGGCGTGTCCTCGACGCGTTCCGCTCGCCCACCTGGCCCGGCCCGGAGCCGGTGAAAGTTCGCCTGCTGATCGCCGGGTGGACCCTCGCGGTGCTGCTGGCACCCTCTACCGCCGTGCCGCGGCTGTTGCGCCTGCGCTATTCGCGCTGAACGGCGCGCGGGGCACTCCGCACGGAACGCTGTCCCCTGTCCGGGGACATCGACACCCGATCAGCTGCCCGTTCAGCCCTGCCCCGGTCATCGGCGGAACACGACCTTGCTTGGGTGTGCTCTGTGCGGCTCAGCGTGGTCATCGCCAACTACAACTACGCGCACTTCCTCGCGGAGGCCATCGACAGCGCCTTGGCGCTGGAGTGGCCGGACGTGGAGGTCGTCGTCGTCGACAACGGCTCGACCGACGACTCCCGGGACGTCGTCTCCCGCTACTCGGGCCGCGTGACGGCCCTGCACCTCGAGCACGGCCAGCAGCGCGAGGCCGCGAACGCGGGTTTCCTCAAGTCCACCGGCGACGTCGTGATCTTCCTGGACGCCGACGACGTGCTCCCGCCCGAGGCGGCCCGCCGCATCGCTGAGGCCATGGGTCCGCGGACCAGCAAGGTCCAGCTGCAGATGCAGCGCGTCGACCCCGCCGGCCGCCCACTCGGGGAGCCCTTCCCCAGCTATGCGCCGGCCCCGCCCACACCCGAGCAGGTGCGCCGCTGGGTGCTCCAGACCTCCGCCTACCCCACCCCACCCGGATCGGGCAACGCCTACGCCCGCTGGTACCTGGAGCGCATCTTGCCCGCAGGGCCGGACGCGGGTGACTTCCTCGACTCGGTGTGCCTGGCCGCCGCGCCGCTCCTGGGAGACGTGGTCTCGCTGCCCGGAGTGTGCGTCGGGTACCGCCAGCACCCCGGTCAGGACAGCGCCCTGCTCACCGACCCCACCCGCTTCTCCCGCGAGGTGCAACGGGCGCGGGTGCGGTGGACGTACGCGCAGCGCGCCGCTGGTCTGGGGCCATGGAGCGGGCCCGTCGCCGAGGCGCCCCTGTTCCGCAGCCGTGAGCTGCTGCAGTTCCGCTGCGCGGCCGCCCGGCTCGCCCCCCGGCTGCCGGGGCTCCCGGGTGACTCCGCGATGCGACGACTGGCCGACGTGCTGCGCTCGCCGGGCTGGCCCGGACCGGAGCCCCTCGGCAAGCGGCTGTCGATTGCCGCCTGGTCGCTGCTGATGCAGCTGGCGCCCCGCCCGCTGCTGCCGCCGCTACTGCGGATGCGCTACGGCCGTTGAGTCCTGGGGGCGACAGCTGACGCTCACGTGTAGATGCGCACCCAGTCGACGTAGGTGTCGGTGAGGCCCGACGTGGGGGACAGGTCGACCGGCCAGCCGCCGCCCAGCGCCTGGTCGAGCAAGAAGAAGTACGGCTCCTGCGAGCGCCCCAGCTTGGGCTGCTCCGCGACCTGCGTGCCGTCGATGAAGTAGGTCACGGTGTCGGGCGTGATCCGCATGCCGTAGGTGTGCCACGTCAGCGACCAGTCGGGGAAGCCGTTGTTGTCGAGGCACGTGAAGGTGCCCGCGTCTCGCTGGGCTGGGTCGGGGGAGTAGTCGTGCGTGCTGTGGCAGCTGCCCGTGGTGTTGTGCCCGTACAGCTCCACCGCGTCGGCTTCTCCGGCCTCGTCGCTGTCGGCCGTGGCGCTCTGGGTGTTCAGCGCCCAGAAGGCCGGCCACGAGCCCAGACCCGGTCCCCCGAGCATCCGCGCCTCGAAGTAGCCGTACTGGGCCGCGAAGCCGCCGGCACCCACGCGCAGCGAGGAGAGCAGCGATGCGTACCGCTCGCCCCCGCCGGAGCCGTCGTCCGCGCGCATCCGCAGGTATCCGCCCTGCACCGCCGCCGGGTCGAGGGTCGCCAGGGGGGATGCCGGGTCGCCCGGGTCTCCGAAGCCCGCGTCGCCGAAGGTCTCCCCGCCCTTGATCGTCGGCTTGCGAGCCGCGTACACGGCGCCGTCGCCGTCGATCGTGGCCGACAGCGGGGTGTCGAAGTCGTCGCTCCACTGCAGGGTCATGCCGCGGGGGGCATCGGACGGTGCCGTGAGCTCGCGCCCGCCGAGGTTGACCAGCGGCACCCGTAGCGGGTTCCGCGCGCCGAAGGCGCCCGACGCATCGACCTGTACGCCGATCGGCCCGGACGGCAGCTCATCGGTGGCGAACTCCAGCACCGCTCGCCCCTGAGCGTCGGCTACCGCCGTCGCCAGCTGCGTCACCGGGCCCTGGCGCCCGCCGGAGCCGGCTGTGGCCGCCGAGGCGCTCACGGTGGTACCCGTCGCGGCGCCGACGACGATGCGTGCCCGCCCGGAGATCGCTGACCCCACCGTCGGGCACAGCAGCACCACCGGGTGGTCGGCGTCCGGCGTCGGAGCGCCCGTGGCGGCGCCCTGGCCGTCGACGGCGCAGGTGGTGGCCGTGGGCTCCACGGTGTGCGTCGGCCCGGAGCTGGGCCACACCGGCGGCGTCGTGCCCTCGCCCTGCAGCGACACCTCCCGCAGGCCCAGCGGGGCGCCGGACGCCACGCGCTGCAGCTCCAGCACCGCGCGGCTGGCCACGCGAGGCGAGAACGCGACGGTGGTCGGCTGGTCGGACCCGCCCTCGATGCCGGAGACCACCACGCTGCTGCCGTCATCGAAGCGCAGCACACCTGACAGCTGCGCCGCGGCGGGCTGCTTCGGGTCGGGCACTGCCGTGGCCGGTCCCATGACCTGCAGGCCCGTGACCACGCGCGGAGCACCCCAGGCGAGCGTCACGGACGGATTGCTGTCGTCCGGGCCCGCGGTCCACGCGGCGCCGGCGTCGCCCTTTGCGGGATCACCGTCGGTGAGGGCCGCGCCGCCGTCCCCGCTCGACGTCGTGACCTGCACCCGGTCACCCGGGCCCAGGGGCTTGGGCGCGGAGTCGGCACTGTCGTCGAGGCGCAGGCCAGCGAGGGCCACGGCGCCGTCGTCGGAGGCGGCCTCGGCCACCACCACCCGCACCGTCGTCGCGCTGCGGGCCGGGAAGGACACGTCGACGACGCCGTCCGTACCGGCGTGGACCAGCAGCGAGGCGCCCGAGTCGAACACCACGAGCGCCGCCCGCAGCGCCTCGTCCGCCGTGGCCGGAGCCATCCGCACCCTGTCGAACTCCTGGGGCCGTGCGTACGTGAGCTGGACCCACTGGCCCACGCCCGGAGCCTCGCTGCGCCACGCGGCAGCGCGGCCGTCCGCCGGAGCGCCGCCGTCGACGTCGCCCTTCAGCAGGGCCGCAGGATCCGTGCCACCGGCCGACGCGGACGCCGTCACCTCCAGCGGGCCTGCCGGGCGCTGCCACCACCACACGCCGGTGGCCACGACGCCGACCACGAGGGCGGCGGCGAGGGCGGTGATCGCGGTGCGGCGAATGGTGGTTCCTCCACGGGCTGGACGGGTGGCAGCAGCCTGGCTGCAGCCGACGCACGTCCGTGGGCGCTGAGGGCGCCCTACTATCCCACGCGGCGGGTGTTCCGGGTCGCCCGCGAGCGCGGGCGTGAAGTCCGACAGTCCGCTGGCCAGCGGCTGGAAGGGGCCCGCATGACCACCCTGACCCTGGTGACCGTCGCGGTCATCGTCTACGGCGTGATGGGACGCCGCGGCTACGGGCGCGCGCTGGCCCTGGGGGGTGCCACGCCCGTGGGCGCGGCGGCCGTGGCCGGTGCCATCGCTGTCCCCACCTTCTACGCCGTGGCCGTGGGGGCGGCCGTGGGCGTGATGCTGCGCTTCCTCCGTCGCGCCCAGGAGCCCGAGCGCGAGCTCCCGCCCATTCCCGGCGTGCAGCCGCTCGTGCTGCTCGTGCCGGTCGCGCTCATGGTCACCCTGCTGGCGCCGCTGTTCTTCAACGGCCTGCCGGTGCTGCTGCCCAGTGGCGCCGACGCACAGCTGTCCGCGGGCCTGCTCACCAAGTCGAACATCGCGCAGATCGGCTACCTCGCCCTGTCGGTGTGCGTGGTGGTCTACCTGGCCCGTTCGCGGTACACCGGGCCCGAGGTGGTGGGTATCGCGGTCTGCCTGTGCACGGTCTTCTCGTTCTGGGCCTACCTCGGAACCCTCGGGGCGCCGTTCCCCCGGGGCTTCTTCGACAACTCCCCGGCCTTCACCTTCCAGGAGACGCTGCCCGGCGGTCAGCCGCGCGTCCGCGGGATCATGTCCGAGCCCTCGGGGCTGGCCGCCTCCTCGCTCATGACGATGGCGTACACCGCCTCGCGCGTGAGGTCCGTGCGCGGGTGGCACCGCACGGGCCTGGTCTTCTGCTTCGCCATGGCGCTCTACCTAGGTCTCATCGCCACGTCAGCCACG
Source organism: Quadrisphaera granulorum (assembly GCF_003149145.1). GTDB lineage: Bacteria > Actinomycetota > Actinomycetes > Actinomycetales > Quadrisphaeraceae > Quadrisphaera > Quadrisphaera granulorum. The sequence goes on along the minus strand of NZ_QGDQ01000004.1, from coordinate 52,532 downwards.
TTCTTCGTGGCGGGTGTCGTGGTGGCCGGTCTGGCTGTCGCGATCGCCGCGGTCCAGTTCGTCCTGCGGCGCGGGCCGCTGAGCCAGGTCACCGCCACCGTGCTGTGCCTGGCGGCCATCGCCTCGCTGTGGGTGCTGCCGGCGCTGTCCAACTTCCTCGGCCTCATCGTCAGCGACAAGGTCGACTCTTCCTCCTACGAGGAGCGATCCGGAGCCGATTCCTACTCCTACGAGCTGGTGTGGAACACGTACGGCTTCGGGGTGGGCCTGGGGGCCAACCGGGCTTCGTCGTTCGCGGCGTCGCTGCTCAGCACCGTCGGTGTGGTGGGCGCCTTGCTGCTCGTGGCCACCCTGTGGATCGTCATCCGTGAGGCGTGGCCCAACAAGCGGTACCGCCCCGTCGTATGGACTCTGCTGGCGCTCCTGGTGGCCAAGGTGATCGCCGGACCGGACCTCGCCGACACCAGCGGCGTCATGTGGATGTCGCTGGGGGTGCTCGCCCACGCAGCGCTCCAGCGCAGCCAGCGGGCTCGCACCCTGCCACGGGTGGCTCGTGATGCGTCACTACGCCGACCAGCCGAACCGGCTCGTGTGGAGGCGCCCGTGCGGCTCTCACCACGACCGCAGGCAGGGCTTTGATGACTACTCTCCCGCGCATGGCCCGCGGCGACCAGGTGACGGTGGCGTACTTCGTCTCTCCGTCCGAGCACTTCGCAGGCATCGAGCGTGTGGTGCACGAGGTGGCGTCGGGCTTGGCCGGCGAGCACGGTGACGAGCTCGACGTGCACGTGATCTTCTCCAACGCCTTTGACGAGCCCGTGCTGCGCGACACCCCGTACACCCAGCACGTGCTCGGCGCCGACCGGCTCCGCACCTTGCCGCGGGCGGTGCGAGCCGCCGTCGCCCGGATCCGCCCCGACGTTCTCGTGGTGCCCCAGGTGGAGGCCGCCGTCACCGTGTGGCTGGCCACGCGGGGCCTGGGCAACCCGGCGTTCGTCACGCACCTGCACGGTAATCCCCGCGTGGAAGAGGGTGACGGCACCCGCCGCACCAAGGTGGCCTACTGGCTCTACCGGCACCTCGTGGGGCCCCGCGCCGCCACGGTCCTCGCCGTCTCGCCGTCGCTGGCGCGGGCCGCCGAGACGCTCGTCGGGTGCGGGCGTCCCGTGCGCTACGTCCCGAACCCGGTCCGCGGCTTCGGAGGGCTGCAGGCCACCGGCAGCGGGACGTCGGGGACGGGGACGACGGACGACGGCGTCCTGCGGCTCGTCTGCGTGGCGCGCCTGTCCTATCAGAAGGGGCAGGACCTCCTGCTCGAAGCGCTCGCGCTGGCCCGCCCCGACCTGCCGCCCGTCCACCTTTCCCTGGTCGGCAGCGGAGACACCGAGCCCGAGCTGCGGCGGCGATGCACCGAACTGGGCCTCGACGACGTCGTGACGTTCGAGGGCTACGCCACCGACCCGGTGCGCCACCTCGTGGCCGCTGATGCCTTCGTGCTCGCCTCCCGCTGGGAAGGGTTCGGCGTGGCCCTCGTGGAGGCTCTCGACCTGGGACTGCCGCTCGTGGCCACCGACTGCGAGTTCGGCCCCGCCGACATCATCACGAGCCCCGAGATCGGCGAGCTGGCCGCCCCGGAAGACCCGGCCTCCCTCGCCGCCGCGCTCGTCCGCCTGGCCGGCCGCGCGCCGGACCTGGCCCGCCCGGAGGCCGTGAGCGCACGCCGCGCCGTCGCCGCCGGGTTCTCCCGCTCCGAGGTGACAGCGTCGCACCTCAGCGTCCTGCGCGAAGCACTCGCGCATCGACAGCCCGCGCGCCGGCGACTCGCCGTCCTGCCCACCCGAGGAGTTCGCTGATGACGCTGTCCGACTACCTGCGCATGCTCAGGCGGGGCTGGCTGATCATCGTGGCCACCACGCTGGTCGGGCTGGGGCTCGCCAACCTCGCCACCGCCTTCATGACGCCGGTCTACGGCGCCACCGCCCAGGTGGTGGTCACCACCACCAACGACGGCACCGCCACCGGCCTCGCGGCGGGCAACGCCTTCGCCACCGAGCGGACCGGCACCTACGCCCAGCTCGCCACCTCCACCGCGGTGCTGCAGAACGCCGCCGCGGCGCTGGGGCAGGACGTCGAGACGCTGCGCAGCAATGCCTCGGCCAACGCCATCACCGGCACGGCGATCCTCAACGTCGTGGGCTCGGGAGACTCCGGCACGCTGGCGGCGGACCGCGCCAACGCGGTGGCCGACGCCCTCATCGACCAGGCCCGCACCATCGACGGCGGTGGCTCCTCACCGCTGCGGCTCGACGTGGTGACCCCGGCCGTGGCCGCGGCCACCCCCGACACCCCACGGCCGAAGAACAACCTGCTCATCGGCGCCGTCGTCGGTCTCGCCCTGGGCGTCGGCGCGCTGGTGGTGGCGCAGGCGCTCGACACGCGTATCCGCAGTCTCGCCGACCTCCCGCGCGGTACCCGGTTGGCCACCACCACCTCCCTGCCTGCGCCCGGCAGTCGCCTCGGTCGCGGCGGACGGCCCGGCGCCGCGACGGACCTGCGGCTGGAGTCCTTCCGCCACCTGCGCGCCAATCTCCAGTTCAGCGCCCAGGTGGGCGGAGCCATCGCCATCGCCGGCGTCACCAGCGCCTCCGACACTGCCGGGGTGGCCCGGCAGCTGTCGGGCGTGCTGGGAGAGATCGGGCTGAACGTCGTCGTCGTCGACACCGACCTGCGGCCCGTGCAGACGCGCCGGCGTCGCCCGCAGGACACCGGCGCCAATGCCCCGGGTGTGGCAGACGTCCTCGGCGGCAGCGCCACTCTCGACGAGGTCCTCGCTCCCGGTGCCTCCGAGGGTGTGTGGACGATCGGCGCAGGGCACGTCAAGGAGTCGTCCGCGCAGATGCTGAGCACGCAGTCGATGCGCCAGCTCATCGACAGCCTCGTCGACAGGTTCGACTACGTGCTCCTGACCTGCCCGCCGCTGGTCGAGCGGTCGGAGTCGTCAGTGGTGGCAGCGCTCTCGCACAGCACCCTCCTCGTGGTCGAGTCCGGCGCCACCACCCGAGCCGACCTCCTCTACGCCCTCGAGCTCCTGGCCGGCGTCGGCGTCGAGAACGCCAGCCTCGCGCTGGACCGGGTGCGCAGTATCGACCTGGGCCGGACGAAGCCGGTGCAGGTCGCCCAGCCGCTGCCCCAGCTCGGGGAGTAGCCGCTCAGGCGGCCGCGCGGCGGCCGGGCAGCACCCGGTTCACCAGGCGCAGGCCCTCGGTCCAGGCGAGGGACACGTCGCTGCCGCGCGGTACGAGGAACATCGTCGGGGGAAGCCCCATGACCTTCGACGCGGCGATGACGTTCCAGCTGGTGAGCACCACGTTGCTGATGATCGACGTCCAGCAGGCGCCGTAGACGCCCAGCAGCGGTACCAGCGTCACGAACGCGGTGACGTTCACCACCACGGTCACCACCAGGCCGGTGCTGCGCAGACCAGGCCGCCCGAACGCCGACAGGCTCGCGCCGGTCATGAGGCCCGGCACGCAGATGAGCGCTGACGCGATGAGCATCAACGTCGGTATGAGCGCGGCGGCGAACTGTTCGGTGAACAGCGGCACGATCCAGAACGGCAGGGTCACCGCCAGGCCCCCGCAGCCCACCGCGCCCAGCAGCACGCCCAGGCGTGTGGTGGTGGCCACCTGCACCGGGTCGTTGGAGCGGGCGTTGACGCCCATGAGCGCACCGGCGACAGCGAGCGCCACGAGCAGTGGCAGGTCGGAGATGGTGGACGCCACGGCGTAGAGGCCGAGGTCGTAGGTGCTGCTCAGCGGCACCATGAGCACCTGGCTCACGCGGGAGAGCAGCATGCTGGCCACCGATCCGAACCACACCCGCGCCCCAAAGGACAGCAGCGGTCTGAGCACGCCGTTCGGTTGCTCCTCGGTGGCCTCCGGGTGATGCGCCGAGCTGCGCAGCAGCGGCAGGTAGACCAGGCCCGCCAGGAGCGGCGTCACGGAGGTGACGACGACGGCGGCCAGCGGCGTCAGGTGGCCCATGACGAACAGCACGACCAGGCTGCCGACCCGCAGGGTGATGTTGACGAACGACTCCAGCGCCACCCGGCGCCACAGCTGGTGCCCCATGGCAGCGCCCCGCAGGGCACCGACCGCGAGCAGCGGGATCGCCAGGACCATCCCGACCAGGATGTACTCGCCCAGCTGGGCGTCACCCTTGCTCAACCACGGCAGCAGCCCCCACACCACGGCCAGGCACACGACGCCGACGAGCAGCGACAGCGTGCCGGCCCACGCCAGTGCCACCCGCGTGATGCGCGGGTTGCGCGCGGTGAAGTACGTCAGTGCGTCGGGCAGGCCGAGGGTAGCCACCGCGGTGGCCAGCGCCGCCGGCGCGAGCGCCGCCTGCAGCTCACCGCGGCCGTCGACACCGAGGGCACGCGCGAACAGCGGCTGCGTGAGCAGCCCGGCCAGCGGCACGAGGAAGCTCGAGACGGTCATGAACCCCACGGCGCGCCGCAGGTTCGCGGCGGGCGGAGCCGGCTGCGAGGGCTCCGCGTCGATCTTCGCGCCGCCGCGGGGGTGGCCTCCTTCCGGAGGGTTCGTGGTCTCTCCCGCGGCGTTCGTCACAAATGTGGAGGGTAGGTGCTGTAAGGGACGGCGAGCGTCGCTCTTCAGGAACCTCTCAGCTGGCCCGGCCAGGCGGGTGACGGGGTGCTGAACCCTGTGTGACCAGCGTGTCACCGCCTCATCCCCACGGGACCGCTTGTGCTCCGACCACCTGACCGGGGGCTGCCCGACCTGTCCGGTCTGTGCCAGGCTCGCCGCTCGTGAGCAGGGTGGACGGGATCAGGAGCCGGGTCGGCCGGGCGCTGCACCAGCGCGAGCGGCTCGCGCAGCTGGAGCGCGAGGTGCTGCGCGGCGACGTGCAGCTGCTCACCACGGACGTCTTCGACACCGTGCTGCTGCGAGACCACACCACCGAGGCCCAGCGTCTGGCGGCGGCGGCGCGCCGCGCCGCCCCCGAGCTGGGGGTCGACCCGGGCGCCTTGGCGCGGCTGCGCTGGGAGGCGCACGCGTCGGGGTACCGGGCCGTGTCGATGGAGCGGCCGGACGGCGAGGCGTCGCTGACGATGATGTGCGCCGCGGTGGCCGCCTCCCTCGGGCTGGGAGACGGCGCGGCGAAGACCCTGCACGACGCCGAGCTCGCCGTCGATGCCGAGCACCTGCGGCCCAACCGCCCGCTGCTGGCGGTCTTCCGCCGCGTGCGTGCCGCCGGCGTGCGCGTCGTGGCGGTCTCGGACACCTACTACAGCGAGGACGACGTCCGCTGGCTGCTCGCTACTGTCACCGGCGCCGACCGGACCGGGGGATCCTCCGGTGGCCTCGGCTCGCGTGAGCTCCCGATCGACAGGGTGTACTCCAGCGCCGACGAGGGCGCCACCAAGCACCGCGGCGGGCTGTACCCGCTGGTCGCGCAGCGCGAGAGTGTCGACCCGGCCCGCGCCGTGCACGTCGGTGACCACCCGAGCGCCGACGTGCAGAGGTCACGCGAGGCCGGTTGGACGGCGGTGCACCTACCGCGCGAGGGCGCGTTCCGCGCGGCCAAGATCCTCGGCGGCGCCGCGGCGCTGCCCTCCGCCCTGAGGAGGGCTCGATGAGCACGACGACGACGAGCGCCACGCGCGAGCTGGGCGGGGCGCCCCGGTCCGCCGAGGTGACGCCGGAGTCCTTCGGGCGTGACGTGCTGGGCCCGGTGGTCGCCGAGTTCTGTCTGCGGCTGTGGACGCTCGGCACCCAGCTGGAGCGTCCCGAGGACACGGCCATGCTCTTCTGCGCCCGCGGCGGGCTGCGGATGCAGCTGGCCCACGAGCGCTTCCTTGCCTCCTCGGGGCTACCGACCGCCGTGTCCCTGCGCCCCCTGATGGTCTCCCGGCTCGCGGCGGTGCGCCCCGTGCTGGTCCGCACCCCGCGCGAGGGCCTGGACCACCTGCTGCCCTCGGCCGCCGCTGCGCTGGCCAAGGAGTTCGCCGTCCTCGACCTGGGGGCGGCCGTGAAGGCCCTCAGCGGCGTCGGGCCGGAGCAGCTGCCTGCCGGTGCGGCCGCGCCGCTATCCCAGCCGTTCACGCCGGACGGCCTCGCCGCACTGCTGCGTTCGCCCGACGGCGCGCTCGTGACTGAGGCGCTGGAGGAGCAGGCGGATCTCTTCGTGGAGCACCTGCGCCAGCAGCTCGACGGGCGCCAGCACGCGCTGCTCGTCGACACCGGCCTCTACGGCACCACGCGCGACCTACTCGCGGAGGCCGGGCTGCGGGAGCAGACGAGCTGCGCGCTCATCGCGCGCTCCTTCCGCCCCGGCACCGCCGCCGACCACCGCACCTACGGGCTCTCGGTCACCGCCCACGACTATTCACTGCTGCAGCGGCGCAGCGTGCTGCTGCGCTACTGGCACTTCGTGGAGTGGCTGTTCGAGCCGCCGCTGCGCAGCACGAGCCGCTTCGAGCGCCGCGCCGACGGCCGCGTCGTGGCCGATACCGAGGTGGACGGCTGGGAGGACCTCGTGGTGCCGGCACCGGGCACCCCGTTCGCCGGGGTGCTCGCCTACCTCGACGCCCTGCCGCCCGCACCCGCCGAGAAGGTGGTGCTCGACGCCGACCGTGCCTGGGGGCAGTTGCACCGCGCCGTCGTCCTGCCCACGCCCGACCACGGTTGGGCGATGTCGGTGGAGGCGCGGTCCCACGGTTTCGGCCGCGAGGAGACCTGGACCCAGCCCGAGCAGCGGGGGCTCCTCGAGGTGCTTCGCAGCGACGGCATGTGGCGCGAGGGCGAGGTGGCCAGGTCGGCCACCCCGCTGCGGCTGCCGGTGCTGCTGGCCGTGGAGGCGCTGTACGGCCTGCGCAACGGTTACCGGGCGGTTCGCCGCCGCGCACCCATCGCCAAGCGGTAGACGTCCTCGTGGTCGCGAGCCACCCGCGCGACCGTGAAGTGCTCCGCGCCCGTACGCGAGCGTTCTCGCCACGCCGCCAGCTCGGCGGGGTCGGCCATGAGGCGACGCATCGCCTGAGCCAGCGCCGCCGGATCGCGCGGGGGCACCAGCTGGCCGGCCTTGCCGTGCTCGAGCACCTCGGGCACGCCGCCGACCGTGGTACCGATGAGCGCGCAGCCGGAGCCGCGCGCCTCGGTGGTGGTCAGCGGGCACGGGTCGGCCAGGGACGCGGACGCGAAGATGTCCGCCTGGTCGAGCAGGTAGCGCGGCGTCAGCGTCGTGCCCAGGAAGTGCACGGACTCGGCCAAGCCCAGCTCACGCGCCTGTGCCTCGAGCTTCTCGCGGTCCGGACCCCACCCCACGATGTTGAGGTGCCACTCGGGGTGCTCAGGGTGGACCAGGGCGAACGCGCTGATGATGTCGTCGACGGCCTTGCGGGCGTGCAGCCCTGACAGGGACAGGACGGCGGGTCGGCGGAGATCGCCGATGTCGTCCCGCGGCAGCTCCTCACGAGGGGAGGCATCCGCGCCGTTGAGCACGGTCACGACCCGGTCGGGCTTGAACCCCCGCTGGATGAGCTGCTGGCGCTCGGCCTCGCTCACCGCGATGACCATCCTGCCCAGGCGCATGAGCTTCGAGTGCCCGTCGAAGCTGTTGTGCACGGTGGTCACCAGCGTCGCGCCGATCACCTTGGACACCGGGAAGGCCACCAGCGCCGAGCTCATCATGTGTGCGTGCATGATGTCCGGCCGCGTGCGGGCGGCGAGCGACAGCATCGCCTTGGCGTTGCGGACGATCTCCTTCTTGCCCGTGGGCTCGGGGAGGTCGGTGACATGCACGCCGTGCTTGCGCAGCAGCTCGTCGTAGGAGCCGCGCGCACTGGCGAACCACACCTGGTGCCCCGCGTCGGCCTGCGCGCACGCCAGGTCGACGGCGACGTGCACGTGCCCATTTCCCCGAACCGCGTGCTTGAGCAGGTGCATGATCCTCATGGCGGTTCCTGTCTGGGTTGGGTGCAGGTCGACGCGCGGTCGCCATGATGCCCGCGCGTCCACGGCTGGCACCCCGCCGAGAGGCAGCGCGTGCCGAAGTTCCCCCAAGAGAGGGGGCACCGCGCCCGATCACGTCACCCTCGGTGGATCCCGGAGTGACCTGCAGTGACATCACCCGGCGCGGACCACCCACGGGGGCGAGACCTGCCCGGGGCGCCACGTCGCCACGGTCGTCATCATGGCGCGCTGGTCGGCCTGGAAGTCGTCCACGCCGAGGCTCTGGGCGAACTCCACCCCCCGCTCGTACTCGGCCTCGGCGTCGTACCCGGTGCCCATCGGCGTGAGGTGGCGCACCGTGACGGCGTCGATGAGTCCGCAGCGCAGGTCGGGGCGGCGGAGCGAGGACCAGTACGACTCCAGCCCCCACCCGGTCACCGAGGCGGTGGGCAGCGGCAGGAGCGCCGCGCGGGCGCGCGGCGAGAGCACCACGATCGGCCCGATCTCCACGAAGTGGGTCAGCCGCGCGATGCTCAGGGGCCGCTTCAGGGTGAAACGGTGGCTCCAGAAGCTCGTGTACGAGTGCGACGGGCCGCTGACGTCCAGGCCCGCCGCTGCGGCCACGCGCAGCAGCAGCTGCATCCCGCCCGCAGGCAGGCGCACGTCGTCGTCGGTGATCACCCAGTAGTCGTCCTCGCGCGGGACGGCCCGCTCGAGCATTGCCTCGTGCAGCTCCAGACGCGCTCCGGGGCCGGTGCCCACCGTGCTGGCCGCCAGCTCAGGGGCGCTCTCGTCGAGTGCCCAGCTGCTCCAGCGGGTGCCGGAGGCCAGGCGCTCGTGCTCGGGGCCGGCCAGGGCGGTCACGAGGTCGGCGTTGCGCCGCCGGTAGACACACGTGACGACTGCCGGCGGCGTGGAGGACCGCCGCAGGGCCAGCGGCAGGGACATCGCGCTCGGGTCGAGACGCTCGACCAGACCCGCCGTGGTCACCACGGCGCGGCCCGCGGCGCTGTCGCGGCGCGGCAACAGGGGGAAGGCTCGAGTACCGCTCGGATTCAGGGCGAGAGAGGTAGCCACATGATTCAGAGTGCCCGCCCTCAGCGTCGAAGCGCTGCTTCTGCCTCCAGCGTGGAGTGTCGCGCCGTCGGCTGGTACTGGAACGCGCCCTGGCGGCCCAGGGACTCCACGCCGTAGGCGCGCAGCGCAGCCATCGCCTCGCGTGCTCGTTCGCCGCTGCCGAGTGTGTAGATGGGGTAGGCGTGCTCGAGCACGTGGCTGCCCTCCAGGCGCAGGTCACCGCGCAGCAGACCGTTGGCGGCCACGTGCTCGCGGAAGGCGGCGTCGGCCTGTTCAGCGGTCTGCGCGCCGCGGGAGGAGACCACCTCCACCGCGAAGAACTCCCGCTCCTGCGCGGGGCCGTAGAAGTCGGAGTACACCGTCAGGCGCTTCCAGGTGCCCTCGTGGGAGAAGTTGTAGAACACCGAGGAGTCGAAGCCGCGCTTCCCGGCGAAGCTGTAGAAGAGGGTGACCAGGCGCACCGTGGGCAGCGGCTCTCGCCCTTCTCGCAGGTCGCACAGGTCGAGTGCTACGTCCACGGGAACCGTCGACACCACCCGCGGGGCGCTGAACGCTCCCGCGCCGGTGTGCAGCGTGAACATGCGGTCGCCGTCGTCGTCCCCATGGCCCTGGTCCGTGCGCTCCAGAGCCTTCAGCTCGGTCCCGACGGTGAACGTCACCCCTCGGGCCTCCAGACCGGCGACGACGGGGGCGTACAGCTCCGCGAAGCCCGAGCGGGGCCGCGCCAGCTGCTGGTTGGTGGGGCCCGCCGCGGGGCGGCGACGCAGCGGCTCCAGCACGCGGTTGATGAGGTTGCGCACCTGCGCGTGCTCGGCGATCCACATCATCCGGCTCTGCGCGAACTCGGTGTCGATCTGGTCGGTCGGCACCCCGCAGAACCGCTCCATGTAGCTGCCCAGGCCGCTGCGGTGCACGAAGCGCGGGCCCAGCCAGTGCTCGGCGAAGTCGCGCGCGTTGCGCTGCGGAGCGCGCTTGAGCCGCGCGGACACCGCTGACGCGAGCAGCCGCACGACCTCCACCGGGCCGGCGCGGAGGATGTCGTCACGAGGGGAGAACGGGTACGTGGTCACGGTGCCCTGGGGGTTCAGGCGCAACCACGACGGGTCGATCGGCACGTACAGCGGCAGCAGCTCGGGGAAGTGACGCAGCAGGGGGGAGTCGTCCTGGAACACCAGGCTGCCGATGTCGAACGTGTACGGCCCGATCTCCACATCGAGGTGGTTGCCGCCCGCGCGGGGGTAGACGTCGACGACGGCGATGCGCCGCGCGCCCTGCTCCAGCAGCACCGATGCGGACACCAGGCCGCTGATCCCCGCTCCGAGGACCAACGCGTCGTAGTGGTCGCTTGCCGGCGGTGAGGGCATCGAAGGCATGCGGCGGAGTATGGGCTACTCGCCCCCTGACGGGGGGACCCTTGCCATCAGCCCCGGCGCCAGTCCCCCCAAGAAGGTCAGGGGCACCGCTAGGGTCGCCGCGCCAAGACGTACCGGCAGACCGACCGGTAGACCCACCAGGGGAGTGGCCATGCCCGTGATCGACCTTGCCGACCGTGGCGCCACCGACTCGACCGCTCTCGCGGGTGCTGACGTGGTGGTGGTGGGCTCCGGTCCGTCCGGCACCTCGCTGGCCTCCGAGCTGGCCGGAAGCGGGTTAAGGGTGCTCCTGCTGGAGAGCGGCGCCACCGACCGCACCGACCTCGCAGACGCCCTCGACGTCGTGGAGAGCGTCGGGCGTCCCCGCGCGGAAGACCAGTGGTCGGTGCGCAACCGCGTGCTCGGCGGCTCCTCCCACACCTGGGGTGGGCGCTGCGGCACCTTCGACGAGATCGACTTCGAGCACCGCCCCTGGGTGCCCCACTCCGGCTGGCCGATCGACCCCGCCACCCTGAAGCCCTACTACGACCGCAGCGCCGCCCACCTGGGCCTGGCCGTCGGCTCCGGGTACACCGGCGAGGAGTTCTGGGCGCTCGCGGGCCGCCGCAAGCCACCGGCCGAGGCCGAGCCCGACCCCTCCCAGCTGCTCAGCTACTTCTGGCAGTTCTCCCGCGACCCGCGCGAGAGCTACCCCTTCGAGTACGCGCGCTTCGGGCGCACCGTCACCGAGCGCGTCGGGCCGGAGACCACCGTCGTCCTAAGCGCCACGGTGACCTCCGTGCTCGTGGAGCCGCACGGTGGCGCGGTGCGGGGCGTGCGCGTCACCCCGCCGTCCGGGCAGCCCTTCGAGGTGCTGGCGCGCACCGTCGTCCTGGCCACCGGCGGTGTGGAGAACGCGCGGCTGCTCCTCGCCTCTCGTGAGACCGCTCAGCACGGCGTCGGCAACGACCGTGACCTCGTCGGCAGGTTCCTCATGGACCACCCGCGCGGTCCCGTCGGTGACTTCGACGTCACCACCACCGCCCAGCTCACCAAGCGGTTGGGCCGTTACAACGTGCAGGGCCGCTTCTTCCGCGGCGGGCTGCGGCTCAGCCCCGAGCTGCAGCGCGCGGAGCAGCTGCTCAACGTCAGCGCCTACGTCAACGAGCAGTGGTCCGACGACGACCCGTGGGCCGCCCTGCGCCGTATCGCCGGTGGCCACCCCAGCCCCCGCGAGGTGGCTGCCGTGGCGCGCAACGCGCCGCTGCTCGCCCGCGGTGTCAAGGACTACCTCGTGGAGCGCAACGGCGTGCCCCGCAAGCTCGACGGCCTGGTGTTGCTGGTCATGGCCGAGCAGCGGCCCGACCCCGACTCCCGCATCACGCTGTCGGACGCGCTCGACCCGTTCGGCAACCCGCTGCCGCGCCTGGACTGGCGCATCCACGACGACGAGACTCGCTCCATGAAGCGGATGGCGCAGGTGGTGGCCGAGCAGCTGCCCCGTATGGGCTTGCCCGCGCCGCGCCTGGAGCCGTGGGTCTACGAGGACGGCGAGCTGCCGCCGAGCTTCGTCGACGTCGCCCACCCCACGGGCACGACGCGCATGTCGTCCGACCCGTCCACCGGCGTCGTCGACGTCGACGGCCAGGTCCACGGCGTGGCCGGGCTGTACGTGGTGGGCAGTTCCACGTTCCCCACCGCGGGCCACTGCAACCCCACGCAGCTGGCCGTGGCGATGAGCGTGCGCCTGGCCGACCACCTACGTGCGAGCGTGGCCGTGGCGCCCGAGCTGGCGCCGGCTGAGCATCGCCCGGCGCGCCCCGACGAGACCACGGTGCTCCTCACCGGCGCCACGGGGCGCATCGGCAGGGTGGTGCGCGAAGACCTGCTCGCGCGCGGGTACCGCGTGCGCGCCACGACGTCGCGCCCGGTCGCCGAGGTCAGCGGCGCAGCTGACGGGGCAGGGGGATCGCTCGAGTGGCGCCAGGTCGACCTGCGCACCCTCGACGACGCCACCGCTGACAGCCTGCTCGCAGGCGTGCACGGCGTGCTGCACCTCGCCGCGGAGATCGGCGACCAGGAGGTCATGGAGGCGGTGAACCACCGCGCTACCGGCACCCTCGCACGGGCCGCTGAGCGGGCGGGGGTCGCGTCCTTCGTCTACACGAGCACGGTGTCGGTGTACGGCAGCGCCCGTCGCCGCACCGTCACGGAAGACTCACCGACCCTCACGCCCGACCGTGACGTGCCCGCGGAGTACCTCGCGCTGGCCTATGTGCGCGCCTACGGCCGCACCAAGCTGCTCGGCGAACTCGCGGTCCGCGAGGCAGCCTCGCAGACGCGCTACGCCGTGCTGCGGCCCACCGTGGTGGTCGACGTCCACCAGGTGGCCGAGGTGGCGCGCTGGGGCATCGGCAAGCGCGTCATCGGCGGACACCGCCACGCGCACCACGTGTACGTGCGCGACGTCTCCGACGCAGCCATCTGGTGCCTGGCCCGCGGCCTGGCCGGCCACGGGGCGCCGGGCTCGGTGGAGGTGTTCAACGTCTCCGAGGACGACGCCCCCGGTGCCACCCACGCGTCGTTCCTGCGGGACGCCGCGGGCGTCACCGGTGACCGCAAGCTCCTCCTGCCTCCGGCCCCGGGGGTCCTGGACTGGGCCAACGACCTGCGGCGCTTCAAGGTGCCCGCGCTGGGCAACCCGCTGTGGCGCCTGCGGTTCTCCGGCGACAAGCTGCGCGCCGCCGGGTGGCGCCCGCCGTACGGGATGTCTCGCGCGCGGGCGCTCGCGCTCGCCGAGCTGGCCGCCGAGGCCTCCTGACGGACAGTCGGGCAACGGCGAGCAACGGCGAAGGGCCGGAAGCATCAGCTCCCGGCCCTTCGCTGCGTGTCGGTGTCTCTTGGCGTGACGCGGTGTTGTCACTCGGTGTCGTTACGCGGTGTCGCTGGTGACGGGCTCTCCCGCCGACGAGACCGAAGTCGCCGGGGCTGGATGGTGCTGCGCTTGCGGATGCGGATGCGGCGGCACGATGGGGCCCGTCTGCGGGGCTGGTCCGCGCTGGGCGAGGACCGCGGGTACTCCACGCGGTGGCGTGAGCGGCCGGGTGGCCAGGCGTGCGGCCACCGGCTGTGCGTCCGGCCGTTCGCTGCGCGGCGCCGGCGGCGTCATGTCGCGGTCGGCCCAGGTGAGCTGCGGGGTCTCCGGCAGCACCAGGGGACGGTGGAGGAACCTGTCGTAGAGGTCTCCCACCGCTCTGCCCGCCCGCAGCGACAGCCGGTGCGAGGGAGACTCGCAGACGCGGTGGAACCCTGCCGCCAGCAGCAGGCTCAGCGGGAGGCCCACCACGACAGCGAGGGCCGCTGCCGCGGGGGCCCCGAGCATGGTCGCTACCTGTCCGATGCTCACCAGCACCGGCACGTGGACGAGGTAGAGGCTGAAGGAGATCTTGCCGAGCCACGCCACGGGCCGGCTGGCGCCGAAGCGGACCACCGGACCCGCCCCGAGGAACAGCAGGAACACCCCGACGGCGGCGACGAGCCCCGCGAACTTCGTGAGGTGCACCTGCGGCGCGAGGTAGGTCACTTCAAGCAGGGCCACGGCGACGACGGCCACCGTGATCCAGCCGACGCGACCCCACGACTCCACACGCTGGCGCAGTGCCTCTGAGTGGACGGCCGCTACGGCACCGATCGCGAACATCGACAGGTAGAACAGCGCCTGCACGTCCAAGTGGGCGAACGCCGCGGTGGCGAGCGCCAGCAGACCTGCGGCCAGCCACCAGACACGGCGCGTGATCCGGGCGAACAGCACGTACGCCGGTAGGGCGAGGGAGAAGAGCACTTCCCATCGCAGCGACCACAGCGGGCTGTTGAGCCAGGTGTTGCCCGCTACCAGCGTGAGGTCTTTCACCAGGCCCGCGGCCGTGACCGGCTCCGCGTGCCCGTTGAGCCACCAGCTGGCGCCCTCGTGCACGGTGCGTGGCACCAGCGTGACCGCGAGGAGAGCGAGCACGAGGCTGGCCGCCACCGGCAGGTAGAGCCGCACGAGCCGCCGCGGGTAGTAGACGACCCAGGTGCGCAGTGCCGGACGTGCCCCGTTGACCAGGGGCAGGGCGAGGACGAAGCCCGAGAGGACGAAGAAGACGTAGACCGCTTCTTCGCCGGACCACAGCACGTGCAGCGGCGTCTGTGCGAGCACCCAGGGGGTGCCTGGGGCCGGGTCAGGGCCGTAGGGGCGTCCCAGCGAGGGGACGATGACGGCTGCGTGGAACAGCACCACCACGAGGGCGGCGAGGCCACGCAGTCCGTCGAGCGCCGGCAGTCGGGGAGTTCTGCCGGCGGGGTTCATCCGGCGGCGGCCAGCTGGCCGGGAGCGGCGGCGGTGGGGATGCCCAGCGGGTGACGGCGAGGACGGGGCACTGCCGGGCCCTGCAGCACCCGGTCGACGACGGCGCCCATGCGGGCGCTGAAGCTGGCGCGGGAGAAGGTCTCGGCGTGGGCGCGGATCTTCGTAGAGTCGTACGCAGAGGGCTCGAAGTCGACCAGGGCCTGCGCCCACGCATCGACCTCGGCGGTGGCGTCGTCCATCACCGGGGTGACGAGCTCACCGGTGACCCCCGGACGGATGGTGTCGAGCGTGCCGCCCTCGCCGATGCCGATGACGGGAGCGCCGCAGGCCTGAGCCTCCACCGGCACGATGCCGAAGTCCTCCACGCCGGGCATGAGCAGGGCGCGGCAGCGGCGGAAGAGGCTGCGCAGCTCGTCGTCGCTGACACGCCCGACGAACGTGGTCTCCGGGCCGGCCAGCGCTTTGACGTGCTCCATCGCTCGGCCCTCGCCGGCCACGATCAGCTTGACGCCGGCACGGGCCGCTGCCTGGATGGCCAGGTCGGGGCGCTTGTAGGGCACGAGACGCCCGGCGAGGAGGAAGAAGTCCTCACGGGGCGTGCGGTGGTCGGGGCGGTAGTAGTCGGTGTTCACCGGGGGAGCGACCACCTCGGCCTCACGGCCCCACCAGCGGCGGATGCGGTCGGCCACGAACGAGGAGTTGGCCAGCATCGTGTGCACGTGCTGGGCGGCCTCACGGTCGAACGGCTTGAACGCTGCCGAGAACGCCGCCAGGCCGGCGGCGCCCAGGCCACCGCCCTCGGCATTGCGCATCGAGGACTCCCAGATCCAGCGCGCCGGGGTGTGGACGTACGCCACGACGGGTGTGGAGGTGCTCATCGCTACCTGGGTGGCGAAGGCGTGGTGGGAGGCAATGACGACGTCGGACTCGGGCAGGCGCAGGGTGCGCATGGCCACGGGCAGCGCCGGCAGGAGGTGGGCGTAGGTGCTGCCGCGCAGGAGGCGACTCAGCGGCGTGGTGGTCAGCCGGAGCTCGAGGTCGGACGGGAGCACCCCGCGACGCCCCACAGGAGCCAGCAGCGGAGCGGAGGTCCAGCGACGGGCAAGCGCTTCGACGACGGCCTCGGAGCCGGCGTACTCGGTGAACCGTTCATGGACGATCGTGGCGCGCGGCTGCTGCGACATGCGAGCACCTTCCGGGGTAGACAGGTGGGACCTGACCTCGAGGCGCGCAGCCCTCCCCCCTGGCGCGAAGGCCCCCCGGGGAGCTTCTTCGCGCCAGCCCACGGACCCTAGGAGGGAAGTGGACGGTCCCACTATGGCGTAACTCCAGGGGCAGCGGGAATGCCCACAACGAGTGAACGTCCGTTTTGCCCCTTTGGTATCAGCGTCTGGTATTAGCGCTCTGCGCGGAGAAACACAACATTCACCTGCGGTTCACGCGCGGTGCAAGACCACCTTCACGGTGTCCTCGGCGACCTCGTCCCAGGTGCGGACGGCGTCGGCGGGTCGCCCGCGACGCGCGGTCCCCGGGGCGAGGTGGGAGGCGATCGCCGTCGCCCAGCCGGCCACGTCGAGCGCCGGGACGTGCAGCGCGCGGTCACCGCTGACCTCGACGAGTGCCGGGTCGGTGCTGGTCACCAGCGAGGCGCCCAGGTCCAGGGCCTCGACGGCGGGCAGCCCGAAGCCCTCGACGAGGCTCGGGGCGAGCACCACCGCGGCGTTCTCATAGCACCAGCGGAGGGCGGCGTCGTCGATGCCCTGCAGCTGCACCAGGTGCCCGGAGGCGACCAGGGCGGCGCGGTCGGGTCCGTAGGCCTCGGTGCCCCACGCGGGCGGACCGACCAGCGCGAGCACGGCGTCGGAGTGTTCCGGGTGCTCGCGCAGCGTCCGCGCCCACGCGGACACCGCGGTGGCGACGTTCTTGCGCTGCGTGGTGTCACCCACGATCAGCCCGAAGCGCTTGCCGGCGAGCTGGTCCACCGGCGTGGGGTCGGCCTCGAGCAGGGTGGGGCTGGTGGCCGAGAGCACGACGGCGGCGCGGTCGGCGACCTGCGGGTGGTGCGCGAGCAACCGGTCGCGTGTGGCGCCGCTGACGCAGATGAGCGAGTCGGCCTGGCGGATGGACGCCGCGTAGGGGCGTTGCAGCAGCACGCGCTTGGCCGGCGGGAAGTCGGCGGGCCGGTCGGCGAGGATCATGTCGTGCACCGTGAGCACCGTCTTGGCGGTGAAGCCGGGGGCGCGGGAGGGCACGAGGTGCTTGGAGCCGTGGACCACGTCGAAGGAGTCGCGCAGGGTCCAGCCCAGCAGGTACCTCTCGTACGGGGGCAGCAGTGGGCCGGCGCGACCGTCGAGGACGGCGGGGACGGCGTGCACTCGCGCCGGCCCGCCCACGAGCTCGGCGAGGGGCTCGGCAGCGGCGGCGGAGGTCAGCAGGTGCACCTCGACGTCGTCGCGACGCTGCAGTGCCCGCGCCACCTCCACGGTGTACCTCACGATGCCGCCCAGGCGGCCCGACGCCGGCACGTGGGTGGCCATGACGAGCCAGCGGGGTCGGGACGCGGAGACGGTCACGGGGGCAGTGCCTACCACGCCGACTTGGCCCGGGACCGCCGCGCGGCGCAGAAGTAGGCTCACGGCCCATGGAGTTCCGGCGCATCCAGGGCCTGCCCCCGTACGTGTTCACCATCATCGACGGACTGAAGCAGCAGGCGCGCCGGGCCGGTCGTGACGTCGTCGACCTGGGCTTCGGCAACCCCGACCTGCCCTCCCCGGCCACCGCCGTGGAGAAGCTCGCCGAGGCCGCGCACAACTCCCGCAACCACCGCTACTCCTCCTCACGCGGGCTGCCAAAGCTGCGCGAGGCCGTGGCCGCCCTCTACCAGCGGCGGTTCGGCGTCCACCTCGACCCGGACACCGAGGTCATCAGCACCATCGGCGCCAAGGAGGGCTTCTCCCACCTCATGTGGGTGCTGCTCCAGGCGGGAGACGCCGCGCTGGTGCCGTCGCCGTCGTACCCGATCCACATCTGGGGGCCGTACTTCGCCGGGGCCGACGCCCGGCAGGTGCCCATCGGCCCGAAGGGCCCGGACGGCGAGGCGCACGACTACGTCGACAACGTCATGCAGGCGTGGGAGTACGGCTGGCCGAAGCCGCGCGTCGTCGTCCTGTCGTTCCCGCACAACCCCACGACGGCCGTCGTGTCCAAGGCCGACCTGCAGCGCCTTGTCGACTGGGCGCGCGAGCGCGACGTGGTGCTCGTGCACGACTTCGCCTACGCCGACACCACCTTCGACGGATGGAAGCCCCCGTCGATCATGGAGTGCGAGGGCGCGAAGGAGGTGGCCGTCGAGCTGTACTCGATGACGAAGTCGTACTCGATGGCCGGCTGGCGCGTGGCGTTCCTCGTGGGCAACCGCGAGGTGGTCGCGGCGCTCGCCAAGCTCAAGAGCTACCTCGACTACGGCACGTTCCAGCCGATCCAGATCGCGGCGACCGTGACCCTCAACGAGGAGCTCGACTACCCGCAGTGGACCTCGTCGGTGTACGAGTCGCGCCGCAACGCGCTGGTCGAGGGGCTGGATCGGGCGGGTTGGCCGCTACCCAAGCCCAAGGGAACGATGTTCGCCTGGGCGCGCATCCCCGAGCCGTACGCGGAGCTGAAGTCCATCGAGTTCGCCAAGCTCATCGTCAACGAGTGCGACGTGGCGGTCTCGCCCGGTGTCGGCTTCGGGCCGCAGGGTGATGACTACGTCCGGTTCGCGCTCATCGAGAACGAGCAGCGCATCGCGCAGGCCGCCCGCCAGCTCAAGCGAGGCCTCGTCAAGCTCGACTGACCCTCCGTGATCATGGGCGTTCGCCACCCTGGTGACGCGCCGGGTCCGGCGAAGCCGCCCGCACGGGGGCCTTGCCGGACAGACTCGTCAGGTGCCCCGCTCCGCTTCCGCGCATCCTGCACGCGCCCGTGCAGGGGTGCGATCCCGCCTGAGGAGCGCCGCGGTGGCGCTCGGCGCGCTCGCCCTGGTGGGCCCCAGCGCGATCGGTGCGACCGCCGCCACGGAAGCCCCCGCCTCCACCCGCGGCGCCCTCACCAGCAGCTCTTCCGCCGCACCCGGGGCGTCCGCCGCGGCTCTCCTCGACGGCGACGTCCCGCACCGTGCCCTGGGCGCCGAATGGTCGGCCGCGGCCGGTGACGGCGCCCCGTGGGTGCAGCTGAGCTGGCCGGAGGCCCGCCGCATCGCGAGCGTGCAGGTCTTCGGCTCCACCGCCGACGCCACCGACCCCACCCAGCCGAACGCCGCAGCGCTGTACGGCGTGATCCGCTTCTCCGACGGCTCCTCGCTACCGGTCTCCGGCATCGCCGCTGGCGGTGCCATGCCCACCACGGTGGCGTTCGCGCCGCGCGCCACCACTTCGGTGCGCCTGGAGCTGCGCCGCCAGGTGTCCGGCGCGCCGGTCGCCCTGCGTGAGCTCACGGCGTATGCCGTCGGCAGTACGCCGCCCCGCTGGGACGCGCCCGCGAGCTCGCCGACCTACGCGGTCACGCCGCCGCGCGCCGGCTGCTCGTCGTCGTCCTCGGAATCAGGGAGGGGGACGACGACGGCGAGCGTCGCGCCCGTGCTGCCGGACCGGCTCAGCCTCGCCTGCCCCACGCCGGGGTCGAGCACCGGCGTCACCGCCACGGTGGTGCTCAACGCCCCGGCGGGTGCCGCGGTGTCGGTGTGGGCCGCGACCGCCGCCAGCTCGTCGCTGCAGGCGCCGCTGCGGCGGGTGGCCACCGCCACCGCCGACGCCTCCGGGCACGCGGTGCTCACCGCCGACGTCAGTGCCCTGCCGCGCGGTCCGTATGCCCTCAAGGCCACCGCCACCAGCTCCGCCGGCCGGCCCCTGCAGCCGCTGTACGTGCAACTGCTCAAGGACACCGGCGCTGCCGCCCCGCACGGCACCGACGACCACGCCCCCGCGGGCATGACCCTGCAGTACAGCGACGAGTTCACCGGTCCGCTGTCGGCCACGCAGAGCGGCTGGGGGGCGCAGTACGCCGCCATCAAGCCCGAGCCGGGCGGCGGGTCGCAGTTCGGCAGCGCGCTGTTCGCCGACCCGGCCGACGGCGCCAACACCCTGGCCACCGTGCCCGGCGGCTTCCTGCGGGTGCGCGCCCAGCCCATCGGCTCGCTGGCCCCGAAGGCCACGTGGGGCCAGCCGCACGCCGCGGGGATCCTCTCCTCGCAGCGGTACGGCGGCAGTGGGTTCAGCGCCCAGCAGGGCTACTTCGAGGCGCGGATGCTCGGCGCACCCGGTGCCGGCGCGTGGCCGGCGTTCTGGATGCTCAACTCCGAGAGCGGTACCCCGCGCTCGGACGGCAAGACCTCCGGCGAGCTCGACGCCATCGAGATGTACGGCCACAACCCCACCGGCGGCTGCCACACCACGCACGCCTTCGGTGCCCCGAAGGGCAGCGACGGCAAGCTCGACTGTCGCTGGGACTACGGCCGCGGCTTCGACTGGGCAGCGCAGTGGCACACCTACGGCGTGCAGGTGATGCCCGACGGCTCGGCGAGGTTCTTCGTCGACGGGAGGCAGACCGCCCACCTCGACCAGCTCGGCCTGGCCGACCAGCCGTTCTTCTTCCTCCTCGATCTTGCGACCGGGGGCGGCTACGACGTCGACCTGGCAGCCACCGGGCAGGTCAGCGACCTCTACGTCGACTGGGTCCGCGTCTACACCTGAGTCCAGTTGCCCGGCCTCGCTACGTCAGCCCTCCCCGCCGGCCGGGCGGCTAGATCTGTGGTGACAACGGACGTGCAGAAGTCGGCCGAGGCCGGCTCTGCGTGGCGTGTCGCGAGGTTGTGCACGTCCGTCGTCACGGAGGCAGGTGGCGGTCGGGCAGCCGGAGGCACAGGGGAGCAGCACCACAGGCGCCCCAGCGCGCGTGATCATTCGCTAACCTCTGCCTCCGCCCGGACCAGAGGGGGCCATGCGTGGACGTCGGTGACCACTTCGCGTCGTACCGGCTGGAGTCTGTGCTGGGCCGCGGTGGCATGGGCGTGGTGTACGCCGCCCACGACACCGTCCGCGGACGGCGGGTGGCGCTCAAGGTGCTGGCCCCCGAGCTCTCCGCCGACGACGAGTTCCGCCGTCGGTTCCGGGACGAGGTGCGCACGGTCACCTCGCTGACCCACCCGCACGTGGTGCCGGTGCACACCTTCGGCGAGGTCGACGGCCGGCTGTACCTGGACATGGCCCTCGTCGAGGGTCCGACCCTGTCGTCCGTGCTGGCCGCGGGCCCGCTCACGCTGTCGCAGACCGTCGACGTCGTCGAGCAGATCGCCGAGGCACTGTCCGCCGCCCACGCCCGGGGCCTGGTGCACCGCGACGTCAAGCCCGGCAACGTGCTCATGGCCCGGGGACGACGTGACCACCTCTACCTGTGCGACTTCGGCCTTGCGCTGCCCGTCGCCCCGGGCCAACGCAGCGGCATGCGGGTGGGCACGGTGGCGTACATGCCGCCCGAGCAGGCGGCCGGTGGCCCGATCGACGCCACCGCCGACGTCTACACCCTCGGCGCGCTGCTCTTCCACTGCCTGACCGGCCACCCTCCGTTCCAGGGCGCCACGCGGGCCGACGTGCTCGACGCGCACCGCCTGACCCCGGTGCCGCCCCTGCCGGCCCCCAGCGCCGACACCACCCCTCACGAGCGCGACGACCTCTCCGACCCCGCCGTCCGCCACGCCCTCGATGCGGTCGTCGCCACCGCCATGCACAAGGACCCGGCCCACCGCTTCCGCACGGTGAGACGCCTGGCCGACGCCGTCCGCGCCGCAGCCGCCGGCATCGTGCTGGATGAAACAGAGCAGGACGACGACGGCGACGGCCGCGCCCGTGCGGCTGCGCCGAGCATCCGGTTCTTGCAGGCAGGCCCCGCCCACCGGTCGGCCAGCGGGGCCGGCGAGCCCACCGAAGCCACCGAGCCCACCGAAGCCACCGAAGCCACCGAGCTCAGCGAGGTTTCGCCCGCCCCGCAGCCCCTGACTACCCCGCAGCCCCCGAACACCCCGCCCGCGTCGGCACGTTCCCTGCTTGGCCGCGCCGAGGCCGTCAGCGAGGTCACCGAGCTCCTGCTCAGCGAGCGCCTGGTGACGCTCGTCGGTCCGGGTGGTGTCGGCAAGACGCGTCTCGCGCAGGAGGTGGTGGCCCGCGCTGAAGGTGGCGCGGCGTGGTTCGTCGACCTCACCGCGGAGACCTCGGCAGAGCGCGTGCCCGGGCTGATCGCGGCCGCCGTCGGGCTGGAGGTCTCCGGCGCCGACGTGACGGCAGCGCTTGCCGGCTGGGCCGCCTCCCAGCGTGGCCTGCTCGTGCTCGACAACCTGGAGCAGTTGCTCCCGCAGGTGGTCGCCGTCGTCGACGTCCTCCGCGGCGGACCGGAGCTGCGAGTCCTCAGCACCTCCCGTGAGCCGTTGGGCCTGCGCGGTGAGGTGGTGCACGCGGTCGAGCCGCTGCCCGTGCCCGCGCGGCAGCGATCCGCGATGCAGGGCGACGCGAGTGCAGCCGACGTCGAGGCGCTGGCCCGCGTGCCGTCGGTGGCCCTGTTCGTGCAGCGAGCGCGGGCGGCGCGCAGCACGTTCCGGCTGACGGAGCGCAACGCCCGCGCTGTCGCCGAGATCTGCTCCCGGGTCGACGGGTTGCCTCTCGCGCTGGAGCTGGTGGCGGGGCACAGCCGGGTGCTGTCGCCGCAGGCGTTGCTGCTGCGGCTCTCCTGGGCGCTGGGCACGCCGCCGCTGGCGGCGCGGACGTCGGCGGAGCGTCAGCAGACCCTGGCCGCCACGTTCGCGTGGTCGTACGACCTGCTCGGCGAGTCCGAGCGCCAGCTGCTGCGCGTGCTGTCCGTCTTCCCGGGCACCTTCACGCTGGACGCCGCCGAGGCTGTCGCGTCGATGGGGGAGCCCGGGCGCGTGGTCGACGTGCTCGCCTGGCTCGTCGAGCGCAACCTCGTGCGCGCCCACCTCAGCGGGGAAGACGACGACGGCGACGGCGCCGCCGATGCAGCGGAAGACCGCTACAGCCTGCTCGTGACCACCCGCGAGTTCGCTGCGGAGCGGCTCGAGGCTGCCGGCGAGGCCGCGGCCGTCCGCGCGCAGTTTGCCGCGCACTACGTGCGCGCGGTGACGTTGCCCGAGGGGCGCACGCGGGAGCAGGCCCTGCGGGTGCGAGGCCTGGCCAGTCGCGAGCTGCACAACCTCCTCGCGGCCCTGGCGGTGGCGCGAGACGCGGATGACCGTGACGCCGAGTTGATGCTGCTGCAACCGATCATCATCGAGCTGCTCCAGCAGTGGCGTCCGCTCGACGTGCTGTCCCTGGTCACCGACGTGCTGAGCCGGCCCGGTGGCCCGCTCGCGGCGCGCCTGTGGTGCTTGACCGCGGCGGAGGCGGCCGCCTTCAACGCCGGGCTGTGGGAGCACGCCGCCAGCTGGCTGGAACGCGCCGACACCGAGCTCACCGCTGCGCTGGCTCAGGCGGACGGCGAGGAGGTGGACGCCAGCGCCGTCGTCGACCTGCGCATCGCCCAGCTCGGGTACGCGACCACCGTCGGCGACGCGCGGGCAGCCCTCGCCGACGTGCGCCGCCTTCTCGACGGGCCTGCCGAGCGGTTCCGGCACACGCCGCTGTGGGCGCTGGAGGGACAGCTGGTGGTGATCAGCGGGATGGTCGCCCCCGCTGACCCCGACTGGGTCGTCACGTTCCTGCGTCGTCAGCTGCGGACGTCGCAGGACCCGCGCGCCCGTGGGTGGATCTTCATCAACCTCGCCGAGGTGCTGCTCAGGGCGGGGAACCCGCGCGAAGCGCTGACCGTGCTCGACAGCTTCGACGCGCTGGACGGCGCCGATGCGCCGGCGGAGTCGCTGCGCGTCTACCGGACCACGCTCGCCGCCCAGGCACACATGGACCTCCGCGACTGGGCGACGGCCCACCGGCTCCTCGACGAGGGCGAGGCGCGCGCAGCGCAGGCACAGGTGCAGTCGCAGGTGGAGTCGTGCCAGTTGCGGCGGGCCCGTGCCCTGCGCGCACAGGGTGAGCTTGACGCCGCCCGCGGGGCGCTCGAGCGGGTGCAGCTCCCGCCGGACGGCGATGACGGCGTCGCTGGGCACGCCATGGTCCGCCACCTCGAGCGGGCCCGGATCGCCCGGCTCACCGGAGATACCGAGAGCGCCGCCGCAGCTCACGGCCGTGCCTGGAAGGAGGCCGTGACGCTGACCATCTCCTCCCACGACGAGTACGTCGAGGCGTGGATGGAGGGGGTGGCGCAGGCGGTCGGCTCGCGGCCCGAGGTCGCCGCGGTGCTGCTGGGCTCGGTGCTCGGCTACACCGAGGACTTCATGCCGCAGGAGGAGCCGGTCCCGCCGCTGGTCGACGCACTGGAGCAGGAGCTGGGCGCAGAGCGCGCGCAGCGCCTCATCGCCGCAGGTCGGCAGGTGAACGCGCCGCGCGAGCCCGACTGGCAGGACGTCGTCGCGCGGGCGGCCGGCGCCGTCGTCTAGCGCACCCGGTTGACGAGTGCGCCCGGGTGTCTAGTGGGCGAGGTCGTCGAAGGCGGCCAGCTCGTCGTCGGTGACGGTGCCGGAGACGAGCACCCACTGCGCGAAGGCGGGCAGGTAAGAGCTGGGCGGTTCGGGGGAGCTGCAGGGGCCGTCGCTGTGGATGTCGTCGACGTGGTGGTCGAGCGCTGTCCGCAGGCGGATCTCGTCAAGGGTGTTGCGCACGTGCTTGGCACTGAGGTGGATGCCGCGTTCGGCGAGGATCTCCACCACCTGCGCGTACGTGGGCACCGCCGCCAGGTCCCGCCAGCCGAAGCGCAGCGGCAGCACGAGCGCGCACAGCAGCTGGCGTTGGCGGTCGGTGACCCACGTCAGGCGCTCGTAGCCGATGGTGCGCTGGTCGGCGTCGTCGTCGCCCTCGTCCCACCCGCTGGGATTGCCGCTGAGGTGGGCCGAGGCTCCGGGGAGGCGGGTGGAGTCGACGGTGATGGTGTGGCGGGCACCGGCGGTGCCATGGATGACGAGGGTCACCGTCGCGTGCGGGGCGCTGCCGGCCAGCGAGAGCGGGGGCACGGCGAACCCGGGCCCGGGCCACACCTCGGCGGTGATGGTGCGCTTGTCGGAGGTGTTGAAGATGAGCACGCCGTCGCGGCGGCACTCGAGGCGCACCGCCAGGCGGGGCACGCGCAGGTCAGTGGGGGAGTGCCCGATCTGCAGGTCGGTGCTGCTGCTGCGGCCGGCGGTGATCGCCGCCCCGACGGGCAGGCGGACGCGTTGCCGGCCGGCGCTGATGACGGCGTACCCCTCGTGCTGCTGCGGCACCGGCGCAGCGTCCCACTCAGCGCCCGTGCTGTCAGCGTTCTCCCACGACTTCGGCGACGGCGAGGGTCAGGTCATCGGTGGTTCCCAGTTGCAGCGCGAGCAGCTGCAGGCGCTCCACCACCTGCTCCAGGGTCCGGTCCGCGCGGAGCACCGCCGCGAGCACCTCATCGGGGACGGCGCCGTGGAGCCCGTCCGTGCACACGAGAAAGCGCGTGCCGGGCTCGGCGGGCATCGCGGTGAGGTGCGCGTCGACGTCACCGGTGGGAGCTGCGGTGCCGCCGATGACCTGCGTGAGCACGGTGCGCGACCGGGCGTCGTCGGTGCTGACCTGCTCCATTCCGGTTCGGGTCGAGCGGTAGCAGCGGCTGTCGCCCACGTTGAAGGTGATCGCCTGGCCGTCGGTGGTGAAGGCCAGGCCGGCCACCGTCGTCGCCATCCCGCGTCGCTCCTCGCACCCCCAGGAGTCGGCGCGTACGGCGCTGCCCGCCTCGGTGAGCGCCGCGGTGAACTGCTCGGTGAGTTGCGCGGTGGTGCGGGTGCCGTCGAGCTCAGCGAGCGGCCATCGCGAGAGGGCCAGCAGCGCTGCCCTGCTGGCGCGGTCACCGGCGGGACGTCCGCCGAGCCCGTCCGCCACAGCGACCAGCCCACCAGCTTCGGGCAGGACGACGCGGGTGGGCGTGCCCACGTCCGTCTGGCTGATCCGGCCCCCGAGCAGCAGCGCGTCTTCGTTGCGCTCGCGCGTGCTGCCGCGGTGGGTCAGGCCCACCACTGCCACCTCACTGCGGTGACATCGCCCCCCACTCGTAGCCTGCGCGCTCCTGACTTGCCGCATCGGTGACCTCCGGGAAGGGCGCGGCTCCGCTGTCGCGGTGCCCCCCGAGCATCGCGGCGGGGGCGGGGTGAGGCGGGGGCACCCCTGCCCCCGCGGGTCGCCGTCTGCCCTTAGCCCATGACCTCGGTCGGGCGCAAGGGGTGGCCTGTCCTGACGCCGCGGGCAGCGCACCGGTTCTCTTCCGCCAGGGCTGGTGATCAGCCGCCCCCGGTGCGAGGAGGAGCGGTGGAGCAGGACGACGACGTTGCGGGCGGCGGTCCCGCAGTGCGCGCCGTGGCCGTCGTCGTCCTCGATGACCGTCCGGTGGTGAAGCTGGGGTTGCAGGTGGCCCTCGAGGAGCTGCCGGAGGGGACGAGGCTCGGCGAACTCGTGGTGGTGGGCAAGGTGCTCGACGCCGTCGGGGAGATCCGCTCCGCGGTGGAGCGGGGACTGGTTGCGGTGGTGGCGCTGGACGGTGTCGACCGTCCGGGGGAGGCGGTCGCCGCGCTCGAGGCGGGCGCTCGCGGAGTGGTGCTGTGCGAGAGCTCTCTGGCCGAACTCGTCGACGTGGTGCACCGAGCTGGCCGCGGTGAACTGGCGGTGGCCGCGGCGATGGCCGAGCGGTTGGAGCAGGTCATGGAGCTGCGCCGTCTGTTCACCCAGCGGGAGCTGGAGGTGCTCACGCTGTACGCGACGGGTCTCCCGGCGAAGTCGGTGGCGCGGCGGATGGACGTGGGCCTGGAGACGGTGAAGACCTACCTGAAGCGGCTGCGGCAGAAGTCTGCGGCGGCGGGCCTGCGCCTGGACTCGCGGCTGGAGTTCGCGGAGCTGGGCCGCCGGATGGATCTGTCGTGATTGCCGGGCACACAGCACTGCTCGCCGTCGTCCCGAGTGCTGGATCAGCAGTGTCGTGGTGGCGCAGCTCCCGTGACAGGGCGTGTTCGGTCCATGGAGCTGGGAAGGATTGGCCCCTTGAGCGTGACGGGCTGGTGACGCTCAAGGGGCCACTGTCGGACAGCACGGCGCATCGACTCCCTGCCCGTTTCAGGACAGGGGCCGTCGGGTCAGGCTCCCGCGGAGCCTCCGAGCACCACGGTCACCTTGTTGACTCCGGACACGGTGGTTGCCTTGGCGCTACCTCCGGTGCAGGCACCCTTGTCGCCGGGCTGGGCGGCGTAGGTCCCGCGCTGGGCATAGCCCCCCTTGCCGTCGCTGTTGAAGCTGGGCCTGGTCCACGTGGCGCTCGACTTGGGCACCGCCGAGCATGCCTTGGCGGGCCCGAAGTACTCGACGAAGTTCTGGACGTTGGTCATCGCTGTTGCCTGGGGGGCCACGCGCAGGGAGCCGACGTAGACCTCCTTGCCGGTCGACTGGTTCTTGATCCACGCGCCCCACCACTGCCCGGAGGCGTCGGCGTCCAGCCTCCAGACGCGCAGCCGGTAGGCGGTGCCGGTGGTGATCGTGTACGGCAGGCGGCAGGACATGCCCGAACCCTCGCCGCCGAAAGTCCCGCAGGAGGGCCCAGAGGCGGCGGTGGCGTTCCACAGGGAGAAGATCGCGGTGTCTCCGGTGGTGCCATTGAAGCGGTTGCCGTTGGTCTGCAGGCCGACGTACCCGCCGTCGGGGGCCGCGGTCCAGGTCCACATCTGCGCCCAGAAGGTGTAGGCGGCCTTGCTGTTCACAGTGACGAGCTGGTCGGTGTTCCAGAATCCGACGTCGGCGCCGTTCACCGACCAGTGCGAGTAGTAGTAGGCGTTCTGGTGCTGCTGGTAGGCCATTGCCGGCGAGGCCCCTACGAGGAGGAGCGCAGCAGTCAGAACCGCGATGAGCGGGCGTTTGATCACGGTGTCGAGGCTTGCTGTTCCTGGCGCCTGCCGGGCATCCCTTCTAGAGGGGAGCGACCGCGGGTGCGGCGCTGTGCTTCCGCGCTGCGGCTGCGAGGGCTCGATCAGGTTTGCCAGAGATCGACGGGAAAAGCGGCGAGAAGGGGCTTGGAGTCCCACGTGGTGGGTTCCTCGCCTCCCAGCCGGCGGGCGTGCTCCGGGGTGTCGGCGACTCGCCAGTCCGTGCGGCCCGTTCCCAGGAAGTAGTCCTCGTACTTGAACATGGGCTCTTCTTGTGATCTCACAAGCTGTGAAGGGATGCCGTAGCTGTCCGCCAAGACGATGGCGTGCAGAGACGATGCGATGACAAGTTCGGCATTGGCGATCGACGCCGCGATCCTCTTCAGGGGCATCTGCGGTGACAGGCAACCCGGGAGGTGCGTCCACTTTGGTGCGTCATGCATGTTCGGCATGTAGACCACCGAAGACGGTTTCTTGGGAAGCGGCAGGTGGCGCCGTGGCGCGATGTGCGACACGAGCAGTCCTGGATCGCCGTACACGTCAGGGACGTCCAGGCCGCGCTTGCGCAGGAAATCGGCCGTCAGTGGCCCGCGAACAGCGCGGATGTCAAGTTCTGTGAACTTGTACTCGGCCTGCAAGCTCTTCCCGTTGACCCCCGTTCCCCACACGGTGTCACCGTTCCTGGCCAGCAGCATGACGGATCCCACCGTCAGAAGCCTTCGCTTCGTGGTGGCTGCCTTGCGGCAGATTCCCTGCTCGGCGAGAAGTTTCTTGACCAGGAGTGGTCCGAGGAGGTCGCCGAAGTTGCTCACTCGAAACTTGAAGGTCCGATACTTTCCGAACGAGACGCGTTGCGGCCGCCACGGATTCCAGTGGACAAGCTCGACATTCGCCATCACATTCCCCGTTGCCTCGAAGGACTCCGTCACGCGAGGACGTGATCGCCGCGAAGCGATGCGAGAAGCAGTCAAGGCGGAGAGCCAAGGTGCTCCCGCCTGCGGCAGTCGAAAAGGAATCGGCTGCCACAGTTCACCGGGGCGATCGCACCCTTGCTCGCGCAGCGTAGCCGTGTCCCCCTTGAGTGGGAGCCCGCGATCCGTACTTGCTCACGAATGAGGGCATCTCTGCAGGTGGGAACCCGCTGGCACCCCGAAGGCCAGCAGGAGGTGGTGACGAAGAGTCGCGGATGTTCACGATGAGGAAGCTGTGTCGAGAGCCCAGTCGGAAGTGCTTGCGTGGAGCACCTTTGGGCGGGTGCACCGCCCGGTCCTCTGGGGGGTGAGCCATCGGGTTGCGGCGCGGGGAGGCCTACAGCGCCTGGAGGGCGGTGACGTGCGCGAGGTCGGCGGGAGTAGTGCGTGCGGTCCGCTCACCCTGCGGCCGGCTCTTCGGCCGGCTTCGCCGGTGATTCCGACGTGACGCCGCTGAGCTGCGGCGTCACGGAACTCTCCCCGACGCGGCTGAGCTGCTTGCGCCTACGTGCAAGGGGCTTCTCGACCCATGCACGCATAGCCCACGAGAGAAGGACTGCGCAAACGATCGCGCAGACGGCGCCAAGGGCTCCGAGGTCGGGTGCCCAGAACTCTGCTGCCTCGAGCAGCCAGCGGTGAAAAAGGTAGAGGGAGTACGAAATTACCCCGATCCAGGCGATGGGTTTCCAGTTGAGAAGACGACCAAGCCGGCTCTTCGGGGCAAGGATCAAGGGGACGAAGATGCCGAAGGCGGCAATACTTTGTATGGTGAATCCGATCACAAATTGCCCCGGAATCTTCGAGCTGGCATAGAAGGCGGCAGCCGAAGCGATGACGATGGCGGTTCCGGCCCAGGGGCGCGACGGAAGCCGCGCCTCGCCGTAGACCGGATTGAAGCCAATGGCGAGGATGGCTCCCCATAAAAGGGCGTCCATGCGCGTATCGGTTGCGTAGTACAACCTGGGCCCGCTGGCGCCATTCATCCACAGAAATATTCGCCATGCCAGGACGATGAAGCACAGGCCCAGTAGCAGCGATACCTGATGCGCTCGCTTGGGGAGCCACTTCCTCATGGCGACGTACATGAGCGGGAACACAAGGTAGAAGTGCTCCTCCACGGCAAGGGACCAGAAGATGCCGAGGCCCGCGGGCACCCCTTCGTGCCCGTGAGTGATGATCCAATAGTTCGTCAAGAAGAGGGCCGTCGATGCTGCGCCACCTGCGGTCATCGTGTTCGGCAAGAAGCCCACGAGCGACAGGAGAATGACCATCGCGATGACGATATACATAGGCGGGAAGATGCGAAGCGCGCGCCGCTTGTAGAAGTCACTGAACGAGATCTTCTCGTACCGATCGTACTCGGCGCGCAGGAGGGTGGTGATGAGATACCCACTCAAGAAGAAGAAGAGGCTGACTCCCAGTCCGCCTGCAAGATGGCCCGGAAAATGTGCGTGCGCCCATACGACGATGCCAATTGCTATGGCGCGCAGTCCATTGAGCGAAGGAATGTGGCCAATTTTCGGCGCTTTTGTCGCGATGGACGACATCAGTCTCCTCATGATGTGGATCCGTCAGAGAACTATCGTCATGCAGTTTCGGTGGCGTTACGCGTGATGTCCGTCGCCGTGTGGGCGACGCCTTGGCCTTGAGCTGCGGCTCGCAGCCGAGGAGGCGGCGGCATCTTCGCAGGCTGTGCACCGTTGGTGGCGACCCTGCAAACGTTCCGAGCACGCTGCGGCGGCCCTGATCTTGAGCTGCGGCTCTTCGCGGAGGAGGTGGCGGCCTCGTCGTTGCCCGGCGGTGAGCTGTTCGCCGAGGTGACCCCCGGGTCGTGGGGAGCGGCGCTCGGACTGGCGGCCAGTGCGTTGCCGACGGACGGCCGCGCCCGCGCAGCGCGTCGCGAGGTTCTGCCCATCTCCCCTGTGCAGGCGGCGGTCCTGTTCGCGCTGTGGAGCCGTCCGGTGCCCTTGACGGGACGTGCGGTGCACCTGCAGGCGGGTGTGGGGTCGTACCCCGGGACGCTCAGCGCGCTCGCGAGGCTCGTGGAGCAGGGTGTCGTCTCGGCGCGTCGGGTAGGGAGCGCCACGGAGTACGTCCTGAACACCGAGCACGTCCTCTACCCGGTGGTCGATGCGGCGACGGGGGCCAACCGGCCGCGGGCCGAGCTGGACCGCGGGCTCCTCGGGAAGCGTCCGCGAGGTCAGGACCACGGTCAGGCGGCTGACGTCCTCGAGACCATCCGTGGGGCCGAGGAGAGCGCGAGAGCGCTCAAGCGGCTCCTCGAGGACAAGGACACCGCGCAGTACGGCACGACCTACCTCACGCGCGAGAAGGGTGCGTCAGATGCTGAGACGCGTCTCGGTGATGCTCGACGTGTTGGACGCCGTCCTCGGTCGATGAGGTCGTGGCGCAGCGTGTGCGTCGTCACCGACGTCTCGGGCCCGTCCCGTCGAGCATGCAGAAGTCGGCAAAGGGTGGCTCGGAGGGCCGAGGCGACGACTTCTGCATGCTGGAGCGGACGCCTCCGGACGTCGTGGCACCGCGTATGGACCTCCCGGGGTAGAACTCCGACGATGACGACGAGCCGGTCATCAGCAGGCTTGCGGTTGGCCGTCGTCACCGAGGCCGCCGCGGCACCCCTCGAGACCTAGCGGCACCCATGAAACTATCATCCACGTAACTATCACTTGGGATAGTATTTTGTCGTGGGTCAGGCAGGGGCGTTCATCGGTCGGCGGGGGCAGCTCGAGGAGCTGCAGCGTCTCCTCGACGTCGTCAGGGCCGGCGGGGAGCGGCCCGGGCGAGCGTTGCTGGTGCGGGGTCGTCGTCGTGTGGGCAAGTCGCGGCTGGTGGAGGAGTTCCTCCAGCGGACCGGGGTGCCTCACGTCTACTTCACCGCCTCTCGGCAGCGCCCTGACCTTGAGCTGCGGCTCTTCGCGGAGGAGGTGGCGTCGTCGTCGTTGCCCGGCGCTGAGCTGTTCGCCGAGGTGACCCCTGGGTCGTGGGAAGCCGCGCTCGGCTTGGTGGCCAGTGCGTTGCCGGCTGATGGCCCCGCCGTCGTCGTCCTCGATGAGCTGCCGTACCTGACCGGCGAGGAGCCGGCACTGGAGGGCACGCTGCAGAAGGTCTTCGACAGGGTGCTGTCCAGGCGGCAGCTGTTGCTCGTGGGGATCGGGTCCGACTTGGCGATGATGGAGGCGCTCAACGCCTACGGGCGTCCCTTCCACCAGCGGGCCACGGAGCTGGTGGTGCCGCCGCTGAGTCCGGCGGAGGTCGGCGAGATGGTCGGCCTCGAGGCCGCCGACGCGATCGATGCGCAGCTGGTGACGGGTGGACTGCCGATGGTCTGCGAGGAGTGGCGACCGGGTCTGACGCTGTGGGAGCACCTGGAGGAGGTGCTGGGCAGGTCGACGTCGGCTTTGGTGGTCAGTGGCGAGAGGTCGCTGGCGGCGGAGTTCCCCTCCGACGTCCAGGCGCGCCGGGTTCTCGGCACGATCGGTGCGGGGGAGCGGACCTTCTCGGCGATCGGCCAGAAGGCGGGAGGACTGCAGGCCGCGTCGCTGCAGCGCTCTCTGGAGCTGCTGCAGGACAAGCGCGTGGTCGCTGCTGACGTGCCGCTGTCCACCAGGGCGTCGCGCGAGAAGCGCTATCGCGTGGCCGATCCCCACCTGCGGTTCTGGCTCGCCTTCCTCGGGCCCCACCTCGCGGAGGTCGAGAGGGGCAGGGGAGACCGGGTGCTGGAACGCATCAAGGCTTCGTGGCCCTCGTGGCGTGGCCGGGCGGTGGAGCCGCTGGTCAGGGAGTCACTGGCGCGTTTGGACGTCGAGCACCGTGGGGGCGCTGACGGCGTGGTCGGCGGCTACTGGACGCGCAGCAACGACGTCGAGGTGGACCTGGTGGTAGCTGACCGAGCTCCGGTCGCCGACCGCGTCACGGCCGTGGGGTCGGTGAAGTGGCTGGAGCGTCAGCCCTTCGACGAGCACGACCTCTCTGAGCTGGTCCGCGCGCGCGACCGCGTGCCGGGAGCATCCAGCGCTACCCCGCTGCTCGTGGTGAGCCGGGCGGGCAGCCGGGTCGGCGGAGGTGTCGCCCTCACAGTGATTGGCCCCGAGCAGCTGGTCGACGCCTGGCGCTGACGCGCGACCGCTTGCATGCGGGCCGCCCCTTTCCGGATGGATGAGGACGACGACGGACGGCCGCGCCCGCGCGGCACCACGCTGTCGCGTGACCTCCGCGCCACCGTCCGCCGTGCACAACGTCCTTGATCGTCACGTCGGGGTGGGGCACGCTCAGCGTCCCGCGGTGCTTCCGTCGCCGACTTCGGCGCCGGGGGCCAGGGAGGCGAGGTCAGCGGCTGCTCGCCCGGACGCCCACCCGGCGGGGTCGACCGTCGAGGTGGCCTTGCGCTGGACGTGGGGGAACAGCTCCTCCACCGTGTCCTCCACGGCCTTGCTGCGTGCGGCGAGCACCGGCAGCAGAGCTTGTGACGTGCCGGCGGCGACCTCGTTGGTGGTGGTCTCGGAGGCCAGCGTGAGGCGCTCACCGATCCGCTGGGCGTAGGAGTGCAGGTAGGAGCGCCGGAACGTCGCGGACCGGCTGCGGGCTCCGGCCTCCGCGCTGCGACCTGCGGCGGTGAGGGAGGTGAGGGCCTGGACGAGCAGCGACGTGTAGAGGACCTCCACCGCGAGCAGGTCGCTGGGGTAGCCGATGACGTTGGAGAAGCCGGCGTCTGAGGCCCATACCGCGCGGCACCGGTTAGCGTCGGCGATGCACTGCAGCAGCAGCGCCTTGGCGTTCTCGTACGGGGCTTCGACGTCGAGACGCAGGCAGCGGACCCCGTCGCCCTGTCCGCTGTCGGGCTGGCTGGCTGCCAACAGGGCTGCGTCGATGCTGTGACGGGCCATCAGGCTCTGCGCGGCGGCGGTGAACGTCTCCGCCTCGGCAGGGTAGTCGGTGGACTCCGCCTTGGCGAGCAGGGCGCGCACCTTGGCGAGGACCTTGGCGTCGACGTCGGCAGCACGATCAGCTGACGACCTGGCCGCGCGTGCCTTCTGCGCCAGGCCCCCGGGCGCTGCGCTGACGGGCGGGAGCGTGCCCTGGGCGGCGAGCATGCCGATCAGCTCGACGGTGGGCCGCGCCAGCGCCGGCCACCCGCCGGGCCAGCTGCCCATGGCGTCGGCCAGTGCCGAGGCGCCCTCTGCGCGGGAGCGCCACCCCGCTGCCTGGAGCTGGTCGTCCCAGCGGACCTCCACGGAGTCTGCCGGGTAGCGGGAGAGCTGCTCGGCCACTGCCGCCCCCAGCAGGTAGACGTGAACGCGGCTGAGGCGGCGCCGCGCCAGGCGCAGGACGTCTGCGGGTTCCCAGCCCTGCTGCCACCGCTGCTCCACCACCGCCAGCAGCATGGCGCGCACGTGCGCCATGGCGGCGGCCTGCACGCGGGGGAGTCGCGCCACCGGCGCCGACGCGTCCACCAGAGGGGGCATCACCGCGTCGAGCTGACCTGAGTGGTCACGTGAGCAGCGGCAGCCGGCGGCGTTGGCCGCCTGGGCGATGGCGTCGTCGATGGCGTCGCGGACAGCGACGGCCGGGTCGAGCGGTGCTCCGGACTCCCCACCGCCCAGGCCGAAGGCCGCGCCGGATCCGAACCCGGCATCGGCGCGTTGGCCCCTGCCATCGAGGCGCTTGGCGCGGCGTTCGAGGGAGGCACGCTGCGTGCGCTGCCGGGTCTTC
The DNA here is from genome assembly GCF_003149145.1 of Quadrisphaera granulorum. Taxonomy (GTDB): domain Bacteria; phylum Actinomycetota; class Actinomycetes; order Actinomycetales; family Quadrisphaeraceae; genus Quadrisphaera; species Quadrisphaera granulorum. The sequence continues at coordinate 18,069 of NZ_QGDQ01000004.1, read as the reverse complement.
TTGTTCTTCGCCACAGGGTCTCTCTTGTCGTGTCTCGTGATGGTGCTGTCTCTCGCCGGCAGCAACGGGGCGACGCTGGGCGGCCTGCTGGGCTCAGCCCTCGGGCCAGGCCAGCTGCTCGGCCACGGAGGTGGCGGTGAGGCCGAGCAGGTCGCTGGAGCCGGTCTCGCGGTAGTCGACCGTGGTCGGATCGAGCTGCCAGATACGTACCGACCGGGTCAGCGGGTCGACCACCCACACCTCCTCGACGCCGCGGGCGGCGTAGAAGCCGAACTTGGCAAAGGTCTCATCGCGGGGACTGAGCACCTCGATCACCAGCGCCGCTGAGGCGTAGTAGAGCTGAGACGGCTCCCCGGCGCGGTGGAAGCCGAGGTCGGGGACGCGGAAGTCACCGGGCTCACCGAGGTTGAACGAGCCGCCTGGCTGGAGTCCGGCGCGGCGAGCTGTGGCGTTCAGGTGCTCGACCAGCGCCATGGCCGTGACGCCGTTGCGGCCGTGTTCGTGCGGCGCCACGTGGTAGACCCCCTCCCAGACCTCGTCCTTGCCGTCCAGCCCGAGCTCGCGACGTCGGGCGAGCAGGGCTTCTACGACTGGGTCGTTCTCTACGAAGAGCGTGCTCATCGGTGTCCTTCCCTCCTGCGCGTTGTCGGCGTCGTGGGTGTCGACCATGGCAGAACCCTCGGACAGCCCGCTCGCGCTGTCCACAGGTCCGGCAGTTGCTCGCTCAGTCCTCGTCGTCCCAGTGGGCTTCGCCGGTGGCCTCCTCGAGCAGGTTGAGGGGATGGCCAGAGGACTCTGAGTGTTCGGTTCTCCGAGGGGCCGGACGTCTCCCGAAAAGGTCCGGTCCATGTGGAGTTTCATGGGGACGACGACGGCGACAACGTGGCGTCCGGCGCTGCCCGGTTCCCGGGCCCAGCGCATGGCCCGCGGGCGTGGGCGTCGGTGCGAGACGCCGTGTCCGTGCTCAGGAATCGCTACGAACGTCGTCTGCCTCGACGGGCGGCTCCACGAACCCGCCGCGAGACCGCATCCACGAGCTCTCCGCTGACCGCAGGGTCGGAACCGTCCGGCTCGCAGCACGAGGGCTTGTCCCGCCGGCCCGGCGGCTCTTCGATCCCCATCGCGGCGTAGAGGCTGTCGTAGACGTCGTCGGGCTTGCCGTCCCGATGCTCTCCGACAGCGACCACCACCACGAGAGTTGCCTCAGGGAAGGCCGCGATGACACGCCACCTTCCACGCAGGTGACTGCAGCACAGCCCGGCGAGATCCTCGCCGGTGAGCGCGTACTCCATGGCCGCACAGCCCTGCCTGCGGACCTCGCGCACCCACTGCTCGAACGCGTCCTTGTTCTCGTTGGTCAGCGCGCTGATCTGCGAAGCTGCCCTCGGTGTAGGCCTGACCTGTCTGACCTGCGTCACGCTGAAGCGGGCTCCCCGGCAGCGTCGTCGGCGTCGTCCTCAGGGAGCACGATCGGGTCGGCGAGGAGCCCTGCGCGCCACTGTGCGATGCCCTCCGCGAACTCGGGATCCGCGGCCAGGTCATCGTCGCGCAAACGCCGCATCACGGCCTCAGCTAGCCCGCGAGTCTGCCCTGCCTCGCGCAGTGCGCTCAGCGCATCCATGACGAGCCACACCGACGGCGCCGTCACGAGCATCCGTGATGTCGAGGCCGACGATGCGCGCTCCAAGAGCCCGCGCTCCATCCATGCCCGCACCGTCTTGACGTCGACTCCTAGTACCGAGGCTGCGACGCTGAGCCGCATCGGGGGAATTGCCTCCCATTGTGAGGACACCGCGTCCCGGAGGCGCCGCGCCAGGGGCTGGAGCGCCTCGTCGCGTCCCTCCAGATCCTCGGCGACTTCCACCAAGGTCGTGACGCGGCTCAGGTCACGGAGCGCTGCTGTCGCCTCGGTGTCGATGACGCTCATGGTGACCTCCTCCACGGTCTCCCAAAAAAGTAGGGGCAAACAGGGAGACGGTCAACTCTTGGTGCGTCGACCATGGCAGAACCCTCGGACAGCCCGCTCGCGCTGTCCACAGGTCCGGCAGTTTGCTCGCTCAGTCCTCGTCGTCGTCCCAGTCCTCGTCGTCCCAGGTCTCTTCGCCGGTGGCCTCCTCGAGCAGCTGGAGCGTTGGCCTGGCCAGCAGGTGCTCCAGCCCAGGCGTGACGACCAGGCCGCCCGGCTGGCTGCCGTCGCGGAGCACGCCGAGGTCACGCAGCTCGGCGATGAGTATCGAGCTGCCTGCCATCTGGTCGGACTGCCGGAGCATCTCGGCGGTCACCTCGCCGCCGATGGCCGCGGTAGACAGCAGTGGCAGAGCGGCGAGCATGAGCGCGCTCGTCCGCGGCGGGCCCACCTCGTCGTCGTTGTCGGCGTCGCTGGCCTCCTCGAGGAGCAGTTTCAGGGCCCCGGCCGCGGCGACCACCAGCTGCTCGGCGTTCAGCGGCGTCTCGCTGGCCAGGGCGTCCGCGCTGACCACGGGCACGGCACGTCCGCTGGAGCGGTCGAGCAGTTCGGCGGCTTCCAGGCCCGCCAGCAGGTGGAGCAGGCGCGGTGCGTCGCGGATGCTCTCCAGCGGACCGGTGGGTTCCAGGCCGACGGCGACAGCCGCAGCGGCGACGTCCGTGGGGAGGAGGAGGCCGTTCTGGTCGATGTCGCGGTGCGGGGAGTGCCACCGCAGCAGCGACACCAGGTGCTGGCCCAACGGTGTCTGCGCGAGCGCTGCGGCGGTGGCCTCGCGGTCTTCCGGGCGATCGAGCACCTCGGTCAGCGCCCGCGCGTCGACGCTCGTGGGGGAGACCTGGTCGAGGATGGCGCGCACCTCGATGAAGTCGTCCCGGGTGCCCGTCCACCGGCCCGTGCTCATGAGGAAGACCGTCAACGGGCTGAGGGCTGCGGCGACACGGTTGCCGAAGTCTGCGACCGACGGGTCCACGCCCTCGGGGCCTGCCTGCTCGTGCAGTCGTTTCTGCACCGTCGCCGCCGCGACCAGCACGCCTTCCACGTGGGCACCTGTCCACGCCCCAAGGTGCTGCAGCCCGGCGGCCTCCTGCGCGAGGCGCACCGCGAGTTCCATGTCCGTGAGCACGGGCACGACAGCCTCTTCCGGCATGCCGGGCACCGTCTGCCGCAGCCAGTCGGCCACCTCCTCGTGCAGCGACCTGAACTTCTCCAGTGGTGTGGTGCGAGAAGAGGCGCGCACGGGTGGGATCCGGCGGCGGTTCGGGGGACGGTGGGCAGGACGCTTCGCGGGCACGGATTCACTCTGCCGCAGCCCGCTGACATCGTCGCTGCCGAGCCCGTCCGGTCGGCGTGACCGTCCCGGGTCCCTCCAGAGGGCGCCCGTCGGTGACCAGGGGACCCTGCGTGTTCGGTCCGTCGAGCTCGGAGAAGTGGCCCTTTGAGAGTGACCAGGCGATCACTCTCAAAGGGCCACTTCTCCGAGGGGCCGAACGATCTCTCCCGAACAGGTCCGGTCCGCATGGACTGCCATGGGGACGACGACGGCGATCTTGCGTCGTTCGGGGCGAAGCCCCCTGGCCGCCGCAGATCACCGTGCGGTGGCGTCCGGGTCACCACGAACGTCCCGGTCGGGTCAGGGCACCAGTGCCAGCCGAGCCTCGTGGCAGATACGTTCGATGTCCGCGCGCAAGATTGGGTGCGCCAGGGGGACCTCCACCTCAGCTGTTGCAGGTAGCGCGCTGAGCCCTGACTCGAAGAACATCAGCGACCGGGCTCGCGGGAGGTTCGAGCACTGGTAGAAGACCCCGTCCAGAGCCCCTGTTCTCTGGACGTCGTAGCGGTTGTAGATGGCTCGAGACCACTCACGGGAGCGGCCGTGTGCCCCGCTGCTGATCGCGGCGTTGCCGCCGGCTCGGGTGATCCAGTCCGAGTCGCTCAGGTCGAGGAGTCGGACATCGCGATCCAGGACGTACTGCGCGTACCAGGGCTCGTTGAGCACGACGTCGACGGTTCTGGTGCTGCGGTACACCTCGAGCAGACACACCTGGAGCATGGGGACGGTCACGCTGGCGCCAGCAGTGTTGACGACCGTCCAGCCGGGAGCGGCGTACTGGACGGCGCGGACGGAGTGGTGGCCTGGCGGAGGCGGGTGGTGGTCGAAGCGGTTGGACGTCGGGCCGAAGTGGCGGAAGGTCCTCCAAGCCGATGGGTGGGGGCCACCCTTCATGAAAATGCGCCCGACGCGGTGGCCAGCCGTCAGAACGCGGACGAAGGGAGGCCCGGAGGTGGGCTCCGCGAGGTCAGGGAAGTTGGCGCTCTGCGGTCGGGGGAGGCGTTCGCTCACTGCCCGAGGGCGAGGTCGTTTGCGAACTCGACCACCGGGAGGGGATCAAGGCCACGGCTGAGCCACTCGACCGGACTCAAAGGCTGGCCCGCAACCTCCAGGTCGGGGTGCGGCATGGTGAGGAAGCGCATGGCGGCCACGGGGTGGAGGCCCTCGGGTAGCGCAGTCGTCACTCTGTCGAGTCCCGCCAGTGGAGCGCCGTCTTCCCGGAACTGGTAGCCGGGCAGGCGAACTTCTCCGTTCAACGTCATCGACAGAAGGCGCCGCTCCGCCACTGCACGCAGTAGCTCGTCCACGGCGACCCCCGTGTGACGTGCGACCTGTTCTAGCGAGACGCTCTCGCGGAAGAGCTTGCGGCCCTCGAGGTCAGTCCACGTGGAGGCTTGTTCGGTGGGAGGCGGCATCGCTCCGAGTGCCAGTCCACCAGCGCGCAGGGCGCGAAGGGCGGCTTCGTCGAGATCGCTGTAGACCTTCGGAGCTAACGGGACATGAGCCACGGCGGCGCGAACGTCGTCGACGAGGTCGTGGACGTCGACGTGGATCTCTCGGGCCAGGTCGTCTAAGCGATGAGGCGTGCCGTGTTGGGCAGAGGGTGAAGAGACCACGTTGACGATGGTGAAGTGCCGTTTCGTGCCGCGGATGCTGGAGCTCCGCCGCACCAGGATCGTCTGTCCCTCCGTCACGATCAACGACCCCAGGGGGACGCGGGAGATCGAGCTCGACTGTCCTAGCCGGACGAGAGCGGAGCGCGGTCGCTTCGGCTGATCGATGACCTTGAGCACCACAGCGGCGATCAGCCTGGAGTGTGCTCCGCTTCGGGAACTCCGCTTGCGGAGGGTCCCGGCAGGCATCGAGACGAGGCGCTTGTTCACCTCGTTCTGGGCAAACGCCACAGCACCTCCTGCGATAGGTGCAGACCGAGTAGCCCAAACTACTCTGGCCTTTCCGCTGGTGGAGCAGCAAGGTGTCTCTTTCGGCTGGTCGAGCAGCGTGGCGGCTGAGCGTGTCCGGTGGGGTGAGGGTGACTCAAGGCTCGCTGAGGCCGTGCACTGCGTGACCGCCTCGTGACGCTCAAGGGGCCACATCTCCGAGGTGCCGGACGACGTCTCCCGACCGCTCCGGTCGAGTCGGAGGGCCATGAGGACGATGACGACGGCCGCCGCGCCGGCCGAGCCTCACGCAGCCGCCGCGCGCAGCGCACGGCAGGCTTGCACGGTGAGCGAGTATCAGTACCTGGAGTTCGTCGCCGTCGACAGGCCGCTGACGCCCGCCCAGCAGGCGGAGGTGCGGAGCCTGTCGACGCGGGCGCGGATCACGGCGACGTCGTTCACGAACGTCTACCACTGGAGCGGCTTCCGGGGTGACCCGCTGTCGCTGGTGCGCCGCTACTATGACGCCCACCTCTACCTGACCAACTGGGGGAGCCGGCACCTGTTCCTGCGGGTGCCAGCGAGCGCGCTCGATGAAGACGCGGCTGCCGTCGTCGGCGAGACCGACCTGGCCAGGGTCATCGTCGCGGGGGAGCACCGCATCCTCAGCGTCATCGTCGACTCGGTCACCAGCAGCGAGCTCGCCGAGGAGCTCATCGACTCCTTCAACGACGACCTGGGCGAGGATGACGCGCCCGGAGGCGGCGGGTGGCTGGGGCAGATCCTGCCGGCGCGGGCGTTGCTGCTGGAGGGGGATCAGCGGCTGCTGTACCTGGTGTGGTTGCTGTCGGTGCAGGCCGGGCATATGGACGACGACGACGTCGAGCCGCCCGTCCCCGCCGGCCTGGGTGACCTGCCGGGGTGCCTGGTGGCGTTCGCGCACTTCTTCGGCCTCAGTGAAGACCTGATGGACGTCGCCGCGCAGGCCAGTCCGGACCTCGGTGCCCAACCGTCGACGGCGGCGCTGCGCGCCTACGTGGCGGACCTGCCGGCGCAGACGAAGGACGACGTTGTGGTGCGTCTCCTTGCAGGTCAGGGCGGCGCGGCGCGCGCCGAGCTGCTGCGCGGTTTCCGGGGTGCCGCCGCCGCAGCTGCGGCTGCCGCCGCGGCCGGGGGAGCGCCCGACAACGCTGGTCAGCGCCGCACCGCGGGGGAGCTGCTGGGAGCCGAGGCGGCCGTGCAGCTGGAGCGCCAGCGCGCCGAGCAGGCAGCGCGCGAGCGCCAGCGGGCGGAACGCGAGGAGCGTCTGGCCGCGCAGACCCGCGCCCGGCGGGAGGCCCTCGCGTCCCAGGGCGAGGGGGCCTGGCAGCGGGTGGAGGCGCTCATCGCCCAGACCAAGCCGGAGGCCTACGACGAGGCGGTCGCGGTCCTGGCGGACCTGCAGGTGATCGCCGTGGCGAACGGCACCTCGGCAGAGTTCGCCCGTCGGGTGGCCCAACTGCGCGATGACCATGCCCGCAAACCGAGCCTGGTCAGCCGCCTCGTGGGGGCTGGACTGGTGCCGCGCTAAGTCCCTCCTCGGCGACCGGATGCTCGCTAGCGTTGCCAGCGCGCTGCCCCTGCGGTCCCGGTCGAGCGCTGGGCCGGGGCCCAGGAGCCCGGGAACGTCTTCACCACCGCTCTCACCGTGGCGGAGGTCGGGTACGGCATCGCTCGCCTGCCCGCTGGTGGACGGCGCGAGGCGCTGACGCCCGCGGCGGGCCGGGTGTTCCACGCCCTGGCGGACAAGGTGCCCCCCTTCGACGAGGCCGCTGCTGGCGCCTACCCCGAGGTGGTGACCGAGCGTGAGCGTCAGGGGGCCAGATCAGCGCCCTCGACGCGCTGATCGCGGCGGTGGTGAGGTCGCGGGGAGCGACTCTGGCCACGCGGAACACCGCTGACTTCGATCTGTTGCACCTCAGCCTCGTCGACCCGTGGACGAGGCCCGGGGAGTAGTGGGCGGCGCGGGGCGCCGTCCTGTTCGTGCGAGCGTTACGTGGCTGCGCTGGTGTTGACGGTCACCAGTCCGATCCGTTGCCATGCGGCCAGCATGGTCCGGTCTCCGGAGACAGCCACGATGTCGTCGTCGCTGCCCAGGCGAACGGCGGCGGCGGCGTGGACGGCGTCGTAGCCCCGCAGTCCGTGGTTACGGGTGAGCTGTGAGGCGGCCCGCATCAGGGTCTCGTCCAGCTCGAGGACGACGACGCTGGCCCACAGCGTTTCCAGCAGCGCACGGGCGGCGCTCTCCTGGGATGCGTCGATGCGCCCGGCCCGCTCGGCGGCGGCGAGAGCTGCCGAGGCCTCGACGTGGGCTAGGCGGGTGACCACCACCACCTCGGCGCCGTCCCAGAGCCGGCGCGCCATGGCACTTCCGGCCTCGGTGACCAGCAGCGGAACCAGTGAGGAGGTGTCGAAGTAGGCGATCACCGGCGCTGGTTGCTGACTAGGTCGCTGACGGTGGATGAGATCGTGACGGGCTCGGGGGAAGCTTGTTTGGCTCTGTGGGGACGACGCGCGACTCCCTCGGCGATCAGCTCTTCCAGCACGCTGCGGCGCGTGAAGGGCACCAGTCGGGCGATCGGGTGGCCATGGTCTGTCACTGTCAGCGTCGCGCCCTCGCGTACCTGTGCCAGGTGTCGGCTCAGTCCGTCGCGCAGCTCACGGACCCCGATCTCGGTCATGGCTCCTCCAGCTGATGTGGCGCTCTTTTGGCACTGCAAAGTTACCACTATGTGGTCACAAATAGGTGGAATGTGTGTTCCATATGGTGGGAGGGGGGCGGTCAGGTAGCCGGGGCCTCACCAAGGACGACGACGGCCGCGTCAAGCCGATCCGGTACGGGCCGCGTCAGGGCGGGATGGTGACCGTCACGGTGGCGACATTCCCCTTGCCCTGGCCGGTAACGGCGGCCACCGAGAGCACGTACGTGCTCTCGGTCCTGATGTTGGTGAACGTCTGCGACCTCGACGTGGACGACTTCGTGGTGGACCAGGGGCTGCTGCCCTTGCTGTCGAACCCGTTCCGCCCGACCGAGTAGCCGGTCACCGTCGATCCGATGAGCGCCGGGGGAGTCCCGGACATCCGCCCCCTGCCAGAGGAAGGAGCGTTGGAAGCTCGGGATCTCCAGCCGGCCCGCCTCGGCCCGCCCCACCAGCTCAGCGATCGAGAAGGTCGTCGATGACGAGGTAGACGTGCTCAGGAGTGTCGGCGCTTCGGTCATGGTCCTCGTTCGGCCCTGCGCCGTCAGACGCTGTCAGCTCGCCGCATCGTATGAGCCGGCTCCCCGACGCCAGACCTGCAGCCGGTACCTCGGGGGGTGGCTGACGAGCGTCGCCTGGCGGTGCGGTCCAGGCGGGGGGAGATGAGGACGACGACCGTGGCCCCGTACTGCTCACGCTGATGGACGCCCGTGCGTGCCGGTCACACCTCGTCGTCGACCTCGTCGAAGGTGATCTCCTCCAGGAGGTTGAGCGCCGGGCCTGCCAGCACTTTTTCCAGGCCTGGTGTGACCGCCAGGCTGCCCGGGGTGGTGCCTTCCCGGAGCACGCCGAGGTCGGTCAGCTCGGCGAGCGCGCGTGCTTGCATCGCGGTGGGAGAGAGGCAGTCGAGCAGGGAGTGCACGTCGTCGAGGTCTTGCTGGGTGCCGGTCCACCGGTCGGTGCTCACGAGAAACGCCGTGAGCGGGCCCAGCGATGCCACGGTGAGGTCGGTGAGCAAGGGGTCAACGTCGGCGGTGCCAGCGGGGCTGGCGTCTTCGGTCAGCCAGGTCTCCACCGTGTCGTGCAGCGACGTGACCTTCGCCAGCGGGGTGACCACCGATGAGACACACGACGGGGGCGGTGGTTCGGGACCCGGCGATGGAAGCGCCGCCTAGGCACGGCTCCCCCCTGACCGACGGCTGGAGGTGACGCGATGACGCTCCCTGCCGAAGGCCGAGCGGCCGTCCCTCGCGGAGGTAGCGGTGGACGACGACGGCGATCACGGAGCATGCGGAAGCCTCACGCCGGGCCCGGCAGCACTGGTGGCTGTGGGGAGAACCAGAGCGAGCCGAGGTCTCCGGGCTTGCCTGAGAGCTGAGGGAAGGCGGCGTCGCGGAACGAGCCGTCAGCCTGCTGGATCCCCGCGCTCGACGTCCTCCAGAAGACGATCGGGTGTCCGTCCATGAGGGACTCGTCGTTGACGAGCGCATCGACCGACTGCGGCTGCGTCTCGTCCCGGTCAAGGTGCTCCCGCACCACGGTGATGCTTGCCTTCTGCGGGGACCCTCGCAGGACGGCCGGCCTGCCGTTGGTGAAGTTTGTGAGACCGAACCCCCCATTACTGCGCACCGCGCCCGCGTTGGTCACGAGTGACCAGCGCCAGTGCATGTGGATGCATTCCGGGCACCCAGCTGCCCCGGTGTTTCCGGGCATGTCCACCATGATCTTTGAGGTCTGGTGGTAGTTGTCCCAGTTCCTCTCGTTGCTGCCGATCGCCGAGACCGTGAACTCCTTCGTCCCGGGGTAGTGAAGGAGGCCGACGTTCTTTCCTGCGTGGACCTTGTCCTGTCCGACCATCCACGCCCCGAGCTCAGCATCGTCCGGCCGGAAGTCGAATCGCTGGGCGGTGCTGACGGAGAGCAGCGTGATATGCCTCGGATTGCCCACCATCGGAGACGTCTTCCACTCGAGCGTCGGCCAGAACCTGGCGCACGTCACCTTCCCGGAGGGCTCGCACCTGTCGCCGCTCTTCACGGGGTCGAAGCGGTAGGTCTGCCTGACCGTGAGCGTCATGCCCCCGGGCAGACCCCGGACGAGGTAACTGGCGGTGGTGCGCGTCGCGTCGCACCCTACGGTTCCGGCGATGAGCTCAGTCGTGATGCCGTTGGCCTGTGGCGTGGGAGTTGGGCGGAGCTCTGCGCGGTAGGTGGCCCGTGCCGAGCGCTCGCTGAGGGCGATGTTGAGGTAAGGCACCTGCAGGGCGCGCACCGCCTTGCGCCCCTTCAGTGCGGCGTTGTCCACCACGAGGCCGTCGGAGTCGCTCACGTACGAGTGGAAGCGCCAGTTCCCCTCGGTGCCGCCCTTGCACTCGTGCAGAACGCCAGGAGTGACCTGGGTGTAGGTGCCGGCACCCGTGATGTAGATGTCGCTGTTGCCCTCGCCGCCGCCTCCGCAGTAGTCGGAGAGCGCGATGGTCATCGTGGTCTTGCCCGGCTTGAGGTAGAGCGACAGGTCCAGCTCGGGGACTGGGCGGATGCCTGAGCAGAACCCGTCGCCGTTGAAGTTGTGGTCGAGGGTTTCGGTGGAGCCGTCCTCGTACGTGAAAGTGATCTTCAGGACGTCATCGACGAAGAGGTCCTGGCTCCCGTCCAGGGAGCCGACGAGGGAGGTGGCGATGTTCTTGCCTTCCACCGCCGTCCACGTCGAGGTGAAGAACGTCTCTCCGACGGCCTTGGGCTCCTGGAACAGCTTCGGCGCGATGAGGCTCCCGGTGGCTGCCGTGGCGGGGGCAGCTACTCCGAGCATCCCCGCCATCAGCGCGACCAGGGCGAGCATGGCCGTCGCCGCGCGCCGCCGCAGCCTTCTGGGGGTGAGGAGACGCCGCTGCGAGGGGGAGATCACGGGCGATTCCTAGCGTGGGTCAAGGGCGGCGTGAGTCGTCGATGCCCGATGTCCCCATCAAAGGGGATGGAGGCCCACGGCAACCCTTCACCATTCGCCTCCTCCGTGTTGTGGCGGACGGATGATGCTCGGGAGCATCCGGCTGGAGGTGGGCCATGGGCGTCCTCGTCGTCGACGCCTCGGACCTCCCCAGATCGTCAACCGGGCGAGTGTTGAGCGTCTCGCTGGTTGCCGACGGGGCGAATGGGTGACGTCACGGGGGGTGACGATCTGGCGGTGAGTCGCGTCATCGCCCACTCGCGCGGACTCTCGCCGATCGCCGCAAGGAGCCGTCGACCGGCGGCGGTGTGCTCGGGATCCAGAAAGAGCGGCACCGCGGCGACCAATGACGCGGTGCGCAGTTGCGACGAGCCGGGTCTGGCGAAGAGGGCGAAGCCGTGAGCGGTGAAGGCGTCCGCGAGGTGGTCGGCGGGCACGCTGGCGTCAGGATCCCAGCGGCCGATCCGCGTGAGGGCGCCCAGTCCGACCAGGTCGCGGGCCAGGTCTCGGGCCGAGCACAGCGCATCGGGAGACGCGTCGAAGCAGCGGCGCGTGCGGTCGGGCGGAGCGAGCAGCTCGGCGGCCAACCTCAGTCGGTGGTCGGTGCCCTCCAACGCTGTGAAGGAGGTGTCTGGTCGGCTGAGTCGCAGCGCGTCGACGAGCGCCTCGTAGCCGGTCTCCTCGGCGCCGGCGATGCTGATGGCCACGGCCTGGACCAGCGCCGTTCGAGCGGCCCGGCGGCGGTTGCGGCTGGGGCGGATGGGCAGTCCCTCCAGGAGATGCAACCGCATCAACTCGCCGGACTGGGGGTCCTTCACCTCGATCTGCTGAACGATCTCCTCGGCTGCCGCGAAGGCCTGGTCCAGCCGCTCGTCGGCGTCCACGGCGGTCAGCTGGCGGGCCACCTTTGCGGCCACGTTGCGGTACTCGGCGTGCCGGAGTGCCTGTCGGACGGGTCGGATCGGTGGTTCGGGCAGGACGACGCCGCGGTGCGTCCCGAGGGACGCCCGCAGGAACCACTCGAGCACTGCCTGGTGGCGGGAGCGCCCGGCGCGGGTGTGGACAGCCATGGCGATCGTGGCCGCGACCGCCTCAGGCGGCACCGAAGACGAGGACCCCAGACCGCGCCCCAGGCCGGTGTGGTCGTTGCGAGGCACCAGGCCGGCGGAGCGCCATCGCTCGAGCTGCGCCGGAGAGACCTGGAGCCCAGCGTTGCTGACAGCCTCCAGCAGTTCCTGGTCCGCGGTACTCGGGCCGCTTCGTGGCACGTCTCAGCGTCCCGGTTGCAACCCCGCGAGGTCCAGCCCTGAGCGGTGCCGGGTCCGTGGCTGACTGGTCATCACGACGACCAAACGAGAGGGGACCAGGCATGGCTCAGGGGCAGCGACGCCGACGTGATCGGTGGACGCAGGTGAATGCCAGTGTGCTGGCCGCTGCCGCTCTGCTCGCGGCCATAGCGGGCTTCGTGCGTGCGCTGCATGAGGCAGGGCTGCTGGGGTAGGTGCGCGACCTCGGGCCCGCCTGTCGCCGCGGGTTGTGGTCCCGCGGCAGGGAGGGGCCAGCGGTGGTGTTGGGTGGGTGGCCCACTCTGCCTGCAATGTGCGTTCGTCGGCGATTCAGCCTCCACCAAACCCAGGGCGCTGCAGCGCCAAGCAATCTCACCGCGCGCCGCGATCGGCTGACCTCGGAGCGTCGTTCTGGTTCATATGGCCGTGGTGAGTACTGTTGGGGCTCGCCGAGTTACGGGGCTCGCTCAGGAGGGTCGTCCTACATGATCGGTCTGCAGCTTCCGCGCCTGTTCGGCACTCGAGCGGCCGTCGCTGAGCTGATGCACCGTGCGGACGTGCCTGACCAGTTCGATGGCTCGGACGTCGTGGTCGATGCCTCTGAACTTGCAGCCGGTACCTCCTCAGCGGCTGATGAGCTTGTACGTGAACTCGTGGTGATCCGCGGCGCTGCCAAGCTCGTCCTCATCGGAGGGCCCGACGCCTTCCTCGGCTTCCTCCGGGAGTCGGGCGAGCGATACGGGGTCGCCGACAGGCTGCAGGAGACCGAGCTTGACGTGCCGGACGTCCACTACGTCTGACGCAGACCGAGCAGGGGCTTTTCAGTGCCCCCGTCGGCTCTCGCGCTCCAGGCGCCGATCTCCGCTGTAGCGCTTTCCGGCGAGGCGCAGGGCGGAGGAGAGGTCTTCGTGAGCCTCGGCCTCTTGGGCGAAGCCCGGTGACTTGGCGCCTGCGGCGAACAGGTCGCCGACGATGACGTATCGGCGGCCCGCATCGGTGATGCCGTCATCGAGGCACCGGGCGCAGGCGGCGACGAATCTCCGCCGGGCAGCGTCGAGGGTGTCGTCGTCCACGGACTGCTGACGCCGCTTCGCGTAGGCGTCCCGAAGGTCGTCAAGGCTGTCGTGAACCAGGGCGAGCTGGTCGCGCATCCGGGTGTCCGAGGCGGTGGACGCCGCCGCACGGCTGTTCACGAAGGCCGCGATGACCGAGCTGCCGAGGACACTGGCGACGACGGCGGCCGCCTGGATGACCAGGAAGGAGAGCCACGTCGGCCCCGACGTCAGGGAGACCGTGTCGCCGGCCGTCAGAAGACCCTCCACGGGTTGACTCTGGCAGAGCTGGCGCATCCGCGTGAGAGCCGCCCTCCCCGTCATCGGACAGACGCCATGGGCTAGGTCAGGTGCGTCTGCCTGGACACCGTGACCGCGTGTTCCGACCGCTGGTCCCAGAACTCCGCTCCCATCGACCTTCCTTTACGGCATAGGTCACCGGAAGCGATCAAGGTGTCGCATGCCGTCGCCGCACCCGACCTCGGGACGGGGCCGTGCTGGGTGTCGAGACGTGGACACGCCGTGATCGTGTCCACATCCCTCAGACTCGCGGCTTCACGGCGTGAGGGGGCTCAGGTGCTGCTGCGAAGGACTCTGGTGACGGTGGGTACGGCGGCGACCCTGGCGGTCTGAGGTGGTAGGAATCCCGTCGGTCGGTGCCGACACCTCGGATTGCAGTGCGCTCGCGGACACCTACACGGACGCGGCGCTCGCGGGCTTCCGGCAGCTGGAACTTGAGCAGCGCCAGACCCCCGAAGGCCTCGTGTGCGTGGTCAAGCTCCGCTCGAAGAACGTCCTCACCGGCTCGATCCGTCGGCTCGGTGACGAACTGCCACCCGTATCGACTCGGGCGTAGGGGCGTCTTCAGCGCGAGTGGGGACCGCGTTCAAAGGCGCCACCGCGGCCGCCCGCGCCCGTTAGCGTCGCCGTCGTTCCACCGCTTCCGCCCGAGGAATCTCCATGACCGCGCTGGTGCGTCTGATCTGCTCCCTCGCCCTCGGCTGCCTGGTGGCCTTCGCCGCCGCAGCGCCCGCTTCGGCGGCGCCCAGCCCCGCGGGCGGCGACCGGATGTCCGGTGGCCAGGAGCTGTCAGGGGGCCAGTGGCTGATGAGCCCGAACCGCACCCACGGCCTGGCCTTCCAAACCGATGGTGACCTGGTGGCCTACGCCCCTCACGACCGCGCCACCTGGCGCTCGGGCACCGGCGGCAACCCCGGGGCGCGCTTCGTGCTGCAGCCCGACGGCAACGCCGTCATCTACGCCGCCGACGGCCGGGTGCTGTGGCACGCCGGCAGCTATGGCAACCCTGGTGCTGTGCTGCGGGTGCAGGACGACGGCAACGTCGTCGTCTACCGGACCAACGGCTCCGCTGCCTGGTACTCCGGGTGGGACCGCACGGGCCTGGCGTCGGGGCAGGCCCTCTACCGCGGGCAGCAGGTCACCTCGGCGAACGGCACGTACCGGCTGCTGCTGCAGGACGACGGCAACGCCGTCATCTATGGCGCGAAGGACCTCTACAGCCCCCAGGGGCGCCCGCTGTACTTCTCGGGCTCCTACGGCGCGGATCGCCTGGTCCTCCAGGGCGACGGCAACCTCGTCGCCTACGCGGGCTCGCGGGCGGTGTGGAACTCGGGCACCTGGCGCGCCTCCCGGGCCACCTTCGTGCTGCAGGACGACGGCAGCGCCGTCGTCGCCCGCCGCGACGGCACCGCGGCGTGGGCGACCACCCGCGACATCGGCCAGCACTCCTTCAAGCCCAACCAGCGCTGGACGAGCAGCGGTCAGACCAGCGCGCCCGGTTTCGTGGGGTGCTCGGCCTTCCAGCAGCGGTCGGTCGCGCAGGCCGAGTACGACAAGTACCTGCTCGACTTCGGCGACCCGCTGGGCCTGGACCCCTACGACGCCGGTGTGGCCTGCTGGGACCAGACGGTCCGCATCGACTGAGTGCTGTCGTCCCCGTCGCAGCTGTCGACCGCCGCGACTGGACTCTGGTGCCTCGTGCCTCCGGCGGCCCCAGGCATTGGGGTCGGCAACAGCACTGACGACGACGGCGAGCGGGGCCACCACCGGCGCCGCGGGTCGTCTGCTCGCGAACCGGTAGCCGCGAGAGCAGCTCCAGGGTTGGGGTGGTTGCCGCAGTTGCGGGCGGGGCGACGACGCATGCGCGCGTCTGCAGCCACGGGCAGGTGGCTACGGACGGCGTTCTGGGAGAAGCGGGTCAGCCCCGGTCAGTCTCGGGGCGGGCGTAGTCGTCCTGGAGGCGCACTATGTCTTGCTCGTCGAAGTGGCCGAAGGCGACCTCGAGGATGCGACCGGGCTGGGTTCCGGAGTTGCCCAGGCGGTGCAGGGACCCGGCGGGGGTGTAGATGCGCTCGCCGACCTGCGCTGTCCACTGGCGTTCGCCGACCTGCACGTCCAGGGGGACGTCGAGCACCTGCCACAGCTCGTCGCGCAGGGCGTGCTTCTGCAGGGACAGGCGCCGGCCGGGTTCCACGGTGATGAGCTTGACCGTGCAGTGCTGGTTGAGCACGAACTGCTGGAACTGCCCCCAGGGCCGCTCGGCGACGAAGACCGCGCTGCGGCGCTGGTCCTCCGGAAGCTGGGCCTCTACGTGCTGGGCCTCGGGGGACTGGTCGGTCGAGAGCTGTGCCGTCACCGAGTTAACGATAGTGGTTCTCATTGAAGCGTGGTGTGGTCTCGCCCCGACCCGTGCCGGTCACACCTCGTCGTCGTCCTCCCAGTGGTCATCGCCGGTGACGTCGTCGAGCAGGTCCAGCGTGATCCCGGCGAGCATCTGCTCCAGACCCGGCCTCACCGTGACGCTGCCCGGCTGGGAGCCGGCGATGAGCACGCCGAGGTCGAGCAGCTCCTGGACGAGCGCGCCGGTACTGGCTATGCCGTCGGCGTTGGCGAGGACGTCGCTGGGGACGTCGTGGCCGGTGGCGGTCATCGACAGCACCGGGAGCACGGCGATGGCCATGGGGCTGGGGGCGTCGTCTTCCGCGTCGATGTCGAGGCAGGCGTCGTCGATGGTGCCGCGCAGTGCTGTCTCGACGACGATGGCCCGATGCTCCGCGGTGAGCGGCTGGTCGCTGGCGAGGACGTCGGCGTCCACGGCCGGGAAGACCTGCGTCGTGGAGGAGTCGAGCAGGTCCGCGTCGCCGATGGCGATCCACAGCGTGAGCAGCCGTGGGACGTCGGCGAGGTGTGTCGGGGGTGAGTCGAGGTCGACGTCGATGCCGACGGCGGCTGCTGCGGCGGGCATGTCGGTGGGCAGGGGTTCGTCGTCATGGGTGACCGTGCGATGGGGGGTGTCCCTATGTCGTTGTCAAGCCGCCACGGCCACCTCTGCGCTGCTCGCGGACGTCTGCGGTCGGTAGGGCTGACGATCACGCAGCATCGCGAACAGGACGTCGATGCGGCGACGTGCCAGGCAGATCAGGGCGGCGTTGTGCAGCTTGCCCTGGGCGCGCTTGCGGTCGTAGTAGGCCCGGCTGGCCGGGTCGCCCAGCGCCGCGAACGCCGACAGGAACAGCGCTGACTTCAGCGCGTGGTGCCCGCGTTGGGAGTGGCTCTCACCCCTGATCGAGGAGCCTGACCTGCGGGTCACCGGCGCCAGCCCGGCGTAGGAGGCCAGGTGGGCGGCGCTGGTGAACGCGCTGCCGTCACCGATGATCGTGAGGATCTTGATGGCGGTCCTGACCCCGACGCCGGGCATCGAGGTCAGGACCTCGGCAAGAGGGTGGGCCTCCAGGCGCGCCTCGAGCTCGACTGCGAGAGCGGCGCGTTCGTCGCGGACCTCGCGCAGCTGAGCTGCGACTCCGGTGATGACCCGGCTGAAGGCGGCGGTGCCGGCGATGGTGACGCTCTGCTGGGTCAGGGTGGTGATGATCAGTGCTGGCAGGGTTCGTGCCAGGCGCGGCGAGCGGGGCCGCAGCAGGTCGGCGATGCCGTGCTCACCCAGGGTTGCCAGGGCCGTGGGGGTGCCGGCGGCAGCGAGCAGGTCCAGGACTCCACCGCGGTCCATGTGCTTGCTGAGCAGGCGTTCTAGGGCGGGGTGGACGTGGGTGAGGGCGTCGCGCAGGCGGTTGGTCAGGCGGGTGGCCTGCTGGGCGAGGTCGTCGTCGTAGCCGGCGAGCACGCCCAGGTCGGCGAGGGTCTCATCGTCGGTGCCGACCCGTCGCAGGGTGTGGGGGTGGGAGCGGGCGGCGTCGGCGATGACGTAGGCGTCGCGAGCGTCGGTCTTGGCCTGTCCGGGCTGCAGGTCGGCCAGGCGCCGCATCGTCAGGCCGGGCAGGTAGGCGATGTCGATACCCATGTCGCGGGCTACGGCGATGGCCAGGGCGCCGATGGCGGCGGGCTGGTCGACGACGGCCAGGACCCGGCCGCGGGTGAGGAGCTTGGTGAAGACCGCGCGCAGGGCGGCTTCGTCGTTGGCGAGGGCCTTGTCGTGGATCTTGCGGCCGGCGGGGTCCAGGGCGCAGGCGTGGTGGTCGGACTTGCCCACGTCCAGTCCGCAGTAGACCTCGTAGTCGTGGGGTCTGTGCAGGTCCATCGCGCGCTCCTGGTCGTCGTCGGCGTCGTGACGGCAGACCAGCCGGAGCACCCGCGTCACAGCCACGTTACGGACAGCGATGGAGGTCACGGGTCCCTATCAGCGATCACTGGTGCCCGCCGCCGCCGGTGACAACACCCCCCAGATCATCGGTTCACAGGGGCAGTTAGTCATGCCGGCGGCGGTGGCCTGCCACCCCTTGAGGGGGTGATCAAGAAGGTAACGGGGGGGGGTGTCCCTATGTCGTTGTCAAGCGGCCAGGGCCACCTCAGAGCTCGTCGGCGTCGTCCGTGGGCGGTAGGGCTGACGGTCACGCAGCATC
>NZ_QGDQ01000003.1 GCF_003149145.1 Quadrisphaera granulorum | reverse complement strand
CCTTGGGGGTGTGGGGGGTGCGGATGGTCGACGGGGTGCCGCACATCCGGCCGCCGCGGGCGGTGGACCCGCTGCAACGGTGGGTGATCAACCCGCGACGGGCGTTGCAAGAGCAGACCGCCCGTCAGCTCACGCTGGCAATGCCCGCCAGCGGGGGTGGTCCGGGGGCTCGGAGCGGCCCCGGGGGCTTCGCCCAGCCACATGATCGCGTCGAGCCGGACGACCCGCCCGAGGTCGACTGTCCCGACATCCCCTCACGCCACGGCACCTGCCAGTGCTGAGGCATCACCCCTGCGCCGTCGTGGACCGTGCCGGGTTGCTTCGTGCTGCCGGTACTGGGCGGGTTGAAGATTCCCGAGTGGCCCCGCGCAGACGCCCCTCAGAAGTAATACGGGAACGGCGACCAGTCAGGGTCGCGGCGCTCCAGGAAGGCGTCGCGACCCTCGACGGCCTCGTCGGTCATGTACGCCAGCCGCGTCGCCTCCCCGGCGAAGACTTGCTGGCCCATGAGCCCGTCGTCCACGAGGTTGAAGGCGAACTTCAGCATCCGCTGCGCCGTGGGGCTCTTGCCGCACACCTCGGCGGCGACGCGCAGGGCCTCGCGCTCGAGGTCGGCGTGGTCGGCCACCACGTTCACCGCGCCCATGTCGGCCATGTCTTGTGCCGAGTACTCCCGCCCCAGGAAGAAGATCTCCCGCGCGCGCTTCTGCCCGACCATCCGCGCCAGGTAGGCCGAGCCGTACCCGGCGTCGAAGCTGCCGACGTCGGCGTCCGTCTGCTTGAACCGCGCGTGCTCGCGGCTGGCCACGGTGAGGTCGCACACCACGTGCAGGCTGTGCCCGCCACCGGCGGCCCATCCCGGCACGACGGCGACGACGACCTTCGGCATCGTCCGGATCAGGCGCTGCACCTCCAGGATGTGCAGCCGGCCGCCCTCGGCGGCCGTGCGCCGGGCGTCGACGCTCGCCGCCGTCTCGTCGTCGTCCTGACCCCCGACGCCAGTCGCGTACTGGTACCCCGAGCGGCCGCGGATGCGCTGGTCGCCGCCGGAGCAGAAGGCGTACCCGCCGTCCTTGGGACTCGGGCCGTTGCCGGTGAGGAGCACGCAGCCGACGTCGGGGGAGCGGCGGGCGTGGTCGAGGGCGCGGTACAGCTCGTCGACGGTGTGCGGGCGGAAGGCGTTGCGCACGTGCGGCCTGTCGAAGGCGATCCGCACCGTCCCGCCGGCCGCGCCGGGCAGCACGCACCGGTGATAGGTGATGTCCGTCAGGTCCTCGAAGCCGGGCACCGCCGTCCAGGCGTTGGCATCGAAGGTGTCCGAGACCCCGGGCAGCGCGCTCACCCGGTCACCCTAGGCAGCCCTCGCTAGCTGCCGCCGCCGACGGCCTGCCACACGATCACCGCGCCCGCGAGCCACAGGACCGGGGCAGCGAGCAGCGCCGCCAGCGAGGTCCACCACGCGAGGCGGCGGCGCGCCATCCGGACTACTGCCCAGACCCCGAAGCCAAGCAGCCCGACCCACGGGCCGATCACGGACATCCCGACGCCGGCCGTGAGGCCCGACGTGGAGCACTCGCGGACGATGCCGCAGCTGTCGCTGGCCATGACCAGCATGAATCCGGCGAAGGTTGTCATGAGTGCCGTCACCAGGGCGACGACGAGCAGCGCGATGCTGACGACCAGGTCCGCGACGGAGCGAGGCGGCCGGTGGGCGCCCACGGTCGCTTCTACCGGTGACGCATCGCTGGTCATGGTCGGTGAGCGTAGGGCGCCACCCTCGGGCAGTCCGGGACACGCACCGTCCGTCGCGCGGTGAGCATGTCAGCGCAGGTGTCGACGAACGATCACGCTCAGCTCGGCAGCGTCCATCTCGCCAGCCGCAACCGCGAGGACCATGCGCTCGGCATCGTCGACGGGCATGGCGAGGTCTGCACCGTTGAGCAGGCACATCACGCGGGCTGCTGACCACGCCAGTCTCTTGTTTCCGTCGACGAGCGGGTGATTGCGGGCCAGCGAGTGCAGTAGGGCCGCAACCTTGTCGGCAAGGTCGGGATAGGCGTCGCGGCCGAAGACTGTTGTCTGCGGTCGCGCGGCCGCAGATGCGAGAAGTCCCAGGTCGCGGACCTGGACGTCGTCGATGACTCCTGTGGCGATCTCCAGGAGGTCTTCGGTGGTCAGGTAGTCCACGAGTTCGAGCCGTCAGCGTGCCAGCCGCGCCAGCAGCTCGGCGTCCTCCGTGCGCACCTTCTCGATGGCCGCGCGCAGGCGCGCTGGGCGATCCGAGACGTAGGCGTTGATGGCCGCGCGGGCGACCTCCTGCATGGATCGACCCTCCTGCTCAGCACGGGCGCGGAGGGCCTCGGACTCGGCATCGGTCAGACGCAGGTTCATCGCCATTCGAGAATGGTACCGACCTGGTACCGCCATGGTCGCTGTGATGAGCTCGCCGTGTGGCAGCGTGATCGCATGGCGCAGTTCAAAGTCTACGGCCGTGACACCTTCTTGCCCGGCGTGCGCCAGCCCCTCTCCGACCTGCTCCACGCCGCCGCCGTCGACGTCTTCGAGCTGCCGCCCACCAAGCGCTTCCACCGGTTCTTCCCCATGAGCGCACACGATTTCCCCACACCCGACGGCCGCACCGAGCGGTACCTCGTCATCGAGGTGCTGATGTTCGAGGGTCGCGCCATCGAGACCAAGAAGGCCTTCTACGCGCGGCTCTACCGCGACATCGCGACCCTCGGCGTCGAGCCGGCCGACCTCGAGCTCACCATCCTCGAGACGCCCCGCCACGACTGGGCCATCCGCGGCCTGCCCGGCGACGAGCTGGCGCTGCCCTACCGCGTCGACGTCTGAGGGCGTGGTGGGGGTCGACTTCCCGGTGCAGTGATCATGGGCTTCTGGAACACCGGCGGACCGCGGATGGCGCCGAGGTCAGCGGTCTCGCAGCCGTGACGTGTTCGGGAAATCCATGATCACGGAGTTGGTGACGCTCTACCGCCTCTGACAACCCCCTCAAAGAGACCAGCAGGACGACGACGAGCGCCGGGCGCGTCAGTGTCCGGGCCGCTTCCGCCGTCGTCGTCCTGAGCGACCCAGGGCAGCGCCGATGAGCGGCGCCAGCAGCAGCATCACCAGCAGGCGGAGCACCTGGACCGCCAGCACCAGCGTGGTGTCACCGCCGCTGTCCGCCGAGGTCGCCACCACCGCGTAGAGGCCACCTGGCGTGGTGGCGAGGTAGGCGTCGAGCGTGGAGGCGCCCGCCAGGTGCAGCAGCGGGATCCCCACCGCCGCCGTCGCCACGATGACTCCCACGATGAGCAGCAGGGCCGTGGGCAGCACCCGCCCCACCGTCTTGAGGTTGGACCGAGTGAACGACAGGCCCACCTGCAGCCCGATGAGCGCGAACGCCACCTGCAGCACCGGAGCGGGCACCGTCGCGCCCTGCGTCAACCCGGTCGCCGAGACCGCCGCCGCCACCATCATCGGTCCTAGCAGCGGCCCGGCCGGCAGCTTCGCCAGGCGTGCCAGCCAGATCCCCACCGCCGCCACGGCGGCGGTGAAGAGCACGTCGGCCCACCATGGCGCCGCGCTCGCGGTGAGCCCGCTACCTGAGCTGCTCGAGTCCGCGCCGCCCGCGCCGCCGCCCAGCAGCAGCGCCACCACGGGCATCGCCAGCAGGATGAGCAGCACCCGCAGGTACTGCACCACCGCCACCACACGCTGGTCCGCCCCCAGCTCCTCGGCGATGGCGGTCAGACCCGAGGCGCCACCGGCGACCATCGCGAAGGAGCCGGTGGCGGCGTCGACGTCGCGCCTCAGCCCCAGGAGCAACCCTGCGAGCACGCTGACCAGCAGCGTTGCGACCACGGCCGCCAGCACCGGCGCCCACGAGCCCGCCAGCTCGGCCAGGGTGGCGGGTTGCAGCAGCGCCCCCGACAGCACACCGAGCACCGCCTGCGCACCCTTGGAGACCGGCTTGGCCAGCTCGAGGCGCTTGCCGCGGCGCCACCGAGTCCGCGGCCAGCCGGTCAGCGCCACGGCGAGTCCCGCGAGCACGGCGGCGAACAGCGCCGCGGACGGCACGCCGAGCCGGGCCATCCCGCCTGCGAGCGCGGCGGTCGCCGCGGCGACCACCAACCACGCCACCGGCCCAGGCTAGGCGCGCTGCCTGCCCACCTCGTCAACCTCGCCGCGGCGCCCCGCCGTAGCGAGGGGCGGCAGTGAGGGGCCGCAGTGAAGGCCTCCGCGACGGGCCAGAGATGGCCGAGCTGGCCGGAAGCGCTGATCCTGGGGAGGTGTCCAGCACCCCCAGCACCCGCAGCGCCCCCACCGGCGGGGCGCTGCCCCGGCTCGAGGGCCGCACCGTCGTCATCTCCGGCGCCAGCTCCGGCATCGGTGCCGCTGCGGCGCGCAGGTTCGCCGCCGCCGGCGCGACGGTCGTCCCGCTGGGGCGCGACCCGCAGCGCACCGGCGCTCTCGCTGCCGAGCTGGGGGTGGAGCCTGTCCTGGCCGACTTCACCCGCCTCGACGACGTGCGCCGCGCCGCCTCGGAGGTGCTCGATCGCTGCGAGCACATCGACGTCCTCGCCAACAACGCCGGGGGCACGTTCGGCCAGCGCACCACCACGGTGGACGGCCACGAGAAGACCTTCCAGGTGAACCACCTGGCCACGTTCCTGCTCACCGCGCTGCTGCGCGAGCGGATCGAGGCCACGCCGGGCGCCCGCGTCATCACCACCTCGAGCCGGGCGAACGCCTTCGGCCGGGTTGACCTCGACGACCTCGACAGCACGGCCGGCGCCTACCGCAGCTTCAAGGTCTACGGCACCACGAAGCTGGAGAACATCCTCTTCACGCGTGAGCTGTCGCGCCGGCTCGGAGGCACCGCGACGGCGTCGTGCTTCCACCCCGGCGTGGTCGGCACGGCGTTCGGCGCGGACTCGCCCCTGTTCCGGCTGCTCTACAGCCCACCGCTGAGCCGCGTCTTCACCATCACCGCCGAGGAGGGCGCCGCGCCGCTGCTGGCGCTGGCCACCCGATCCGACCCGGAGACCGTCGACGGCGCCTACCTGGACCGGTTCGCCCCCGGCCGCCCGAACCGGCAGGCCGACGACGTGGCGCTGGCCCGCGGCCTGTGGGAGCGGTCGGCCGCGATGGTCGGTGTCCCCGCGTGACCCGGCGGTGACCCCGTCACCACCCGGGCATGATCTCGACGTGCTGAGAGCCGTCGTCTTCGACCTCGACGCGACCCTCGTCGACCACGTCGGCGCCGCCACCGCGGGTCTTGCCACCTGGCTCGCCGAGCGCGGCGTCGAAGCCCGCGAGGACCTCGTGGCCCGCTGGTTCGCGCTGGAGGAGGAGCACTTCGCGCGGTGGCGCGACGGTGAGATCAGCCACGACGAGCAGCGCCGTGAGCGCCTGCGCGCGTTCCTGCCGCTGGTCGGCCAGGAGGTGGGGGAGCCCGCCGCGCTCGACCAGCAGTTCGCGGGATTCCTCGCGGAGTTCCGTCGGCACTGGCGCGCCTTCGACGACGCGCTCGCCGTGCTGGCCGTCCTGCGCGAGGGCGGGCTGCTCACCGCCGTCCTCACCAATGGCGTCGAGGAGTTGCAGACCGAGAAGGTGGCCCGCGTCGGGCTCCGCGAGACGGTCGGTCCGCTGTTCAGCGCCGACGCGCTCGGCGTTGCCAAGCCCCGGACGGCGGCCTTCATCGCCGTCTGCGAGCGGCTCGAAGTGCTGCCGGATCAGGTGCTCTACGTCGGTGACGACCACGAGGTCGACGTCCTCGGAGCCCGCGCCGCGGGCCTGCGCGCGGTGCTGGTCGACAGGACCGGCTCCGCCCCGCCGCACGAGACGTGCGTCGTGAGGTCACTCACGGAGGTGCTCGATCTTCCCGAGGTCCGCGCGGCCCTGCGCTGACCCGTGAAGGCTGGAAGGGCTGGAAGAGCGCCGCTCAGAGGCCCCCGGCGATCCTCGCCGCGGCGTCCAGCAGCGCGAACCCACCGGCTCCGGCAGCCACCGCCGCCGCCGCGGTCATCCAGCCCGCGGTGCGCTCACCGCGGCGCAACCCCACCAGGAGGACGACGACGGCGAGCGCCGCGAATGCCCAGCCGGCTGCCGCCTGCCACGGGAACAGCAGCACGGTCCGGCCACCGTCGGCCAGGGGCACCGCAGCCAGCAGGCCGGTGGCGGCGCCGCGCAGCGGCCCGCGCTCCGTGGCCCGCACGAGGGCGGCGACCCCCACGAGTGCACCGCTGACCAGCCCGGCCGCGGCCCACAGCACCACCGACGACCACGCGTGCGAGGTGTTGCTGACCACGGCCGCCCAGCCGTAGTAGCCGGCTACCAGGCCCTGCGTGCTCGCGAGTCCCGCGGCGAGCGCCAGCGTCAGTCCGTTGGTCCCCTGACGCGGGACGGCCGCCAGTACCGCGGTGGTCAGGGCTGCCGGCAGCAGCACCCACGCGGTGATGGAGTTGGCCAGGGGCCCCCACGCCGTGGGGAGCACGCCCTGCGCGGCCTCCGTCGCCGCGCCCAGCAGCACCGCGGCGACCGTCGAGGCGATCACAGCGGCCACGGCGGCGGCGGTGGTCGCTGAGGTGTGCCGACGCGGAGGCCGGCTCGCGGGCGCGGGCCGGCGGAAGGGAGCTGCGTGGGCGGCTGCGCTCATGGGCCCAGCCTGCGGCGATGCGCTCGTCGTCGTCGTCAGCCCGAAGCAGTGACGCTGGACCGGGGCATCAACCCGAGGGATGACAACAACCTCGGGATGAGAGCGTGAGGGCGTGGTGGACGTGCAGGACGCGGCATCGGGCGGTGATCCGGCGCTGCCCGCGCTCGAGGAGGTGCTGGCTGGCGCCGTCGTCGTCGCCCTGCCCCTGAGGGTCCGCTTCCGCGGCATCGAGGTCCGCGAAGCGCTCCTCCTGCGCGGACCGGCCGGCTGGGGAGAGTTCGCCCCGTTCCTCGAGTACGACGACGCCACCGCCGCCGCCTGGCTCGCCGCAGGCCTCGAGGCCGCCTGGACCGGCTGGCCCGCGCCCCTGCGGCCGCGGGTCACCGTCAACGCCACGGTCCCCGCGGTGCCCGCCGCACGGGTGCCGGAGGTGCTCGCGCGCTTCCCCGGATGCACGACGGCGAAGGTCAAGGTGGCCGAGCGCGGTCAGTCACTGGACGACGACGTCGCCCGCGTCGCCGCAGTGCGGCGCGAGGTGGCGCGGTCTGAGGTGGCGCGGTCTGAGGTGGCACGGTCTGAGGTGGCACGGGGCGTTCCCGATCCTGGTGCGGCGCGGGTGAGGGTCGACGCCAACGGCGGCTGGAGCGTCGAGGAGGCTGCCGCGGCGCTCGCCGCGCTCACCGCGGGGCCTGGTCAGGGGCCGTTGGAGTACGCCGAGCAGCCGTGCGCGACGGTGCCCGAGCTCGTGGCGCTGCGCGAACTCCTCGCGCGTGGCGGCGTGGACGTCCGCATCGCCGCCGACGAGAGCATCCGCCGCGCCTCCGACCCGCTGGCGGTGGTGCGGGCGGGCGCCGCCGACGTCGCCGTCCTCAAGGTCCCCCCGATGGGCGGGGTGCGGGCGGTGCTCGCGCTCGCCGAGCAGCTGCGTGCTGAGGGTCAGCGCAGGGGTGGAGCGGCGGTGCCGGTGGTGCTCTCCAGCGCGCTCGACACGGCGGTCGGGCTGTCCGCGGGCCTGGCGGCAGCCGCCGCGCTGCCGCTCGCCGACGGTGAGGAGCAGCTGGCGAGCGGCCTGGGGACGGGCTCCCTGCTCGCTGCCGACATCGTGCTGGGTGGTGTGACGGGCGGGGTTCGCGAGATCAACCACGGGTCGCTGCCCGTCGGTGCGGTCGAGCCCGACCCTGACCTGCTGGAGCGACACGCCGCCGCTCCCGAGCGCCGGGCGTGGTGGCTGGAGCGCCTGCGGCGCTGCTACGCACTGCTGTGAGGCGAGGCCCTGGCGATGATGGGCCGGTGCCGCTCTCCGCAACGCCCGCGCAAGCGTTGACACAGCCCTCGACACAGCCCTCGACACAGCCGTCCACGCTGCTCGCGCGGGCCGTCGTCGTCGCCCTGGCCGGCGCCGGGGTGCGCGACGTGGTGCTGTGCCCCGGGTCACGGTCGGCGCCGCTGGCCTACGCGCTCCACGACGCCGACGCGGCCGGCCTGCTGCGGCTGCACGTGCGCCACGACGAGCGGGCCGCGGCCTTCACAGCACTCGGCATGGGCCGGGCCAGGGGGCTCCCCGCAGCGGTGGTGACCACGTCGGGGACCGCTGTCGCGAACCTGCACCCCGCCGTCCTCGAGGCGGCCGAGTCCGCGGTGCCGCTCGTGGTGCTCTCCGCCGACCGCCCCCACACGGTGCGCGGCACCTGGGCCAACCAGACCACCGCTCTGCAGGCGGGGCTGTTCGGCGCGGCGGTGAGGCTCGCGCTCGACCTTCCGGTGCCCGGGCCTCACGAGGTGCTGGCCCGCGCCCGGGCCACGTGGGCCGCCGGCGTGGCCGATCTCGTGGCCACCGCGCGTGGCGAGCGCGGCGCGCGACCTGGCCCCGTGCACGGCGACCTGGCCTTTGCCGATCCGCTCGTGCCCGACACCCCCTGGTCCCCACCCGCGCTTCCCGCACTTTCCGCGGCAAGGGCGGGAAGCGCGTCTGGGGAGTTGACCGCGGAGCTTGCCGGGGGGCCCGAGCGAACGGTCGTCGTCGCCGGGGATGGCCCCTTGGCCCTCGGCGCCCTCGCCCGGACCCTCGCCGAGCGTCACGGCTGGCCGCTGCTTGCCGAGCCCAGCTCCGGCGCCCGCAGCGGCCCGAACGCCGTCCCCGCCTACCGGCTGCTCCTCGACGAGCCCGACCTCGGCGGTGCCGTGCAGCGTGTCGTCGCCGTCGGCAGGCCCACCCTCAGCCGCCCGGTCAGCGCGCTCCTGGCCCGCGCCGACGTCGAGCTCGTGCACCTCGTCACCCACACCGACGACCCGGGCCCCGGCGCGAGCCGGCGACACCTCCGGCTGCCCGTCGACCCAGCGGCTCAGGAGGACGACGACGGCGGGGGCGCCGCTCCCGGAGAGTGGCTCCGCCGCTGGCAGCGAGCTGGCGGCGCCGCGCAGACGGCCGTCGACGCCGTCCTCGACGACGAGGCGCGCGCCGGCCACCTCACCGGACCGGTCGTCGCCCGCGAGGTCGCGGCAGCGGTCACGGACGTGGGCGCCCAGAACCTGCTCGTCGCCGCGGCATCCAACGCCGTCCGTGACCTCGACCTCGCGGCTGCCCCCTGGGCCGACCCGGCCGCCGCGCCCCTCGTGCTGGCGGCCCGCGGCCTGTCGGGCATCGACGGGACGCTCTCGGCCGCCACCGGCGCCGCCCTGGCCGCCGGGGCTCCCACCACGGTGCTCGTCGGCGACCTCGCCGCCCTCCACGACGCGAACGGCCTGCTGCTGCCGCCGGGCGAGCCCGAGCCGGACCTGCGCGTCGTCGTCGTCGACGACGACGGGGGCGGCATCTTCACCGGGCTGGAGCACGGAGACCCGACGCATCCCGAGCGGGCGCAGGTCTTCGAGCGGCTCTTCGGCACACCGCACGGCCGCGACCTGGTGGCGCTGGTTGAGGCGCTCGGTGTGCCTGCGCGGAAGATCGACGACCTCGGCGCCCTGCGCTCAGCTCTCGCCGCTCCGGTGCGGGGCCGCGAGGTCCTCGTGGTCCGGGCCGACCGTGCCCGGCTGCGGGCGCTGCACGAGCGAATCCGTGGACGCGTCCGCAGCGCCGTCAGCTGACCTGCGCGGGAAGCCCATGATCACGATCGGAGAACTCACGATCACCGCGGGAGGGGTGGGTCAGGCGCCGCCGAGGGCGTCACGCACGGGCACGAGCTTCGCGTCGGACTCGGCCAGCTCGGCCATCGGGTCCGATCCCGCGACCACGCCGCACCCCGCGAACAGGCGCACGCGGCGGGCGTCGTCGGGGTCGATGCGCGCACAGCGCAGCGCCAGCCCGATCTCGCCGTCGCCGCTGGCGTCCACCCAGCCGACGGGGCCGGCGTACCGGTCGCGGTCCATCACCTCGAGCTCCGCGATGAGCGCCGCCGCGGACGGCGTCGGGGTGCCGCAGACCGCAGCCGTCGGGTGCAGCGCAGCGGCCAGCTCCAGCACCCCCGGCGCGCCGCCGGGGCGTGCGTCGTCGAGGACACCGGTGACGTCGGAGGCCAGGTGCATGACGTTGGGCAGGTGCAGCACGAACGGGGCGTCCGGCGCCGTCGTCGTCCGGCAGTGGGGGGCCAGCGCCGAGACCACGGACCGCACCGCGTACTCGTGCTCCTCCAGGTCCTTGCCGGAGCGGGCCAGGGACCCGGCCAGCGCGGCGTCGCGCTGCTCGTCGCCGGTGCGGCGGATGGTCCCGGCCAGCACGCGCGAGTGCACCAGGCCGCGCTCACGGCGGACCAGCAGCTCCGGTGTGGCACCCACCAGGCCGTCCACGGCGAACGACCAGCACGACGGGTAGGCCGCCGCCAGCCGCGCGAGCAGCCAGCGCGGGTCGACCTCGTGCTCGGCCTCGGCGACCAGGTCGCGCGCCAGCACCACCTTCTCCAGCTCACCGGCCTGGATGCGCGCCACCGCGCGGGCCACCGCCGTGGCCCACCGCGGACCGCACAGCGCGCCGTCGGCGTAGCGGACGGCTCCGGGACCGTGCACGGGCTCGACCGGGGCGCCGTTCCCTGCGCTCTCGGGCTCTGCGCTCTCGGGTCCCAGACCCACCGCAACCCCGACGGAGGCGTCCACGGGCTCGGCCGTGGTCACCCACACGACGCCACCGCGGCGGCCGACGAGCACCTCGGGCACCACGAGCACGCCTCCGCCGGCGGACGCGGCGTCGAAGGACAGCGACGTGAACGCCACCGGACCTGTGCCGGGCAGGCGGACGTCATCGACGACGGGCGCACCGAGCACGAGGTCACGCCAGGCGGCGGCCGCCGTGGCGAACCGATGTTCCCCGCCGGCCTCGACGCGTGCGGCCTCGCCCCAGCCGACCAGGCCCTCCTCGCGACGCACCCACGCGAGCGCGCTCGCGGCCGGTGCACGCCGGGCAAGGACGTCGAGCAGTGCCCCCGGATCCTGGATCCGGGAGGTGCGCCAGCGGAGCTTCCCGCCGACCACGCCCGCGGCGGCCGGTTCGACGGAGCGGGGCTGCGGCGGGCGGCCCGAGTGGCCCGAGCGGCCGGTAGTAGTGGTCATCAGCAACCAGGCTAGGCGCCTCCCACGGGTGCGCCGTCCGCACTAGCCTCCGCTGTCGATGACGTCCACCACACCGGCCCAGCCAGCAGCGCTTCCGAGGACGACGACGACCACGACGACGACCACGACGACGGCGGCTGCGCCGTCGGCGGGCGTCCGCGCCGACGTGCTGGTCGTCGGCGGAGGCATCGCCGGCCTCTCCCTCGCCGCGGAGCTCGCCGAGATGTCAGGCGGCGCCTGCAGCGCGGTGCTCGTGGAGGCGGAGCCGGCGCTGGCCACCCACACCAGCGCGCGCTCCGCGCGGCAGATGCAGCCCAGCTACGGGCCTCCACCGGTCCAGGCGCTGACCGCGGCCAGCCTGCCCCTGGTCGCGAGCATCGAAGACTTCACCGGTCGCACGGTGCTGCGAGACCGCCCACTGCTGTGGGTCGACACGGTCGGCGGCGCCGCCGGGCGGGAGGCGCTGGCGAGGCTGCTCGCCCAGGTGCCCGCACTGCGCCCCAGCGCCCCGGCTGAGGCGCTGGAGCGGTTCCCGCTGCTGCGCCCGGAGGCCGTCCATGCGGTGGCGGTCGACGACGACGCCCGCGAGGTCGCCGTCCCCCTCCTGCTCGAGCACCACGCCGAGCGTGCCCGGCGAGGCGGCGTCCAGGTGCTGCTGGGAGCGCCGGTCACGTCTGCGGTTCGGCGGGCCGGCGGGTGGGACGTCACCGCCGGCGCCCACCGGATCAGCGCCGGGGTCCTCGTCGACGCTGCGGGGCCGTGGGCCGACGTCGTCGCCGCCCTCGCCGGGGTCCGCCGTCGCGGACTCGTCCCGAAGCGGCGCACGGTGATCGTGGCCGACACCGAGCGGCCCATCGGCGAGGACTGGCCGATGATCTCGGATGTCGCCGACACGCTCTATGCGCGGCCGGGGCGCGACGTGGGCGGTGACCTGCTCGCCTCACCCGCCGAGGCGGTGCCCAGCGAGCCGTGCGACGCCCAACCGGTGCCCGCCGACGTCGACGCGCTGGTCACCAGCCTCGGCGGTGTGCTCGACCTCGGGGCGATCCAGGTGAAGCGTTCGTGGACCGGGCTGCGGACCGGCCCCGCCGACGGTCTGCCCGTGGTCGGCTGGGACGACCGCCAGCAGGGCTTCTTCTGGCTGGCCGGGCAGGGCGGCTACGGCATCCAGACGTCGTCGGCGCTGGCCCGCGCCGCTGCGGCCGCCGTGCTCGGGCAGGTGCACGGCCTGGGGCCGACCGTCGACGACGCGCTCGCGGCGCTCGCGCCGTCCCGGCCGACCCTCCTCAGCTGAGCAGGGAGTCCTTGACCGCGTCGCTGCCGTGCGTGCCGGCCGGCAGCACCACAAACTGCCGCAGCACGAGGTCGCCCCCGGTCACGGGGCCGCGCGGGCCGGGCACCGAGTCGACGCTGATGCCGGTCTCCGGGACGCCCAGCAGCTTGTAACCGTCGAGCAGGCGCGTCGTGGTGTTCCAGAAGCCGCCGGTGCCGCCCCACGCGCCGAGGAACGTCGCCGCGGTGTCGGCGTCCTCGGTGACCACGGTGGCGGCGATGCCGCTGGTCTCCGCGGCGGCCAGCGCCGTCGCCTCCACCGGACCGGCCACCGGGGCGACCGTGACGCGAGCCTCACGGCCGGAGTCGAGCGCCCACTCGTGGCCCAGCTCGTGCTCGTGGGGGGGCAGGAGGGCCTCCACGCCCGCCTCACCGAGCACCTCGACCGCCACCTGGCTCAGCTCCTCCCATCGCGCGGCGTGCACGAGCAGCAGATTCAGGCGGTTGCAGACACCGAGCCTGTCGACCCCGGCGCGCAGCAGCGAACGGAACCTGTCGAGGTCCGCGGCGACGTCGGCGTACATGACCCCTCCGCCGTCGGCGTGGGCCAGCACGCGCGTGCCGGCGGCCGCGCCGAGACGGGACAGGTGCCGCGTGGTCTCCCCGGAACCGCGAACGATGACGAGGGGCACGAGGTCGGGCTGGGCCACGAGCGCCTCGGCGGCGTCGTGCCCGGGTTGGCGGACCAGCTCGACGGCGCCGTCGGGCAGGCCTGCGACTGCCAGGGCGGGGGTCAGCACCTCGTCGACGAGGACGGCGGACGTACGCAGCGCCGCCGAGCCCGTCCGCAGGACGGCGGCGCTGCGGGCGCGCAGCACCTGGCCGGCCACGTCGAGCGTCACGGCGGGACGGGCCTCGTACGTGGCGCCGATGACGCCGACGGGCACGCGCCGCTCCCAGACCTCCCCGCCGTGGACTCCGTCCCCGGGCAGATCACGCACGAAGGCCATTCGGGGCTGGGCAGGCAGGGCGGCGATCTCGCGCAGCTGCTGCGCCGCGGACTCCAGGCGCGCCGGGTCGAGGCGGAGCCTGTCGAGTAGGCCTGCGCTCATGCCGCCCGCCTGGGCTGCGGCGACGTCCTCGGCGTTGGCGGCCAGCACGGCCCGCGCCGCACCGGCGACCCGCTCGGCCGCGGCCGACAGCGCCTCGCTCACCTGTGCGTCCGGCGCGACCCGCAGCGCGGCGGAGGCGGCGGCCGCGCGCTGCGCGGCAGCCCGCACGACTCCGGCGGCGTCGCTGGGGCCCGTGCTGGCGGTGGTGCTGGCGCTGGTGTCGACGGACGTGCTGCTCACGGCCGCAGAGCCTACGGCCCTGCCAACCACCGCCTCACCCCGTGATCATGGGCTTCCGCCACCCGCGAGGTGGCGGAAGCCCATGATCACGGAGGGGGAGGCGGGGGTCATGGCGCAGGCGGGGGAGCGCGGCGAGAGGTCCGCGCGCAGGTGGGGGACCATGGAGGCGTGACGCGCGCTGACCTCGCCAAGGCCCCTCACGAGGTGGCCGCCATGTTCGACGGCGTCGCCAGCCGCTACGACCTCACCAACAGCGTGCTGAGCCTGCGGCAGGACAGGTCCTGGCGCCGCGCCGTCGTCAAGGCCCTCGACCTGCGCCCCGGCGAGAAGGTGCTCGACCTCGCCGCGGGCACCGGCACTTCCACCGAGCCGTTCGCCGCGCTCGGCGCCCGGCCCGTGGCCTGCGACTTCTCCCGCGGCATGCTCGCCGTCGGCGCCCGCCGCCGTCCCGACCTGTCCTTCGTGGCCGGAGACGCCACCCGGCTGCCGTTCGCCGACGCTTCCTTCGACGCGGTGACCATCAGCTTCGGGCTGCGCAACGTGGTGGAGCCGCAGGCCGCCCTCGCGGAGATGCTGCGGGTCACCCGTCCGGGTGGCCGCCTCGTGGTCTGCGAGTTCTCCCATCCCACGTGGGCGCCGTTCCGCACCGTCTACACCGAGTACCTCATGCGGGCGCTGCCGGCGATCGCCCGCCGGACGGCCAGCAACCCCGACGCGTACGTCTACCTCGCCGAGTCGATCCGTGCCTGGCCCGACCAGGCCGGCTTGGCGCGCTGGGTGCAGGACGCCGGCTGGACCGGCGTCGCCTGGAAGGACCTCACCGGCGGGATCGTCGCGCTGCACCGCGCCACCCGCCCGTGACCACCACGGAGACAGGCACGGAGACAGGCACGGAGACGAGCACGGGGATGGGGACGACGGCGGACGTCGTCGTCGTCGGAGCCGGCCCTGCGGGCGCGTCAGCCGCTGCCCACCTGGCGAGCGCGGGCCTCGACGTCGTCGTCCTGGAGAAGTCCGCCTTCCCCCGCGACAAGGTCTGCGGTGACGGGCTCACCCCGCGCGCCGTCCGCGAGCTGGCCCACCTTGGCATCGACGACGACGAGCAGGACGGCTGGGCTCGCACGCGCGGCCTGCGGCTCGTCGGTGGAGGCCGCAGCTACGACATCCCCTGGCCGGAGCTCGCGTCGTTCCCCGGCTACGGCCTCGTGCGGACCCGGAACGACTTCGACGAGGTGCTCGCCCGCCACGCGCAGCGCCGGGGCGCCCGGCTGCTGGAGCGCACGGCTGCCACCGCGCCCGTGCTCGACGAGCGCACGGGGCTGGTCACGGGCGTGCGCGCCAAGCCGGTCGACGAGCGCGGCCGCGCCACCGGGCCCGAGGTGCTGCACCGCGCCCGCGTGGTGCTCGCCGCCGACGGCGTCTCCAGCCGCACGGCGGTGGCTCTCGGCCTGGAGCGGCGCCCCGACAGGCCGCTGGGGGTGGCGGCGCGTGCCTACTACCGGACGCCGCGCAGCCACGAGCCGTGGATGGAGAGCTGGCTGGAGCTGTGGTCCGGCGAGCCGCGCCGCTCCCCGTTGCTGCCCGGCTACGGCTGGATCTTCGGCCTGGGTGACGGGCGCGCCAACGTGGGGCTCGGCGTCATCGACGCGTCCCAGCCGGTCGACCTCAAGGCCGTGCTCAAGCAGTGGCTTGCCACCACGCCACCGGAGTGGACCCTCGACGAGGAGCACCTCGAAGGGCCCGTCCGGAGCGCCGCGCTGCCGATGGGCTTCAACCGCACTCCGCACGCGAAGGACGGCGTGCTGCTCCTCGGCGATGCCGGCGGCATGGTGAACCCCTTCAACGGCGAGGGCATCGAGTACGCCTTGCACTCGGGCCGCCTGGCTGCCGAGGTGGTCGCCGACGCGCTCGACGCCGAGCGCGTCCTTGGCGTGCGCGGCAGAGACCGAGCCCTCCAGGTCTATCCGGCGGCGCTCCGCGAGGAGCTGGGCGGCTACTTCGCCCTGGGCAGGGCGTTCGCCAAGCTCATCGCCCACCCGCCCGTGCTCTCGGCGGCCGTCAGGCTGGGCCTTCCTCGCCGTTCCGTCATGCACCTCGTGGTCAAGCTGCTCGCCAACCTCGCCGAGCCGACCGGTGGTGATGCGGCCGACCGCGTGGTGACGGCACTGTCGCGCCTAGCCCCCGCGGGGCGGTGACCTAGGCTGTGGCCGTGGTCAGGGGAGCGGTCTTTCCTGCGCCCCCGGAGCCTCCGCTCGCCCGGGCGCGCGGCGCTGCCGCCGTCCCCGACGTCGACGAGGCGCTCACCGCGCACGTCCTCGCCGGTCTCGACGTCGTCGAGGAACGTCTGCGTGACGCCGTCCGCCACACCGACCGGCTGGCAGACGCCACCTCCCGCCACCTCGTCGAGGCCGGCGGCAAGCGGGTGCGCCCCATGCTCACGCTGCTGGCCGCCCACCTCGGTGATGCTGACGCGCCCGGCGTGGTGCCGGCCGCCGTCGTCGTCGAGCTGGTCCACCTGGCCAGCCTTTACCACGACGACGTGATGGACGACGCCCCGCTGCGCCGCGGCGCTCCTGCCGCGCAGGCCAAGTGGGGCAACGACGTTGCCATCCTCACCGGAGACCTGCTCTTCGCCCGCGCCTCCCGCCTCGTGGCCGACCTCGGCCCCGATGCTGTGCGTCAGCAGGCGGAGACCTTCGAGCGCCTCTGCCTGGGCCAGATGCACGAGACGGTCGGCCCGCGTCCCGACGAAGACCCGGTGGCCCACCACATCCAGGTGCTGTCCGACAAGACGGGCTCGCTCATCGCCCTCGCCGGTCGCTTCGGCGCTCAGTTCTCGGGCGCGGGTCCGGACGTCGTCGAGGTCATGCGCCTCTACGGCGAGCGGGTGGGTGTGGCGTTCCAGCTCGCCGACGACGTGCTGGACCTGTCCCGCTCCTCGGAAGACTCGGTGGCCGCCACGGGCAAGGCCGCCGGCACGGACCTGCGCGAGGGCGTCCCCACGCTGCCGGTGCTGCTGGCCCGCCGGGCGTCGGCCGCGGGAAGTGCTGACGCCGCTGCGCTCGTCGAGCTTCTCGACGCCGACCTGTCCAGTGACGAGGCCCTCACCCGCGCCGTCGACGCGCTCGCCGCCTCGCCCTACGCCGCCGCCGCGCAGGAGACCGCCCGGGACTGGTCGGCGTCGGCGGTAGAGGCACTCGAGGCACTGCCGGATGGGCCGGTGCGTGAGGCGCTGGCGTCCTTCGCCCGCAGCACCACCGAGCGTGATCGCTGACCTGACCCCTGCCGGACCACACCTCGGTCAGGCCGCACCGCCGACAGACCACTGACCCGAAGGTGCCTCGACGCCCCCTGAAGCACCCTGCCAGGCTGGACGGGTGACCACACCGCCGTCGTCCTCGTCCGAGCAGCAGGCGCCCTGGTTCGCCTCGACCGTCGTGTACCAGATCTACCCGCGCAGCTTCGCCGACTCCGACGGTGACGGCATCGGTGACCTGCCCGGCATCACCGCCAAGCTCGACCACCTCGCCGACCTCGGCGTGGGCGTGGTGTGGCTGAGCCCGGTGTACGCCTCCCCGCAGGACGACAACGGCTACGACATCAGCGACTACCGGGCCATCGACCCCTCCTTCGGCACCCTCGCCGACATGGACGCGCTCATCGCCGCCGCCCACCAGCGCGGCATCAAGGTGGTCATGGACCTGGTGGTCAACCACACCAGCGACGAGCACGCCTGGTTCACCGAGAGCCGCGCCTCGCAGGACTCCCCGAAGCGCGACTGGTACGTCTGGCGCCCGCCGCGCGAGGGGTTCGCCGCCGGCGACCCCGGCGCGGAGCCCACCAACTGGCGGTCAGCGTTCTCCGGTTCCACGTGGGAGCTCGACGAGACCACCGGCGAGTACTACCTGCACCTGTTCAGCCGCAAGCAGCCCGACCTCAACTGGGAGAACCCCGAGGTGCGGGCCGCGGTCGCCGACATGATGCGCTGGTGGCTGGACCGCGGGGTCGACGGGTTCCGCATGGACGTCATCAACTTCATCTCCAAGCGGTACGCCCCCGACGGGTCCCTTCCCGACGGGGCGCCCTGGCCGGGCGGCGGGCCGTGGGGTGACGGCGGCCCGTTCTTCATGACGGGCCCGCGCCTGCACGAGTTCCTCGCCGAGCTGCACCGCGAGGTGTTCGGCGGACGCGAGGGTGACTTCCTCACGGTGGGCGAGATGCCCGGCGTCACCGTGGCGGACGCCGTCGAGCTCACCGACGGGGCGTCGTCAGGGGGCACCGGCGTCGTCGACATGGTGTTCCAGTTCGAGCACGTCGACCTCGACCACGGCCCCGGCGGCAAGTGGGACCCGCAGCCCTTCGACCTGCTCGCCCTCAAGGCGAGCTTCGGCCGCTGGCAGGCGGGCCTGGCCGAGCGCGGCTGGAACAGCCTCTACTGGGACAACCACGACCAGCCCCGCATCGTCTCCCGCTGGGGCGACGACGGCCGCTGGTGGCGCGAGAGCGCGACGGCGCTGGCCACGCTGCTGCACCTTCACCGGGGGACGCCGTACGTCTACCAGGGCGAGGAGATCGGCATGACCAACCTGCCGTTCACCTCCCCGGAGGACTACTCCGACATCGAGGCCGTCAACCACCTCCGGGAGGCAGCGGAGCGCGGCGCCGACGAGGCCGAGGTCGCGCGGATGGTCGCGTCCATGGCGAAGCTCAACCGCGACAACGCCAGGTCCGGCATGCAGTGGGACGGCGGCCTTCACGGCGGCTTCACCGCGGGCACCCCCTGGTACCGGGTGCACGAGAACGCCTCCTGGCTCAACGTCGAGGCGCAGCGCGACGACCCGACCTCCGTGCTCGCGCACTACCGGGCGCTCATCGCCCTGCGGAAGGCCGAGCCGTGCGTGGCCACCGGTGGCTTCACGATGCTCGCCGCCACCCACCCGCACGTGTACGCGTTCACCCGCGCCACGCCCTCCACGGAGCTGCTCGTCGTGGTGGCGGTCAGCGGTGAGGAGCAGCCGCTCGACGCGGTGGCCGCCGACCTGGGGGACGCCGCGGCGGCCTGGGACACCGCAGAGCTGGTGCTCGGCAACTGGATCGACCAGGACGACGACGGCGAGCGCGCCGCCCTGTCAGGCCCGAGGTCAGGGCTCGCCCCGTTGCGCCCTTGGGAGGCCCGCGTCCTGCGCCGCCGCGCCACCGCCTGACGTCGTCCTACTCCTCACCCTCTCCGCACTTTCCGCGGCAAGTGCGCCACCCACGGCTCGGGAGCCGCACTTGCCGCGGAAAGTGCGAGAAGAGCAGCGGTCAGGCGCGGTCGGAGCGGCGGCGGGCGCGCACCAGCAGCACGCCCATCGCGGCGCCCGCTGCGCCGGCGGCGATGGTCCAGGCCCAGGTAGCGCCGGAGATACCCGACCCGTCGTCCTGCGCCGAGGTCGGCGCGGCGCTCGGGCTCGCCGTCGCCGAGAGGGTGGCAGTGGCAGCGGCGGTCGACGAGGCGGTCGACGGCGCGGCCGGCGACGCCGGAGCTGCGCTCGCGCTGCTGGGCGCCGGGCTGCTCGCGCCGACGCCCGACTCGGCGGTGAACGTCACGGTGCCCTCGATGGGGTGGCCGTCGCTGGAGGTCACCCGCCAGTTGACGGTGTACGTGCCGGCGGGCCGGTCGGGCGCGAGACCCTGCACGACGTCGTCGCCCACCACCGTGGGTGAGCCCTGCGTGATGACGCGTCCGTCGGGAGCGGTGACCACCACCTGAGCGCCGATCTCGAGCGGCGCCTCGCTGAAGCCCAGTGACACCGCCTCGGGGGCGTTCGCCACGGTGGTGCCGTCGCCGGGGGTGCTGGAGTTGAGTGAGTCGTGCGCGAGCGCCGCAGGCGCCGCGAGCAGCGACGCGACGGCGAGCGACACGCTGGCGCCGAGCACGGCAAAGCTGCGGGCGGGGAAGGGGAGGGGCACGGTGCTCCAGTCGGTGCGGTGGGTGTCGCCCCAGGCTAGGCACCCGTTCGTGATCATGGGCGTCCGCCACCCTGGCCGCACCCGGGTGGCGGACGCCCATGATCACGGTGGTGACCCGGCTACTTCCGGATGCGGCGCACCTGGACGGTGCTCGGGCGCGGGGTGCGCTTCGAGGCGTCCGTGTAGGGGAAGGTCGACGTGGGCTTGTCCACGAGGGCGCCGTCCGTCTCGCCGGGGTGCTGCACGTTGACGAACACCGAGCCGTCGGCCGCGCTGATCCACGGGCCGCAGGTCTCGGCGCCCGTGGGCACCGCGAGGAACTGCGAGACCCGTCCGCGCTCCTTGCCGGTGAGCGGCACGTAGTGGAGGGCGTCGTTGAGCTTCAGCGTGCTCGGGGCGCCGTCGGTGGAGATCCACAGACCGGGCTGGAGCAGGTCGAAGGCGACGTTGTCAGGGCAGGAGATCGGCGAGACCTTGTCCGCGGGGAAGCCCGAGAAGTACGTCGACGGGTTGGCCGGGTCGCCGCAGACCAGCAGCAGCGACCACTCGAACGTCGTGCTGGCCGCGTCGCGCCCGGTCTCCCGGAGCTCAATGACGTGGCCGTCCTTGTTCGCGGGACGCGGGTTGGCCGGCTCGGGCGTCGTCCGGTTCGAGTTGTTGGTGCAGGCGATGTAGACGTACCCGGTGCGGGGGTCGGGCTCGACGTCCTCCGGACGGTCCATCGGCGTGGCACCGACCGCGGCGGCGGCGTCGCGCGTGAAGAGCAGCACCTCCTCGTGGGTCATGCCGGGCACGGCCGACTTGCCACCCTGGGTGAGGGGGATCCACGTGCCGGTGCCGTCGCGGTCGTTCGCGGGGTCGCCGTCGGCCTCGAACTTCGCCACGTACAGGTCGCCGGCGTCCAGCAGCCGGCTGAGGGCCTTGCGGTTCGTGGTGTCCCGGCCGATGGAATCGCGGCTGACGAACTTGTAGAGGTGCTGACCGCGGCTGTCGTCGCCCATGTACGCCACGACCTGGCGCTTCTTGGACAGGTAGACGTTGGCGCCCTCGTGCTTGAAACGGCCCAGGGCGGTGTGCTTGACCGGGGTCGACGTCGGGTCGTAGGGGTCGAGCTCGACGATCCAGCCGAACCGATTGATCTCGTTGGGGGTCTTCGCCGTGTCGAACCTGTCGTCGGCCTTCCACCAGTAGCGCCCCTGGCTGGGCTTCCCGTCGCTGGAGACGAGGGAGTACGTCTTCTGGTTGCGCGGGTCCCCGGCGGGGTCGCCCTTGAAGTACTGGTCGAAGTTCTCCTCGCCGGAGAGCACGGTGCCCCAGGGGGTGATGCCGCCGGCGCAGTTGTTGAGGGTGCCGATGACCTTCGTCCCTGACGGGTCCTTGGCGGTCTTGACCAGGGCGTTCCCGGCGACGGGGCCGCGCAGCTCGAACTCGGTGGACAGGCCGGTGATGCGGCGGCCGAGCCGGGACGGCTTGACCTGCCAGAACCCGTCCTTGCCGCGCTGCAGCTCCACCACCGACAGACCGTGGGCGGCGATGGAGGTGCGGAGCTGCTCAGGCGTGAGGGCGTCCTCGGTGGTGAAGCCCGGGACCATGAGGTTCTCGTTGGTGTACTCGTGGTTGGAGACGAGCACGGCCTTGTCGCGGCCCAGCGGGAGGATCGCGAGGAAGTCGCAGTTGTAGCCGAACTGCTTCTCCTGTGCCTCGGGACTCTGCCGGTCGAGGTCGAACACCGGAGCTCCCGGCACGACCGGGTCGCCCCAGCTGATGAGCGGCTTCCAGGAGTAGCCATCGGGGACGGTGAGTGCGTCGACGGTGCTCGCCACCGGGGCGATGGGCTGGAACTGCAGGCCCTTCGGTCCGGCGACGGCGGCGCCGGCCTTCCCCGCGGCCGAGGCGTTCGACGTCGGTGCGGCTGCCGCCGGACGGACCGTCACGACGCTGCTGCCGGCGGCTGCCACGGCCCCCAGGCCGAGGAGCAGGTTGCGGCGCGAGAGCGACGCCTCGACGACGGCTGTGAACGACGGCGACGTCGACGCGCTGGTCTCGTCCTTGAGGCAGGCGTCGCCGCACTTGAAGTGGCACGTTGCCGCGGAGCGGGTGCCCCGGGTATGTCCGGTCATGGGCAGCAGCTGCCGGCGGGACGGGGTCAGGGTCATCTCAGGCTCTCCTCATCCAGGTGTGCTGGCGGGGAGACGCTGTCGGTGGACGGCGGACCTCTGGTTGATCCGCGGTGACGCGGGGGTGAACTGTCCGGAGCGTCCGAATTTACTCACTCTTGACTGACGTAATGCCTGCTCACGTGGCGCGAGGCGTTCGTCCGGCCGTGCGGAGGAGGTCGGTGGTGAGCAACGCGAGCGCTCCCCAGACCAGCGCGAAGCCGGCCCACCGCGAGGCGGGCATCGCCTCGTGGAACACCGCCACGCCGAGCACCAGCTGCATCACCGGCGTCACGTACTGCAGCAGCCCCGTGGTGGTCAGCGGCACACGAGCGGCCCCGGCTGCGAACAGCAGCAACGGCACGGCCGTCACGACCCCCGTGGAGGCGAGCAGCAGGGCGTGCCACGGCGCGTCCACCGTGAAGGTGCCGGCGCCTCCGGCTTCGAGCACCGTGAGCGCCACCAGCGCCACCGGTGTCAGCAGCAGAGTCTCGGCCGACAGGCTCGTCAGCGCGGACAGCCCGCGCGCCCCGTCGGCGCCGGTCGAGCCCACCGTCTTCTTCACCAGCGAGTACGTGCCGAAGCTCAGTGCCAGCACGAGGGAGATCCACGGCGGCCGGCCGTAGTCGATGGTGATGACGACGACGGCGAGCACGCCCACCCCCACCGCCGCCCACTGCAGCCGCCGGAGCTTCTCGCGCAGCAGGAGCACCGCCAGGGCCACGGTGACGAGGGGGTTGATGAAGTACCCCAGGGACGCCTCGACGACGTGCGCGGTCTGCGTGGCGTAGATGTAGACGCCCCAGTTGACGGCGATGACGACGGCGGCCAGCGCGAGCAGCCCCACCGTGCGCCTGGAGCGCGCCAGGTCGAGCAGCGGGCGCCACCGATGCAGCACCGACAGGAGCAGCACGCAGAGCACCGCCGTCCACAGCACCCTGTGGACGAGCACCTCCACCGAGCCCGCCGGGGCGAGCAGGGGGAAGTAGAGCGGGAACAGCCCCCAGAGGAGGTACGCGGACAGCCCCAGGAGGGTGCCGCTGCGCGAGGGACCGGCGGTCGGGCCGCCGCGCGCGGGCGCTGGCCCGGGTGGGGTCACTCCACCGACCAGGTGTCGCTGCCGCGCAGCAGCGCCTCCAGGTCGGCGTCGGTGGCCCGCCACTGCCTCGACCTGCCGCTGGCCTCGCGGGCAGCGTCGAGCTGGGTGCGCACCTCGTCGTCGTACGTCGGACGGTTGTGGGCTCTGAAGACGCCGACCGGCACGTGCGCCATCGTCGGCTCGTCCAGGCGCGACAGGGCGAACGCCAGCGACGGGTCGGCGGTCTCGGCGTCGTGGACGATGACCTCACGGCCGCTCGCGCGTGCCTCGTCGAGGCCGATCACCTCCACGCCGAACCCGGACGCCGAGCGCACCACCGCCTTCTGGGAACCTTCCGCGCCGAAGACGACCTCCTGGCCGTGCTCGAGCTTCACGAGGCGTGCGACGGACTCGTCCCTGTCCTTGAGGACGTCGAAGGCGCCGTCGTTGAAGATCGGGCAGTTCTGGTAGATCTCCACCAGCGACGTGCCCCGGTGCTCGGCGGCCGCGCGCAGCACCGACGTGAGGTGCTTGCGGTCGGAGTCGAGGGTGCGCGCCACGAAGCTCGCCTCTGCGCCCAGCGCCAGCGACACCGGGTTGAAGGGCGCGTCCAGAGACCCGGACGGGGTCGACTTGGTGACCTTGCCGACCTCGGACGTGGGGGAGTACTGCCCCTTGGTGAGCCCGTAGATCCGGTTGTTGAACAGCAGGATCGTCACGTTGACGTTGCGGCGCATCGCGTGGATGAGGTGGTTGCCGCCGATGCTCAGCGCGTCGCCGTCGCCGGTGACGACGAACACCGACAGGTCCGGGCGGGTGGCCACCAGGCCGGTGGCGATGGCCGGGGCACGCCCGTGGATGGAGTGCATGCCGTAGGTGTCGAGGTAGTACGGGAAGCGCGAGGAGCACCCGATGCCCGAGATGAAGACGACGTTCTCCTTGCGCAGCCCGAGCTCGGGCAGGAAGCCCTGCACCGCAGCGAGCACGGCGTAGTCGCCGCAGCCGGGGCACCAGCGCACCTCCGAGTCGGAGGTGAAGTCCTTCTTGCCCAGCCGCACGCCCTCGGGCAGGGCAGGAACGCCGTGGGTGCCCGACCTGAGCGTCGGCAGGCCGAGGGGGACCGACGGCGGGGTGAGCGGGGTGGTGGTCATCGGGCGTCCCTCCGGGGGGTCTCGCGCACGCGTCCGGCCACTACGTCTTCGATGGCCTCGACGATCTCGGTGGACGTGAACGGCAGTCCGCGCACCTGGTTGCAGCTGATGACGTCGACGAGGTAGCGGCCGCGCAGCAGCAGCGCTAGCTGCCCGAGGTTCATCTCGGGCACCAGCACGTGCTCGTGGGCCAGCAGCACCTCGCCGAGGTTGGCGGGCAGGGGGTTGAGGTGGCGCAGGTGCGCCTGGGCCACGCGCAGGCCGCGGCGGCGGGCCTCGCGGACGGCGGCGGTGATGGGACCCCGGGTGGAGCCCCACCCGAGCACGAGCAGGTCGGACGCCTCGTGGTGGGCGCCGGCATGCGCGTGGTGGGCGTCGGAGTCGTCACCGGTGTCCACGACGATGTCGGGCACCTCGATGCCCTTCACCTTCGCCCGGCGCAGCCTGACCATCCGGTCGTGGTTGGCCGGGTCGTAGGAGATCTCGCCGGTGACATCGGCCTTCTCCAGGCCGCCCACGCGGTGCTCCAGCCCGGCTGTGCCCGGCACGGCCCACGGGCGGGCGAGGGTGTCGGGGTCGCGCAGGAACGGCCGGAACTGCGGGGTCACGCCGTCGGCGGCGGTCGAGTTCGGGTCGGTGGCGAAGTCGGGGTCCACGGCGTGCACGTCGTGCGCGGTGGGCACCTTCCACGGCTCGGAGCCGTTGGCGAGGTAGCCGTCGGACAGCAGCAGCACGGGCGTGCGGTACTCCACCGCGATCCGCACCGCGTCGACCGCGGCGTCGAAGCAGTCCGCCGGGGTCGACGGCGCCACCACGGGCACCGGCGACTCGCCGTTGCGGCCGTACATGGCCTGCAGCAGGTCGGACTGCTCGGTCTTGGTGGGCAGGCCCGTGGAGGGGCCGCCGCGCTGGACGTCGACGATGACCAGCGGCAGCTCCAGGGCCACCGCCAGGCCGATCGTCTCGCTCTTGAGCGCCAGGCCGGGCCCGCTCGTCGTCGTGACCCCGAGGGCACCGCCGAAGGAGGCGCCCAGCGCCATGCCCACCGCGGCGATCTCGTCCTCGGCCTGCAGCGTGGTCACGCCGAGCCGCTTGAGGCCGGAGAGCACGTGGAGGATGTCCGAGGCCGGGGTGATCGGGTAGGAGCCCAG
The DNA here is from genome assembly GCF_003149145.1 of Quadrisphaera granulorum. GTDB lineage: Bacteria > Actinomycetota > Actinomycetes > Actinomycetales > Quadrisphaeraceae > Quadrisphaera > Quadrisphaera granulorum. The sequence continues at coordinate 173,530 of NZ_QGDQ01000003.1, read as the reverse complement.
CGCCAGCGGCAGGCCCGCGCGGTGCGCGGCGGCCACGAGGCCGTAAGCGAGCGCGGTGTTGCCGGTGATGTTCCGGTAGAGGCCCTTCTCGGCGGGGGCCGGCGGCACCGTGAACCGGACCGGGAACGCCTCGGTGGTCTCCCCGAAGGCCCAGCCGGCGCGGAAGGCGCGCAGGTTGGCCTCGAGGACCGCGGCCCGCTTGCCGAACTTGGCCCGCAGGAACTTCTCCGTCTGCTCGGTCGGCCGCTCGTAGAGCCAGCTCAGCAGCCCGAGGGCAAACATGTTCTTGCTGCGCTCGGCGTCCTTGCGCGACAGGCCGAGGTCCTTGAGGGCTTCCACCGTCATCGACTGCATCGGCAGCGCGTGCACGCGGTAGCCCTCGAGGCTGCCGTCCTCGAGGGGGGAGGTGGCGTACCCGACCTTGGCGAGGTTGCGGGTGGTGAAGTCGTCGGTGTCGATGATGAGCGTGCCGCCGGGCCTCACGTCGTGGACGTTGGCGCGCAGGGCGGCGGGGTTCATGGCCACGAGGACGTCGGGGGCGTCGCCGGGGGTGGTGACGTCGTGGTCGGCGAAGTGCAGCTGGAAGCTCGACACGCCCGGCAGCGTGCCGGCGGGGGCGCGGATCTCGGCCGGGAAGTTGGGCAGGGTGGCGAGGTCGTTGCCCATGGAGGCGGTCTCCGCGGTGAACCTGTCACCGGTGAGCTGCATGCCGTCGCCGGAGTCACCGGCGAACCGGATGACGACGCGGTCGAGCACCTCCACCTGCTTGGTGGTCGGGGCGGACGCCGCCTGGGGGTGGATACCGGTGGTCACGTGCACCGATGCTACGTGCGCCCGTGGAGCACCCTGTTCTCTGGGAAGGTGCTGTGAGTGGTCCCCCGACTGGCGCAGGGCGGGAACGAGCCGCTCGGATCGCGCGTTGCGGGTAAAGGAACAGTCAAGTTCAGAGTCACGATCGAGGTTCGAGAGAGGACCCCATGCCCCACGGGCACTTCAACGGCGTCAAGACGGCAGTGCTCTTCGGCCTGCTCGGTGGTGTCGTGCTGCTGGCGAGCTTCCTGCTGTTCGGTGGGAACCAGCAGGCGTTGACCATCGGGCTCGTCATTGCGCTCGTCGTCAACGGCATCGCCTACTGGACGTCGGGGTCGGTCGCGGTGCGCGCCATGCGCGCCCGCCCCGTCACCGAGGCCGAGCAGCCCGCGATGTACCGCATCGTGAGGGAACTGTCGGCCCGCGCGGGCCAGCCCATGCCGCAGCTGTACGTCTCCCCGACGTCGGCCCCCAACGCCTTCGCGACCGGCCGCAACCCCAAGAACGCGAAGGTCTGCGCCACGCAGGGCATCCTCGACATCCTCGACGAGCGCGAGCTGCGCGGCGTGCTCGGCCACGAGCTCATGCACGTCTACAACCGCGACATCCTCACCAGCTCCATCGCCGCGGCCATGGCCTCGGTGATCACCTACCTCGCGTACATGGCGATGTTCTTCGGCGGCAACCGCGAGGACGGCGAGCGCGCCAACCCGATCGCCGCGATGCTCATCCTCTTCCTCGGCCCGCTCGCGGCCGGCGTCGTGCAGATGGCCATCAGTCGCACCCGCGAGTTCGACGCCGACGAGGACGGCGCCCAGCTCACGGGCGACCCGCTGGCGCTCGCCTCGGCGCTGCGCAAGCTCGACATGGGCACCCAGGTCAGGCCGCTAGCCCCCGAGCGCCAGGTGCAGAACAGCGCCCACCTGTTCATCGCCAACCCGTTCCGCGCACAGGACGTCTCCAAGCTCTTCTCCACCCACCCGCCGATGGCCGAGCGCATCGCGCGCCTGGAGGAGATGGCTTACGGGTACCGCTCGCGCTGAATGACACGCTGAGTCACGAACGGGGGCCCCGACGCCGGTGAAACACCCGCGTCGGGGCCCCCGCTGTGACACCCTCAACCAGTGATCGAGGCCCTCGCGCTGAGCAAGCGTCATGGCAGTCGCCCGGCCCTCGACGACGTGTCCTTCACCGTCCCGGACGGCGTCCTGGCGGCGTTGGTGGGCCCCGCGGGGGCCGGCAAGTCGACGGTGCTGCGGCTCGCCGTGGGGCTCGACAGGGGCAGTGGGGCGGTGCTCTTCGACGGCGAGCCCTACTCCCGCCTCCCGCGACCGGCCCACGCCGTCGGCGTCGTCCTCGACCCGCGCGCCCTGCACCCCGGGCGGACCGCACGCGGGCACCTGCGCTCGCTCGCGGCGGGCGCCGGCGTGCCCCGCCGCCGCGTCGACGAGGTGCTCGAACAGGCCGGGGTCACCGGAGCCCGCCGCAGCCGCCCGCAGCACTTCCGCCGCGGTGCCGCGCTGCGCCTCGCGGTCGCCGGGGCGCTGCTGGGTCACCCCCGGACCCTGCTCCTCGACGACCCCCTCACCGATCTCGACGACGACTCCCGCGCCTGGCTGCTCGACCTGCTCCGTGTGCATGCCGACGGCGGGGGCAGCGTGCTGATCACCGCATCGCGCGCCGCGGACGTCCTCGCTGTAGCCGACGAGCTCGTCGTCCTGCGCCGCGGGCGCCTCGCGGCGCGCGGCCCCGCGAGCGACCTGGTCGCCGGGCTGAAGGCCGGCGTGCTGGTGCGCGCGAGCGACCCCGGCCTGCTGGCCGGGGCCATCCTGCGCTGGGGTGGAGACGTCGAGCCCTGTGACGACGGCGCCCTCGTGGTCACCGGCCTCGACATGGCGGCCGTCGGCGAGGTCGCCCGCGCCGAGGGCGTCGCCGTGCACGAGCTGTCGCGCCGCACGGCCGACCTCGACGCCGCGCTGCTGTCCCTGGAGCTGCCCGAGACCGAGCTCCTGCCCGGCGCGAACCCAGGAGCCGTCCCGGGAGCCTCGGCGGTGCCCGCATGAGCCCGCTCGCAGCCCTGAGCGCAGCAGTGCGCCTCGAGGTGGTCCGGCTCGCCACGGTGCGCTCCAGCGCCGTGCTGCTCGCGCTGGCCGCCGCCGCAGGAGCCGCGGGCGCCGCGGCCCTGTGTGCGCTCGCGGAGCGCGCCGACATCGGCCGCAGCGGACTCCTCGAGGCCGTCACCGGGGGAAGCGCCTCCGGTCTGTCCGTCGTCGGGATCGCCGCCGCCCTCGCCGGTGCGCTGGTCGCCGCCGGTGATGCACGGCACGGCGCCGAGCGCACGGCGCTCGTGCTCGTGCCACGCCGCGGGGCGCTGCTCACCGCGCGCACCGTCGTCGTGGCCGGGTGGTCGGCCGCGCTCGCGGTGGCCTCGCTGCTCGCCGCCGTCGCCGTCGTCGTCCTGTGGCCCCAGCAGCAGCTCGTGGCCGCCTCGCCCGGGCCCGTGGTGCTCGCCGCGCCCCTGCTGGGTTACGTGGGTCTCGTCGTGCTGCACGGGGTCGCAGGTCTGGCCCTGACCGCGCTCCTGCGGAGCGCCGTCGCGGCGGTCTCGCTCGTGGTGGCGTGGCCCCTCGTGCTGGAACCGCTGCTCGGGTCCGTGCTGCCCCCGTCGCGGTGGGGAGCGGTCCTGGAGGGACTCCTGCCGGCTGCGGCAGCTTCCCGACTCGTGGCCGCGCCCCCGGTGGCGGCGGGCACGCCGTGGCTCGTCGGCTCCGCCGTCGCGGGGGGTGCCCTGCTGGCCGCGGTGAGCGCGCTCGTACTGCTCGCCGCCGTCCGCGGGGCCCGTCGCGACGCCTGAGCTCCGGCGACCGACGGGCCCGGCGGCTCAGGCGTCCTTGTCAGCCCTCGTTGTCCGCGGTCCTTGTCAGTGGTCGTTGTCAGTGGTCGCTGTCAGCGGTAGTTGACGAACTGCAGGGCGACGTCGAGGTCGGCCGCCTTGAGCAGCGCGATGACGGCCTGGAGGTCGTCGCGGCTCTTCGCCGAGACGCGCAGCTCGTCACCGGTGACCTGCGTCTTGACGCCCTTGGGGCCTTCGTCCCTGACGATCTTCCCGATCTTCTTCGCGTCCTCCTGGCTCAGTCCCTCCTTGAGGGAGGCGTCCAGGCGGTACTCCTTGCCGGACAGGCGCGGCTCGCCCGCGTCGAGGGCCTTGAGGGAGACGCCCCGCTTGATGAGCTTGGTCTGCAGGACGTCGAGGACGGCCTTGACGCGCTCCTCGCTGTTCGCCGTCATGGCGATGGCCTCGGTGCCGCTCCACTCCACCGAGGCGCCGGTGCCCTTGAAGTCGTACCGCTGGGCGATCTCCTTCGCGGCCTGGTTGAGCGCGTTGTCGACCTCCTGCCGGTCGAGCTTGCTGACGACGTCGAAGGACGACTCGCTGGCCACGTGGCCCACCTCTCTGGTGCGGTGCTGGTGCCGGGCCTCCGACGGGGGCGCGCCGCCGCGTCGGGGGAGCGCACCGCGCACGGCGGAGGGCTTGCTATCGTAGGCAGCCGCGGCAGGTTGCCCGAGCGGCCAATGGGAGCTGACTGTAAATCAGCCGGCAATGCCTTCGCAGGTTCGAATCCTGCACCTGCCACGCGAGTCCGCGGGTCTGCGCGGCCCCCCGCCAGGGGCCGTGTAGGCTCGCGGTAGCCGGCCCCGATAGCTCAGTCGGCAGAGCGTCTCCATGGTAAGGAGAAGGTCTAGGGTTCGATTCCCTATCGGGGCTCCACGGCTGGTCAGCGGCGCAAGCGGCAGGCCAGCTCCCCTGGCGGGGTAGCTCAGTCGGCGAGAGCGCACGACTCATAATCGTGAGGTCGAGGGTTCGAGTCCCTCTCCCGCTACGCGCTGCACGTCTCCCCTCGTGTGCTGGTTGGTCATCCGTGGCCGCGGCACCGCGTAGACTGCTGCGCCGAACCCGTGCCGCCGCACTCTGTGCGGACGGCTGTCGCAGATGTGAGAGGACGGCCTGCCGTGGCCAGCAAGTCGACCGACGTCCGGCCGAAGATCACCCTCGCTTGCACCGAGTGCAAGGAGCGGAACTACATCACCAAGAAGAACCGGCGTAACGACCCGGACCGCCTGGAGATGAAGAAGTTCTGCCCGCGCGACGGCCGCCACACCACCCACCGCGAGACCCGCTGACCCTGCTGTCGCACGACAGCAGCGACGCGCACACCGTCCCGCTCGACTGACGCGCACGCGGTGCCGAACCCCGCCGACCAGATCGGCCGCACGTGGCCGCCCGGAGACACCTACGAGGTGACCCGGGCGGCCATTGCTGCGTTCGCGGAGGCCACCGGCGCCACCCACCCCGCGTACGTCGACGTCGACGCCGCGCGGGAGCTCGGGTACGCCGACGTCGTCGCCCCGCCCACCTTCCTCGTGGGGTTCGCGCAGTCCAGCGACGCACGCTTCGTGGACGACCCGGCCTCCGGGGTCGACTTCTCCCGTGTCGTGCACGGCGAGCAGCGGTTCACCCACCACCGTCCCGCGGTGGCCGGTGACCGCCTCGTGGCCGCGCTCACCGTCGAGTCCGTGCGTCGGATGGCCGGCAATGACCTCGTGACCACCCGCAACGACATCACCACCGTCGACGGCGAGCCGGTGTGCACGTCCACGTCGATGCTGGTGGTCCGTGGCGAGTGAGCCGGGCGTGAGCGGGGGACTGGGCGTGCCGAAGCTGTCCGAGGTGTCCGTCGGTGACCAGATCGGATCGACGACGATCCACCTCACCCGCGCCGACCTGGTCCGCTACGCCGACGCCAGCGGTGACCAGAACCCGATCCACCAGTCCGACGAGGTCGCGCGATCGGTCGGACTGCCCGGTGTCATCGCCCACGGGATGCTGACGATGGGGGCGGCGGTCCGCGTCGTCGTCGACTGGTGCGGCGATCCGGGCGCCATCGTCGACTACGGCACCCGCTTCACCGGTCAGGTCCCCGTCGACGCCGAGACGGGCGCCGACCTCGAGGTCAGTGCAGTGGTCGGCGCCGTCGACGCCGAGGCCGGCACGGTCCGCGTCGACGTGTCCGCCACCTGCGGCGGCTCCCGCGTGCTCGGCCGCGCCCGCGCCGTCGTCCGCCTCCCCGCCTGAACTCCTCGGCCGACGTTTCGGTCGACGATCCGGTCGACGGTTCAGCCTCAGCTCATGACGGGCTGCCGACGAGCCGGTGTCACGCCAACGGTGCGTCGGCCGTCGTCGTCCCGATCACCAGCTGCACCGGCAGCTGTATCGGTTCCGGGAGCCCACCCGCGAGCAGCTCCGCCACCATCCGCCCGGCTGCCCGCCCCCGCTCAGCCGCCGGCTGATGGACGGTGGTGAGCCGGTCGGCGCCGAGCCAGGGCGTCTCCACACCGTCGTAGCCGGTCACGGACAACTCGCCCGGTACCCGCAGCCCGAGTGCGCGAGCGGTCGTGACCACGCCGACGGCGAGCAGGTCCGACTGCGCGACGACGGCGGTCGGGCGTCGTGCGGCGGGCAGCAGCTCGCCGCGGGCGTCGCAGAGGAGAGCGCGCGCTGCACGCTCGCCCTCCTGGCGGGAGTTGGTCGCGGTCTCCCATGCGGGGAGGGGTCCCGCGCCGTCGCCGCGGAGCACGTCCTCGGTGCCCGCGAGCCGCTCCCAGGCGTCGTTGTACCCGCGCTCCGCACGCCGGGTGCCCTCCAGCCACCCGCTGCGGCGCTGGGGTCCCCAGGGGAGTGCCACGACGGCGACCCGCGTGTGCCCCAGCTCCGCGAGGTGCTGTCCCACCGCGCGGGTGGCGCCGCGGTTGTCGAGGTCGATGAGGTGCACCCCCGCGCGGTAGGGCCCCTCGATGCCGACCACGGGCACCCGCCGGCGCAGCAGGAGGTCGAGGGCCGGGTCGTCGTCGCCGCCGCAGGTGGCGAAGACGACGGCGTCCAGAGGCGTCTGCTCGACGATCGCGAGGCGGGCCGCGTCGTCTTCCACGCCCCCGATGAGCAGCAGTCCCGCGCCCAGCGCGCCGACCTCGTCGGCGAGGGCGTCGAGCTGGACGACGGCGAGCGGATCGGCGAAGGCGTACCCGAGACGATCGCCGACGACGACGCCGACCACGCGCGAGCGGCCGCGCCGCAGCGAGCGCGCCAGCGGGTCCGGCCCGGCGTAGCCGAGCTCGGCGGCGGCGGCCAGCACCCGCGCACGCGTCCCGGGCAGCACGCGGGGGTCGCCGGCGAAGGTCAGGGACGCCGTCGACGTCGACACCCCCGCACGCGCGGCGACCGCCTTCAACGTCGGCTTGGGCGCCGGCGCGCCGGATGCCCCCGCGCCGGGTGCCTTCGCGTCGCCGTGACCTGCGTCGCCTTGACCCGTGTCGCGCACAGGTGCGAGCCTACTCATCGAATCGATTCGATCCGGGGTGTGCGCCGCGAGGCCGAGCCCCCGTCGCTGGAGCACCCGTGGACACCTCCCCCTCCGCCCACCACCGGAGCGCGCCGCCGCGCTCGGCGCCCACTCCGCAGGTCCGCGCCGCGCGCATCGCCGTCTTCGTCGTGTTCGCCCTCAACGGCATCGCCTTCGCCACCTGGGCCTCGCGGTTGCCCACCACCCGCGACGACCTGGGGCTCTCGCAGGCGCAGCTGGGCCTGCTGTTGCTGTGCATCGCGGTGGGCTCCGTGACCGCTCTGCCGACCGCCGGACCGTTGGCCGCGCGGATCGGCACCATGCGCCTCGTGCGGCTGGCCACGGTCGTCGGTCTCGGAGGGCTCGCCTGGGCCTCCTTCTCCGCCTCCGCGCTGCACTCCGTGCCGCTCACCGTGGTCGGCATGGTCCTCATGGGCGTCGGCATCGGAGGCTGGGACGTCGGCATGAACCTCGAGGGCGCGCTCGTCGAACAGCACCTGGGGCGCGCGATCATGCCCGCCTTCCACGCGGGCTTCAGCGGCGGCACCGTGGTCTCGGCGGGCCTGGGCGCAGCGATGGCTTGGGGCGAGGTGCCGGTCTGGGTGCACGCGCTCGGCGTCGTCGCCGTCTCCCTCGTGGTGCTCTGGTGGGCCAGCGGCCGGTTCCTGCCCGAGGCCGCCCCGGAGGGCGCAAACCCCACGACGACGGGCCGAGCCGCGACCAGCGACCGCGGACCCGACCAAGGGGCCACTGCGAGCCCCGCGGCCAGCGCCGTCCCCGCGCCGCTCAGCGCGCTCGGTGCCTGGTGTGAACCGCGCACCCTGCTGATCGGTGTCCTCGTGCTGTCGGCGGCGTTCACCGAGGGCACCGCCAACGACTGGATGGCCATCGCCCTCGTCGACGGCTACGGCGCCTCGGCGGCGGTCGGCGCGCTCGGCTTCGCGGTGTTCCTGTCCGCGATGACCGCCGCCCGCCTCGGCGGCCAGTGGGCGCTCGACAGGTGGGGCCGCGTACCGGTGCTGCGCGTCACTACCGGCCTGGGGGCCGTCGGCGCGCTGCTCGTCGTGTTCGGGGAGTGGCTGCCCCTGGCGCTCGTGGGCGCCGTCCTGTGGGGGGCCGGCGCGGCCCTGGGCTTCCCGGTGGGCATCAGCGCCGCTGCGGACGACCCCCAGCGCGCGGCCGTGCGCGTGAGCGTCGTCACCACCATCGGGTACACCGCGTTCCTCGCCGGACCACCCCTGCTCGGCTTCCTCGGTGAGCACGTGGGCGTCCTCGACGCGCTGCTCGTGGTGGCCCTGGTCGCCGTGCCCTCCCTGCTGGTGAGCCGCGTCGCCAGTCCCACGGCCGGATCCCCGGGACAGCGCCGCGACGAGGCCGCGCGCACCCCCTAGCCCGTTCCGCCTAGCCTGCTGCCGTGACCTCCCCCGCCCCCGTGCAGGGCTCAGCGCAGCATTCCGTGCAGGGCTCGACCCAGGGCTCCCCGCAGAGTCCCGAGCCGGAGCGCGCCCGCCTCGCCGACCTCACCACGCTGCGTGTGGGCGGCCCCGCCGCGCGCACCGTCGTGGCGACCACGCGCCAGCAGGTCATCGAGGCCGTCAGCAGCGCCGACGCCGCGGGCGAGCCGGTGCTCGTCGTGGGTGGCGGCTCGAACCTCGTGGTCGGGGACGACGGCTTCGACGGCACCGTCGTCGTCGTCCGCACCCGTGGGGTCGAGCTCGAGTCGGGAGACTGGTGCGGCGGCGCCTTCCTCCACGTGGATGCGGGGGAGGACTGGGACTCCCTCGTCGCCCGGGCCGTCGCGAACGGCTGGTCGGGCGTGGAGTGCCTCTCCGGTATTCCGGGCACCGTCGGCGCCACACCGGTGCAGAACGTCGGCGCCTACGGCCAGCAGCTGTCCGACGTGCTCGCCAGCGTGCAGACCTGGGACCGCAAGGACGGGCGCCTGCGCACCATCCCGGCCTTCAACTGCAAGCTCCGCTACCGCGACTCGCTCTTCAAGGACGAGCCCGGCCGCTACGTCATCCTCGACGTCGTCCTCCAGCTGCCCATCAACGACCTGGCCGCCCCCGTGAAGTACGCCGAGCTCGCCGCTCAGATGGGCGCCGAGCCGGGGGAGCGCCGCCCGCTGGCCGAGGTGCGCGAGGCGGTGCTGGCGCTGCGGCGCCGTAAGGGCATGGTGCTCGACGCCTCCGACCACGACACCTGGTCGACGGGATCCTTCTTCACCAACCCCCTGCTGACGCCCGCGCAGGCCGCGGCCCTGCCCGAGGACGCCCCCCGCCACCCCGACCCCGCCAGCGGGCTGGTCAAGACCTCGGCCGCCTGGCTCGTCGAGCGCGCCGGCTTCCCGCGAGGCTCCGGTCTCGACGGGGCGCTGCCCTCGTCGTCCCCGGCCACCCTGTCCACCAAGCACACCCTTGCGGTGACCAACCGCGGCTCTGCCAGCGCAGCCGACGTGCTCGGCCTCGCCCGCGCCGTACGCGACGGGGTCCGCGAGCGGTTCGGGGTGGAGCTCGTGCCCGAGCCGGAGCTCGTCGGCTGCGCCCTCTGACGCCGGGAGCCGCCTCCGCGGTCCGTCCCTGGTGGCGCGTCGCCCCTGCGGTGTTCGCCTGCGCGTGGGGCGGCAACCACTTCACGCCGCTGCTCCTGCTCTACCGCCAGGCGGAGGGCTACTCCGCCGTCGTCGTCGACCTGTTCTTCGGGGTCTACGTGCTCGGGCTCGTGCCGGGCTTCCTCCTCGCCGGGCCGCTGTCGGACCTGCTGGGCCGCAAGCGCCCGACCGTCGTCGCGGTGGTGGTCGGCATGGCGGCCAGCGCGGTGCTCGCCGCGGGGGCCGGCGGGGTGGTGCTCATGTGCGCCGGCCGCTTCCTCGCGGGCCTCAGCGTGGCGGCCGCGATGGTGGTGGGTACCTCCTGGGTCAAGGAGCTGTCGGCGCCACCGTTCGAGGACGGCGCCGACCCTGCCCGTCGGGCGCGCCGCGCCGCGCTGACGCTCACCGCCGGCTTCGGGGCCGGGGCCGGGGTCTCCGGGGTCCTTGCCCAGTGGGGGCCCGTGCCCACGGTGCTCCCGTATGCGGTGCAGTCCCTGCTGGCACTGGTGGCTCTGGTGCCGCTGCTCACCGCGCCCGAGACGCGCCCACCGCTCGTCCGCCCGGTCGGCCAGGCGCTCTCGGCGGCGGCGCTGCTCGCCGACCTGCGCATCCCGCCGCGGGCCCGGCGGCGGTTCGTGGGCGTGGTGCTGCCGGCCGCCCCGTGGGTGTTCGGCGCTGCGGCGCTCGCCTACGCCGTGACGCCGGCGCTGGTGGTCGGACGTGTGGGCGGGCTCGCCGTGGCGAACGCGGCGTTGCTGTGCGTGGTGGGGTTGGCGGTAGGGGCGCTCGTGCAGCCCTGGGTGCCGCGCCTGAGCGTGCTCACGGGCGGCAGGCAGCTGCTCGTGGGGCTGGGAGCCGCGGTGGTCGGGACGCTGCTGTGCGCGCTCGTCGCCGCACGGCCCTCGGTGCCGCTGGCGTTGCTGGCCTCCGCGGTGCTCGGCGTGGCGTACGGCGTGGTGCTCGTGGCCGGGCTGGTGGAGGTGCAGGCGGTGGCCACCCCGCGCGACCTCGGTGCGCTCACCGGCTGGTACTACAGCGCCACCTACCTGGGGTTCCTCCTGCCGGAGGCGCTGTCGCTGGCCGCCCCGTTCGCTCTCGCGCCGGTGCTGCTGCTCGGCGTGGCGGCGCTCGCGCTGGTCTCCGCCGGCCTCGCGGCGGCGGGCCTGCGCCGGCCCGCCGCCTGACGGTTGGTCTGTCGGCCCGCCCTCAGCGAGCCTCGCCGAGCACCCGCTGGATGCGGCTGACGCCCTCGACGAGGTCGTCGTCGCCCAGGGCGTAGGACAGCCGCAGGTACCCGGTCGGCCCGAAGGCCTCACCGGGGACGACGGCGACCTCGGCCTCCTCGAGCAGCAGCGTCGCCAGTTCCGCGCTCGTGGTGGGGACACGGCCGCGGATCGTGCGGCCCATCAGCGCCTTCACCGACGGGTAGGCGTAGAAGGCGCCGCGCGGGGTCGGGCAGTCGACCCCGTCGATGGCCGAGAGCATCTCCACCATCGTGCGGCGACGACGGTCGAAGGCCTCCCGCATCTGCGCCACCGCGTCGAGCGGCCCGGTGAGGGCAGCGATCGCCGCGCGCTGGGAGACGTCGGCGACGTTGCTCGTGAGGTGGCTCTGGAGGTTGGTGCCGGCCTTGACGACGTCGCGCGGGCCGATCAGCCACCCCACGCGCCAGCCGGTCATCGCGTACGTCTTGGCGACGCCGTTGAGCACGAGGGTCGTGTCGGCGAGCTCGGGGACGACGACCGGCATCGACGGCGCGGTGGCGCCGTCGTAGAGGAGGTGCTCGTAGATCTCGTCGGTGACCACCCAGACGCCGTGCTCGAGCGCCCACTCGCCGATGGCGCGCACCTGCGCCTCGTCGTAGACGGCGCCGGTCGGGTTGGATGGCGAGCAGAACAGCAGCGCCTTCGTGCGCGGCGTGCGGGCCGCCTCGAGCTGCTCCACGGTGACGAGGTAGTCCTGGTCCTCGCCGGCGAACACCTCGACCGGCACGCCGCCCGCCAGGCGCACGGCCTCGGGGTAGGTGGTCCAGTAGGGGGCCGGGAGGATGACCTCGTCGCCCGGGTCGCACAGCGCGGCGAACGCGGTGTAGACGGCCTGCTTGCCGCCGTTGGTGATGAGCACCTGCTCCGGGGCCACCTCGTAGCCGGAGTCGCGTGCGGTCTTCGCGACCACCGCGGCCTTCATCTCCGGCAGCCCGCCCGCGGGGGTGTACCGGTGGTTCTTCGGGTCGCGGCAGGCCGCGGCCGCCACCTCGACGATGTCGGCGGGAGTGGGGAAGTCGGGCTCGCCCGCGCCGAAGCCGATGACGGGCCGGCCCAGGGCCTTGAGTGCCTTCGCCTTCGCGTCGACGGCGAGCGTGGCCGACTCCGCGATGGCGGCCAGGCGGGCCGAGACCCGTCGCGGCTGGCCTGCGGGGTGACCGGAGGAGGGGGAGGACGGCTGGCTGGAGGCGACGGCACTCACGGAGACGATCCTCTCGCAGCCGGCCGAGCCGGTCACGCCCACCCTCGGCAGTGGGTATGCTTGCAGACCGGTAGTCGCGTGCTGCCTGCGTCCGGGCGTCCGACAGACCCGGATCCAGCACGAGCAGGGCCGGCCACCGAAGGGCAGTGGCGCAATTGGTAGCGCACCGGTCTCCAAAACCGGCGGTTGCGGGTTCGAGTCCCGCCTGCCCTGCGAGGAAGACAGCAAGACCAGCGAGCGAGACACAGCAGCACAGCAGCTAACGCGGAACGCCGGCGCACGCCGGCCGAGGAGGTGCGACCGACGTGACGGACACCCAGCCCGGCAGCGCCTCCGGGGCGACTGCGGCGACGAGCCGTCGCGGAGGTCCCTTCGCGCGGCTGCTCGTGTTCCTGCGCGAGGTGGTCGGCGAGCTCAAGAAGGTGGTCTACCCCACCCGGGACGAGCTCGTGACCTACACCTCGGTGGTGCTGGTCTTCGTCGCCGTCGTCATGACGTACGTGTCCCTGCTGGACCTCGGCTTCGGGCGCCTCGTGTTCTGGGTGCTCGGCGCCGGCTGAGCGCTTCCGCAGCGCGTCCGACCACCAGCAGCACCCGCAGACAGGAAGCAGGCCCTCCCATCGTGTCCCAGCAGTCCTACGACGCCCGCGAGACCTTCGACGCCGACGCCGCCGACGAGACCCTCGAGGTGGACGGCGCCTCGGCGCCCGCGCAGGACGAGGAGCAGGACCACACCGAGCCCGAGGCCGTCACGGACGAGGCCGCCGAGGCAGACTCCACCGACGAGGAGCCCGAGGTGTCGGAAGGCGCCGACGCTCCCGACGAGGACGACGACGTCGACCCCGTCGAGGAGTTCAAGGCGCAGCTGCGCCGCGCCCCGGGCGACTGGTTCGTCATCCACTCGTACGCGGGCTACGAGAACCGCGTGAAGAGCAACCTCGAGAACCGCATCGGCAGCCTCAACATGGAGGACTACATCTTCCAGGTCGAGGTGCCCATGGAAGAGGTCCGTGAGATCAAGAACGGCCAGCCGAAGCTCGTGCGCCGCGTGCGTATCCCGGGCTACGTGCTGGTCCGGATGGACCTCACCAACGAGTCCTGGGGTGCGGTGCGTCACACCCCCGGCGTCACCGGCTTCGTCGGCAACACCCACCAGCCGGTGCCGCTGAGCACCGACGAGGTCTTCTCGATGCTGGCGCCGGCCCTGGAGCCGAAGGAGGGCACCAAGGCCACGGCCAAGGCGGCCCCGGTCACCGAGGTCGACTTCGAGGTCGGCGAGTCGGTCACCGTCATGGAGGGCCCGTTCGAGACGATGCCCGCCACCATCTCGGAGATCAACACCGACCGTCGCACCGTGCAGGTGCTGGTCTCCATCTTCGGCCGGGAGACGCCGGTCGAGCTGTCCTTCGGCCAGGTCGCCAAGATCTGACCGGCTGCCGCACCGCGGCGCTCCGGCACCACGACGCCCCACGTCCACGAGGTAGAGAAGAGCCATGCCCCCCAAGAAGCGGGTCTCCGGACTCATCAAGCTCCAGATCAACGCTGGCGCGGCCACCCCGGCCCCGCCGATCGGCCCCGCGCTGGGCCAGCACGGCGTGAACATCATGGAGTTCTGCAAGGCGTACAACGCCGCCACCGAGTCGCAGCGCGGCAACGTGGTCCCCGTCGAGATCACCGTCTACGAGGACCGTTCGTTCACGTTCATCCTCAAGACCCCGCCGGCTGCGGAGCTCATCAAGAAGGCCGCTGGCGTGGCCAAGGGCTCCCCGACGCCGCACACCACCAAGGTCGCCTCGCTCACGAGCGACCAGGTGCGGGCGATCGCCGAGCAGAAGCTCCAGGACCTCAACGCCAACGACGTCGACGCCGCGATGAAGATCATCGCTGGCACCGCGCGCTCGATGGGCATCACCGTCCAGGGCTGAGCTCGCCCCTGCGTCACCCAGCGTCACCCCGGCAGGGCACTGCCGGCCCAGCACCCCAGCAGTCGTGGGAGGCCCGCAGCGAACCGGGCCGCCTGACCACAGAGAGAAGAGACCCGTGAAGCACAGCAAGGCCTACCGCGCCGCCGCCGAGAAGGTCGACCGCGAGGCGCTCTACAGCCCGCTCGACGCCGTGAAGCTGGCCAAGGACACCTCGGTCACCAAGTACGACGCCACCGTCGAGGTCGCCTTCCGCCTCGGGGTCGACCCCCGCAAGGCCGACCAGATGGTCCGCGGCACCGTCAACCTGCCCCACGGCACCGGCAAGACGGCCCGCGTCCTGGTCTTCGCGGTGGGGCCGCGCGCCGCGGCCGCCGAGGCTGCCGGCGCCGACATCGTCGGCGGTGACGAGCTCATCGAGCGCGTCGCCGGGGGCTTCCTCGACTTCGACGCCGCCGTCGCCACCCCGGACCTCATGGGCAAGGTCGGCCGCCTCGGTCGCGTGCTCGGTCCCCGCGGCCTCATGCCGAACCCCAAGACGGGCACCGTGACGATGGACGTCGCCAAGGCCGTCACGGAGATCAAGGGCGGCAAGATCGAGTTCCGCGTGGACAAGCACTCGAACCTGCACTTCATCATCGGCAAGACCTCCTTCTCCGAGGCCGCGCTGGTGGAGAACTACGCCGCCGCCCTCGACGAGGTGCTCCGTCTCAAGCCGGCCGCCTCCAAGGGCCGCTACATCAGCAAGGCCACCATCGCGACGACGATGGGCCCGGGTATCCCGGTGGACCCGGCCCGCACGCGCAACCTCCTCGAGGACGGCGCGGCCGTCTCGGCCTGACACCGCCTCGCGCCCTCATGGGCGCACGACGGCCCCGCGCTGGCATCTGCTGGCGCGGGGCCGTCGTCGTCCTCGGCTCCCTCCCGAAGGCCCCGGCGTGCTCGCGTGGTCCGGGACACCTGCCGTCGCGTAGTAGGCTTGACCTACCGAAGACCGCCGGTCGCGGCTGCCTGTTCCCAGTCAGTCGCCGAAGGTCCCGCTCTCGCGGGAGTCCAGCGCAGGTGAGCGAGATCCAGCAGCACCCCGACCACGCGTCGGGTCGTGCCGCCTGCGAGCCCCGTGCGCCGAGCGCCGGGGCTCTTGTCGTCTGTGGGCCGGGACCGCCGGCGGCCGGGTCGCGCCACCGGGAGACCGGTGGGTGGCCCGCCGCACGACTGACACGCACCCCCGGAAGGAGGATCGTGCCCACCGCTGAGAAAGAAGCAGCCGTCGC
This sequence comes from Quadrisphaera granulorum, assembly GCF_003149145.1. GTDB lineage: Bacteria > Actinomycetota > Actinomycetes > Actinomycetales > Quadrisphaeraceae > Quadrisphaera > Quadrisphaera granulorum. The sequence continues at coordinate 158,070 of NZ_QGDQ01000003.1, read as the reverse complement.
AGAGCTCACCGAGCTCTTCCGCGAGGCGAACGCCGGCGTGCTCACGGAGTACCGCGGCCTGACCGTTGCGCAGCTCAAGCAGCTGCGCCGCGCGATCGGCGACCACGGCAGCTACAACGTTGTCAAGAACACCCTCACGGCCATCGCCGCGAAGAACGCTGGCGTCGACGCGTTCGACGGCCAGCTCGCTGGCCCGACCGCGATCGCGTTCATCACCGGTGACCCGGTGGAGGCCGCCAAGGGCCTGCGCGCGTTCGCCAAGACCAACCCGGCGCTCGTCATCAAGTCGGGCTTCCTCGAGGGCAAGCCGCTCACCGCGGCCGAGGTCTCGGCTCTGGCCGACCTCGAGCCCCGCGAGGTGCTCCTGGCCAAGATGGCCGGCGCCCTCAAGGGCTCCCTCAACCGCGCCGCGTACGTCTTCAACGCGCCGCTGTCGAAGGCCGCCCGCACCGTCGACGCGCTCCGCGCCAAGGTCGAGGCCGGTACCCCGGCCGCGAGCGACGCGCCGGCCGCCGACGAGGCCGCCCCCGCGGCCGACGAGGCCTGACGGCCCCGAGCGAGGGGCCACGTGCCCTCCGCCCTGCACCACCCCAGACACGCACGACCAGACTGAACAAGGAGAGCCACCATGGCCAAGCTGTCCGCTGACGAGCTGCTCGACGCCTTCAAGGAAATGACCCTCATCGAGCTCTCGGACTTCGTGAAGAAGTTCGAGGAGGTCTTCGAGGTCACCGCCGCCGCCCCCGTCGCGATCGCCGCCGGTGGCGCCGCTGGTGGCGCTGCCGCCGCCGAGGAGGTCGAGGAGCAGACCGAGTTCGACGTCATCCTCGAGGCCGCCGGCGACAAGAAGATCCAGGTCATCAAGGAGGTGCGCGCCCTCACGAGCCTCGGCCTGAAGGAGGCCAAGGACCTCGTGGACGGCGCCCCCAAGCCCGTCCTGGAGAAGGTTGCCAAGGACGCCGCCGAGAAGGCCAAGGCGCAGCTCGAGGGCGCTGGCGCCACCGTCTCCGTCAAGTGAGACGGGTCTGGGTCGTCCTCGCGGGCGACCCGGACCACCCCGGTGCCTTCGCGGCGCCATCGCACCACCCTGCGCAGCGGCGCCGGCCCCCTGGGACCGGCGCCGCTGCCGCGTTCCGAGGCGTGACCAGCCCCCGGCGTGAGCCGCCCCACGCCGTGCTGGGGCCCGACGACCGCGCGCCTGCTTGACGGGGGGCAGTGGCGGGGGCATTCTCATCGCCGGAGCAGCTGCCGTGAACCGCCACGGGCCCCTCGATGAAGAGACTGACCCGTAGCGGCATCGCTCCGGGTAGCCGCTGGCGACGGCGGCTGGACTTGTGTGAGGCGGCGGTCTACGATAGCCCCTTGCGCACACTCTTGCATGCCCTGATTCCGGTCCACACCGGATAGGGGTTCGCTGGCATGCGCCCGCACCGTCCGCAGGCCCGTGGAAGGACTCCTCTTGGTCGCCTCGCGCACCTCGCTCCGCCCCAGCTCCAACGGTTCCACCTCGACCGCCCGCCGTGTGTCGTTCGCGAAGATTCGTGAGCCCCTCGACGTTCCCGACCTCCTGGCCCTGCAGACCGAGAGCTTCGACTGGCTCCTCGGCAACGAGCGCTGGCGTGAGCGTGTCGCCGCAGCCTCGAAGGAGGGGGAGGTTCCCAACACCTCCGGCCTTGAGGACATCTTCGAGGAGATCTCCCCGATCGAGGACTTCTCGGGCTCGATGTCGCTGAGCTTCCGCGACCACCGCTTCGAGCCGCCCAAGTACTCCCTGGAGGAGTGCAAGGAGCGGGACATGACCTACGCCGCGCCGCTGTTCGTGACGGCCGAGTTCATGAACGCCACCACCGGCGAGATCAAGAGCCAGACGGTCTTCATGGGCGACTTCCCGCTCATGACGCCCCGCGGCACCTTCGTCATCAACGGCACCGAGCGCGTCGTGGTGTCCCAGCTCGTTCGCTCCCCGGGCGTCTACTTCGAGCGCACCATCGACAAGACCTCCGACAAGGACGTCTACACGGCCAAGGTCATCCCCAGCCGCGGGGCCTGGCTGGAGTTCGAGGTCGACAAGCGCGACATGGTGGGCGTCCGCGTCGACCGCAAGCGCAAGCAGTCCGTCACGGTCCTCCTCAAGGCGCTCGGCTGGACCGACGCGCAGATCCTCGAGGAGTTCGGCCAGTTCGAGTCCATGCGCGCCACCCTCGAGAAGGACTCCACGTCCGGCCAGGACGAGGCGCTGCTCGACATCTACCGCAAGCTGCGTCCGGGCGAACCGCCGACGAAGGAGGCCGCCCAGACCCTCCTCGACAACCTGTACTTCAACCCCAAGCGTTACGACCTCGCCAAGGTGGGTCGTTACAAGATCAACCGGAAGCTGGGTCTCGAGGAGCCGCTGAAGGCGGGCACGCTCCGGGTCGAGGACGTCGTCGCGACGATTCGCTTCCTCGTGACGCTCCACGCCGGTCAGCGGACGATGAAGGGCACGCGGGGCGGCCAGGAGGCCGACATCCGCGTCGAGGTCGACGACATCGACCACTTCGGCAACCGTCGCCTGCGTGCTGTCGGCGAGCTCATCCAGAACCAGGTCCGCACGGGTCTGAGCCGGATGGAGCGCGTCGTGCGCGAGCGCATGACCACCCAGGACGTCGAGGCCATCACGCCGCAGACGCTCATCAACATCCGTCCCGTCGTGGCCTCCATCAAGGAGTTCTTCGGGACGAGCCAGCTGAGCCAGTTCATGGACCAGACCAACCCGCTTGCGGGCCTGACCCACAAGCGCCGCCTGTCGGCGCTGGGCCCGGGCGGTCTGAGCCGTGACCGCGCCGGCATGGACGTGCGTGACGTCCACCCCTCGCACTACGGCCGCATGTGCCCGATCGAGACCCCCGAAGGCCCGAACATCGGCCTCATCGGCTCCCTGTCGAGCTACGGCCGCATCAACCCGTTCGGCTTCGTCGAGACGCCGTACCGGCGCGTCGTCGAGGGCGTCGTCACCGACGAGGTGCACTACCTCACCGCTGACGAGGAGGACGAGCACGTCATCGCCCAGGCCAACGCGCCGCTGGGCGAGCGTGGCGAGTTCACCGAGGCCCGCGTGCTCGTGCGCGCCAAGGGCGGCGAGGCGGAGTTCGTGCCGGCCCTCGAGGTCGACTACATGGACGTCTCGCCGCGCCAGATGGTGTCCGTCGCCACCGCGATGATCCCGTTCCTCGAGCACGACGACGCCAACCGCGCGCTCATGGGCTCGAACATGCAGCGCCAGGCCGTCCCGCTGGTGCGCGCCGAGGCGCCGCTCGTGGGCACCGGCATGGAGCTGCACGCCGCGGTCGACGCCGGTGACGTCATCGTCGCCGAGAAGCCCGGGGCCGTGACCTCGGTCAGCGCCGACCTCGTGACCGTCGCCAACGACGACGGGACGACGTCGACCTACCGCCTCGCGAAGTTCCGCCGCTCCAACCAGGGCACCTCCTACAACCAGCGCGTGCTGGCGGTCGAGAGCACCCACGTCGAGCGCGGCACCGTGCTGGCCGACGGCCCGTCCACCGACCAGGGCGAGCTGGCGCTGGGGCGCAACCTCCTCGTGGCGTTCATGCCGTGGGAGGGCCACAACTACGAGGACGCGATCATCCTCTCCCAGCGGATCGTCCAGGACGACGTCCTGAGCTCGATCCACATCGAGGAGCACGAGGTCGACGCCCGCGACACCAAGCTGGGCCCGGAGGAGATCACCCGCGACATCCCCAACGTCGCGGAGGACGTCCTGGCCGACCTCGACGAGCGCGGCATCATCCGCATCGGCGCCGAGGTCGTCCCCGGCGACATCCTCGTCGGCAAGGTCACGCCCAAGGGCGAGACCGAGCTCACCCCCGAAGAGCGCCTGCTGCGCGCCATCTTCGGTGAGAAGGCACGCGAGGTGCGCGACACCTCGCTCAAGGTGCCCCACGGCGAGACCGGCACCGTCATCGGCGTCAAGGTCTTCGACCGCGAGGACGGCGACGAGCTGCCCCCGGGCGTGAACCAGCTGGTCCGCGTCTACGTGGCCCAGAAGCGCAAGATCACCGACGGTGACAAGCTCGCGGGCCGCCACGGCAACAAGGGCGTCATCTCCAAGATCCTGCCCATCGAGGACATGCCGTTCCTCGAGGACGGCACCCCCGTTGACATCGTGCTGAACCCGCTGGGCGTGCCCGGACGCATGAACGTCGGTCAGGTCCTCGAGCTGCACCTCGGGTGGATCGCCAAGCAGGGCTGGAAGATCGAGGGCAACCCGGAGTGGGCTGCGCGTATCCCCGAGGTCGCCCGCGAGGTGGCCCCGAACACTCCGGTCGCCTCTCCGGTCTTCGACGGTGTCTCCGAGGACGAGATCACGGGCCTGCTGGGCTGCACGACGCTCACCCGCGACGGCGAGCGTCTGGTCGACGAGTCGGGCAAGGCCCGGATGTTCGACGGCCGCTCGGGGGAGCCGTTCCCGTACCCGGTCTCGGTCGGCTACATGTACATCCTCAAGCTCCACCACCTGGTCGACGACAAGATCCACGCTCGCTCGACCGGTCCCTACTCCATGATCACGCAGCAGCCGCTGGGCGGTAAGGCCCAGTTCGGCGGCCAGCGGTTCGGCGAGATGGAGGTGTGGGCCCTCGAGGCGTACGGCGCCGCGTACGCGCTGCAGGAGCTGCTCACCATCAAGTCCGACGACGTGCTCGGCCGGGTCAAGGTCTACGAAGCCGTCGTCAAGGGCGAGAACATCCCGGAGCCGGGCATCCCCGAGTCCTTCAAGGTGCTCATCAAGGAGATGCAGTCGCTCTGCCTGAACGTGGAGATCCTCTCCAGCGACGGCACGAGCATCGAGATGCGGGAGACCGACGACGACGTCTTCCGCGCCGCGGAGGAGCTCGGCATCGACCTGAGCCGCCGCGAGCCGTCGAGCGTGGAAGAAGTCTGACGACCTCCTCTGCCTTCGACCCGGCGCGGCCCCCGCTGGGGGGCCGCGCCGGCGCCTCCCTCTCCCAGCACCCCAGCTCTGCTCCCCGGGGAGCACCCCTGAGCACCACCGAGAGGACATCCGTGCTCGACGTCAACTTCTTCGACGAGATCCGCATCGGCCTGGCCACCGCCGACTCGATCCGCACCTGGAGCCACGGCGAGGTCAAGAAGCCGGAGACCATCAACTACCGCACCCTGAAGCCGGAGAAGGACGGGCTCTTCTGCGAGAAGATCTTCGGCCCCACCCGTGACTGGGAGTGCTACTGCGGTAAGTACAAGCGGGTCCGCTTCAAGGGCATCATCTGCGAGCGCTGCGGCGTCGAGGTCACCCGCGCCAAGGTGCGCCGCGAGCGGATGGGCCACATCGAGCTCGCCGCTCCCGTCACCCACATCTGGTACTTCAAGGGCGTCCCGAGCCGGCTCGGATACCTCCTCGACCTGGCCCCGAAGGACCTCGAGAAGGTCATCTACTTCGCGGCCTACATGATCACCTGGGTGGACGACGAGTCGCGCTCGCGCGACCTGCCGTCGCTGCAGGCCCAGATGGAGGTCGAGAAGAAGCAGGTCGCCGACCGTCGCGACAGCGACGTCGAGGCCCGCGCGCAGAAGCTCGAGGCGGACCTGGCCGAGCTCGAGGCCGAGGGCGCCAAGGGCGACGTGCGCCGTCGCCTCCGTGAGTCCGCCGAGCGCGAGATGAACGCCATCCGTCGTCGCGCCGACGCCGAGATCGAGCGCCTCACCCAGGTGTGGGACCGCTTCGCCAAGCTCAAGGTCGCCGACCTCGAGGGCGACGAGGTGCTCTACCGCGAGCTGCGCGACCGCTACGGCCTCTACTTCGAGGGCGGCATGGGCGCTGCGGCGATCCAGAAGCGCCTGGCCTCCTTCGACCTGGAGGCCGAGGCCGAGTCCCTGCGCGAGACCATCGCCACGGGCAAGGGGCAGCGCAAGACCCGCGCGCTCAAGCGCCTCAAGGTCGTCTCGGCGTTCCTCACCACGACCAACTCGCCGCTCGGCATGGTGCTGGACGCGGTCCCGGTGATCCCGCCGGACCTGCGCCCGATGGTCCAGCTCGACGGTGGCCGCTTCGCCACCTCCGACCTCAACGACCTGTACCGCCGTGTCATCAACCGCAACAACCGCCTCAAGCGGCTGCTCGACCTCGGCGCGCCCGAGATCATCGTCAACAACGAGAAGCGGATGCTGCAGGAGGCCGTCGACGCGCTGTTCGACAACGGCCGCCGCGGCCGCCCGGTCACGGGCCCCGGCAACCGTCCGCTGAAGTCGCTGTCGGACATGCTCAAGGGCAAGCAGGGTCGTTTCCGCCAGAACCTGCTCGGCAAGCGCGTCGACTACTCGGGCCGTTCGGTCATCGTGGTCGGCCCGCAGCTCAAGCTGCACCAGTGCGGTCTGCCCAAGCCGATGGCGCTGGAGCTGTTCAAGCCCTTCGTCATGAAGCGCCTGGTCGACCTCAACCACGCCCAGAACATCAAGTCGGCCAAGCGCATGGTCGAGCGCGCCCGCCCTGTGGTGTGGGACGTCCTCGAAGAGGTCATCACCGAGCACCCGGTGCTGCTCAACCGCGCGCCCACGCTGCACCGTCTGGGCATCCAGGCCTTCGAGCCCCAGCTGGTCGAGGGCAAGGCCATCCACCTGCACCCGCTCGTCTGCGGCGCGTTCAACGCCGACTTCGACGGTGACCAGATGGCGGTGCACCTGCCGCTGAGCGCCGAGGCGCAGGCCGAGGCCCGCGTGCTCATGCTCTCCAGCAACAACATCCTCAAGCCGGCGGACGGCCGCCCCGTGACGATGCCCACCCAGGACATGGTCATCGGCCTGTTCCACCTCACCTCTGTGGTCGAGGGCGGCGTCGGCGAAGGCCGCATGTTCGGCTCGGTGGCCGAGGCGATCATGGCCTTCGACGCCAAGGTGCTCGACCTGGGCGCGAAGGTGCGGATCCGCCTGGAGGGCGTCGTCCCGCCGGCTGGCACGGTGCTGCCGGACGGCTGGACCCAGGGCGACCCGCTGGTCCTCGAGACCACGCTGGGCCGCACGCTCTTCAACGAGGCGCTGCCGACGGACTACCGGTTCGTCGACGCGGTGGTCGACAAGAAGCAGCTGTCCGCCATCGTCAACGACCTCGCCGAGCGCTACCCCAAGGTGCAGGTCGCCGCGACGCTGGACGCCCTGAAGGCGGCCGGCTTCCACTGGGCCACCCGCTCGGGGACGACGATCGCCATCTCCGACCTGGTGTCGCCGGACAACAAGCAGGCCATCCTCGAGGAGCACGAGGCACGGGCCGAGAAGGTCCAGCAGCAGTACGAGGCCGGTCTCATCACCAACGACGAGCGCCGCCAGGAGCTCATCGAGATCTGGACCGTCGGCACCAACCGCGTCGCGGAGGACCTCGAGTCCTCGATCGACCCGAAGAACACCATCTTCCGGATGGTCACCTCGGGAGCGCGAGGCAACTGGATGCAGATGCGCCAGATTGGTGGCATGAAGGGCCTCGTGGCCAACCCCCGCGGCGAGATCATCCCGCGGCCGGTGAAGTCCTCCTTCCGTGAGGGCCTGTCGGTGCTGGAGTTCTTCATCTCCACGCACGGTGCCCGCAAGGGCCTGGCCGACACGGCGCTGCGCACCGCCGACTCGGGCTACCTGACCCGTCGTCTGGTGGACGTCTCCCAGGACGTCATCGTCCGCGAGGACGACTGCGGCACCTCGCGCGGCCTCACGCTGCCGATCGGCACCCGTGGTCAGGACGGCGTCCTGCGCCTGCTCGACACGGTGGAGACCAGCGTCTACGCCCGCACCCTGGCCGCCAGGGTCACTGTCGACGGCGAGGTGCTGGCCGAGGCCGGCGCCGACGTCGGCGACGTCCTCATCGACGCCCTCGTCGCCCGCGGCGTCGAGGAAGTGAAGATCCGCTCGGTCCTCACCTGCGAGTCCAAGGTGGGCACCTGCGCGCTCTGCTACGGCCGCTCGCTGGCCACCGGCAAGCTCGTGGACATCGGCGAGGCCGTCGGCATCATCGCCGCGCAGTCGATCGGTGAGCCCGGCACGCAGCTGACGATGCGTACCTTCCACGTCGGTGGTGTCGCGTCCGAGGGCGGTGACATCACCCATGGTCTGCCGCGTGTCCAGGAGCTCTTCGAGGCGCGCACCCCGAAGGGCCAGGCGCCGATCGTGGAGGCAGTGGGCCGGGTGTCCATCGAGGACGCCGAGCGCACCCGCCGCATCACGGTCACGCCGGACGACGGCTCCGAGGAGGTCTCGCACCTCGTCAGCAAGCGCGCACGTCTGCTCGTGGCGGACGGTCAGCGCGTCGAGGTGGGCCAGCAGCTCGTCCAGGGCTCGGTCGACCCCAAGCAGGTGCTCCGCATCCTGGGCCCGCGAGCGGTGCAGAAGCACCTCGTCGACGAGGTCCAGGCGGTGTACCGCAGCCAGGGCGTGGGCATCCACGACAAGCACATCGAGGTCATCGTGCGGCAGATGCTGCGCCGCGTGACGATCATCGAAGCCGGTGACGCCGAGCTGCTGCCCGGTGAACTGGCAGAGCGTGGTCGCTTCGAGGCGGAGAACCGTCGCGTCGTCGCCGAGGGTGGTACGCCGGCGGCTGGCCGTCCGGAGCTCATGGGCATCACCAAGGCCTCCCTGGCCACGGAGTCGTGGCTGTCCGCGGCCTCCTTCCAGGAGACGACCCGGGTGCTCACCGAGGCGGCGCTCAACGGCCGCAGCGACCCGCTGCTCGGCCTCAAGGAGAACGTCATCCTGGGCAAGCTCATCCCGGCGGGTACCGGTCTGGCGCGCTACCGCGACGTCAAGGTCGAGCCCACGGAGGAGGCGAAGGCCGCGATGTACGCGATCCCGAGCTACGACGACACCGACTACGAGGGCTACTTCGGCGCCGGCTCCGGCCAGGCCGTGCCCCTGGAGGAGTACGACATCGGCGGCTACGGCCGCTGAGCCAGCACCCTGCGGCGGTTCCCCTGGTGAGAGGGGCCGCCGCCGGGGTGATGTCGGGACGCCCCCGACGACGGGACACCCCGTCGTCGGGGGCGTTTTGACTGGTGTATCGGGCACCGCGTAGTCTCGTCAGAAGCCCGGGCGCGCCCGGGCCTCCGTGCGCCAAGACCGTGTCGCTCTTCCAGGGCCCGCTGTCCGGGCCGGGTCCGGCGGGTCGACCCCGCCAGGCAGTCGGACGTGCCCGACCACGGGGGCCAGGCAGTACGAGCGGTGGTGGGAGTCATCTCCAGCCGCCGGCAGCCCGCGACACAGCCAGACGCACGTCACTACCCACGGAGACTCAGTGCCCACCATTCAGCAGTTGGTCCGCAAGGGCCGCCAGGACAAGGCCACCAAGACGAAGACACCGGCCCTCAAGGGGAGCCCGCAGCGGCGCGGGGTGTGCACGCGCGTGTACACGACCACCCCGAAGAAGCCGAACTCCGCGCTGCGCAAGGTCGCGCGCGTGCGCCTGTCGAGCCAGGTCGAGGTCACCGCCTACATCCCGGGCGAGGGCCACAACCTCCAGGAGCACTCCATCGTCCTGGTCCGTGGTGGTCGTGTGAAGGACCTCCCGGGCGTCCGTTACAAGATCGTGCGCGGTGCGCTCGACACCCAGGCCGTCAAGAACCGCAAGCAGGCCCGCAGCCGCTACGGCGCCAAGAAGGGGAACTGATGCCTCGCAAGGGACCGGCCCCGAAGCGGCCGCTCGTCGTCGACCCGGTCTACGGGTCCCCGCTGGTCACCCAGCTCGTCAACAAGATCCTCGTGGACGGCAAGAAGTCCGTCGCCGAGCGCATCGTCTATGGCGCTCTCGAGGGCACTCGTGAGAAGACCGGGCAGGACCCGGTCGTCGCGCTGAAGAAGGCCATGGACAACGTCCGTCCGGCCCTCGAGGTCAAGTCCCGCCGCGTCGGTGGTGCGACCTACCAGGTCCCGATCGAGGTGCGCGCCGGTCGCTCCACGACGCTCGCGCTGCGCTGGCTCACCAGCTACGCGCGGTCGCGTCGTGAGAAGACCATGACCGAGCGCCTGATGAACGAGATCATCGACGCCAGCAACGGCCTGGGAGCCGCGGTCAAGCGCCGCGAGGACACCCACAAGATGGCCGAGTCGAACAAGGCGTTCGCGCACTACCGCTGGTGATCTTCCGTCCGCGCCGCCCACCGGGCGGCGCGGACGTCCTCCACCACTCCCTAGGGCCCCTTGCGGGCCGGACAGGCAGGACCACAGCGTGGCACTCGACGTGCTGATGGACCTCACGAAGGTCCGCAACTTCGGCATCATGGCGCACATCGACGCCGGCAAGACCACGACGACCGAGCGGATCCTCTTCTATACGGGGATCAACTACAAGATCGGCGAGGTCCACGACGGGGCCGCCACGATGGACTGGATGGAGCAGGAGCAGGAGCGCGGCATCACCATCACGTCCGCCGCGACGACCTGCTTCTGGGAAGGCACCCAGCTCAACATCATCGACACGCCCGGTCACGTCGACTTCACGGTCGAGGTCGAGCGCAACCTCCGCGTCCTCGACGGCGCTGTCGCCGTCTTCGACGGCAAGGAGGGCGTCGAGCCCCAGTCCGAGACCGTGTGGCGCCAGGCGGACAAGTACGACGTTCCGCGCATCTGCTTCGTCAACAAGATGGACAAGCTCGGTGCGGACTTCTACTACACGGTGCAGACCATCAAGGACCGCCTCGGCGCGACGCCCCTGGTGATCCAGCTGCCGATCGGCTCCGAGAGCACCTTCATCGGCTGCATCGACCTGGTGCGCAACAAGGCACTCGTCTGGCGCGGCGAGGTCGACAAGGGTGCCGCCTACGAGGTGGAGGAGATCCCCGCCGAGCTCGCCGAGAAGGCGGCGGAGTACCGCCACCAGCTCATCGAGACGGTGGCCGAGTCCGACGAGGCGCTGCTCGAGAAGTACCTCGGCGGCGAGGAGCTCACGATCGACGAGATCAAGGGCGCCATCCGCAAGCTGACGATCTCCTCGACCCTCTACCCCGTCCTGTGCGGATCGGCGTTCAAGAACAAGGGCGTCCAGCCCATGCTCGACGCCGTCGTCGACTACCTGCCGACCCCGCTCGACGTGCCGAGCGTCGAGGGTCACAAGCCGAACGACGAGGAGACCGTGCTCACCCGCGCGGCGAAGTACGAGGAGCCCTTCTCGGCCCTCGCCTTCAAGATCGCCTCGCACCCGTTCTTCGGCAAGCTGACCTACATCCGCGTCTACTCGGGGCGGATCTCCTCCGGTGCTCAGGTCGTCAACTCGACCAAGGGCAAGAAGGAGCGCATCGGAAAGATCTTCCAGATGCACTCCAACAAGGAGAACCCCGTCGACGAGGCGGCAGCGGGTCACATCTACGCCGTGATCGGCCTCAAGGACACGACGACCGGTGAGACGCTGTGCGACCCGTCGGCGCCCATCGTGCTCGAGTCGATGACGTTCCCCGAGCCGGTCATCTCCGTGGCCATCGAGCCCAAGACGAAGGCCGACCAGGAGAAGCTGGGCACCGCGATCCAGAAGCTTGCCGAGGAGGACCCGACCTTCCAGGTCCAGCTCGACGAGGAGACCGGTCAGACCATCATCAAGGGGATGGGCGAGCTCCACCTCGACATCCTGGTCGACCGGATGCGTCGCGAGTTCAAGGTCGAGGCGAGCGTCGGCAAGCCGCAGGTCGCCTACCGCGAGACCATCCGCCGCACCGTCGAGAAGATCGACTACGTGCACAAGAAGCAGACCGGCGGCTCGGGCCAGTACGCGAAGGTCCAGATGAAGTTCGAGCCCCTGGACACCTCCGACGGCCAGATGTACGAGTTCACGAACGCCGTGACCGGCGGTCGCGTGCCTCGCGAGTACATCCCCAGCGTCGACGCCGGCATCCAGGACGCGATGCAGCTCGGCGTGGTGGCCGGCTACCCCCTCGTGGGCATCAAGGCCACCCTGCTCGACGGCGCCTACCACGAGGTCGACTCGTCGGAGATGGCCTTCAAGGTGGCTGGTTCGATGGTCCTCAAGGAGGGTGTTAAGAAGGCCGACCCGGTGCTTCTGGAGCCGGTCATGGCCGTCGAGGTGCGTACGCCCGAGGACTACATGGGCGAAGTCATCGGCGACCTCAACTCCCGCCGTGGCCAGATCCAGGCCATGGAGGACATCAGCGGCGCCAAGATCGTGCGTGCGCAGGTCCCGCTGTCGGAGATGTTTGGCTACGTCGGTGACCTGCGTTCCAAGACGCAGGGACGCGCCGTCTACACCATGACGTTCGACAGCTACGCCGAGGTCCCGCGCAACGTGGCCGAGGAGATCATCAAGAAGGCCCGCGGCGAGTGACCTGACGGCTTCGTCAGGTCGCCCGTTAGCATCAGCATCAGACAGCTCTCGAGGAGGAACACCCAGTGGCCAAGGCCAAGTTCGAGCGGACCAAGCCCCACGTCAACATCGGGACGATCGGGCACATCGACCACGGCAAGACGACGCTCACCGCGGCGATCTCCAAGGTCCTGCACGACAAGTACCCGGACCTGAACCCCTTCACGCCGTTCGACCAGATCGACAAGGCGCCTGAAGAGAAGCAGCGCGGCATCACGATCTCGATCGCTCACGTCGAGTACCAGACCGAGTCGCGCCACTACGCGCACGTCGACTGCCCCGGGCACGCCGACTACATCAAGAACATGATCACCGGTGCTGCCCAGATGGACGGCGCGATCCTCGTGGTCGCGGCGACCGACGGCCCGATGCCGCAGACCAAGGAGCACGTGCTCCTGGCCCGCCAGGTCGGCGTCCCCTACATCGTGGTGGCCCTGAACAAGGCCGACATGGTCGACGACGAGGAGATCCTCGAGCTCGTCGAGATGGAGGTCCGCGAGCTGCTGTCCTCCTACGAGTTCCCCGGTGACGACCTGCCGGTCGTCCGCGTCTCGGCGCTGAAGGCGCTCGAGGGCGACGCCGAGTGGGGCGCCAAGCTCCTCGAGCTCATGGACGCGGTGGACTCCTCCATCCCGCAGCCGGAGCGCGAGGTCGACAAGCCGTTCCTCATGCCCATCGAGGACGTCTTCACGATCACCGGCCGCGGCACCGTGGTGACCGGCCGCATCGAGCGCGGCATCCTCAAGGTCAACGAGACCGTCGAGATCGTCGGCATCAAGACCGCGTCGCAGTCCACGACCGTGACCGGCATCGAGATGTTCCGCAAGCTGCTCGACGAGGGCCAGGCCGGCGAGAACGTCGGGCTCCTGCTCCGCGGCCTCAAGCGCGAGGACGTCGAGCGCGGCCAGGTCGTCTGCAAGCCGAAGTCGATCACGCCCCACACCGACTTCGAGGCGCGCGTCTACATCCTGTCCAAGGACGAGGGTGGCCGTCACAACCCGTTCTACTCGAACTACCGTCCGCAGTTCTACTTCCGGACGACCGACGTGACCGGCGTCATCACGCTGCCCGAGGGCACCGAGATGGTCATGCCGGGCGACAACACCGAGATGACCGTGGCCCTGATCCAGCCGATCGCCATGGAGGAGGGCCTGCGCTTCGCCATTCGCGAGGGTGGCCGCACCGTGGGCGCCGGCCAGGTCGTCAAGATCATCAAGTAATCTCAGCCCCGCGAGGGGCGAGGTCGACACGAGAGGCCCGGGAGCATGGCTCCCGGGCCTCTCGTGTGTTGCCCGGGGGAGCGCCGTGGAGGTTCCCTGCCGCGCTCCGCGCCCACCCCACTGGCTGTACGCCTGTCGCTCCTGCCGCCGGCCCTCTGGGTCGCCTCGCCCGGATTGGACCGGGGAGGGGGGAGTCTGGCAAGATAAGTGGGTCGTCCGGCGTGCGCGCCCCTCGCTCTTGAGCGGGGGGCGCCCCGTTGCTGGCCCCCACGGGCCGCAGCTGCGGATCGCCGACGCCCGGGAAGCCGGGCACGACAGCAGACCTCCACAGGTGGCAGCGCGCCAGTGCGCTCGAGGCAGGGCGACACGCCCGACCTCGGGGGCCGGTGGCCGCCCCGTGGCACAGCGGGACGAGAGAGGGACGGGCCATGGCGGGACAGAAGATCCGCATCCGGCTGAAGTCGTACGACCACGAGGTCATCGACAGCTCCGCGCGCAAGATCGTCGACACGGTCAGCAACGCCGGCGCCACGGTGGTCGGCCCCGTGCCGCTGCCGACCGAGAAGAACGTGTACGTCGTCATCCGCTCGCCGCACAAGTACAAGGACAGCCGCGAGCAGTTCGAGATGCGCACGCACAAGCGGCTGATCGACATCATCGACCCGACGCCGAAGGCGGTCGACTCGCTGATGCGCCTCGACCTCCCCGCCGACGTCAACATCGAGATCAAGCTCTGAGCCTGGTCACGGAACAGACAGAGCTGCGAGGAGAACGACGATGAGCACGACCACCGACGCGCGCCGCCGCGTCGCGGGCCTGCTGGGCACCAAGCTCGGGATGACCCAGGTCTGGGACGAGGCAGGCCGCCTCGTCCCGGTGACCGTCATCCAGGCCGGCCCGTGCGTGGTGACGCAGGTGCGCACCCCCGAGACCGACGGCTACGACGCGGTACAGATCGCCTTCGGGGCGATCGACCCGCGCAAGGTGAACAAGCCGCTGTCCGGCCACTTCGAGAAGGCCGGCACCACGCCCCGACGTCACGTCGCGGAGCTGCGCACGCCCGACGCGGGCCAGTACGAGGCCGGCCAGGAGCTGACCGTCGAGCTGTTCAGCGCGGGCCAGCGCATCGACGTCGCGGGGACCACCCGCGGCAAGGGCTTCGCGGGTGTCATGAAGCGCCACGGCTTCGCCGGTGTCTCGGCCAGCCACGGTGCGCACCGCAACCACCGCAAGCCGGGGTCCATCGGCGGGTGCGCCACCCCCGGTCGCGTCTTCAAGGGCCTGCGCATGGCCGGCCGCATGGGCGGCGAGCGCCAGACCACGCAGAACCTGCTCGTCCACGCCGTCGACGCCGAGCGCGGCTACGTGCTCGTCAAGGGCGCCGTCCCGGGGCCGCGTGGCGCCGTCGTCGTCCTCAAGACCGCGGCCAAGGCCGCTCAGGAGGGCTGAGCCCCATGACCACCACCACTGAGACCCTGGACGCGGCCCCAGCGGACCGCACGGTCGACGTCATCGGCCCCGACGGCTCCGCCGCCGGTTCCGTGACCCTTCCGGGCGCCGTCTTCGACGTCCAGACCAACGTGCCGCTCATCCACCAGGTCGTGGTGGCGCAGCTGGCCGCCGCTCGTCAGGGCACCCACGCCACGAAGACCCGCGGTGAAGTCCGCGGCGGTGGCAAGAAGCCCTACAAGCAGAAGGGCACCGGCCGCGCCCGCCAGGGCTCGACCCGCGCCCCGCAGTTCGCCGGCGGTGGCGTCGTCCACGGCCCGCAGCCGCGCGACTACTCGCAGCGGACGCCCAAGAAGATGAAGGCTGCCGCCCTCCGCGGTGCCCTCTCCGACCGGGCCCGTCACGAGCGCGTGCACGTCCTCTCCACCGTCGTGGCGGGCGAGGCGCCGAGCACCAAGAGCGCCATTGGGCTGCTCTCGGGCCTGTCCCAGCGCACGCAGCGCCTCGTGGTGCTGGAGCGCGGCGACGAGCTCAGCTGGAAGAGCCTGCAGAACGCCGCCGGCGTCCACCTGCTGTTCGCTGACCAGCTCAACACCTACGACGTCCTCTGCTCGGACGACGTCGTGTTCACCTCCGGCGCGCTGGAGGCCTTCCTGGCCGGCGCCACCCGCAGCGAGGAGGCCGCGCGATGAGCGAGACCACCACGACGACCGCCACGGCCAGCCCGTTCGCCGGCGTCGGCAAGGACCCGCGCGACGTGCTCGTCGCCCCGGTCGTCTCCGAGAAGAGCTACGCGCTGCTCGACCAGGGCAAGTACACGTTCCTGGTCGACCCGCGCGCCAACAAGACCGAGATCAAGGTCGCCGTCGAGAAGATCTTCGGCGTCAAGGTGGACTCGGTCAACACCCTCAACCGCGAGGGCAAGAAGCGCCGCACGCGTACCGGCACCGGTAAGCGCAAGGACACCAAGCGCGCCATCGTCACCCTGCGCGAGGGCACCATCGACATCTTCGGGGGAGGGGCCTGACATGGGCATCCGCCAGTACAAGCCCACGACGCCGGGCCGCCGCGGCTCATCGGTCGCCGACTTCGTCGAGATCACGCGCAGCGAGCCCGAGAAGTCCCTCGTGCGCCCGCTGCCGAAGAAGGGCGGCCGCAACTCCAGCGGTCGTATCACGACGCGGCACCAGGGCGGCGGCCACAAGCGCGCCTACCGCGTCATCGACTTCCGCCGTCACGACAAGGACGGCGTACCGGCGACGGTCGCTCACATCGAGTACGACCCCAACCGCACGGCTCGTCTCGCGCTGCTGCACTACATCGACGGCACGAAGCGCTACATCCTGGCGCCGACGAAGCTGAAGCAGGGCGACCGGATCGAGAACGGCCCCGAGGCCGACATCAAGCCGGGCAACAACCTGCCGCTGCGCAACATCCCCGTCGGCACCGTGGTGCACGCCGTGGAGCTGCGTCCCGGTGGCGGCGCCAAGATGGCCCGCTCTGCCGGCGCCTCGATCCGCCTCGTGGCCCGCGAGGGCGGCACCGCGCAGCTGCGCATGCCCTCCGGTGAGGTCCGCACGGTGTCGGTCGAGTGCCGCGCCACCGTTGGCGAGGTCGGCAACGCCGAGCAGTCCAACATCAACTGGGGCAAGGCCGGCCGTATGCGCTGGAAGGGCAAGCGCCCGACCGTCCGCGGTGTCGCGATGAACCCGATCGACCACCCGCACGGTGGTGGTGAAGGCAAGACCTCCGGTGGTCGCCACCCGGTCAGCCCGTGGGGCCAGGCCGAGGGCCGCACCCGCCGCCCCGGCAAGGCCAGCGACCGCCAGATCGTCCGTCGGCGCACCGCCGGCAAGAAGCGCTGAGCGCGCAGAGACTGAGGAGCAGCTGAGCTATGCCGCGCAGCCTGAAGAAGGGCCCGTTCGTCGACGACCACCTGGTCAAGAAGGTGGACGCCCAGAACGAAAAGGGCACCAAGAACGTCATCCGCACGTGGTCGCGTCGTTCGATGATCATCCCGGACATGCTCGGGCACACGATCGCTGTCCACGACGGCCGCAAGCACGTGCCGGTGTTCGTCACCGAGGCGATGGTCGGGCACAAGCTCGGCGAGTTCGCCCCCACCCGCACCTTCCGCGGGCACGAGAAGGACGACCGCCGGGGCCGTCGCCGCTGACGCAGGTCAGCAGGTGACGAACTCCCCGACACAGCCGAGACACGAGGCAGGACGAGACATGGAAGCCAAGGCGCAGGCGCGGTACGTCCGCGTGACGCCGCAGAAGGCGCGGCGCGTCGTGGATCTGATCCGCGGACGTCGCGCCAGCGAGGCGCTGGCGGTGCTGAGCTTTGCTCCGCAGTCAGCCAGCGAGCCGGTGCTCAAGGTCGTGCAGAGCGCGATCGCGAACGCCCGCGTCAAGGCCGACCGCGCGAGCGAGGCCTTCGACGAGCGCAGCCTGGTCATCAGCGCTGCGTACGTCGACGAGGGCGTCTCGCTGAAGCGGTTCCGTCCGCGGGCCCAGGGCCGCGCGGGCCGGATCATCAAGCGCACCAGCCACATCACCGTGGTGGTCGCCCCCGAGGCCGAGAAGGCCGGCGCGGGCGCTGGCCACAGTGAGCAGTCGCAGACGAGGAGGGCCCGCTGATGGGGCAGAAGGTCAACCCGAACGGGTTCCGCCTCGGCATCACCACCGACCACCGGTCGCGTTGGTTCGCCGACAGCACCCGTCCCGGTCAGCGGTACCGCGACTACGTCAAGGAGGACGTGGAGATCCGCCGGCTCATGTCGAAGGGCATGGACCGGGCCGGCATCGCCCGCGTCGAGATCGAGCGCACCCGTGACCGTGTGCGCGTCGACATCCACACCGCACGCCCGGGCATCGTCATCGGTCGCCGCGGCGCCGAGGCCGACCGCCTGCGCGGCGAGCTGGAGAAGCTCACGGGCAAGCAGGTGCAGCTGAACATCCTCGAGGTGAAGAACCCCGAGGCCGAGGCGCAGCTGGTGGCCCAGGGCATCGCCGAGCAGCTCGCGAGCCGGGTGTCCTTCCGCCGTGCGATGCGCAAGGGCATGCAGTCCGCGCAGCGCGCCGGCGCCAAGGGCATCCGTGTGCAGTGCTCGGGCCGCCTCGGCGGCGCCGAGATGAGCCGCTCGGAGTTCTACCGCGAGGGTCGTGTGCCGCTGCACACGCTGCGCGCGTACATCGACTACGGCTTCTACGAGGCCAAGACCACCTTCGGCCGCATTGGCGTGAAGGTCTGGATCTACAAGGGTGACCACACCCAGCGCGAGCTCGCCGCCCAGGCTGCGACCGCCCCTCGCGGCGCGCGTCCCCCGCGCGGTGACCGTCCCCAGCGTGGCGACCGTCCCCAGCGCGGTGACCGTCCCCAGCGTGGCGAGGGCCAGCCCGCCGCCACCACCGCTCCGGCCGAGGCCGGGGCGTCCGCACCCGGATCGGAGGGCTGACCCGTGCTGATTCCTCGGCGCCTCGCGCACCGCAAGCAGCACCACCCCACCCGCCGTGGCCAGGCCACGGGCGGCACCGCGATCACGTTCGGTGACTTCGGCATCCAGGCGCTGGAGCACGGCTACGTGACCAACCGCCAGATCGAGTCCGCTCGTATCGCCATGACCCGCCACATCAAGCGTGGCGGCAAGGTCTGGATCAACATCTACCCGGACCGCCCGCTGACCAAGAAGCCCGCCGAGACCCGCATGGGCTCCGGCAAGGGCTCGCCCGAGTGGTGGATCAGCAATGTCAAGCCCGGACGCGTCATGTTCGAGCTCTCCGGCGTCCCGGAGGACATCGCCCGCGAGGCCATGCGCCGCGCGATCCACAAGCTGCCGATGAAGTGCCGCTTCATCACCCGTGAGGGAGGGGTGGCCTGATGGCCGTCGGTTCGAAGGGCCTCGAGCCCACCGCCCTGCGCGGTTTCGAGGACGAGCGCCTCGTCGAGGAGCTGCGCAAGGCCAAGGAGGAGCTGTTCAACCTCCGCTTCCAGTCGGCCACCGGGCAGCTCGAGAACCACGGGCGGCTGCGCGCCGTCCGCCGGGACATCGCCCGGATCTACACGACGATGCGCGAGCGCGAGCTCGGCATCGGGGAGGTCGACGCCCAGTGAGTGACGCAGTGAACGAGACCACCACCGAGGCAGCGCAGACAGCTGCTCGCGGTTACCGCAAGACGCGCCGCGGCTACGTGGTCAGCGACAAGATGACCAAGACCGTGGTCGTGGCCGTCGAGGACCGCGTGAAGCACCCGCTCTACGCGAAGGTCATCCGCCGCACCGTCAAGGTGAAGGCGCATGACGAGAACGAGACCGCCGGTATCGGCGACCTCGTGAGCATCGCCGAGACCCGTCCGCTGTCGGCCACCAAGCGGTGGCGTGTGGTCGAGGTCCTCGAGCGGGCCAAGTAAGCCCAGCCAGACGTCCCATCGAGTTCCGCGAGGCTCGACCCCCGGGCTTGCCGGCAGACAGCCGGTGACCACCGCGGGGCGAGGACCGGCGTGACGACAGGAGAGAAGCAGTGATCCAGCAGGAGTCGCGACTGCGTGTCGCCGACAACACGGGTGCCAAGGAGATCCTCTGCATCCGCGTGCTCGGCGGCAGCGGGCGGCGCTACGCCGGCATCGGTGACGTCATCGTCGCCACCGTCAAGGACGCCATCCCCGGGGGTGCCGTCAAGAAGGGCGACGTCGTCAAGGCCGTCATCGTCCGCACCACCAAGGAGAACCGCCGCCCGGACGGCTCCTACATCCGCTTCGACGAGAACGCCGCGGTGATCCTGCGCAACGACGGTGACCCGCGCGGCACCCGCATCTTCGGCCCCGTCGGCCGCGAGCTGCGCGACAAGAAGTTCATGCGGATCATCTCGCTGGCCCCGGAGGTGCTCTGAGCCATGGCTGCCAAGACCCGCATCAAGAAGGGTGACCTGGTCCAGGTCATCACCGGGAAGACGCAGGCCCGTGGTGGAGACCGCGGCAAGACCGGACGCGTCCTCGAGGTCTACCCCGAGCGCGGCCGCGTCCTGGTCGAGGGCATCAACCGGGTCACGAAGCACGTGAAGGCCGGCCAGACCGCCCGCGGTTCGCGTACCGGTGGCATCGAGACGCACGAGGCGCCGCTGCACATCAGCAACGTCGCCCTCGTCGACCCCAAGACCAAGAAGCCCACGCGCGTGGGCATCCGCACCGAGACCGTCGAGCGCGACGGCGTGCAGCGCACCGTGCGCGTGCGCGTCGCCCGCCGCTCGGGCGAGGACATCGCATGAGCACCGACACCGCAGCCAGCACGACCGGCACCAAGGTGCCGCCGCGCCTGAAGACCCGCTACGCCGAGGAGATCGCCCCGGCGCTGCGCGAGCAGTTCAAGCACGACAACGTGATGCAGGTCCCGCGCCTGGTGAAGGTCGTCGTGAACATGGGCGTCGGCGAGGCCGCACGCGACTCCAAGCTGATCGACGGAGCCGTCCGCGACCTGACGCTGATCACCGGTCAGCGTCCGGCGATCACCAAGGCCCGCAAGTCCATCGCACAGTTCAAGCTGCGCGAAGGCATGCCGATCGGCGCCCACGTCACGCTCCGCGGCGACCGCATGTGGGAGTTCCTGGACCGTCTGGTCAGCCTCGCGCTGCCCCGCATCAGGGACTTCCGCGGCCTCTCGCCCAAGCAGTTCGACGGGCGCGGCAACTACACCTTCGGTCTCGACGAGCAGTCGATGTTCCACGAGATCGACCAGGACAAGATCGACCGCGTCCGCGGCATGGACATCACGGTCGTGACCACCGCGACGAGCGACGACGAGGGCCGGGCGCTGCTGCGCCTGCTCGGCTTCCCGTTCCGCGAGAACTGACCGAGGACTGAGGCAGACACCCATGGCCAAGACCGCTCTGATCGTCAAGGCGTCGCGCAAGCCGAAGTTCGCAGTGCGCGCCTACACCCGCTGCCAGAAGTGCGGTCGCCCGCACTCGGTGTACCGCAAGTTCGGCCTGTGCCGCGTGTGCCTGCGTGACATGGCCCACCGCGGCGAGCTGCCGGGTATCACCAAGAGCTCCTGGTAGTCCCGGGTCACCCCGGCGAGCCAGCACTCACTCTCCTGAAGAACCACTGCGCCGCAGGCCCCGTACCGCGGGGGACCACGGCGAGGAAGGGCGGACGAGCCCGATGACGATGACTGACCCGATCGCGGACATGCTGACGCGCCTGCGGAACGCCAACTCGGCGTACCACGACGACGTCGCCATGCCCTACAGCAAGCTGAAGTCCCGCGTGGCGGAGATCCTCAAGAGCGAGGGCTACATCTCCTCCTGGCGCGTCGAGGAGGCCGAGGTGGGCAAGCGCCTCGTGCTGGACCTCAAGTACGGCCCGAACCGTGAGCGCTCCATCGCCGGCCTCCGGCGTGTGAGCAAGCCCGGTCTGCGGGTGTACGCCAAGTCGACCAACCTGCCGCGCGTGCTGGGTGGCCTGGGGGTGGCGATTCTGTCGACCTCCTCCGGCCTGCTCACGGACCGCCAGGCGAGCAAGCAGGGCGTGGGTGGGGAAGTCCTCGCCTACGTCTGGTGAGGGGGTAGAGCATGTCGCGCATCGGAAGGCTCCCCGTGGCCGTGCCGGCCGGGGTGGACGTCACCATCGACGGCGCCGAAGGCCGCACCGTCACCGTCAAGGGCCCCAAGGGGACCCTCTCGCACGTCGTGCCCGCACCGCTGTCGGTTGACCGCAGCGAGGACGGCACCCTGGCGGTCACCCGCCCGAACGACGAGCGCCTCTCCAAGTCGCTGCACGGGCTGACCCGCACGCTGCTGGCCAACATGGTCACCGGCGTGACGCAGGGCTTCGAGAAGCAGATGGAGATCGTGGGTACCGGGTACCGCGTGCAGGCCCGCGGCTCCGACCTGGAGTTCGCCCTCGGCTTCAGCCACCCCGTGCTCGTCAAGGCGCCGGAGGGCATCACCCTCACGGTGTCCGCCCCGAACCGCTTCGCGGTGGCGGGCATCGACAAGCAGCGCGTCGGCGAGGTCGCCGCGAACATCCGCAAGCTGCGCAAGCCTGACCCGTACAAGGGCAAGGGCGTGCGCTACGCCGGCGAGGTCGTCCGGCGCAAGGTCGGGAAGGCTGGTAAGTAGTCATGGCTCTCGCCAGTAGGACGAAGCTGCTCCGCAAGGGAGCTGCCAAGACGGGCTCTGCCGCCCGCGCCCGCCGCCACCTGCGCGTGCGCAAGAAGGTCACCGGCACCGCGGCTCGCCCGCGCCTGGTGGTCATCCGCTCCGCGCGGCACATCGCCGTCCAGGTCGTGGACGACAGCGTGGGCCGCACCCTGGCGTCGGCCTCCACCATGGAGGCCGACCTGCGCGGGCACGACGGCGACAAGACCGCCAAGGCCCGTCGCGTCGGCGAGATCGTCGCCGAGCGCGCCAAGGCCGCCGGTATCGAGGCCGTGGTCTTCGACCGCGGCGGCAACCGCTACCACGGTCGTGTGGCCGCTGTAGCCGAGGGCGCGCGCGAGGGCGGTCTGGCCCTGTGAGCACCCGTACGAACATGGACAACGGAAGGAACGCCTGATGCCCGGACCACAGCGCAGGGGCGCCGGCGGCCCCCCCAGCGGGACCGGCGGCCCGGGGAACGACCGCGGCCAGCGCGGCGGTAACGACCGCGGCGGGCGCGGCGGCGGTAACGACCGCGGCGGCCGCGGCGGCGACGCCGAGCGCAGCCAGTTCCTGGAGCGCGTCGTCACCATCAACCGCGTCGCGAAGGTCGTCAAGGGCGGCCGCCGCTTCAGCTTCACCGCGCTCGTCGTGGTGGGCGACGGCGACGGCACGCTCGGCGTCGGCTACGGCAAGGCCAAGGAGGTGCCCGCGGCGATCGCCAAGGGCGTGGAGGAGGCGAAGAAGAACTTCTTCCGCGTCCCCCGCATCCAGGGCACCATCCCCCACCCCGTGCAGGGTGAAGAGGCCGCTGGCGTGGTGCTGCTGCGTCCGGCGAGCCCCGGTACCGGTGTCATCGCCGGTGGTCCGGTGCGCGCCGTGCTCGAGTGCGCCGGTATCCACGACGTGCTGAGCAAGTCCCTGGGATCCTCCAACGCGATCAACATCGTGCACGCCACGGTGGCCGCGCTGAAGGGCCTCGAGCAGCCCGAGTCCGTCGCGGCCCGTCGTGGCCTCACGGTCGAGGAGGTCGCTCCGGCGGCCCTCCTGCGGGCCAGGGCGGCGGCCGTCTGATGGCGCAGCTCAAGGTGACCCAGGTCAAGTCGGAGATCGGTGGCAAGCAGAACCACCGCGACACGCTGCGCACCCTCGGCCTGAAGCGGATCGGCCAGTCGGTCGTCCGTGAGGACCGTCCCGAGGTGCTCGGCATGCTGCGCGCGGTACGCCACCTCGTGACCGTGGAGGAGGTCGAGGCTCGATGAGCAACGAGACCACTGAGCACACGCTGAAGGTCCACCACCTGCGGCCCGCCCCGGGGGCGAAGACCGCGAAGACCCGCGTGGGTCGTGGCGAGGCCAGCAAGGGCAAGACCGCGGGCCGCGGCACCAAGGGCACGAAGGCCCGTTACCAGGTGTCGGCGCGCTTCGAGGGTGGCCAGATGCCGCTGCACATGCGCCTGCCCAAGCTGCGCGGCTTCACGAACCCCGCCAAGGTCGTGTCGCAGGTCGTCAACCTCGACCGCATCTCCGAGCTGTTCCCCCAGGGCGGCGAGGTCGGTGTGGACGAGCTGGTGGCTGCTGGTGCTGTGCGCGCCGGCCAGCGCGTCAAGGTGCTCGGCACCGGCGACATCAGCGTGCCGGTCCAGGTGACCGCGCACGCGTTCTCGGCCTCGGCCGAGGCGAAGATCGCCGCCGCTGGCGGCACCACGACCCGGCTCTGACCGGGCGGCAGCCCCAAGGCGTCCCCTGTCGGGGGCGATGAGGCATCGTGAGGGCCCGGACCAGCAGGTCCGGGCCCTCACCGCTTCCGGGGGGCGGTGACCGGAGCTCGACCGCTGAGGCCCGTGCCGGCCGGTGGCACCCCTTGCCCAGAGCTCCCAGACCCGGTGAGCGGCCACGGGCGCCCACCACGGCGGGTAGCCTCGCGGGGTCGGCACCCGGACGTTTCCGGGGCGGGCCCGGTGGTGGGCTTTCATGAGCGGAGCTCGGCGCATGCCGCCGAGACCGCGCCGCCCGTCGCCCCGCGAGACCCGCGGGGAAGCCGCGCTCGCAGCCGAGCCCCGGACGGGGTGCCGGCGGAGACTGACCAGGAGGACACGTGCTAGGTGCGTTCGTGCGGGCGTTCAAGACGCCCGACCTACGACGCAAGATCGTCTTCACGTTGGCGATCATGGCGGTGTTCCGCCTCGGGTCCTTCGTGCCGGCGCCGGGCGTCAGCTACACCAACGTGCAGCAGTGCCTCAACGGGCTCGACACCCAGAGCGACCTGCTGGGTCTGGTGAACCTCTTCAGCGGTGGTGCGCTGCTGCAGCTGAGCGTCTTCGCGCTCGGGATCATGCCCTACATCACCGCGAGCATCATCATCCAGCTGCTGCGCGTGGTCATCCCCCGCTTCGAGGAGCTCCACAAGGAGGGGCAGTCCGGCACCGCCAAGCTCACGCAGTACACGCGATACCTGACAATCGCCCTGGCGGTGCTCCAGTCGACCACCTACGTGGCCGTGGCCCGCTCCGGCAACCTCTTCCCCTCGTCCTCCGGCGCCTGCTCGCAGGTCATCCCCGATGACTCCGTCGTCATCCTCCTGCTCATGGTGCTGACGATGACCGCAGGCACGGGCCTGGTCATGTGGATGGGCGAGATGGTGACCGAACGCGGCGTCGGCAACGGCATGTCGCTGCTCATCTTCACGTCGGTCGCTGCGACCTTCCCGACCTCCGTCCTCGCCATCGGCCGCGAGCGGGGCTGGGGAACGATGGCCATCGTCATCCTCGTCGGGCTGCTCATCGTGGCCGCCGTCGTCTTCGTCGAGCAGTCCCAGCGCCGCATCCCGGTGCAGTACGCCAAGCGCATGGTCGGCCGTCGCATGTACGGCGGGACGAGCACCTACATCCCCATGAAGGTCAACATGGCCGGCGTCATCCCGGTCATCTTCGCGTCGTCGCTGCTGTACCTGCCGGGCCTGGTGGCGCAGTTCGGTGACCCCACGTCCGACTGGGTGACCTTCATCCGCAACACCTTCACGCGGGGCGACCATCCGGCGTACATCGTCGCGTACGTACTGCTCATCATCTTCTTCACGTACTTCTATGTGGCCATCACGTTCAACCCGGACGAGGTCGCGGACAACATCAAGCGGGTCGGCGGGTTCATCCCCGGCGTCCGTGCCGGCCGCCCGACGGCGGAGTACCTGGACCACGTTCTGACGCGCATCACCCTGCCGGGTGCTCTCTACCTGGGGCTGGTGGCGCTGGTGCCCCTCGTCGCCCTGGTGGCGGTCGGGGCCAACCAGAACTTCCCCTTCGGTGGTACATCCATCCTCATCGTCGTCGGCGTCGGGCTGGAGACGGTGAAGCAGATCGAGTCCCAGCTCCAGCAGCGCCACTACGAGGGGTTCCTCCGTTGACCAACAGCTCTGACGTCCGCACTCCCGCGACCGCCGCGCCCTCGCGTGTCGTCCTGCTCGGCCCGCCTGGCGCAGGCAAGGGCACCCAGGCGGCGCTCCTGGCCCAGCGTCTGGGCGTCCCCGCCATCTCCACCGGTGACATCTTTCGCGCCAACAAGGCGGCCGGAACCCCGCTGGGCCGCGAGGCACAGCGCTACATGGACGCCGGCGAGTACGTACCCGACGAGCTGACCAACCGGATGGTCGCCGACCGCCTCGCCGAGCCCGACGCCGCCACGGGCTTCCTCCTGGACGGCTACCCCCGGACCACCGCCCAGGTGCGCACCCTCGACGAGGTGCTCGCGGCGCACGGCACCGGCCTGGACGCCGTCCTGGAGATCACCGCGGACGTCGACATCGTCGTCGCCCGCCTCCTCAAGCGCGCCAGCGAGCAGGGTCGCAGCGACGACACCGAGGACGTCGTCCGCCGCCGGCTCGAGGTCTACGCCGAGCAGACCGCTCCCCTGGCCGCCGCCTACGCCTCCCGGGGCCTGCTGGTCACCGTGGACGGCGTTGGCAGCGTCCAGGACGTGCAGCAGCGCATCGTCACCGCGCTCCTGAGCGCCGGTGACGGCCTTGGCGGCGCCGCCGCAGCCGGCGCCTGAGGCGGGAGCGTTTCGGTGCTCGGGCGCGAGCGGATCGAGTACAAGAGCCCCGAGCAGGTGCTGGTGATGCGGCGTGCGGGGCTCGTCGTCGCACAGGCGCTGGCTTCGGTGCGCGCGGCCGTGCGGCCGGGCGTGACCACCGCCGACCTGGACGACGTGGCCGCTGCGGTCATCCGCGACGCCGGCGCCGTGCCCTCGTTCCTCGGCTACCACGGCTACCCGCGCACGCTGTGCACCTCGGTGGGGGCTGAAGTCGTGCACGGCATCCCCGGTGACCGCGCGCTCGTCCCGGGCGACCTGCTCAGCGTCGACTGCGGCGCCGTCGTCGATGGGTGGCACGGCGACGCGGCCTTCTCGGTCCTGGTCGGCGACCCAGAGGACCACGACCCTGCTGACGCGGCCCTCGTCGAGACGACCCGCTGCGCGATGTGGGAGGGCATCGCGGCCCTGGCGCGCGGCCTGGCGACGCGGCAGCGGCTGGGCGTGGTCGGTGACGCGGTGGAGGGCTTCGTGGAGCGCACCGCCGCTGCGGGGGGAGCGCCGCTCGGGATCGTCGACGGGTACGTCGGCCACGGCATCGGCACGGCGATGCACCAGGCGCCGGAGGTCCTCAACCACCGCAGCCGCGCGCGCGGACCGAAGCTGCGTCCGGGGCTGTGCGTCGCCGTAGAGCCCATGCTCGTGCGCGGCGAGGCCGACACGGACGTCCTCGAGGACGGCTGGACCGTGGTCACCACAGATGGCAGCACGGCCGCCCACTGGGAGCACACGGTGGCCCTGGGGGAGCGCGGGGCCTGGGTCCTCACGGCTGAGGACGGCGGCGCGGCCGAGCTCGCGGCACGCGGCGTCGAGGTGGCGCCGCTCGTCTGAAACTCGTCTGGCTCGGGGCGATTTCACCGTGGGTGCCGGCGTGGCTTAGCATGGAGGGTCGCTCCCGTGCGTCCGCCGCTCTCGGTAGACGCCGCTGGGAGCCCGTCCGGCCCTCACGGCCGGACGACGACCAGTTGCAAGGGCCGGTGGCGCGAGAGTGCCACCGGTCGGTGAGCGGAGGACATGCCCAAGAAGGACGGCGTCATCGAGATCGAGGGCGCGGTGGTCGAGGCTCTGCCGAACGCCATGTTCCGCGTGGAGCTCTCGAACGGCCACAAGGTGCTCGCGCACATCTCGGGAAAGATGCGGCAGCACTACATCCGCATCCTCCCGGAGGACCGCGTGGTCGTGGAGCTCAGCCCCTACGACCTCTCCCGCGGTCGCATCGTCTACCGCTACAAGTGAGCTGCTGACCCACCGGTCAGCAGCTCGACCCCGCAGCCGCCACCCGCACGACAGGACGATCATGAAGGTCAAGCCGAGCGTCAAGCAGATCTGCGACAAGTGCAAGGTGATCCGCCGGCACGGACGCGTGATGGTCATCTGCGAGAACCTGCGCCACAAGCAGCGCCAGGGCTGAGCAGAGCCTCACGGGCCGGTCCCCCTGGGGGCAGCCAGCACCACCCGGGTCACATGACCCGTCAGCACCACGCAGCACGGCTCCACGCACACGCACCGCACGAAGAGCAGTCCACGGCCCACCACGGGCCGACACCCCCGGCCCGGAGGCCGGGGACCCGCCACCCCGGCGGGGTGGGACTGCCCCAGACCTCCGGATGACGGACAGGACAGCAGTGGCACGCATTGTCGGCGTCGACCTCCCCCGCGAGAAGCGGCTCGAGGTTGCGCTCACCTACATCTTCGGCATCGGCCGGACCCGCGCGCACGAGGTGCTCGCGGCCACCGGTATCAGCGGCGACGTCCGCGTCCGCGACCTCGGCGAGCCCGAGCAGGTCGCACTGCGCGAGTACATCGAGGCGAACTTCCGGGTCGAGGGCGACCTGCGCCGCGAGGTCGCCGCCGACATCCGCCGCAAGGTGGAGATCGGCACCTACGAGGGCCTGCGGCACCGTCGCGGCCTGCCCGTGCGCGGCCAGCGCACCAAGACCAACGCGCGTACCCGTAAGGGCCCGAAGCGCACGGTCGCCGGCAAGAAGAAGGCCGGGCGCAAGTGACGCGCGGCTGAGCGGCGCCTGCCCCCGGACGACGGGACCAGCACAGCGCCTGCCCAGCCGCCCCACGGCCCCCGCGGCCCGCCGCACACGAGACCCTCGGACCCAGGAGAACAGCCATGCCCCCCCAGACCCGTCGCGCCGCTGCCGGCGCCGCCCGCCGCCCGCGCCGCAAGGAGCGGAAGAACGTCACCGTCGGCCAGGCGCACATCAAGAGCACCTTCAACAACACCATCGTCTCGATCACCGACCCCTCGGGCGCTGTGATCTCGTGGGCCTCTGCCGGCCAGGTCGGCTTCAAGGGCTCGCGCAAGTCGACCCCCTTCGCCGCGCAGATGGCCGCCGAGGCCGCCGCCCGCCGCGCCCAGGAGCACGGCATGCGCAAGGTCGACGTCTTCGTCAAGGGCCCGGGCTCGGGCCGCGAGACCGCGATCCGCTCGCTGCAGGCCACCGGCCTCGAGGTCGGGCAGATCTCCGACGTCACCCCGGTCCCCCACAACGGCACGCGCCCCCCGAAGCGTCGCCGCGTCTGACTTTCCCCGACCCGGTGGTGCTCCGGCACCACCGGGTCAGCTCCACCAGCTCCACCCCCCGAGCGGCAGACCGACGCCGCCCGGGGTGACCGTGCGCCGCGGGGTCATATGGCGGACCCCCGGCAGGAAGGCAACCACCCGTGCTCATCGCACAGCGCCCCACGCTCCTCGAGGAGCCGATCGCCGAGCACCGCTCCCGGTTCATCATCGAGCCGCTCGAGCCCGGATTCGGCTACACCCTCGGCAACTCGCTGCGCCGCACCCTGCTGTCGTCCATCCCGGGCGCGGCCGTGACGAGCATCCGCATCGACGGCGTGCTCCACGAGTTCTCCACGGTGCCGGGCGTCAAGGAGGACGTGACCGAGCTCATCCTCGGGATCAAGGGCCTCGTCGTCTCCAGCGAGCACGACGAGCCCGTGGTGATGTACCTGCGCAAGCAGGGCCCGGGCGTCGTGACCGCGGCTGACATCGCCCCGCCGGCCGGCGTCGAGGTGCACAACCCCGAGCTGGAGCTCGCCACGCTGGACGAGACTGCCCGCCTCGAGGTCGAGCTGACCGTCGAGCGCGGCCGTGGTTACGTCTCGGCGGCTCAGAACAAGGACGCCGACGCCGAGATCGGCCGGATCCCGGTCGACTCGATCTACTCGCCGGTCCTCAAGGTGACCTACAAGGTCGAGGCGACCCGCGTCGAGCAGCGCACCGACTTCGACCGCCTGGTCGTCGACGTCGAGACCAAGCCGTCCACGCGTCCGCGCGACGCGATGGCCAGCGCCGGTAAGACCCTCATGGAGCTCTTCGGCCTGGCCCGCGAGCTCAACGTCGAGGCCGAGGGCATCGACATCGGCCCGTCGCCGTCGGACGCCGCCCTGGCGGCCGACCTGGCGCTGCCGATCGAGGAGCTCGAGCTCACGGTCCGCTCCTACAACTGCCTCAAGCGCGAGGGCATCCACACCGTGGGTGAGCTCACCGCGCGCAGCGAGGCAGACCTCATGGACATCCGCAACTTCGGCGCGAAGTCCATCGACGAGGTCAAGGTCAAGCTGCAGGGCATGGGCCTGCAGCTCAAGGACAGCCCGCCCGGGTTCGACCCCGGGCTCGCGGTCGACAGCTACGGCGCGGACGACGACTCCGCGTTCGCCGAGACCGAGCAGTACTGAGGACCCCAGCAGTTCTGACCTACTGAGCGCCTTCCGGACATCGGGCCCACCTGGGTGCGGTGTCCGGAAGGCGCGGCAGCACCGACGCACGACTGACGATCACTGGAGACGAGATGCCCACCCCCACCAAGGGTCCGCGGCTCGGCAGCGGCCCGGCGCACGAGCGCCTGCTGCTCGCCGGCCTGGCCACTCAGCTGTTCGAGCACCGCAGCATCACGACCACGGAGGCCAAGGCCAAGCGCCTGCGCCCCCTGGCCGAGCGCCTGGTGACCTTCGCGAAGCGCGGTGACCTGGCGGCTCGCCGTCGCGTGCTCTCGACGGTCAAGGACAAGGGCGTCGTGCACGCCCTGTTCACCGAGATCGGCCCGGCCATGGCCGAGCGGCCCGGCGGCTACACGCGCATCACCAAGATCGGCCCGCGCAAGGGCGACAAGGCCCCCATGGCCGTCATCGAGCTCGTGATGGAGCCGCTGACCGCGCGTGCCGCCACGGTGCGCGAGGCCGAGGCCGCCACCGCACGCTCCGCGCGCGGCAACCAGCCCGCTCCCGCGGCCGAGGCGTCCTCGGAGGAGGTCGCTGAGTCGACCACCGAGCCGACCGCACAGGCCGCTCCGGCCGCCGAGGCGGGCGAGACGACTGCGGTCACCCCCGCCGAGTCCCAGGTGGACGACGCTGCCGGCTCCGCCGAGGCCCCCAAGGCCTGAGCCTCCCCGCTCCCCGAGGGCCCCTGCACCGGAAGGTGCGGGGGCCCTCGTCGTCTTCGTGGCCGGCATCGTCCTCATGGCAAGGTCGAGTCGTGGACGACGTGAGCGATGCTCCGAGTGTGCCCGGAGGGGGCTCCGCGAGGGCCCCGGTACGGATCCGCCTCGACCTCGGCTACGACGGCACCGACTTCGCCGGGTGGGCGCGCCAGCCCGGGCTGCGGACCGTGCAGGGAGAGCTGGAGGCGGCTCTGGCGCGCGTGGTACGGCTGCCGGGCCCCCCGCAGACCGTCGTGGCCGGGCGCACCGACGCAGGGGTCCATGCCCGCGGCCAGGTGGTGCACGTCGACGTCCCCAGGGACGCCTGGGAGGCCGTTCCGGGGCGTTCACAGCGCAGCCCCGGGGAGGCCCTCGTCACGCGCCTGGCGGGCGTCCTGCCGCCCGACGTCGTCGTCGTCGGTGCCTCCGAGGCCCCGCCTGGCTTCGACGCCCGCTTCGCGGCCCTGCGGCGCCACTACGCCTACCGGCTGAGCGACGCGGCCGCCCCGGTGGACCCGCTGCGGCGGCGCGACGTCGTCGACGCCCGCCGCGCCGGCGCCGCCCGCGGCAGGCTGGACGCGGCGGCGATGGACGAGGCCAGCGCCGCCCTGGAAGGCCTCCGCGACTTCGCCGCGTTCTGCCGTCCCCGGGAGGGCGCCACGACCACGCGCACGCTGCTGCGGTACCGGTGGCGCCGGGTCGAGCCGCAGGCACCGGCCGGGGAGGGGGGGCTGCTCGTCGCCGAGGTGGTGGCCGACGCGTTCTGCCACTCGATGGTCCGTGCACTCGTGGGCGCGGCACTGGCAGTGGGATCCGGCCGCCGCCCTGTCGGCTGGCCGGCGCAGGTGCTCGCCGCTGCTCGCCGCGACCCGGGCGTCACCGTCGCCCCGGCGCACGGGCTGGTGCTGGAGCAGGTCGACTACCCGGCGCCCGAGCGGCTGGCCGAGCGTGCCGCCCAGGCGCGTTCGCGCCGCGACGTCGCCGGGTGCGAAGGGCCCCTCGACCGGCTCCCGCAGTTCCCGGGGTAGGTCGCCGCCTCGGCACCTCTCGACGGGCCGGACGAGACAGCCCGTGGCAGCCTCGGGAGGCATGAGTACCCCCGGCGCCGCGCCCGAGCAGGACCCCGTGACCGCGATGGCGGACACCGAGGACGACGCCTACGCCAGCGAGCTGCTGGACGAGGGCCACTCCCCGCGCGAGCGCGAGGTCCACGTCGGGCGCTACGGCCTCACCGCCGACGAGGAGCTGGCCGGGGAATCCCTCGAGGAGCGCCTGGCGGAAGAGGAGCCCGACCCGTCGGCCTCCCTGGTGCTGGACGGCTCCGCCGACGACGGCGACCTACCGGCCGACCAACCGGCGGACGGCGACCTCGACGGGGAACTGCTCGACGACGAGGTTGGCGACCTGCGCGCCGGGCGGCTCGTGGAGCCCGACCAGGGCGCCTCGGAGGACCGCGAGAAGAGTGCCGTGGCGAGTGACGCGGGCATCGACGGGGGAGCTGCCTCCGCCGAGGAAGCCGCGGTGCACGTCGTGCCCGACGGCCCCGACCGCGGCTGACCGGGGACTGACCGGGGGCTGACCGGGGGCTGGCCTGCCAGCGAGCCCGCGTTTTGACCTGCCGCCGCGACGCCGAGTAGTCTGCTGGCCGTCGTGCGTTCGACGTCGCCGTGAACGGTGGGCACACCTGCGGCACAGGTCGTCGAACAGCACCCCCGAGCAGTACCCAGCACCACCCCCTGAACCACTGTCCACAGAGCGAAGGTCCGAGCGTGCGCACGTACACCCCCAAGCCCGGCGAAGTCGACCGCGCCTGGCACGTCATCGACGCCTCGGACGTCGTCCTGGGCCGTCTGGCCAGCCAGACCGCGCGTCTGCTGCGCGGCAAGCACAAGCCCGTGTTCGCGCCGCACGTCGACACCGGTGACTTCGTCATCATCATCAACGCCGACAAGGTGGTCCTCACGGGCAGCAAGTCGGAGCAGAAGCGGGTCTACCGCCACTCCGGCTACCCGGGCGGTCTGAAGTCGGAGCGGTACACCGACCTCCTCGCCCGCGACCCCGAGCGCGCCATCGAGCGCGCCGTGCGCGGCATGATCCCCAAGAACTCCCTGGGTCGCGAGGTCCTCGGCAAGCTCAAGGTCTACGCGGGCCCTGAGCACCCCCACGCCGCCCAGAAGCCCACGCCGTACACCCTGACCCAGGTCGCGCAGTAAGCGCGCAGGAGGACTTCCGTTGAGCACCGACACCGCTCCCGTCGACGCCCCCCTCGAGGACGGCTACGACGAGGAGGAGCTGAGCAGCTACTCCACCACCAGCACCGGCCCTGCCGGTGGCGGTGCCAGCATCACCGCCCCCGGCGGCGCCACGGGTCGCCGCAAGGAGGCCGTCGCTCGTGTCCGCCTCGTGCCGGGCTCCGGGCAGTGGACCATCAACGGGCGCGACCTTGAGTCGTACTTCCCGAACAAGGTCCACCAGCAGATGGTGAACGAGCCCTTCCGCGTCACCGAGGTCGAGGGCCGCTTCGACGTCATCGCCCGCATCGACGGCGGCGGCGTCTCCGGCCAGGCCGGTGCGCTGCGCCTGGGCATCGCCCGTGCGCTCAACGGCATCGACGTCGAAGCCAACCGCCCCTCCCTCAAGAAGGCCGGCTTCCTCAGCCGCGACGCGAGGATCAAGGAGCGCAAGAAGGCCGGCCTCAAGAAGGCCCGCAAGGCTCCTCAGTACAGCAAGCGCTGACCCTGCTCATCGGGCTGCGCCTTCCCCGCAGCACGAGAAGCAGAGGCTGACACATGGGTCGCTACTTCGGCACCGACGGCGTGCGCGGTCTCGCGAACGTCGACGTCACAGCGGAACTCGCCCTCGACCTCTCGGTCGCTGCGGCGCACGTTCTCGGTGACGCCGGCGTCTTCAGCGGGCACCGTCCGCGCGCCGTCGTGGGCCGGGACCCGCGGGCGTCGGGAGAGTTCCTCTCCGCGGCGGTCGTCGCCGGGCTCGCCAGCGCCGGCGTGGACGTCTCCGACGTGGGGGTCCTGCCGACGCCGGGGATCGCCCACGTCGTGACGGCCACCGGCGCCGACCTCGGGGTGGTCCTGTCCGCCTCCCACAACCCGATGCCGGACAACGGCATCAAGTTCTTCGCCCGCGGCGGCCACAAGCTGCCCGACGAGGTGGAGGACGCCATCGAGGCGCGCCTGCGTGAGCCGTGGGCGCGCCCCACGGGCGCCGACGTCGGACGGGTGACCTCCGACGTCGGCGCCGGCGGGCAGTACGTGGAGCACCTGCTCTCCACGCTCCCGCACCGGCTGGACGGGCTGCGCGTCGTCGTCGACTGCGCCCATGGAGCCGCCTGGAGCGTCGGGCCGGAGGCCCTGCGCCGCGCCGGGGCCGACGTCGTCGTCATCGGGGCCTCCCCGGACGGCCTCAACACCAACGACGGTGTGGGGTCGACGCACCTCGAGCCCCTACAGCGCGCGGTGCTCGAGCACGGCGCTGATGCCGGGATCGCCTTCGACGGAGACGCCGACCGGTGCCTCGCCGTCGACGCGACCGGCGCCGTGGTCGACGGAGACCAGATCATGGGCGTGCTCGCCCTTGCCCTCGCCAGCCGTGGTCAGCTGCCGGGATCGGTGCTCGTCGCGACCGTCATGAGCAACCTCGGGCTGCTGCTCGCCATGCGCGCCGCAGGCGTCGAGGTGGTCCAGACCGCCGTGGGCGACCGGTACGTGCTCGAGGCGATGCGCGAGCACGGCTACGTCCTCGGTGGGGAGCAGTCCGGCCACGTGGTGATGCTGGACCACCAGACCACCGGGGACGGCGTCCTGACCGCTCTGCACCTGCTCGCGCGGGTCGCCGAGCTCGGCCAGCCGCTCGCGGAGGTCGCCTCCGTGGTGCAGCGGCTGCCCCAGGTGCTCGTCAACGTGCCGCGGGTCGACAAGGCGCGCGCGTCCACCGACCCCCACGTGGCGGCAGCGGTGGCCGAGGCCTCCGCAGAGCTGGGCGACACCGGGCGGGTGCTGCTGCGCCCCTCCGGCACGGAGCCCCTCGTGAGGGTCATGGTCGAGGCCGCTGAGGAGACGCAGGCCCGGGCGGTGGCAGACCGGCTCGCGGCCGTCGTGCAGGAGCACCTCGCCCTCTGACGGCCCCCTCCGACGGGTCAGTCGTCAACCGAGCGCGAGTCCCGCGGTGAGACCTGCGGCGAGGGCCGCCAGGCTGCCGATCAGGTGCGCTGCCGTCGTCGTCGCCGCGGCACCCCAGCGTCCGGCCTGCGCGAGCCGCACCGCCTCGAGGACGGCGCTGCTGAACGTCGTGAAGGACCCGCAGAAGCCCGTCGCCCCCGCGACGAGCCACAGCGGGCCCTGGGACGTCGACGCACCGGGTGGGGCCAGGCCGGCGAGCACCCCGAGCACGAAGGCGCCCAGCAGGTTGACCACGAGGGTCCCTGGCGGGACCACAGCGCTGGGGCCCTGAGCCGCGGGAGAGGCGCGACGGCGCAACCGGGACGTGATGGCGCCGTCGACGAGGAAGCGCGCGGGAGCTCCGACGATGCCTCCCAGGACCACCAGGAGCAGCGCTGTCCCGTTCATGAGCCGCTCACCGGCGCCCACCGCCAGCCGCGCCGGTCCGGCGGACCAGCGAGCCCACCGCGACCCCCGCGGCCGCGGCCGCGAGCCCGCCCGCCACGGTCGCGGCGGCATACCCCGCACCGAGCGCGACGTTCCCGGCGCGCAGGTAGCCGTCGACCTCCAACGCGAAGCTGCTGTACGTCGTGAAAGCGCCGAGGAATCCGGTACCGACAGCTAGGCGGGTCCCTCGACGTGCGCCGGTGTCCGGTCCGAGCCGCGCCAGCGCCTCCACCACGAGACCCAGCGCGAACGCCCCCGCGAGGTTGGTGAGGAACGTGGCGGTCGGCCACCCCGAGGAGGCGCCCTGCAGGTTCAGCGCGAGCGCCCAGCGCGCCGGAGCCCCCAGCGCACCGCCGAACGCCACGAGCGCGAGCAGCCGCCACGACGTGTGTGGGGGCCCGCCGTCACCGTCACCGGACTTCACAGGTCACCCGAACTTCACAGGTCACCCGAACTTCACAGATCACGGGGCCTCACAGTTTGCGCAGCCGCACGCGCGTCACGGCGTGGTCTGCGGCCTTGCGGAGCACGATGGTGGCGCGCCCGCGCGTGGGCAGCACGTTCTCGACGAGGTTCGGTTCGTTGATGCTGGTCCAGATCGAGCGGGCCCGGGCCCGCGCTTCCTCGTCGGACAGGTCCGCGTAGCGCCGGAAGTAGGACTCCGGGCGCGAGAAGGCCGTCCGGCGCAGCCGCAGGAAGCGCTCCTCGTACCAGGTGGCGACATCCTCGGTGCGGGCGTCGACGTAGAGCGAGACGTCGAAGAAGTCGCTCACCGCCAGGCCCGTGCGCCCGTCGCTGCGGGGACGGGCCGGCTGCAAGACGTTGAGCCCTTCGACGATGAGGACGTCGGGGGAGCGGACCACCACCTCCGCGCCGGGCACGATGTCGTAGACGAGGTGGGAGTACAGCGGCGCGCGCACCTCCGGCGCGCCGGATTTCACGGCCGTGACGAAGCGCAGCAGCGCGCGCCGGTCGTAGGACTCCGGGAAGCCCTTGCGGCCCAGCAGACCACGCCGTTCCAGTTCAGCGTTGGGCATGAGGAAGCCGTCGGTGGTGACCAGCTCCACGCGCGGGGTGTCGGACCAGTGCGAGAGCAGCTCGCGCAGGAGACGCGACACCGTCGACTTGCCGACCGCCACCGAGCCGGCGACGCCGATGACGAACGGCGTGCGCGGCCGGGGGGCGGTGCTCGAGGCGTCTCCCAGGAACGTCGAGGTCACCGCGTGCATGCGCGCCGCCCCCGCCGCGTAGAGGTTGAGCAACCGCGACAGCGGCAGGTAGACCTCCTCGACCTCCCGCAGGTCGATGCGCTCGCCCAGGCCCCGCACCCGCTCCAGGTCGGAGGCCGTGAGGTTCATCGGCGTCGAGGCGCGCAGGCGGCTCCAGGACGCCCGGTCGAGGTCGACGAAGGGCGACGCCGCGGAGCGTCCCGCGGCCAGCGAGCCCGTCGGCGGGCCGGTACGCGGCGGGGCGGGTTCCACGGGTCGCCATCATGCCTGCCGCGGGAGCCGTAGCCTTCCGGACATGTGCGGCATCGTGGGCTACGCAGGTCCTCGCCCGACGGCTCGGCCCGACGCCTCCAACGGCGGCGAGGCCGTCGCGGTGGTCCTGGAGGGCCTGAGGCGGCTGGAGTACCGCGGCTACGACAGCGCGGGCGTCGCCGTCGTCGTCGAGTCCGAGGGCAGGCCCGAGAGCAGTCTCGGCAGCAGCGATCAGGTCAGCGATCAGGTCAGCGAGCAGGGCACCCACGAGCTGCGGGTGGCCAAGCGCGCCGGCCGCCTGGCGCGCCTCGAGGAGGCCCTCGAGGCCGAGCCGGTGCCGGACGCGGGCGCCGCGATCGGCCACACGCGCTGGGCCACGCACGGCGGCCCCACCGACGCCAACGCCCACCCGCACACGAGCGCCGACGGCCGCCTGGCGGTCATCCACAACGGCATCATCGAGAACTACGCGGTGCTCAAGGCGGAGCTGCTCGAGCAGGGCGTGCCGTTCACGTCGCAGACGGACACCGAGGTGGTGGCGCACCTGCTCGGCCGCGCGATGGACGGCTCCAGCGGCGGCCCCGTCGACCTGGCCTCGGCGATGCGGCAGGTGTGCCGCGAGCTCGAGGGTGCGTTCACGCTGCTCGCCGTCCACGTCGACGCTCCCGGCACTGTGGTCGGCGCTCGCCGCAACTCCCCGCTCGTGGTGGGCCTGGGCGAGGGCGCCAACTACCTCGGCTCCGACGTCGCGGCCTTCATCGGCCGCACCCGCCGGGCCCTCGAGCTCGGCCAGGACCAGGTGGTGACGATCACGGCAAGCAGCGTCGAGGTCACGGACTTCGACGGCGCTGCGGTGACGCCCCGCGCCTTCACCGTCGACTGGGACGCCGCGGCCGCCGAGAAGGGCGGCTACCAGTGGTTCATGGACAAGGAGATCCACGAGCAGCCGAAGGCCGTGGCCGACACGCTGCTCGGGCGTACCGACGCGAGCGGCGCGCTGATCCTCGACGAGCTGCGCATGGACACCGCCGTGCTGCGCCGCACCGACAAGATCATCGTCATTGCGTGCGGTACGTCCGCCTACGCCGGTCACGTGGCCAAGTACGCCGTCGAGCACTGGTGCCGGATCCCGGTGGAGGTGGAACTCGCCAGCGAGTTCCGCTACCGCGACCCCGTGCTCACCGAGCGCACGCTCGTCGTCGCCATCTCCCAGTCGGGGGAGTCGATGGACGTCGTCATGGCGGTCCGCCACGCCCGCGAGCAGGGCGCCAAGGTGCTCGCCATCTGCAACACGCAGGGCTCGACCATCCCTCGCGAGGCCGACGCGGCGCTCTACACGCACGCCGGGCCGGAGGTGGCCGTGGCCTCCACCAAGGCCTTCCTCGCGCAGATCACCGCCTGCTACCTGC
Organism: Quadrisphaera granulorum; assembly: GCF_003149145.1. Classification (GTDB taxonomy): domain Bacteria; phylum Actinomycetota; class Actinomycetes; order Actinomycetales; family Quadrisphaeraceae; genus Quadrisphaera; species Quadrisphaera granulorum. Next base: position 119,875 of record NZ_QGDQ01000003.1, on the reverse strand, counting down.
TGGGTCTGTACCTGGCGCAGCTGCGCGGCAACATGTTCGCGGACGAGGTGCGAGGCGTCCTGCGGCAGTTGCACCAGATGCCCGAGGCCGTGCAGACCGTGCTCGACCGCACCGAGGACGTGCGCAAGCTTGCCCGCGAGCTGGCGGACGCGAAGTCGGTGCTCTTCCTGGGGCGCCACGTCGGCTTCCCGGTGGCCCTCGAGGGTGCGCTCAAGCTCAAGGAGCTGGCCTACCTGCACGCGGAGGGCTTCGCCGCGGGCGAGCTCAAGCACGGCCCGATCGCGCTCGTGGAGGACGGCCAGCCGGTGTTCGTCATCGTGCCCTCGCCGGACAGTCGCGACTCCCTGCACGCCAAGGTGGTCTCCAACGCGCAAGAGGTCCGGGCGCGCGGCGCCCGCACCATCGTCATCGCAGAGGACGGCGACGACGCGGTGCTCGGCTCCGCCGACGTCGTCATCCGCGTGCCGAGGGTGCCCACGCTCATGGCCCCGCTGGTGACGGTGGTGCCGCTGCAGGTCTTCGCCATGGAGGTCGCCAGCGCCAAGGGCCTGGACGTCGACCAGCCGCGCAACCTCGCCAAGTCCGTCACCGTCGAGTGAGCCGGCCGGTGGACGCACTGGCGGTCGAGCTGGCGGTCGAGCTGGCGGTCGAGCTGGCGGTCGAGCTGGCGGTCGAGCTGGTGGTCGAGGCGTGATCGTCGGCGTGGGCATCGACGTCGTCGGGGTGGAGCGGTTCGGGCGCACGCTGGAGCGCACGCCCGCGCTGCGGACGAGGCTGTTCACTCCCGCCGAGCGCGACCTGCCCCTGGAGTCGCTCGCGGCCCGGTTCGCCGCGAAGGAGGCCGTGGCCAAGGCCCTCGGGGCGCCGCAGGGTCTGGCCTGGCACGACGCAGAGGTGGAGAAGTCACCGTCGGGGCGCCCCGTGCTGCGCGTCTCCGGGACCGTGGCTGCCGCTGCGGCGGCGCTCGGGGTCACCTCCTGGCACGTCTCGCTGACCCACGACGCGGGCGTGGCCTCCGCCGTCGTCGTCGCCGAGGGACTGGGGCAGGCTGGGCCCCTGTGACCGCAGCGCACGCCGTCGAGGCCGTCCGGCGCGCCGAACAGGCCGCCGACCCCGACCTGGCGGCGCGCCCGGCCGGGCAGGACGGCCCGCTCATGCTCCGTGCGGCCGCGGGCATCGCCGCGGTGGTGGCCTCAGAGGTGCGGCGGCGGCGCGGAAGGCTCTACGGCGCGCGCGTGGTGCTGCTCGTGGGGTCGGGCAGCAACGGGGGTGACGCCCTGCACGCGGGCGCCCGACTGGCCGCCGGCGGCGCGCAGGTGGTGGCCCTCCTGTCCGGTTCGCGCGCACACGCCGGGGGGCTGGCCGCCCTGCGCGCCGCCGGGGGGAGGGTGCTGGACGACGACGACGCGGGCCCCACCCGGGCAGCGCTGGCCGCACCTTCGGTGCTGTCGGCCGCTGACGTCGTCGTCGACGGACTGCTGGGCATCGGCGGCCGCCCCGGGCTACCGCCGGCCGCGGCGGCGCTGGTCGCGGCCGTGCCCCCCAGCGCGCTGGTCGTCGCCGTCGACGTCCCCAGCGGCGTCGCCGCGGACAGTGGCGACCTGCCCCGCGACCCCTCCGGGCGTCCCGCGTGCGTGCACGCCGACCTCACCGTGACCGTCGGCACCGCCAAGCCCGCGCTGCTCCTGCCGCCCGCGGCGCGCGCGGCCGGGCGCATCGTCGTCGTCGACATCGGGCTCGACCCCGCCGTGCTGGGACCTGCCGCCGTCGAGGAGCTCGATCCCGAGCAGGCCGCGCTGCTGTGGCCCGTGCCAGGCCCCGACGACGACAAGTACTCCCGCGGCGTTCTCGGCGTCGTCGCAGGGGGAGACACGTACACCGGCGCCGCCCTGCTGTGCACCACGGCCGCCGTGCTCGCGGGAGCGGGGATGGTCCGCTACGTCGGCCCGCCGCGGCCGACCGACCTCGTGCGCCAGCGGCTGCCCGAGGTGGTGCCGGGTCCGGGCCGCGTCCAGGCGTGGGCCGTCGGCTCCGGAGTGGATCCGGACGACGATGCCCAGGCGGCACCGGTGACCCGGGCGCTCGCCGCGGCGGCGGACGACGGCGTGCCGAGCCTGCTCGATGCCGGCGCCCTGCCCGGCCTCGCGGCGCGCGTGCGCGGGCGCGGGCCGCTGGACCCCCGGCGCAGCGCGGTGCTGCTCACGCCGCACGCCGGCGAGCTGGCCCGGTTGCTCACCGATCTCGGTGTCGAGGCCGACGGTGAGCCCGTGGAACGCGCCGCCGTCGAACAGCGCCCCTTGGAGCACGCGCGCGCCGCGGCCCGCGCGACCGGCGCCGTCGTCCTGCTCAAGGGCTCCACCACGCTGGTCGTCACCCCCGGCGGGCGCGTGCGCGCCCAGACCGACGGACCCGGCTGGCTCGGCACCGCCGGAGCCGGTGACGTCCTCGCCGGCATCGCGGGGACCCTCCTGGCGGCCGGGCTCGCGCCGTTCGACGCCGGCGCCCTGGCCACCGCCGTTCACGGACGCGCCGCCGCGGCCGCCAGCGCGGGCGGCCCGCTGCATGCCGAGGCGGTGGCCCAGGCGGTGCCCGGGGTCGTCGCGCACCTGCTCACCCGACGGGAGTGGCCCTCATGACCGACGCCTCACGCGAAGATCTGCGCGGGGATCTGCAGGGGGATCTGCGCGGGGACCCGCGCGAGGACCTGTTCGCCCCGACCTGGACCGGTCAGGTGGTGGTGGACCTCGACGCCATCGCCGCCAACACGGCGCTGCTCGTCGAGCGCGCCGCGCCGGCCGCGGTCATGGCGGTGGTCAAGGCCGATGCCTACGGCCACGGCCTGGTGCCCGCGGCCCGTGCTGCGCTCGCGGGCGGCGCGACGTGGCTGGGGGTGGCGCAGCTCGCAGAGGCCCTCGCGCTGCGCGCGGCGGGCGTGACCGCGCCCGTGCTGTGCTGGCTGTGGGCACCCGGGCAGGACGTCGCGTCGGCCGTGGCCGCCGGGATCAACCTGTCGGCCTCCTCGCAGCAGGCGGTGGAGATCCTCGCGGACGCCGCCCGCGCGACCGGGCGGCCCGTGCGGCTGCACCTGGAGGTGGAGACGGGGATGGGCCGTGGGGGCGCAGCGCCCCAGGACTGGCCGGGCGCGGTCCGCGCCGCCCTGGTGGCTCGCGCGGAGGGCCTGGCGGACCTCGTCGGAGCCTGGTCGCACCTCGCGCGCTCCGACGAGCCCGCCGACCCCTGCACGACGCGGCAGCGCGGCGCCTTCACCGAGGCGCTCGCCGTCGCCGAGGGGCTGGGAGCGACGTTCTCGCTGCGGCACCTCGCCAACTCGGCCGCGCTCCTCACCGCCCCGGAGACCCACTTCGACCTCGTGCGGCCCGGGATCGCCGTCTACGGCCTGTCCCCCGGGCCCGAGGTCGGCACGTCCGAGCTGCTGGGCCTGCGCCCGGCGATGTCCGTGCGGACGCGCCTGGCGCTCGTCAAGGACGTCGGCGCGGGGCAGGGGGTCTCCTACGGCCACACCTACACCACCGACCGTCCGACCCGACTGGGCCTGGTGCCGCTGGGCTACGCCGACGGCGTGCCGCGGGCCGCCAGCGGCGTCGGGCCCGTGGTGGTGGCCGGGGGCCGCACCACGGTGGCGGGGCGGGTGTGCATGGACCAGTTCGTCGTGGACCTCGGCGGGTTACCGGGGGCCGACCGGGCCGCCGCGGGTGACCTCGTGGAGCTCTTCGGTGACGGCGCCCTGGGCGGCCCCACCGCTGAGGACTGGGCGCATGCGTGCGGCACCATCGGCTACGAGGTGCTGGCGCGGATGTCGGCGCGGTTGCCGCGCCGGTACACCGGCACGGCCGGCGTGCAGCAGGCCGTCGGGGCCGTCGAGGCAGCAGAGGCCGCCGAGGTCAGCGCCTTCGCCGAGGCCAGCGTGACCGCCGAGCTGGAGAGGGGACAGCGGTGAACGACGTGGATCAGGTGCCGTCAGCGCAGTCGGTGGTGTCGGTACCGACCACCGAGGACATGCACGCGCTGGGGCGCGCCCTCGCCGGGCTCCTGCGCGCGGGAGACCTCGTCGTGCTCGTAGGGGACCTCGGGGCGGGCAAGACCACGCTGGCGCAGGGCCTGGGCGACGGTCTGGGCGTGCGCGGCCCGGTGACGTCGCCGACGTTCGTCATCTCCCGGGTGCATCCCTCGCTGGTCGGCGGCCCCGCCATGGTGCACGTGGACGCCTACCGCCTCGGCTCGGCCGACGAGGTCGACGACCTCGACCTGGACGCCTCACTGGAGGAGTCGGTCACCGTCGTCGAGTGGGGCGCGGGACTGGTGGAGCAGCTGGCCGCCGACCGGCTCGTCGTCGAGCTGGAGCGACCCTCGACGGCGGACGAGGGCGAGGGACGACGGGTGGTGCTGCGCGGCCTCGGAGCGCGGTGGGACGGCGTGGCGCTGCCCGCCCCGTGACCGGACTGCGCACTGACCGGACTGCCCCGTGACCGGAGTGCGCCGTGACCGGACTGCGCCCGTTAATCATGCAGAAGACCCGCACCTCGAGCGCTCGAGGTGCGGGTCTTCTGCATGATCACCCGCGCGGAACGGCAGGGCGGGCGGGTGGTGCGCCGGGCGTCAGCGGGAGGCGCCGACCCGCTCGTCGTCGTCGTCCTCCACCACGGGGGTGGTGGACGTCGGGGCGGAGGCGGCGACGCCGGCCGCGGGACCGCCGGCGGCTGCCGGGGCGGCGTCCTCCTCGGCGCGGGCCTGGACACCGGCGGTGTTCCGCAGGGGCTTCTCGGGCAGGAAGATCGTCACCACGAAGCCGATGACCATGATGGCCGCGGCGAGCAGGAAGATCGAGTCCATCGCGGAGGAGAAGCCGACCCGGAACGGGTGGGCCAGGGTGGCGTCGAGGCCGTTGAGGAACGACGTGTCGTTGAGTGACCCGCCGCCGGAGGTGACACCGGCAAGGGTCTGGGCCTGGTCGGGGTTGGCGGCGAGCGCCTGCTGGAACTCCGGGGTGCCCTGCGCCTCGGTGAACGCGGTGGCGATGCGGCCGAGCATGAGGCTGAAGAGCAGCGACAGGAACACCGCGGCGCCCAGCGTGCCGCCCATCTGCCGGAAGAACGTCACCGACGAGGTGGCCACCCCCATGTCACGGGGGCTCACGGCGTTCTGCACGGCGAGGATCACCGACTGCATGTTCAGGCCCAGGCCCATGCCGAACAGCAGCATGATCGCCATGGTTACCGCGAGCGGGGTGTCGGCGCCGACGAGGGAGAACAGGACCAGGGCGACGGCGAGCACTGCCGTGCCGACGACGGGGAAGATCTTGTAGCGCCCGGTCTTGCTGGTGATGCGGCCCGAGACTGCGGCGGCGCTCATGATGCCGAGCATCAGCGGCAGGGTCTGCAGGCCGGCGACGGTGGGCGAGGAGCCCTTGACCACCTGCAGGTACTGCGGCAGCAGGAGCATCCCGCCGAACATGCCCATGCCCACGATGAAGCTGGACACGATGCCGACGGAGAAGGTGCGCTCGCGGAACATGCGCGGCGGCAGGAGCGCGGCGTCGCCCATGACCCGCTCGGCCACGATGAACGCGGCGATGCCGACCACGGCGAGGACGTAGCAGGTGATGGCGTCGGTGGAGCCCCAGCCCCACTCACGGCCCTGCTCGGCGACGATGAGCATCGGCACCAGGGCGAGGATGAGAGCGGCGGCGCCCCACCAGTCGATGCGGTGGTCGCGGCGCACGTGCGGGATGTGCAGGTAGCGCATCACGACGGCGAACGCGGCGACGCCGAACGGCACGTTGATGAAGAAGATCCAGCGCCAACCGGCCATGCCGAGGAGCTGCTCCTGCCCGGCGAACAGTCCGCCGAGGACCGGGCCCAGGACGCTGGAGGAGCCGAAGACGGCCATGAAGAACGCCTGGTACCGGGACCGCTCCCGCGGGGGCACGATGTCGCCGAGGATGGCGAACGCCAGGCTCATGAGGCCGCCGGCGCCGATGCCCTGCAGGGCGCGGAACGCGGCCAGGGAGTACATCGACCAGGCGAAGGCGCAGGCCACGGAGCCGATGATGAAGACGCCGATGGCGAACAGGTAGAACGGCTTGCGCCCGTAGGTGTCGGAGAGCTTGCCGTACAGCGGCGTGGTGATCGTCGAGGTGATGAGGAAGGCCGTGGTGGCCCACGCCTGCAGGGAGTAGCCCTGGAGGTCGTCCGCGATGGTGCGGATGGCGGTGGAGACGACCGTCTGGTCGAGTGCCGCGAGGAACATGCCCAGCAGCAGGCCGGACAGGATCGTCATGATCTGGCGGTGGGTGAAGGCGCCCTCGGGGGCGCTGGCGGCGGGCGGTGCCGCTGCGGTGGAAGACATCACTGCTCCTGCGGGGTCTGCGGAGTGGGCAGGGAGGGGAGTGCGGAGGCGGCGAGCGCCTCACGGAAGCGGCGGAGGTCGGCCGTGAAGGCCGTGATCTCCTCGGGCGCCCAGTCGGAGAGGGCCTGCGCGAGGAGCTGGGCGCGCTGAGCGCGCATCGCCGAGACGGTGGCCCGGCCGGCGGCCGTGGCGGCGAGCAGGCAGGCGCGGCGGTCGGCCGGGTCGTCCTGGCGCTCGACCAGGCCCTCGGCGACGAGCTCGGCGACCTGCCGGCTGGTGGTGGAGGGGTCGGCGTGGACGAGCTCGGCCAGCGCCGTGGTGCGCAGCGGCCCGTGAAGGGCCACCGGGAAGAGGAGAGAGTGCGCCGAGCGCATCGCCGACTGCGCCTTGTAGAGGTGCAGGACCCGCATCAGCGAGCCGAACTCCTCCACCAGCTGCTCGGCGGCCGGCGTGCGGGCTGGCGCGCTCGACGTGTCGATGGATGTCACAAGCAATGAATGTACGACTGTTGTGTGCAGCGTGCAAGCAACTTCCTTCGGCGTGTCGGGCGCCGCGGTCGGGGCCGCACCCGAGCGGCCTACGCTGCCGACGTGCTCCTGCTCGCCCTCGACACCTCATCCGCCGTCGGCGTCGCCCTCCTCGAGGGAGAGCGTGTGCTCGCCCAGGAGCAGCACCACGACCCGCGCCGCCACGGTGAGCTGCTCGCCCCCTCGGTCCGCTCGGTACTGGCAGCGGCCGGCGTCGACCGGCGCGACCTCGGCGCCGTCGCCGTGGGGGTCGGTCCGGCGCCCTTCACCGGGCTGCGCGTCGGCGTGGTCACCGCGCTGGCACTCGGGGAGGCGCTCGGCATCCCCGTGCACGGTGTGAGCAGTCTGGATGCCCTCGCGGCCAGCGCTCTCGCCGCCGCGCCGGTCAGCGCCCGCGGACCGCTCGCCGGTGGATTCGTCGTCGCCGCCGACGCTCGCCGCCGCGAAGTGCACTGGGCCCGGATCGCCATCGACGGCGGAGCGGACGCCCTCGCTGATCCGCTCTCCGGCTGGCGTCGCACCGCAGGGCCCGCGGTGGACACCCCCGCCGACGTCGCCGCCGGCATCGCCGGGGAGGGGCTGCCCGCCGTCGGCCGAGGCGCCGCGCTCTACCGCGACACGCTGCCCGGACCCGACGTGCTCGCGGGCGCCTCGGGGGACGCGCACGACACCGTGGAGCTGCCGCTCGACCCCGATCCGGGCGTGCTCGGGGCGCTCGTGGCCCGGCGCCTCGCCACCGGTGGCGAGCTGCTGCCACCGCGACCGATGTACCTGCGCCGCCCCGACGCCCAGGTACCCGCAGCGCTCGCAGGCCGCTGAGCAGTCAGTGAGTAGCGGGTGATGTCTCGATGAGTGACGTGCGCCTCCGGCCGATGCGCTGGTGGGACGTCGACGCGCTGCTGCCCGTCGAGGCGGCGCTGTTCGGCGCGAGCGCCTGGAGCGCGGAGCTGTTCTGGTCCGAGCTGGCCGCACCGGGCCGCACGTACCTCGTGGCGGTCGAGAAGGACGAGGACGACGACGGCGACGGCGCGCTGCTCGGCTACGGCGGCCTCGCCCTCGCCGGACCCGACGCGGACGTGCAGACCCTCGCCGTGGCGCCCCGCGCGCAGCGCCGCGGCGTCGGGAGTCTCCTGCTCGACGCGCTGCTGGACGCGGCCCGCGGCGGCGGCGCCAGCTCCGTGCTGCTGGAGGTCCGCGCCGACAACGCCCCGGCCCAGGCGCTCTACGCCGCCCGCGGCTTCGAGCGGATCGGCGTGCGACGGCGCTATTACCAGCCCGAGGACGTGGACGCGCTGGTCCTGCGCCGCCGCGTGCGCGGCTGACGCGACCCGCCGTTCACCGGGGCGCTGCCTCACAGACACCCGGGGTGCACCTCGGGTGCCAGGTGCTCGGTGAAGGTGGTGGCCGCCCCGCGACCCCGCCCCAGGAGCTGCGCCGTGCCCGTGAACCCCACCGGACCCGACCGCCCGACTGACCTCGACCGTAGGTCGGTGCTCGTGAGCGGTCTCGCCGCCGCCGTCGCCGTGCCCGCCGTCGTCGTCCCCGCCGTGTCCCGACCCGCTGTCGCTGCCCAGCCAGCCCCGCCCGCCGGCCAGCCCGAACCCTCGGCGCCGGGTCTGCGGCAGGGGGCGCCGGGCGCACCGGTGGTCCTCACCGACCCCTTCCTCCAGCTGCCCGGCGAGGGCAGCGTGCACGTGGTGTGGATGAGCGAGGGGGCGGCGGGCAGCGCCGTCGGGACCGTCCTCGTGGGGGAGGGGGTGCCGGCGCTGGACCACGCCGCCGCGGTGGCCGCGGCCGCCGGTGCAGCCGTGCCCGGGGTACGCGCGGTGAAGGCCGAGGTCACGGAGCTGTCGCGCACGAGCGAGGACGAGCAGTCGAAGGTCGCCCGGCCGCCCGCGCGGTGGACGCGGCGCCCGATCAGCCGGTACGAGGCCCGCATCGAGGGGCTCGCGCCGGGCCGCACGCCGTACCGCGTGGTGACCGCGTCGGTCACGGCGACCACGACGACGACCACGACGACGGCGGGGGTCGCAGCTGCACCGGGGGCTGCGGCCGCAGTCTCGGACGCGTTCACCCTCGCGCCCGCACCGGCACCCGGCCAGCGGCTGCGGCTGCTGCTCACGAGCGACCACCAGTCGATGCCCAACACCCCGGCCAACCTCCAGGCGGCCGCCGAGCAGCTGGGTGTGCTCGACGCTGTGGTCATTGCTGGTGACCTCGTCAACGTGCCCGACCGTGCCTCGGAGTGGTTCGACGACGCCCGCGGCTCCAGCTTCTTCGCGGCGCTGCAGGGCCACGGCGGCCGCGAGTCCACCGGGGGCACCGTCTTCCGCGGTGGACAGATCGCCCAGCACGCTCCGCTGTTCCCCGCGATCGGGAACCACGAGGTGCAGGGGCGGGTCGCCGGACCCGGCGTCGCCACGCTCGGCGCCTCGTTCAACGCTCCGGTGCCGCGCGACGTCGCCGAGCGCGCCCGCCGGGCCGCTGCCGCCGCCGGTGACGCGCAGGCCGGCAGTCACGACCCGGCGGTCGGCGCCGCGTGGGTGGAGGACAGGTCGTGGTCGACCCGCACCTACGAAGAGATCTTCACCCTCCCCGAGGACTCTCCGGGCGGGAAGCGCTACTACGCCACGACCTTCGGCGACGTGCGGCTCGTCGTCCTCTTCGGCACCCGCATCTGGCGCGGGCAGAAGGCCGACGCGGACCCGGCGGCCCGCACGGACGGCAGCCGCTTCCAGGAAGCCCGCGAAGCGCTCTCGGACCCGCTGGCCCAGGGGTACGGCGAGTTCGTCTTCGAACCTCTCGACGCCGGCAGCGAGCAGTACGCCTGGCTGGAGCGTGAGCTCGCCTCGCGCGCGTGGCGGGAGGCGCGCTTCCGGGTGGTCGTGCTGCACGAGGGCCCGCAGGGCCTGGGCGACAACGTGCTCCCGCCGTTCGCCCACCCGGTGCGGGTGGAAGAGCGAGACGCCACCGGCGCGCTGGCCGGGGTCCGCTACGAGTACCCGTACGACCAGGACGTCCTGCGACGCGACGTGCAGCCCCTCCTGGAGCGCGCCGGGGCGGACCTCGTGCTCAACGGCCACAGCCACCTCTGGAACAGGTTCCGCGCGCCGGGCGGAACGCACTTCCTGGAGACCTCCAACACGGGCAACAGCTACGGGGCCTTCCATCCGCGCAGCGGCAGGACGCGCCCCGTGCCGCCGCCTCCGTGGGACCCCGAGAACTACCTTGCGCAGGGCAATCGCGGCGGCCTGGAGCCGGTGGTGCCCACGGAGGCGCCCCGCAGGGATGCGACGGGTCAGCCGCAGCCGTTCGTGGCCGACAACGACCTCGCGGTCTTCACCGTGCTCGACACGGGAACCGGTGAAGGTGCCGGCGAGGTCCTCAGCTGGGTCTACGACGTGCGGACCCCGCAGACCCCGCCGGTGTTGCTGGACCGGTTCTCCCTGGGGCGCTGACCGCACGGTCAGCCGGGCCTGCGATCGGCCCGCCTACGCTGGACGCGTGACCCTGGCCGCTGATCCGCTCGTGCTCGGTATCGAGAGCTCCTGCGACGAGACCGGCGTCGCGCTCGTGCGTGGGGCGACGCTGCTCGGGCACGCCGTCGCCAGCAGCGTCGACGAGCACGTGAGGTTCGGCGGTGTCGTCCCCGAGATCGCCAGCCGCGCGCACCTGGAGGCGTTCCTGCCGACGATGCGCCGCGCCTGCGAGGAGGCCGGCGTCACCCTCGCCGACGTCGACGCCGTGGCGGTGACCGCCGGGCCTGGCCTCGCGGGGGCGCTGCTCGTCGGCGTGGCGGCGGCCAAGGCGCTCGCCCTCGCCCTCGACGTCCCGCTGCTCGGGGTGAACCATCTCGTCGCGCACGTCGCCGTCGACGTCCTCGTCTCCGGCGCGCTGCCGGAGCGGAGTGTCGCGCTGCTGGTCTCCGGGGGTCACACCGAGCTCCTCGACGTCCACAGCCCCGTGCATCAGGGGAGGCAGGGGGTCGGGGCAATGCGCGTGGAGCTGCTCGGCCAAACCCTCGACGACGCCGCCGGCGAGGCCTTCGACAAGGTCGCCCGCCTGCTCGGCCTGCCCTACCCCGGGGGGCCCCACGTGCAGCGCGCCGCCGAGCGCGGCGACCCCGCCGCGTTCGCCTTCCCCCGCGGCCTGACGGCCGCGCACGACCTGCGCCGCCACCCCTACGACTTCTCCTTCTCGGGTCTGAAGACGGCGGTCGCGCGGCAGGTCGACGCCCACCGCCGCTCCCTCGAACCCGGCGCTGAGCTCGGCGAGGCGTTCGTCGCGGACGTCGCCGCGTCCTTCTCGGAGGCCGTCGCCGACGTCCTGTCCCGCAAGACCGTCACCGCGGCCCAGGAGCGCGGCGTGCAGACCGTGCTGCTGGGCGGTGGGGTGGCCGCCAACGCGCGGGTGCGCGGCCTGCTCGCCGAGCGGTGCGAGGCCGCCGGTCTGGACCTGCGGGTGCCCCCGCTGCGGCTGTGCACCGACAACGGGGCCATGGTCGCGGCGCTCGGGGCGCTGGTGCTGGCCGACGGGCTCGGCCCGTCACCGCTGGAGCTGGCCACCGACCCCGGCCTGCCGGTGTCCACCATCATCGTCTGACGCGTCGTTCGAAGCAGAGAGCAGGTTCCGCCGTGCACGGCGAGTACAAGGTTCCCGGAGGCAAGCTTGTCGTCGTCGACCTCGAGGTCGACGACGACGGCGCCGGTTCCGCCACCGGCGCGGTGCTGCGCGACGTGCGGCTCTCGGGTGACTTCTTCCTCGAACCCGACGACGCGCTCGAGGCCATCAACGGCGCGCTGGAGGGCGTCTCCGCCGACACCGACGCCGCCGACCTCGCCGCCCGGGTGCGTGCCGCGCTGCCGTCCGGAGCGGTGCTCCTGGGGATCACGCCGGAGGCCGTCGCTGTCGTCGTCCGGCGCGCCCTGGCCCGCGCGACGAGCTTCGCCGACCACTCCTGGTCGCTCGTGCACCGGGGCCCGGAGAGCCCCGAGCTCCTCATGGCGCTCGACGAGGTGCTGCTCGGTGAGGTCGCGGCCGGACGCCGCGGCCCGACGCTGCGCGTGTGGGAGTGGGACCGCCCGACGGTGATCATCGGGAGCTTCCAGTCGCTGCGCAACGAGGTGGACGCCGAGGCGGCATCGGCGCTGGGGGTCGACGTCGTCCGCCGGATCAGCGGGGGTGGGGCGATGTTCGCCGAGCCCGGCAACACCATCACGTGGTCGCTCACGGTGCCCGAATCCCTGGTCGCCGGGCTGAGCTTCGTCGACTCCTACGCCTACCTCGACGCGTGGGTGCTCGAAGCCCTCGGTGACCTGGGCGTCAAGGCCGAGTACCGCCCCATCAACGACATCGTCTCCGCGGCCGGCAAGATCGCCGGAGCGGCGCAGAAGCGCGTGCCCGGCGCGGTGCTGCACCACGTGACCATGGCGTACGACATCGACGCCACGAAGATGCTGCAGGTGCTGCGCATCGGGCGCGAGAAGCTCTCCGACAAGGGCACCACGAGCGCCGGCAAGCGCGTCGACCCTCTGCGATCCCAGACGGGCATGGCTCGCGAGGACGTCATCGCTGCCATGGCCGCGTCGTTCCGCGGCCGCTACGGGCTCGCGGACGACGACGTCACCGACGTCGAGCTGGCCGCTGCCCGCGAGCTCGCCCAGCGCAAGTACCTCGATCCGGCCTGGACCCGCCGGGTGCCCTGACGCTACGGTGCGAGCCAGGTCATGAGTGCCAGCGCCAAGCCCCGGCTCGCTGGCCGGCAACCCCCGCGTCGTGGGGTGCTCCGGGTGATGACCGGACCAGGCGTCCGCGCCCGGTAACGACGCGCTCCTCCTCGTCGGGCCCGGGCATCGCCGCCTGGTGAACGATGACCGAACGCCGAGGAGAGCACCGTCGCATGAGCACCGCAACCCAGCTGACTGCCGCATCGTCAGCCGATTCGTCTGCCCCGTCGACCAGCCGGCCCCACTCCGCCGGCAGCCAACGTGAGCGGCTTGCCGCGGCCCGCGCCCGCCTGCAGCCCGTCTTCGACGACGTGGCGCAGGGCGTGGTGCAGCGTGAGGTCGACCACGAACTGCCCCGCGCGCAGGTGCAGGCCCTCGTCGAGGCGGGCTTCACGCAGCTGCGCGTGCCGGTGGAGCACGGCGGTGACGGGCTCGATCTCGTGGCCTTCACCGAGCTGCTCATCGACCTGGCCGCTGCGGACTCCAACCTCCCGCAGATCTTCCGCGGCCAGATCGCGTGGGTCGAGCACCTGCTCTCGCTGCCGGAAGGGCCCTACCGCGACGCGTGGTTCGCGCGCATCGCCGCCGGCGAGTGGACCGGTAACGCCTGGAGCGAGACCGGCGGCACCACGCTCGGCGGTCAGGCGACCAAGGTGCGCCGCGACGCCGACGGCCGCTGGCGCATCAGCGGCCGCAAGTACTACACGACCGGAACGATCTACGCCGGCTGGAGCGACGTCGTCGCCCAGCTCACCGACGACGCCACCCTCGCCGCACAGGAGGCCGGTGACGCCGCCGCCGGCACCGTCACCGCGCTGGTGCGCCTGGACCAGCCCGGCGTCACCGTCAGCGACGACTGGGATGGGTTCGGCCAGCAGCTCACCGGCACCGGAACCCTCGTCCTCGACGACGCCCTCGTCGAGGACGACGATCTCGCGGCCTTCGACGACAGGTTCCGCTACCAGACCGCGCTGTACCAGCTGGTGCTGCTCGCGGTGCATGCCGGCATCGCGGCCGCCGTCGAGCGCGACACCGCGCACGAGGTGCGTGCCCGCACCCGCTCCTACAGCCACGGCCTGGCGCCCGTGGTGCGTGAGGACCCGCAGGTCCTCGCCGTCGCGGGTGAGATCTCCTCGATCGCGTTCGCGGCGCGGGCCACCGCGCTGGCGGCGGCCGCCGCGGTCCAGGGTGCCGCCGACACCGCCCACGACCGCGACGGCGAGGCCGACCTCGCCGCCAACGTCCGCGCGGAGATCGCCACTGCGCAGGCGCAGGTGGTGCTCTCCGAGAGCGTGCCGCGCGCGGCGACGCTGCTGTTCAACACGCTCGGGGCCTCGGGCACGTCGCGGGCCAAGGACCTCGACCGGCACTGGCGCAATGCCCGCACGGTCGCCTCGCACAACCCGGTGATCTACAAGGCGCGCATCGTCGGTGACTGGTCGGTCAACGGCACGACGCCGCCCTACGTGTGGGCCATCGGCACGCACACCGCCGCCACGCCCGCGGGCTGACCCTCGTCGTCCTCCTGCTCTTCCCGCACGTGCCGCGGAAAGTGCGGGAAGAGCGCCCCCGGGTAGCGCACTTTCCTCGGCAAGTGCGCTACCCGAGGCGCAGGAGGCGCACTTGCCGCGGAGAGTGCGAGAAGAGGGACGGGTCAGAGGGTGACGGCCAGGCCGACGGCGAACGCGGCGTACGCGGTGGCCGCCGCGGCCAGACGCACCGCCGTGACGCGACGGGTGGCGAAGAGCACCAGCAGGTAGCTCACGCACACCAGCGTGGCGACGGCGGCCACGAGCAGCGGACCCTGCACCTGCCAGCCCGTGAAGGCCAGACCGAGGCCGGTCGGGATGGTCGCCTGGATGACCATCGAGCCCGCCAGGTTGCCCAGCGCGAGTGACACCTTGCCCTTGCGTACCCAGATCAGCGCGTTGAGCATCTCGGGCAGCTCGGTGGCGATAGGGGCCAGGAGCAGCGCGACAAGGGACGCCGGCAGCCCGAGCTGCGGGGCCAGCGACTCGAGCTGGCCGACGAAGACCTGCGACGCGCCGAAGATCACGACCAGTGACACGACCACCTGGACGACGACGGCGGTGGTGCTCGGCCGCTCGCGCCGCGGCTGCGCCTTGAGCGGTTCGAGGTCTTCGGCGCTGTGGGCGTCACCGCCGGCGCGGACCTGGCGCCAGCAGTAGACCGCGTACGCACCGAAGAACACCCAGCCCAGCCACGGCTTGACCGCGAACGCCACCAGGCCGAGACCGGCCGCCGCGGCGAAGCAGACCAGGAACCAGGTCTGGTCGCGGGCGAGGGAGCGGGTGTCCAACGCGGCCAGCTGCGCGGCCTCGGCGTCGGTCGGGCCACCGGCCGCCGCAGAGCTCTGGCCGCCCTGGCCGTGGCCGCCCGCCGCTGCGGCACCCACCGGCTGGGCGACCGCACTCAGCCGGGCCGTACGCCGGACCGACCTGCGGTTGGTGAGCAGGACGACGCCGACGACGGCGTACGCGAGGCTCCCCACGACGAGCGGGCCGCCCAGCGCCGCGCCGACACCCACGTCGGCACCGGACTCCTGTGAGCCGAACAGCACCGCCACCAGCGTCACCACGCTCTCGGGCAGCGCCGTGCCGGCGGCGGCCAGCACGGTGCCCACAGCCGCCGACCCGACGGCCATGCGCACGCCGAGCCACTCGACGGCGTTGACGAACCATTCGCACGCCAGGTAGATGAGCACGGCGCAGGCGAGCAGCAAGACGAGGGTGAGCAGCACGAGGTTCCTCTGCAGCGGTCTGCCGCACCGGAGCGGGCGCAGCGCGACACCGGCGAGCCGGGGGCCTGTGGGCCCACGACCAGCTCACCGGCGATGGTCTGATGGAGTCAGGAGTGACCCGTGGATCGGGCCGCCACAGACGTTATCGGCTGCTACGGCGAGGACCAAGCACTTCGGTCGCCCGAAAATCGCGGCGCTGACCTGCGAGAACGCTCTGGAGGAGTTCGGTCACCCGAAACCGGGCCGGAACAACCCGGCCGATGGCCCGCCGCTCAGGAGTGCAGCGCCTGCGCCCACTCCGGCGCCCGGTGCTCCACGGTGGCACGGGCGGCGGCGAGGTCAACCGGCTCGCGCAGAGCGCGGGGCGGGCGGACGTGCAGGTGCGGGCGCAAGCCCGGAAGGGCGGCCGCCACGGCGAGAGTGAGGGCGAGCAGAAGCGCAGGGGCGGCGAGCGCCACGAGCAGCGCGATCACGGCAGTGGACATCTCCGACGCTCCTTCCGTGCCGAGTCCCGGGTGGCAGCTGCGCCACCAAGTTTCGGTGGGCCGAAACTACCACCCGGAACGCCGTTCGTGCAGTCCGGAGCGCCTCTTGCTGGGGCCCGCGCTCGCTTTCGTGGCGGACATCACGCCCGCAGCCAGGCCTCCACCCGCTCCAGCGCCGCGTTCACGAGCGCCGCCGGAGCATGCGCCGCCGCCTCGATACCGCTGCGAGCCACCACGGCCAGCTGCGCGTCGTCGAGGCCCAGCACCGTCCGCGCGGTCTCGTACTCCTCCAGCAACCCAGGTCCGAAGAGCAGGGAGTCGTCGGTGTTGATCGAGCACGGCACCCCCGCCTGCAGCAACTGGGGCAGCGGGTGCTCGGCCAGCGACGGCACCACGCCGAGCAGCACGTTGGAGGTGGGGCACACGTCCAGGCAGATGCGCTCGGCGGCCAACCGCTCCACGAGGGCAGCGTCTTCGATGGCGCGCACGCCGTGGGCGATGCGCCCGGCGCCGAGGTCGTCCAGGGCCGACCGCACGCTGTCGGGGCCCAGCAGCTCACCGGCGTGCGGGGCGGCCACGAGACCACCGGCACGCGCCACCGCGAACGCGCGCGCGAACGGCGCAGGCGGGCCGAGCACCTCGTCGTGCGCGAGCCCGAACGAGACCACACCGTGGTCCGCCCGCGTGACCGCCAGTTCCGCCAGCGCCTCGGCGTCCTCCGTCGGCAGCACGCGGATGGCGGTCACCATCAGCCCGAAGCCGATCCCTAGGCGCGCCGCCGTCGCCCGCCCCTCGTCAAGGGCGATGTCGAGGTTCTGCCCCGGGTCGGCCAGGGCCGGGCTGGCGTAGAAGGGCCACAGCTGGGGCTCCACCCAGACCGCGCCGTCAGCGGCGGCGTCTTCGACCACCTCGCGGACCACGCGGCGCAGGTCGGCCTCGGACTTGATGCACTGCGCCGCGGCGTCGTACAGCCCGGCGAAGGCGCCGAAGTTGCCGTACCCGCGGGTCTCGGGCACCGGGATGCCGTAGCCGTCGGCCAGCTCGGCGAGAGTGGACGGGCGCATGCACCCCTCGAGGTGGGTGTGCAGGGAAGCCTTGGGGAGCAGTCGGAGGTCGCGCGCGGTCATGGGCGCAGGCTAGGGGCGACTCGCCGTGCATCCCGCCAGCACCCGCCGGACCACGGCCGCGGCCGCACGCTCGGCGTCCACACCGACCGCCACGCGGACGGCGCCGCGGTCGTCGGGGACGTGGACGACGGCGCCGCGCTCGTCGACGTCCACCCGGCCCGGAGGGCCGAGCTCGAGCACGCCGGGCTCGACGAGCAGCAGGGCGGTCACCGGGTCGTGGGGGATGCCCCAGGGCTCGTCCCAGAACTCCCACCACTGCCGCACCTGCGCCGCGAGTACTGCGCCGAGCGGCCCAGCCGCGGCGATCCGCTCCACGTCCGCGGCCTCCAGCCGCACCTGCCGGGTGATCTCCAGGCCGACGACGACGGTCGGCGCTCCGCAGGTCAGCACCTCCGCGGCGGCGACGGCGTCACTGCGGAGGTTGTGCTCGTCTTCCAGCAGCCCGTCCGTGGTGCGGGCGCCGTCCCACCGGCCGCCCATGAGCACCAGCGAGCGCAGGTGGCCGGCCAGCTCCGGGTGGCGCCGCAGCGCCGTCGCGACACCGGTCAGCGGGCCGATCGCGAGCAGGTCGACCTCGCCGGGCGCAGCGGCGGCCGTCGCCGCGAGCCAGTCCGCGGCGTCGTCAGCAGCAGAAGTGCCCGGCGCAGGGGGCGTCGTCGTCGCCGTCCTGAGGTCTCCCAGCAGGGAGCCCTCGTGGCCTGCCCACCAGACCTCCGCGCCCGAGAGCGGCGTCGGGGCCCCTGCCCGGACCGGGATGCCACCCGGGACTCCTGGACCGGGGACGCCGGCCAGCTCCAGCAGGCGCGACGTGGCGCGGGCGCGCAGGTCGGTGTCGCCGTAGACGGTGGTGATCCCGACCAGCTCGACTTCGGGGGAGCCGAGCAGCAGGGCGAGGGTGAGGGCGTCGTCGACGTCGGTGCCGAGGTCGGTGTCGAGGACGACGCGGCGCCGGTCGGCGGCTGGGGCTGTGCTGCTCACGCAGTCCAGCCTGGCAGCCGCCGCCGGCGCCGTCGCTCTCCCCGGGAGGTGGAGAGCGGGGTGGGTCAGCGGGTGAGGCGGTGCGGGGCGTACCGCGCCAGGACCAGCCCCTCCAGGAGGCCGACCAGGGTGTACAGGACCACCGAGGTGGCGGTGACAGCCACGATGAGCGCCCACACCTCGTCGTAGCGGAAGCCACCGATGGCGGACAGGATCTGCGAGCCGATGCCGTCACCGGTGGCCAGCCACTCCACCACGAGGGCGCCGGTCAGCGCGCCGGGCACGGAGATCCGGACGGCAGCGAAGATCGCGGGCATCGCGGTGGGGATGCCGACGCGGCGCATGACGGCCAGGTCCGAGCCGCCGTAGGCGTGCACGAGGTCGCGGGAGGTCGGCGGGACCGACCGCAGACCCTGGACGACGTTCACCAGCGCCGGGAAGAACACGACGATGCCGCCCATGACCGCGATGGAGCCCAGGCCACGGCCGAAGATCAGCACGATGATCGGGGTCATGGCCACCAGCGGCACCGACCGCAGGAGCATGGCGATCGGCATGAGCGACTGCTCGAGCGCCGACGACGCCACGAACGCCCCGCCGACGATCAGGGCGGCCAGCATGCCGGCCACGAAGCCGATGAGCGCGTGCTGGAGCGTGACGCCGAGGGGCTCCGCGATGGTGGCGCGGTTGGCCGCGGCGTCGGCGTCGGTGACGAGGTAGGCCCACACGGCCTGCGGCGTCTTGCCGACGAACGGGCTGATCTCGAACGCCGCGAGGAAGCCCCACCACACGACGAGGGCGACGACGGCGGAGACGACGAGCGGCCGGAAGGCCCGCCACACCGCCGTCCCGATGATGTGAGCGGCCGGGTTGACGGAATCACCCGCGGGCGGCGCGGGGGCCTTCGCCGGTGCCGTGCTGGTCGGGGTGGTGGCGGGTGCGCTCACGAGGTGCCCTCCTGTCCGGCCGACCACGGGGTGACGGCACGCGAGACGAGGCTGAAGATGAGGTAGCCGGCGCCCGCGATCGCGCCGGTGGCGATGGCCAGGCCCCAGGTGCGGGGCACGTCGAACTGCTGCTGGGCGTTGGTGAGGGCCACCCCGAGGCCGCTGTCGACGCCGCCCAGGTACTCGCCGATGATCGCCCCGAGCATGGCGGCCGGAGCGGCGATCATGAGGGCGGCGAGCAGGCTCGGCAGCGACGAGATCAGGCGCACCTTGAGCAGCTGCTGCAGCCGGCTGCCGCCGTACGCGGCCACCATGTCGATGCTCGTGCGGTCAGCGGCGCGCAGCCCGAGCAGGGCGCCGATGAGCGTGGTGAAGAAGACGGCCACCGCGGCGAGGAAGATCGAGGTGGAGCGCCCCCCGAAGACGATCTGGATGATCGGGCCGATGGCGGTCAGCGGGATGCAGTAGCTGATGACGCCGAGCTGCGTGACCAGACCGTCGAGCTGAGGGACGACGAGGACGGCGCCGGCCAGCAGCAGGGCGAAGGCGTTGCCCCACAGGAAGCCCTGCGCGGCACTGCCGACGGTGATGCTCGCGTTGGGCCCGTACAGGGACCACCCGTCGGAGCCCATCTTGGCGACGACCGCCCACGGGGTCGGCACACCCCCGCCGTCGGCGAAGACCGTGACCGCCAGCAGCGACCACAGCACCAGGATGCCGACGATGCCGATGGCGCCGGCCAGCCAGCGCGGGCGCTCCCGGGAGATCCGGACGCGCGCCGCGACCTCGTGCTCCGTCGGCGGAGCGAAGGTCTGGTCGGTCATCAGTGCCCGCCCATCGCAGCGCCGCCGCGGCCGAACAGCAGGCCCGACAGGTGGTCGTGCAGGGCGTGGAACTCCGGGGTCCGCATCATCTCGGGGGTCCGCGGACGCGGCAGGTCGATCGGCACGACCTCGAGCACGCGGCCCGGGCGGGGGCTCATCACCGCGACGATGTCCGACAGGAACACCGCCTCGGCGATGCCGTGCGTGACCATGAGCGTGGTGGCGGGCTTCTCGGTCCAGATGCGCAGCAGCTCGAGGTTGAGTCGCTGGCGGGTCATGTCGTCCAGTGCCCCGAACGGCTCGTCGAGCAGCAGCACCTCGGGCCTCACCACGAGCGCGCGGGCGATGGAGACGCGCTGGCGCATACCGCCGGACAGCTGCCCCGGCTTGGCCTTCTCGAAGCCCTTGAGGCCGACGAGCTCGATGAGCTCGTCGACGTAGGCCTGGTCAGGCTTCACGCCCGCCACCTCGAGCGGCAGCTTGATGTTGGAGGCCACGCTGCGCCACGGCAGGAGCGCCGAGTCCTGGAAGGCGATGCCGAGCTTGTGCTGGCGCCGCACCTCCAGCGGCGTGAGGCCGTTGACCAGCGCCTGGCCCGACGTCGCGTCTTCCAGGCCTGCCAGGATCCGCAGCACCGTCGACTTGCCGCAGCCGGAGGGGCCCAGCAGCGACAGGAACGAGCCCTGCGGGGTGGTCAGGTTGGCGTTGTCGAGGGCCGTCACGGTGCGCCGGCCCGAGGTGAAGGTCTTGGTGAGGCCGCGGATGTCGAGCCCCGTCCTGCCGGGGGCGCCGCCGCGGGCGGGGTCCGCCGTCGTCGTGGTCGCGGGAGTGGACTGAGTGGTCACGGTGCTCCTCGGTGGTCGGGGTGGGGCAGGTCTGCCGGGGCGTGCGTCGGGGCGCCCCGTGGAGCGGTCACGGGATCAAGGCTGCCGCGAGCACCTCGGAGCGCCAGGTGGCCCGGGCGGCGGGCTCCGCGAAGCTGGCGTCGAACGAGGCGATCGCCAGCTGGGTCAGCTGGGCGTCGGTGAGGCCCACCACATCACGCAGGGCGCGGAAATTGTCGTCGACATAGCCACCGAAGTAGGCAGGGTCGTCGCTGTTGACGGTCACGACGAGGCCCGCGTCGAGCATGGCGGGCAGCGGGTGGGCGGTGAGGTCGTCGACGACGCGCAGTGCCACGTTGCTCAGCGGGCACACGGTCAGGGGCGTGCCCGCGTCGCGCAGCCGGGCCACGACCTCGACGTCGTCCAGGGCGTGGTTGCCGTGGTCGAGCCGCTCGATGCCGAGGGTGTCGAGGGCCTCCGCGACGTCCGCCGAGGTGCCCTCCTCGCCGACGTGCGCGGTGCGGTGCAGGCCCTCGGCGGCGGCCAGGGCGTAGGCGGGGGCGTAGGCGGCGGGCGGATTGCCGATCTCCGTGGAGTCCAGGCCGACGCCGATGAAGTGCTCCCGGTAAGGGAGCCAGGTGCGCAGCGCCTCCAGCGCCGCGTCCGGGCCGAGATGACGCAGGAAGCACGGGATGAGGTCCACGGAGACGGGGCTGGCCGCGGCCGCGGCACTCAGGCCGCCGAACACGGCTTCCAGCGGGACACCGCGACCGGTGTGGTGCTGAGGGTCGAGGAAGACCTCGGCGCGGCGCACGCCGGCCCGCTCGGCGCGCGCCAGGTAGGCGGCCATGAGGTCGTGGAAGTCCTGCTCGGTGCGCAGCAGCTCCGCCGCGTCGTAGTACTGGTCGAGGAACGACTGAAGATCGGTGAAGTGGCGCGCCGCCCGCAGCAGCTCGGGGTCAGCGGTGGGCAACGCCACGCGGTGGCGTCGAGCGAGCTCCACGACGAGCTCGGGCTCCAGGGTGCCCTCGACGTGCACGTGGAGCTCGGCCTTGGGCAGCAGGGCTGCGTCCATGCGGGTCCCTTCCCGGGTGGGCGCCCCCGCGACGGCCGGAGGTCCGGCCGCCGCGGGGGTGGTGGGTCAGGAGGTGGCGGCTGCCGACGCGGCCTCGGGCGTCAGGGTCGGGCCCGTGATCAGCGACGGGTCCTCGGAGTAGACCTCCTTGAGCAGCGAGAGGTCGAAAAGCTTCTCCGCCGTGATCGAGGTACCGGCGGTCTCCAGGGACTTGATGTTGATGTCGATGAGCTCGTCGGTCATCGTGAACAGGCCGTTCTTCACCGTGTCCTCCGAGACGATGAGGGTGGCCTGCGCGTTGATCTCCTCGATCTGCTCCTCGAGGTTGAGGTTGAGGTCCTTGCCGTAGGTCTCCACCGCGAGCTTGGCGCCTTCCGCGGGATTGTTGAGCGCGTCGGTCCACCCGAGGATCTCGGCCTTGAGGAACGCCTTGAGCTTGTCGCGGTCCTTCTCGATGGTCTCCTGCGCGACGGTGAACGTCTCCGTGACGAGCGGCAGGCCGTGGTCGGCGAAGAGGAACTCGACGGTGTCGAAGCCCTTGCCCTTGAGCAGGATCGGCTCGTTGGTGACGTACGCCATGAAGCCGTCGACCTCGCCGGTGGTGACGACGGTCGGGTCGTACTGGACCGGGACGATGGTCAGCGAGCTCGGGTCGATGTTGTTGGCCTTGAGCAGGCCGGAGAAGATCTGCTCGTTGCCGCCGGACTGCACGCCGATCTTCTTGCCCTTCATCGCCGCCGGGTCGGCGATCGGGTTGGAGGCGAGCGAGACGATGCAGAACGCGTTCTTCTGGAACGTCGCACCGATGATCTTCAGGGGGGCGCCCTCGTTGATGGCCGGTGCGGTCAGCGTGGGAGCCGACAGGCCCACGAGCGCCTTGCCGGTGGTGACAGCGGCTTCGGCGCTGGTGCCCGCGGCGCCACCGGCGATGAGGTTGACGCTGGAGAAGCCCGCGTCCTTGAAGTAGCCCTTGCTATCGGCGAAGTACTCACCGGCGAACTCGATGTTCTTGATCCACGAGAGCTGGATGGCGAGCTCGCCGTAGTTGGCTGCGCCACCGCTGGTGCCGCCGCTGGAGGGCGCTTCGTCCGACGATCCGCCGCACGCCGCGAGGGCGCTGGCACCGGCAACGCCCAGGCCGGCGAGTCCGGCCATCCGCAGGAAGGAGCGACGCGCCAGCGCGTTGCGGACCAGCTGCTGGTGGTGGGGGTCGATCGACGGCACGGGGCCTCCCGGGTCAGTGGCGCTCGCGGTGCATCCGCGCTGCGGGGGGAACAACCGCGAGCGGGCAGCCCGCGGTCAACGAGCCGGGACGCTAGGAGCGGTATGCGTCGCTGGGAGGACGGTGGTGTTACGGAGCTGTTTCCAGCGTTGCGGCCGGGTCACGATCAGGCGACGGGCGAGGCGGGGCGGCACAGCAGCACGTGCTGACGCCCCGCGATGCGCGTCAGTACGAGCGTCGCCTGTCGCGTGCCCTCCAGACGTAGGGACCGGCGCAGCTGCTCGACGTCGACGGCGCTGCCCCGCTTGAGCACCTCCACCGCGCCGACGCCGCGGTCGCGCAGGCGGGTGCGCAGGGCCTTCAGCCCGAACGGCCACACCTCCTCCACCGCGAACGCGCGCGCCAGCGGCGTGGCCACGAGCCGCTCGGAGGTGACGTACGCGATGGTCGGGTCGAGCAGCGACCCGTCGACGAGCGCGGCCACCTGGCCCACCAGGCCCGAGCGCACGACGGCGCCGTCGGGGTCGTAGAGGTAGGTGCCGAGCTCGGCGGGCGAGCCGACGGCGGGCGGGGTCTGCAGGCCCTCGTCGTCGACGAGGGTGATGGAGCCGCCGCGCTCGGGCGAGCGCAGCACGAGAGCGCTGGCCGCGGTGCCGGGGCGCGCGAGCGGGCCGAACCAGCACGTGGCCTCGACGACGTCGCCGTCGACGGAGACCCACTGCACCTCGGCGGACAACCCCGACCCGGCCGCGATGTCGCGCGCGACGCCCGGCGCGAGCTTCACCCCGGTGGCGGGCACACGACGGGCGACGTCGAGCACCGCGCTCCACGGCGGCGAGGCGTGGTGCGGGTCCAGCACCCGCCGCCCCGAGGCCGTGCGGCGGGCCGGGTCGAGCCACGCGCCGTCGATGCGGCCCACGTCATCGCCGTCGTCCCTGTCCTCACCCAGTCGGCCCAGCACGTCGAGCACATCGGCATTCAGTACTCGTGCGTCCTGCCAGTGCCGCAGGTTGACGGTGGCGACGGCGGCGGTGGCCTCGTCCCTGTCGACGGCGAGCACCCCCAGGCCAAGGGAGGCCAGAGCCATGGCGTCACCGCCGATGCCGCAGCCGAGATCGGCGACGCGGGTGCAGCCCGCGTCGCGGAAGCGCCGCGCGTGGTGGGCTGCCACCTGCAGGCGGGTCGCCTGCTCCAAGCCCTCGGCCGTGAAGAGCATCCCGGCAGCGAACGGCCCGAACTTCGCCTCGGCCCGCGCGCGCAGCCGCGACTGCGTCAGCGCGGCCGCGACCACCTGCGCCGGGGCGCCCTCGGCGCGTAGCCGCTCGCCGAGGGCCATCGCCGCGTCGGGCCCGGTGTAGGGCGGCAGCGCCTCCAGCAGCGCCCATCCCTCGGGGCGCAGCAGCGGCGCGACGCTCGCCGCTGCCGACGACGAAGAGGATGAGGACGACGACGGGGACGACGACGCGTCGGCGGGTCCCTGCGGCACGCGTCGATCCTCGCAGCAGACGCCGTGACGTCCCACCGCACCTGTCACCGCACCCGTAACACGGACGCAACCCATGCCGCGTCCGTGACGTGCACCATCGGCGACGCGCAGCTCCCCTGCGCCGCCCCGACCGCTCCCGCGGCCGACGGGTGCTGTTCCGCCACCGGGTGCGAGGGCCGGTGGTCGGACGGCGTGCAGCCCACGGCGGGTGGCACGCGGACGGGGAGAGAGCAGCGGTGGCCAGGCCCTTCCACCTCGGGTGGTTCACCTACTTCGGACCCGACGAGTGGGACGCCCCCTTCGCCTCCGCCGGCGGCAGCCCCTGGGACGGCGCCTTCCACACCGACCTCGCCCGCGCGCTGGAACGGGCTTGCTTCGACCTCGTGCTCCTGGAGGACTCCCTGGCGGTGTCCGCCGAAGCCGGTGGCACGCGCGAGCTGCTGCTGCGCACCGGCGTGCGTGCCCCGCGCCACGACCCCGCGCCGCTGTCCGCGCTCATGGCGGCGGCCACCCAGCACCTGGGTGTGGTCACCACGCTTTCGACGCTGCTGTACCCGCCGTTCCTGGTGGCCAGGTTGCTCTCGACGCTCGACTCGCTCTCCGGTGGGCGGACGGGGTGGAACATCGTCACGAGCACCGACGACGCCGAAGCACGCAACGCCGGGCTGCCGGCGCTGCCCGAGCGCGACGAGCGGTACGCCGGGGCGCAGGAGCACGTCGACGTCGTCAGCGCGCTGCTGGACAGCTGGGACCCCGACGCCGTCGTCATGGACCGCACCACCCACACCTACGCCGACCACACCCGCGTGCACGCCGTCCACGCCACCGGACCGCGCTACCCGGTGGCCGGACCCCTCACCACGGTGCGCTCCCCGCAGGGCCGGCCCCTGTACTGCCAGGCCGGCGGTTCGCCCACGGGGCGCGCCTTCGCCGCGCGCAACGCCGACCTCGTGCTGGCCGTGGCGAACGGCCCCGCGGCCATGAAGGAGGTCCGCGACGACGTGCGCCGCCGCGCGGTCGACGCAGGCCGAGACCCCGACGACCTCCGCGTGCTCTTTCTCGTGGCTCCCGTGCTCGGCGAGACCGAGGGCGAGGCCCGCGCGGCGCTGGCGCGCTCTGCCGCCCACCCGACGGCGCTCGCGACGACGCTGGCGAAGTTCAGCGCCTACACCGGCGTGGACCTCACCGCTCTCGACCCCGACGCGCCGCTACCCCCTCCTGAGCAGTTGCTGGCGGGGTCGGCCCGTGGGTCACTGGGCACCCTGGTCAAGTTCGCCCAGGTCGATGCGGAGGGGCGTCCCAGCCCCAAGCCGCTGCGGGAGCTCGCCGCCGACGCGGGCACCAACTCCTCCCTCGACCTCGTCGGCACCCCCGAGCACGTCGCCGACCAGCTCGAGGCGGCGGCCGAGCAGGTCGGCGGTGACGGCTTCCTCATCACGACGCCGTTCCACCGGCTCTCGCGTCACTACGTCGTCCAGGTCACCGAGGGCCTCGTCCCCGTGCTGCAGCGGCGCGGCCTGGTGCGTACCCGCTACACGGCCGGCACGCTGCGCGGCCACCTCGCCGAGTTCTGACTGCCACCCACCGATCGCCAAGCCACCCAGACCTCCGACCCCAGACCCCAGACCCCAGACCTCAGACCCGAGGAGACAGATGACCCCGACCGCCGTGCAGGCGGTGATCGCCGGGCTGGAGCGCGCCGGCGTCACCCTCGCCAGCTACCTGCCCGACTCGCTGCTCAAGCCCCTCTACCCGGCTCTGGACGCGCACCCCGGTATCCGCACCGTCCCCTGCACCAACGAGGGCGAGGGCGCCGCCATCTGCGGCGGGGTGTTCCTGTCGGGCAAGCGCGCGGTGCTGTGCATGGAGAACTCCGGGCTGCGGGCGGCCGCCGAGCCGCTGGCGCGGATGGGGTTGGGCTCGGGCATCCCCGTCGTCATGATCATGAGTTACCGCGGGGAGCTGGGCGAGAACAACTGGTGGGCCGTTCCGCACGGGATCACGATGGAGCCGATGCTCGCGGCGCTGCGCATCCCCTACCGCGTGGTGCGCGAGGAGGCGGGCATCGAGCAGGCCGTGGTCGACGCGTACGAATGGTCGTACTCGGCCTACCAGCACTCGGCGGTCGTGCTCGGCGGGAGCACGGTTCGATGAGCGGTTCGATGAGCACGCCGACGAGCAGCCCAACCAGCAATTCAGGCCCCGTGGTCCGCCCACCGGCCTCCGCGATGACGCGGTACTCCGCGATGGAAGCGCTCGCGGCGCTCCTGACGGACGAGCTGGTGGTGCTCTCCCTCGGCGGCGCCGTCGACGAGTGGTATACGGCCGCGCCACACCTGCGCGAGGCCAGCCTGTTCCAGCAGCAGCTGGGGTGCGTCACGCCGCAGGCCCTCGGGTTGGCGCTGGGACTGCCGCACCGGCGCGTGGTCTCCCTCGACACCGACGGCGGCCTGCTCTTCAACCTGGGCGTGCTGGCCACGCTGGGCAACGAGCAGCCCGGCAACCTCCTCGTGGTGGTGTGGGACAACGAGCGGTACCAGTCGATCGGCGGGCCGCGCACCCACACGTCGTCCGGGACGGTCGACCTGGCCGCCATCGCCCGGGGCGCCGGGGTGGTGCACGCCAGCACGGTGCGCGACGTCGAAGCGTTCGCCGCGGCGTGCGCCGCAGGCCTCGCGGACCAGGCCGCGCCGCACGTCGTCGTCGCCAAGGTCGACACCTCGCCCGAGGGGCACGCCGCGGCGGGCCATCCCGTGGTCCGTCGCAAGCACTCCGACGGGCGCGAGGACACCTACCGGTTCGTGCGGCACGTCGAGGCGACCGAAGGCGTGACGATCATGGGTCCGAGTGAACACAACTGAGGGGCGAGCACCACTGATGGCTCCCGTGAGCGGTGCTGCGCACGACTACGTGGTGGTCGGCGGTGGGGGAGCGGGCTGCGTGGTGGCCCGACGCCTGGCCGAGCGCGGCGCGTCCGTGCTCCTGCTGGAGGCAGGCCCCGACGACGTCGGCCGTGAGGACGTCGCCGATGCCGGTGCGTGGCCGGCGATGCTCGGCGGCGAGCTCGACTGGGGTGTCTCCTATGCGCCGTCGCCCCGGACGGCCGGCCGGCGGATCCCGCTGCCCCGCGGGCGCGTGCTCGGCGGGTCCAGCAGCACCAACGCGATGCTCTGGTACCGCGGCCACCCCAGCGACTACGACGGCTGGGGCGTGCCGGGCTGGGGCTGGGCCGACGTCGCGCCCTGCCTGGAGCGCGCCGAGCGCGTGCTGCGCATCGAGCGCCCGCGCGACCCGCACCCCGTCGCGACGGCCCTGGTCGACGCGGTGGAGGCGGCCGGGCGGCAGGGCTGGGACGGCTTCGCCGAGCTGGCAGAGCTCACCGCCGCGGCCGAGGACGACGGCGCGGGCGGTGTCCGGTCGCGCCGGTGGAGCACCTCACGCGCCTACCTGCGGGAGCTCCCACCGCTCGAGGACGTGTCGGGCAGCGGTTCGCTCACGGTGCTCACGGGCAGCCCCGCGCTGCGCCTCGAGATGCGTGACGGGCGCGCGAGCGGCGTCGTCCACCTCCTCGACGGCCAGCCGGTGACCGCGGGCGTGAGGAGCGGCGGCGAGGTGGTGCTGTGCGCGGGCGCGGTCGAGACGCCGCGGTTGCTGCTGGCCTCCGGCATCGGCGACCCGGCCGACCTCGCACGGCTCGGCGTGCCCGTGGTCAGCGCCCTGGGCGGCGTGGGCAGGAACCTTCAGGACCACCCGCTGCTCGAAGGTGTGACACTGCGGATGCCCGAGCCCCGCGGTCGAACGCGGGACAACGGCGGCGGGGCCGTGTGGAACTGGCGCAGCGGCAAGCCCCGCAGCGACGCCCCGGACCTGCACTGCTTCGTCACCCAGGCTGCGTGCGCAACCCCCGCCGTCGCCGAGGCCCACGGGCTGGACCGGTCCGATCCACACCTCGTGGGGCTGGGGGTCGGGCTCATGGGCTCGCGCAGCCGAGGTCACCTCGTGGTGCGCGACGTGGCGCCGGGAGGCGCCGTCGACATCCACCCGCAGCTCCTGGCCGACCCGGCGGACCGCGCCGCGCTGCTCCAGGGCCTGCGCGACGTCATCGACCTGGCTGACGGCCCGGTCTTCACGGCTCTGGGCGCGCAGCGGCTCACACCCCGGCCCGCGGCGCACCCCGGCCTCGACAGTTGCTCGGACACCGACCTGGAGGAGTTCATGAGTCTGGCCTGCACCACCTTCTTCCACGCCTGCGGCACCGCGGCGATGGGACGCGACGACGACGAGCGCGCCGTGCTCGACGCGCAGCTGCGGGTCCGCGGTGTCGATGGCCTGCGCGTGGCCGACGCGTCCGCGTTCCCGACCGTGCCCACCGCCAACACGCTCGCTGCCGTGGTCACGCTGGCCGAGCGCGCGGCGGACCTGCTCGTGCCGTGGGCGGTGCGTCGGTGACGGGGTCGGTCACGGCGCAGGTCAGCACCTCGGCCGGCGGGGAGCCGCGCGTCCTGGCGGCGGGCGTCGTCGTCGTGGGAGATGCTGCGCGCACGGTCATCGCCGACGGCGCCGTGGCGCTGCACGCAGACCGCATCACCGCCGTCGGCCCGCGCGCTGACGTCGTGGCCGCCGTGACGGCGGAACACCCCGGCGTCGTCGTCGAGGACCTACCCGACCACCTGCTCATGCCCGGCCTGGTCAACGCCCACCACCATTCGGGCCTGCTGCGGGGCACCGCGGAGGAGCTGCCGGTGTGGGAGTGGCTGCGCGTGCACATCGACCCCATGCACCGCGTGCTCACCGCGCACGAGGCTGAGGTGGCCACCCGCCTCTGCTACGCCGAGGGTCTGCTGGCGGGCACCACCACCGTCGTCGACATGTGGCGGTTCCTCGCCGGGGGCTCGCGCTCGGCGCAGCTGCTCGGCAACCGGCTCGTCGCGGTCCCGTACGCCGCGGAGCACCCGAAGCACCACTTCTTCGACACCCTCGACGACGTCGAGCGACTGGCCGCCGATCACCACGGCGCCGCCGGCGGCCGGGTCGAGGTGTGGGTGGGGCTGGAGCACCCCTTCTACGTCGTCGAGGCCGCGCAGCGGCGTGCGGTGGCGATGGCGCAGGACCTCGGCACCGGGCTCTACACGCACTGCAGCGAGTCGGCGGAGGAGGTCGCCGAGTTCGAGCGGCGCTACGGCGCGCGCCCGGTGCGTGCGCTGGAGCAGCTGGGGATGCTCGACGCCCCGCGCACCGTGCTCGCCCACGCGATCTGGCTCGACGACGACGAGATCTCCCTGCTGGCCGACCGCGGCGTCGGCGTGGTGCACAACCCCGTCAGCAACATGAAGCTGGCCAGTGGCACCGCGCGCGTGCGCGAGCTTCTCGCGGCCGGCGTGGCCGTGGGCCTCGGCACCGACGGCGAGAAGGAGAACAACAACCTCGACATGTTCGAGGAGCTGAAGACGGCGTCGCTGCTCGCCAAGCTGCGCGACCTCGACGCCGCCGCACTGCCCAGCTGGGACGCCTTCGCGCTCGGCACCACCGGCGGCGCCCGAGCGCTGGGGCGCGAGGCAGACCTGGGCTCGCTGGAGGTGGGCAAGAAGGCGGACGTCGTGGCCGTGCGCTCGCGCACCCCGCGGATGACGCCGCTGGTCACCTCCGGGCCGCTGCTCAACGTCCACCACAACCTCGTCCACGCCGTGCGCGGCTCCGACGTCGACCACGTCTGGGTGGACGGCGCCGCCGTCGTCCGCGACGGAGCGCTGGTGAACGCCGACCTCGGCGAACTTGTCGACGAGGCCCGCGCCACCGCGCCCGGCCTCTTCGCGCGCCGCGAGGCGTGGGTGGCCGAGCACGGTCTGCCCGACGTGGCGTGGTGAGCGCCGTGCCCGTGTCTCGGCCCAACGATCTCGTCGACGGCGGCCGGCCGCCCACCGGAGCGGTGTCCGCGCCGGTAGGGGCGCTGCTGGACGCCTGGAGCGCCGAGCCGGCGGGCCTGTTCACCGCGGGGGAGTGGCGCCCCGCCGCGACCGGGGAGCGCCGGACCACCCGCGACCCGGCCACCGGTGCGGAGCTCGCCGAGGTGGCCGAGGCCTCCGCCGCGGACGTGGGTCCGGCCGTCGTCGCGGCCCGCGCCGTCCTCGACGACCACCGCCCCGGCGCCTGGTGGGCAGCCACCCCCTCAGCCCGCGGCCGGTTGCTGTGGCGGGTGGCCGACCTGCTCGCCGAGCACGCCGAGGAGCTCGCGCAGCTGGAGGTCCTCGACCAGGGCAAGACCCTCGCCACCGCGCGTGGTGAGGTGGCGGGCGCCGTAGAGCAGTTCCGCTACTTCGCCGGGGCGGCCACCAAGGTCACCGGCACCACTTTCCGGCCCTCAGCGCCGCTGCCCCCCTACGCGGCGCCGGGGACGCGCCTCGTCGCGAGCACCGTGCTGGAGCCCGTGGGCGTGGTCGCGGCGATCACCCCCTGGAACTCCCCGCTGCTCATGGCGGCGATGAAGGTGGCGCCGGCGCTCGCGGCGGGCTGCGTCGTCGTCCTCAAGCCCGCCGAGGACACCCCGCTGACGTCCGTGCGGCTCGTGCAGCTCGTCGTGCAGGCGCTCGACGAGGCGGGGTTGCCGCGCGGGGTGGTGTCGCTGCTGACCGGCGGCGGCACGGTCGGGGCGGCGCTCGCGGAGCACGAAGGTGTCGACAAGGTCGCCTTCACCGGGTCGACGGCGACCGGCCGCGCCATCGTGCGTTCCGCGGGGCGCCCCGGCGGGCACCTGCCACGGCTTACGCTCGAGCTGGGAGGCAAGTCGCCCGCCGTCGTCATGGCCGACGCTGAGATGACTTCCGCGGTGCCCGGCGTCGCGCGGGGGATCTTCGCGAACTCGGGGCAGGTGTGCGTCGCGGGATCACGGGTCTACGTGGAGCGGCGCGCGCACGACGCCTTCGTCGAGGCGCTGGCGGCGCTCGCGGCCACGACCCCGCTGGGGCACGGCCTGCACCCGGGCTCCCAGCTCGGCCCCCTGGCCAGTCCCGCGCACGCCGCGCGGGTGGCGCAGCGGCTGGCTGACGGCGTGGTCGCCGGGGCACAGGTGGTGGGCACCGGAGGACCCGTGGCCGACGCCTCCGGCGGCGGGTGCTTCTTCGCCCCGACGGTGGTGGTGGGGGCGGACCCGGCCTCGCCGCTCGTGCGGGAGGAGGTCTTCGGGCCGGTGGTCGTGGTCGAAGCCTTCGACGACGTCGAGGAGGTGCTCGCCGCCGCCAACGACACCGACTACGGACTGGCCGCCAGCGTGTGGACCACTGACCTGCGCACCGCGCAGCGTGTGGTCGACGGCGTGCGTGCCGGCACGGTGTGGGTGAACTGCCACTCCGTGTTCTCCCCGGAGCTGGTGAAGGGCGGTCGCCGCACGTCGGGGTGGGGCGTGGAGAACGGGATGGAGGGCCTGGCGGGCTACCTGGAGGTCAAGACCGTCTGCTCGCTGGTCTGACCGGGCGAGGGGGCGGGTGTTGGCGGTGGGGTGAGCTGGCACTCGGGTTGACCGAGTGCTGACGGCCTCACTACTGTCCTTCTTGGCACTCTCCCTGTGAGAGTGCCAGCGCCCGAGGTCGGAGCGGCACCCGCGACGACGCCCTGGCCCCCCGGCGCGCGCATCCGTCCGTTCCGCACCATCAGCGAAGGGGAGGTCCGCCCGTGTCGGTCTCCATCAAGCCGCTCGAGGACCGCATCGTCGTCAAGCCCCTCGACGCCGAGCAGACCACCGCGTCCGGTCTGGTCATCCCGGACACCGCCAAGGAGAAGCCCCAGGAGGGCGAGGTCCTGAGCGTGGGCCCGGGCCGCGTCGACGACAACGGCAACCGTGTGCCGCTCGACGTCAAGGTCGGCGACAAGGTCATCTACTCCAAGTACGGCGGCACCGAGGTGAAGTACGGCGGCCAGGAGCTGCTCGTGCTCTCGGCGCGCGACGTGCTCGCCGTCGTCGCCTGAGCGACTCGACAGCGCTCACTGAACCTCTGATCGACCTCTGATCACGGCTCGCCCCGGCGGCCCCACCGCCGGACGGCGGGGGCCCCGGGGCGTTCGTCGTCCCTGACCCAGAGCGTCAGCAGTACGTCACCAGGAAGCCACCCAGGAAGCCATCAGGAAGTAGGACATGGCCAAGCAGCTGCAGTTCGACGAGAACGCCCGCCGCGCCCTCGAGCGCGGTGTCGACGCCCTCGCGAACGCCGTGAAGGTGACCCTCGGCCCCAAGGGCCGCAACGTGGTCATCGACAAGAAGTGGGGCGCCCCCACCATCACCAACGACGGCGTCACCATCGCCCGTGAGGTGGAGCTGGACGACCCGTACGAGAACCTCGGCGCCCAGCTCGCCAAGGAGGTCGCCACCAAGACCAACGACGTCGCCGGTGACGGAACGACCACCGCCACGGTGCTCGCGCAGGCCATGGTCAAGGAGGGCCTGCGTAACGTCGCCGCCGGCGCCAGCCCGTCGGGGCTGAAGCGCGGCATTGACAAGGCCGTCGACGCGGTCTCCGAGAAGCTGCTCGCCACCGCCCGCGAGATCGACGACAAGGCTGAGATCGCCCAGGTCGCCACCATCTCCGCGCAGGACTCCTCCGTGGGTGACCTGCTCGCCGACGCCTTCGACAAGGTCGGCAAGGACGGCGTCATCACCGTCGAGGAGTCCAGCTCGATGAACCTCGAGCTCGACTTCACCGAGGGCATGCAGTTCGACAAGGGCTACATCTCGCCCTACTTCGTCACCGACTCCGAGCGCATGGAGGCCGTCCTCGAGGACGCGCACGTGCTGCTCTCGCAGGGCAAGATCAGCTCCGTCCAGGAGCTGCTGCCGCTGCTGGAGAAGGTCCTGCAGACCTCCAAGCCGCTGTTCATCATCGCCGAGGACGTCGACGGCGAGGCGCTGTCCACGCTCGTCGTGAACAAGATCCGTGGCACCTTCACCGCCGCCGCCGTCAAGGCCCCGGCCTTCGGTGACCGCCGCAAGGCGATCCTGCAGGACATCGCCATCCTCACCGGCGCCCAGGTGGTCAGCCCCGAGGTCGGCCTCAAGCTGGACCAGGTGGGCCTGGAGATCCTCGGCTCCGCGCGTCGCGTCGTCATCACCAAGGACGACACCACGATCATCGACGGCGGCGGCGACGAGGCGGCCGTGGCCGACCGCGTCCGCCAGGTCAAGGCCGAGATCGAGAACACCGACTCCGACTGGGACCGCGAGAAGCTGCAGGAGCGCCTGGCCAAGCTGGCCGGCGGTGTCTGCGTCATCAAGGTCGGCGCCGCCACCGAGGTGGAGCTCAAGGAGAAGAAGCACCGCATCGAGGACGCCGTCTCGGCGACCCGCGCGGCCATCGAGGAGGGCATCGTCGCCGGCGGCGGCTCCGCCCTCATCCAGGCCGTCTCCGCCATCGACGCCCTCGAGCTCACCGGTGACGAGGCCACGGGTGCACAGATCGTGCGCCGCGCTGCCGCCGAGCCGCTGCGCTGGATCGCCGAGAACGCCGGCCTCGAGGGCTACGTGGCCGTCGAGAAGGTGCGCGGCCTGGACGCCGGCTACGGCCTCAACGCCGCGACCGGCCAGTACGTCGACCTTGTTGCCGCGGGCGTCATCGACCCGGTGAAGGTCACGCGCTCCGCGCTGCGCAACGCCGCCTCGATCGCGTCGATGGTGCTCACCACCGACACGCTCGTGGTGGAGAAGCCCGAGGAGGAGGCCCCCGCGGCCGCCGGCCACGGGCACAGCCACTGAGCTGACCGCTCGGTCGAACGACTGAGCAACGACGAAGGCCCCGGACCTGCAGGTCCGGGGCCTTCGTCGTGCGCTGCGTCGCGCTGGTGCGGGGTCTGTGGTCAGCCGACCTCGGCGATGCGGGTCTCGGCCACCACCGGGTTCGGGGTGCGGCGGGAGCGCTGGGCGGCGTAGATGCGCTCGCGGTCGTCTTCGGTGAGGCCACCCCACACGCCGTACGGCTCCCGGACGGTGAGGGCGTGCTGGCGGCAGTCCTCCACGACGGGGCAGGCGGCGCAGATGGCGACGGCGGCGGCGTCGCGGTTGCGGCGCGCCGGGCCACGCTCGCCCTCGGGGTGGAAGAACAGGTTGGTGTCGTGCTCGCGGCACGAGCCCTGCAGCTGCCACTCCCAGATGTCGGCGACGGGGCCGGGCAGGCGGGAGATCTCGGCCATGGGGTCCTCCGGGGTTCGCGTGGTGCTCAGGTGATTGGGGCGGTGCACGTGGTGACGGAGCGGGAGGGTGCCTTCATGGCGCAGCGGGTGTAGATCCGCTGTCTCTGGGGTACCCCCTGGTCAGAGCGGCCCGTCGGTCGCTCTCGACTCGATGTTGATGACACTACAACCGCTTCAAAGGTTGTTCAAGCACCTCGGACTGGGTTGTTCGAGTGACACCCGCATCACGCCGTGTCGTCGCGCGACACCTCATGCGCCGTCGATGGAGAGTCGGGGGAGAGCTGAGTGGGGGGCGCGGTGGCGACGCCCACGCCACCCGACCACACTGACGGGGTGCCCACTCCCCACGCCGCCCCCTCGGGCGTGTCGCTGGGTGTCGCGGCGGCGGCGCGTCGCCTCGGCGTCGCCCCGGCGACGCTGCGGACGTGGGCCCGCCGCTACGGGCTGGGCCCCAGCGAGCACGAATCGGGCTCGCACCGCCGCTACACCCCGGAGGACCTCGCCCGCCTGGTCGTGATGCGCCGCCTCACGCTCGAAGGTGTCCCGCCCGTGACGGCCGCCGCCACGGCGCTGAACACCGACCCGAGCGAGGCGGCGCTGGCCGTGGCCGCATCGGCCGGTGACGGCTCGGACGACCTCGGCGGGGAGGACGTCGACGACGCCGCGGCCGCCCCCTCGGACGCCCCGGCGGCCGCCCTGCTCGCCGCGGAGCTCGGCGTCTGGAGCGCCGTGCTCCCGGCTGACCGCACGCCCCTGACCCGCCGCCCTTCGCCCGCGGGGCAGGGAGCACTCCAACGGGCCGTGCTCGCCGGCGATGCACCCGGAGCCGCGGCCGCCGTGCTCGCCGCGTGCAGCGCCAAGGGCCCGCTGCGTGCCTGGGAGGAGGTCATCGAGCCCGCCCGCCAAGCTCTCGGGCACCGCTGGGAGGCCACCGGCCCCGGGGTCGACTCCGAGGTGCTGCTCACCGCGGCCACCCTCGAGGCGCTGCGCGCGCTGCGACGTCCGCCGGAGCGCACCACCGCCGTCGTCCTGCTCGCCGCGGCCGAGGGCGAGATCGACCCGCTGCCCCTGCACGTGCTCGCCGCGGCCGTCGCCGCCAACGGCGTGCGCCCCTGGGTGCTCTCGCCGGGGCTGCCCCGCGAGGCCGTGGCAGCCGCGGTGCGGCGCACCGGCCCGGCTGCCGTCCTCGTCCACGCCGAGCGCTCCGTCCAGGACGCCGCGGCCCAGCTCGGACCGCTCCCGCGGCTGCGGCACCCCGCGCGGCTGGTGCTCTCGGGCGCCGGGTGGGCGTGGGCCGCCGTCCCCGAGGGCCGCACCGCTCTGCGAGCCCCCGCCCTGTCGGAAGCGCTCGACGTCCTCCTCGAGGCCACCGAACCCTGAACTACCCGCTCGATCGCCGATGAGCAGCGATGGCGTGGTTCGCCTCGTCTGGTGCGGCCGGGTGACGTCCGCCGGATTCACCCGAACGCCCGCACGTGCCACCGCTTCAGGTCTCAGGTCGGCCTGGGGCGTGCCGATGACTCCTTCAGGACAGCCGGCTGCTCGGGTCGGCGCACATGGAGGTGGAACGGTGTCTGCGACGGCGACGGTGATGGTCTGCGATGACTCACCGCTGGTTCGTGAGAACCTGCGGCGGGCTGTGGCAGGCGTGGCCGGGGTGGGCCGCGTGGTCGGTGCCAGCTCGGGCGAGGAAGTCCTCTCCCGGTGGCCCGTGGAGCGCCCCGCGCTGGTCCTTCTGGACGTGCGCATGCCCGGCATCGGGGGCGTGGAGGCGGCCCGCAGGCTGCTGGCCCGCCACCCTGGAGCCGGTGTGCTCATGCTCACCGTGGCGGAGGACGTCGAAGGCGTCGCTCGTGCCGTCGCCGCGGGTGCCCGCGGCTACGTGGTCAAGGACGCGACCCGCTCGGAGCTCGTCGCCGCCGTCATCGGCGCCATGAGCGACAGCGGCGTCCGGGGGCGTGGCGCACGCCGCACCGAGCCCGGTGCCGCGCCCGCGCTCACCGAGCGCGAGCTGCAGGTGCTGACCGGCATGGGCGAGGGCCGCAGCAACGCCGAGATCGGCAAGCAGCTCTTCCTCTCCGAGGACACGGTGAAGACCCACGCGCGGCGCCTGTTCCGCAAGCTGGACGCCGCCGACCGCGCCCAGGCCGTCGCGAAGGGCTTCCGCCTCGGGATGGTCCACTGACCTCACGCTCCGCTGACCCCACGCTCCACCGGGCTCCACCCGGCGCGACGGCCCGGCACCCCTCGGGGTGCCGGGCCGTCGCTGCGTCCTCCGGGCTCCTGTGCCCAGACCGACGCGTGAGAAGGAGGTCCTGGCGGCAACTACGATCGATGGGTGCCGTCCGACGACAGCCTTCTCGGTGCCTCAGCCCTCCCGCTCGACGGCCTCGGCCTCACCTTCGACGACGTCCTGCTCCTGCCGGCGCAGAGCGACGTCGTCCCGAGTGCCGCGAACACCGCCTCCCGCGTGTCCAAGCGCGTCGAGGTGGCCGTCCCGCTGCTCAGCTCGGCGATGGACACCGTCACCGAGTCGCGCATGGCCATCGCCATGGCGCGCCAGGGTGGCCTGGGCGTGCTGCACCGCAACCTCTCCCCGGAGGAGCAGGCCAACCAGGTCGACCTGGTGAAGCGGTCCGAGTCGGGCATGGTCACCGACCCGGTGGTCTGCGGGCCGGAGACCACCCTCGACGAGGTCGACGGGCTGTGTGCCCGCTACCGCATCTCCGGCGTGCCCGTGGTCGACGAGGGCTCGCACCTCCTCGGCATCGTCACCAACCGCGACCTGCGCTTCGAGACCGACCGCACCCGCACCGCCGGTGAGGTCATGACGCGGATGCCGCTGGTCACCGCGCCCGTGGGCACCTCCCCGGACGAGGCCATCGCGCTGCTGGCCAAGCACAAGATCGAGAAGCTGCCCCTGGTCGACGGCGAGGGCCGCCTGCGGGGCCTGATCACCGTCAAGGACTTCACCAAGCGCGAGCAGTACCCGCTGGCCACCAAGGACGACGCCGGCCGCTTGCGCGTGGCCGCCGCCATGGGCATCTTCGACGGCGCCTGGAAGCGCGCGATGCTGCTCGTCGAGGCCGGGGTCGACGTGCTCG
Source organism: Quadrisphaera granulorum (assembly GCF_003149145.1). Lineage (GTDB taxonomy): Bacteria > Actinomycetota > Actinomycetes > Actinomycetales > Quadrisphaeraceae > Quadrisphaera > Quadrisphaera granulorum. The sequence goes on along the minus strand of NZ_QGDQ01000003.1, from coordinate 82,253 downwards.
TCGTCGACATGGCCCACGGCCACTCCCGCGCCGTCCTGGAGATGGTGGCCGCGCTCAAGGCGGAGCCCGCCGCCGCCCACGTCGACGTCGTCGGCGGCAACGTCGCCACCCGCGCCGCTGCCGCGGCGCTCGTCGAAGCCGGGGTCGACGGCGTCAAGGTGGGCGTCGGTCCGGGCTCGATCTGCACCACGCGCGTCGTCGCCGGCGTCGGCGTGCCGCAGGTGACCGCCATCGCCGAGGCCGCCGCGGCGTGCCGCCCCGCGGGCGTGCCCGTCATCGGCGACGGCGGCCTGCAGTACTCCGGTGACATCGCCAAGGCCCTCGTGGCCGGCGCCGACACCGTGATGCTCGGCTCCCTGCTGGCCGGCTGCGACGAGAGCCCGGGCGAGCTCGTCTTCATCAACGGCAAGCAGTACAAGTCCTACCGCGGCATGGGGTCGCTCGGCGCCCAGCAGACGCGCTCCGGTGGCCGTGGCTTCTCCAAGGACCGCTACTTCCAGAACGACGTCGCCGCCGCCGAGCAGTTCGTGCCCGAGGGCATCGAGGGCCAGGTGCCCTACCGCGGCCCGCTCGCGGCCGTCGCGCACCAGCTCGTGGGCGGCCTGCGGCAGTCGATGTTCTACACCGGTGCCGCCACCGTGCCCGAGCTCAAGGAACGCGGTCGCTTCGTGCGCATCACCTCGGCGGGGCTCAAGGAAAGCCACCCCCACGACGTCCAGATGGTGCTCGAAGCGCCCAACTACAGCGGTCGCTGAGCGGTCGCACCGCCTACTGACCAGCTGCACCACTGACAGGAGCACCCATGGCCTACGAGATCGAGATCGGTCGCGGCAAGCGCGGCCGGCGCGCCTTCTCCCTCGACGACATCGCCGTCGTCCCCAGTCGCCGCACCCGCGACCCCGAGCTGGTCAGCGTGTCCTGGCAGATCGACGCGTACCACTTCGCGCTGCCGGTGCTCTCGGCCCCGATGGACTCGGTGGTCAGCCCTGCCACCGCCATCGCCATCGGCAAGCTCGGCGGCCTCGGTGTGCTCGACCTCGAAGGTCTGTGGACCCGCTACGAAGACCCGGAGCCCCTGCTGGCCGAGGTGGCCGCGATGGAGGACGACGTCCCCACCGGCTCCCCGGCGACCACGCGGCGCATGCAGGAGATCTACAGCGCCCCCATCGACCCCGAGCTCGTGGCGCTGCGGCTCAAGCAGGTGCGTGACGCGGGCGTCGTGGTGGCCGGGGCGCTCTCTCCCCAGCGCACCGCCCAGCTGTGGAAGACCGTGGTGGACGCCGGGGTCGACCTCTTCGTGATCCGTGGCACCACCGTCTCCGCCGAGCACGTCGCCGCCAGCGGCGCCGACGCGCCGCTCAACCTCAAGCAGTTCATCTACGAGCTCGAGGTGCCGGTCGTCGTCGGCGGCGCCGCCAGCTACACCGCGGCGCTCCACCTCATGCGCACCGGCGCCGCGGGTGTGCTCGTGGGCTTCGGCGGGGGCGCCGCGCACACCACGCGCGGTGCGCTGGGCATCCACGCCCCGATGGCCACGGCCATCGCCGACGTCGCCGCCGCCCGCCGCGACTACCTCGACGAGTCCGGCGGCCGGTACGTGCACGTCATCGCCGACGGCGGCATGGGCCGCTCCGGCGACGTCGTCAAGGCCGTCGCCTGCGGCGCCGACGCTGTGATGCTCGGCGCAGCCCTGGCCCGCGCCACCGAGGCTCCCGGCCGCGGCTGGCACTGGGGGCCCGAGGCGCACCACCCCGACCTGCCGCGCGGCCGCCGGGTGCGGGTGGGCACCGTCGGGTCGCTGGAAGAGATCCTCCTCGGCCCGGGCACCACCCCGGACGGCACGAGCAACCTGCTCGGCGCGCTACGCCGGGCCATGGCGACCACCGGCTACTCCGACCTCAAGGAGTTCCAGCGCGTCGAGGTCGTCGTCAGTCCCTACCAGCCGACCTGATCGCCGGGTGGCTCCAGGGACAGGGCTCCAGGGACAGGGCTTCAGGGGCGAGGCTTTGACGCGCTGACCAACGGCCGGGAGTCGGGGGCCTCGCGGCGGGCGGCGTCGGCGGCTTCGTCGTCGGGGAGCTCCTGGCTGGCCCGCTCGGCGGCCACGCGCTCGGTGTAGCTGCGGACCTCCTCGGCGATCCGCTCGGCGTCCCACCCGAGGACGGGCGCCACCAGGTCGGCCACCGCCTGCGCCGAGCCCACGCCGCGGTGCCCGTACTCGATGGACATCCGGGTGCGGCGGGCGAGCAGGTCGTCGAGGTGGAGCGCCCCCTCGTGGGTGGCCGCGTAGAGGATCTCCACGCGCAGGTAGTCCTCGGCACCCTCGAGCGGCTCGAGCAGGTCAGGCGTCTCCCGGCCCAGGTCGAGCAGCTCGAGCGTCTCCGAGCCGTACCGGTTGAGCAGGTGGAGTACCCGGTGCTCCGGCACGCGGTAGCGCCGCGCCAGTGACGGCACCTGGTTGACCAGGGCGTGGTAGCCATCCGCTCCCAGCAGCGGCACGTGCTCGGTGACCGAGGGCGGCACGTGGGAGCCGAGGTCGGCCTTGGCGGCGTCGACGGCGTCGGCCGCCATGACGCGGTACGTCGTGTACTTGCCGCCCGCGATGGAGACCAGCCCCGGCTGCGGGCGCGCGACGGCGTGCTCGCGCGACAGCGAGCTGGTGCCCTCGGACTCACCCGCGAGCAGCGGGCGCAGCCCGGCGTACACACCGCGGACGTCGTCCCTGGTCAGCGGGGTGCGCAGCACGGTGTTGGCGTGCTCGAGGATGTAGTCGATGTCGGCGCGGGTGGCCGCCGGGTGGGCCCTGTCGAGGGACCAGTCGGTGTCCGTCGTCCCGATGATCCACCGGGTTCCCCACGGGATGAAGAACAGCACGGACTTCTCCGTGCGCAGGATGAGCCCGGTCTCGGAGGCGAACCTGTCGCGGGGGACGACGATGTGCACGCCCTTGGAGGCGCGCACCCGGAACCGCCCGCGGCCGCCGGCGAGGTGCTGCATGTCGTCGGTCCACACACCGGTGCAGTTGATGACGACGGTGGCGCGGATGTCGGTGGTCTGGCCCGTCTCGACGTCGCGCACGGTGGCCCCGACGATGCGGTCTCCCTCGTGGAGCAGCGCGACCACCTCGGTGCTGTTGCGCACGACGGCGCCGTAGTGGGCTGCGGTCCTCACGACGGCGAGGGTGTGGCGGGCGTCGTCGGCCTGGGCGTCGTAGTAGCGCATCGCCCCGACGAACGCGTCGGGCTTGAGGCCCGGCGCCAGGCGCAGCGCGCCTCGGCGGGTGAGGCTCTTGAAGCCCGGCACCGAGCGGGCGCCGCCCATGGTGTCGTACATGGTCAGGCCGGCCGCCATGTACGGCCGCTCCCAGATCCGGTGGTTGAGCGGGTAGAGGAACGAGACCGGCTTGACCAGGTGCGGGCAGATGCGCGTGAGCATGAGCTCGCGCTCCTTGAGTGCCTCGCGCACCAGCGAGAAGTTCAGCTGCTCCAGGTAGCGCAGGCCGCCGTGGAAGAGCTTGGACGAGCGTGAGGAGGTGCCGGAGGCCCAGTCGCGCTGTTCCACCACGGCCGTGCGCAGGCCGCGGGTGGCGGCGTCGAGCGCGACCCCTGCCCCGGTCACCCCACCGCCGATGACCAGCACGTCGAACGGTGCCTCGCCCAGGGCCTTCCAGGCTCGCTCGCGGTACTCCGGACCCAGCGTGCTGTCCTGCGTCGCAGCCGTCATGACGATCCGCTCCCTCGCGCCCTCGGTCTTTCAGGACGGCGGCCCGTGGGGCGCACCGTCCCGCTGCGGTTCAGCGTAGGTCCGGCCCCTGCGGGGTGCAGGTCAGCCCACCCCGCAGGGGCCGGACCTCGACCATGCTCCATCGCCCGTCAGGTGGCTCAGCGCGTCACGTGGCGCGGCGCGGGACCGTGCGCACCAGCAGCAGCTCGCGCGCCGTCCGCTCGTCGAGGACGAGGTCGGTGACCAGCCCCGCCGCCAGCGCCGCGAGGAGACCGGGCACCTTGTGCTCGTCGGCGACCGCGCAGACGCGTCGCGGGATGCGGCGCAGCACCGGCGGCACCGGTCCGGAGGAGCGGTCGTTGAGGGGCACGCCTTCCCAGGAGCCGTCAGCGCGCAGGAACACGGTGCAGACGTCGCCGACGGCGGTGGCGGCCAGGGCCGCGCGGTCCGCGCCGGTGAGGTAGCCCTCCGCCCACACACGGCTGGGCACCGCCCCACCGAAGGCGCCGATGCCGAACACGGCGACGTCGGCGGCGTGCTGGAGGCGCAGCACGCGCTGGACGCTCCGCTCGCGCCACATCGCCTGCCGGGTCTCCACGTGGTCGAAGAACGCCGGCACCGGGAAGAGGTGCAGCTGAGCGTCCCAGGCGGCGGCGAACCTGCCGAGCACGTCGGTGCCGTAGCCGACGCCGCTGCTGTGGGTGTTCATGGCGCCGTTGAGTTGCACCACCTGGACGTCGGCCAGCGGGCGGGCGAGCAGGTGCTCGCTGACGGCGCTCGTCGTCGTCCCCCAGGCGACCCCGACGATCATCCCGGCGCCCACCGCGGTGTCGAGCACGCGGCCGGTGGTGCGGGCCACGTGGTGGAGCCGCTCGACGGCGCTGACGCCGTCCGGGAGGGGGACCACCCGGGCTGAGACACCGTGCCGAGCGGTGATCTCCTGCTCCATCGCCGATGCACGTCCGTGCACAGGGACCACCTGGATGGACACGACACCGGCGGCGCGGGCTGCGTCGAGAAGACGTGAGACGGTGGAGCGCGATACCCCTTCCGCGGTGGCGATCGACTCCATGGTTTCCCTGTTGACGTAGTACTTCCGTGCGACGCGCTCGAGGCGTTCGACGTCGGGCACCGCATCCCTCCTCGCCGGTATGGGGCCTCCGCAGGGCGGCGGCCGGAGTGTGCACGTCTGTGCAGAAGATTGCCTCACGGGGACTGAGGGAGCCAGAGTCGGGGCGAACGGAGACGGGCCGCCGACGTGGGCGGCCCCCGACCGAGAGGCCTGACCATGACGTCCTCCACCACGGCGCTCTCGCCGGCTGCCCGCGACCGCGCCCTGGAGCGCCTGACCGCGGAGGAGCTCGACGTCCTCGTCATCGGCGGTGGTGTGACCGGCGCCGGCGCGGCCCTCGACGCCGCCAGCCGAGGCCTCACCGTCGGCCTGCTCGAGCAGCGCGACTGGGCCTCCGGCACCTCCAGCCGCGCCAGCAAGCTCGTGCATGGTGGCCTGCGCTACCTGGAGATGCTCGACTTCGCCCTGGTCAAGGAGGCGCTGCACGAGCGCGGGCTGCTCGTCGGGCGGCTCGCCCCGCACCTGGTGCACCCCGTGCCGTTCCTCTACCCGCTGCAGCACCGCGTCTGGGAGCGCTGCTACGTCGGCGCGGGTATCGCCCTGTACGACGTGCTGGCTGGCGTCCTGGGCCGCATCGGCGGTCGCGGGGTGCCGCTGCATCGCCACCTCTCGCACAGTGCGCTGGCGCGGGTGGCCCCGTCGCTGCGCCCCGACGTCGCCGTCGGCGCCATCCGCTACTGGGACGCCAAGGTCGACGACGCCCGCTTCGTCGAGGTGCTCGTCCGTACCGCGGTCGGCCACGGCGTCGCCGCGGCCAGCCGGGTCAGGGTCACCGGGTACCTGGAGGAAGGCGGCCGCGTGGCCGGCGTCACCGCCGTCGACCTCGAGACCGGCCGCGACCTGACCGTGCGCGCCCGGCACGTCATCGGTGCCACCGGCGTGTGGACCGAGGAGACCCAGGAGCTGTTCCGCGCGCAGGGCCTGCAGGTGCGGGCGTCCAAGGGCGTGCACATCGTCATCCCGAGGGAGGCCGTGGCCGGTGACGACGGCTTCATCCTCAAGACCGAGAAGAGCGTGCTGTTCATCATCCCGTGGCGCACGCACTGGGTGATCGGCACCACCGACACCCCGTGGGACCTCGCCAAGGACCACCCGGTGGCCAGCGCCGCCGACGTCGACTACCTGCTCCAGCACGCCAACGCGGTGCTGCGCAGGCCGCTGACCCGCGACGACGTCCTCGGTGTCTACACCGGGCTGCGTCCGCTCATCCAGCCGGTCGCCTCCGACGGGTCGGCCACCACGAAGGTCTCCCGCGAGCACACCACCGCCACGGTGCGCCCCGGCCTGACCGTCATCGCCGGCGGCAAGTACACGACGTACCGGGTGATGGCCCGCGACGTCGTCGACGTTGCCCTGGCCGACCGCGCCCCGGGGGACCCCAGCGGTGAGGTGCCGGCCTCGATCACCGAGCACCTGCCGCTGGCCGGCGCCGACGGCTACGCCGTCCGCTGGAACCAGCGCCACCGTCTGGCTGCCGCGCGCGGCTGGAGCGAGGAGCGGGTGGAGCACCTCCTGCACCGCTACGGGTCGCTCGTCGACGAGGTGCTCGCGCTCGTCGACGCCGACCCGTCCCTCGGACAGCCGCTGGAGGGCGCGGAGGACCACCTGCGCGCGGAGGTCGTCTACGCGGCCACCCACGAGGGTGCGCTGCACCTCGAGGACGTGCTCACTCGCCGCACTCGCCTCTCCTACGAGCGGGCCGACCGCGGTACCGCTGCGGCCCGCGCCGCAGCCGAACTCATGGCGGGGCCGCTGGGCTGGACCGCCGAGCGGGTCGAGCAGGAGGTGGGCACCTATCTGGAGCGGGTCGCTGCCGAGCGGGCCGCCGAGGTGGAGCCCGACGACGCCTCCGCAGAGCGGGCCCGGCTGCGCGCTCCGGAGATCAGGCCGCTTCCGGTGGCCGTCGGCGGCTGAACGCAGGAGGGTGCCTGGCAGCAGCGTTCATTCGACGATCACCGGCTAGCACTGAGAGCTACTGACAGAACAGCCTCGCACCGGATGCGGTGCGGGTCACACCGAACGCCTTCCCCGGACAGAGAGGTCCGACCGTGTCACTCACCAACGTGTTCTTTTCCGAGGTCTTCGGCACCGCCATGCTCATCCTCTTCGGCGTGGGCGTGGTCGCCAACGTGCTGCTGGCCCGCACCAAGGGCCGCGGCGCCGACTGGTTGCTCATCAGCTTCGGCTGGGGCCTGGCGGTGTTCATCGGCGTCTTCGTGGCCTGGCGCTCCGGTGCCCACCTCAACCCGGCCGTCACCCTCGGGCTGCTCGCCTCGGGGTCGGAGACCTACGCCCCCGACGTCCCGGTGACCTTCGCCAGCACCGTCGTGTACCTCGCCGGGGAGTTCATCGGCGCGTTCATCGGAGCCGTGCTCGCCTGGGCCGCCTACCGCAAGCACTACGACGCCGAGGAGGACGCCGGCGCCATTCTCGGGACGTTCTCCACCGGCCCGGCCATCCGCAGCTACGGCTGGAACGTGGTCACCGAGGTCATCGGCACCTTCGCCCTCGTCTACGTGATCCTCCAGTTCGGCAACACGCCCACGCAGGTCGGCCCGCTCAACGTGGCGCTGCTCGTCGTCGGCATCGGTGCCTCCCTCGGCGGCCCCACCGGCTACGCGATCAACCCCGCCCGCGACCTCGCGCCGCGTGTCGCCCACGCGCTGCTGCCCATCAAGCACAAGGGCTCCAGCGACTGGGGCTACGCGTGGGTGCCGGTGGTCGGCCCCGTCATCGGCGGTGTCCTCGCCGGGCTGGTGGCCCGCGCCTTCTGAGCCACCTGTTAGTACAGATCCACTCCCACTCACCTGCAACGACGCACCAGGAGGAACCCCACCGTGGCCAGTGTCATCGCCGCCATCGACCAGGGCACCACGAGCACCCGCTGCATGCTGTTCGACCACGACGGAAAGGTCGTGGCCGTAGGGCAGAAGGAGCACGAGCAGATCTTCCCCAGGGCCGGCTGGGTGGAGCACAACGCCGAGGAGATCTGGTCCAACACCCGCGAGGTGGTCGGGCAGGCCCTGGGCAAGGGCAACGTCAGCTCGGGCGACATCGCCGCCGTCGGCATCACCAACCAGCGCGAGACCGCCGTCGTGTGGGACCGCACCACCGGCAAGCCGGTCTACAACGCCATCGTCTGGCAGGACACCCGCACCGACAAGATCGTGCGAGAGCTGGGCGAGCTCGGTGGCGGAGCCGAGCGGTACAAGGACCGCGTGGGTCTGCCGCTCGCCACGTACTTCGCCGGGCCCAAGGTGAAGTGGATCCTCGACAACGTCGACGGGGCCCGCGCGAAGGCCGAGGCCGGTGACCTGCTCATGGGCACCATCGAGACCTGGCTGATCTGGAACATGACCGGCGGGGTGGACGGCGGCCTGCACATCACCGACGTGTCCAACGCCTCCCGGACCATGCTCATGGACCTCGCGACGCTGAGCTGGGACCAGGACATCGCCGCGGAGATGACCATCCCGGTCTCGATGCTGCCGCGGATCGTGTCCAACTCCGAGGTGTACGGCAAGGCCCGGGCCCAGGGGCTGCTCGCGGGCGTGCCGATCGCCGGGTCGCTGGGAGACCAGCAGGCCGCGACCTTCGGACAGGTCTGCTTCAGCAAGGGCATGGCCAAGAACACCTACGGCACCGGCAACTTCATGCTCCTCAACACCGGCGAAGAGGCTGTGGCCAGCAAGAACGGCCTGCTCACCACGCTGTGCTACCAGATCGGTGACCGCAAGCCCGTCTACGCGCTCGAGGGCTCGATCGCCGTCACCGGCTCGCTGGTGCAGTGGGTGCGCGACAACCTGCGCCTCATCGGCGGTGCCGCCGAGATCGAGGCGGTGGCGAAGTCGGTGGACGACAACGGCGGCTGCTACTTCGTGCCGGCGTTCTCGGGTCTGTTCGCGCCGCACTGGCGTTCGGACGCCCGCGGCGCCATCGTCGGGCTGACCCGGTACGTCAACCGCGGCCACCTGGCCCGCGCCGTGCTGGAGGCCACGGCGTTCCAGACCCGCGAGGTGCTCGAGGCGATGAACGCCGACTCCGGCGTCGACCTCACCGAGCTCCGCGTGGACGGCGGCATGATTGCCAACGAGCTGCTCATGCAGTTCCAGGCGGACGTGCTGGGCGTGCCGGTGGTGCGCCCGAAGATCGCCGAGACCACGGCGCTCGGTGCTGCCTACGCGGCGGGCTTGGCGGTGGGCTTCTGGGCCGACGAGGACGAGCTGACCGCCCAGTGGGCCGAGGACAAGCGGTGGGAGCCCGCGATGGAGCGCGCCGTCGCTGATCGGTACTACCGCAAGTGGGGCAAGGCCGTCGAGCGCACCCTGAACTGGGTGGATGACGACGACGACTGACCCGGACCCCTTCCGTGATCATGGGGGTTGTGCGCACTCGCCGTGCACAACGCCCATGATCACGGAGAGCGTCGGGCGTGCCAGGGCAGGCTCGTGCTCGCCGTAGCCTGGAGGGGTGCTGCGCACGGCCTTGAGACCCGCCAACCTGGGCCTCCTCGCGCTCATGCTCAGCGCCGCGGTGCTCTTCTCCGTGCTGGGGGAGTGGCAGCTGGGACGCTCCCAGGCGCACGCGCGCATCTCGCCCACCGAGACTGTGGTGCCCATCGGCGACGTGCTGCAGCCCGCCTCGGACTTCACCGGCCACGCCGACCACCAGCGGGTCCGTGTCAGCGGCACCTGGGCCGACCTGCCCCTTGAGCAGGCGCCTGACCGCCAGCTCGACGGTCGCGACGGCAGCTGGGTGGTCGCAGCCCTGACCGAGAGCTCCAGTGGGGGTCTGCTCCCCGTGGTGCTGGGCTGGCTCCCCGCCGGGCAGCCTTTGCCGGCCGCGCCGAGCGGCGCCGTCGAGATCACCGGGCGACTCATGATCTCCGAGGAGCCCGCAGGTCTCGACCCCGATGGCGAGCTGCGCGCGGTGAGCTCCGGTGATCTCGTCAACGTCTGGCCGGGCCGGCTCTACACAGGCTTCCTCCTGGCCGACGCCGGGTCCGTGCCGTCACGTGAGCCGGCCAGTAGTTCGGGAGGTGCGCTGAGTTCGGGTGGTGCGCTGACCGCCGTCCCCAGTGAGGCCCCCGTGCCGCGGCTCGACCCGCAGAACCTCTCCTACGCCTTCCAGTGGTGGCTCTTCGCGGCGTTCGCCCTGGTGCTCTGGGGCAAGATCGTCAAGGATCGCCACCACGACGAGCTCGAGGACCAGCGCCTCGCAGCGCTCGAGACCCGCGGTGAGGGTGATCAGGACGACGACGGCGACGACGGCGGCCGCGCGGGAGCTGCTGCGGAGCACCCGACCGACCCCCACGCGACGCGAGGGGGCTTGCGGGCCTGGGAGGATGTCACGGTGCCCGACGCCCGACAGCTGACCCAGCCCGACACCCCCCAGGCGCACCGGTGAGCGGCACCGGCCAGCGATCCGGGAGTGCCAACGCCCGCCAGGCGCCTCGGGTGCACCGCGATCCGGGCGCCTCCCTGACGCGTTACCGGATCTTCGCGCTCGCCACCGGCGTCATGCTCCTGCTGCTGTGCCTGGAGATGGTGGTCAAGTACGGCTTCCTCGGCGGGCGCGACTCCGCGTGGGACGTCATCTCCTACGTCCACGGCTGGGTGTACTTCGTCTACCTCATCACCGTGGCCGACCTGTGGAGCAAGCTCCGCTGGCCACTGGGTCGCCTCGTCGTGCTCGTGCTGTGCGGCGTGGTGCCGTTGCTGTCGTTCTGGGCGGAACGCCGCGTGGTCGCCGATGTGCGCGCCGGCCGCTCCGGCCCCTCCGTGCCCTCGACCCCTGGAGCTTCTGCGTGACCGACCAGACCGCTGCCACACCGCCCGCGGAGGTCGCGGCCGAGGCCAAGCACCGTCCGGTGCTCGTGGTCGACTACGGCGCCCAGTACGCCCAGCTCATCGCGCGCCGCGTGCGCGAGGCGGATGCGTACTCCGAGGTGGTCCCGAGCACCGCGTCCGTCGAGGAGATCCTCGCCAAGGAGCCGGCCGCCGTCATCCTCTCCGGCGGCCCGTCGTCGGTGTACGCCGACGGCGCCCCCCAGGTCGACCCGGCCCTCTTCGAGGCCGGCGTGCCCGTGCTGGGCATCTGCTACGGGTTCCAGGCCATGGCGTCAGCGCTCGGCGGGACGGTCGCCAAGACCGGGCTGCGCGAGTACGGCGGCACCCAGCTCCGCGCCTCCACCGAGGGGTCGACGCTGCTGGACGGTCAGCCCGCCGAGCAGAGCGTGTGGATGTCCCACGGTGACGCGGTCACGGCCGCACCCGAGGGCTTCTCCGTGGTCGCCCAGAGCGCCGGTGCCGAGGTCGCCGCGTTCGAAGACGACGAGCGCCGCCTCTACGGCGTGCAGTGGCACCCCGAGGTGGCCCACTCCAGCTTCGGCCAGCAGGTGCTCGAGAACTTCCTGCGCCGCGGCGCGGGCGTCCCGGCCGACTGGACGCCCGGCAGCATCATCGACGAGCAGGTCGAGCTCATCCGCGCTCAGGTCGGCAGCGGCCGCGTCATCTGCGGCCTCTCGGGCGGGGTCGACTCCGCCGTCGCCGCCGCCCTCGTCCAGAAGGCCGTCGGCGACCAGCTGACCTGCGTGTTCGTCGACCACGGCCTACTGCGCGCCGGTGAGGCCGAGCAGGTCGAACGCGACTTCGTCGCCGCCACCGGCGTCAACCTCAAGGTCTGGGACGCCTCCGAGGCGTTCCTCGCGGCGCTCGCGGGCGTCACCGACCCCGAGGCCAAGCGCAAGGCCATCGGCCGGGAGTTCATCCGTGCCTTCGAGGCCGCTGCGCGTGAGGTGGTCGCTGACGCCGCGGCGTCAGCGGCGGGTGGCGACGGCGACGGCGAGGTGCGCTTCCTGGTGCAAGGGACGCTTTACCCCGACGTCGTCGAGTCGGGTGGCGGCGAGGGTGCTGCGAACATCAAGAGCCACCACAACGTCGGGGGCCTCCCTGACGACCTGCAGTTCGAGCTGGTCGAGCCGCTGCGGGCGCTGTTCAAGGACGAGGTCCGCGCCGTCGGCGCCGAGCTGGGGCTGCCCGCCGAGATCGTCGGGCGCCAGCCGTTCCCCGGCCCCGGTCTGGGCATCCGCATCATCGGCGAGGTGACTCAGCAGCGGCTCGAGATCCTCCGCACCGCCGATGCGATCGCCCGCGAGGAGCTCACCGCCGCCGGCCTCGACTCCACCATCTGGCAGTGCCCCGTGGTGCTCCTCGCCGACGTCCGCTCCGTCGGCGTCCAGGGTGACGGGCGCACCTACGGGCACCCGATCGTGCTGCGGCCCGTGAGCAGCGAGGACGCCATGACGGCGGACTGGACCCGCATGCCCTACGACGTGCTAGCCAGGATCTCCACGCGCATCACCAACGAGGTCGCCGAGGTCAACCGCGTGGTGCTCGATGTGACGAGCAAGCCGCCGGGCACCATCGAGTGGGAGTGAGCATCTGATGAGCGAGAAGACATTCCCGTTGACGAGCAGCGGCGGACTGCTGCTGCGTCCGTCCGTCGTGGCGGCCGCCGGCCTCATCGGCGGCTTCGCCGTGGCCCGCGCCACCAAGCGCGAGATCGGCGGCACGCTGTTCGGCCTGGCCGGCACGTGGTGCGGGCGCCAGTGGACGAAGAGCACCGGCCCGGTCGGCGCGGCAGTCCTCGGAGCGATCTACACCGCGGCGATGGGCGGTTCGCACCCGCTGGCCAAGCGCATCGGCGCGTGGCCCGCGGTGCTGTCCGTGACGGCCGCCGTCGTGGTGGCCAGTGAAGCCGCGGAGGCGTGGGGCCGCAGCCGCGGCCTGCCGAAGGACTGACTGCCTGACAGGCCGCGCGTCCTCGCCGTCCAGACCTGCCGGCTTTGAGGGAGGCTTGGGTCTGGACGGCGGCCCGCCGAGCCGGGGAGCATGCGCGGCGTGAAATACCGCGCCGCCGTCCTCAACCCGCGAGGCAACGCCACCGGCATCGAGGTACCGGCCGACGTCCTGGACGCTCTCGGGGCGGGCAAGCGGCCGCTGCTCCAGGTGACCGTGGCGCGGGCTGACGGGTCGACCCTGCCCTACACGTGGACGACAACGCCGGGCTCGATGGGCGGCGCCGTGATGATCCCGCTGTCCTCCGAGCTTCGCACCGCTGCGGGTCTCGCCGCGGGTGACGAGATCGACGTCGAGCTGGCGGTGGCGTCTGAGCCTGCGCCGCTCGCTGTCCCCGAAGACCTCGCCACCGCCGTGGCGGCCGCGGGGGCCACCGCCTTCTTCGAGGGGCTCGCGCCCAGCCATCGCAAGGAGTGGGTGCGCTGGGTGGAAGAGGCCAAGAAGGCCGACACGCGCGCCAGCCGCGTCGCCCAGGCCGCTGAAGCCCTCGCTGCGGGCAAGCCACGCCGCTGATCAACCCCGCCTTCCGCCCCTTCGATCGGCTTCCTGCCCCTTGTGACGAAATCCCGCCCCATCGGAAGGCCTGATGGGGCGGAATCTCGTCGGATGGGGCGGAATCTCGTCGGATGGGGCGGCGGTGGGTGGGGATCAGCGGGGGCGGCGGCCGGCGGCCGAGCGCAGGCGCCGCGCCAGGGCTGCGCGACGGCCCGTCGGCTCCTCGGGAGCCGCAGGCTGGTCCGGCGGCCAGCTCTGCTCGCCGGGACGCCCGGTCCACTCGGCAGCGGCCCACGTCGGGCTGGGCTGCTCCCCCGGCTCGGAGAGCTCGACCCCATCGGGATACTCGACCGGCTCATCACGCTCGACAGGCGTGGGCGCAGCTGGGGCGGACGCTGCGGTGCCCGTCGTCGACGTGGTGACGGGGACGGGCGCCGGCGAGGGGTGACGCTGCGGCAGGTGCGGCCTGTGGACGTGGGGCAGGTGGACGTGCGGCAGCGAAGGCCTGCGCACGGGGACTCCGCGCGTGCTCCCGGCGACCAGCGGCAGCATCCAGCGGGCGCGCGGGTCGGCGTCGATGAGCACGGCGCGGGCGAGCAGGCTCAGCGGCACCGCGAGGAGCGCCCCGAGCCCACCCAGCACGAAGCCCCAGAACACCACCGACAGGAACGTCAGCGTGGCCGACAGGCCCACGGCGTTCCCGACGATCTTCGGCTGGATGAGGCCCTGGATCACCACGTTGATGGCCGTGTAGATGACGATCACGAGCAGGGCGTTCTCCGGGCCGTTGGCCAGCAGTGCCAGCAGCGCCGGTGGAGCCACGCCCAGCAGGAAGCCGATGTTGGCGACGTAGTTGGTGACGAACGAGACCAGACCCCACAGCAGCGCCAGCGGCACCCCGAGCCACACCAGCGCCACGACGTCGAGCACCGCGACGATGGCCCCGAACACCGTGGAGACCACGAGGTAGCGGCGCGTGCCGGAGGCGAAGGTCCGGATCGACTCCACGGCGTCGCGGTGCAGCTCGGAGGCCTGGTCGAGGAGCTTGGGGAAGGGCGCGGCGTCGAGCACGAGGAAGAACAGCAGCAGCAGGACGAACGCGAAGTCGGTCAGACCCGAGGCGAGCCCCGACACCAGCGTCTGCGCGTACCCCAGGAGGTCGTACGGGTTGGCGCTGTTGATCATCCGGATGAGCTCGGCCTGGTCGAAGCCGAGCCCGGTGATGAACGCGAGGAACTCGTCGCGCAGCTCGATGAGCTGGTCTACGTACTGCGGCAGCGTGGTGGCCAGCTCTACCGCCGCCCACGCCAGCGACGCCGCCAGCGCCGCGACGATGAGGTAGACCACCACGAGGTTCGCCGCGACCCCGGTCCACGTCGCCACCCATTGCGGCACCCACGGCGAGGCGCCGAGCCGCTGGATCCTCGCGCCCAGCGGGTGCACCACGATCACGAGGACGAGCGCCAGGAACGCCGGCCCGATGCTGCCGGAGAAGGCCCTCAGACCGGCGATGACGACGACGACGGCCGCAGCCGCCACGAGCAGCCGCAGGCTGCGCGAGCCCACCGCAGGGTGGGGTGGGGGTGCGGCGGGGACGTCCGGGACCGATGCGCTCACGGCCCGGTCAGCCCCAGCGTCTCGCTGCCGGCGCCGCCTCTGGTGCCGGCGCCCGTCCCGCGCAGCGGTTCGATGCGCCACCACGAGCGGGTGCTCTGGCCGCGCTCCAGCACGCGCAGGTCCGTGCCCGTCCGCAGGGCGTCCGGCGGGCAGGTCATGGGCTCCACGGCCAGCCCCACCCTGTCGTCCTCGGGCTCGGGTCGGTCGGCGGTGTGCACCTGCACCCAGGGGCAGTCCTGCGGGTCCCAGTGGATGGCGACGCCGGTGCCGTCGGCGGTGAGCACCCGGGCGGTGCCGGCGCTCGGGCCGGACAGCTGCGCGTACGCGTCGTCGATGGAACGCCCGCGCAGTGGCGCGCCACCGCGGAAGTCGAGGTCGGTGCTGTCGACAGGGCGCAGCTGCTCGCGGCCGTCGTCGTCGAGGACCGGCAGCAGGCGCTCGGGGTCGACCGCGAGGGCGGCATCGGCGGACAGCTCGAAGGTCCAGTCGTCCACGCGGCCTGGCCCGGCGACGACGTACGGGTGGATCGAGGAGCCGTAGGGCGCGGGGACCTCGCCGATGCCCGTCGCCTCCAGCTCCCATGTCAGGCCCGCATCGGGCCCCTCCTCGACGAGGCGGTAGCTGACGCGTAGCTCCAGGTGGCCCGGGTAACCGGTCTGCGGCCAGACCGTGGTGGTCAGGACGACGGAGTCGATGGACCGTTCCACCAGGTCCCAGGGTTGCCAGCACACCAGGCCGTGGAGGGCGCAGGAGCGGTCCGGCTCCGTGAGCGCCAGCTGCTGCTCGGTGCCCTGCCAGGCCCAGCGCCCGTCGCCGGTGCGGTTGGGCCACGGCGCGAGCACGGAGCCGCGGTAGTGCCTGCGGGGCGAGGCCAGGTCGAACGGGACGACGAGGTCGCGCCCGTCGTCGGTGAAGGAGCGCAGCGCGCCGCCGACCTCGGTGACCACCGCCCGCAGCGCACCGGCGCTGATCTCGTGCTGCTCACCGGAGGCGGGTACTGCCATGGGGGGAGGTTAGGTGCTGCTGTCTCGCGGCGGCTCGGTGACCGGTCGGGTGACGGGTTCCGCAGCGTCCACCGTGAGCGGCCGCTCCGCCGTCCCCGCGCGGACGACCTCCACGAGGTGCTCTCCGGCCTCCACGACCGCCCCCGGCCACACGACGCACCGCTCCACCGTGCCGCGCACCACCGCCCCCGGGCTGATCGCGCTGGCACCGCCGGTGGCCAGGAGGTTGGCCCGCAGGTAGTCCGCCGGGGTGCCGCAGTCGACGGCGCCGCCGGGCGCGACGACGGCCAGGTCGAGGCCCTCGTCACCGCCCTGGTCATCGCCGTTGTCGTCGCCGTCCCGCTGGGCGAGGTCGCGCCAGAGCACCTCGTACAGGCCGGACGGCGTCGGCTGCAGCCTCGCCACCAGGTGTGCCGGGAGCACGCAGGAGCCGAGGTAGCGCACGCCCGTGCCGTCAGCGGTGCGGAAGTCTGCGCGGGCGCCGGCCGCTGCGGGCTCGCACAGGAGGCGGCACCGCCGGCCGTCCCAGCCGCGCACCAGCTCGCTGAGCTGCGCGGGCCCCTCGGGCATCCACACGTCGGCGTTGGTCACCACCACCGAGCGCCCTGCGAGCCAGTCGCGCAGCGCGCCGAGCGCCCCAGCCGTCCCGAGCGCCGGAGGCGCTACTGGGGAGCGCAGCGCCGGAGGCGCAGCTTTTGCTGGGCGCGAGCGTCCGTCGTCGTCGTCGTCCTCCTCCTGCTGCTGCGGGAGGAGGTCTTCGCGGCTGACATGGGCCCGGCCCGTCACGGCGTCGGCGATCTGCTCGGCCAGGGCGTGCGCGTTGACCGCCACCCGGTGTGGCGTGGGGCGAGCAGCACCGAGTGCCGCAGCGACGCGGGCCAGGGCGCCGTCGAGCAGCGGCACACCACCCACCGGCACGAGCGCCTTGGGCAGCTGGTCGGTGAGGGGACGCAGCCGACTGCCCGCCCCGGCCGCGAGCACGACCCCCGCGAGCGGCGGACCAGGGCTCAGGGAAGGAGCCGTCCGTCGCGGGCCCCGTCGGCCAGTGCCGCGGTGAGCCCTGCCAGGATGGATCGCGTGGCGGAGTCGGCGTCGTGACCGGCCTCTTCGGGGGTGAGCCACGCGAAGTCGCGGGCCTCACCACCCGGCACCACCTCGGGGCGCTGAGCGACCACCACGCGGTAGACGATGTCGACCCGGCGCACCCGTGGCTCCACGAGGGCCGTCACGGGAGCGCCGACGCTGACGCGCAGACCGGTCTCTTCGCGGACCTCCCGCTCCACGCCCGGCGCGGGCGCCTCGCCACGGTCGAGCAGGCCACCCGGCAGCGACCAGCCTCCGCGGTGGGGTTGGCGCAGGAACAGCACGGACCCCTCGTGCTCGACGGCGCAGACCGCCCCCACGGTGAAGCTCGGGGTGCCGGCGCGCACGAGAGCGCGGCGCATGGGCGCGGGGGTGACGCGGAAGGCGCGCAGGAGCGCCGTGTGCGCGCGACCGCGCAGCTCCGGAGGCACGCGCGCGAGCAGCATGGCCAGTGGACCCTGCGCGTGCCTCCCGTCGTCCATCCCCGGAGCCTAGGCCTGGTGGGTGGCGCTGCCCGCGCAGCGGGTGACTCAGGGCACCTGCGGCTCGTGCCGGGCGGCCCGATGTCCGATGGCGGAGACGGATTCGTCACATCTGCACCTCCTGTTCATCAGTTGTCCCGCGGGCATCCACGTCCGGGGAGGAGAGTGGGTCTTCGTGAGCAGCGCGTCACCGCTCGTCGGCGTGGTCCCGTCCGTCATCGGACACCGCGGCGCCAGCGGGTACCGGCCCGAGAACACCCTGGCGTCCTATGAGCTGGCGGCGCGCCTCGGCGCGGACCGCATCGAGCCCGACCTCGTGCCCACGCGCGACGGCGTGCTCGTGCTGCGCCACGAGAGCGAGGTGACGCACTCGACCGACGTCGCCACCCGACCGGAGTTCGCAACGCGTCGCTGCACGCGCGTGGTCGAGGGCAGGGAGGTGACCGGCTGGTTCACCGAGGACCTCACCTACGCCGAGCTGCGCTCGCTGCGCGCCGTGGAGCCGCGCCCGCACCTGCGGCCCACGACCACCGTCTACGACGGCCTCTACGAGGTGCCGACCTTCGTCGAGCTGCTCGAGCTCGCCGCGCAGCTACGGGCCGAGCTGGGCCGCCGGATCGTGGTCACCGCGGAGGTCAAGGACCCCTCCCGCTACGCCGCCGACGGCTTCGACATCGCGGCGATGGTCATCGCCGAGTTGCGCGGCCTCGGTCTGGACACCCCCGACGCGCCGGTGGCCCTGCAGTGCTTCGAGGCCGGGTTCCTGCGCCGGCTGCGGGCCGAGGGCCTCACCGTGCCGCTGGTGCAGCTGGTCGAGGACAACGACGCCGGCCGTGCCGCGTGCACCCCGTGGGGCCTGCGCGAGGTCTCCACCTACGCCCAGGTGCTGGCGCCCAGCAAGGAGATGGTGCTGCCGGTGGCCGCCGACGGGACCCTCGGCCCGGCGACCCCCCTCGTGGCCGACGCGCACCGCGCGGGCCTGGAGGTGCACGTGTGGACGCTGCGCAACGAGAACTCCTTCCTGCCGCCGTCGCTGCGGGTGGGCATGTCCGACGCTGCGCCCGGGCGCGCCCTCGTGGAGCACCTGGCGTTCCTCGACGCGGGGGTGGACGGCATCTTCACCGACCACCCCGACACCGCCTTCGAGGCGCGTCGCCTGTGGGCGACGGGCAAGGCTGTGCCGGGTGCCCGCCGCGGCGGTAGTGCCTCCGGCGCGCCGGCGGGGCAGCCCGTCGCCAGCTGATCGCCGCGGGGGTGGCCGACTGCCCATGATCACGGCTTGTCGACCGTGATCATGGGCAGTCGGCCACCCTGTGGTCGTGTCGACGGATGGTCAAGGAAGCGTCATCAACCGTCAAGGTCTCGGCTTCCCGTTCCGCAGGGAATGTCCGTATCGTCCGGTTTGTGACCGCTTCGCGACGCGCTTCCTCGGCCTCCGCCGCCCTCGCCGCCACAGCCCTCGTGCTCGGGTCCGCAGGCGCAGCCTGGGCCGCTGACACTGCAGCACCCGTCGTCCCCGTCGTCCCCGTGGCGCCCCAGCAGCCGGCGCCCGTCCCCGCCGAGGGCGGGGTGCGGCTGACCCTGCTGCACGCCAACGACCTCGAGTCCGCGCTCCTGCCCGAGACCGACGAGTCCGGCGCGGAGCAGGCGGGTGCCGCCCGCTTCGTCTCCCTGGTCGAGCGCCAGCGGGCCGCAGCGGAGGCCCGGGGCCCCGTGCTCACCCTCGCCGGCGGAGACCTCTTCCTGCCCGGGCCCCAGCTCGACGCGAGCCGCCTGGACGGCACCGGCGAGCTGTACGACGCGCTCGCGTTCGACGCCGCGGGCTTCGACGCCAGCGCCATCGGCAACCACGACTTCGACCTCACGCCCGACTTCCTCGCCGACTACCTCGACGCCGTCAGTGACGAGACCCCCTTCGTGGCCGCCAACCTCGACCTGTCCGGCGAGCCCCGCCTGCAGGCCGAGGCGGATGACGGCACCGTCGTCGCGTCCACCGTCGTCGAGTCCGCGGGGGAGCGGTTCGGCGTCATCGGCCTCACGACGCCGGAGCTGCCCGAGCTCACGAGCCTCGGTGAGGTCCGCGTCGACCCGGATCTCGCCGACATCGCCAACGCCCAGGCCGCCGCGCTCGAGGCGGACGGCGTGACCAAGATCGTGCTCGTCTCGCACCTGCAGGACGTCGACAACGAGGTCGCGCTCGTGCCGCAGCTGCGCGGGGTCGACGTCGTCGTGTCCGCCGGTGGCGGGGAAGTCATGGCGTCCCCGGGCGACGCGCTGCTGCCCGGCGACGAGGTGAGCACCGACGCCGCGGGCGCGCCGCTGGCGTACCCGACGGTGGTGGGGGCCGCCGACGGCGCCCGGGTGCCCGTGGTCACCACGAGCGGGCTGTACCGCTACGTCGGTCAGCTCGTGGTCGACTTCGACGCCGAAGGCAGGCTCGTGGCCGTCGACGACGTCGCCAGCCGTCCGGTGCCCGTGACGTCCACCGGGCCGGACGCGGTGACGCCCGACCCCGACGTCGTCGCCGAGGTGGAGGAGCCGGTGGCGGCCTACGTCGACGGACTCGCCTCGCAGGTGGTGGCCCGCAGCGAGGTTCCGCTGGATGGACGGCGCGACGCGGTGCGCTCGCGGGAGACGGGGCTGGGCTCGCTCGTGGCCGACTCGCTGCTGGCGGCCGGGCGCGCCGGTGCCGAGGCAGCGGGGATCGAGCCGCCGGTGGTGGCGCTGCAGAACGGGGGCGGCATCCGCAACGACTCCGTGCTGCCCGTCGGCGACGTGTCCGCGCTGGACACCTACGACGTCACGCCGTTCGCCAACTTCGTGGCGGTGGCGCCGGAGCTGCCGGTGGCGGCGTTCGTGGCCGCCGTCGACCACGGTGCGGGTGCCGGGGCGGGGTCGTTTGCGCAGGTGGCGGGCTTCTCCTACACCGCCGACCCGGACGCGCCGGCCGGTGCGCGGGTGCAGACCCTGACGCTGGCCGACGGCACACCGGTGGTGGTCGGCGGGCAGCGGGTGCTCGACGGCACGATCTCCGTGGCGTCGATCGACTTCCTGCTGCGCGGCAGCGACGGCTACGACGCGTTCGACGGAGCGGCCTTCGAGGTGCTGCCCACCACGCAGCAGCAGGCGCTGCAGACGTACCTGCGCGACGACCTCGGGGGCACCGTGACCGCGGCGCAGTACCCGGAGGCGGGAACCGGCCGCATCACCCAGCTCTGACCGCAGCGGCGGACGCCCATGATCACCGTGATCATGGGCGCCCGCCACCCTGCTGGCGTCCACGGGTCGCCGTCGCAGGGAGCCGGGTGTCGGTGGTCGGACGTAGGCTCCTTGGACGATGAGCACGCTCTTCGACGACCTCCCCCTTCCGGTCCCGCAGACCCCTGCCGGCTCGTCGTCCGACGACGCCCGGCCCGGCGTGCTCGTCGACCGGCCGGTGGTCCGGATCGACCCCGCCGCCCTGCTGGAAGGCCTCAATCCCGCCCAGCGCGAGGGAGTGCTCCACGAGGGCTCGCCGCTGCTGTTGGTCGCCGGCGCCGGCTCGGGCAAGACCCGGGTGCTGACGCATCGCATCGCCCACCTCGTGGCCGCCCGCGGAGCCCGGCCCGGGCAGGTGCTGGCCATCACCTTCACGAACAAGGCCGCCGGTGAGATGAAGGAGCGGCTGGAGGGGCTGGTCGGCCCTGCCGTCCGCTCGATGTGGGTCTCCACGTTCCACTCGGCCTGCGTGCGGATCCTGCGCCGCGAGGCGGAGAGCGCCGGGCTGCGCTCCTCCTTCTCGATCTACGACGCCGACGACTCGCGCCGCCTGCTGGCGCTCGTCGTCCGCGAGCTTGACCTCGACCCGAAGCGCTATGCGCCGCGCGCCATGGCCACGCAGATCAGCAACCTCAAGAACGAGCTGGTCACGCCGGAGGCACACGCCGCCAAGGCCGCCGACGGCACGCACGCCGAGCGGATCCTCGCCGAGGTCTACGGGCTGTATCAGGCACGGCTGCGGCAGGCCAACGCCCTCGACTTCGACGACCTCATCATGACCACGGTCCGCGTGCTCCAGGGCGTGCCCGCCGTCGCCGAGCACTACCGCCGGCGGTTCCGCCACGTGCTCGTCGACGAGTACCAGGACACCAACCACGCCCAGTACACCCTGGTGCGCGAGCTGGTCGGCGGCCCGGGCGCGACGTGGGGACCCGAGGGGCAGCCCGACGGCGTGCCGCAGGCCGAGCTCACCGTCGTCGGCGACGCTGACCAGTCCATCTACGCCTTCCGCGGCGCGACGATCCGCAACATCGTCGAGTTCGAGGAGGACTACCCCGACGCCAAGACCGTGCTGCTGGAGCAGAACTACCGCTCCACCCAGACGATCCTGTCCGCGGCCAACGCCGTCATCGCCAAGAACACCGACCGGCGTCCCAAGAACCTGTGGACGGCGGAGGGCGCGGGCGAGCAGATCGTCGGGTACGTCGCCGACGCCGAGCACGACGAGGCCGCCTTCGTCGCCTCCGAGATCGACAGGCTCGTCGACGACGAGGGCGTGCGCTACGGCGACGTCGCCGTCTTCTACCGCACCAACGCGCAGTCGCGGGCGCTGGAGGAGGTGTTCGTGCGCGTCGGCCTGCCGTACAAGGTGGTCGGCGGCACGCGCTTCTACGAGCGCCGCGAGGTGCGCGACGCGCTCGCCTACCTGCGGGCGCTGGCCAACCCGGACGACGTCGTCAGCCTGCGGCGCATCCTCAACGTGCCCAAGCGCGGCATCGGCGAGCGCGCCGAGGCGTGCGTCGCGGCCCTGGCCGACCGCGAGCGCATCGGCTTCCCGGCGGCGCTGGAGCGCGCGGGGGAGGCTCCGGGCATCGCGGCGCGGTCGTTGACGTGCATCCGCGGCTTCACCGACCTCATGGACGAGCTGCGCACCGTCGTCGAGGGCGGCGCCGGGCCGTCCACGGTGCTCGAGGCGGTGCTCGACAGGTCAGGGCTGCTGGCCGAGCTGCGCGCCAGCTTGGACCCGCAGGACGAGTCCCGCGTGGAGAACCTCGCGGAGCTCTCGGCCGTGGCTGCGGAGTACGAGACGGCCAACCCCGAGGGGACGCTCGCCGACTTCCTCGAGACGGTCTCGCTGGTGGCCGACGCCGACCAGATCCCCGGCTCCGCCGTGGCCGACGGTGCCGACGAGGAGGCTGGTGAAGATTCAGGAGTCGTCACGCTCATGACGCTCCACACCGCGAAGGGCCTGGAGTTCCCCGTCGTCTTCCTCACCGGTCTGGAAGACGGGACCTTCCCGCACCAGAGGTCGCTCGCCGACGACGACGAGCTGGCCGAGGAGCGGCGACTGGCGTACGTGGGCATCACCCGCGCTCGCCAGTACCTGCGGATCTCGCGCGCCGCGTCGCGCAGCGCGTGGGGGCAGCCGCAGTACTTCCCGCCGTCGCGCTTCCTCGACGAGATCCCGCACGAGCTGGTCCGCTGGGAGCGTGCCGAGGCGTCGGGCTCCTCCGGGTGGGGCGGCGGCGGCAGTGGTGGTCGCGGCGGTTCGACGTACAACTCCGGCGGCTACGGCAATAGCCACTCCTCGGCCCAGGCGAAGCTCGCGGGCACGCCGGGGGTGCGGACAGCAGGTTCGCGGCCGGTCATCTCGCTGGCCGTGGGTGACCGGGTCACCCACGACTCCTTCGGCATGGGCACGGTCGTGGCCGTCGAGGGCACCGGCGACAAGACCATGGCCCACGTCGACTTCCGCAGCGAGGGCACCAAGCGTCTGCTGCTGCGCTACGCCCCCGTCCAGAAGCTCTGACTCCCGCCGCACTGTCAGGTCCTGGAGGCCGGATGCGGCCTTCAGGACCTGACGGTGTCCACGGTCCTGACACTGCGCCCGCGGGCGGGGCGTGTCAGCCCGTTTCCGGGCGCACGCCTGTGCTCGCGGGTCCATCGCCGGGCAGGATGACGGGGTGACCGTGCTGCGCCTCGCGCTCCTGCAGTCCGCCGGCGTCCTCGGGGACGTCGCCGCCAACCTCGCCGAGCTCGACGAGCGCGCGGCGGAGGCCGCCGACGCTGGCGCGGGGCTCCTGCTGACGCCGGAGATGTTCCTCACGGGCTACGAGCTCGGCGTCGAGGGCACCGCGGCGATGGCCGACCGTGCGGCCGACGAGCTGGTGCCCGCCGTCGCCGAGGTGGCCCGCCGTCGCGGCATCGCGCTGCTCGTCGGGATGCCGGAGCGCATCGACGGGCAGGTGGTCAACACCGCCGTCCTCGTCGGCGCCGACGGCACGCTGCTCGGGCGCCACGTCAAGACGCACCTGTTCGGTCCCGACGAGCGGGATGCCTTCGTGCCGGGCAGTCGGCCGGTGTCGCTGTTCGAGGTCGCGGGCGTGAGGGTCGCCGTCCTCATCTGCTACGACGTGGAGTTCCCGGAGGCCGTGCGCGCCGCCGCCGCAGCGGGGGCGCACCTCGTGACGGTGCCGACCGCGCAGATGGAGCCGTTCTCGTTCGTCGCGGACGTCATCATCCGGGCCCGTGCGTGGGAGAACCAGGTCTACGTCGCGTACGCCAACCACTGCGGGCGCGAGGTCGACCTGGCGTTCGTCGGGCGGAGCAGCATCGTCGCGCCGAGCGGGCAGGTGCTCGCCGCAGCGCCGCCCGGTGACGTCACCTCGAGCACGCTGCTGCTGGCCGACGTCGACACCGCCGCCGTCGAAACCGGTCGGCGCGACAACCCCTACCTCGCCGACCGTCGCCTCGACTTGCACCCGGGCCCCGCCACCGTCTGAGCAGGCCGGTTCGTCCGTGACGCCGGACGTGCAGAAGTCCCCCGGAGGCCCTGGTCGAGGCCTCGCGGGGGACTTCTGCACGTCGCTCGTCACCGGCTTGTCGGCGCCGGCTCACCGCCGCTGAGTGTGGGGCTCAGGGGGTGTCGAGGCTGATGTAGCCCTCGACGGGCTGGCCCTTGATCGTGAAGGTCGCAGGGTTGATCCACTTCGTGGTGACCTTGTCGTTGAGGTCGCCCACGGTCACCTTCACCTTGGAGGCGCTCCTGGCCTCCAGCACGATGCCCACGGTGAAGCGGCTGTCGTCGCCGTTGGTCCACACGATGACGTCACCGATTTCGGGCACGTAGTCGGGGTCTTCTGCGAGGGAGGTCACGACGCCCATGTCCTTGTAGGACTCCAGGTCGGAGTCGTCCATGTACCAGGTCTTGAAGCCAGAGTTCGCCAGGGCGAAACGCAGGAAGTCCTTGTTCCAGTCGTTCTTGGCCTGAGCCCCGGGGCACTTCGGGTCGGCCTTCTTCACGGACGTGACGTAGGTGTAGGGGTTGCAGCCGTTGTGCTTGGTCTCGGTGAACCGCTCACCGGCGGCGCTCCACACGGCCTGGGCGTGCTGGTCGTAGCTGCCGTCCTCACCGAAGCCGTCGAAGTGCTTGCCGCCCAGGGCGTCGATGGCCCGCCCGTCGCTGGTGTGCACGGTCTTGGCTTGAGCGGCGCTGGCGGCCCCGGCGAGGGCGACCCCGCCGACGCCGAGGGGCAGGGTGAGGAGAGTGGCGACGGCGCCGGCGCGGACCAGGCGGGCGCGCAGACCGCGTCGGGGAGCGGTAGCGGTGCTGGCGACTGCAGCGGACGTGGCGGTGGTGTTCATGGCGTTCTCCTCGGTGTCCCTGCCCCGGCGGGGTGCCGGTGGCGATGAGGAGAGACAACTCCGATCTGCGCTCGCGGAGCAGGGCACGGGTGCCCGGCGAGGTCGTCGCCGGAGGCCGCCCCTTGCCCACCCCCTCTCGCACTTTCCGCGGCAAGTGCGGTTCCCGCGGCCGCGGTGGCGCACTTGCCGCGGAAAGTGCGAGAAGAGGGGGAGGGTGCCGGCGGGTCAGCGGTAGGGCGGCAGCCATCCGGCGAGGCGCTGCGCACCGGTGGTCACGCTCGCAGGCACCGGGACGCCGGCCGGCACGTCGTCCCCGGTCCTGGGGGCGCCTACTGCCGTGTGCAGCGGCAGCACCCCGGCCCACGCGGCCGGGTCCTCCTCGCCGTCCTCGCTCGCCCCCGCGGCCCGCACCTTGACGCTGGCCTCCTCCAGTGGGAGCCGCAGCACCAGCGTCGCGGCCAGCTCGCGCCGCGTCGGCCGGCGCACCTCCGCCCAGCGACCCGGCATGAGGTGCTCGGACAGCACGCGCAGCGCCTCCTCCTTCTCGTCGTCCGGTACCACCGTCGGCACGCCGTAGATCACGGCGCAGCGATAGTTCATGGAGCTGTCGAACACCGTGCGGGCGTAGACGACCCCGTCGAGCACGGTCACCGTCGCCGTGACGGTGGCGCCCGTCGTCGCGGCCCGCAGCAGCCCGCCGCCGGTGGAGCCGTGCAGCAGCAGGGACTCGCCGTCGCGGGCAGAGGCGATGGGCAGGACGACGGCGGCCGGCGTGGGTGTCTCCCGCACGACGGCGACGTGCGCCACGAGCGCGCTGTCGAGCACGTCGTGCAGCGCCGCGCGGTCGGTGACCTGCCGGTGGCCGTAGCGGGTGAAGCGTGTCCGGTCGGTCGTCTGCAGCGGGGCGAGTGGCGCCGACGAGGGCTCGGTGGTGGCGGAGGGGGTGGTCACAGGAGCAGAGTGGTCCCTGAGTGGACCGGGTGATCAGTCCACTGGAGCGTCTAACGGGCAGTCCACTGCTGTCTGTTCGCGAGGACGCACCCTGTCTGGAGGAGAGCCGTGCGGACCGCCACCGACCTCGACCTGCCCCTCGCCCTCGACCGCACGGACCGCTCGCCCCTGCAGGTCCAGCTCGCGAGTGCCCTGCGCGCCGCCGTCCTCGACCACCGCCTGCCACCCGGTGGTCCGGTCCCTGCCACCCGCCGCCTGGCCGAGCAGCTCGGTGTCTCGCGGGCCACGGTCACCGCCGCCTACGAGCAGCTGGTGGGGGAGGGCTTCCTCGAAGCTCGTCACGGCAGCGGCACGCGCGTCAGCACGCACGTCGGTGCCCTTCCCGCCGCGCCCCCCGTCGCGCGGTCGGCGCCGCGGCAGCCCATGGCGGTCCGCGCTGCCGCCGATCTGCGCCCGGGCCGTCCCGACGCCTCGCGCCTGGCCGACGCCGCCTGGCGCAGCGCCTGGCGCTCCGCCGTCCTCGCCGCCGTCCCCGACAGCGAACCCCCGCTCGCCGGCCTGCCTGCGCTGCGAGAGCAGGTCGCGGCGCACTTGCGCGCTGCGCGCGGGATCGCTGCGGACCCGGCCGGCGTCGTCGTCACCGCGGGCACCAGCGACGGCCTGGCCCTGGTGGCGCACGCTCTACGCGCTCAGCGCCACCCCGACGGCGCCCCGCTGCGCGTCGTCGTCGAAGACCCGGGCTATCCCTCCGCCGCTCGGTGCCTGCGGCGGGTCGGCGCGCAGCTGCTGCCGGTGGATGTCGACGACGACGGCCTGCTCGTCGACCAGCTCCCCGCCAGCGCCGACGCGGTGCTGGTCACGCCGAGCCACCAGTACCCGTGGGGCGGCGTGCTCCCGCTGGAGCGCCGGGTCGCGATGCTGCGGTGGGCGCGGGAGGCGGGCGCCGTCGTCATCGAAGACGACTACGACGGCGAGTTCCGCTACGGAGCAGCCCCCTTGCCGGCGCTGGCGTCTCTGGACCCGAGCCGCGTGGTGCATGTCGGCACGTTCTCGAAGGTGCTCTCGCCGTGGCTGCGCGCGGGCTACCTGCTGGCCCCGCCGCCGCTGCGCGCCGAACTGGAGGCGGTCCGGGTCGATCTCGGTGTCCCGGTGGGCGGAACGTTGCAGACAGCTATGGCCACCTACCTGGCCGGTGGCGGCCTGCAGCGTCAGGTCGCCAGGGCGCGGCGCGACGCTGCCCACCGGCGCGCGCACCTGCAGGCGCTGGTCGCCGAGTACCCGCATCTGCGTGCCCGGGGCGCGGCGGCCGGGCTGCACGTGGTGGTGGAGCTGCCCGACGGTGCGGACGCGGCGGCCGTGGTAGCCGCGCTCGCGGCGGACGGGTACCTGGTGGCCGACCTCACGGCGTACGCGGTGGCGCGCGCCGACCTGCCGCCCGCGGTGGTGCTCGGCTACGGCCCGGCGACGCTCGACCAGCTGCGCGGGGCCGTCGCGGCGCTCGCGCGGGCGGCGGCGCAGGATGGCTGAGGTGGCGCAGGCGTCCTTGATCGTCGCGCGGCGGAGGCGGAAGGGGTGCCATGAGCAGAGCTGACGGCCGCAGGCCGGTGGTGATCGGGCATCGGGGCGCCAGCGTCCGCCGCCCCGAGCACACCCGCGCCGCCTACGAGCTGGCTGTCGCGGACGGTGCCGACGGCGTGGACGTCGATCTCGTCGCCACCGCCGACGGCGAGCTCGTCGTCCGGCACGAGGCGGAGCTGTCCGACACCACCGACGTGGCCGACCACCCCGAGTTGGCGCACCTGCGCACCACGCGGGTGGTCGACGGGGTCTCGCTCACCGGATGGTTCAGCCAGGACCTG
The DNA here is from genome assembly GCF_003149145.1 of Quadrisphaera granulorum. Taxonomy (GTDB): domain Bacteria; phylum Actinomycetota; class Actinomycetes; order Actinomycetales; family Quadrisphaeraceae; genus Quadrisphaera; species Quadrisphaera granulorum. The sequence continues at coordinate 54,425 of NZ_QGDQ01000003.1, read as the reverse complement.
ACGCTGGCGCAGGTTCGCACCCTGCGGGCGCGCGAACGGCTGCCCGACCTGCGTCCTGAGAGCGCCGCTCACAACGGAGAGCAGGCGATCATGACGTTCGCCGAGGTGCTCGCGCTGCGCGAGGAGCTGTCGGCGCGGGCCGGGTGGCCGGTGGCGGTGTGGCCCGAGCTCAAGCATCCCGGGCACTTCGCGGCGGCGGGGCTGGCGCTGGAGCCGCGGCTACTCGCCGCGCTGGAGGCTTTCGGGCTGGTGGGCGACGACGACGGCGGCAGCGGCGGGAGGTCGGCCGCTGGCGCCGTCGTCGTCGTCCAGTGTTTTGAAGTTGCGCCCCTGCGGAGGCTGCGTGCTGCCGTCCCCTCGCTGCGACTGGCCCAGCTGACGCAGCCCACCGGCGCACCCCCGGACCTGCGCCTCGCGGGAGACCACCGCGACTACGCCGACCTGTGCACCCCGTCCGGGCTGCGGGAGCTGCGCGGCTGGGCCGACGTGCTCGCGCCGCACCTGGTGCAGGTGGAGCCGCGCGACGCGCGCGGCCTGTCGTCAAGGAGCCGGCTGGTGGACGACGCTCACGCCGCGGGGCTGGCCGTGGTGCCGTACACGGTGAGGCCGGAGAACACGTTCCTGCCGGCGGAGCTGCGCAGCGGCGGTCCGCGCGGAGACCTGGCCGCTCGCGGTGACGTGGCGGCGCTGCTGCGGCAGCTGCGCGAGGACGGGGTCGACGGGGTGTTCACCGACGACCCCGCCGCCGCGCGAGAAGCCCTGGACTGACGAGGAACCGACCGCCCCCCCGACGATCATGCGCCTGCGCGCCACGACACTGCGGGGAAGGGCAGCGGAGGTGACGCGCAGGCGCATGATCGTCGGGAGGGGGGCGACCGGAGCGGAGCCGGCGCCGGGGCTCAGCCGGCCTTGACCGCCAGCACCTGGCAGGGCGCGTGCAGCAGCACGGTCTGCGCGTCGCTGCCGAACAGCAGCTTCCCGGTGGGGGTGCGCTTGCGGATGCCGATGACCACCAGCGAGGCGCCGAGCCGCTCGACGGCCTCGAGGATGTCCGCGGCGCCGCCGGCCTGGTCGCCCAGGCGGTGCTCCAGCTCGTACGGCACGCCGGACTCGTCCAGGAGTGCCTTGACCTCGGCGAGGTCGTCCTGGGAGGCGTAGCCGGGGTCGGAGTAGGCGTCTCCCTTGGAGGTGTTGAGCACGTGGAGGCTCTCCCCGCGCAGGTCGGCCTCCTCGAGGGCGGCCACCAGTGCGGCGCGCCCCTCGGGCTTGGGCACGTAGCCCACGACGATGGTCACTGGCCGTCCTCCTTCGAGCTGGCGCGAGCGGTGGATGCCAGACGGCTGTCGTCCACGGGAGCGGTGGGACCGCCGGGGGTGGTGCTGGCCTGGGCCACCGCGAACACCGCCGCGTCGAGCCGGGCCTGGCGCCGCTTCAGCCACTGGCTGCCGACGAACGCCACCACCACGAGGCAGTAGACGACCGCCGCGAAGGGGCTCGTGACCAGCGCCGTCGGGTCTCCCTGGCTGATCGCGAGGGTGCGCCGCAGCTGCTCCTCGGCGATCGGGCCGAGGATGAGGCCCACGATGGCGGGAGCCACCGGGAAGCCGAACGAGCGCATGGCCCACCCGATGCCGCCGAGGATGAACAGCAGCACGAGGTCCTCCACCGAGGCGCCCACGGCGTACACGCCGAGTGCGGCGAAGGTGAGGATGCCCGCGTACAGGTAGGGCCGGGGCAGGCGCAGCACCTTGACCCATACGCCCACCAGCGGCAGGTTCAGCACGAGCAGCAGCACGTTGCCGATGTAGAGGCTGGCGATGAGCGCCCAGACCAGGTCGCTCTGTTCGGTGAACAGCGTGGGGCCGGGCTGGATGCCGTAGCTCTGGAACGCCGCCAGCATGATCGCCGCGGTGGCGCCGGTGGGGAGACCGAGGGTCAGCAGCGGCACGAGCACGCCGGCGGCCGAGGCGTTGTTGGCGGCCTCCGGCCCCGCGACGCCCTCGATGGCGCCGTGGCCGAACTGCTCCTTGTGCTGGGAGAGCTTCCGCTCGGTGGCGTAGGAGAGGAACGTGCCGAGCTCGGCGCCGCCGGCGGGAATGGTGCCGATCGGGAAGCCGATGACGGTGCCGCGCAGCCACGGCTTCCACGACCTGCGGAAGTCCTGCTTGGTGAACCACTTGCCGGTGATCGGCACCAGGGGGATCGGCCCGCGGCGCAGCCGGGAGGCCACGTGCAGTGCCTCGCCGACGGCGAAGAAGCCCACCGCCACGATGACGATGTCGATGCCGTCGCCCAGCGTCGGCAGCCCGAGGGTGAAGCGCTGCTGACCGGTGAGGGAGTCGGTGCCGATGACGGAGATGAACAGCCCGAGCGCCAGCGACGAGATGCCGCGGGCGGGGGAGGAGCCGAGCATCGCGGCCACCGTGAGGAAGGCCAGCACCGCCAGGGCGACGTAGTCCGGTGGGCCGAGCTGCACCGCGAGCTTCGCGACCGTGGGCGCCACCAGCGACAGGGCGACGGTGGCGATGGTCCCGGCCACGAAGGAGCCGAGCGCCGCCGTGGCCAGTGCCGCGGCCCCGCGACCGGCCTTGGCCATCTTGTTGCCCTCGAGCGCGGTGATGATCGAGGCCGACTCGCCGGGGGTGTTCAGCAGGATCGACGTGGTCGAGCCGCCGTACATGCCGCCGTAGTAGATGCCGGCGAACATGATGAACGCGGCCGTCGGGTCCAGCGAGTACGTGAGCGGCAGCAGCAGCGCCAGTGTCATGGCCGGGCCGATGCCGGGCAGCACGCCGACGGCGGTGCCCAGGAGCACCCCGATGACGGCGAAGAGCAGGTACTGCGGCTGCAGGGCGGTCTCGAAGCCCGCGAGCAGTGCGCCGACGTCACCCAAGGCCGGGCACCCCCTCGAGCGGGCCCGCGGGCAGGTACACCCCGAGCAGCTGTGTGAACAGGATCTGGACGACGGTGTTGAGCACCAGCGCCACGAGCAGCGCGCGCCACCACGGCCGGGCCCCGAGGGTCCAGGCCGCGCCGGTGAACATGACCGACGCCGCGATGAGCCACCCGAGCGGCTCCACGAGCACGCACAGTGCCGCGAAGGAGCCGGTGAGCTTCAGCACCGCCGCCCAGTCGGCGCCGCCGTCGGTGTCGACGTCCTCGCCGCCTTCGACCTCGCCGCGGTCGCCGCGCAGGAGCGCGATCACGAGGCCGACGGCCGAGAGCACGAGCAGGGCGCCCACCGCGTAGGGGAAGGCCCGGGGGCCGACGGCGCTCGCCGAGGCCGGGACGGCGATGGTGTGGGCGTCGACGAGGGCGAACACCCCCAGGCCACCGAGCACGGCGGCTACCGCCAGCTCGCTCTTGGGGATCGGGCCGCGGGAGCGCGCGGCGCGCTCCGTCGCCGGGCCCGAGGTGTCGATGGTGCTCACTGGGTCAGCCCGATGTCCTTGAGGACCCCGCTGATGCGCTCCTGCTCGGAGCCCAGGAAGGTCTCGAACTCGTCACCGGAGAGGTAGTCGTCCGTCCAGCCGTTCTTGGCGACCAGGTCGGTCCACGCCTTCGAGGAGTGCATGTCGTCGACGAGCTTCTCGAGCTTCGCCTCGGCCTCCTCGGAGATGCCGGGGGGAGCCACGACGCCGCGCCAGTTGGTGAACTCGATGTCGTAGCCGGACTCCTTGAGCGTCGGGGCGTCCAGGCCCTCGATGCGCTCGGCGCCGGAGACGGCCAGGGCCCGCACCGTGCCGGCCTCGACCTGCTTGGCGTACTCGCCTGCGCCCGAGATGCCGGCGCTGACCTGGTTGCCGAGCAGCGCCGCGAGCGACTCGCCGCCGCCGGAGTAGGCGATGTAGTTGAGGTCGGTGGCGGGCACGCCCGCTTCCTTGGCCAGCAGCCCGGCGAGGATGTTGTCGGTGCCTCCAGCCGATCCGCCGGCGATGGAGACGCCCCGGCCCTCGCTCTTCATGGCGGCCACGAGGTCGTCGATGGTCTTGTAGGGGGACTCGGCGGGGACGACGATGACCTCGTCCTCGCTGGTCAGGCGCGCCAGCGGCGTGGTGTCGGCCAGGGTGGCCTGGCTCTTGTTCGTCTCGACGGCGCCGACCATGACCAGGCCCATGACCATGAGGAAGTCCTCGCTGCGCTCGTTCTTGAGCTCTGCCAGGCCCACCGTGCCGCCGGCGCCGCCCACGTTGGACACCTGCACGCTCTTGGCCAGCTTGTCCGCCTCGATGGCACTGCTCATGGCGCGCGCGGTCTGGTCCCAGCCGCCGCCCGGGTCGGCCGGGGCCATGATCTCCAAACGGTTGATCGGCTTGGCTGCGCCATCTCCGCCGGAACCGGCGCTGGTACCGCTCGAGCCGCACGCGGCGGTGCTCAGCAGGGCGACGGCGCCGAGGCCGGCGAGCGTGGCGCGCAGGGCGCGGAACCTGGAACGGGAAAGGGTGGTGCTGGGCACGTGGCGACCTCCTCGTCGTCCGCCCCACCATCGGAGCGGAGAGCCGTGCGGCTCGATGACGAGAAGGGTGTTCCTGCGCTCAGCAGATGCCCAGCATGCGGCCGTACTGGTGGTAGCGGCCGTTGCGGTGGTTCTGGTCGTATTGGCCACGTGGTCCGTCAGGGGCCTGAGCGTTCCCTCGCGCGCCCGCGGTCGGTGATGATGGGCGCATGCGCCGGCCGATGCCGCTCGGCCCGCAGCTGCTCGCGCTGCAGGCACTCATCGTGCTGTCCTGCGTGGTGCTGGCCGGGTTCGCTGCCGTCTCGCTGCAGCAGCGCCAGATCCGGCAGGCCTACAGCGAGCAGATGCTCGCCGTCGCCCGGAACGCTGCGACGTTGCCGGACGTGCAGGAGGCGTACGCGGAGCCGAACCCCAGCACAGCGCTCGACCCTCTGGCCGACCTGCTGCAGCAGGCGTCGAAGGTGTCTTTCGTTGTGTTCCTCGACCGCGACGGCATTCGCCTGAGCCATCCCGACAAGTCGAGGATCGGCTCGCCGAGCACGACGAGCGCCGCGGAGGTGCTGCGCGGGGACACCTTCGTCGGAACCCAGACCGGGACCCTCGGCCCGTCTCTACGCGCCAAGGTTCCGATCACGGACAGCGCCGACCGCATCATCGGCGCTGTCTCGGTGGGCATCGTGGAGTCCGAACTTGACGACGACTTCACCGAGGACGTGCCCTGGCTGGCCGCGTGGCTCGGTGGCGCCGCGGTGCTCGGCTCGGCTGGCTCCTACCTGCTCACACGCCTGGTGCGCCGCCGCATCATGGGCCTGGAACCCGACGAGATCGCCCGGTTGCTGCAGGCGCGTGAGGCCATGCTCCACGGGATCCGCGAGGGCGTGCTCGCCGTCGACGAGCGGGGCCGGGTGGTGCTCGTCAACGACGAGGCGTGCCGCCTGCTCGACCTCGACGGCGGGCAGGACGACGGCCGCGTCGGTGGTGCGCTCACCGGCCGCTACGCCGCCGACGTCCTCGACCCTGCCGCCCTGGAACTGCTCGAAGCCGACGACGACGCTGTGGACGCCCCGCTGCTCGTCGGCGAGCGCGTGCTGCTCGCCAGCCGCACCCCCGCGCTCGTGCACGGCCGCCGCGTCGGCCGTGTGCTCACCGTGCGCGACAGGACCGAGCTGTCCGGCGCCGTGCGCGAGCTCGACGGGCAGCGCAGCCTCACCACCACCCTGCGCGCGCAGGCGCACGAGTTCTCCAACCAGCTGCACGTGCTGCAGGGCCTGCTGGAGCTGGGCCGCACCGCCGACGCCGTCGCCCTCATCGACAGGCTCGGTGGAGGGGGGCGCCTGCTGTCGGGGGCCGGCCTCGGCGGGGTGGAGGACGCCTCCGTGTCCGCGCTGCTCATGGCCAAGGCGGCCCTCGCCCGGGAGCGCGGGGCCACGCTCGTCGTCACCCCCGCCACGCGCGTGCCCGAGGGCGCCGGCGACGACGTCATCACCGTGCTGGGCAACCTCGTCGACAACGCCCTCGACGCCGCAGGCCAGGGCGGCCGGGTGGTGGTCGACGTGCAGGGCGACGTGAACGGTGATGCGCAGGGCGATGTGCAGAGTGGCAGCGCGGGCGGTTGGGTGCTCACCATCGACGACGACGGGCCGGGCGTGCCCGAGCCGCTGCGCGAGGAGGTGTTCCGGGTGGGCGTGACCACCAAGGCCGGCGGCGACGGTCGCCACGGCCAGGGCATCGGCCTCGCGCTCGTCGCGCGCATCGCTGCGCGCCGCGGGGGCTCCGCGAGGGTGACCCGCTCCGAGCTGGGCGGGGCGCGCTTCGAGGTGGTGCTCGGCGGCGGGACGGGCCGCTCGTCGTCGTCGTCCTCGACCGAGCTGGCGGGGGCCGGGACATGAGCGAGCAGGTCTCGGGGCAGGTCGTGCGGGTACTCGTCGTCGACGACGACGTGGCCGTCGCGTCTCTCCACCAGGCGTACGTCGGAACGCTGCCCGGGTTCGCGTGCATCGGGGTGGTGCACCGCGGCGCCGACGCGCTGCGTGCCGTCGAGGCGCTCGCGCCCGACCTCGTGCTGCTCGACGTGCACCTGCCCGACCTTCCCGGCACCGAGGTGCTGCGGGCATTGCGGGCGAGCGGCTCCGACGTCGACGTCGTCGTGGTGACCGCCGCACGTGAGCTGGAGGTGGTGCGCACGTCGATGGCGGGCGGCGTGGCCGACTACCTCGTCAAGCCGTTCTCGCTGGCGCTGTTCACCGAGCGGATGCAGGCGTACGCGGCGCACCGGAGGGCGCTCGCGCTCACCGGGGCGAGCGGCGGACTGGGACAGGACGACGTCGACAGGCTGCTCCACCCCGGCGGCACCGCCGGGGCCGCCGGGCACGGCCAGCGGACGCCGGAGCAGCTGCCCAAGGGGCTGTCGCACCGCAGCCTGGAGCTGGTGGTGCAGGTGCTGCGCTCGGCCGCCGAGCCCGACCTGTCCGCCGGTGAGGTGGCCGCCCGGTGCGGCATGGCCCGCGTCAGCGCCCGGCGCTACCTGGAGCACCTCGAGCAGACAGGGCGCGCCGTGGTGCGGCCGCGGTACGGCGTGGCCGGGCGCCCCGAGAACGGCTACGCGTGGGTCCACCGCTGACCGACACCCACCCCGCCCACGATCAAGGAAGCAGTGCACGCGCGCCGTGCAGAGCTTCCTTGATCGTCAACGAGGGGGTGGGGGTGGGCTGGGGCTCGTCGGGCGGGGCTGAGCGGGCTCGTTACGCTCGCGGATGCACCCCGCGTGCAGGCTGAGCGGCCCACGAGCAGGTTCGGCCCGTCCGCGGGCACCCGCAGCGGCCGACGATGGAGGCGCAGCCCCAGTGGACCTGTACGAGTACCAAGCGCGTGACCTTTTCGAGTCCCACGGAGTTCCGGTGCTGCCGGGCCTGGTGGCGACCACGCCCGAGGAGGCCCGCGCTGCCGCCGAGAAGCTGGGAGCCGGAGTCGACGGCAAGGTCGTCGTCGTCAAGGCCCAGGTGAAGGTCGGCGGCCGCGGCAAGGCCGGCGGCGTCAAGGTGGCCAAGAGTCCTGACGAGGCCGAGGCGCGCGCCAAGGACATCCTCGGGATGGACATCAAGGGCCACACCGTCCACAAGGTGATGATCGCCGCCGGTGCGGACATCGCCACCGAGTACTACGTGTCCCTGCTGCTCGACCGCGCCGAGCGGCGCTACCTGGCCATGGCCAGCGTCGAGGGCGGCATGGAGATCGAGCAGCTCGCCGTGGAGCGCCCCGAGGCGCTCGCGCGCGTCGCGGTCGACCCGATCACCGGCATCGACGCCGCCAAGGCCGATGAGATCGTGAAGACCGCCGGCTTCGGGGAGGACGTCGCGGCGCAGGTCGCCGACGTCCTCGTGAAGCTCGGCACGGTCTACCGCAAGGCCGACGCCACGCTGGTCGAGGTCAACCCGCTGGTCCTCACCGGCGATGGCCGCGTGGTGGCGCTGGACGGCAAGGTCTCGCTCGACGACAACGCCTCCTTCCGCCACCCCGACACCGCCGCCCTCGCCGAGGAGGAGGCCGCCGCTGGTGACCCGCTCGAGGCCAAGGCGCGCGCCAGCCACCTCAACTACGTCAAGCTCGACGGCGAGGTCGGCATCATCGGCAACGGCGCGGGGCTCGTGATGAGCACCCTCGACGTCGTCGCGCAGGCCGGTGAGGAGTTCGGTGGCGTCAAGCCCGCCAACTTCCTCGACATCGGCGGCGGTGCCTCCGCTCAGGTGATGGCCAACGGCCTCGACGTCATCCTCGGAGACCCCCAGGTCAAGAGCGTCTTCGTCAACGTCTTCGGCGGCATCACCGCGTGCGACGAGGTGGCCAACGGCATCGTCCAGGCGCTGGAGATCCTCGGTGACGAGGCCACCAAGCCGCTGGTCGTGCGGCTCGACGGCAACAACGTGGTGGAGGGCCGGCGCATCCTCGCGGAGGCCGCTCACCCGCTGGTGACCGTGGTCGACACGATGGACGGCGCCGCCCGCAAGGCCGCCGAGCTGGCTGCGGCCTGACCGCCCGCTGACCGCCGAGACTGAGGAACAACGACAATGGCGATCTTCCTGACCTCCGAGTCCAAGGTCATCGTGCAGGGCATGACCGGCTCCGAGGGCCGCAAGCACACCCAGCGCATGCTGACCTCCGGCACCACCGTCGTCGGTGGCGTCAACCCCAAGAAGGCCGGCGAGACGGTCGAGTTCACCGGAGCTGACGGTGCACCCGTCCAGGTCCCGGTGTTCGGGTCCGTCGCCGAGGCCGTGAAGGAGACCGGCGCCGACGTGACGGTCATCTTCGTGCCCGCCGCCGGCACCAAGTCCGCCGCGATCGAGGCGATCGACGCCGAGGTGCCGCTCGTCGTCGTCATCACCGAGGGCGTGCCGGTCAAGGACACCGCGGAGTTCTTCGCGCACGCCCAGGCGAAGGGCACCAGCCGGGTCATCGGCCCGAACTGCCCCGGCCTCATCACGCCGGGCGCCTCCAACGCCGGCATCATCCCCGCCGACATCACGCCCGCCGGGCGCATCGGCCTGGTCAGCAAGTCCGGCACGCTGACCTACCAGATGATGTACGAGCTGGCCGACTTCGGCTTCTCCACCTGCGTCGGCATCGGCGGTGACCCGATCATCGGGACGACGCACATCGACGCCCTCGCCGCATTCCAGGCAGACCCGGACACCGACGCCATCGTCATGATCGGTGAGATCGGCGGAGACGCCGAGGAGCGCGCCGCGGCGTTCATCAAGGAGCACGTCACCAAGCCGGTCATCGGCTACGTGGCGGGCTTCACCGCACCCGAGGGCAAGACCATGGGCCACGCCGGCGCCATCGTCTCGGGCTCCTCCGGCACCGCACAGGCCAAGAAGGAGGCCCTCGAGGCCGCAGGCGTCAAGGTCGGCCGCACGCCGTCCGAGACCGCCGCGCTGGCCCGTGAGGTCATGAAGTCCCTGGCCTGAACACCTCACTCCGGTGACGATCAAGGAAGTTCTGCACGCCTGGCGTGCAGAACTTCCTTGATCGTGCGCGGGGAGCGGGTCAGCCGGTGGTGGGTGGTGCCGGCACCGACGGCAGGAGCCGCTGCACGCCGTCCTGATAGTCCTCGTGGCACTGCTCCACGGCCGACGTGGTGAGCGCCGTGTCAAGGCACTGCTGCCGCTCCACGGTCAACGGCCAGAACACCAGGTTGAGCGCCTCCACGAGCAGCAGCAGCGCCGCCATCCCCAGGCCCACGCTCAGCACGAGCACCGCCGTCCAGCGCAGTCGCGCCTTGACCGCTGACACCAGCGCGAACACGCCCACCACTGCTCCGATCACGATGAACGCCGCCCCGCCGAGGCGCCACGGCAGCGGCAGCGTCAGCGCCACGAGCCCCGCAATGATCAGCAGCGAGAACCGCAGCCCCAGCCGCGCGGTGCGGGTGGCGGCCTCGGGATCCGGTGGGCGTCGCTCCGGGGCGGGCCGGTGCGGTACGGACGGGGGCAGCTCGCGGCGTTGCCTCCGCACGTCGTGGCCGTGCGGTGACGGCCCTGTCTCGCGCCGCGAGCCCGGCGGCGCGTACGGGTCGCTCATCCCAGGGTGCTCCTGCTCTGCTCGCTCTGGCGGTCGGAGGGCCCGCGACCGGCACCGTTATGGTCTCCGACCGTGACCTCGGCGAACACACCCCCCTCGCCCGTGCGGCTGGTGGTGCTCGCGTCGGGCTCCGGCACGCTGCTGCAGGCCCTGCTCGACGCCGCTGCCGCGCCTGCTGCCCCGTTCGAGGTGGTGGCCGTGGGGGCGGACTCCGCCCGCCGTGCCGCCCCCGCCCTGGCTCGGGGTGAGCTGGCCGGTGCGGAGACCTTCGTGGTGGAGGTACGTGACCACCCGGACCGCGCCTCCTGGGACGCGGCGCTGGTCTCCCAGCTGGCGCGGCACCGCCCCGACCTGGTCATCAGCGCCGGGTTCATGCGCGTGCTGGGCGCCGCCGTCCTGGAGTCCTTCGGCGGGAGGATCGTCAACACCCACCCCGCGCTGCTGCCGTCGTTCCCTGGCGCGCACGGCGTGCGCGACGCGCTGGCCCACGGCGTGAAGGTCACCGGCTGCACCGTCCACCTCGTCGACGACGGCGTCGACACCGGGCCCGTGCTCGCCCAGCGCGCCGTCGAGGTCCTCGACGACGACGACGAGGACGCGCTCCACGAACGCATCAAGACTGTCGAGCGGGCGCTGCTCGTCGACGTCGTCACCCGCATGACCACCGGCGGCTGGACCGTCGAGGGAAGGAAGGCCCGGTTCCTGTGACCAGCACCCCAATCCCCCAGGACACCCCCCAGGACGCCACCGCGGGGGGCCGCAAGCCGGTCCGACGCGCGCTCGTCAGCGTCTCCGACAAGTCCGGGCTGGTGGAGCTCGCGCACGGGCTGCACGAGGCCGGCGTCGACATCGTCTCCACCGGCTCCACCGCCCACCGCATCGCCGCGGCGGGCATCCCCGTGACGCCGGTGGAGCGCATCACGGGCTTCCCCGAGAGCCTCGGCGGGCGCGTCAAGACGCTGCACCCCAGCGTTCACGCGGGACTGCTGGCCGACGTGCGCGACCCCGACCACCGCCGCCAGCTCGAGGAGCTCGGCATCGAGGCGTTCGAACTCGTGGTGGTGAACCTCTACCCGTTCGAGCAGACCGTCGCCTCCGGTGCCGGTCCCGAGGACTGCGTGGAGCAGATCGACATCGGCGGCCCGGCGATGGTGCGCGCCAGCGCCAAGAACTCCGCGTCGGTCGCCGTCGTCGTCGACCCCACCGACTACGACGCCGTGCTCGCCGAGGTCCGCGCCGGCGGCACGACGCTCGCGCAGCGCCGCCGCCTGGCGGGCAAGGCGTTCGCCGCGACGGCGTCCTACGACGTGGCGGTGGCCTCCTGGTGGGCCTCGACGCTGGTCACCGAGGAGGCTGGCGACGACGACGGCGCGCAGCCGAGCGCATTCCCCGGTTTCCCCGGCTTCGTGGGCGCGACCTGGACCCGCTCGCAGGTGCTGCGCTACGGCGAGAACCCGCACCAGAGCGCCGCGGTCTACACCGCCCGCACCGGTGGACTGGCGGGCTCTGACCTGGGCCTGGCGGCCGCCGAGCAGCTGCACGGCAAGGCGATGAGCTACAACAACTACGTCGACGCCGACGCCGCCCGCCGCGCCGCCGCCGACTTCGCCGAGCCCGCCGTCGCGATCATCAAGCACGCCAACCCGTGCGGCATCGCGATCGCGACGGGTGACGTCGCTGATCCCATCGCGGCGGCCCACGCCGCCGCCCACGCGTGCGACCCCGTCTCCGCCTTCGGCGGCGTCATCGCCACCAACCGCCCGGTGACGCTGGCGATGGCGCAGCAGGTGGCCGAGGTGTTCACCGAGGTGGTGGTAGCCCCCGACTTCGACGACGACGCCCTCGAGGTGCTGCGCGGCCGCAAGAACGTGCGGCTGCTGCGCGCGCCGCTGCCGCCGGCGGGCCGGTCGCGGCCGGAGTTCCGGGCGGTGTCCGGCGGGCTGCTGCTGCAGCAGGCCGACGTGCTCGACGCCGTCGGTGACGACCCGGCCGCCTGGACGCTGGCCACGGGTCAGGCGGCCTCGCCCGAGGTCCTGGCCGACCTGGTCTTCGCGTGGCGCGCGCTGCGCTCGGTGAAGTCGAACGCAATCCTCCTGGCGCGCGGCGGCGCGTCGGTGGGCGTCGGGATGGGGCAGGTCAACCGCGTCGACTCCTGCCGCCTGGCCGTGGAGCGGGCCAACAGCCACGGTGAGGAGCGGGCCCGGGGTGCTGTGGCCGCGTCCGACGCGTTCTTCCCGTTCGCCGACGGCCTGCAGGTGCTGCTCGACGCGGGCGTGCGCGCCGTGGTGCAGCCGGGCGGCTCGGTGCGTGACCCCGAGGTGATCGCGGCGGCGCAGGCTGCCGGCGTGACGATGTACCTCACCGGCGCTCGGCACTTCACGCACTGACCCCGCACAGGGTGGCCAACTGCCCATGATCACCGCAAGGACGGTGATCATGGTCCCCCGCATTAGCGGGAGGTGCCCCCAGCTAGCCACCCTCTCAGCGGGCGCCGGGGAGAACGCGCGGTTCCAGGCGCTCCTCGACCGCGCGGCCGCCGTCGTCGTCGTCCTCGATCACCCGGGTGACGGTGTACGCGCCCTTGCCACGCACCTCGCTCACCGCCTCGACCAGGTCGGTGCCGCGGTAGACCAGGCCGACGCCGTCGTCGGTGCAGTGCGTGGTAGGGAGCACACCCTCGGCCACGAGCCGCTGGATGAGCGGGCGGCGCTCGGCCTCGGAGTCGTAGTGGACGCCGTTGCCGTACGGCAGCAACGCCAGGCCGTTGGTTACCGCGCGCAGCTGCGGGCCGTAGGAGTCGGTGGTGCCGCCGACGTGCCAGCAGATCGAGCCCGCGCTCACCCCGCCGAGCACCACGCCGGCCTGCCAGACCCGGCGGAAGATCTCGTCGAGGGCGTGGGCTCGCCACACCGCGAGCAGGTTGACCACGGAGCCGCCGCCTACCCAGACGACGTCGGCGTCCAGGAGGAGCGCCTCGGGGTCGTCGACGCTGGGCATGGCGAAGAGGTTGAGGTGGCGCAGGTCCCAGCCGGCGTTGAGGGCGGCCTCGTCGAGCTCGGCGTTCCAGGCGCGCTGGTCGCCGGCGGCGGTGCCGAGGTGGACGAGCTTCGGGCGGCGGGTGGTTCCGGACAGCTCGACGGCGTGCTCGACCAGCGGGGCGAAGGCGAACCGGCTGCGGCGACCGATCCGCAGACCTCCGGACGTGGCGACGATCGTGGGTGCGTCAGCGGGCATGTCGCGCACGGTAGCCGCCGGTGACCCGGGTGGCGGAGTGTCCATGATCACGGGGGGAAGCGCTCGGGAAGTCCGTGATCATGGACACTCTGCCACCTTGGTGTCTCCGTCAGCCGATGACCCGGGCCGGGTCGAAGCGGCGGCGAGCCTTCTCCAGGCGCTTGCGCTGCTCGGGGGTGCGCAGGTCGTCGCGCCACCCGCCCCCGGCGAGGTTGAGTGGACCGGGGCACGCCCAGCGACCCACCGAGGCCACCATCTTCTCCAGCGACGGCTTCGCCTGGGCGCCCGCGGGCCCCGCGACGATCCCCAGGCCCCACAGCGAGTAGGCGGCTCCCCGCCCTATGACGGCGTCGGGCACGCGAGGCTTCTCGGACAGCGCCCCGCCCATGAGGCGCAGCTCCACGGCCACCAGGGCGCTACCGCTGCCCGGGCCGGCGGCCGCCAGCAGCGCGTCGACGGCGGCAGCCGGCAGCTCGCGCAGGCCCGTGCCGCCGTTGACGGTCGGGGCCGGGTCGGTGGGGTCGGTGTGCACCGCGTCGGAGGCGGTGAACGGCAGCTCCTGCACGCTGTCGATCAGCACGGGAGCCCACGTGCGCACGGGAGCCACGAGGGCGTCCGCGGCCGCCGGGTCGCCGGTGTGCGAGAAGCGCACCGACACCACCTGCTTGCCCGACAGCGGCGGCGGCAGCTGCGGCGACGGCGGCAGCGTCAGGATGGCCACGCTCGTGGCCGCCTCCCGCGGCAGCGTCGGCGCCCAGCGGCGCCAGGCGTGGAGCACCGCGGCGGCGTCGGCGGCGGCGAAGAACACCGCACCGCCGCGCATCCGCGTGACCGGCACCAGGTCGATGACGGCGCGCGTCACCACGCCCAGCCCGAACTTGCCGCCGCGCAGCGCCCAGTGCAGCTCGGCCTCGCGCTTCGCGTCGGCGGTGCGCAGGCAGGCGTCACCGGTGACGACGTCGAGGCTGCGGACGGCGTCCGCGGCCCAGCCGTACTGGCGCGAGAGCAGGCCGGTACCACCCCCGAGGCTGTACCCGATGGCGCCGACCCCGGACGCCGAGCCGAGCAGCGGCGCCAGGCCGTGCGCGGCGGCCGCGTCGAGCACCTCGCGCCACCGCACACCGGCGCCGATGGTCGCGGTGCGGGCCTTCGGGTCGACGCTGACGCCGCCGAGGCGTCGGGTGGTGACCAGCACGGTGTTGCGCAGGTCGTCCTCCAGGCCGTGGCCGGTGGCCTGCACGCGCACCTTCGCGCCCACCGCGAGGGCGTAGACGACGGCGGCGCGCACGTCCTCGGCGCGGGTGGCGCCGACGACGACGCGGGGCGCCGGCGTATGCGCGACCTCGAAGCCCGCGGCCTCCTCGGCGTACCCGGCGTCGGAGGGGAGCAGCACCGGACCCTTGACGCTGCGGCGCAGCAGCCCGACGGGATCGTTGCCGCTGGCGCGGCGGGCCTCGGCCACGGCGCGCTCGGCGTCGGCGCTCGTGGCTTCTGCGCCGCCCGGAGCAGCGAACGCCGACGAGGGGGCCGTCAGGCCGATGGCCATCGGTGCGGCGGCCATCAGGCGGAGCAGGCCGGCGCGGGACAGGTGGGTCATGGGAGTCCTCCAGAGGTGGCGGCCGGACGGAGGTCCGGGCCGAGCGGGCTGGTGGGCCGCTCCGCCGCTGGTGCTGCGGGGCGTCACGTGGAGGACGTTCCCGGGGAGCTCTTGGCGTCGACTTGGTGCGGGCTTGTCGCCGGACTGCGCCGCTTGCCGCAGGGTGGCCGACTGTCCATGATCACGGTGATCATGGACAGTCGGCCACCCTGGGCCGCGAGTAGCCTGGGCGGGTGGAACCAGCGCGCACCGGGACGTCGTCGTCGCCGCCGTCGCGGGCCGGCTCCAGGTTTCGTCTTCTACGCCCGGGCGTGTTCGTGTGGTCGTTCGGGGTGGGGCTGTTCGCGGTGCTCCTCGCCGCGACCCTGGTCTCGTTCGCGGCGGCCGGGCTGCTGCTCGCCGCGCTGCTCGGCGTGCTCGCGGTGCTCCACCTCGTGCTCCCGATCTCCGCGCTCGGCCCGCTCGCGGTGCGCACCCCCTGGGTCGACGCCGCCACCTGCGCCGTCCTCGCGGTGGGCCTGGCCGTGCTCGCCGTCGTCGCCCCCGGTGGCCTGCGCAGCTGACGGTCCGTCGAGACCCCCGCAGTCGAGACCCACCGCAGGATTTGACGAGTCCCCGCCTCGGGAGTAACCCTGCGCTCACCCATCCAGAGCGGCTGAGAGACCTGGCTCGCTGACGCCGCAGCAACCGACCGACCGACGGCCCCTCCGGCCGACCGGGGAGCGGTGCTCCCGCCAGGACCGATGAGGAGTCGAGGAGACCTTCATGAGCACCTTCCTGCCCCGCGCTACCGCCGAGCGTTCGGACCGATCCGACAACCGGGCACCCGTCGAGTTCGCCTACTGGGTGCCCAACGTCTCGGGCGGCCTCGTGGTGTCGAACCTGCCGCAGCGCACCTCCCACGAGCCGGCCTACAACATCGAGACGGCGAAGGCCGCCGAGAAGGCGGGCTTCACCTACGCCCTCTCACAGGTGCGCTACGCCGCCTCGTACGGCGCGGACGCGCAGCACGAGTCGACCTCGTTCTCGCTGGCGCTGCTCCTGGCAACGGAGAAGCTCAAGGTCATCGCGGCCGTGCACCCCTACTTCTGGCCGCCGGTGGTGCTCGCCAAGTGGGCCGCCACCGCGCAGGCCCTCACGAACAACCGGCTCTGCCTCAACGTCGTCTCCGGCTGGTTCAAGAAGGAGGCGCTCGACCTCGGTGCCCAGTGGCTCGAGCACGACGAGCGCTACGAGCAGTCCGAGGAGTTCATCGAGATCCTCCGCGGCGCCTGGACCACCGACCACTTCGCCTTCACCGGCAAGCATTTCCAGGTGCACGACGTGAACTTCCGCCCCCAGCCCGAGGTGCTGCCGGAGGTCTTCCAGGGCGGCAACTCCACCGCCGCCCGCCAGATGGCCGGCCGCGTGTCCGACTGGTACTTCATGAACGGCAACACCCCCGAGGGCGTCGCCGAGCAGATCGCCCAGGTCGGCGGCTACGCCGCCGAGAACGGCCGCAGCATCAAGTTCGGTCTCAATGCCTTCGCTGTGGTGCGCGAGACCGAGGCCGAAGCCGTCGAGGTGCTGGACGCGATCATCGCCCACGCCGACGCCGACAAGGTCAACGACTTCGGCAACGCCGTCAAGGAGGCCGGCGCCTCCGCCAAGGACGGCAAGGGCATGTGGGCCGACAGCGAGTTCAAGGACCTCGTCCAGTACAACGACGGCTTCCGCACCGGCCTCATCGGCACCCCCGAGCAGGTCGCGCGCCGCGTGCTGGCCTTCCGCCTCCTCGGCGTCGACCTGGTGCTGCTCGGCTTCCTGCACGTCAAGGAGGAGATCGAGGCGTTCGGTGAGACCGTGATCCCGCGGGTGCGCGAGCTCGAGGCCGAGCTGGCCGCGCTGCCCGAGGGCACCGACCCGGTCGCGCACCTGGGCCTCACCGAGGAGCTGGCCACCGCGCTGGAGACCCTCGCGCGCCCGGGCGCCGTCGTCCCGGTCTGACCTGCGCCGTCGGACCTGCATCATGGGGCCCGGTCGGTGCAGCAGCATCGGCCGGGCCCTTGCCTGTCCGACGTGATTCAGCCAAGTCCCGGGCCGTGGTGAGGGTTGACGACCGCCACGAGGAGGGCTGACCGATCAGCGGCGTGCTCGAAGGCTTCGCTGTGGTCGGCGCCGTGGTGCTGCTCGGGTGGTTCCTGGGGCGGCGCGGGACGCTCGGCGCCGACGCGCAGCGGGTGCTGGCGCGCCTGGTCTACGCGGTGGGTACCCCGGCGCTGCTGGTGCGGACGCTCTCGACCACCGACGTCACCGCCGTCCTCGGCCGACCCCTCGTGGTCACCGCTGCGGCAGCCCTGACCGCTGCGGCGGTGTCGTTGCTGGTCTCCCGGCTGCGGCGGCGCAGCGTGGAGGAGGGCGTGGTCGCGGCCTTCTCGGCCAGCTACGTCAACGCCGTCAACCTGGGCCTGCCGATCGCCGTCTTCGTCCTCGGTGACGGGGCGATCGTGGCTCCGGCGCTGCTGTTCCAGATCGTCGTCCTGGCGCCCCTGGGGGTGGGGGTGCTCGACGCGCGACGCCACCGCGCCGACCGTCCCTCCTCCGCGACGTCTGAGGACGACGACGGCGGCCTGTGGGCGCGCACCCTGCTCCGCCTGGCGCGCAATCCGCTGGTGCTCGGGGCGGCCGTCGGGCTGGCGCTCGGGCTGCTGCGGCTGCCGCCCCCGGAGCCGCTCTCGTCGGTGCTCGACCTGCTGGCCGGCACCGCGGTGCCGTGCGCGCTGCTGGCCTTCGGCATCTCGCTGTCGGCGGGACCGGGACCGCGGTGGGCCGACCCTGACGCCTGGATCGCGGTAGCCCTCAAGCTGGGTCTGTCGCCGCTGGTCGCGTGGGTGGTGGGCGGCCCGCTGCTGGGCCTGGACGGCGACGCGCTGCTCGCCGTGGTGCTCGTGGCGGCTCTGCCGACGGCGCAGAACGTGTTCGTCTACGCCACGCGCTTCGGTGCCGCCGAGCGGCTCGCCCGCGACAGCGTGCTCCTCAGCACGCTCATGAGCGCGCCCGCGCTCGCCGTCGTCGTCTTGCTGCTCGGCTGAGCCACGGGAGGGGCCGACGGGTCAGCGGCTCGTGAGGGTGGCGCGCTCGCGCTGGCCTGCCCCCTCCTTCCCGCACTTTCCGCGGCAAGTGAGCCAACGAAGGGCACGGAGCCGCACTTGCCGCGGAAAGTGCGGGAAGGGCGGCGGGGATAGGGGGCGGGCGGAGGAGGGGAGTACCCCGGCGGGTTCGCCGATCACCGACGTCGCCGGGATAGCCTCCGTGCGCCATGGGCAGCGACGTCGAGATCCACGTCCTCGGGTCCACCCGAGCGACGGTGGCCGGTGAGCCCGCTGACCTGGGCGGACCCCGTCAGCGAGCGGTCCTCGCGCGGCTCGTGGTGGAGGGCGGCCGCGTGGTCTCCACGGACCGCCTCGTCGACGACCTGTGGGACGGCGAGCCGCCGCCGAAGGCGCTGGGCGCCCTGCAGGTGCACGTCTCGCACCTGCGCCGCTCCCTGGAGCCCGGACGTGCCCCGCGCCAGCCGGCATCGGTGCTGGTCAGCGCCCCACCGGGCTACGCGCTGAGGCTGCCGCGCGCCACCGTGGACGCCTGGCGCTTCGAGGACCTCCTGAACGGCGCCGGTGCGCTGGTCGACCCCCGCGAGCGCCGCGCGCGGCTCGCGCAGGCCTTGGCCTGCTGGTCGGGGCCCGCCTTCGCCGAGAGCACCGACACCGCATGGGCCGGCCCGGAGGCGGCCCGGTTGGAGGAGCTGCGCCGCAGCGCCGTCGAGCGGGCCGCTGCTGCTGACCTGGAGGCCGGCGAGGTCGGCCGGGCGGTGGCCGATCTGGAGCGCCACGTGCACGACCATCCGGCTCGCGAGGAGGCCGTGCGGCTGCTGGCGTTGGCGCTGTACCGCAGCGGTCGCCAGGGCGATGCGCTCGGGGTGCTGCGCTCGCTGCGTGCCCACCTGGCGGACGAGCTCGGGGTGGATCCGTCGCCGGCGTTGCGGGCGCTGGAGGCTGACGTGCTCGCGCAGTCCGCGTCGCTGGACGCGCGCCCGCCGCCGCCGTCGTCGTCGTCCTCGTCCTCCTCCTTCTCGTCCTCGTTGCCGGTGGAGGTGACGACGCAGCCCGCCCTCGAGCCCGTCGCCGGTGCTCCGGTGCCGGCTCAGGACGACGACGCATTGGGCCGCGCGCGGGAGGTTGCCCAGGTGCTCGCCGCGGGCGAGGAGGCCCAGCGGACGGGTGCGGCGCGGCTCGTGTGGCTGGCGGGGGAGGCCGGCGACGGCAAGACGACGCTGCTGGCGAGCCTGGTCAGCGCCGCTGCCGCTCGCGGGTGGACGACGGCGTGGGGGCGCTGCCCCGAGGTCGACGGTGCCCCTCCGGGCTGGGCCTGGCAGGAGGTCCTCGACGACGTCGAGGCCGGTGAGCTCACCGAGCTCGCCGCGACGACGTCGCCGTTCCTCCTGGCGCGCGCGGTGGCCCGCCAGCTGGCGGAGCGCGCCGGGCGGGCGCCGGTGCTCGTCGTCCTCGACGACGTCCACCGCGCCGACGGCCTGACGCTGCAGCTGCTGCGCCAGGTGGTCGACCACCTCGACGAGTCGCCGGTGCTGGTGGTCGCCGCGTTCCGTCCGTCCGAGAGCGGCATCGAGCTCGGGGCCGCCCGTGCGGCCCTGGCCGCTGCCACCGCCGGGCACGTCGAGTTGGAGGGGCTCCCGCGAGAGGCGGTCGCGGCGCTCGCGCGGCGGTCGGGCCTGGTCGGCCCCGCCGACCCGGACGCTCCCGACCCCGAGCTGGTCGACCTCCTGCTGACCCGGACCGGCGGGCGGCCCCTCTTCGTCCGTGAGCTGTCGCGGCTCCTGGCGGCCCGCGGGCCGGCGGTGGTGCGCTCCCTGCTCCACGGACGTGGCGAGGTCACCGT
The DNA here is from genome assembly GCF_003149145.1 of Quadrisphaera granulorum. GTDB lineage: Bacteria > Actinomycetota > Actinomycetes > Actinomycetales > Quadrisphaeraceae > Quadrisphaera > Quadrisphaera granulorum. The sequence continues at coordinate 34,626 of NZ_QGDQ01000003.1, read as the reverse complement.
GCCGGCGGGCGTCGCCGACGTGCTTCGGGCCCGCCTGGCTCGCCTGCCCGGCCCGTCCCTGACCACGTTGCGCCAGGCCGCGGTGCTGGGGCGGCGGGTGCGCGTGGACGTGCTCGCCGAGCTGTCCGGTCGCGACATCGACGACGTGCTCGACGCGCTCGAGGCTCCCGTGCTCGCGGGGATGCTCGACCAGCCCGCGCCGGGCGCCGTCGGCTTCACCCACGCCCTGGTCCGCGACGTCCTCTACGAGGACACGCCGGTGCTGCGGCGCACCCGGCTGCACGCGGCCGCCGTGGACGTCTACGAGCGCCTCGCACCGCACGACGTCGCCGCCCTGGCCCACCACGCCGGCGCGAGCCTGTCCCCGGCCACCGCGGCGCGCGCCCTAGGGCACCTGCGGGCCGCAGCACGCGCGGCCACGGCCGTCGGTGCGCCCGCCGAGGCGGCGGCGCTGTACACGACGGCGCTGCGTGCGCAGGAGCTGCTCCCGGCCGACCACCCCGACCGCTCGGCGGAGGCCCGCGTCGCCCTGCGCGTGGAGGCGGTCACCGCCGCGGCGCGCGCCGGGAACGCCGCGGGCGCCCGGCAGTGCCAGGTCGAGACCCTCGACCTGGCCCGCGCCACAGGCCGCCGCGACCTGATCCTCGCCGTCGTCACCGCCTGGCGGACCCCGCTGGTGTGGACGATCCGCGACGTCACCGCGCCCCCCACCGGCCTGCGGGAGGCGGCGGAGGAGCTGCTGGCCAGCCCGGACATCACCGGCGCCGACCGGGTGAGGCTCCACGTCGCCCACTTCCTCGAGAGCGAGGGGGGCGACCTCGACGCCGAGATCGCGATCAGCGCCGAGGCCCTCCGGGAGGCCCGGGCGCTGGTCCGCGAGCACGAGCGGCAGGGCGGGTCCGCGGAGGACCCCGAGGTCCTCACCACGCTGTGCGCGGCGCTCAACATCCGCACCTACGCCGCGCTCGGGCCCCGGCTGGCCGATCAGCGCGCCGCGCTGGCCCGCGAACTCATCGAGACGGCGACCCGCGCCGCGTCCAGCGACTACCTCGCCACCGGGCACTGGATGCTCTTCATGGCCTCGGCGGCCGTGGGCGACCTGCGCGCCGCGGACCGCGAGGTGCGGGCGGCCCTGGAGCTCTGCGCCAGCGGCCAGCTCGGCCAGCTGCTCGGGGTGCTGGCGGTGTGGCGCAGCGTCACCGAGGCCCTGGCCGGGCGCTACGACGCCGCGCTGGCGCGGTGGGACGCCGCCATCGACGGCCTCTCCGAGCTCGGCGGCGTGAACACCCAGCTCATGACGGCGCTGGGCCGCGTCATGGTCGAGTGCGCTCGCGGCGGTGACCTCGGGGTGCTCGCCGACCAGCTCCAGGAGATCGACCGCATGTCCGGTGGGGAGTTCGCCCCGCCGGCGGCCCTCGCCCTGGCGCGGGCCGGCCGGATGGACGAGGCGCGCCAGTCCCTCGCCGGTGCCGTGCAGCCCCGGCGTGGCTACTACTGGCTGGCGCTCAACACGATGTGGGCGCACGCCGCCGTCGCCGTCGGAGACCGCGCCGAGGCCGCCCGCCTCGCCGAGCTGCTCCGACCGTGGGCCGGCCGGGTGGCCGGCATCGACTCCGGCTCGCTCCCGATCGGACCCGTCGACGACGCGCTCGCGGAGTGCGCCGCCCTTCTGGGCGACGACGCCGCCGCCGAGCGCCACCGGCAGGCAGCGCGCCAGGTGCGCGCGGCGCTTCACGCCTCCGCGGCAGAGGCAGGCTTGCTCTGACGGTTGCTCTGATGGCTGTTGTGGCGGCTGCCGGGCGGCGGGGTCAGCCGCAGGTGGTGCGCGCCCGCTCGCTGAGCAGGCGACGTGCCAGCGGCGCGGCACCGGCCGCCCACAGGCGCTCGTGGTCGACCAAGGCGCTCCACAGCGCCCGGGTGGCGATGCCGAGCTGCTGCAGGGCGCCCACACCGGCCGTCTGTGCGAGTAGCGCGCTGGCGCCCGGACTGGTGGCGCGGACCACGCTGAGCACGCGGTCGGCCGAGGCCAGCGACGCGGTGAGGAGCTCGGCCGCGGCCGCGCCGTCGTCGGCGTTGTCGGCGGCGGCCAGGACGGGGACGACGACGTCGCGCTGGCGCGACACCTGCTCGCGCACAGCGGCGGCTGCGGCCGCCAGGTGCAGACCGAGGGCGCGGGCGCGCACGTCGGAGGCGAGCTCACCGGAGACGGCCACGCGCACCGCGAGCACGTCGACCGCCTGCGCGAGGAGCGCCAGCTGGTCGGGCAGTGACCGGGGCGCAACCTGGGGTCGGCGCTGTGCTGGCACGGAGCCTGACCCGGTCGACGTCATGGCATGAGCATGCACGTCGGGACTGACAGCCCGCTTGGTTCGGAGCAAGATCGTGATCGGACGGATATCGTTGCGACGCCCGTAACTCCCTGACCTGCTGCGATGCACCGAAAGATCTTCGCCAGCAGATCAGGTCAGACCTGTGTCAAGGGTCTTTAGGCCCGATGTCGCGCGGCCGTTCGCCCGTCGTTACCTGCCTGACACGCCGCCGTCACGCGTCGCATCACACCGGAAGGTGCCGCTCCCACCACCGCGCGAGGTGCTCGAAGCGCGCCGTCCGGTGACTCGGCCGACCCGAGCGGGTGAGCTCGTGCCCCTCCCCGGGGAACAGGAGGAGCGCGGTCTCGACGCCCTGCCGGCGCAGCGCCGTCCACCACCGCTGACCCTGCTCCACCGGGCAGCGCCAGTCCTGCTCGGAGTGGATGACCAGCGTCGGGGTGCGCACAGAGGCGACGTGCGTCAGCGGCGACTGCTCCCGCATCGCGGCGTCCGACCCGTGCAGCTGGTCGGGGAAGTACCAGCCGATGTCGGCCGACCCCACGAAGCTCGTCGCGTCGAGGTAGCCGCGCTCCACCACCGCCGCCGCGAAGCGGTGGGTGCGCGTGGTGAGCAGTGCGGCCATGTACCCGCCGTAGCTGCCACCCATGACCCCCACCCGCTCGGCGTCCAGGGGTAGCGAGGCGTCCGCGAGCACCCCGTCCAGCAGCGCCTCGACGTCGTCGGCGTCCACGGTGCCCAGTGCCCCGAGCACCGCCTCGCCGTGCGCGAGCCCGTAGCCCGCGGACCCGCGCGGGTTGCCCATGACCACCGCATACCCGGCGCCGGCGGCCACCTGCGCCTCGTCGAACAGTGCCCACCCGTACTGGGCGTGCGGTCCGCCGTGGACCAGCAGCAGCACCGGGTGGGGGCCGGCGCCGAAGTGCGCCTCGTCCGGCAGCACCACCCACCCGTGCACCGGGTACCCGTCACGGCTGGGGTGCTCCACCTCCAGCAGCGGACGCAGCCGCCCGGTCGCGCGCAGCGGGCCACCGGCGTCGGTGAGCCGCAGCGGCTCACCGTCCTGACCGTCGGTCACCGCGGCGGGCCCGACCCGGACCAGCTCGCCGCGACTGCTCTGATCGGCGACGACGGCGACCGCCGCCGTGCCGTCAGGGGTGCTCGCCACCCCCGTCACCTGCAACGGGCCGTCCAGCAGCGTCTGCCATGACCCGTCGGGGCGCACGCGCAGCAGCCGCAGCGACCCCCGCGTCCGCTCCGCAACGAGGGCACCGGCGGCGTCCACCTCGAGGAAGCCGGCCGGGTCTCCCAGGTCGACGTCGGGCGGGGTCAGTCGCGCGACGGCGGCCGCCGTCGTCGTCCCCAGGTCGTCCAGGTCGAGGACGGCGGTGTAGAGCGACTCCGGCTGCGCCACCGCACCCAGGCCGCGCTCGTCCAGCGCCGTCGCGAGCAGCCAGAGGCGGTTCCCGTCAGGGTCCGCGGCGACGCGGCTGACGGCGAGGTCGCCCGTGACGACCGGGACGAGCTTGTCCTCGCGGTGCGCGGTGGCCTCCACGCGGTACGCGCCGCGACGCTGGTCGTGGCCGGCGCCCTCGTGGCGGGTGGAGACCACGAGCAGCGCGAGCCCGTCCGTCGTCCACACGACCTGCGTGTCGTCGGCGTCGCCATCGGTGACCTGCCGTGGTGCGGGGCGCTCGGGGGCCGAGATCCGCTGGCCGGCGTCGACGGCGGTCCTGTCGACGTCGAGCACGAAGGCGTGCAGGCGCCGGTCGAGGGTGAAGCCCACGCCGTCGATGCGGTGGGCGGGAGTGGTGATGAGGCGCGGCGGCTCGGCGTCCGGGCCGCGCAGGTGCGCCGGGCCGTTGGCCGTGCCGTAGCGGCCCGGCTCGGGGACGCGGGCGCAGAACGCCAGCTGGTCACCCCCGGGAGACCAGCGCGGCGCGCCCGCGCCCAGCGGCAGCTGCTCGGCGGTGGTCAGCGCGATCGGCTCACCGCCGTCCGTCTCGACGAGGTGCAGCTGCGGGGCTGCCCCGGGAGATGCCCGCAGGAACGCCACCCAGCGGCCGTCAGGACTCACCGCGGCGGCCGTGTCGCGGTGACCGCGCGTCAGGCGGCGCGGCGGTGCGCTGCCGTCGGTGGGCACGCGCCACAGGTCACCGACCTCCTCGTCGGTGTGGAGGTCGGGCGCGGTGATCGAGACGACGGCGGTCCGCCCGTCGGGCGTCAGGGACGGTCCGGAGCAGCCGGCGAGCAGGGGCAGGTCCGAGGGCAGCATCCCTTCGACGCTACTCGGGTGCCCCGAGGCGCGATCACCGCCCGGTGATCACGCGGAGGTCAGGTGCCGGTCAGGTATCGGTCATGCGCCGGTCAGGAGCCCCCGGCGAAGCCGTGCTGACGCCATGCCTCGTGGACGACGACGGCGACGGCGTTCGAGGCGTTCAGCGACCGCCGCTGCGCCAGCATCGGGATCCGCAGCTGGTCGGTGACCCGGGCGTCGGCCAGCACGCGCTCGGGCAGGCCGACGGACTCCCGCCCGAACAGCAGCGCGTCCCCCGGCTCGTAGGCGACGTCGGAGTACCAGCGCGTCGCCGAGGAGGTCAGCGCGTACGCCCGGCGCGAGCCCAGCTCCGCCAGGGCAGCCCACAGCGCCTCGACGTCGTCGTGCACCGTGGTGCGGGCCAGGTCGTGGTAGTCCAGCCCGGCGCGGCGGAGCTTGGAGTCCTCCAGGTCGAAGCCGAGCGGCCGCACGAGGTGCAGGTGGGCGCCGGTGGTGGCCGACAGGCGGATGGCGGCGCCGGCGTTGCCGGGGATCTCGGGCTCGACGAGGACGACGTGGAACACCCCCGCACCCTCTCGCACGCCGCCCTCATCGACGCGCAGCCGAGCGCCTGGTTGCGGTTCAGGCCCCCTCGGGAACCGCAACCGGGCGCTCGGTTGCGGGTGGGGTTGCCGTCCGGGCGCACCTGCGGGAGGTCCCGGTGCGGGAGGTCGGTAGGTTCGGGGTAAGGACGACTGACACCTACTGCTCCGACGGAGGACAGGGACGCGCATGGCGAAGATCAAGGTCGAGGGCAAGGTCGTCGAGCTCGACGGCGACGAGATGACCCGGATCATCTGGCAGTTCATCAAGGACCGCCTGATCCACCCCTACCTCGACGTCGACCTCGAGTACTACGACCTCGGTATCGAGCACCGCGACGCCACCGACGACCAGGTGACGATCGACTCCGCCAACGCCATCAAGAAGCACGGCGTCGGCGTGAAGTGCGCCACCATCACGCCCGACGAGGCGCGGGTGGAGGAGTTCGGCCTCAAGAAGATGTGGCGCTCCCCGAACGGGACCATCCGCAACATCCTCGGCGGCGTGATCTTCCGCGAGCCGATCATCATCAGCAACATCCCGCGCCTGGTGCCGGGCTGGACCAAGCCGATCATCGTCGGCCGTCACGCCTTCGGTGACCAGTACCGCGCCACCGACTTCACGTTCCCCTCCGCGGGCACGCTGACGGTGACGTTCACGCCGTCCGACGGGTCCGAGCCGATCCAGCACACCGTCTTCGAGGCGCCCGGCGCCGGCGTGTCGCTGTCGATGTACAACCTCGACAGCTCCATCCGCGACTTCGCCCGTGCGTCGCTGAACTACGGCCTGGCCCGGAACTACCCGGTCTACCTGTCGACGAAGAACACGATCCTCAAGGCCTACGACGGCCGCTTCAAGGACATCTTCGCCGAGGTCTACGAGGCCGAGTTCAAGGACCAGTTCGAGAAGGCGGGCCTCACCTACGAGCACCGCCTCATCGACGACATGGTCGCCTCCGCGCTCAAGTGGGAGGGCGGCTACGTCTGGGCCACCAAGAACTACGACGGTGACGTGCAGTCCGACACCGTCGCGCAGGGCTTCGGCTCCCTCGGCCTCATGACGTCCGTGCTGGCCACGCCGGACGGGCGCACCGTGGAGGCGGAGGCCGCGCATGGCACCGTCACCCGCCACTACCGGCAGCACCAGGCCGGCAAGCCGACGTCCACCAACCCGATCGCCTCGATCTACGCGTGGACGCGCGGCCTCGACCACCGCGGCAAGCTCGACGGCACCCCCGCGGTGCGCGAGTTCGCGGCCAAGCTCGAGCAGGTCGTCATCTCCACCGTCGAGAGCGGCAAGATGACCAAGGACCTGGCGCTGCTGGTCGGCAAGGACCAGGAGTGGCAGACCACCGAGGCGTTCCTCGCCACCCTGGACGAGAACCTGGCGAAGGCCCTCGCCTGACATCCGTCCACGCTCAGTAGTCGGACGAGCAGTGATCACCGGCGGTGCCCCGTAGGGTGCCGCCGGTGATCGCTGTCCGGGGGGCCTCGTCGGGCCGCGCCGCCGCCGGTGGGCGCGGACCTCGAGAGCGACTGGCCCGGGCGTGGGCCCGCTGGGGCTGGTTGCGCGCGGCCGCCGTCGTCGTCGTCGCCGTGGTGGCTGCGGGGGCGGGGATGGCCACGGCCGGTGGCACCTCCGCGAGCGTCGGCCCCGTCGACGTGCACCTCACGCTGCAGCCCTCGCTGAGCGGGGGCACCCGGGTGCAGGTCCCGCCGCTGGGACAGCTGGCGCTCGCCACTCACGACGGCCCGCTGCGCCTGTCCGTGCAGGTGGAGCGGCTGCGGCTGCCCGAGGCGCGCTCCCTGCTGGCCCGGGGCACCACCGCCGACTCCGTGGCCGACGAGCTCACGCGCGACGTCCGCGGCGCTCTCGTGGACCTCGTGCTCCGGTCGGTGCTCGTGGCTCTGGCCGCTGCCGCCCTCGCCTGCCTGCTGGTGTTCCGCCGGGTGCGGACAGCGCTCGTGGGGATGCTCGCCGTGCTGGGCCTGCTGCTGGTCAGCGGCGGGATGGCCGCTGCCACGGCGAACAGCCGGGCGCTGGCCGAGCCGCGCTACTCGGGGCTGCTGACGCGAGCGCCGGCGCTCGTGGGAGACCTCACCAGCGTGGGCAGCCGCTTCACCGCGTACCAGACGCGCGTCGCGGCGCTCACGGGGAGCGTCTCGCGGTTGTACTCGGCGCTGTCGGGGTTGCCGGCGAGCTCGGCGGCCGGCGACGACGACGTGCGCGTGCTGTGGGTCTCCGACGTCCACAACAACCCCGAGGCCTACCGCCTCATGAGCACGCTCGTGGAGGAGTTCGACATCGTCGGCGTCGTCGACACCGGCGACAGCTCCGACTTCGGCAGCGAAGCCGAGACCTCGCTGCTCACGCCGATGGCCTCGTTGGGCGTGCCGTACCTGTGGGTGCGCGGCAACCACGACTCCTCCACCACGCAGGCCGCCGTCGAGGCGCTGGAAGCCGCGTCGGACGGCCGGGTGCAGGTGCTGGACGACGGCGAGAGCGCCACCATCGGCGGCGTCCGCTTCGCGGGGACGGGCGACCCGCGCTTCAACCCGAGCAGCCTCGTGCTCAACGAGGTGGTGCGCGAGCAGCTGACCGTCGCGGGGGAGGCGCTGGGGCGCTCGCTCGAGGCCGAGGCGCGGGCCGGGCGGCCGGTGGACGTGGCGCTCGTGCACGAGCCGCCGATGGCGCTGCCGCTGGTCGGTCGGGTGCCGCTGGTGCTGGACGGGCATACGCACCGGCGGGCCTCCGCCGTCGACGGCGACACGCTCCTGCTCACGCAGGGTTCCTCCGGCGGTGCGGGGCTGCGGAGCCTCGTGGACGGCGAGCCGACGCCGCTGCAGATGTCGGTGCTGCACTTCTCCGCCGTCGACGGATCGTTGCTGGCGGTCGACGACGTCACCGTCGGCGGGGTGGGGCTCGACAGCGCTACCGTCGAGCGGCGCACGGCGGAGAGCTACCGCGAGGAGTCGAAGCCCCCGGAGGACGAGCCGGCGCTGGAGGAGCCCGCCGAGCCGACCGGCAGCACGCCTGGTGGCACGCCGACCTTCACCCCCGGCGGCACCGACGTGCCGCCGCTGCCCACCGAATCCGTTCTGCCGCTCACGCCGACTCCCTCGAACTCGTGATCATTGGCGTCCGCCACCATCACGTGGTGGCGGACGCCCATGATCACGGACGAGGTCAGGCGGGAACCGGCGTGGGGAGGGCCCCGGCAGCGCGCAGCGCCGCGATGGTGCCGAGCACGGCCTCCGCCGCCTCGGCGCCCTTGTCCTCCTTGCTGCCGGGCAGGCCGGCGCGGTCGAGGGCCTGCGCGTCGGTGTCGCAGGTCAGCACGCCGAACCCGACGGGCACGCCGGTGCGCACCGCGACCTCGGTCAGCCCCGTGGTGGCCGCCGAGCACACGTACTCGAAGTGCGGCGTGCCGCCGCGCACCACCACCCCGAGCGCGACCACGGCGTCGTAGCCCGCGGCGGCCAGGCGTGCCGCCGCGACCGGCAGCTCGAAGGTGCCCGGGACGCGCACCACGGTCGGCTCGGGGGCACCGGCCGCGTCCAGGGCGCGCAGTGCGCCGGCCAGCAGCCCCTCCACCACCTCGGTGTGCCACAGCCCGGCGACCACCGCGACGCGCACGCCGCTTCCGTCGACCGCCAGCGCCGGTGCTCCGTGTCCGCTCATGCCTTCTCCTCCTGTGTGGTCGTGGTGGCGAAGCTCGTCGTCGTCCCCGGTCCCGTTCTTCTCGCACTTGCCGCGGAAAGTGCGCTTCCCGAGCCCTCCGGTTCCGCACTTGCCGCGGAAAGTGCGGAAGGGGGGCGGGGGGTGGGGGGTGTGTGGCCCATGCGGGCCCGCTTGGTGGCCAGGTAGGCCTCGCGCAGCGGCGCGCTCAGGGCGGGGCCCCTCAGCGTGGAGCTGGCGCCGTCGTCGTCGTGCTCACCGATGTGCAGCCCGAGCTGCTCGACCACGTCCACGCCGTGCTCGACCAGCCCGATCGCCTTCGACGGGTTGTTGCTGAGCAGCCGCACCCGCTCCACGCCGAGCGCACGCAGCACCGCGGCGGCGCCGCCGTACTCGCGCGCGTCGACGGGAAGCCCCAGCTCGAGGTTGGCGTCCACGGTGTCGGCGCCCGCGTCCTGCAGGGCGTACGCCGCGATCTTGGCGGACAGGCCGATGGCGCGCCCCTCGTGGCCGCCGACGTGCACCAGCACCCCGCCCTCCGCGCCGATCCGCTCCAGCGCGGCGCGCAGCTGCGGACCGCAGTCGCACCGCAGCGACCCGAACGCGTCACCGGTGAGGCACTCCGAGTGCACCCGCACTAGCGGCGCGGGCGCTCCCTGGGCGACAGAAGAGGAGGAGGACGACGACGAGCGCGGCGCCTCGGCGACCACCGCCAGGTGCTCCGCCCCGGTGGCCAGGTCACGGAACGCGACGGCGGTGAAGTCTCCGTGCTCCGTCGGCAGCGCCGCGCGAGCCACTTCGACCACGCGCTGCCGCTGCGGGACCCGCTCGGAGGTGGCCGACTGCCCATGATCACGGACGGGGGGCTCGGTGGCGGAGCGCAGGTGCGCGGCGAGCTGCTCGATGGTGATGACCGGCAGCCCGTGCGCGGCGCCGAGGGCCACGACGGCCGGGCCGCGCAGCATGTCGCCGTCGGGGTCGTCGAGGTCCACGAGCTCGGTGATGATCGCCACCGGCGGCAGCCCGGCGAGGCGGCACAGGTCGACGGCGGCCTCGGTGTGCCCGCGCCGCTCCAGCACGCCGCCCGGGCGGGCCCGCAGCGGCAGCACGTGCCCGGGGCGGATGAGGTCGGCAGGGCCGGAGGCAGGGTCGGCCAGCACTCGCGCGGTGCGGGCACGGTCGGCGGCACTGATGCCGGTGGTGACGCCGGAGGCGGCGTCGACGGTGACCGTGTACGCCGTCCGCAGTGAGTCTTCGTTGCGCTCGACCATGTCGGGCAGGCCGAGGGAGTCGGCCAACGCGGCGGGCAACGGCGCGCAGAGCAAGCCGGAGCCGTGCTTGACGGTCCACGCGACCCACTGCGGGGTGGCGAGCGACGCGGCGAGGATGACGTCACCCTCGTTCTCGCGGTCGTCGTCGTCGAGGACCAGCACCGGATGGCCGCAGCGCAGCGCGGCGAGCGCTTCCTCGACGGTGCTCAGGCCCTCCAGGCCCTGGTGGTCGGGGCGGCTGGTGGTCGGGGTGCTCATCGCACGGCCTCCAGACCGGCCACCGCGCGGTCAGCGAGTAGTCGCTCCACGTGCTTGGCCAGGACGTCGACCTCGAGGTTCACCGGGTCTCCGACGCCCTTGCGGCCCAGCGTGGTGGCGCGCAGCGTCTCGGGGATGAGCGAGACGGAGAACCACGCCCGCTCGGCGCCCGCCGCGCTGACCTCGGTCACCGTGAGGGAGACCCCGTCGACGGCGATCGACCCCTTCTCCACCACGTACTTCGCCAGCTCCTCAGGGATGGACACCGTGACGACCTCCCACCGGTCGCCCGGCACGCGCGCCGCGATCTCGCCGACCCCGTCGACGTGTCCTTGCACCACGTGGCCGCCGAGCCGCCCGCCTGCGGCGACGGGACGCTCCAGGTCGACGCGGTCACCGGGGCGCAGGCCACCCAGGGTGGTCCGCTCGAGCGTCTCGAGCATGGCGTCGGCGGTGAAGTCGACCGGCGCGCCGTCGTCGTCGTGAGAGATCTCGACCACGGTGAGGCAGCAGCCGTCGACGGCGATGGACGCGCCGTGCACGGCGTCGCCGGTGACGAGCGGGCCGCGGACGGTGAGGCGGGCGGAGGTCTCGCCGCGCGTCAGCGCCACGACCTCTCCGAGCTCCTCGACGATGCCGGTGAACATCAGGCCTCCTGCTGCTGGTCGGACTGCTGGGTGATCTCTACCCCTGCGCGACGATCAAGGAAGTTGTGCACACCCGGGCGTGCAGAACTTCCTTGATCGTCGCGGGGAGGGGTGGGGCGGGCGAGGACGACGACGTCGCCCCCGAGCACATGAGCGTCGACGAGCTCCAGGCGGAGCGCGTCGTCGATGGAGGTGGCGCCGAGGTCGCCCAGGGCGCTGCGGCCGCTGCCGAGCAGCGCGGGCGCGAGGTGCGCGACGACGTCGTCGACGAGCCCGGCCCGCCAGAACGCCGCCGCGAGCTGCGGCCCGCCCTCCAGCCACACCGAGCGCACGCCCCGCTCCCACAGCGCGGCCAGCGCCTCGCGGGGGTCGCGGGTGCGCAGGTGCACCGTCTCGGCGCTGCCGTCGAGCAGCCGCGCACCGGCCGGCAGGTCGCGCAGACCCACCACCACGCGCAGCGGCTGCTGCGGCAGCGGGACGCCGTCGGCGTCGCGGACCGTCAGGGCCGGGTCGTCGGCCAGCGCCGTGCCGGTGCCGACGAGCACCGCGTCGTGCTGGGCGCGGCGCGCGTGCACGTCGGCGCGCGCCACCGGCCCGGTGATCCAGCGGCTGGAGCCGTCGGCCGCGGCGCTGTACCCGTCCAGCGTCGCGGCGTACTTCCACGTCACCGTCGGGCGGTGGTGGCGGTGCGCGCGGGCCCACGGCCTCACGAGCTCGCGCGGTCGCGGGTCGTCGAGGACGACGACGTCGACCCCGGCCGCGCGCAGCTCGGCGGCTCCGCCGCCCGCCGTCGGCGTCGGGTCGGGCGTGCCGACCACCACGCGGGCCACGCCGGCGTCGAGCAGTGCGCGCGTGCAGGGGCCGGTGCGGCCGGTGTGCCGGCACGGCTCGAGCGTGACGACCGCCGTGGCGCCGCGCAGGTCGCTGCCGCGGGAAGCGGCGTCCGCGATGGCGGCGACCTCGGCGTGCGCGGTGCCCGCGCCGCGGTGCCAGCCCTCACCGAGCAGCTCCCCGCCGGCGCCCACGATGACGCACCCGACCTGTGGGTTCTCGGTGAGGGGCCCGCGGCGGGCCAGCTCCAGCGCCCGGGTCAGGGCGTCGGCGGGCGCCACGGCACGACTGTCCACAGCGTTATCCACAGCCCTGTGGATGTCGCTGTGGAGCGCTGTGCCGCTCTGGTGGCCCGCCATTCCCGTCCCCTTCCGCATCGGTGCGGACTCCGGGGTGCTGCGGGGGAGGGCGACGACGGCGGGTAGTCCAGTCGGCCGCCGGTCAGCCACCCCGAGGGGGCGGACGACGCAGCGGGCCGCTGAGACCTGCCGACGGCGCTGCGGGCGGTGCCCCTTGCGGGACCTCGCCGCGTGCTCCTCCCCTCCGGACTTTCACCGTCGGTCCTGGAGTTCCACCAGGTCCACCGGCCGCTGGCTGCGGTCGGGTCGCGGACTGTCACCGCCGGTTCGGAATTACACCGACCCCGGAGCGCGCGTCGTTCAGCTGGCGATGGTGCCACGCCCACGGTCGCGGCCGCCACCCCTCGCGCCGGGAGAACCCCTGGGAGTGCGGGGTGAGCTGCCTGTCCCCCGATCATGTCCACCGAACGGATCATGTGGGCGGTCTCTCGGTCGATGGACGTGGCGACAGGTCACGACCATCTCGTAGAAGGAGACTCGCCACGATGCAGCGGCTTGCCGATCTCAAGGTCGCCCACAAGCTGTATGCCGGATTCGCCGTCATCTGCTTCCTGCTCGTGCTGGTCAGCGGTCTCGCCGTGGTGCGGTTGGGCAACGCCCAGGAAGACCTGGACGAGGTCTCCGGTGCGGGGGTGGCCGCGGTGGACTCCAGTGGCGACACCATCGCCGACCTGCGCCAGGTCCGTCTCGACCTGCTGGCCGTTGCCCTGGCGACCGACGACGCCGACACGGCGGCGGCGCTGAAGATCTACGAGCAGGACAACGCCGCTCTGGACGCGCAGTGGAAGGACTACCTGTCGACCGACCCCGCGAGCAGCGAGGCGCAGCGGGCCGCGTTCACCGCCGGCCTCGCGGACTTTCGCAAGGCCGCCGACGCGCTGATGCCCGCCGCCCAGGCGGACGACCTCACCGTGTTCATGCAGGGGCGCAAGGAGCAGCTCACGCCGGCGGGACTGAAGGCTGAAGCCGCGCTGCAGGACATCCAGAAGACCGAGAACGACGCCGTCGACAGGATGGCGGCGGACGGCAAGGCTGCCTACCGCTCGGCGGTGGCGCTGCTCGTCGGCTGCGCAGCGCTGGCCGTGGCGACGGCGGCGGCCATCGCGGTGGTGGTGTCGCGCTCCGTCACCGGACCGCTGTCGCGGGTCGTCGAGGTCATGGCGGACGTGGCCCGAGGTCGCCTCGATCGCCGCGTCGCTCTGACCCGGCGCGACGAGCTGGGCCAGCTGGCCAGCTCGACCGATACCTCCCTCGACTCCCTGGCCTCCGCCATGCGCGACATCCGCGACGAGGCCACGGCCCTCGCTGCGGCGTCGGCCCAGCTGTCCGGCATCTCCGCGCAGCTGTCCGCGAGCGCTCAGGAGTCCGCGGCGCAGACCGAGCTGGTCTCGGCCGCCACTGAGGAGGTCAGCACGTCCATCGCCACCGTCGCGGCGGCGGGCGAGGAGATGACCTCCGCCATCAGTCAGATCGCCACCGCCACCAGCGAGGCTTCCTCGATGGCGTCCTCCGCGGTGTCCGCGGCGGGCTCGGCGGGCGGCGCGATCGAGCGGCTCGGGGTGTCCAGCAAGGAGATCGGCGACGTCGTCAAGCTCATCACGAGCATCGCCGAGCAGACGAACCTGCTCGCGTTGAACGCGACCATCGAGGCTGCTCGGGCGGGCGAGATGGGCAAGGGCTTCGCCGTCGTCGCCGGTGAGGTCAAGGAGCTGGCGAGGCAGACCGCTCAGGCCACCGACGAGATCATCAAGAAGGTCTCGGCCACCCAGGGTGACGCCGCCGCGGCAGCCTCCGCCGTGACCGAGATCGGCGAGGTCATCGCCCGCATCGACGCCGTGCAGGAGACCATCGCCGCCGCGGTGGAGGAGCAGTCCGCCACCACCAACGAGATGGTCCGCAACGTCACGGAGATCTCCACGGGCAGCGGCGAGATCGCCGCGAACGTCGCGAGCATCGCGGCGGGCACCGCCCAGAACCGCGAGGGCGCCGGGCAGACGGCCACGACGGCGGGGTCGCTCGCGACCTCGGCCGGACGGCTGCAGGAGCTGACCGGGCGCTTCACCCTCTGACCACCCTCTGACCACCCTCTGACGTCCCCGCGCCGGCCCCGGAAGACCCGAGGCCGGCGCGGAGGCGTTCACGGCCCGGTCCGCTGCGACGTCGCAGCGGCCATCGCGTCGTTCGACGCGGGCGAGGAGGCGGACCTCGGTCCTTCCCCGCCGAGTAGCACATGGGCAACCCTGTCTTCGTGATGACTGTCGGGCTGCGCGAGCTGCGCCAGCAAGCCTCCGAGCTCGTGCGGCGCGTCGAGGGGGGGTGAAGAGGTGCCCATCACCGTTGCGGGGAGGCCGAGTGCTCGCCTCGCCCCCGTCAGCCCGCGCTCCTGGCGCACCTGGAGCGACGTCGCCGACCTCTTTTCAGGACCGGCAGACTCCGCCTGGGAGGCTGACAGATCCCTCGTCGATGGCGAGCCGAGCGACTCCGCCGCCTGTCCGTGATCCAGCAGCGGTTCGACGCGCTGCCCATCGACGAGGTCGTCGCGGCGAGCTACGGCCAGCTGGCCGCGGCGGTCATCGCCGCCACGGCTCATGCGCACGGAGCCCGCCTCTCCACGCGGAATGCCGATGACCTGCGCGGACTGGGCGACCTTCTCGACGTGGTCAGCGTGTGAGGCGATGCGTTGAGTCACGGGCGTCACGCCGCCGGCTGACGCTTTGCGGAGAGGACGGCGACCCGCTGCCGCCCTGCACCTGTCACCCACCAGCGTCGGCACGACCGTCCGACGCGCCGAGAGCGCCCTGCGCGAGGAGCTGACCCGGCGCGCCGCTGGAGCAGCTCCGGCGTGACGGCCCCCGCCGCTCAGGGCAGGTCGAGCGCCAGCAGGGGCGTCAGTGAGCGCGACACGCAGATGAGCATGGTCTTGCCGCTGGCCCGCTCGTCGTCGTCGAGCAGTTCGTCGCGGTGGTCTGGCACACCTTCCAGAACACCGGTCTCGCAGGTCCCGCAGTCACCGGCGCGGCATGAGCTCAGCACCCGCACTCCGCACCGCTCCACCGCCTCGAGGATCGTCTCCCGCGCCCCCACGGTGATCGACAGGCCGCTGCGCGTGCGTACCTCGAAGGGGGTGTCGCCGGGACCCGCTCCGTCCGCGGGGGTGAACCGCTCAACGTGCAGCCGGTCGCCCAGCCCGAGCCCGCTGACCTCGTCGATCATCCGCGATGGTCCGCACACGACCACGTGCGTGCCCGGCTGCCCGACGGCCGTGGCGAGCTCCCGCGTCAGGTCGATCCCGCCGTCGCGCGACGTGACAATCCGGACGTCGCCCGGGAGGGACTGGACCTCGTCGAGGAACGCCATCCGTTCTCGTCGCGATCCCACGTAGACCAGCGACCACGCCTGTCCCGCGGCCTGCGCCGCTCGCGCCAGGGGGAGCACGGCCGTGATGCCGATTCCTCCCGCCACCAGGACGAGCCGCTCGGCCTGCTGGGGGCGCGGGAGTCCGTTGCGGGCCAACCCGACGACGAGGTGACACCCCGGCCTGAGCGTCGCGTGCAGGTGCACCGACCCCCCTCGCCCCTGCTCCTGGCGCAGGACGGCGATCCGCCAGGCGCCGGGATCATCCGCAGGCGGGCAGACGGAGTAGCTGCGCACCCGGCCGTCCTCGAGATGCAGGTCGAGGTGGCCACCCGCCTCGACCGCCGGCAGGGGGGAGCCGTCGGCCGCCTCCAGCACCACCTCGAGGACGTCGACGGCGGCGGTGCGCACGGACGCGACGACGACGTCGATCGGCGGCGCGCTCACAGCTGCGCCGTCATCCCCAGCGCCTCCAGGAGCGCGCCGGTGTGGACGAGGTCGACGGCGGCTCGTACCCGGGGGTACATGACGACGTCGCGGGTGAGGTGGTCCACCGGTCGTCCGTCGGCGGACCTCGTCGAGCGGACGAGCTCCAGCGCGGTGCGGGAGGAGGCTCCGAGCGCCGAGCTGTCCAGCCCGTCGACGGCGAGCCGGAGCTCCAGCGCCTGCGCCGCCATGAGCAGCTCGATCCCGACCACCGTCTCGACGTTCGAGACGACCTGGCGAGCGTGGCGACCCGCGTTGTTCGCCATCGACACGTGGTCCTCCTGGTTGGCGCAGGTGGGGATCGAGTCGACGCTGTCGGGGTGGGCCAGGGTCTTGCAATCCGAGACGAGGGCCGCCGCCAGGTACTGGGGGAGCATGTACCCGCAGTCCAGGCCCACCTTCTCGGACGCCACGAGCATGTCCGGCAGTCCGCGGTTGAGGGAGCCGTCGTCGAGCCGGAAGAGGCGGCGCTCCGTGATGCTGCCGATCTCCGTGGCGGCGATGGACAGGACGTCAGCGGCGAGCGCGACGTACTCGGCGTGGAAGTTGCCGCCCGAGAGTGCCTTGAGCCGACGCGAGGCGGGCAGCTCGGGGAAGACCAGGGGGTTGTCGGTGACCGCGTTGACCTCGCGCTCGACGATGTCGTGGACGAAGCGCAGCGCGTCCTTCACGGCACCGAAGACCTGGGGCACGCAGCGCACCGAGTAGGCGTCCTGCGGAGGCTGCCTCGACGGGTCGGTCTCGCGGTCTCCGTCGATGAGGGCGCTGCCTTCGAGCAGCGTCCGCAGCGTCGCCGCGACCTCGATCTGCCCCCTCTGGCCTCGCACCCGGTGGAGGTCCTCCACGAGGGCGTCGCCGAAACCGCGCACCGCCTCCATGGTCATCGCTGCGGTCACGCAGGCGCTGGCCAGGGCGTTCTCGGCGTCGTGGAGGGCGAGCACCAGCTGCGCGCAGGAGAACGACGTGCCGTTGACGAGCGCCAGACCGTCCTTGGCGCCGAGGACGACGTGCTCGACGCCCGCGGCCGCCATCGCCTCGATGCCCGGCACCACCCGCCCGTCCAGCACGGCCTCGCCGGAGTCGCGAGGGTCGAGCTCGCCGGCGGCTGGCCGCGACATGACCAGGGCGATGTGGGCCAGGGGGATGAGGTCGCCGGAGGCACCGAGCGAGCCGTACTCCGGCACGCGGGGGTGCACATCGGCGTTGAGCATCGCCACGAGCGTGTGCACCAGCACGGGCCGCACGCCGGAGCAGCCCTGCGCGAGGCTGGCCGCCCGGATGAGCATGGTGGCTCTCACGACCTCCTCCTCGACGGCCCGGCCGACCCCGGAGGCGTTGGACAGCAGCAGCCGCCAGGAGAGCTCCGCGGCGTCGTCGGGATCGGCGAAGGCTGCCCGTCCTGCCAGGGAGCCGAATCCGGTGTTGACGCTGTAGATGGCGGGAGTGGTCGTGTCCATCCCCTGCACGACCCCGTCCAGCCAGTCCAGGCTCGCCGCCATCCGCACGTCGACGTCGGGGGCGACCTCCACGCGGCGGCGTCCCCGGGCGACGGAGACCACGTCGGTGATGGTCAGAGGCTGGGTGCCCAGCACGAGCGGGGCGGGAGCTCCGGTCTGGGGTCCAGCGGGGGTTTCAGGAGTCATGCGGTCCTCGGGTGGGCGCGGAGGGAGACCACTCCTGGAGAGCGGCCGAGAGGGCGGAGGCGGTGGAGAGCAGTGCCGAGGTGGCGCGGGTGATCCACGCCGGGGTGTCGCAGCGGACGTCGGGTCCGGCAGCGTTGAGGGAGCACACGACCTCGCCGCGGAACGTCACGGGCACCGCCAGGGAGAACGAGCCAGGGTCAAGCTCGCCGCGGGACGTCGCCCACCCGCGCTGGCGCGTCGTCGCCAGGTCCGCTCGCAGGGATGCGGCGTCGAGCGTCGCGGGCGTGTAACGCGGCAGCGGCCCGGAGAGCACCTGCTCCACCACCGGCGGCGGGGCCCACGCCAGGAGCACCCGCTGCCCGGCGCCTGCGTGGAGCGGCAGCAGCTCGTCGACGGCGAAGGAATAGATCAGTGCCTTCTCCGGCTCGGCCTTGCGCAGGCAGACAGCCTGGGAACCGACCCTGACCAGCATCACCACGGTCTCGCCGAGCTGGCGCACGAGGTCGCGCAGGTACGCCGGGCCGATCTGCGCCAGGAACGGCTGCACGACGTACCGGCCGGCCAGGGCCAGCACCGCCGGGCCCGTCGTGTATCGGCCGCGCTGCTCCTCCAGGTAGCCGGAGGCCGCAAGGCGCGCGACGTAGCGGTAGGCGCTGCTGGGTGGGATCCCGGTCCGGACAGCGATCTCCTCCACCGTCAGGCTCCCGCCGCGTGCGACGTCGGAAAGGATCGACAGTCCCCGCTCCAGGCTCGAGGCCGATGCACGGGACGGCGGCTGCACGGCGTCACTGTGGCGAGGCAGCGCAGCAGGTGACAAGACGCCTCTCACTGATCGAGAACGAACGTTGAGGACGGCGCACGTCGTCGTTACCGTGCCGCGGACCGGAGGCCGCGCGGTGCGGCACCGCGGAGGCAGGAGGGGGCGGCGCATGACCACCGCACCGGAGCCAGTGCACGAGCCGTGGTGGTCGACCCTGCCGGTCGTCCCCGAGGACCCGTACGCCGACGAGCACCTGGCAGACCCGTACCCGCTGTTCCGGAGGATGCAGGACCTCGCACCAGTGGTCT
Source organism: Quadrisphaera granulorum (assembly GCF_003149145.1). Lineage (GTDB taxonomy): Bacteria > Actinomycetota > Actinomycetes > Actinomycetales > Quadrisphaeraceae > Quadrisphaera > Quadrisphaera granulorum. Next base: position 15,844 of record NZ_QGDQ01000003.1, on the reverse strand, counting down.
GGCTCGCGGCCCACGGCGTGGCGGCGCTCACCCGTGACGCCGAGTGCCGGCAGGTGCTGCGAGACCACGAGACGTTCATCTCCGGCGCCGGAGTCGGCCCCAAGGACCTCCGTGTGGAGGCCGCCTGGCGCCAGCAGGGCATCCTCGAGCTCGACCCGCCGGCGCACACCAGTCTCCGCACGGCGATGTCCGCCGTCCTGTCGCCGCGGGGTGTCCGCTCCCTGCGCTCCCAGCTGGTGAGAACCGCGGAGGAGCTCGTGGACGACGTCCTCGGCGCAGCTCCAGGAGCCGGCGGCCGGACCGTCAGGCTCGACGGTGTCACCGACCTCGCCGAGCCCTACCCCCTGCGGGCCTTCGGCGACGCGGTCGGGATCCCCCGGGATGGGCGCCACGAGCACCTGCTGCCCCACGGCGCCATGAACTTCTCCGCATTCGGGCCCGACAACGCCCGCAGCGCGCAGTTCTTCGCCGCCGGAGCTGACAGCCGGGAGTGGGTGATGCGGAACTGCGCCCGCGAGAACCTCGCCCCCGGCGGGCTCGGCTGGCAGGTCTGGGAACTGGCGGACCGCGGCGACATCACCCCCACCGAGGCGACCCTGCTCGTGCGAGCCATGCTGTCCGCAGGCCTGGACACCACGGTGATCGCCATCGGCAACGCGCTCGCGGCCCTCTCGAGGCGCCCCGACGCCTGGGCCCGACTGCGCGCCGACCCCTCGCTGGTGAAGTTCGCCCTCGACGAAGTGCTGCGCCTGGAGTCACCGTTCCAGTCCTTCTACCGCACGGTCGCTCGCGAGGCGGACATCGGCGGCACCACCCTCCCGGCCGACACCAAGGTGGCCCTCTTCGTCGGTGCTGCCAACCGCGACCCGCGCCGGTGGGGGCCGGACGCTGACGCCTTCGACCTGGACCGCTCCAGCGCGGGGCACCTGGCATTCGGGATGGGCATCCACCAGTGCGTCGGGCAGCTCATCTCGCGTCTGGAGGCGGAGACCCTCCTGGGTCTGCTCGTGGCCCGGGTCGAACGTCTGGAACCGCTCGCCCCCGGCCAGCCCTTCCTGCACACCACGCTGCGCGGCTGGTCGTCCCTGCCGCTGGCGCTGACCCTCGCCTGACGGGGTCGCCGGCCGCCCGTGCAGTTCCGCGGTGACGACCGACGTGCAGAAGTCCACCCCGGGCGCCTCAGGCGGTCTCGCGGACGACTTCTGCACGTCGGTCGTCACGCCTCGGGGTGATGCGTCGTGGCGAGGTGGTGTCACAACCTGGGCGGCGGCGGTGCTGAGGGGGTGTGGAGCTTGTCGAAACCGGACCGGTGTCGGTGGTCAGAGCCGTCGGCTCGTCCGCCGCTGGCCGCCCTGCTGTCAGATCAGCTGCCAGATCAGCTGCCAGGTCCGACGCCCGGTCGGTCGAAAGACCTGGCGCCGTGACCGACATGAGGCGCGATCTCGAGGCGGTCTTCCGCCGCGACTACTCCCTCGTCGCGGGTGTCGCCGCTCGCGTGCTGGGGAGCCCGACGCAGGCCGACGACGTCGCGCAGGAGGTCTTCCTCAGCTTCGCCCGGTCCTCGCCGTCCGCGGTTCCCGCTGACCAGGCGCGGGGCTGGCTGTGCGTGGCCGCGACGCACACCGCCCTGAACCTCCTCCGCTCCGGCCGCCGCCGCATCGCGCGGGAGGACGCCGCCGGAACCCGCGACGCCGCGCTCACCGGTGAGACCGCCCCCGACGTCGCCGACAGCGTCGTGGTCAGCGAGGAGCGCGCCCGTGTGCGCGCGGCTCTCGCACGGCTGCCCCGCCCGCAGGCCACGGCCCTGGTCCTGCGGCACTCCGGCCTGTCCTACGCCGAGGTCGCCGCCGCCCTGCACCTGTCACCCACGAGCGTCGGCACGACCGTCCGACGCGCCGAGAGCGCCCTGCGCGAGGAGCTGACCCGCCCATGAAGCTCACCCGTCACCCTGCCGAGGGTGTGCTGCGCCGCCTGATCGACGAGCCGGCCGGAGTCTCCGACCCCGACCGCGACCACATCGCCGCTTGCGGCCGCTGCCAGCAGATGCTCGCTGCGGTCAGGGACGACGCCGCGGCCGCGTCCGCGCTGCTCAGCGTGCCGTCGACAGCAGAAGGGCAGGACGACGACGTCGACGCCGCCTGGCAGCGCCTGCGCGGCTCCACCGCCGCGAGCGTGCCCGCCGCGTCAGCCGCTGCCGACGGTGCGCGCGTCGTGGCGCTGGACGCCCACCGCGTCAGCGATGAACACGTCAGCACTGCCCGCAGCACCCGCCGACTGACCGGACGCGGCGCGTGGCGCCGCCCGGGCGTGGTGGCGCTCGGCGTCGCCGTCGTCGTCGCTGGCGCCGGGACCGCCGCCGCGTCGGACTGGCTGCGGATCTTCCAGGTGCAGCAGGTGGCGCCGATCAGCCTCAGCCAGGCCGACCTCGCCGGACTCGGCCAGCTGCCCGACCCGAGCGCGTTCGGTGAGGCGGTCGCCACCAAGCCCGTCGAGATCCGGGAGGTCTCCGACGCGGCCGCAGCGGCGCAGGCCACCGGCCTGCAGGTTCCGCGCGTGGCGGAGCTGCCCCGGGGCGTCACCGGGCAGCCGACGTACCAGGTCGGCTACGCCGGCCAGGTCAGCTTCACGTTCTCCGCCGCGAAGGCCGCCGCCTCCGCGGAGGCGGCGGGCGGCCAGCTGCCGCCGGTGCCCGCGGGCCTGGACGGCAGCGTCGTGAGGCTGTCGGCGGGCCCGGGCGTCGCCGCCGTCTGGGAGTCGTCGGCGGGGGTGCCGGCGCTGATCGTCGGCCGGGCCGTCGCGCCCACCGCCGAGTCGACAGGCGTGCCGTTCACGCAGGTCCGCGACTACCTGCTCTCCCTGCCCGGCATCCCCGCCGACCTCGCCTCCCAGCTCGCGACGTTCACCGGCGACGGCAGCACGCTGCCGCTGCCCGTCCCCGCCGACCAGGCGGCCACCTCCACCGCGGACGTCAACGGTGCCCCGGCCACCGTGGTCCGCTCCAACGACGGCACGATGGCCGGCGTGGTGTGGGTCCGCAACGGTGTGGTGACGGCAGTGGCCGGCACGCCGAGCACCGACGAGCTGCTCGACGTCGCCCGCGGGCTGAAGTGACGGAGGGCCTGCGCTGATGGAGGGACTGAGCTGAGCCTGTCAGCTGCCGTGAGCGCCGCGGGCGAGTCCTTCCCGGACTCGCCCGCGGTGTGGTGCTCCCACCTGCGCAAACGGTTCCGCCGCCACCAGGCCGTGCACGACGTGTCCCTGCAGGTCGGGCGCGGTGAGGTCGTCGGCCTGCTGGGGCCCAACGGTGCCGGCAAGACCACCGTCATCAAGATGCTGCTCGGGCTCGTGACCCCCGACGACGGCGAGGTGCTGCTGCTCGGGCGCCCCGCGGGAGACCCGGCCGCCCGCGCGGGCGTCGGATACCTGCCCGAGCTGTTCCGCTACCAGCCGTGGCTGTCGGCCGCGGAGGTGCTCGCGCTGCACGTGCGGCTGTCCGGCGCCGACGTCAGCGCCGCCGAACAGCGCGACCGGCTCGACCTCGTGGGCCTCGGCGCCCGCGCCGCCGACCGGGTCGGCGGCTTCTCCAAGGGCATGCAGCAACGCCTCGGCCTCGCGGTGGCGCTGGTCGCGCGGCCGAGCTTCGTCGTCCTCGATGAACCCACCAGCGCCCTCGACCCCCTGGGGCGCGCCGACGTGCGCGACGTCGTCCTCGGACTGCGGGAGCAGGGCGTGGCGGTGCTGCTGAACTCCCACCTCATCGGCGAGGTGGAGCGCGTGTGTGACCGCGTGGTGATCCTCGAACGGGGGCGGGTGGCGGCGGCCGGGTCGCTGGCGGAGCTGCTCGGCCAGCGGCAGGTGCGGCTGCGCCTCACCGGGCTGACGCCCGCCGCCGAGCAGCGGCTCGCGCGGGCCGGGGCGGTGCACCGCGGGGGAGACGGTCCCGACGTCCTGACCCTCTCCTTGGCTGGTGGCGGGTCAGATCAGGACGACGACGGCGAGCGCTCCGATCGGGCAGTGCCCGAGCTCGTGCGCGACCTCGCTGCGCTCCGTGTCGACGTCCACGCTGTCGAGCCCGTGCGCGTCAGCCTGGAAGACAGGCTGCTCGGCATCCTCCGCGGTGCTGCTGAGGACCGGGCCGCTGAGGACCGGGCCGCTGACGAACGGGCGGCTCAGGAAAGGGAGGCGCGGCGGTGAACCACCAGGTCAGCGTGGTGCTGACGGTCGCGGGGCTCACCCTGCGGGAGGCGTCGCGGCGGCGCGTGGTGCTGGCCCTGGCCGTGCTCACCGCGCTGCTGCTGGGCCTGGCCGGCTGGGGTTTCTGGCGGCTCGCGCAGGAGCTCACCAGCGGCGAGGCGCTGGTTGCGGCGTCGCAGGTGCTCAACCTGGTGATGTTCGGGTTGTCGCTCATCGCGGCGCTGGGCACGGCGTTCCTGTCCGGGCCGACGGTGGCCGGCGAGGTCGAGTCGGGCGCGGTGCTGTCGGTGCTGGCGCGGCCGGTGCGGCGGTGGGCGTTCCTGCTCGGCAAGTGGCTCGGGCTGGTGGTGTTCGGCGGGGCGTACGTGCTGGTCGCCGGGTTGGCGCTGTGCCTGGTGGTGCTCGCCACGGTCGGCTACTGGCCACCGCACCCGGCCGCTGGCCTGCTGCTGCTCGCGGGGCAGACCGCCGTCCTGCTGACCCTGTCGGTGCTGCTGGCCACGGTGATCTCACCGATGGCCTCCGGGGTGGTCTCGGTGGGGCTGTTCGGGGCGACGTGGATCGCGGGCGTGGTCGGCGGGGTCGGCTCGGCGCTGGGCAACGACGACGTCGCCCGCGTGGGCACCATCTCGCGGATCGTGCTGCCCACCGACGGCCTGTGGCGCGGAGCCATGCACGCCTTCCAGGACCCGTCGGCCATCCTGGCGATGGGTCCCGGTGGGGAGGCGTTCCCGTTCCTGTCGATCAGCTCACCTACGCCCGTCTACCTGCTGTGGGCGGTGCTCTGGACGGCGATGGTGTTCGGGCTGGCAGCGGTGGTCTTCGCCCGCAAAGACCTCTAACCCCCTGATCATGGACTTCCGGAGCGCTTTCAGGCCGTGATCATGGGCTCTGTCCCCATGGGCGAGTAGATCTTGGCGATCGGTCGGGTCTTCCCGGGGCGCAGTCGATCGAACGCCAAGATCTGCACGGTCGCGGAGGACAGAGGTCTCGGGGCCGGGCGACCGCAGGGAAATTGCTCCGGAAGCCCATGATCACGGAGTTAGTTGAAGACGACGGTGCGGTGACCGTCCAGGAGCACGCGGTGCTCCGCGTGCCAACGGACGGCGCGGGCCAGAACCTGCGCCTCGACGTCCTGCCCGATGGCCTGCAGCTCGGCCACCGTCATGCCGTGGTCGACGCGGTGGACGTCCTGCTCGATGATCGGGCCCTCGTCGAGGTCGGGCGTGACGTAGTGCGCCGTCGCCCCAATGATCTTGACGCCGCGCACGTGCGCCTGGGCGTACGGCCGCGCGCCCTTGAAACTCGGTAGGAACGAGTGGTGGATGTTGATGGCGCGCCCGTTCAGCGCCCGGCACAGCTCCGGCGACAGGATCTGCATGTAGCGCGCCAGGACGATCAGCTCCACGTCGAGGGAGTCCACCAGGCCCAGCAGCGCCGCCTCCGCGGCCTCCAGCGAGCCGGGCTCGCCCGCCGGCACCGCCCTGCTGACCGGCAGGTGGTGGAACGGCACGCCGTAGAAGCCCGCCAGCGGCTCGAGGTCGCGGTGGTTCCCGGCGACGGCGACGACGTCGACCGGGAGCTGCCCGGCGCGCGTGCGGAACAGCAGGTCGTTGAGGCAGTGACCGGCCTTGGAGACCATGACCAGGGTCCGCAGGCGACGCCCCACCTCGTCGAGGGTCCAGTCCATCCCGAAGCGGTGGGCCACCGGGGCAAACGCCCCGCGCAGCGACGGCTCGTCCAGGTCGACGCTGACCTGCACGCGCATGTGGAAGCGCCCGGTGTCCGGGTCTCCGAACTGCTGGCTGTCGGTGATGTTGCCGCCGACGTGCGCCAGCACCCCGGTGACCGCGTGGACGATTCCCGGCCCGTCGGGGCAGCTCAGCGCGACGACGTAGTGCTTCGGAAGATCCGGCGAGGGGGTCGACGACGGAGTCGACGCTGGGGACGGTGCGGCAGACACGACGGGCCAGCGTAGCCAGCCACGGCGAGGTTTCCGCCGGTTTGGTCGGGGTGGAGTGCGCGCCCTGCGACACGCGGCGGGCCCTGCGCTAATACGGTTGCCGATCGTGAGCGACTCCCGCCCCGACACCCCGAGCTCCGGCCCCGACGACGCGGCTGAGGCGCCGACGCCGTCCGCCGTCTCCACACCCACCGTCTTCGTGCTGTTCGGCGCCACAGGCGACCTGGCCGCCCGCATGGTGATCCCGGCCTTCGGTGCCCTCGCCAAGCAGGGCCTGCTGCCCGACAACTGGCGTCTCATCGGCAACGGCCGTGGGCACCAGACCGATGACGAGTTCCGCGAGCACGTCAAGGGCGTGCTCGACAAGGCCAAGACCGGCCTGTCCGGCCGCCAGTGGCGCACGTTCTCCGCGTCGCTGCGCTTCGCCGGGGGTGGCTTCACCGAAGCCGACCCGGGCGACCTCGCCGACGTCGTCGCCGAAGCCAAGGACGACCTGGGCAGCGACGACGTGCAGCTCGTCCACTACATCGCGCTGCCGCCGTCGACCTTCGAGTCGTACACCAAGGCCCTGGCCGCGCACGGCCTGGCCGACCGCGCCCGCGTGGTCTACGAGAAGCCGTTCGGCACCGACTCCGAGAGCTTCGAGCGTCTCGACAAGCTCGTGCTGTCGATCTTTCCGGAGGAGCGGGTCTTCAGGATCGACCACTTCCTCGGGAAGGAAGCCACGCAGCAGCTGCACGTCCTGCGGTTCAACAACCGCATGATGGAGCAGGTCTGGAACCGCTACCACGTGGCCGCCGTCCAGATCGACATCCCCGAGACGCTCGGGGTGAGCAACCGCGCCGGCTTCTACGACGAGACCGGCGCCACCCTCGACATGCTGGTGACCCACCAGCTGCAGGTGATGGCCGAGGTGGCGCTCGAGCCGCCGGTGGACAGCTCCCCGGAGGCGCTGCTCGAGGCGCGCGAGGCGGTGCTCAAGGACTTCCGCCCGATGAGCCCGGACGAGGCCGTGCTCGGGCAGGTCGAGGGATACCGCGACATCGACGGCGTCGCCGACGACTCCCAGACCGACACGTTCGTGGCGGCCAAGGTGTGGATCGACAACGACCGCTGGGAGGGCGTGCCCTTCCTCCTGCGCACCGGCAAGCAGCTCAAGGAGAGCCACCAGCACGTGACGCTGGTGCTGCGCCGGCCGCAGACCCGCGGCTTCGGGGAGCGCCCGCCGCGCCCCGAGACCATCGCGTTCTCGCTGGCCGGCAACGGCACCGTGGCCGCCACCGTCACCGCGCAGCGCCCCGGCGCCCCCGGTGACCTCGTGCCCGGTTCGCTCCTGCTGGACCTCGAGGACCTGCCGCGCGCCGAGCCGCTGCCCGCGTACGCCTCGCTGCTGCGCGACGTGCTGGCCGGTGACCGGGCGCTGTTCACCACGGCGACCGGCCTGCGCGAGGCGTGGCGGGTCGCGGCTCCGCTGCTGGCCAACCGGCCGCCGGTGCAGCCGTACGCGCCGGGCTCGTGGGGGCCGGAGGCTGCCAAGGAGATCGCGGCGCCTCACGGCTGGTTGGCCCAGCACTCGTTGGAGAGCTGACCCACCCCCGTTCGTGATCATGGGCGTCCGCCACCCTGTGCAGGGTGGCGGACGCCCATGATCACGTTGGGGGGCAAAGGGGTCGACCGGGCGGCCCGTGGCGTCTACCCTGGTCGTGTCGCGACTGGCGAAGGTGGGTCACCACCGGGGAGCGGCGGGAAAGCAACGGATCGGGTCGTCCGCCTGGGCCTGGTCGTGAGCAGTGCTAAACGCCCGCAGACCGCCAGACCCACGAGGAGCACCCCGTGACGCAGACCGCTCTGCCCGCCCAGTCCCTCACCGACGCGCCGCTCTCCGAGGTCGACCCGGAGATCGCTGCCGTCCTCGACGGCGAACTCCGCCGCCAGCAGGACACCCTCGAGATGATCGCCAGCGAGAACTTCGCGCCTCGCGCGGTGCTCGCGGCGCAGGGTTCGGTGCTCACCAACAAGTACGCCGAGGGGTACCCCGGTCGCCGCTACTACGGCGGCTGCGAGCAGGTCGACGTCGCCGAGGAGCTCGCCCGCGAGCGCGCCAAGGCCCTCTTCGGCGCCGAGCACGCCAACGTCCAGCCGCACTCCGGCGCGCAGGCCAACGCCGCCGTCATGCACGCGCTGATCCGCCCGGGTGACACGATCCTCGGTCTCGAGCTGGCCCACGGCGGCCACCTCACGCACGGCATGAAGGCCAACTTCTCGGGCCGGCTGTTCGACGTGGCCAGCTACGGGGTCGACCCCGAGACGTTCCTCGTGGACATGAACGTCGTGCGCGATGTCGCCCTGGAGCGCCGCCCCAAGCTCATCATCGCCGGCTGGTCCGCCTATCCCCGTCACCTCGACTTCGCCGCGTTCCGTGAGATCGCGGACGAGGTCGGCGCGCTGCTCATGGTCGACATGGCGCACTTCGCGGGCCTCGTGGCCGCGGGCCTGCACCCGAGCCCGGTGCCCTACGCCGACGTCGTGACCTCCACCGTGCACAAGACGCTGGCCGGTCCTCGGTCCGGCCTCATCCTCAGCCGCGCCGAGCACGCCAAGAAGCTCGACTCCGCGGTCTTCCCGGGCCAGCAGGGCGGCCCGCTCATGCACGTCATCGCCGGCAAGGCCGTGGCGTTCAAGATCGCGGCGTCGGAGGCGTTCAAGGAGCGCCAGAAGCGCACCCTGGAGGGCGCGAAGCTCCTGGCCGACCGTCTGCTCCAGCCCGACGTCGACGCCGTCGGCGCCTCCGTGCTCACCGGCGGCACCGACGTGCACCTGGCCCTGGTCGACCTGCGCCGCTCCGAGCTCGACGGTCAGCAGGCCGAAGACCGGCTGCACGCCGCGGGCATCACCGTGAACCGCAACGCGGTGCCGTTCGACCCTCGCCCGCCGATGGTCACCTCCGGACTGCGCATCGGCACGCCCGCGCTCGCCACGCGTGGTTTCGGTGCCACGGAGTTCGCCGAGGTCGCCGACATCATCGCCGGGGCGCTCGACCCCGCCGCCGACGTCGCGCCGCTGCGTGAGCGCGTCCGCACCCTGACGGAGGCCTTCCTGCTCTACCCGGGCATCACCTCCGCCCAGTAATCCCCTCACCCCCCGCCGTGATCATGGACGTTGTGCACGAATCCGTCCGTGATCATGGGAGTTGTGCACGCGTGTCGTGCATAACTCCCATGATCACGCTGAGTTCTGTGCACAGCGTCCATGATCACGCTGGGGGTGAGCGGGGGTCAGGTGGCGGCGCCTCCGGTGATGTTCCACGAGGCCAGCCGCAGGGGCGGGACGACGACGCGCGCCGTCCCCGCTGACCCGAACGTCAGCGCCCGCGGCAGCGCCTCAACCTCGGAGCCGACCGCGACGGACCCGGGCGCCAGCGCCTCCAGGTAGGACTGCGTGAACCGCAGCACCCCCACCTGACCGACGATCTGCCCGTCGCGCACGAGGAACGTGCCGTTGCGGGTCAGCCCGGTCCAGACCGACCGCCGCGCCTCGGCCAGACGCGTGTACCAGAGGTCGCACACCAGGAGCCCGCGCTCCATCCCGGCCACCAGGTCCTCGAGCGACCCGCCGTTCCCGGGAGCCAGCACCGGCGCCTGGGCCACCGGGCCCCACGTGTCGGCGGCGTCGAAGGCGCCGGCTGCCCTCTGGAGACCGGCACGCTCCGCCTGCTCAGCCAGCGCGGCAGCGGTCCGACGGTCAGCGGTGACCCCGCACGGCACCCCGTCCCGCACCAGCTCGGTCCGCGTCGCGGGCGTCCCCTCGGTGTCGAAGGGCAGCGCCGTCGAGCCGGCGTCGAGTGGGTCGTCCAGCAGCGTGAGCGCCGGGTCGAGCTGCTGCTCGCCGAACCGCGCCCCGCTCGTATCCTCCAGCACCCCGCGGCCGTTGAACGTGGAGCTGAGGAGTCCGGCGACGACGTCGACCACCGCGTTCGGCGCCAGCACCACGGGCCACGTGCCGCGCTCCACGGTGGGCCACGTGCCTTCCCGCTGCGCCACGGTCCAGCGCAGCGCCTGCGCGCCGAGGGCCGCGGCGTCGAGATCCCCCAGCGCTCGGGCCGTAGCGCGTGCCACGCCATCGAGCCGCACCTCGGGTGAGAGTGAGCCGCGGGCGATCCCGTCGACGGTCGCCGACGTCGACGACGCGCGGACGTGGTGCCCTGCCGTCGTGGCGAGCGTGCTGGTCAGCGAGGTCGTCTGCGTGTAGCCGGCGGTGACGAAGCCGCCGGCAGCGGCGTCGAAGTCGGCGACAAGCCGTGCCCTCTCGGTGGGGCCGGCGGCGGCCGTGGCCTCGTCGGCGCCGGGCCCGCCCTCAGCTCCGGGTGTCGGTGCAGTCACCCCGGGCCAGCGCTCGTCACGAGGGCTCAACCGGGCGGCGGCCAGCGCAGCGGAGACCAGCTCGGTGAGCGCCGTCGTCGTCGTCCTGGTGCTGGACACCGACGCGCTGCGGCTACCGTCGAGGGCGACGCGCAGGTGGACGGTGGTCCTGTCGTCGTCGGTGTTCTGGTGGATCTCGGAGTTGGCGAAGCGCGTCAAGGCCAGGCGGTGGTGGTCGGCGCGCGCGGTGGCTTCGACACCGCTGCCACTGACAGCACCACCCTGGAGGCGCACCTCGTCGAGCACCTGCTCCACGAGGAGGTCGAGCCGGTTCTCGGTGCTCAACTTCTCGGTGCTCATCCGCGCACCCCCACCCGGACGCCGGTGAAGCGGGCGGGCGCGGCGCCGTGGCCGGTGTGCCCGACCTGGCCGGGCTGGCCCTTGCCGCAGTTGGGGGTGCCCCAGTCGCGCCACTCGCCGGGCTCGCGGCCGGCCAGCATGTCCAGGCTCTGCCAGAAGACCGGGCCGGCTACGCGGGCGACCACCCGGCCACCATCCGGCTCGCGCAGGAGGGGAAGGTCGACCTCGCGCCCTTCATCACCCACCGGATCGGCCTGGACGAGCTGGTCGACGTCGGCTACGACACCCTGCTCCACCGCACCGAGACGGCGGTGAAGATCCTCGTCAGCCCCACCGCCTGACCGTGATCATGGGAGTTGTGCCTACCGCGGTAAGCACACGTCCCGTGATCACCAAGGGGTGCGGGTCAGGCGGCGGGAGCGGGCGTCAGGGAGCGCGTGACCGCCGCCTCGACGGGCTCCTCGCCTGCCATGAGCTCCAGTACCGGGTCCTCCTCGGCGGGCAGCAGTGCCGGCGCACGCAGCAGGGCGGCCACCACTGCGGCGACGTCGTCCCGAGAGACCTGTCCTCGCGGAAGCGACCGCTCCAGCGACACCGTGCCGGCACCCGGCTCGTCGGTCAGGCCGCCAGGCCGCAGGACCGCCAGCTCGAAGGCCCCGCCGAGCGCCCGGCCCAGCAGCTCCTCCTCGGCGGCAAGCTTGGCGCGCAGGTAGGCCACGAACACCGGGTCCATACCGTCAGGCGTCGCGCCGTCACGCATGGCGTCGACCCCGTAGGAGCTCACCAACACGTACCGTCGCACGCCCGCGGCCTGCGCGGCGTCGGCGAGCAGCACGGCGGCGGCCCTGTCGACGGTGTCCTTGCGGACCTCGCCGCTGCCCGGCCCGGCGCCGGCCGCAAACACCACGGCGTCCGTTCCCTGGATAGCGTCAGCGACTTCCTCGGCGTTCGCGGACTCAAGATCGAGGACGATGGCGCGGGCGCCGTCCGCCTCGACATCGCCCACATGGTCGGGGTTCCTGATCAGGCCCACGACCTCGTCGCCACCTGCGACCAGCAGGCGGGTGAGGCGGCGGGCGATCTGTCCGTGGGCTCCGGCGATGGCGGCGAACACGCCGTCAACACTGCCCCGCGGCTGGCGGCTGCGCCTCCCGGGTGCGCACAACTCCCATGATCACGACTGGTTGTGTGCACAACTCCCATGATCACGGCGGGGTCAGGAGGAGGGGAGAGCGCGGAGGAGCGACTCGGCCACCGGGACGGCCGTCGTTGCGCCTGACGTGCCGTTCTCCGCGAGCACCGCGAACGCCAGGTCACCGCGGAAGCCGATCACCCACGCGTGCGTCGGCAACGGGTTTCCGGAGCCGAACTCCGCCGTCCCCGTCTTCGCGCTCACCGGCGCGCCCGGCACATCAGCCAGCGCCTTGGCGGTGCCCGACGTCACGACCTGCCGCATGAGGTCCCTGACGACGGCGAGCCGCGCCGCGTCCGGCTGCGGCGCCGCAGAGGTGCTTGCAGCCGGCGCCGGGTCGAGCACGAGGTGCGGCGCCGTCCAGCTGCCCCGGGCGATCGTCGAGGCCGCCACCGCCATCGCCGCCGGGCTCGCCAGCACCGTGCCCTGGCCGATGGACGCGGCGGCGCGGGCGACGGCGTCGTCGTCGGCAGGCACCGAACCGGTGAACGCCTTCATCCCGAGACCCGCGTCCCAGTCACCGCCGAGCCCGACCGCCGCCGCGGCGGTCGGCAGGTCCTGCGCGCCGAGGCGACTCGACAGCCCGACGAACGCGGTGTTGCACGACTGCGCGAAGTCCGTCGCGAACGGCACGTTGCCCAGCGCCTCACCCTCGAAGTTCTGGAAGCTGCGCCCATTGACGGTGGCCGTCGGCGGGCACGCCACCGTGTCCTGCGGCGTCAGCCCGGTGGCCAGCAGCGCCGTCGTCGAGACGGCCTTGAACGTCGAGCCGGGCGGGTACTGCCCGTCCAGCGCCCGGTCCGCGCCCGTGGTGGGGGTGTTGGCCACGGCGAGAAGGTCACCGCTGGGGATGTCGACGACGACGAGCGCCGCCGCCGGCTGCGCGTCCTTGCTCTTGGCCGTGGCGAGTGCGGCGTCGGCCGCCTGCTGCACGCCAGCGTCGAGGGAGAGCCTCACGGACTGCCCCGCCACCGGGTCGGAGGTGAACAGTGCCCGCGGCTCGGCAGCGGCGGCAGCGTCGCCACTGGAGGCGCGCGTCGAGGCGGACGCGCTGGCGCCGTCCGCACCGTTGGTGGCGGGCAGCGCCTGCACCGTCGTCCCCGGCGTTCCGGCAAGGCGCTCGTCATAGGTGCGCTGCAGCCCCGACAGCCCCGTCGTGTCGCCCGACGCGATGCGCCCGTCGCTGGCGTCGACGATCTCCTTCGTCGCCTGCCCCACACGACCGAGCAGCGCCCGCGCGAACGCCGGGGTCGGCGCCAGCGGCAGCGTCGATTCGCGGAACACCGTGCCCGGTAGGGGCTGCAGCTGCGCCTTGACGGCGTCGTAGTCGGCGCGGCGCAGCGTGATCACGGGCACGAAGGCCGTCGGTGCGGCGCTGCGGATGCGCTGGGCCAGCGCGTCGCCGTCGACGTCGACGATCCCCGCCAACTGGGCCGCCAGGCCCGCCGGGTCGGTGGTGCGGCTCGGCTGCACCCCGACCTCGACCACGGGGGAGTCCGCCACGATCGGCTGGCCGTCACGCCCGAGCACCTGGCCGCGCGCCGCGGGCGTGCGCTGCACAGCGAGCCGCTCCCCGGCCTTCAAGCTCGGCTCGACGACGGCGGGCGTGAACACCGCACCCCACGCGCCGTCGCCGTCGTCGTCCCCTCCGGCGCCCTCAGCAACCGGCGCGAGCCGAGCGGACGTCGTGTACGACCAACCCGCGCCGACGTCCCAGCTCACCGCGAACTGCGCGCTGGGCTGGTCGGCGCCGGCGTCCACCGCGCTGACCTCGACGCGGGGCTTGAGGCCGTCCATCCCCGCGACCAGGGCCGCGTACTGCTTCGCGGCGTCCGGAGCTGGGGTGCCGGCGCTGTCCACGAGGGTCGCGCGGCTGAGGTCGCCCGCGGCGAGGCCGTCCGCGAGCGCCTGCGCCGCCGTGCGGGCAGCGTCGTCGCGTTCGCGACCCTGCCAGACGACGAAGGTCGCGACCCCCGCCGTCAGGAGGGCCACGGCGACGCCGGAGGCCACCAGCACCGTTGTTCGTCGAGGGGCCCGTCGAGAGGTCCGCCCAGGCGTCCCGCGGACTTTCCGCTGGCGCTCGGGAGGGGCGGCGGCTCGTCGTCCGGACACCGTCGCAGTCAAGCGGACACGGCCGCCTGTCCGCCGCCGAACGCCGCCGCCGCACGAGATCACCGCACGAGATCACCGGGGCCGGTCAGCGGCGCGCGAGGGCGTCCCGGCACCATGCCGGGGTGTCATCGATCTCCATTGCCACCGTGAACGTCAACGGCATCCGCGCCGCGGTCCGCCGCGGCATGCCCGCCTGGCTCGAGCAGCGCAACCCCGACGTGCTGGCCCTGCAGGAGGTCCGCGCCGACGACGCCACCCTCACCGGCCTGCTCGAAGAGTCCCTCGGCGGGGGCTGGCACGTGGCGCACGTCGAGCCCACGGACGCGGGCAGCAAGGGACGCGCGGGGGTCGCCGTCGCCACCCGCCTGCCTGTCGGTGAGCAGCGCACCACCATCGCGGAGCGGTTCGACGGCACGGGTCGTTGGGTCGAGCTCGACGTCGAGACGCCTGCCAGCCCGTCCGGAGTGGTGACGGTGGTGTCGGTGTACATCCACTCCGGTGAGGCGGGCACGCCCAAGCAGGACGACAAGATGGCGTTCCTCGACGCCGTGCGCGCCCGCATGACCGCGTTGCACGCCACCGCGGCGGCCGGCGGCCCCCAGGCCGTGGTCTGCGGCGACCTCAACATCGCCCACACCGAGCGCGACATCAAGAACTGGAAGGGCAACCTCAAGAAGGCGGGCTTCCTGCCCGAGGAGCGGGCCTACCTTGACGCCTGGGCCGCGCAGGGTTGGGTCGACGTTGCCCGCCACCTCGCCGGCCCGGTTGACGGTCCCTACTCCTGGTGGAGCTGGCGCGGGCAGGCCTTTGACCGCGACACGGGCTGGCGTATCGACGCTCACTGGGTCACTCCGGGCCTCGCCGAGCGCGTCACCGCCTGCCAGGTCGACAGGGCCGCGACCTATGCCGAGCGCTTCAGTGACCACGCGCCCGTCGTCGCCACCTTCACCGACGACGACGGCGACCGCCAGATCCCGTGATCGTCAGATCTGGCGGTCGCCGGGCGTGGCGGCCTCCGCAGGGCTACCGTCGGGGCATGCCCGAGCAGGTAGCGAAGGGCGGACTCGCACCGGTCACGCTGCTGGCCGGAGGTGCGCCGGTCGCCGAGCTGACCATGGCGCGTGTGCCGGCGTCGGTCGGCCACGTGCGCCTCCTCGTCGACGATGCCCTCACCGATCACGGTGTCACCGACAGGTCCCTCATCGACGCCGCCGTGCTGCTGGCCTCCGAACTGGCGACGGACGGCGTGCGCCACGGCGCCGGCAATGACCTCCACGTCGAGCTGTCCCTCGGACCGCGCCGTGTGCAGCTCACCGTCACCACGGCCTCGGAGCGCCGCCCCGGGGACCCGGCGCCCGCCATCGCCGGGCACAGCCAGCAGCTGCTCGACATGCTCACCAGCGCGTGGGACGTGCGCAGCAGCGCCGGCCAACGCGTCGCCTGGTACCGCCTCGACCGCTGATCGCTCAGGGAAGGTGCTTGGCGGCCTCGGCGCTCTGGGCGAGGCCACGGTCATAGGTCCACAGATGGACTGGAATCCGTAGACGACGCCTGAACTCTGAGAGCTCAGTGAGCCTTTGCCACTAGGACTTTGAGTGGTGACGCTGCGTCACACGGTGTGGTGGTGCTCCAGGTGCAGCACCACCAGCGCCGCAGCGACGATGG
>NZ_QGDQ01000002.1 GCF_003149145.1 Quadrisphaera granulorum | reverse complement strand
ATCCGGTCCAGCACCGCCAGCGCCATCGGCGGCGACAAGTACCGAGCACAGTCCAGCGCGGTGCGCTCCGGGGTGGTGACCAGCACCCCACCGAGTTCCATCACGTCGTGCGGATCCAGCGGCGCCTCGAAGATCGACGCGCCGCGCCACTTCGGGGTGCGGTTGCTGGCCGGCACCAGCCCCTGCAGCGGCACCGGGGAGGTGTCCAGTGCCGGGCCGCGCGGGTCGACCCCGTGGATCATCGCGGCGGTGGCACGGCACCTGACGACGTGCGGTGGGAGCACGAGCGCCGACGCCTGGGCGACGGCCAGCGGATCACCGAGGAGGCGGGAGTCGAGATAGACGCCCCAGAGGGGTTGCACGACCGCCCCGCTAGCGAGCAGCGCCGCTAGCTGATGGCGCGTCAACCCGACGTCAGCTAGCCCAGACCGCGTGAACGGCGGGAGGACGTCACCGAGGAGAGGAGTACGCACGACCACGCGTGGAGCGTGGCCCGGCAGGGTCCCTACTCGCCGGCCAAGCCCCAGCGCCTGTGGATAACTCGTCGACCGCTCGTTGAAAGTGGCCAACCGCCCATGATCACGGAGGGGGTCAGGAGCCGAAGACCTCGGGGAGGGTTCGCGTGTGCACGGCGCGCAGCTCTGACAGCGGCACCGTGAACAGCGGGGCGTCGGCAGAGACGTCGAGCACCGCCTCCTCACCGTCGGCCTCCACGCCGTCGGTGACACCGATGCGCAGGTGCGCGATCCCGCGGGCGGTGCACATGTCGGTGAAGCGCACCTCCTCCTCGCGGGGGACGGCGACGACGACGCGGCCGGCCGACTCGCTGAACAGCGCGGTCGCCACGTCGATGCCGTCGCGCTCGCACAGCTCGCCCAGCCACACGCGGGCACCGACGCCGCGGCGCAGGCAGCCCTCGACGAGGGCCTGCGAGAGGCCGCCCTCGGACAGGTCGTGCGCTGCATCGATGAGACCGTCGCGCGAGGCGTTGACCAGCACCGACGCGAGCACCTTCTCGTGCTCGAGGTCGACGACCGGGGGCAGCCCACCGAGGTGGCCGTGCACCTCCCACGCCCACTCCGAGCCCGACAGCTCCTCGCGGGTGGTGCCGAGCAGGAAGATCTGCTGGCCGGGCAGGGCCCACCCGGACGGGGTGCGGCGGGCGACGTCGTCGAGAACACCCAGCACGCCGACCACGGGGGTCGGGTGGATCGGCTCGTGGCCGGTCTGGTTGTAGAAGCTCACGTTGCCGCCGGTGACCGGCACGCCGAGCTCCACGCAAGCGTCCGCCAGGCCGGTGACGGCCTCGGAGAACTGCCACATGACGCCCGGGTCCTCCGGGGAGCCGAAGTTGAGGCAGTCGGTGACGGCCAGCGGCACCGCGCCGGCGGTGGCGACATTGCGGTACGACTCCGCGAGCGCCAGCTGCGCACCCACGCGCGGGTCGAGGTGGGCGAAGCGTCCGTTGGCGTCCAGCGACACCGCCACGCCGAGGCCACTCTCCTCGTCGACGCGGACCACGCCGGCGTCGTCGGGCATCGCCATGGCCGTGTTGCCGAGGACGTACCTGTCGTACTGGTCGGTGATCCACGCGCGGCTGCAGAGGTTGGCCGAGCCGGCGAGCTGCAGCACCTGCCCCCGCAGCTCCTCACCGGTGGTGGGGCGGGGCAGCGCCTCGGCCGGGTCGGCCTGGAGCACGTCCATGTCGGCCGGGCGGGCCCAGGGGCGCACGTAGACCGGGCCCTCGTGGGCGACGGTGCGCGGCGGGACGTCGACCACGGTCTCGCCGTGCCACGTGATCTGCAGGCGACCGGTGCCGGTCACCTCACCGATGACGGTGGCCTCCACCTCCCACTTGCCGGTGATGGCCATGAACGCGTCGAGGTGCTGGGGCTCAACCACCGCCATCATCCGCTCCTGCGACTCGCTCATGAGCACCTCTTCGGGGCGCAGCGAGGAGTCACGCAGGGGCACGGTGTCGAGGCGGACGGCCATGCCGCCGTCGCCGGCGGAGGCCAGCTCGGACGTGGCGCAGGAGAGCCCGGCGCCGCCGAGGTCCTGGATGCCGGCGACGACGCCGGCGTGGAAGAGCTCCAGGCAGCACTCGATGAGCAGCTTCTCGGCGAACGGGTCGCCCACCTGCACCGCGGGGCGCTTGGACGGGCCACCTTCGTCGAAGGTCTCCGACGCGAGGACGGACACGCCGCCGATGCCGTCGCCACCGGTGCGCGAGCCGAACAGCACCACGAGGTTGCCCTCGCCGGTGGCGTTGGCCAGGTGGATGTCCTCGTGGCGCATCGTGCCGACGCACAGCGCGTTGACCAGCGGGTTGCCCTGGTAGACCGGGTCGAAGATGACCTCGCCGCCGACGTTGGGCAGGCCCAGGCAGTTGCCGTACCCGCCGACCCCGGCGACGACGCCGGGCACCACGCGGGCGGTGTCAGGGTGGTCGAGCGCACCGAAGCGCAGCGAGTCCATGACGGCCACCGGGCGCGCGCCCATGGCGAGGATGTCGCGCACGATGCCGCCGACACCCGTGGCGGCGCCCTGGTGCGGCTCGATGTAGCTGGGGTGGTTGTGGCTCTCGACCTTGAAGGTCACCGCCCAGCCGTCGCCGATGTCGACGACGCCAGCGTTCTCACCGATGCCCACGAGCAGCTTCTCGCGCATCGCGTCGGTGGTCTTGACCCCGAACTGACGCAGGTGCGTCTTGGAGGACTTGTAGGAGCAGTGCTCGCTCCACATGACCGAGTACATGGCCAGCTCGCACGCGGTGGGGCGGCGGCCGAGGATCGTGCAGATGCGCTCGAACTCATCGTCCTTGAGCCCGAGCTCGCCGTAGGGCAGCTCGTGGTCAGGCGTCGCTGCGGCGTGGTCCACGGTGTCGAGCAGGCTCACGTCCCCAGAGCGTAGTGACCCGGTCGGACAGCGAAGAACACCGCAGGTCAGGAGGAGGACGACGACGACAGAGCCACCGCTGGCTGCTCGGCGCTCGTCACACGGACGTGACCTCGCGGTGACCGGGCGAGGCAGGTCTGAGCGCACCCTCAGGCGACTCCCCGTCTCCTCGGAGGTGCCCATGGCCGCCAGCCCCGTTAGCCCTGCCAGCTCTCCCAGCCCAGCCAGCAGCGTCCACCCCGTCGATCGGGTACCCCCGGTCAGCAAGCTGCTCACCCTGGGGCTCCAGCACGTCCTCATCATGTACACCGGCTGCGTCACGGTGCCGCTCGTCTTCGGGGCCGCCGTGGGCCTGGACGCCACCACGATCGGCCTGCTCATCAACGCCGACCTGCTCGTGGCCGGCGTCATCACGATCATCCAGAGCCTCGGCATCGGGAAGGTGCTCGGCGTGCGGCTGCCCGTCGTCGCCGGGGCCACCTTCGCCGCTGTGACGCCGATGATCCTCATCGCCGGCGAGTACGGCCTGCAGGCGGTGTACGGCTCGTTCCTCGCGGCGGGCGTCTTCGGGCTGCTGGTCGCCGTGCCGTTCGCGAGGGTGGTGAGGTTCTTCCCACCGGTGGTCACCGGGGTCACCATCACCGTCATCGGGCTGTCGCTCATCGGCGTCGCCGGGGGCCTCATCGCCGGGAACGACCCCACCGCCGACGACTACGCGCTGCCCTCCCACCTGGGCCTGGCGGCCGCCGTCGTCGTGACGATCGTGCTGGTGATGCGGTTCGTGCGGGGGTTCTTCGGTCAGCTGGCCGTGCTCGTCGGGCTCGCCGTGGGTGTGGTCATCGCGGCACCGATGGGCCTGGTCGACTTCGCCTCCGTCGGCAGCGCGTCCTGGGTGGGCGTGGCCCAGCCGTTCCTCTTCGGTGCCCCGGAGTTCCCGCCGGCGGCCGTCATCGCCATGTGCATCGTCATGCTCGTGATCTTCACCGAGTCGACCGCGGACATGCTCGCCGTCGGCGAGCTCGTCGGGCGCCCCGTGACCCCGAAGGCCCTCGCGCGAGGCCTCGCCGCCGACGGCCTGTCGGGTGTGCTCGCCGGTTCCTTCAACGCCTTCCTCGACACCGCGTTCGCGCAGAACGTCGGGCTGATCTCCATGACCGGTGTCCGCAGCCGGTTCGTGGTCACCGCGGCCGGCGGGATCCTCGTGGTGCTCGGCCTCGTCCCGAAGATCGGCGAGGTGTTCGCGGCGCTTCCGGCGCCCGTGGTCGGCGGTGCGGGACTGGTGATGTTCGCGACCGTCGCGGCGGTCGGCATCCGCACCCTGGCCCGCGTGGACTGGAGCGACCGCGGCAACTCGGTGATCGTCGCCGTCGCCATCGGGGTGGGCATGCTGCCCGTCGTCAAGGCGGGCATCTACAGCAACTTCCCCTCGTGGGTGCAGATCATCCTGGGCAGCGCCATCACCGGCGCAGTGCTCACGGCCTTCGTGCTGAACCTGCTCTTCCACCACCTGGCGTGGCGCCCCATGGAGCCCGAACCCGCCCACGACGAGCCCCTCGCCGACACCACCATCGACCTCACGGCCCCCGGTGGACCTGCCAGCGGCCTGCCCGAGGGCGGCATGCCGGTGGGCGCCTCGGCAAGCTCCGACGCAGCCGAGGTCAGCCCGTCGAGTCGTCAGTGAGCACGCCGTCGCGCCGCAGCGCCGCCAGACCGCGGGCGGCGCTGCTGCGCACGGTGGCCTGTGCCATGCCCAGCAGGTCGGCGATCTCCGCGTCGGGCATCTGCTCGTAGTAGCGCAGCACCAGCACCGCACGATGCCGCGGCGGCAGGCGACGCAGGGCGGTCAGCAGGGCGTCGCGATCGCCGCGGTGTCCGGCGCCGTCGTCGATCCCGCCGGTCACCGGCTCCGGCAGCTCCTCGGGCTCCGTCGACCGCTCGCGTCGCGTGGAAGCGCGCCGCCAGAAGCTCATCGCCTGGTTGACGAGCATCCGGTTCACGTACGCCGCCGGGTCGGATGCGGCGCTCACCTTCTCCCAGCTAACCAGGGCCTTGGCCAGCACCTCCTGCACGAGGTCCTCCGCGTCGGCCTCCGAGCGCACGAGACCCCGGGCCATCGAGAGCAGGGGGCCGCTGCGAGCGGCCACGAGGTCTTCGAAGCCCGGGGCGGATCCGGTGCGCGGCCGGCGCAACAGGGAAGCGACGCTCACGGCGCCCCCGCGGAGGGCAGTGGCCCGGAGAAGGTGACACCGCCGCCGGTTGCCCGGGTCACCGCCGTACGGACGGCGGGCGCGAGGGCGGCGTACGCGGCCTGAGCGCTGGAGGCGTCGGAGGTGGCGTCCAGCTGGACGAGCACGCTGCCCACCGCCACGTAGATCCGCAGCGTCGGGGCGCCCTGGCCGGACGTGGAGGCCAGCACGACCGCCTGCCCACCGTCGGGTGTCACGGAGCTCGCATCGAGCTCGGTGGTCGGCCCGGTGCCCTCCTGCCCGGGACCGGTGCACCCGGGCAGCGCCTGGCGGACCTGCTCCAGTGCGGAGGCGGCGGCAGCAGGACCGGGGACGACGGCGACGCGCTCCACGACGCCCGGCGGCTCCGCCGCAGAGGCCGAGGGCGCCGCGAGGAGGTCGACACGCCACAGCTGCAGCGTGTCCACGAAGCCAGCGTCACCGTCGACGCAGGCGCCCAGCGGCGCCCTGAGGTTGGGCCCCTGCGCGGACTCCTGCACGGAGGTCGAAAGTGACGTGGGCGCTGCCTCTTGGACCGGTGCGGACTCCTGGACGGGTGCGGAGAAGGCGCCGGACAGGTCGGCGGCCGTGAGCATCGAGGCGTCGCTGAGCGTCGGCCCTGCGGCAGCGAGAAGGCTGCCGGTGTACGACTCCGCGCTGTTGCCCGTGGCGCTGTCTGGCACGGCGCCGCTCGCGCCGCCCACCTGCGCTTCCGAGGCGCTGGACGCGGAGGCGGATTGCGGCCCACTCGCCGCCGCGGAATCCGCGGAACCACCGGAGGACGTGCTCTCCGGGAACGACAGGTGCATGCCGGGCAGCACCAGGCTCCCGACGAAGACCGCCACGGCTGCGGCCGCGGCGGCACCGCCCAGCACGCTCGCCTGACGGCGGCGCTGGAGTCGTGCGGCCCGGCGCTCCACGGCGGACAGCAGCGAGGACGGCCGCTCCGGCTGAGCCTGCCCGGACGCGCCGCCCGCCGTCGTCGTCCTGGTCTGAGGACCGGACGACGAGCTGTCGGCGGAGCCGTCGAGTACTGCGCGGAAGGCGCGCGCGACGTCGTCGGAGCCCTCGTCGGGGTCTCCACCGGTGCTCCCGGTCAGGTCGGTCGGTCGGTCCACGGGTCTAGGACGCTTCCGCGGGCGCTGCCGTGGCAGTGGAGCGCATGACGACCGGTACCACCACCCGGACGGGCGGTCAGGCGCTCGCGAGCGCCTGGAGCACCGAGGTGAAGAACCCGAGGCCGTCGGTGCCGTTACCGCTGGCGCCGCCGCCGTGCTCGCTGGGCCCGTAGCCGGGCTCGGTGGCGTGCTCGGGGTGCGGCATGAGGCCGACGATGCGCCCGGAGGCGTCGCGGACGCCGGCGATGTCGCGCTGGGAGCCGTTGGGGTTGCCCCCGAGGTAGCGGAAGACCACGCGGCCCTCGCCCTCGAGCTCGTCGAGGGTGCGCTGGTCGGCGTTGTAGCCGCCCTCGCCGTTCTTCAGCGGGATGACGATCTCCTGGCCGGCCTCGAACGCCGAGGTCCAGGCGGTGCTGGCGTCCTCGACGCGCAGGCGCTGGTCACGGCAGACGAAGGTGCGCACGTCGTTGCGCACGAGCGCGCCGGGCAGCAGGCCGGCCTCGCAGAGCACCTGGAAGCCGTTGCAGATACCGAGCACGGGCATTCCGCCGCGTGCGGCCTCGACCACCGAGCCCATGACCGGGGCGATGCTGGCGATGGCGCCGGCGCGCAGGTAGTCGCCGTAGGAGAAGCCGCCGGGGAGGACGACGGCGTCGACACCGCGCAGGTCAGCGTCGGCGTGCCACAGCGCGACGGCCTCACCGCCGCCGCGGACGACGGCGCGCGCGGCGTCGCGGTCGTCCAGGGAGCCGGGGAAGGTGACGACGCCGATCTTCACGCGGAGGCCCCGGCGTGCGCCGCCTGGTCGGCGGCGTCGGCGTCGACCACGGCGACGACGTCTTCGATGACGGGGTTGGCCAGGAGCTTCTCGGCGGCCTTGCGGGCCTGCGCGAGGACCTCCGGCGTCACCGGACCCTCGACCACCAGCTCGAATCGCTTGCCCTGCCGCACGTCCACGAACCCGGTCAGGCCGAGGCGCGGCAGCGCCGCTGCCACCGCCTTGCCCTGGGGGTCAAGGATCTCGGGCTTCGGCATCACCTGGACCAGCACGCGTCCCACGGGTGAGCAGCCTAGAGGGTCGCGGGAGGTGCCCTGTCGGTCCACGATGCAGGCATGCGCATCTCGCACCTCGGACACGCCTGCCTGCTTGTGGAGGCCGCCGGAAGCCGCGTGCTGATCGACCCGGGCACGTTCTCCACCGGATGGGAAGAACTGAGCAACCTCGACGCGGTCGTCATCACCCACCAGCATCCCGACCACGTGGACGTCGAGAAGCTGCCGGCCCTGCTGGAGAGCAACGACGGCGCACTGCTGCGAGCCGAACCGGAGACCGCGGCGTCGCTGGCCGACTCCCGCCTCGGGGACGACGGCGACGTCGACCTGGCGGCGTTCCACCCCGGTGAGGTGCTGCAGCTGGGCGCGGTGACCGTGCGCGCCGTCGGCGGTCAGCACGCGCTCATCCACCCGGAGGTGCCTCGGGTGGGCAACACGGGCCTGGTGATCAGCGCGCCGGGCGAGCCGGTGCTGTTCGTCCCGGGTGACGCGTACGACACCACCCCCGAGGGCGTCGACGTGCTCGCGCTGCCGCTCAACGCGCCCTGGGCGACGTCGGCGATGACGATCGACTTCCTGCGAGCCGTGGCTCCGTCCGTGGCCGCGGTGCCGGTGCACGACGCTTTGCTGTCGGCCACGGGCCGCAAGGGCTACCTGGCGAACATCGGGCGCCTGTGCAGCGGCGTGGACATCCGCGACGACGGCGGCCACGGCGTCCACGAGTTCTGATCCCCCTCGCGACGACCGTGATCATGGGCAGTCGGCCATCGCTCCCAGGGTGGCCAACTGCCCATGATCACGGCGGGATCAGAGCCCGTAGGCCTCCAGGAGGCGCAGCCAGACCTCGCTGATCGTCGGGTAGGCCGGCACGGCATGCCACAGGCGTTCCAGCGGCACCTCCCCGACCACCGCGACGGTGGCAGAGTGCAGCAGCTCCGCGGTGTCCGGCCCCACGAACGTCACCCCGACCACCACGCGCCGGTCTTCGTCGACCACCATCCGCGCCCACCCGGTGTACCCGTCGGCGTGCAGCGCGGAGCCGGCCACGGCGATGTCGAGGTCCACCACCCGCGTGCGCAGACCGGCACGTTCGGCCTGGGCGGCGGTCAGGCCCACCGACGTCACCTCGGGATCGGTGAACGTCACCTGGGTGACCGCCTGCTGCTGGGCGGTGGTCGCGTGGGCGCCCCACGCACCGTCGTGCACCTGCTCGCCCCTCGCCCGGGCGGCGATGACGTCACCTACGGCCCGCGCTACGTACTTGCCCATGTGCGTCAGCGGAGCGTCACCCGTGACGTCGCCAGCGGCGTACAGCCACGGCTGCCCGCCCTGATCCAGCGCTGAGCCCTGCGCCAGACCCGTTGCCGCCCCCGTGGTGTCGACTGCCAGCGCCGCGTCGGTGGGCAGCCCCACGGTGTCGAGGCCGACGTCGCCGACCGCGGGCCTCCGGCCGGTGGCCACCAGCAGCTCGTCGGCCACCAGCGCGGTGCCATCGGCCAGCACGAGCGTCACCGGGCCGTCGCCGTCGTCGTCCTCATCGGAACTCTCACGACTGACCGACACCGCCCTCGTGTGCAGGCGCACATCGACGCCCTCCTCACGCAGCGCGTCGGCCACCAGCTCGCCGGCTCTCGGCTCGTTCTTGCTGAGCAGGGTCGAGGAAGCGACCAGCGTCACGGTCGACCCCAGCCGCGCGAACGCCTGCGCCAGCTCGCAGCCCACCACGCCAGCCCCGAGCACGACCAGGCTGGCGGGTACGCGGGCGGCGCTGGTGGCCTCGCGGCTGCCCCAGTGGGGCGTATCCCGGAGCCCCTCCACCGGCGGCAGGGACGGTGTGGAGCCGGTGGCGACGACGACGGCGCGGCGCGCGGCAATCGTCGTCGTGGTGCCGTCGGGGGCGGTGACCTCCACGCGCTTCTCACCCGCGACGCGGCCGTGGCCGCGCACCACGGTGATGTCGGCACCGACAGCCCACTCCACCTGGCCGCCGTCGTCCCACCCGGAGGTGAAGGAGTCGCGCCGGGCCAGCACGGCGGCGGCATCGACCGAGCCGGTGACGGCCTCGCGAGCGCCCGGCAGGCGCCGCGCCGCGGCCAGCGCCTGCGTAGGCCGGATGAGCGCCTTGGACGGCATGCACGCCCAGTACGAGCACTCCCCGCCGAGCAGCTCGGCCTCGACGATGACGGCACTCAGGCCGCCGCGCACGGCGCGGGCCGCGACGTTCTCACCGACCGGGCCGCCTCCGATGACGACGACGTCGGCCTCCGTGACGTCAGCGGCCGGCGTGGTCTTCGCGTCGGAGCGGTGCAGGTCGTGGGTGTGCGAGGGCGTGGGCACGGCCCCCACGCTGCCCCACGGCTCGGGTTACTGCCAGCGGCGTCCGGTCAGCCGCTCGTAGGCCTCGACGTAGCGGGCGCGGGTGCGCTCGACCACGTCGTCGGGCAGCGGGGGCGGCGGCTCGGTCGAGATGCGCGACCACCCGGAGGCGGGCGAGGTCAGCCAGTCGCGCACGTACTGCTTGTCGAAGCTCGGCTGCGCGCGGCCCGGCTGCCAGCCGTCGGCGGGCCAGAAGCGGGAGGAGTCGGGGGTGAGCAGCTCGTCACCGAGGACGAGCGAGGCCGGGTCGGCGGGGTCACCGTCGGGGTCGAGACCGAACTCCACCTTGGTGTCGGCCAGCAGCACGCCGCGCTCGGCGGCCACCGCCGCGCCGCGGCTGTACAGCTCCACGGTCACCTGCTTGAGCTGCGCCCCGCGCTCCGCGCCGACCAGGGCCGCGACCCCGGCCTCGTTGATCGGCTCGTCGTGCAGGCCCACGGCTGCCTTGGTGGTGGGGGTGAACAGCGGCGCGCGCAGGCGGTCGCCGTCCTCAAGACCGGGCGGCAGCTCCACCCCGGCCAGCGAGCCCGTGGCGCGGTACTCCGCGAGCCCGGACCCGGTGAGGTAACCGCGGGCGATGCACTCCACCGGCAGCATCTCGAGGCGCCGCACCACCATCGCGCGGCCCGCCACCTGGCCAGGCACGCCGTGCTCAGCTCCGGCGCCCACCACGTGGTGGCGCACGAGGCCCCAGTCCTCCAGTTGCTCGAACCACCACAGGCTCAGCGCCGTCAGCAGCGCGCCCTTGTCGGGGATGGGGGTGGCCAGCACGTGGTCGTACGCGCTGATGCGGTCACTGACGACGAGCAGCAGCCGTGACGGGTCGTCGTGGGCGGCGTAGAGCTGGCGCACCTTGCCGGCGTGCAGCGGGCTCCAGCCCGGCAGCTCCTGCGGCAGGTCGCGCGCGGACGCGGCGTCGGTCTCAGGCGTGCTCACCCCGCAAACCCTGGCAGGGGTGTGCCGCGCAGCGGCGCGGGGGTGGGCCGTCCGCGGGCTTCATCCGCCGCCCAGCGCACCGCCAGTGACGCCTGGTCGAGGCTGAGGGGCGGCACGGAGGCTGCGGTACCGGGCGCACCGACGGCCGTCGCTGCCACCGAAAACGTCCATCGCTGCTCGACGACCAGCACCGCCTGGTGCACGGTGATCACCCGCACCGGTGCGCCGAAACCCGGGCTGTGGGGGCCACCGAGCGTCTCCTGCCACGTTCGCAGCGCCACCACCTGTTCCTCGCCGGAGGGGCTCGTGACAGTGCGGAGGGCGCACTCGGGCGGATCACCGGACTCGCTGTCGACGGCGGGGACCGGAACCGCTCCCGGCACCGCGCACGGGTCGGTGACCGCGGGCGCGGTGAGGGGCGTGGTGATACGCCAGACGACGGTGGCGCTCGCCCCGGCACCCTCCGACAGGCCCACCACACGTGTCCCGGCCACCGCGGGCACCGGGAGGGCGCCGTCGCCGTCGTCCTCTTCGTCGTCACCGTCCCCGTCGTCGCGGTCAACGGAGGTGGGGCGCGCGGTCCGCTCGGCGTCGAGGAGCCGCGGGGAGCCGTCACCGAGGCGCTGCTCCGTCGTGCGGACGGTGCGCGTCGTGGCGCGCGACCAGTCGAGGTCAGGCAGCCGCGGAGCGGCACCGGCCAGCGCGGCGGTCATGAGGCGCTGCTGGAAGGCCAAATCTTCCGGCAGCAGGGCCAGTGCCTCGACCTCGCGGAGGCGGTGCTCCCGCGAGCGCCGCTGCTGCTCCTGCCAGACGGTGACCTCCGCGGCGGCGCGGGCGGCCCGATCGACCTCCAGCGCAGCGACCCGCAGCTGCTCGCGCTGGTCCTCGTGGCGAACCAGGACGACGACGACGGCGACCGCGAGCACTGCCCCCGCCACGGCGACGCGCCCGCGATGTCGCCTGGGGTCGCGCCCGGAGTCGCCTGGGCGGACCTCGGCGTCGCCGTCGTCGTCCTGGTCGTCGAGCTCCACCACCGAGTCGTCGGTCATGGTTCGGGTCCAGCCACCAGCAGCGCGGCGGCAGCGGCGCCGAGCGCCGGCCCGTCCAGCGGCAATGGGGCGCCGCCGGTGCTCCACACGGCCACCGACGCGGCGCGCCCCTCGCTGACCAGCACGACCTCACGCAGGCGCACGGCGGAGTCGCCGTCGCCGGTGTCGCCCTCCCGCACCGCCGTGCCGCGCACCCCGGCAGCCATGACGCGGCAGCCGAGCGCGGAGTCGCCGCCCTGCACCCAGCCCCAGTCGGTGATCCTCACCACCGGCACCTGGCACGGCGTGCTCCCGCTGGCCGCGGGCAGTCCCGTGACCAGGCGAAAGCCGATGCGCTGGACGCCGGGAGTGCCCGGCGCCTGGAGCCACTCGCCCATCACCTGAAGGTCCAGCGGCTCGTCGGCGTACGCGGCGCGGGCACCGAGGTCGGCGGGCCACCACACCGGCCCGCCCGTGCCGTCAATGCCGTCCGTACCGTCGGCGTCGAGCCCGACGACGGCGTCGTCGACGGCCGTCCGGGCAGACTTCACCAGCCCGAGGCGCTGCTCCAGGGCGGTGGCGCGGGGTCCGTCGTCGTCCTGGCGCTGCCTCTGCACGGCGGTGCGCTCTGCGGCCTGCTGCTCGGCGAGGGCCCCACGGTGCTGCCAGCTGCCGACGCCGACGAGTCCCGCGATCAGCAGCACACCCGCGACTGCTGCCGTGCTCCCTCGTGGGCGACGACGCGACGCCCCGTGGTGCCCGGAGTCATCGAGGGGGTCGGAGGCGTCGTCGTCCGCTGACAGGTCGACAGGCTCGACCTCGCCTGCGCTGGCGGCCACAGCGCATCATCACCCCGCGCGCCCGAGGCGGCCATTCACACCCTGAATCCGCGACGATCACTCGACGATGCGCCGATTCAGCCGGAGAACTCCTCGCCCCAACCCCCTCGGTGACGATCAAGGATTTTCACGCCACAACAGGGGCGTGAGCTGCGCACTTACCCCAGCAACCCGGTGCAGATCTTGGCGATCGGTCCGCCCAGCGAGCACTGAGGAGCCGATCGATCGCCAAGATCTGCGTGATCTCTGATGGTCGGAAGCCTCCCGACCGCGGCCACAGCGTGGTGGCGCTCAGTTCCTTGATCGCCTCGGCGACGGGGGTCAGGTGAGGGTGAGCGTGCCCTCGGCGGCGGCCAGGGCGATGTCGCTGCGGAACTGGCCGCCCTCCAGCGAGATGCCGGCCAGCCGCTCGTAGGCGGCGGCGCGGGCAGCGGCCAGGTCGTCACCGGAGCCGACCACCGACAGCACGCGGCCGCCGGCGGACACCAGTGCGCCGGAGGCGTCCAGCGCCGTCCCGGCGTGCAGCACCCACGCCCGCTCCTGCAGGCCCCCGGCGTCAGCGCCGGCGAGGGCACCACCGGTCTTCGCCGAGGCCGGGTACCCCGGCGCCGCGAGGACGACAACAACGGCGGCACCCCGCGACCAGCGAAGCGACCCCACGTCGGCCAGATGGCTCGCCAGCCGACCCGTGGCGCACGCGTGCAGCAGCGCCCCCAGCGGCGTCCGCAGCCGCGCGAGCACCACCTGGGTCTCGGGGTCACCGAAGCGGGCGTTGAACTCCACCACGCGCACACCGCGAGACGTCAGCGCCAGGCCGCAGTAGAGGACCCCGGCGAACGGGGTGCCGCGGCGGCGCATCTCGTCGATGACGGGCTGCGCGACGCGCTCGACCACCTCGTCGACCAGGCCCGGCGGCGCCCACGGCAGCGGCGAGTAGGCGCCCATGCCTCCGGTGTTGGGCCCTTCGTCGCCGTCGAGGGCGCGCTTGAAGTCCTGTGCGGGTGCCAGCGGCACCACCGACGTCCCGTCGGAGAGCACGAAGAGCGACACCTCGGGGCCGTCGAGGAACTCCTCGACGACCACCTGCGCACCCTCCCGGGACAGGCAGGCGGCGGCGTGCTCGAGGGCCTCGTCACGGGACGACGTCACGACGACGCCCTTGCCCGCGGCGAGGCCGTCGTCCTTGACGACGTGCGGGGCTCCGAACAGGTCGAGCGCCTCGGCGACCTCCTCGACGGTTCCGCACACGCGCGCCATGGCGGTAGGCACGCTCGCGGCGGCCATGATCTGCTTGGCGAAGGCCTTGCTGCCCTCCAGCGCGGCGGCGTCGGCGGAGGGACCGAAGCACGCGATGCCCGCCGCGCGCACGGCGTCGGCCACACCCGCCACCAGCGGAGCCTCGGGACCGACGACGACGAGGTCGACGCCCAGCTCCTGCGCCAGCGCGGTGACCGCGTCACCGTCGCACGGGTCGACGGGGAGACAGCCCAGCACCCCCGGCTCCGCAGCCGGGCCGGGGCTTCCGGGGGCGACCCACACGGCGGTCACGGCCTCGTCGGAGGCCAACGAGCGCGCCAGAGCGTGCTCGCGCGCGCCCGAGCCGACGACGAGGACCTTCACGCGCTGAACACCTCTCCGAGGGCGGCGTCGAGCTGCTCCAGGCCCCAGCGGGCCTCGTCGTCGCTGACGGTGCAGGGAGGCACGACGTGGGTGCGGTTGCCGTTGACGAAGGGCAGCAGCCCGCGGGACAGGCACGCCTTGGTGAACGCCGCCATGGGCGCGTTCGCGGCGCCGGTGGCGCCCGCCGGCACCACCGGCTCGCGGGTCTCGCGGCTCTTCACCAGCTCCACCGCCCAGAACACGCCTGTGCCGCGGACCTCGCCGACGACGGCGTGGCGCGCGGCGATGTCGCGCAGAGCCGGACCGATGATGTCCTCGCCGAGGTGGCGAGCGTGCTCGACGACGCCCTCGTCCTCCATGGCACGCAGCGTCGCGACGGATGCGGCGCACGCCAGCGGGTGCCCGGAGTAGGTCAGGCCCCCGGGGAAGGCGCGCTCGTCGAAGGTGGCGGCCACCTCGTCGGAGAGCACGACGCCACCCAGCGGCACGTAGCCGGAGTTGACGCCCTTGGCGATGGTCACGATGTCGGGGTCGATGCGCTCCCCATCCCCGTGGACGTCGTACCCGAACCACGTGCCCGTGCGCCCGAACCCGGCCATGACCTCGTCGAGGATGAGCACGATGCCGTGGCGGCGGGTGATCTCGCGGACGCCGGCGAGGTAGCCGGGCGGCGGAACCATGATCCCCGCGGTACCCGGCACGGACTCCAGGACGAGCGCGGCGATGGTGCTCGGGCCCTCCAGGGTGATCACCTGCTCGAGGTGCTCCAGTGCGCGCCGGCACTCCTCGGCCTCGGTGCTGGAGTGGAACACCGAGCGATACAGGTACGGCCCGAAGAAGTGGACGATGCCCTCGGCGCCGGAGTCGTTGGCCCAGCGGCGCGGGTCTCCGGTCAGGTGGATCGCCGTCTGGGTGTTGCCGTGGTAGCTGCGGTAGCGGGCCAGCACCTTGCGGCGGCCGGTGTGCTGCCGGGCCGCGCGCACCGCGTTCTCGTTCGCCTCGGCACCACCGGTGGTGAAGAACACCTTGTTGAGGCGGCTCCCCGGAAGGTGCGAGGTGATGAGGCGGGCGGCCTCACCGCGCACGTCGACGGCGTGCTGCGGGGCCACCGTCGCGAGCTTGGCGGCCTGCTCGCCGATCGCCGCGACCACCTTGGGGTGGCCGTGCCCGATGTTGGTGAAGACCAGCTGGCTGGAGAAGTCGAGCAGGGGCCGTCCCTCGGCGTCGTACACCCAGGAGCCCTCGGCTCCGGTGACCACCATCGGCGAGATGAGCTTCTGCGCCGACCACGAGTGGAAGACGTGAGCGCTGTCGAGCTCGCGGGTGCGGGCGACGGCGGCGGCGTCGACCGGGCGCGGCGGCGGCACCACGCTCGTCGTCGGTGAGGTCGTCGGAACGGCGGTGCTCGGCATCGGGGGTCAGCCCTCCAGCAGGTCGGTGCGAACGACGATCTGGTCGCGGTCGGGACCGACGCCCACCGCGCTGATGCGCACGCCGGACAGCTCCTCCAGCGCGAGCACGTAGTCCTGTGCGGCCTTCGGCAGGTCGGAGAACTCGCGGGCGCCGCTGATGTCCTCGGTCCAGCCCTCGAACTCCTCGTAGACCGGCACCGCGTGGTGGAAGTCGGTCTGCGTGAGCGGGATCTCGGTGTGCTTGACGCCGTCGACCTCGTAGGCCGTGCACACGGGGATGCGCTCGTAGCCGGTCAGCACGTCGAGCTTGGTGAGCACGAGGTCGGTGAGGCCGTTGACCCGCGAGGCGTAGCGGGCGATGAGCGCGTCGTACCAGCCGGTGCGGCGCGGGCGGCCCGTCGTCGTGCCGAACTCGCCGCCGGCGCGGCGCAGGCCCTCGCCGACGTCGTCGAGGAGCTCGGTGGGGAACGGTCCCTCACCGACACGGGTGATGTACGCCTTGGCGACGCCGACGATCCTGTCGATCCGGTTGGGCGGCGTGCCCGAGCCGGTGCAGGCACCGCCCGCGGTGGCGTTGGACGACGTCACGAACGGGTACGTGCCGTGGTCGATGTCGAGCATCGTCGCCTGGCCGCCCTCGTAGAGCACCGTCTTGCCGGCGTCGAGCATGCGGGTGAGCTCCAGGCCGGTGTCGCACACCATGGGGCGCAGCCGGTCCGCGTAGGACAGCAGCTCGTCGACGATCTCGTCGACCGTGATGGCGCGGCGGTTGTAGACCTTCACGAGCAGCTGGTTGCGGGTCTCCAGGGCACCCTCGACCTTCTGCGCGAGGATCTTCTCGTCGAAGAGGTCCTGCACGCGCAGGCCGATGCGGTTGACCTTGTCCGCGTAGGCCGGGCCGATGCCGCGGCCCGTCGTCCCGATGCGCCGCACCCCGAGGAACCGCTCGGTGACCCGGTCCACTGTGCGGTGGTAGGGCGCGATGAGGTGGGCGCTGGCGGAGACGAGCAGCTTGGAGCAGTCGACGCCGCGCGCCGTCAGACCTTCGATCTCCTGGAAGAGCACCGACGGGTCGATGACCACGCCGTTGCCGATCACCGGGGTCACCCCGGCGGTGAGGATGCCTGAGGGGAGGAGGTGCAGGGCGTACTTCTCGTCGCCGACGACAACGGTGTGGCCGGCGTTGTTGCCACCGTTGAACTTGACCACGGCCTCGACACGGGAACCGAGGACGTCGGTGGCCTTGCCCTTGCCCTCGTCTCCCCACTGGGCGCCGACGAGCACGATCGCGGGCATGCGGACCCTCCTGAGGGTCTGGGAGTCGTTACCGCCAGAGGCTAGCGGGTCGGGGGGCCAGCACCCGAACCCGAGCGACCCCGCACCTCGAACGGTGGGACGGTGGACCGGTGAGTGACGAATCCCCCCACCAGCACCCCGAGGCGGCCCTCGCCGTGGTCAACGCGGGGGCGGGGGCCGCGCGCTCGCCCGCCGCCCGCGACGCCCTGACGGTGCTCGAGTCGTCGCTGCCGCCGGGAGGACTGGAGGTGGCGCGCACGAAGGGCCCCGAGGACCTGCGCCAAGCACTCGCGGGGCTTGACGGCCGCCGCCTGGTGATCTTCGGTGGCGACGGGTCGGTCCACGCCGCCATCAGCGCCCTGCACGAACTCGGCGGCCTGGACGGTGTGCGTGCCGTGGGGCCGATCGGGGTGGTGCCGCTGGGCACCGGCAACGACCTGGCCCGCAGCCTCGGCCTGCAGGTCGGCGCCCCCGCCCTGGCGGCCCGGACCGCTCTGGAGGGCCGTCCCTCGCCGGTGGAGCTGGTCGTGTCGTTGGGCTCGGGCGAGGGTGAGGACGACGACGAAGGCGTCGTCGTCAATGCCGTCCACGCCGGCATCGGGGTCTCGGCGGCCAAGCGCGCGAAGACCGCCAAGAAGGTGCTGCGCAAGCTCGCCTACCCCGCGGGCGCTCTCGCCGCCGGGATCGCCGCACGGCCGTGGCACCTGCGCGTCGTGGTCGACGGGCGTGAGGTCCACGACGGGCGCTCCGGGGTGCTCCTCGTAGCGGTCAACCTCGGCAGCACCGTGGGTGGCGGGGCGCGCCTGTCGCCCAGCGCGACGCCGCACGACGGGCAGGTCGACGTCGTCGTGTCCTCGGCCACCGGACCGCTGGCACGCGCTGGGTTCGCCGTGGCGATGGCACGCGGCCAGCACATCGAGCGTCACGACACCGCCACGGTGCGTGGTGCCGACGTGCTGGTCGAGGCCGTCGACGGGCGCCCCTTCGAGGTCAACGCCGACGGCGACCTGTCCCAGCCCCGCACGCGGTGGCACTGGCGGTGCGCCGGTGACGCGTGGCAGGTCCTCGTGCCTTCCTGAGAACGGGCGTGAGCGGCGAGGACGGCCGATCAGGCGAGGCGCTCGGCGAGCTCCCGCCCGAGGTCGCGACCCGAGCGCCAGGCCTGCTCGATCCGGGGCTTGCCGCTGGGGGTGGCAGCCCAGGAGTCTCCGCAGACGCCGAGCAGCCCCCCGGCGACGGCCGTCAGCAGGTACGCGGCGTCGTGCACCTCGGTGGGCGCCGCGTAGGACCACCGGTGCACTGCCGCGGAGCGCGGCGCCGGCACTGCTGCCGGGTCGACGCCGAGCAGGTGCGGCAGCCGCGCGAGCACGGGCTCGACGAGCGACTCGGGGTCTCCCAGTGCCTGGCGCGCGGCCGCGGGTGTCGTGTGGGCCACGAGCACCGGGGCGCCGTCGCCGCGGCGGGCGCCGTCGTCGGCCACCAGGGACACGAGGTGGTCGTCGGCGACGAAGCCCGCGTCCAGCGCCGGCCACCAAGAGTGGTCCCACGTGGCGTACACGGTGGTCACCGGGTCCCACGGGCGCGCGAGCACGCGCCGGGCCGACGCCAGGCCGAGGGAGGCCTCGACGTCGAGGATGCGCCCCGCCTGCGGGTCGGGCATGGCCAGGACGACGGCGTCGACGCCGTCGCCGTCGACGGCGGGCAGGCCGTCGGCCACGCCCACCGAGCGGACGGCCCGGCCGGTGGTGACCTCCAGCCCGGTGGCGAGGTGGTCGACCAGGGAGCGCAGACCGCCCGGCGCGCTCCACCGCTGCGGGCCGGTGGTCGATCCGGGCGGCTTCTCGGGGCCGAGGAGGCTGAAGGTGTCCGTCCAGGGGTGGGCCAGGCCGTCGGTGCTCCAGGCGGACACCAGCGCCGCGAACCCCTCGTCGGAGACCGTGAAGTACGCGGCGCCGGTGTCGACGACGTGGTGGGAACCGTCGGCCAGCTCGACCCGCCGCACACCCAGGCGACCCCCGAGGCGGCGGCCGCGGTCGATGACGCGGACGTCGACCCCTCCCGCGGACAGGGCCTGCGCGCAGGCAACGCCGGAGATCCCTGCGCCCACCACGACGGCGCTGCGGCGGCCCGCGGGGCCGCCGGCCCGGGTGCTCATGCCCGGAGGTCTCCGCCGAGCCGATCCACGGCGTCGGGGTCGCACGCGGCAAGGAACTGGGCGCAGCGCTCCGCCTCGTCCACCTCCCCGATGGCACCGGCGGCGCGGCCCAGGACGGCGAGCGACCTCAAGAACCCGCGGTTGGCCTCGTGGTGCCACGGCACCGGCCCCGCGCCGCGCCAGCCAGCGCGTCGCAAGGCGTCCAGCCCACGGTGGTAGCCGGTGCGCGCGTAGGCGTAGGCCTCGACGACGTGTCCCGCGGCGTAGGCGCGGGTGGCCAGCACGGACCAGGCCAGGCTCGCGGCGGGATGCGCCGCGGCCACGTCGGCGGGGTCGACCTCGTCACGCAGCAGGGCGGCTGCCACGGCCTCCGGCCCGTCCTCGGGCAGAAGCGTGGGAGGCGGACCCGGCACGGCTCCACCGTGGCTCCCGGGGGCTCCGGGCGTCGGCAGGGACATCGGGGAAGACATGGCTGCATCCTGCCGCCGTCCGGATCAACCGGCAGGACGAGGCGCGCATGACTGCGGAGCGGTCGGCTACCGTCGCTGTCCGTGATCGAGCTGTGATCGAGGCCAGCGTCTCGGGGGCGACGCTGACCGTCAGCGCCGAGGGCGACCTCGACCTCGCTGAGCGGGCACGCTTCCCCGAACTCACCGCCCGCGCCAGCAAGGCGGACGTGGAGGAGGTCGTCGTCGACCTGTGCTCCGTGGCATTCGTCGACTCCGCCGGAGCGGCGTTCCTCATCGTTCTCGCCGAGACGGCCAAACGCGCCGGCGCGCGTGCGGTGCTGCGGGGAGCCGACGAGCGCGTCAGCTTCGTGCTGGAGCTGTGCGGCGCACTGGACGCCTACGACGTCGACGTCGCGCACCGCTGCGCGCCGTCCGCGGGCCCGGGGCCCTGGCGTAGCCCGTCGGCCTGAGGGCCCCCTCGGAGTGGGCCGCCGGACGACTCCTGGGGAAGGCCGCTGCCGTGACAGGGCCAAGACCCCGTATCGTCCGTGGAGCCGTGGGAGCTCCAGCAGCGGGCCCAGCGGCCGCCGCCGGTGGGGAGCGGTGACCATGCAGTGAGGGTGAGGTGCGGGTGGCAGGTCCGGAGCAGGGACTGGATGGCGGCGAACCAGGCTCCGTCCACGTCATCCTCGGCAGCCGCAAGGCTCGGGTGGTGCTGACCGGCGAGGTCGACGCCGAGCTCGGCCACGACCTCCTGGAGGCCTCCGCCGACGTGGAGGCTTCGGGACTCCCCGTGGAGGTCGACGTCCGCAACGTGACGTTCATGGATTCCACCGGCGTCGCCTTCCTCGCGCGCCTGGCCTCCCGCAGTCCCTCCAAGCTCGTGCTCATCCGGCCGCCCGACCTGGTCCGCTTCCTCATCCAGGTGACGAGCATCAGCCAGGTCCTCACGGTGGTTGAGGACGACCCCGGGATCGACCACACGCTGCCCGACGGCAGCGACGACGGCAGCGACGGTGGCGATGACCACCCCGGCGGACCGGGCGGCGGGCTCGTCGCCTGAGTCCCACAGCACGAAGGCCCCCGGCCGGAGCCGGGGGCCTTCGTCGTCTGCCGGGGTGCGTCAGGCGTTGAGCGAGGTGCCCGCGGAACGCAGGTGCTCGCAGGCCTCCTTGACGCGGGCCGCCATGCCGGCCTCGGCGATCTTGCCCCAGGTGCGCGGGTCGTACTTCTTCTTGTTGCCGACCTCGCCGTCGACCTTCAGGACGCCGTCGTAGTTCTTGAACATGAAGTCGGCGACGGGACGCGTGTACGCGTACTGCGTGTCGGTGTCGATGTTCATCTTGACGACGCCGTAGTCGACGGCCTGGCCGATCTCCTCCGCGGTGGAGCCGGAACCGCCGTGGAAGACGAGGGCGAACGGCTTGTCACCGCCGCCGAACTCCTTCGAGACGGCGTCCTGTGCGGCCTTGAGCACCTCGGGCTTGAGCTTGACGTTGCCCGGCTTGTAGACGCCGTGCACGTTGCCGAAGGTGAGGGCGGTGAGGTAGTAGCCCTTCTCGCCCACGCCGAGAGCCTTCGCGGTGGCGATGGCGTCCTCGGGGGTGGAGTACAGCTGGTCGTTGATCTCGTTGGCGACGCCGTCCTCCTCGCCGCCGACCACACCGACCTCGATCTCAAGGATGATCTTGGCTGCCGCGGAGCGCTCCAGCAGCTCGGCCGCGATGGAGAGGTTCTCGTCCAGCGGGACGGCGGAGCCGTCGAACATGTGCGACTGGAACAGGGGGTCGCGGCCGTTCTTCACGCGCTCTTCGCTGATGGCGATCAGGGGGCGCACGTACGTGTCCAGCTTGTCGGCCGGGCAGTGGTCGGTGTGCAGGGCGATGTTGACCCCGTAGCCCTTGGCCACGTGGTGGGCGAACTCGGCCAGGGCCTCGGCGCCCCGCACCATGTTCTTGACGGTCGAGCCGGACGCGAACTCGGCGCCGCCGGTGGAGACCTGGATGATGCCGTCGCTGCCGGCCTCCGCGAAGCCCTGGATGGCTGCGGTGATGGTGGACGAGCTCGTGATGTTGATCGCCGGGTAGGCGAAGGAGCCGGCCTTGGCCTTCTCCAGCATCTCCGCGTAGACCTCGGGAGTGGCGATGGGCATGCGTGGGTCCCTCCTCGTGTGAGCTTCGCCGCAGATCCTCCCACCGGCTCCGAGCACGCCGGACACCACGTACCTTGCCCTCCCCGCTGCGGGCAGCGCTCAGCCGCGCGGTGGCACCTGCCCGAACGCGTGCCGGCGCAGCCACGCGTGGACGGCCACCGCGGCCGCCGCTCCGGCGTTCATCGACCGGGTGGAGCCGAACTGCGCGATCTCCACGAGCAGAGCGCTGGCGCTCAGCACGTCCTCGGAAAGGCCCGGCCCCTCCGAACCGATGACGAGCATGCAGCGGGCGGGGAGGTCGCTGGTCTCCAGAGGCACCGCCCCGGGGGCGTTGTCGAGCCCGACGACGACGAGGTCACGCTCGCGCGCCCACGCGAGGAGCTCCGTGGCACTGGCATGGTGGTGCACCGACAGGTACCTGTCGGTGGCCATCGCGCCGCGGCGATTCCAGCGGCGGTCGGCCACCACGTGGAAGCCGGCCGCCCCCGCGGCGTTGGCGGTGCGGGCCACCGAACCGACGTTCATGTCGTGCTGGAAACCCTCCACGGCCACGTGGAGCTCCGCGCCCGGCCAGTCGCGCGCCCGGCGCTCGGCGAGGTCGACCCGGATGGCCGCCTCGCTCCAGTAGCGGTACCTGTCGACGACGTTGCGCCGGTCACCCTCGCGCAGCAGCTCGGGGTCGAGTCGTGGGTCGTCCGGGGGTGGCTCGACGTGCTCGTCGGCCCAGGGCCCCACCCCGACCACACGGGCGCGGTCGCCGTCGTCGTCAAGCTCTCGCCGGCCTTCCTGCACACAGCCACCCTGCCGTCCCGGTCTCAACTGGGGAGCCTCAGGTCCGGTGGGCACGTTGACGTCCGCCTCCGCGCCGGGAAGCGGACCTGTGGCTGCCCACCGGACGCGAGCCTGCCCACCAGTCCTCCACCACGACGACGACGCAACCAGACGAGGCACCACATGCCGCCGGGTACGAACAGTCGGTGACCAACCTCGCGAAGGTCTCCCTGGCCACCGACGGCGTCTTTAGCGACGACCAGGGCGTGAGCCAGACCCCCTCGATCACCGGCGACATCACCACCGGCTACGTGGTCACCCTCCGGGTCGGCATCGACGCGACGACGCAGGCGGCCACCGGAATGTCCGGACCTCCGGGAGGTCAGCCGCCCAGCGGCGACGCGCGCGGGGCGACACCCCCGGCCTAGGGTGGGCCGCGTGAGCGAGCGCACGTCGCCGGTGACCTGGCTGACGGACATGGACGGGGTCCTCGTGCACGAGGGCTCGGCGATTCCCGGCGCGAGCGCCTTCCTCGCGCGGCTCGTCGAGCGCGAGCGGCGCTTCCTCGTGCTCACCAACAACTCGATCTACACCCCGCGTGACCTGCGCGCGCGGCTGCACGCCTCCGGCATCGACGTGCCCGAGGAGGCCATCTGGACGTCGGCGCTGGCCACGGCCAAGTTCCTGGCCGAGCAGAACCCCGGCGGCTCCGCCTACGTCATCGGCGAGGCCGGCTTGACCACGGCCCTGCACGAGGCCGGGTACACCCTCACCGAGACCAACCCCGACTACGTGGTGCTCGGCGAGACCCGCACCTACTCGTTCTCGGCGATCACGCGCGCGGTACGCCTCATCGAGGGCGGGGCGCGGTTCATCGCCACCAACCCCGATGCCTCCGGGCCGTCGCTGGAGGGCAAGCTGCCCGCCACGGGCGCCGTCGCCGCGATGATCACCAAGATCACCGGCCGGGAGCCGTACTACGTGGGCAAGCCGAACCCGATGATGTTCCGTTCGGCCCTCAACCGGATCGACGCGCACTCCGAGAGCACCGTGATGATCGGTGACCGGATGGACACCGACGTCGTCGCCGGCATCGAGGCGGGCCTGGAGACGATCCTCGTGCTCACGGGTTCCACCGCCCTCGCCGACGTGGACAGGTACCCGTTCCGGCCGCACCGCATCCTCGACTCGATCGCGGACGTCGTCGACCTCGTCTGAGGACGAGCAGCCCGACGCGACACCGTGCCCGACCTCGCCGAGCTGTCCGCCGGTGCCCTCTACGCGGTGGTGTGGGCCCTGGTGTTCGTGGAGTCGGGCGTCCTGATCGCGTTCTGGATGCCCGGAGACACGGTGCTCTTTACGGCGGGCTTGGTCGCGCAGGCGTCACCGGGGGTGAGCCTGTGGCTGCTCGCCGGTGGCACGGCGGTCGCGGCGACGGCCGGCAACGCGGTCGGCTACTGGACCGGCGCGCGATACGGGCGCCCGTGGCTGGAGAAGCGCCCCCCGAAGGTGCTCGTGCACCTCGCGCGCGCGGAGGCCTTCTACGAGCGGTTCGGGCCGGTGGCACTGGTGGTCGCCCGGTTCATCCCGTGGGCACGCACCTTCGTGCCGGTACTCGCGGGGGTCTCCCGCATGCGCTACTCGCAGTTCCTGGCCGCGACGCTGGCGGGGGCGCTCATCTGGGGCGCCGGGCTCATCGTGCTGGGCTACTTCGCCGCGACCGTGCCGTGGCTCAAGACGGCCGCCTACGTGGTGGCCGGCACGGCCGTCGCGCTGTCGGTGGTGGTGCCGGTGGTCGCCGCGGTGAGGAACCGCCTGGCCCGCCGCCGCGGCCCCGCTCCCCGTGAAGGTCAGCAGGACGACGACGGCGGGCGCGGCGCCGGTCAGAGCCCGAGCTCGTCCACGGAGTAGGCGGTCAGGTAGGGCAGCCCCTGCGCCTCGACGACCTCCTTGGCCCCGGTGGCCCGGTCGAGGATGACGGCCACGGCCACCACGTCCGCGCCCGCCTCGCGCAGCGCGGTGACGGCGGTGAGCACCGAGCCGCCGGTGGTGGAGGTGTCCTCGACGGCCACGACGCGCCGCCCCGCAACGTCAGGGCCCTCGACGCGGCGCTGCAGGCCGTGGGCCTTGGCCTCCTTGCGCACGACGAAGGCGTCGAGCGGGCTGCCCTGCCCCGCGGCGGCGCGGACGCTCGAGGCGTGCAGCAGTGCGCAGGCCACCGGGTCGGCGCCCATGGTGAGACCGCCCACGGCGTCGACACCCTCCAGGCCACCGGGGAGCTGCTCGGTGAGCAGGTCGAGCAGGACCTCGCCGACCAGCGGGGCGGCCTCGTGGTGGAGCGTCACCCGGCGCAGGTCCACGTAGTAGTCGGCCTCGGCCCCCGAGGAGAGCGTCACCCGACCGCGCACGACGGCGAGGTCGGAGATGAGCTGGAGGAGGCGGGCACGGGCCGCGCCCGTCGCGGAAGGGGTCTGAGCGCTGGTGGCGTCGCTGGTCACGCGGGTGAGGCTAGTGAAAGCGAGCCCTCCGGCGCGCGTCTGGTCGACCTGCGGGATGCACCATGACGTGCGGGCGATCACCCAGCGATCCCGACCGGTCGTTCGACATCTTCCGTGAC
The DNA here is from genome assembly GCF_003149145.1 of Quadrisphaera granulorum. Classification (GTDB taxonomy): domain Bacteria; phylum Actinomycetota; class Actinomycetes; order Actinomycetales; family Quadrisphaeraceae; genus Quadrisphaera; species Quadrisphaera granulorum. Next base: position 262,234 of record NZ_QGDQ01000002.1, on the reverse strand, counting down.
GAATGGCGTCCATCGTGAGAAACTGGGAGCCGGCTGGTTGTCACAAGCAATCGCCGTCCCCACCCGACGTCCGACGAGGACTGTGCCCACCACTGTGCCGACTCCCCAGCCGACCAACGAGCCGACCCCTCCCACCTCGCTCCCTGAACGCGACTTCACAGCCCTCCCGCTGCGCCGCCGCGCCGCGTGGGTGGTGCTGCTCGGCAGCCTCGCCGCACTGGGCGCCTTCACCATCGACCTGTACCTGCCCGCCTTCCCCGAGCTCGAGTCCGAGCTGGGGGCCTCCGCCTCGCAGGTGCAGCTGACGCTCACCGGCACCATGGCCGGCGTGGCCCTGGGAATGCTCCTCGTGGGCCCGCTGTCCGACGCCGTCGGCCGCCGTCGTCCTCTGATCATCGGGCTGGGCGTCCACGTCGTCGCGTCCCTGCTGTGCGCGCTCGCTCCCTCGATCGAGGTCCTCTCGGCGCTGCGCGTGCTGCAGGGCCTCGGTACCTCCGCGGCAGCCGTCATCGCGCTGGCGGTGGTCCGCGACAAGTTCGACGGTCGAGGAGCAGCGCGCCTGCAGGCCCGGCTCATGGTCATCGTGGGTGCCTCGCCGCTGTTCGCGCCGACCCTCGGCGGCGTGCTCCTGGAGCTCTTCCACTGGCGCGGACTGTTCGTGGCGCTCGCGGTGCTCTCCGCGTCGCTGGCCGTGGCCGTCGCGGTGCTGCTGCCCGAGACGGTGCCGGTGCGGCAGCGGCGCCGTTTCCGCCTGCTCCCGGCCCTGCGCGGTTACGTCGGCCTCCTGCGCGACCCGGCGCTCATCGGGCTCGTGCTCGTCGCGGGCATGGCCATGTCGGCGATCTTCGGGTACGTCGCCCAGTCGTCGTTCGCGTTCCAGCAGCAGTACGGGCTCAGCGCGGCCACCTTCGGTCTGGTCTTCGCCTCCGGGGGCGGCATGCTCGTGCTGGGTACGCAGGTGAACGGCTCCCTGGTGCACCGGTTCTCCTCGCAGGGCCTGCTGGTCAGCGGTCTCGTGGCCGGAGCCACCAGCGGGCTGCTGCTCGTGGCCGCCGCCACCACCGGCGCAGGTGGTCTGTTCGGGCTGCTGGTCCCGCTGTGGACCACGATGTTCTGCATCGGGCTGGTCATCCCCAACAGCCCGGTGCTGGCGCTGGAGCGGCACGCTACGGCGGCCGGGGCCACCGCAGCCCTGCTAGGCGCCGCCCAGCACGGCGTGGCCGCCGCCGCGGCGCCGCTCGGCGGCGCCCTGCCCTTCGCGCCCGCCACGTCGATGGCCCTGATCATGTCCGGCGCGCTGCTGGTGGCCCTGCTCGTCTACGGCGTCTTCACGCGCCGCGCGCTGACCCGCGCGCCCGTGCTCCACGGCGAGGAGGCCCGGCTGGCCGCCGCGGCCGAGGCCGAGCGCATCCGCGAGCTGGAGGCCCAGGCCGCCCAGCTGGCCGCCGCGGGCCGCGACGAGGTCGAGCGCTCGACGCTGCCGACGCGGCCGGCCAGCTCGCGCTGAGTGCCCCCAGCGGCGTCCAGTAGCGTCGCGGACGTGCGGATCGCCACCTGGAACGTCAACTCCGTGCGCGCCCGGGTCGACCGGGCCGTGGCCTGGCTGCAGCGCAGCAACGTCGACGTGGTGGCCCTGCAGGAGACCAAGTGCAAGGACGCGCAGTTCCCCTACGACGCCTTCCGTGAGGTCGGGTACGAGGTGGCCCATGCGGGCCTGAGCCAGTGGAACGGCGTCGCGGTGCTCTCGCGGGTGGGGCTGGAGGACGTCGAGGTCGGCTTTCCCGGGCAGCCGGGGTGGACGTCCTCCCCGGAGGTCGAGGCCGCGGCGGAGGCTCGTGCGATCGGCGCCACGTGCGGTGGGGTGCGGGTCTGGAGCCTGTACGTGCCCAACGGACGCTCCCTGGAAGACCCTCACCTCGCCTACAAGCTGGAGTGGCTGGCGGCGCTCCGCGAGGCGGGAGCCGGGTGGCTCGCCGCTGACCCACAGGCCCAGGTGGCCCTGTGCGGTGACTGGAACGTCGCCCCCCAGGACGACGACGTGTGGGACATGAACGCCTTCGAGGGCTCCACCCACGTGACACCTGCCGAGCGAGACGCCTTCTACGCCGTGGTCGACGCGGGCTTCGCCGACGTCGTGAGGCCGCACGCCCCCGGGCCCGGCACCTACACGTACTGGGACTACAAGCAGCTGCGGTTCCCCCGTCGCGAGGGCATGCGGATCGACTTCGCGCTGTGCTCACCCGCGCTGGCCGCACGGGTGACCGGCGCCTCCATCGACCGCGAGGAACGCAAGGGCAAGGGCGCCTCCGACCACGCCCCCGTCGTCGTCGACCTCGACTGAAACCCACACCGACAGACCAGGTGCAACCGAGACCCGGTGGGAGCCGAGACCCGGTGAGAGCTGCGCGACGCCTGTCCCTGCGATCGTCCCTCCGCTCCTCGCCTCAGTCCACCCAAGGAGCCCCACGGACCTGGCGGGACGCCGGGCTCGCCGGGTCCACCCGCCGCCTCGGCGGGCAGCCCCCGCGGCGCTCCGGCGGCGCGACCACGCAGCTGACGACATCGGACCGCGGCGAGAACGCCGCGTCGGAGCCGGCCGTCGAGCTCGAGGAGCTCGGTGGCTCGCCGGGGGCCCTGGCCTGGCCGCGCGAACCGGACGGGTGGGTGCTCGCCGACGACGGCGCCGCCCTGGCCACGTACGTCCACGAACCCGCCCGGCTTCCGGCTCCGCGGTGGCGCGAGCGCCTCGCCGGCCGTCGTCCGGCCCCACCGACCGTGGTGCTCGTCCACGGGTGGACCCTCACCGCGGCCGTCTGGGACCGGACCGTCGCGGTGCTCACCGAGCAGCGCCCCGACGTCCGTGTGGTGCGCTACGACCAGCGCGGGCACGGCTCGTCGGCCGCCCGGGGCCCGCTGGCCCCCGCGGCACGGCCCATCGCGGCGATCAGCCGGCTCGCGGACGACCTCGCCGCCGTCGTCGACACCTGCGCCCCCGAGGGGCCGCTGGTGGTGGTGGGCCACTCGATGGGCGGGATGGCGCTGCTGTCGGCGAGCGCGCGCGTGCCCGGCCTGCTCGGCGCCCGCACGCGGGGCCTGGTGCTGGTCAGCACCTCCGCGGGAGGACTGTCCTCGGCGGGACGCCCGCTGGTGCCCCTCATGGCGGCACTCGCCCGCCTGCCCCAGGACGTGCTCGTGCCGAGGGCACCGCGGCTGCTCGCGCAGCGCACCAACTACGGGCCCGGGGTCGACCCGCGGCTGGTCGCCGACACCATGCGCGCCATGGGTAGGGTGTCGGGCCGCACCACCGGCGAGTGGTTCTCCGCCCTCATGGCCCACGACGAGAGCGCCGCGCTACCGCTGCTCGCGGCGGCGGGCACTCCCGTCCGCGTGGTGGTCGGAGACCACGACCGGCTCACCCCGACATCTCACGCCCAGGCGCTTGTCGACGCACTGCCGAAGGCCCACCTCCGCGTGGTGGCCGGCACTGGGCACATGATGCTCGTGGAACGCCCCGACGTCATCGCGGCAGAGGTGGGCGCCCTGCTCGGGTGAACCACGGTGCGGTAGCTGCCGGGGAGGACGCCCGTGCGGCAGTCTCTGTACCGATCCCTGATCACCCCACTGATCGCCACTGATCGCCGCTGGTGGCAACGACCGACGCACCCACCAGCGCACCGACCCCCGGGAGGCCCCCGTGTCCCAGCCCACCGCCGGCTACGGCTACGGAGGTCCGCCGCCCCCGGTCATGCCTCCTCCCGCCCGCCCCACGGACACCATGGCCGTGCTCGGGCTCGTGTTCGCGTTCGTCTTCGCACCGCTCGGCCTGGTCTTCAGCATCCTCGGGCTCAAGAACACCCGACGCGACGGCACCCAGGGCCGTGGCCTGGCGCTGGCTGGCCTCTGGGTGTCGATCGCCGTGCTGGCCCTGGTGATCCTGGCCTTCGCGCTGTGGCTCCTGCTCGTGGTCGCGCTGGTGGCCACTGGATCGACCGCACCGTGATCGCGCCATGATCGTGACGGCCGGGCGCTTGCGGGCGAGAACGCGCGGCACGGGCCTGGCCGCGGCGGCGCTGGGGCTCGCGGCGCTCGTCGCAGGGTGCTCCGAGACGACCGAGACCCCGGCGAGCGCCTCGGCGTCGTCGGAGGCCTCAGCAGCCGCGGCGGAGAGTTCCACCGTGCCCAGTCCGTCGGCGAACGCACCGAGCAGTTCACCAGGCAGCTCATCTGGCAGCTCAGCGAGCAGCCCCTCCGAGGACACGTCGAACAGCACGGCGGGCGCCTCACCCACGGGCGATGCCGGTCGGTGGACCGGCCGGGCCGCGTGGACGGACGCGACGGCCTGCGCGACCTTCGGAGACCGTGGCGTGGAGGATCGCCTCATGGACGTCTACGCCGACGACGCCGCCGCCACCGAACTCGTCGAGGAGTACGTCGGAGCGCCGGCGTTCCAGGAGGCCCTGCGGAACACCGTCGGGCTGCTGCGCTCTTCCGGCGGCGAGCTCGAGGGCGACTACCTGGCCACCGCCTGCGCGGACCAGCCCAGCAGCTGACCTCGAAAGAGACCAGGACGACGACGGGGGCCGGACGCTGGAAGCGTCCGGCCCCCGTCGTCGTCCTCAGACCTGGGGGGTTCTGGGAAGCCTCAGGCGCTGGGCAGCGCCTTGAGCTCGCCCGGGTCTCCGGCCCCGCCTGTGGCCCCATCCGTAGCTGGGGTGACCCCGCTGCCGTCGGGGACCTGCTCGCCGGGGGCCAGGCGCCGCACGCTCAGCGCGCGGCGGTCGCGGCCGGAGCCCAGGGGCTCGGCGGAGGTGTCGACGAGCACGGCGTCGCCGTCCTGGATGCCGCCGGAGAGCAGCTCACGGGCCAGGGCATCGCCGATCTCGCGCTGCACGAGGCGGCGCAGGGGCCGGGCGCCGTAGGCCGGGTCCCACCCCTCCAGGGCCAGCAGCTCGCGCGCGGCGGGCGTCACGTGGAGCTGGAGGCGCCGGTCGGACAGGCGCCGGGCGAGGGCGTCGACGTGCAGGTCGACGATGTGGGCGAGGTCCTCGGTACTCAGCGCGTCGAAGACGACCACCTCGTCGAGGCGGTTGAGGAACTCCGGCTTGAACGCGGCACGCACCGCAGCCATGACCCCGTCGCGCTGCCGCTCGGACGACAGCGATGAGTCGACGAGGAACTGGCTGCCGAGGTTGGACGTCAGCACGAGGATGGTGCTGCGGAAGTCGACGGTGCGGCCCTGGCCGTCGGTGAGGCGGCCGTCGTCGAGGACCTGCAGCAGCACGTCGAAGACCTCCGGGTGGGCCTTCTCCACCTCGTCGAGGAGCACCACGCTGTACGGGCGGCGCCGCACGGCCTCGGTGAGCTGCCCGCCGGCCTCGTAGCCGACGTAGCCGGGTGGCGCGCCGACGAGCCGGGCGACGGAGTGCTTCTCGCCGTACTCCGACATGTCGATGCGCACCATGGCGCGCTCGTCGTCGAAGAGGAAGTCGGCCAGGGACTTGGCCAACTCCGTCTTGCCGACGCCCGTCGGGCCGAGGAAGAGGAACGAGCCGGTGGGCCGGTCGGGGTCGGAGATGCCTGCGCGGGCCCGGCGGACGGCGTCGGAGACCGCGCGGACGGCGTCTCGCTGCCCGACGAGGCGCTGCCCGATGACCTCCTCCATGCGCAGAAGCTTGGAGGTCTCACCTTCCAGCAGCCGGCCCACGGGGATGCCGGTCCAGGCGGCGACGACGGCGGCGATGTCGTCGGGGCCGACGCGCTCGCCGACGAGCGGCGCACCGCCACCGGCGGCGCCGCCGTCCTCCTCAGCAGCCTGGGCCTCGGCGAGCTGACGCTCCAGGGAGGGGATTTCCTCGTACTGGATGCGGGAGGCCACGGCGTAGTCGAGGTCACGGTAGGCACGCTCGAAGCGGGAGCGCGCGTCGTCCAGCTGTTGCTTCAGCTCACCGACGCGGTTGAGGCCGGCCTTCTGCTGCTCCCAGCGGGCGGTGAGTGCTGCCAGCTGCTCGGTGCGGTCGGCCAGATCGGCGCGCAGCCGCTCCAGGCGATCGAGGGAAGCAGGGTCGGTCTCGGCCGACAAGGCCATCTCCTCCATGCGCAGCCGATCGGTGGCGCGGCGCAGGGCGTCGATCTCCTCCGGGGAGGAGTCGATCTCCATACGCAGCCGGGAGGCGGCTTCGTCGACGAGGTCGATGGCCTTGTCGGGCAGCTGGCGGCCGGTGATGTACCGGTCCGAGAGCGTCGCGGCGGCCACCAGTGCGGCGTCGGTGATCTCCACGCCATGGTGCGCCTCGTAGCGCTCGTTGAGACCGCGCAGGATGGCGACGGTGTCTTCCACGGAGGGCTCACCAACGAAGACCTGCTGGAAGCGGCGCTCGAGGGCGGCGTCCTTCTCGATGCGCTCGCGGTACTCGCTCAGCGTGGTGGCGCCGACGAGGCGCAGCTCGCCGCGGGCGAGCATGGGCTTGAGCATGTTGCCGGCGTCCAGGCCGCCCTCGCCGCCGGAGGCGCCGGCGCCGACCACGGTGTGGAGCTCGTCGATGAAGGTGATGACCTCGCCGTCGGAGCCCTTGATTTCGTCGAGGACGGACTTGAGGCGCTCCTCGAATTCACCGCGGTACTTGGCACCGGCGAGCATGGCGCCGAGGTCGAGGCTGATGAGGCGGCGGCCGCGCAGCGACTCGGGCACGTCGCCGTCGACGATGCGCTGGGCCAGGCCCTCGACCACGGCGGTCTTGCCGACACCGGGCTCGCCGATGAGGACGGGGTTGTTCTTGGTGCGCCGGGCCAGGACCTGGACGACACGGCGGATCTCCGCGTCGCGGCCGATGACCGGGTCGATCTTGCCCTCGCGAGCACGGGCTGTGAGGTCGACGCCGTACTGCTCCAGGGCCTTGAAGGTGCCCTCGGGGTCGGCGGTGGTGACCTGGGCGCCGCCGCGCACGCCCGGGAGCGCCTCGATGAGTGCGTCACGGGTGGCGCCGGCGCGGGCCAGGAGCGGCGCGACGGACTCGGGGCCCTCGACGCTGGCCAGCCCGACGAGCAGGTGATCCGCGGAGACGAAGGAGTCTCCGTGGGCCTCGCTGGCGGTGCGGGCGGCGGTGAGCGCCTGCAGGGCGGGGCGGGAGAGCTGGGGGGTGGCGACGGTGGCGCCGGACGCCGACGGCAGGGCCGCCAGCTGGGCACGCAGCTGCTCGCGGACGGGCGCCACCTGGGCGCCGGTGGCCGCCAGCAGGGCGGCGGCGACGCCGTCCTGCTCGAGCAGGGCGAGAGCCAGGTGGGCGGGCAGCACGTGGGCGTGCCCGGCCTCCACGGCGCTGGACGCAGCAGCGGCCAGCGCCTCCTGGCTCTTGGTGGTGAGCTTGAGCTCCACAGGACCTCCGGGAGTGATGCGAACGACTTGAGCCTATGAGACTCAACCCCGCCCGCACCACCCCTGTTCCCGGGGTGTCGCCGGAACGCCAGCTGCGCGGTCAGCCCTTCGCGACGGCCTCGAAGGTGTTCTCCACCTCGGCGGCCTCGAGCTCGGCCGTGGCGGCGATGAGCTCCAGCAGCTCCGGGTCGACGCCGGGGGCGTACTCCTCGAACCGCGGCGGGGCCACCACGATGGGCTCACCACCCTCGGGCGCCTGGCGCGGCACCGACAGCTCGGTGCCGTCGTTCGACGGTGACGGCCCGCGCAGGATCTTGCTCGCCTCGCTCGCCCCCGTGAGGTCGAACGTGTAGTTGACGCTCTGCAGGCCCTTCTCCACGAGCGCGGCGACCTCCGGGAAGCGCTCGGCGTTGGTCTTGGGGATCGGCAGCGTCTTCTTCCAGTCCACGCCGAGGGTCTCCAGCGCCCGCGCGTAGGCGTTCTCGTGGGCCTGGTCGCGGACGATGAGGTAGGAGATCGTCGAGCGGGCGGTGGCGTTGCTCGTCATCTCGTAGAGGCGGCACTTCTGCAGCCGACCCGTCGACTCGAGCATGAGGTTGTAGAGCAGGTCGAGCACGAGGTTGCCCGAGTTGTAGACGTAGGAGCCGCTCCACGGGTTGCCGGCCGAGTAGACCGGCAAGGCCCCCTGCGCCCCGACGAGGTAGTGGTGGATGTTGCCCTCGCTCAGGGCGTTGGCCAGCGGCGTCGCGCCGCCCGCGGCCGGGGCGTCGAGCGGGTCGGTCTGCTTGCCCTGGTAGCGCGGGGAACCGTCCGTCAGCCGGGCGATCGTCGTCCCGATGAGCTCGACATGGCTGATCTCCTCGGTGCCGATGCCCTGCATGAGGTCCTTGTAGGGCTTCGAGCGGGGGTCTCCGCGGAAGTTCATCGACTGGAACAGGTACTGCATCATCGTGCGCATCTCGCCGAACTGGCCGCCGAGCCCCTCCTGCAGGGCGTTGGCGGCCGCGGGGTCCGGCTCGTCCTGGGCGATGTCATGGATGAGCTGCTGGACGTGGAGGTACACGAAGGCTCCTCGGTTCGAGGTATGCACCAGCGATTGCTCCACCGGCTCACGGGTGCCCTACCCCGCGACCGGCGAGGCACTCCCCTCCCAACCTTTCGGAGGGAGCACCGCGCCGGTCGCGACGTGCCTGCGGCAGGGGCCGTTCGTCAGGCGCCCTCGGCGCTCGGCAGGGCCGCCCTCCCGGTGACGGCCTGCCCGGCGTCCAACGAGGCCAGCTCGGCAGCCGCCCACCCGGAAGCCCATCCGGCCCGGTCCAGCGTCCGCGGGCCTCGGCGGGTGACCAGCTCGGGGAAGGCGTCGGCCACCGCAGCGTCGACCGCCGCCGCTCGCTCCCGCAGCACGGGCAGCAGGCGGGGGTCGGCGGCCTCGGAGTCCGAGGTGCGCGCCGCCTCGTCGAGCCGCTGGCCGATGCGGCGGGCGAAGGACTCCAGGTAGGCCCGGCGGAACTCCGGCCGCCGCGTCCGCGCACCGGGGCGCACGTCGGCGCCCGCCGCCGTCATCCCGCGGACGGCCTGCGTCAACAGCGAGGTGAACAGCACCTCGACGGCGGCGAGGTCCGCGGCGAAGCCGACCACCATCGAGCAGCCCACGTACCGCAGCCACACCGCGCTGCACCGGTTGGCGCGCGCCACCGCCGCCAGCAGGGCAGCCTTCTGCCCCTCGTAGGGGGCGTCCACCCCGATCCGCACGCCGCTCGGTGCGGAGCCCGCGCCCGCGCCGGGCCTGCCCGCCGCGGAGCTCGCGGCGAGCGCAGACTCCAGGCTGTGCCGCGTCACGAGGCTCTGCGCCGCCGCGGTGAGCGCCTCGGCCTCGGCGGGGAACGTCGTCGACTCGGCCTTGGCCAGCAGCAGGCGCACCCGCTCGAGCACCTTGAGGTCCGCTCCCTCGAGCGCCGCGTCCGGCCGCGTCCACGGGGACTCGTCGGGCGCGGTGCCGATCACCGGTAGCGGCGGCTGCCGATCCAGCTCCAGCGCCAGCTGGAGGGCCTGGGCGGCGACGACGGCCCAGACCGGGGCCCACAACGCCTCCGCGGCACCCAGCGATCGCTGGTCCGCCCCGGCGTCGCGCAGGAAGCCGAGCGACGCCTCGCCCACGCCGACGCCCGCGGCCTCCACCTGCTGGCGGAAGCGCCGGGGCAGGTCGGCCCGGCCCCGGCGCGCCAGCTCGGCACCGATCGCCAGCCCCGCGAGCGGAACGCGGTCGGCGCCCAGGTGGCGACGCGTCCAGCGCAGCACGTCAGCGGGTTCCCAGCCGCGGTCCCAGCGACGCTCGAGGGTCTCCAGCAGCAGCGCCCTCACGGCGAGGTCCACCTCGTCCTCGCGCCCGGCGGCCAGCACCTGGGCCGCGGTGGTCCGCCCGCCCGTGCGCAGCGCGTCCCCCGCGTCGGAGATCAGCTCCGCTGTGGTGCGCGGCGGACCCTGGCCGTAGGGGCCGGCACCCCAGCCGCCGTCGTCGTCGTCGAAATCGTCGTTGGCTCCGTCGCCATGGACGTCTTCCTCGGGCCAGGCGTCGTCGTCGACGTCTTCGTGGAGCTGGTCGAGCAGCTCCTGCCACTCCTCGCGCGCGCCCGACCCGTCGCACCCCGGCCGCCCGCACGCGCACGCCGAGCCGTTCCACGGTCCCCGGTACAGCGATCCCACGTCAGCACCCACCTCGCTGCGGGTCCCTCGACCCGCTCGCCAGCCAGGCTGACGGCGGGTGCGGACAGCATCAGGCGGGTGCCGCGGGGCCCTGTGGACAGGGAACCCGCGACACCCGCCTGTGGGCGGACGACGTGCGTCAGTGGGCGTCCTGGCGCTCCTCGGAGCCGTCGCCGGACCACAGCGTGTGGAACGTTCCGGGCTTGTCGACGCGGCCGTAGGTGTGTGCGCCGAAGAGGTCGCGCTGGCCCTGCACGAGCGCGGCACCCAGGCGCTCGCGGCGCAGGCCGTCGTAGTAGGACAGGGCGCTGGAGAAGCCCGGCACCGGAATGCCCAGCCGGACGGCGGTGGCCACCACGCGGCGCCAGGAGTCCTGCGCGTTGCCCACGGCAGCGGCGAAGTACTCGTCCAGGAGCAGCGAGGCCAGGTGGGCGTCCTTGTCGTACGCCTCCTTGATGCGGTTGAGGAACTGCGCGCGGATGATGCAGCCGCCGCGCCAGATGGTGGCCATGGCGCCCTTGTCGACGTCCCAGCCGTACTGGTCAGATCCGGCCTGGATCATGTCGAAGCCCTGCGCGTAGGCGACCACCTTGGAGGCGTAGAGCGCGTCACGGACGGCGTCGACGAAGCCCTCCGCCTCGGCGCCTGCGAGCGACCCGCCGGTGGGACCGACCAGGGTGCCGGCGGCCTGCACGGCCTTGCGCTGGTCCACCGAGCCGGACAGCGACCGCGCGAAGACAGCCTCGGCGATGCCCGTGGTGGGCACGCCGAGCTCCAGGGCCGTCTGCACCGTCCAGCGGCCGGTGCCCTTCTGCTCGGCGGCGTCGACGATGAGGTCGACCAGGGGTACCGGCGAGCCGTCGGCACCGGGGTGGGTCTTGTCGAGCACCCTCGCGGTGATCTCGATGAGGAAGGACTCGAGGTCGCCCTCGTTCCAGGTGCGGAACACGTCGGCGAGCTCGGCGGGGGTCTTGCCCAGGCCCTGGCGCAGCAGCTCGTACGCCTCGGCGATGAGCTGCATGTCGGCGTACTCGATGCCGTTGTGGACCATCTTCACGAAGTGGCCCGCACCGTCGGGGCCGACGTAGGTGCAGCAGGGGGTGCCGTCGACGGCGACGGCGATCGACTCCAGGATCGGTCCGAGGGCCTCGTAGGACTCCTTCGAGCCGCCGGGCATGATGCTCGGCCCGTTGAGCGCACCCTCCTCGCCACCGGAGACACCGGTGCCGACGAAGTGAAGGCCCTTGGCCTTGAGGGCCTGCTCGCGGCGGCGGGTGTCGTCGAAGTGGGCGTTGCCGCCGTCGATGACGATGTCGCCCTCTTCCAGGAGGGGCACCAGCTCGTCGATGACGGCGTCGGTGGCCTTCCCGGCCTTCACCATGATCATGATGCGGCGTGGGCGCTTGAGGGAGGCCACGAAGGACTTCAGGTCGGTGCTGGGCACGAAGTCACCCTCGTCACCGAACTGCTCGATCAGCTCGTCCACACGGCTCTGGGTGCGGTTGTACAGGGCCGTCACGTGGCCGTTCCGGGCGAAGTTTCGGGCCAGGTTGCGGCCCATGACCGCCAGACCGGTGACGCCGATGTCGGCGCGGGGGCCAGGGAAGGATGCGGAGGACTCATCTGCCATGAGGCGATCCTGCCGGGCGCGCCAACGCCGCCGCCAGCCCCGTCGTGTCACGGATGCCTCTCCGCCGGTGATCGACGCCTGAGAGGATCGGACGTTGCGCCCTCCGCTGCCCGGAGAGGGCGCGGGCTGGGGGGGCCATGGATCCGAGGCGACCGTGGGCCATCTGAGCCCCGCGATCGTGGCAGCGGGGGCGCTCGTCGCCATCTTCGTGCTGCTCTTAGCGAACCGCTGGCAGCGAGCACGAGGAGAGCCAGTGCCGGGAGGCGGGGCCACGCCGGGCGGCGTGGCACTGTGCTCTGCCGGGTTGCTGCTTCTGGTCCTCACGGCGATCGGTGACGTCGTGCCGCTGCGCGGCGCCGCCGCCCCGTTGGTGCTCGCGGGGACAGCCTCGTTGGCGCTCAGCGCATCCCTGGTCATCGCCCAGATGCGGATGCTGCGCAGCCGGTTGATCACTTCGGCCGCACGCAGCTGGCTCGACATCGCGGGCGGCGCCGTTCTGGCGCTGGGGGTCACCTGGGCGCTCGGCGCACCGCTCCTGGAGCGGTCCACCGGGATCGGTGGGGGGTGGGCAACGATCGTGCTCGTCCCCACCGGAGCGGCGCAGATCGCCACCACCTTCTCTCTCACCGCCACGCTGCTGCTGCGCCCCCACGATCCGCGGATGAGGACCCTGACCGCCGGCGCCGCGATGCTGTTCGCCGCGGAGGTCGCAGGACTCGCTGCCTCGGCCGGGTACGGGCCGGGGTCCGACGCAGCGGCCGTCTTGCGGGTCGGCGTCGCCGCCGCCCTCACGATCGCCGTCCTCCTGCGCGATCCCGCGGCAGGCGAGACAGCCCTCGAGAGCACCTCGGACGTGGTCATCGCCCCGGTGGTTCTCACCACCACGAGCATCGGCATGATCGCGTGGCACCTGGTGGAGCCGTTGACCAGCGCGGCTGCCTGGGCCGCCCTGCTGACGATGGTGCTGGTCACGGCCAAGACCGTGGTGGTGTTCCGTCAGCTGGATGCGCTCAACCACATCCGAGCGCAGGCCATGACCGACGCACTCACCGGGCTGGGCAACCGGCGCGCCCTCCAGGAAGCACTCGCGGGGGTGGAGGGCGGCGCCGTCGTCGGGTTGGTGGTCATCGACCTCGACAGGTTCAAGGCGGTCAACGACACGCTGGGTCATGCCGCCGGTGACGAGCTGCTGGTGGAGCTGGCCCGGCGCCTGCGCGAGAGCGCCGGCAGCGACGAGGTGGTGGTGCGGCTGGGCGGCGACGAGTTCGCCCTCGTGGTGCCCGGCGCCGATCGCGCGACCGCCCGCCGCCGTGCCGCCGCGGCCGTGACGGTGCTGAGCCGGCCCGTGCGCCTGGGGCACAGCACCGCCTCGGTCGGGGCGAGCGCCGGTGTGGCGGTCGCCCCGCTGCACGCGACGTCCGCCGTCGTCCTGCAGGAGCGCGCCGACGAAGCCATGTATCGGGCCAAGGGCCTCGACGGGACCGTGGTGGTGGCGGGGGACGACGACGCGCCCGCTCCTGACAGGAGGAGCGGGCCGCGCCGTGCCGAAGACCGTGCCGTCGGCTCGGAATCGATCGCCGACTGAAGGCTTGGAATCGATCGCCGACTGAAAGGCGGTCAGTTCAGAGCGCGCGTACCCGGCGGCAGCACGCCGCCAGCGAGGAGCTCCGCCGTGGCGTCCTGCAGGGCGGTGAGGGCCACGCGCTGGGTGAAGGGCCCCGTGGACAGGCGGGCCACCCCGAGCTGCTCCAGCTCACGCGCGGGCAGCGAGACGCCGGGGATGGAGATCAGCGTGACGACGCCGCGGCCGAGCTCGGAGACGAGCGCCTCGACGTGCTCGCGCTGCGCGGCTCGGGGCACGAACACCACTGGCGCGCCGACCTCGAGGTAGGCCTTGCACCGGGTGATCGCCTCGGCGAGCGTGTCCGTGGGGTCCTGTCCGGCAGGGGCCTTCGTGAACGCGTCCGTGCGGGCGTTGAGCACGAAGCCGGGCACGCCGGCGTCACGCGCCGCGCGCAGGCTCGCTTCGACGGCGGCCACCGACTCCTCCAGGGGCCTCAGCCCGTCCTCGAGGTTGCCGCCCACCGCTCCGGCGGCGATCGCACGGCGGGTGGTCTCGCCCGGGTCCCCGTAGCCCGACTCGAAGTCCATGGTCACCGGCAGGGAGACGTCGGAGGCGATGCGCGCGACCATGTCCAGGTGCAGGTCGAGGGGGATCTGCTCGCCGTCCTCGTAGCCGAAGGTCGCCGCGATGCCGTGGCTGGGCGTGGCGATGGCCTTCGTCCCCTCGACGGCGGCCACCGCGCGCGCGGACACGACGTCCCACGCGTTGGCGAGCACCAGCAGCTCCGGGGCGCGGTGCAGGTCGAGCAGGGTCTGGGCCTTGGCGGCGAGGTCACTCACGCCTCCGGACGCTATCCGCGCCCCGGGCTCCCGCCACCAGCACCCCCCTCCCCTCGTGATCATGGGCGTGCGCCACCCACGACCGCATCTGCGCTTGACTTGACCGGTGATGGCCGAGGAGGAGCAGGTGCGCGCGTTCGCCGAGCACGTCGCCGGATGGACACCGGAGCAGCGCGCTCGGGTCGAGGCGGCCCGACCGGACACGACGCGCCCCGCTCCTGGGCGGAAGCGTGGTGCGGCCGGGCCGGCGGGCCTTGCCGAGCGGTTGATCGACGGGAACGCCCTGGCCGCGGTCTCGACCGCGCTGCCACTCGGTCCCACCCAGGTGCTCGTTGCGGTGCTGCTGGTCGGGGCGACCACCCGCCCACGCCTTGCCGACCTGCTGGGGACGGACACGACGACGCTGGCCCCGTGCCTGGAGCACCTGCTGGAGCGGGCCCTGGTGTGGGACGACGGCGAGGTGGTGCACCCCGCGCCCCGGCTGCGTCGCCGGGTGCAGCCGCCCCAGCCCCTCGGTCCGATCGTCGAGGAGGTCGTGGAGCAGCTGACGGGCACCGAGGCCGACACCGCACTGCGCAAGCTGAACCGCCGGGTCTCGGGTCCCAAGAACCGGCAGTCGTCACTGGCGGCACTGCACGCTGCGCTCCTCGACGAAGCGCTCGTGCGCTCCGTGGTCTCCACCGCGCCCCCGCGGGTGCGGAAGGCGCTGGCCGCCCGGTTCACCCCGACGGGAACGGCTGATGTCACACCCGCGGCGATGCAGCACGAGCAGGAGGCGCTGCGCTGGGCCGAGCAGCACGGCCTGGCCTACCGCAACCGGCGCGGCGGCTACGGCTACGGGGGGTGGGAGACGTACCCGGTGTCCCCGTACGACGTCTTCGGCCTCTACTCCTTCGGCCCCGCGCTGCCCCGTGAGGTGGTGATGGCGCTGCGTCCGGACGGCGTGCCCCTTCCGTTCGATCCGGTGCGCCCCGAGATCCCCGTGCACACCGTCTCCGAAGAGGCGGTGGCGTCTGCGGCGAGCGCCGCGCTGCACGAGCTCACCGCCACCGCCACCGCACTGGTCGACGAGCTGGAGCGCGCTCCCCTCCCGCAGCTGCGCAGCGGAGGCGTCGGTGTGCGCGAGGTGCGTCGGCTCGCCAAGCTGTTCACCACCGACGAGGCCACCGTCCGCTTCGCCCTCGACGTCCTCGGCCTGCGGGGGCTGATCGCCGACGAGCACGGCGCACTGCTGGGCGCCCCGGGCGGGTACAGCCCCGAGGGAGACACCGTGACGGTCTCACCGGAGGGCGTGGCCTGGCGCGAGCGTGACCCCGCCGAACGCGCCCTGGCGCTGGCCACGGCGTGGCTCGCCGCCCCCGACCACCTCACCGAACCCGATCAGAACGGCAAGCCCCGGCCGCCGCTGCTGCTCCCCGAAGGATGCGGCGGGTGCGCTGCCAGTCGGACAGCTCTCCTGTCAGCCCTGGCGCGCCTCGGCCCGCTGGAGGCGACGACCCTGCAGCAGATCGCACCAGCTGCCCGGTGGGAGCTCCCCGCGGCGCACGCCGTGCACGCCTACGCCACCGACACGCCCTACAGCTACGCGTGGCAGGAGGCAGAGCGGGCTGGCCTCATCGCCCGCGGTGCGCTGGCGCCGCTGGGCCGTCTGCTCCTGGCCGGCGACGAGGCGGGCGCACTGCAGCTGCTCGGCGGTGCGATGCCGTCGAGCATCGACGAGGTGCTGTTCGGGGCGGACCTCACCGCCGTCGTCCCCGGAGACCCCGCGGCCGGGGTGAGCCGGCTCCTCGACTCCTGCGCTGACCGGGAGGGGCGCGGCGGCGCGGTGGTGTGGCGGCTGTCACCGGGCAGCGTCCGCAGGGCGCTCGACGAGGGCGCCGGGGCGGACGGGCTGCTGCACCGCCTGGAGTCCGTGGCCGCTGGTGGGAGGCTCCCGCAGCCGCTCGTGTACCTCGTCCGCGACGTGGCCCGCACCCACGGGGTGCTGCGCGTCCGCCCGGCCGTGAGCGTGCTGCGCTGCCCCGACGAGCCACTGCTGGCGCAGGTCTGCGCCGATCGCGCCCTGGGCAAGCTCGGCTTGGTGCGGATCGCCCCCACGGTGGCGACGACGACGGCGACGCCCGAGCAGGTGCTGACGGCGCTGCGCGCCGCGGGGTACCTGCCGATGCCGGAGGAGGCCGGGACGGTAGTCGACCTCGTCCCTGGGTCGGGGGCTGCGGGAACGGCCGACGCACGCGGTGATGAGCCCACGGAGACCACCAAGGCCAAGCCGTCCAAGCCAGCCCAGCCCGAAGCGGCGCCGGCGAAGCGGAAGACGCAGCCGGCGGCACGCCCGTCACGCGCCGCCGCAAGCCAGGGGCGCCCGGACCGGCTGGCCGAGCTCGCACCGCAGCTGAAGGCTCACGAGCACCAGCTGCTGCTGGCAGCGCTGGAAGGTGGCGAGTCAGCAGGGTCCGAGGTGGAGATCGAGTACGTCACCGTGGTCGGGACGCGGAGCCGTCGTCGCCTGGGCTCCCTGCGCCTCATCGGGCAGGAGGCCGGCAAGACGTCGCTGCGAGCCACCTCCCTGCCCGACGGTGAGGAACGGACGTTCCGCCTGGACCGCATCGTCGCCGTGCACCCGGTCTCCGGAGCAGAGGCTGCTGAGGGCTGACGCTGAACCCTGCAGGCCAGTGGGGACGACGGCGTCGAGCTCGATCAGGCGAGCTTCTGTTCGATGGGGCCGACGCGACTGTCGAGTCCGCAAGGGCGGCGCGCACGACCGTGAGCTCCTCGTGGACGGCGTCCAACCGCCCGTCGATCCTGTCGATACGCCCATCGAGTCTGTCGATGCGCCCGCCCAGTTCCGAGCCAAGTGCGTCGATGCGCCGGCCCACTGACGTACCGAGGTCGGTGATGCGATTTCCTACCGACATCACGAGGGCATAGAAAGCCCCCGCGAGCAGGGCGAAGGCAGCCAGGATCGTCGTCAGAAGCACCGCGGTCGACGCCATGTCCTCCACCCTGCCCGATCCGGGAACTCAGCCGCTGCGGCTGTTCACAGGGTGGCTGAGATCTTCGCTGCGGCGCCACCTCGGGGTGACGGCAGCGCGTCGCCACCCCAAGGGACCTGACGCCTACCCGAGCGGGCTCACCGTCGTCCGTGTCGACGCGGCTGGTGTCGCTGCCCCACCCGCCCGCCTCGGGGTGAACTGGACCGCGGCCGCGGTAGTGGCCGCCCGAAGTACTCCACTCCCGGCTCCGACCAGCCTGGCTCCCACGGCCAGCGACCGCGGGGATCAGGGCGGACGAGCTGCAGTGCTGGGATGAGCACGTCGTCGTTGCCCTCCAACGCCTGGGCAATCTCGAGCCGACGCACGTCGGCGACGTCGACTGTGACGACACGTTCTTCGATGCACTCAGGGACCGCCTCGCCACGGTCGAGGCGCAGCCCTTCCGCCACGTGCTGGGCCAGGTCGTTCAGAACATCGACAGAGCCGGAGTGGACGGGGCAGCCGCTGATGAGCAGCTCCGGATGACCGTGCTTCGCCCACAGGCCCACCGTGTACGCAAAGCCGGGCCTGCGTGGACCGTCCGCCTCCACGCCCATGACCGCCCAGCCGTACTCATCCACCATCCGCTGGTAGCGCGCCAGCACCTGCTCCAGCGGCTCTCCGTTGCACACGTCGCACATGGCTCTCGCTCCTGATCTCGCGCCGATCCCCCGCACCACAGAAGCTAGAACACACGTACGACAGTCCGGCGATTCCGGACGTCGGACATCGGGTACAACGGCGTCATGGACGACGTCGCCCGACTCGGGCTGGGGCTGGCGGCACTGGGGCGGCCCGCGTACATCACCGCCGGTCGGGACGACGACCTCGGCGCCGACAGGTCCGTCGAGGCGATGCGGGACCGCGCGGCCGCCGTCCTCGACGCCGCCTGGGCTGCGGGGGTGCGGCACTTCGACACCGCGCGCTCCTACGGACGGGCGGAGGAGTTCCTCGCGCACTGGCTGGCGTCGCGCCCCGACGTCGCAGCAGACCCGCGGCTCGTCGTCGCCTCGAAGTGGGGCTACCGGTACGTGGGCGGGTGGCGCATGGACGCCGAGGTCCACGAGGTCAAGGACCACTCCCTCGCGGCCTTCCGCGAGCAGCTGGCCGAAACCCGCGCGCTGCTCGGCGATCACCTGCGTCTCTACCAGGTGCACTCGGTAACGCCGGACAGTCCGGTGCTCCACGACGACGCCCTCCTGCGCACCCTGGCCGCCGAGCGCGAGCGGGGCCTGCGGATCGGCCTGTCGGCGTCTGGGCCGCGCCAGGCAGACGTGGTCCGCTCTGCCCTGGAGGTCGACGTCGACTGCGAGCCGCTGTTCAGTGCCGTCCAGACCACCTGGAACCCCCTCGAGCCCTCGGCGGGACGTGCGCTCGCGGAGGCCGCTGCTGCCGGGTGGCTCGTCGTCGTCAAGGAATCCCTGGCCAACGGACGGCTGGCCCCCGGTGGCGACGCCGACGCCCAGCGCATCGCCGCGGAGATCGACGTTCCGCTCGACCAGCTGGCACTCGCCACGGCACTGGCCCAACCGTGGGCCGGCGTCGTGCTGTCAGGTGCGGTGACGCCCGACCAGGTCGCCAGCGGAGCAACCGCAGCACGGCTCGATCTCGACGACGACGCCCTGCACGCTCTGACGCCGCTGGCGCAGGAGCCCGCGACCTACTGGCGCGAACGTTCCGCCCGCATCTGGCACTGAGGTACCAGCTGCGTCAGTAGTGGTAGCGGGCCTGGACCACCACGAGATCACCGCTGATCACCGTGTAGACGAGGCGGTGTTCCTGGTCGATCCGCCGCGACCAGTAACCGGCCAGATCACCAGAGAGCCGCTCGGGCTTGCCGATCCCCGAACCCGGATCGCGCTTCGCCTCTTCGAGCATGCGGTTGATCCTGAGCAGCACCTTGCGCTGGTCAACCCACGTCTCATAGTCCTGCCAGCCCTCCTCGGTGAAGACCAGCCTCACGAGACCTCGGGCGCGGTCGGCTCGACGAGTGCCCGCTCCTGGACGCGACCTCCTTGCGCAGCGGCGACGCTCGCGCGCAGCCTTTCCGCATTGGCGGGCGAGCGCAGCAAATGCATGGTCTCCAGCAGCGACTCGTACTCAGCAGCCGGCACGAGATACGCCGTCCCTTTCTTGGAGACGATCTCGACCGCCACCTGGTCAGCGTTCACCTGCTCGATGAGCGGGAACAGCCGCGCTCGGGCTTCGCTCGCAGTCACAGACACCGACATCACCTCCTGCAGCCAGATCGTCCTCTGGTACAAGAAACTGTACGCCTACCACCTACTGCGCGACTGTTTCCCACCCTCGGAAACTGCCTCAACTGGGCACTGTCCTGACGAGGCCGACGTGGCGCGCAGGTCCTTGATCGTCAACGAAGGGGTTTACCCAATAGCGTCTGGCGCCGAGATGTACGAGGTCGACGCCGGGCGCAGTCTTCGCGAGAGGTTTAGAACTGGCGAGGGACGGCGATCTTGGGGGCGCGGGCGAACAGCTGCTGCCCGACGGCGCCGGTGGGGCGGTCGGGATCCCACGGCCAGCGACCGTCGTCGTCGCACCAGACGACCTGCAGCGCGGGGATCTCGACGTCGTCCGCGGCGACGGCCTGCGCCACCACGAGCGCCTCCGGCGAGGTGACGCGCAGGAGCCGCAGCTGCGGCCACGGGCCGCGGCGCAGCACGTCGCCCACGTGGAACCGGTGGCCCGCGAGCACCTCGTCACCGAGGACGCCGAGCAGGCAGCGGGCCTCGGCGGGACCACGCCCACTGACGAGCAGCTCGGGGTGCCCCAGCCGCGTGAGGCCGACGGTGTGGGAGAACGGCAGGGCACGACGCCCGGCGCCCCCGACGGAGACGACCGACCAGCCCTGCTCGTCGATGAGACGGCGGTGCTCGTCCAGGGCCTCGACCACCCTGTGGTCCACACGCATCATCGGAGCCGCCTCCTCAGTTCTCGCCTGCCGGACCCACCCTAAATGACAAGTGTGACAGACGTGACGTACGTGGCGCGTGTGACAAACCGTCAACACACCCTCACGTTCTGGTCACTGAATACTAGAACGAATGTTCGATGCTGGGCGGAACTTCCCGCCACCTCACCCGGCCCATCCGCGCCGATCGGCACGCTAGGGCCAGGGTCTGACAGTCCGCCGGGAGCGCGTCAGCGCGCGGGCGGGCGCCAGACGACGAGCGCCCCTGAGGGGCGTCCGAACGCTGAGGTGGAGCGCCGAGGGCGCTGTCCGCGCTCGACGGCAACCACGTCACCCTCAGGCCCGGCGGCGAACACCCGCCGGGACCGCTGGAGCGCCGCGTACACGTGCCCCAGCTCGTCCGTGAGCTCCTCCACCCGCGACTGCAGCGCGGTGACCTGGTTTTCCAGCTCGAGGATGCGTTTGATGCCCGCGAGGTTGACGCCCTCCTCCTGGGACAGGCGCTGCACCTCGCGCAGCATCACGACGTCGCGCGGGGAGTAGCGCCGTCCCCGTCCTGACGTCCGCGAGGGCGAGACGAGGCCGAGCCGGTCGTACTGGCGCAGCGTCTGCGGGTGCATGCCGGCGAGCTCAGCAGCGACCGAGATCACGAAGACGGCGGCGTCGGGGTGCAGGCCCGACCTGTCGTCCCGCTGCTCCACGAGGCGTCACCTCCCCCCGGCGGCGCCGCGGGCGCGAGCGAGCAGGTCAGCGCGGGGATCCGCGCCGTCGGCACCGGAGACGGCGGCCCGGAAGGCCTCGACGGCGGCGCGCGCCGCGCTGTCCAGGCGCTGTGGGACCACCACCTGCGTCGTCACCAGGAGGTCGCCGGAGTTGTCCCCACGGCGGACGCCCCGCCCCTTGACGCGCAGCGTGCGCCCTGACGGCGTACCGGCCGGCACCTTGAGGCGCACCGTGCCGCCGTCGAGAGTGGGAGCCGTGACCTCGGCGCCGAGCGCCGCCTCGTCGAAGGTGATGGGTAGCGTGAGGCGCAGGTCGTCACCGTCACGCGTGAAGACTGGGTGCGGCTCCACGTGGACGGTGATGAAGAGGTCACCGGGATCTCCGCCGCGCGGACCCGGGCGCCCCTTGCCCCGCAAGCGGATGCGCTGGCCGTCGCGGACCCCCGGCGGAACGCGGGTGGTCAGCGGTTGGCCGTCCACGCTGAGCGTGACGGTCGCGCCGCCGACGGCGTCGGCGAAGGGCAGCGTGGTCTCGGCTTCGAGATCGACGCCGGTGCGCCGCCCGCCGGCACCCGGTGGTGCCTGGAAGCCGGCAGGGCCTCCACGCCCTGCGGCACCGCTGAACATGCTCGCCAAGAGGTCCTCGACGTCGGGCCCGGCACCGGCCGCACCCGCGCCACCCGGAGCGCCGTAACGCACGCGCTGTGCGCCGCCCGCACCACCGAAGAGCCCTCCGAAGAGGTCTTCGAAGCCCGCAGCCCCGCCCGGGCCAGACGGCCCGGCGGCACCCGAGGTAAAGCGGGCTCGGCCACCGGCCATGGCGCGCACGGCGTCGTACTGCTGGCGCTGCTCGGGGTCGTTGAGGACGGAGTACGCCTCGCCGACTTCCTTGAAACGCGCCTCAGCCGAGGCGTCACCGGGGTTGGCGTCGGGGTGCAAGGTGCGTGCGAGCTTGCGGTAGGCCTTGCGCACGTCGTCCTGTGAGGCGTCGCTGGAGACGCCGAGGGTCTTGTAGAAGTCCTTCTCGAGCCAGTCCTGTCCGGCCATGGGGTTCCTCCGGGAACACCCCGACCCGCGCCCCGGGGTAACCGGGGCGCGGGTCGGGTCTGATGGGTGCTCAGGCGGGGGAGGTGACAGCGACCCGGGCGGGCCGCAGCACCTTCTCCCCGACCTTGTAGCCGGGCTGCAGCACGGTGGTCACCACCGTCTCGGTGACCTCCGCGCTCTCGGAGTGCATCAGCGCCTCGTGCACGGACGGGTCGAACGATTCGCCGACCTGTCCGTAGCGCGAGAGCCCGAAGCGACCCAGGGCTGCTTCCAGCTTGTCGCTGATGGCGGCGAAGGGACCACCCTCGAGGTCGCCGTGCTGACGGGCGAGCTCGACATCGTCGAGCACCGGCAGCAGCGCCTCGAGCAGGCTCGTGGTGGCGCTGGCGCGGGCGACGTCGCGGTCACGATCGACCCGGCGGCGGTAGTTGACGTACTCCGCCTGCAGCCGCTGCAGGTCTCCCAGGCGCTCCTCGGCCAGGCCGCGGGCGGCGGCCAGCTCGTCGCTGGCCTCCGCCGTCGCGGGCTCGTCGGCGGTGAACGCCTGCTCGCCCTGCTCCGGCTGGCTGGCAGCCCCTGCGAGGGGCTGCTCACCGGGCGGAGTACGCACCGTGCCCGTCTCGGGGTCGAGGCGGCGCTTGTCACGCACCACCACCGGCTCCTCGGCGTGCTGGGGCTGCTGGGGACCAGCGGTCACTTCTTGCGACCCTCCGAGTCGTCGTCGACGACCTCCGCGTCGACCACGTCGTCCTGAGCGGACGACGCCGAGGCGGCACCGGAGGCACCAGCACCCGCCGACGCACCAGCGGCACCGCCCTCACCCTGGCTGTACAGGGCAGAGCCGAGGTCCTGGCTGACCTTGGCCAGCTCCTCCTGCTTGGTCTTCACCGCGTCGATGTCGTCGCCCTCGAGCGCCGTCTTCAGCTCCGCGATGGCCGTGCGGACCCGGGTCACGCCGTCCTCGGGGAGCTTGTCGGTGTTGTCGGAGACGAACTTCTCGGTGGAGTAGGCCAGCTGCTCCGCGGAGTTGCGGACCTCGGCCTCCTCGCGGCGCTTGGCGTCTTCCTCGGCGTGAGCCTCGGCGTCCTTGACCATGCGCTCGATGTCCTCCTTGGACAGCGCGCTGCCCCCGGAGATCGTCATGCGCTGCTCCTTGCCGGTGCCCCGGTCCTTCGCGGAGACGTGGACGATGCCGTTCGCGTCGATGTCGAAGGTGACCTCGATCTGCGGCACGCCGCGCGGAGCGGGAGCGATGCCGGTCAGGTCGAAGGTGCCCAGCGCCTTGTTGTCGCGCACCAGCTGGCGCTCGCCCTGGTAGACCTGGATGAGCACGGACGGCTGGTTGTCGTCAGCGGTGGTGAAGACCTCGGAGCGCTTGGTCGGGATGGCCGTGTTGCGCTCGATGAGCTTGGTCATCACCCCGCCCTTGGTCTCGATACCCAGGCTCAGCGGCGTGACGTCGATGAGCAGGACGTCCTTGCGCTCGCCCTTCAGCACACCCGCCTGCAGGGCCGCGCCGACGGCGACGACCTCGTCGGGGTTGACGCCGCGGTTGGGCTCCCGACCGCCGGTCAGCTCGCGCACGACATCGGCCACGGCCGGCATGCGGGTGGAGCCGCCGACGAGGACGACGTGGTCGATGTCGCCGAGCTTGACGTCGGCGTCCTTGATGACGGCGTGGAACGGAGCCTTGGTGCGCTCGAGCAGCGGGCGGGTCATCTCCTCGAAGGCAGCCCGGGTGAGCTTCTCGTCGAGGTGGACCGGGCCGTTCTCGGTCATCGAGAGGTACTGCAGGCTGATGTTGGTGCTCGTCGCGGACGAGAGCTCCTTCTTGGCCTGCTCCGCGGCCTCACGGAGGCGCTGCATCGCGATCTTGTCCTTGGACAGGTCGACCCCGTCCTTGTTCTTGACCTGCTTGACCAGCCAGTCGCGGATGGCGGCGTCCCAGTCGTCACCACCGAGGTGGTTGTCACCGGAGGTGGCACGCACCTGGATGGTGGAGAAGCCGTCTTCGGCGTCCTTGCCCACCTCGAGCAGGGACACGTCGAAGGTGCCGCCGCCGAGGTCGAAGACGAGGATGAGCTCGTCTTCCTTGCCCTTGTCCAGGCCGTAGGCCAGGGCCGCGGCGGTGGGCTCGTTGATGATGCGCAGCACGTTGAGGCCGGCGATCTCGCCCGCCTCCTTGGTGGCGGTGCGCTGGGCGTCGTTGAAGTACGCCGGCACCGTGATGACGGCGTCCGTCACGGGCTCACCGAGGTACTCCTCAGCGTCGCGCTTGAGCTTCTGCAGCACGCGGGCGGAGATCTCCTGCGCCGTGTACTTCTTGTCGTCGATGGCCTGCGTCCAGTTCGTGCCCATGTGGCGCTTGACGGACGAGATGGTCCTGTCGACGTTGGTGACCGCCTGACGCTTGGCGATCTCACCGACGAGCGGCTCGCCAGACTTGGCGAACGCGACGACGGACGGCGTAGTGCGACCACCCTCGGCGTTCGCGATGACGGTGGGCTCGCCGCCCTCCAGCACCGCGACCACGGAGTTGGTGGTGCCCAGGTCGATGCCGACCGCTCGGGCCATGGTGGTTCCTCCTGAGAGCAGACTGCTGAGTGAATGCCGCTCAAGTCTTGCGCGTCCCGTCCGCTCTGTCGAACGGGGGGTGCTCCACTTGAGCCTGCTTGACTCAACTCCCAGGTGATGCCATCTGTTCCCGGCGACGCTGCCGGGACGGCTACGAGGTCAGCGGTAGGACAGCTCGCGCAGCGGGCCGAGCATGTCGAGCGCGGTGCGCGGCACGTGGACCCGCGGGCAGCGACCGTGCGCGTGACGCTGGCCTCGCACACGAGCACCCAGCCCGGAGAGGAGAGCCTGAGCGGCTACCGGGTCTGCGTCGGGGTTGACCTGGAGCTCGGTGCGCCCCTGGACGAGCAGGGCCCCGGCGAAGTGCGCGACCAGCGCAGAGCCGATGCCGCGGCGCTGCCACGCGTCGTGGACCAGCACCTCGACGGCACCGGCGATCGGGTCGTCCTCGCCGGTGCAGGTAGCCGGACGCAGGGCGCCCACCGCGACGGCGCGCCCCGGGGAGGACTCGACGATGACGGCGCCGGGCTCGCGCAGCCACGCCTCCTGCTGCACCAGCGGGAGCACCGTGCCACCGCGGCCAGACCAGCCGAGGCGGGTGGTGGGCGAGCACCGCACGAGGAGGCCGGCCAGGGCCGGCAGGTCCTGTGCACGCGCTGGCCGCACCACGAGGCGCTGGCCGCCGGCGACGAGGGTCCACGGCTGCGCGAGGAGGGCCGCACTCGGAGCCTGCTCCGGTGCGGCGAAGGGGGCGGCCGCCCGGAGGGTCGGCACTCGGGTCAGGACGGTCTCTGCGCTCACAAGCAGGAGGTTGGCTTGTGAGGTTTCCGCTGGAGTTGCGCAATTGTGACGCGCATGTGTCGCGCCCCCAGGGGTTCGTGGTAATGGAGCCCCACCCCCGACAGGTGCCTGAGGATCACAGTTCAGTCACGGTCATCGACGTACCTCGCGCGAGGCACACCGATCAGGTGATGACGAGTTCCCACGTGCCGGCTGCCACGCCAGCAGCGGTCGAGACCACCGTGACAGCCACACCCACGAGGACGACGACGACGTCGCCGGGACGTAGACGGCTCGGGCGCGCCCACGTCCGGTCGGCCCCCTGGTGCTCGCCTGCCCCGAATCCCCTGGCCTCCATGGCCGTGGCAAGCACGGCAGCGCGCCGCACCGCGATGACGAGGAGGACGAAGGCCCGCCCCGCCACGTCGCGGGCAGAGGCCAGCAGGCCGTCTCCTCCCAGACCACGAGCCCGCCTCGCCAGACCGAGCTGACGCCACTCGTCGAGTAGCACGTCCACCACGCGGAACGCCGCGAGAGCCCCGAGCACGAAGCGGGCAGGGAGGTGCAGCACCTGGGCCAGGGCGTCTGCCAGATCGGTGGGGTCCGTGGTTGCCAGGAGGACGACGCCCGGCAAGGCGATCGCCACCACACGCAGCCCGATCGCCCCACCGGTCTGCAGCGATCCGGACGTGACGCTGATCGGTCCCAGGTCCACCAGGACGGCGCCGGAGTCGACACCCAGCAGTGCGCTGACCACGGCCACCGGCACGGCAGCCAGCAACAGCACGGCGCTGCGCCGGAGCACCGCGAGCGCGCCCAGCCCCGCCAGGGGCAGGAGCGCCAGCTCCAGCACCACGGCGGTGCCCGCCGTCACGATGTCGACGCTCAAGAGCAACCCGAACGCCAGGACGAGGGCCACGGCGAGCTTCGCCACGGGGTTGGCGCGCGCCAGCGCGGTGGGGCGCACGACTCCTGGGTCGAGCAGGCCTGTGCTCACCGTCCGCTGGCCGATCTCGCGGGCACGTCCACGCGCAGCCGCCCGTCACCGACCCACCACGTGACGTCGGCGAGGGCTTCGCACAACTCGACGTCGTGGGTGGCCGCCACCACCGCCGTCCCCCCGTCGCGCAGCTCGGCGAGCAGCTCGACGAGTTCGACCCAGGTGCGGGCGTCCTGCCCGAAGGTGGGCTCGTCGAGCACCAGCAGCCTGGGTCGGGTGGCAAGGGCGGTCGCCACGGACAGGCGCCGCTGCTCCCCTCCCGACAGGGTGAAGGGGTTGGCGCGAGCGAGGCGGTCAAGCCGGAGCCGCTCCAGCAACCCCTCGACGCGCTCGGCGACCTCGGCCCGCGCCAGACCGAGCCTGCGCGGTCCGACGGCCAGCTCGTCCGCGACGGTCTGGGCGACGAACTGGTGCCGGGGGTCTTGGAAGACCGAGCCGATCCGCGCCACGAGGTCGCGCGGGGTCCAGCGGGCGGGGTCGTCGGGCGCCACCTCGCGGCGACGGTCGCGCCAGCGCCGTCGCGAAGGCGCTGGCGCTGGGTCGCCGACGAGCGGTCGCCCGGCGCGGACTCGACCGGCCACCGGTGGCACCAGACCCGCCACCGCCAGTGCCAGCGTCGACTTCCCGGCGCCGTTGGCCCCGCGAACCGCCGTCACCGATCCGGCCTCGACCTGGGCCGCCACGGCGCTGAGCACCGCCGCCCCGTGCCCGCGCCGGCCGACGGCGACGTCCTCCAGCGCCATGAGGAGGCGTCCGTCAGTGGCGGCGCCAGGGTTCTGGTGGAGCACACCGTGGCTGCCCTCGCGGGAACGGGGCACGGGCCGGTGGCCTGGTACCCAGACGCCTGCGGCGGCCAGCTCGGCACCCCGCTGCGCCAGCACCTGCAGCGTGGGGCCGTCCGCGAGCACACCGCCGCCGGGGGCGAGCACCACGACCCTGTCGACGAGGTCGACCCACAGGTCCACCCGATGCTCGACGAGCAGGCAGCCTGCGCCGGTCGCGGTCAGTCGCTCGGCGACGACGTCGCGCAGCCGGACAGCACCCTCGGGATCGAGCATCGCGGTCGGCTCGTCCAGCAGCAGAAGCTGCGGCTCGAGTGCCAGCACCCCCGCCAGCGCCAGGCGCTGGCGCTGTCCCCCGGACAGGCGGGCGGTCGGGTGGTCGCGCGGGAGATCGAGACCCACGTCGGCCAGGGCCGCCTCGACGCGGGGCCAGATCCGCTCGACGGGCACGCCGTGGTTCTCCAGGCCGAAGGCGACGTCGTCCCCGACGCGGGCCAGCACGGTCTGTGCCTGCGGGTCTTGCAGGAGGAGACCGGTGCGCGCCTGGCCTCGGCCCGCCGCGACGGCGTTCAGCCGTGCCTCGGCGGCGGGAACGCCGTCGAGGAGGAGTTGCCCCTCGGCCTCGCCGGTTCCGTCCGGCCCGCCGTCCAGGAGCCCGGCGACACCGGCGAGCACGGTGGACTTGCCGGCCCCCGACGCTCCGAGGAGCAGGACCCGCTCACCGGCCTCGACGTCGAGGTCGAGACCGCGGACGGCGTGGGCGCGGCGGGCGTTCCAGCGCCACCCCCATCCGCGGGCCCGAACGAGCGGACTCACCGGGGGTAGCTCAGACGCGCTGAGCGTTGCGGCCGGACGCGAGTGGCGCCAGCGCTCCCGTGCGCGCGAGGGCTCGGGTGAGCGCCCAGCCACCGAGCCCCGCGGTGATGGCCCCCGACACCACGGCAGCGAGCGCCAGGTAGGTGAGCTGGAAGCCGGTCGGGAGCGCCGCGTTCGAGACGAGGTTCTCCAGTACTCCGAAGGCAGCGCCAGCGCCGAGGCCGGCCAGCAGACCGGCGGTCAGACCCCACTGCCGGTAGAGGAGCACCGCCAGCACCACCTCGGCGCCGAGCCCCTGGACGAGCCCGTAGATGACGGTGAAGAAGCCCCACTGGTTGCCGATCAGCGCGGACACCACGGCGGCGACGAGCTCGACGAAGACTGCTGCCCCGGGCCGTCGGATGACGAGCCCCCCGACGACCCCTCCCAGCAGCCAGGGTCCGGTCAGGACCGCGCCGAGGAACGCGAAGCCGCCCAGCAGACCCGAGATCGGGTTCCACGCAAGGTTGAAGAGCGTGAACAGCAAGCCCACCGCCACACCGAGGACACTGGCGACGACGATGTCGACCACCCGCCACGACCGCCGCGGCGCCGTGCGCCACCCCACGAGGGCCAGCGCACCGAGCACGAGGGTGAGGACCGCCGGGCCAGGCTGGGCGGCCCCAGGGACGCCGTCCTCGGAGAACCACGTCGGCCCTTGCCACACGAGGGCGGCGAGAGCGACGACGATGACGGCGGTGACCAGCGTCGCCCCGATGCCCGCGGGCCGGCGACGGGGTGTGGACGGTGCGTCGGACTTTTCGGTGGTGCTCATCAGGTGCCTCCCAGCAGGGTCGCGAGGAGGGGTGCCGGACCGGCCGTCCGCGAGCGGACGGGACCGGAACGGCAGAAAGCTCGACTCCCTACGCCGGTGTGAACCGGATCAGGTTCGAGGGTCTGCGGTCTCCCGCACTCTCAGCGCCTCCCACGAGGTCGGCGCTCCCCTGTCGATCGGGGCAACCGTACGCCCTCCGCTGGACGGCTCCCACCCGGCTTGGGAGGGTGGTGCCGTGGGAAACCTCGTGTGGACCGTGCTGGGCACGGGCAGCGGACTGGCGGCCCAGTCCGCCGCGCGCTCCGTCATCAAGAAGCTGTGGGTGCTGGCCACCGGCAAGCAGCCCCCGGCCAACCCGCTGAGCCCGCACGTGGCCCTCGCCGAGGCCGTCGGGTGGGCCGTGGTGTCGGGCGCCGTCGTCGGCGTCGTGCGGATGCTCGCCACCCGCGAGGCCGCCAAGTTCTACGAGAAGAGCGCGGGCCACCTGCCCAAGAAGCTGCAGGACGTCAGCGCCTGACGGCAGGACCGCTCCCGTGGACGGGCTGCTGAGGTCGCTGCGGCAGCCCGGGGCGGGCCGCCCCTCGCTGCTGGCGCGCCTCGTGGCGGGCCTGGTGGTGCTGGGGATGCTCGGCGCGGCGGCGCCGGTGCTCGCCGTCGTCGTCGGGCCCGTGATCCGATGGCTCGGTGAGGTCCTGCTCTAGCGATGCGCCGACCGGCCTCGAGTTCGACGCCGGAGTCTCGCACCGACCACCGACGGCGGCGGCCCCTTAGGACACGATGTGCACAGGAACCCCGATGCGCTCGTAGGTGTCACGAGCGCGCAGGTCTCTTGTCACGAGAATGGCGCCGTGGTGCTGCGCCGCGAGCGCCACCAGTGCGTCGTAGACCGCCCCGCCACTGACATCGAGGTCTGCGAGCACTCTGGGAAGGGTTCCTGCGACATCGTCTGGCAGGGCAAGCATCGAGACGAAGCGCCGTTCGAGCAGGGTGGCCGCGTCTGACGGCAACAGGCGGAGGTCTCCGGGGAGCCTCGTGAGCACCGAGTACGTCTCCGCTGCAGCGTGGCCCGCGAGGTGCAAGACCCGCCCCGAGCTCCACCGGGAGAGCGCCGTGTGGGCTGTGTGGTCAGCGACCAGGAGCGGGACAGCCGCACTGGTGTCGAGTGCGAACATCCGGACCGCTCCGGACGTCACCGTCGCCCTGCATCAAGCAGCCCGTTGACGATGTCGTCGTCAATGCGGGTACCCCCGCTGCCGCGCGCCACCAGCACGCCATCCTCCTCGACCAACCGGGCGGTGCGCCCACTCGGTACGAGCTGAAGGCCAGCCCCATAGCGCGATAGATCAACTCTTGTCCCCGGTGTGAGACCGAGGGCGTCACGGAGGGCCTTGGGCACCACGATGCGCCCGACGGAGTCGACCACCGCTTCCATGGGAAGACGCTACCAACTCAATCCCAGCGGCAGTGGTCTCTGGACAGCGGCGCACCACTAGAGCGCACCCACAGCACGCGAACAGAAGGCTTTCGCTAGGCGAGGGGGAAGCCGTCGGCATCCACCACCACACCACCGACCTCCCGGGCGACGGCGTCCGTGAGCGCCTCGATCACCGCACCCGCGCGGGCTCGCGCGCGGCGCACGTCGGGAGCCGGCACCTCGTGCTCGGCAGCGGCCGGGTCATCGGGCCACCACACCGCGCTGTACGTCACCGCTGACGCCGCCCACTCGACGCCGTGCAGCGCGGGCGGCGGCTCGGCGGCTCCCGCCACCTCAAACTGCACCACCCCTCCCTCGGGGAGGACGACGACGAGGGCGTACGCGTCCAGCACGTCGTCGCCCGCTGCGACAGCGGCGTCCCGGGCATCGGCGGCCAGGTGCAGCACCTCGCGCTGGTCGGGTGGGGGGGCGTCGTCGTCGTGAGTTGCCTCCAGGGCCGCGATCGCCTCCGGCGTGAGCCCCTCCCACGCAGTGCCCTCCACCGCCAGCTCGGCCCCGGGGACGATCTGCGCGGCGATGGCGAGAGCGTCCTCGGGGGTCACCCAGCTGGGGCTGAGCACGGTCCTGTCCACCCAGGAGGACGGGTCGGGCTGGAGCAGGGCCCACCCGGTGCCGTCGGATCGCGCGGCCACGCGGACGGCGCCTTCGAGTCGGCGGGCGAGGGCCAGCGCCAGGTCGAGGGCGCGGCGCTCAGCCATGACGGGCAGGCCGTCGGGGAAAGCGCGGTGGAGGCCCTCCCGGTCGGTGGTGCCGGGCAGGGGCGGGTCGCCGCGGTCGACCGGGCACTCGATCACCCACGCGCAGCGCCACGGGTCGGGCACGGCCGAGCCGGCCGCGGCGGCCGCGTCAAGCAGGAGCGGGCCGCGCAGCGTGGTCCACCGCCCCAGCCGCCAGGTGCCACCGCCCACGGAGACCAGGTCGGGATGGCGCGCACGCACCAGACCGAGGACGACGGTCTCGGGGAGCTCGTCGGGCAGGAGCAGCAGGTGGGAACCCGCGAGCGCGCGGCCGGCATCGCGCCCGAGCACGAGGGAGGCCACGGCGGGGTCCGCTGTGTCTGTCAGGCGTCGTCGGCGGGGGAGCCCGCGCTGACGTCCGTGAGGTGGAAGTTCAGGTAGGAGCGGGAGGCGGTCGGTCCGCGCTGGCCCTGGTACCGCGAGCCGTACCGCGCGCTGCCGTAGGGGTGCTCGGCCGGGCTCGACAGCTTGAAGAAGCAGAGCTGGCCGATCTTCATGCCGGGCCAGAGCTTGATGGGCAGCGTGGCGACGTTGGCCAGTTCGAGAGTGATGTGCCCGGAGAAACCTGGGTCCACGAAACCCGCCGTGGAGTGGGTCACCAGGCCCAGCCGGCCCGTCGAGCTCTTGCCCTCGACGCGGACCGCGAGGTCGTCCGGAACGGTGATGGCCTCATAGGTCGAGGCCAGGACGAACTCGCCGGGGTGCAGGACGAAGGCCTCGCCCTTGTCGACCTCCACGAGCCGGGTCAGCTCCGGCTGCTCCTGGGCGGGGTCGATGACCGCGTACTTGTGGTTGTCGAAGAGCCGGAAGTACCTGTCGAGCCGGACGTCGATGCTCGAGGGTTGCACCATCGCGGGGTCCCACGGGTCGAGCACCACGCGGCCGGCGTCGACCTCGGCCACCAGGTCGCGGTCGGAAAGAAGCACGCCGACACCGTAGTGGGCTCCAGTTCCGGGCCCGACGCGCCGATGACAGGGACAGGTGGCCAGATCATCATCTCCGGTTCGCTCCGGGGAGGTGGTCAGGTCGCTCAGAGCACGCCATCATCGGCGCCGACAAGTGCTGAGTCGATGGTGACCGCTCGCTGCGAGGTTCGAGCCCTCCCGGGCTCGGAGAACGGACGGGGACGACGGGATGGGCGGCATGGACGTCGGCGAGGACACGCTTCAGAAGGCCCTGCGGATCAACCTCGACCCGCGCTGGTACGGCACCATCGCCGAGATCGGCGCCGGTCAGGAGGTGGCCCGCTGGTTCTTCCGCGCGGGCGGTGCCGCCGGCACGATCGCCAAGACCATGTCGGCGTACGACATGGCCGTCTCCGACGCCGTCTACGGCCGGTCGGACCGCTACGTCTCCCTGGGCCGCCTCCAGGCGATGCTGGAGCACGAGTACACGCTCAACGTGGAGCGCCTCTCGGAGGCCCGCGGTGACGACACCTGCTTCTTCGCATTCGCCGACACCGTGGTGGCCCGCAGCTACCGCGGCGGCAACGAGTGCCACGGCTGGATGGGCGTGCGTTTCCAGGCGCACCCCGAGGACGAGCCCAACGAGATCGTCATCCACGTGCGGATGCTCGACGACGACGCCGCCCAGCAGCAGGAGGCGCTCGGCATCATCGGCGTGAACCTGCTGCACGCCGCGTTCTTCGAGCGCGCCGAGCCCGATGAGGTCGTTGCGAGCTTGCTCGACAAGCTCAACACGGGCCGCATCGAGGTCGACATGATCAAGTTCTCGGGCATCGAGTTCCGCAGCGTCGACAACCGCCTCATGGCGCTGCAGCTCGTGCACCTCGGCCTGTCCGGCGTTGCGATGTTCGGCCCCGACCGCGAGGTGCTGCAGCCCTCCGAGGCCCTGCGCAAGCGCTCGGTGCTCGTCGAGCGCGGCAGCTTCCGACCCCCGACACACGTCAACATCGACATGCTCGAGTGCGCCAAGCGCGCGTTCGTCAAGGACCCGGCCGTCGACCCCAAGAAGGTCCTCGCGCTGACCGAGCTCACCATGAGCAACTTGCTCGCCGGCGGCTCCAAGCTCGACCGCCGCGACTTCCTCGCCCGCGCAGACCTCCTGTCGGCCACCGGTAGCACGGTGCTCATCTCCAACTTCGCCGACTACCACCGGCTGGCGGCGTACCTGCAGGCGCGCACCACCGAGCGGATCGGCATGGTCATGGGCCTGCCGAGCTTGGAGGTGCTGTTCGACGAGAAGACCCACGCGCACCTGCCGGGTGGTCTCCTCGAGAGCTGGGGCCGGCTCCTCAAGAACAACCTCAAGCTGTTCGTCTACCCCAAGCTCGACTTGGCCAGCGGTGACGTCGTCACGGTCGAGGACGTCGAGGTGGGCGAGCAGCTGCAGCCCTTGTTCGACTACCTGTCCGGCCGCGGCAGCTTCGTGCACCTGGCCGACTTCAACCCCGACTACCTGAAGATCCTGTCGCGCGACGTGCTGAAGCGCATCGCCGCGCACGACGAGACCTGGCAGGACATGGTGCCCGCCGAGGTCGCCGAGCTCATCTGCAAGAAGAGCTTCTTCGGCTACAAGCGGGACGGTGTCTGAGGTCTTCGCTGAGGCTTGCTAGGCTGACGGTGGACGTCTTCAGAGGCGCCACGCGGACGTAGTTCAATGGTAGAACTTCAGCTTCCCAAGCTGATAGCGCGGGTTCGATTCCCGTCGTCCGCTCGTCAGCACGAAGGCCCCCGCCCGGCAGGGCGGGGGCCTTCGTCGTCCTCGGGTCCGCTCGGGACGGGTCAGACGTCGAAGTCGCCGCCGAAGTCACCACCGAAGTCGTCGCCGCCGTCGAAGCCGCCGCCGTCGAAGCCGCCGCCGTCGTACCCCGCATCGGCGGCCATGTCCTCCTGGGCATCCTGGAAACCTTGGGCGTAGGCGTCACCCTCGGACCCGTCGAACATGGCGTCGGCGATGGCGGTGCCCACGAAAGCCCCGGCGACACCGGCCAGCAGACCACCACCGATGACGGCGCCCATGCCCAGTCCCCTGCCGCCACCGGATCCACCCGGACCACCCGCTCCGGAGAAGCTCCGCTCGAGCGTGCCCGGCTGGCGAACCTCGGCGCGCGTCGCCATGCGGGCCAGGTCCTGCGGGCTGTCGCTCGGAGCGCGCTCGGCCGGGGGGACGTGCTGGCTGAGCTCGGACAGCACCTGCTGGCGCTGCTGCGGGGTGAGCTTGGCGAACGCCTCGGCGTGGGCCTGCTCCAGCTGGTCCGGCGGAGCGGTACGCAGGAGGTAGCGGTAGCGCTCGAGGGCCCGCTCGTCCTCGCTGAGGGGCTGCCTCGGCCCGGCGGCCTGCTGCTGGCCCACGGAGGGCTGGCCGGGCGTCGGGTAGTCGGTGCGGTAGGTGGGCTGGGGCTGGACGGGCCGCGGCTGCCCGTAGGCAGTGCTGCGGTCGGAGCCCGACCGGTCTTCACGGCCGAGCAGGCGGTCAAGGAAACCCATCTGGTCTCTCCTTCATCGGTCGCCCGGAGGTCGGGCTGCTGCATCCTGAACGACGCCCCCTGAAGGTCAAGAGCGGGTCAAGGACTGCACGACCACCGTACGACGCCTCAGCAACCACAACACCCGTAGGACACCGCCACCGGCTGATCCACAGGAACCTCCCAGAGCAGCTGCCACGCAGGTCGCACGGCATGCCCGCCACTCGGCAGGGCTTCCCCCGCCGGATGGGGGCAGCGAGCCCCGACGGTCTGCGGTCGTACCCCGCCCGCCTCGGGCCGACGTTCACCGGGAGGGATCCTCGGGGCCGCCGGGGCGGGCACGGTCACGGCTCGGCTGCACGCGCTTGGGCTCGCCGTCCTGCTTGGGATGGTTGGGCGGGAACGGCATCTCCCCCTCCCCCGCCGCGGCGTCGCGCTCGGCCATCTCCAGCAGCGGTTCCAGGGAGTGCTGCACGTCGTCAAGGGTGCGCATCGGGTCACCGCGGCGGGCCAGCAGGGCGGGCACCGTCGCCATCGTCAGATCGTCCGGCTCAACGTCGGCCAGCTCCGCCCAGGTCACGGGGGTGGAGACAGTGGCGCGCGGGGTGCGGCGCACCGAGTAGGCCGAGGCGATGGTGTGGTCGCGGGCGTTCTGGTTGTAGTCGACGAAGATCGCCTGGGTGCGCTGCTCCTTCCACCACGCGGTGGTGACGCGACCGCCGGCACGGCGCTCTACCTCGCGGGCGAAGGCGATGGCCGCCGTCCTGACCTGCTTGATCTCCCAGCGCGGCTCGATCCGCACGTAGACGTGCACGCCACGGCCACCGGAGGTCTTGGGGAAGCCTGCGTACCCGAGCTCGTCGAGGAGGGGCTGGACGACGTCGAGCGCGACGGCGCGGGCCTCGGCGAAGCCAGTGCCCGGCTGCGGGTCGAGGTCGATCCGGAGCTCGTCGGGGTGCTCGACGGCCTCGGGGTCCGTGTCGGAGGCGCGGGTGGGCCACGGGTGGAACGTCACGGTGGACATCTGCGCCGCCCAGACCAGAGGGGCGGCGGCATCGACGCGCATCGCGTCGGCGTGGCGACCCGAGGGGAAGGTGACCCGCGTCGTGCGCACGTACGACGGCGCATGCGCCGGCACGCGCTTCTGGTAGACCTCCTCGCCGTCCACCCCATCGGGGAAACGCTGCACGTACGTCGGCCTGTCGAGCAGGGCGCGCACGAGCGGCCCGATCTCGCCGTCCTCGCTCCGCTGGGCGACGGAGCGGTAGTACTCCACGAGGTGCCGCTTGGTGCCGCCGTCCACCCCGAGCGCTGGGAACACGACCTTGTCCGGGCTGGTGAAGCGCACCGCGACGCCGTCGACGTCGAGCTCTTCCGCCGCTGCCTTGGCTGCCACCCCTGCACTGTGCGCCGCCGGCCCGGTCGACCGCACCTCCGCCGCGCACTTGCCGCGGAAAGTGCGGGAAGAGGGAGGGTCAGGAGAGGCCGAGCAGGCGCACCAGTGCCGTCGTGGCAGCTGCCGCGAGGACCACCACGAGGAAAGGCGCCTTCCGCCACACCAGGAGACCGGCGACGACGACGCCGAGCGGCCGCGCCCACCCCACGAGGTCGCGCCCGTCGAAGAGTGACTGCGTCACCACGAGTCCGGCGAGAACGGCGACGGCGAGGCCCGCGAGCAGCGCGTCGGTGCTCTCGGCACGGGCCCCGCCACCGATCCGCGCCGCGAGCCAGGGACCGAGCAGGCGCAGGGCGAAGGTCGCCACGGCGAGCACCGCCAGTCCGACCCAGTGCTCGACTCCCCAGGTCACGAGGCGCCCCCGGCGGTTTCAGCCTCAACGTCGGTCTCGACCTCGGTATCGGCGGCACGACGGCGAGACCACCCACGGACCCCGGTCAGCACACCAAGGACGGCAGCCACCGCGGGCAGCCCCGCCGGCAGCACGGGCACCGCGGCGACCGCGACGACGGCGCCCGCCAGCGCCGTGCGCCGGTCGGTCGCGGTGCGCAACGCCGGCACCAGCAGCGCGAGGAGGACGGCGGGGAAGGCGGCGTCCAGTCCGAGGGTGCCGGGGTCGACGGCGGCGAGCACCGTCCCGCCGAGCACCGCTCCCACCAGGGCGCCGGCGTTCCAGAGCACGAAGAGCAGCACGCCGGTCAGCCAGAACGCGGCGCGCCGCTCGGCGGGGTCACGCCGAGGCAGGGTGAACGCCGCGGACTCGTCGGTGAGCAGGTGGGCCGCGACGAGCCGCCGCCAGCCGGAGCGAGGGACGACGTCGGCCACGCCCATGCCGAGCGGAACCATCCGCGCGTTGAGCACCACGCCGGTCATGGCGGCGACCAGCGGCGCGGTACCCCCGGTGACCAGGGCGACGAAGACGAACTGGCTGGCTCCGGCGAACACGACCACGGAGAGCAGCACCGGCACCCACAGCGGAGTGCCGGAGGCCACCGCGACGGCGCCGAACGACAGGCCGACCACCGCGCCGGCGGCGCAGACGAGCAGGACGTCACGCAGGAGGCGCCGGTCGACGTCCTGCCAGGGGGAGCCGATCCGGTGGCCAATCCGGTCTGCGAGGCCGTCTGTTCGGTAGGGCGAACGCACTCTGCGAGAATGGGGGCATGCAGCGACGTTCGTCAAGGCGAACACGATGACCGATTCAGCGAACAGCGGCACGAGTGCGGGTTCCGGCGCCCCCATCGCCGCCATCGCCGCGGCCCTGCGGCAGCACCGGCAGCGGTCCGGCCTGTCGATGGGTGACCTGGCAGCGCGCGCGGGGGTCGCCAAGTCGACCCTGTCGCAGCTGGAGTCGGGCTCGGCCAACCCCAGCGTCGAGACGCTGTGGTCCTTGGCGACGGCGCTCTGCGTGCCCTTCTCCGCGCTCGTCGACCCGCCCGCCCCCGCCGTCAGAGTGCTGCGCGCCGGAGAGGGCCCCACGCTGGCGGCCGAGAGCTCCCACTTCCGCGCCACGCTGCTGGCCGCGAGCACCCCCGGCGTGAGCTTTGACGTGTACCGGATCACCGCGGAGCCGGGCGCCCCGCGCAACTCCGAGCCGCACGCCACGGGCTCGGTCGAGCACGTGGTCCTCGCGACGGGCCGGGCGCTGGCCGGGATCCTCGAGGACCCCGTGGAACTGGCCCCCGGCGACTACGTCGCCTATCCGGCCGACCTCCCGCACACCTTCCGGGCCCTGGAGCCGGGCACCAGCGCCGTGATGGTCAGCCAGTACCGCTGACGCAGCGCCGACGCACCCGCCGAGCGCGGGGCTACAGGACGCCGACGGCCTGCGCGGCGAAGCGCAGCCCGACCGCCACGACGACGACGCCGGCTGCCCGTTCCACCCAGCACCGCGCCCGTTCCACGAGCCGCGCCCGCACGGCACGCAGCACGCCCAGGAGGCCCGCCGTCCACAGGGCGGACGCAGCGCACAGGCCGAGCACGAGCACCGGCAGGTCGGCCAGTCGCGTCGAGGCCACGAGGCCGCCGAACAGCAGCGAGGAGTCGAGCAGCGCCGATGGGTTGAGCCAGGTCACCGCGAGCGCGCCGAAGACGAGCCGGCGCCTGCTCCAACCGCTCACCGGCGGGCCGTCCGCCCCGTCCGTCGTCGTCGTGAGGCCCAGGAGGTGCCGGGGGCGGCGGCGAGAGCGGGTGCGCCACAGGATCTGCGCGCCCACGAGCAGGAGCACCGCCGCGCCGACGGTGAGGGCGGGCACCCGCAGACCGGGTGCTGCGGACAGCAGGCGCCCCGCCAGGAGAGCTCCGGTGAGGGAGACGGAGACGTCGAGCCCGACCACCAGGGCGGCGGCCCCCCACGCCCTGGTGGTCGGGAGCTGGAGGCCCACCTGCAGCAGGTAGGCATTCTGCGGGCCGAGGGGTGCGGCCGAGGCGAGACCGACGAGCAGGCCGAGCACGAGCGGGTCCACAGCGGGTCTCCAGGGGAAGCGGGAAGGTGCTCGATCGGTGTCGAGGGTGCGGCTCGGAAGCTCGGAGGCGCATCGGGGCCAGCACCTGCGTCGCGGGGGACGCCGTCCCCCGTCCGAGGCCCTTCGTCCGGCCCTTCGTCAGGCCCGGCGGCGAGGCCGCAGGAGCATGAGCACGACGGCGACCACCGTCACCAGCACCGTCACCGCCGCCCACACGAGCAGCTGCGTCGGGACCCCGCCCACGAAGAAAGCGGGGACCGCCGTGAGCGCCGAGAGGATCCGCGCCACGGCCGCGATCCGCACCGCGGGGCCGCGCCATCTGCCCGCCCACGCGAGGGCGACGCCGGCGAGCGTGACGACGGCCATGGCGAACGCGAACCAGAGCACCTCCGCTGGCGGACCGTTCTGGGCGCTCGTCTCGGTGGGCGGCTCGACGAGGAAGATCCCGCTGAGGTCTGACAGCGCCAGCAGGGTGGCCAGCACCAGCCCCACGTGGTTGAGGGCACCGAGCGGGCGGTGCCGCCGGGGCGCTGCGCCTGCGGGGGCGGATCCGGTGGCGGGGTGGGTGGTCATGGCTGCTCCTCGGGGAGGCGGGCGCCGGACGGCGTGACGGGACGAGGGTGGCCGCCGGCGGCGTCCCAGTTCAGGGGGCACGCCCCCACCCGACCGGGAGCCCTCCCGGACGACGGGGACGCAGGCCCTGGCCCGCGGCCCGGCGCGGGGCCATGCTCTGCGGCGTGCTGGAGGACGACGGCAGCCCGGACGCGGGCGCAGGAGCCACCGCGCCGGTGCGGGTGCTGCTCGTGGACGACCACCCCGTGGTGCGCCGCGGGCTGCGCGCGCTGCTGTCCTCGCTGCCCGGCATCGAGGTGGCCGGGGAGGCCGCGAGCGGTGAGGACGCCGTACGCGAGGCGCAGCTGCTGGCGGCCGACGTGGTGGTCATGGACGTGCAGCTGCCGGGGATGGACGGTGTGGCCGCCACCGCCCGGCTGACCGCCGCCGTGCCGGGGGCCGCGGTCCTCGTGCTGACGATGTTCGAGGACGACGACACCGTGGTCGCCGCGCTGCGCGCCGGCGCCCGCGGCTACCTGCTCAAGGGCGCCGACGCCGACGAGATCGCCCGCGCTCTGCACGCCGTGCACGCGGGCCAGGTGGTGCTGGCCCCCGACGTCGCCGCACGCCTGGTCGTGCGCCTGTCGGGAGCGCCCGCTCCGACGGCGGTGCGCCCGTTCCCCGAGCTGACCGACCGGGAGCTGCAGGTGCTCGACGCCATCGCCGCGGGGCACAGCAACACGGCGATCGCCAGCGGCCTGGGCCTGGCGCCCAAGACGGTCGGCAACCACATCTCGTCGGTCTTCGCCAAGCTGCGGGTGGCGAGCCGTGCCGAGGCCATCGTGCTGGCCCGCGAGCACGGCCTGGGCGCCCGGCCCACTGCCGGCTGAGACCGGCGGCCCACCGGTGAGCGCCGTCGTCGATCACCTGCCCGTGCTGGGGAGCGCGGTGGTCTGCGCCGCGGGCGCCGCGCTGCTGCTCACCGGGCCCGGTGGCGCCCACGACGCTCCGCCCGCTGACCGCCGTCGCGTCGCCGTGGCGCTGCTGGTCGCAGCGGGCCTGCTCGCGGTGGCCGGCGCCTCCCTACTGCCAGCAGCCACCGGTGCCGCGGCGGGCCCGGGCCCGGCGGCGGTCGTGCTGGCGTGCAGCGTGGTCCTGCCGTCGGCCGTCGCGCTGGTCCCGCTGCGCACCGACGCGGCGATGGACCGGCACCGGGACGCCGCTGTCGACAGGGCCCTGGTCACCGCCGTGCTCGGGAGCGGCGCGGTGACCGCCACCGGCGCGCTCAGCGGCACCGTCCTCGACGTGCTCGGCGGGGGTGCCCTGGTCGTCGCGCTCGCGGCGCTGCTGTGGTGGCGCACCGAGCGCAGCCGGGAGGTGGAGCGCACGCGCTGGCTGTGGCTGGTCGCCGGGGTCGTCACCCCGGTGCTCGCGGCCGGCCAGGTGCTCTTCGCCGTCGACGGTCCGCCCGACGCCCCGCTCGGGGCCTCCGCGGACGGCCACTGGTCGGTGGTGGCCGCGCTGGCGGTCCTGCTGGGGGGCGCCGTCGCCGTGGCGGCCCTCGTCGTCGGCCTGCGAGCGCCCCTCGTGGTGGACGTGCGGCGCCTCGTCGCCCAGCTCGCCGGGTACGCGGTCAGCGTGGAGGTGGCGCTCGCGCTGTTCACCCTCGGCCAGGTGGTCGTGCGGGCGTTGACGGGGGCCCCGCCCCGCAAGGCCGGCTACGCCCTGCTCGCCGTCGGGGTCGCGGCGACCTTCCACCCGGTGGCGCTGCTGGTGCGGTGGCTGTTCGACGAGCTGCTCTTCGGCGGCCGGCGCGACCCCGTCGCGGTGATGAGCAACCTCGGGGTGCAGCTGCGCTCCGAGAGTGACCCGGCGGCGTGGGTGGCCTCGCTGCGCGCCGACCTGGGCGCCGCGAGGGTCGAGCTTTGGGACGACGTCGACCTGCTGGCCGCCGCCGTCCGCGGCGAGGACGGCGACGGCGACGACGGGGAGCGCGGGCGCGGGACGCCGGTGCGCGTGCCGCTGGCCGTGGGCGGGCAGCCCGTGGGCGCGCTCGTCGTCGTCGTCGACCTGCCCGACGAGCAGGCAGCCGGGCAGCTGCGGCGGCTGCTCGACCTGCTGGCGCCCCCGCTGGCCCGAGCGATGCACGGCCTGGCCCTGACCCGGCAGCTGGCCGTGGAGCGGGCGCAGGCGCTCGCGGCGCTGGAGGAGGAGCGGCGGCGGCTGCGGCGGGACCTGCACGACGGGCTCGGCCCGGTGCTCACCGGCATCGCCTACAGCGCCGACGCCGCCCGCAACTTCGTGGGCACCGACCCCGCCCGGGCCGACGGGCTGCTCGCGGAGCTCCGCGAGGACGTCTCCGGCTCCATCGCCGAGGTCCGCCGCCTCGTGGTGGGCCTGCGCCCGCCGGCGCTGGACGAGCGGGGCCTGGTCGGCGCGGTGCGACAGCAGGTGGCCCGGCTGGGGGCGGCGCACGCATCGTCGCTGGACGTCGAGGTGGTCGGCGAGGGGCTGCCGCCGTCGCTGCCCGCAGCCGTGGAGGTGGCCGCCTACCGCGTGGCCGTGGAGGCGGTGGCCAACGCCGCCCGCCACGCGCGCGAGCATCCGGACCGCGCAGGCGAAGGGCTGCGGGTCCGCGTGGGCTTCGCCGTCATGGACGGCTCCCTGATCATCACCGCCGACGACGACGGCGCGCCGACGCCCGCATGGGTGGCGGGTGTCGGCACGGCGTCGATGAGGGAGCGGTGCGAGCAGCTGCACGGTGCGCTAGACGCGGGACCGACGCTGGGCGGCGGTCGGGTCAGGGCGGTGCTGCCCCTCACGCCGGCGACGCCGTGAGCTCGCTCGCGGCCCGGCGGGCGGGGAGCACGAGGACCACGCCCACGGCCGTCAGCACCACACCGACGGCGATGGCCGCCTTGTAGCCGACGGGGATGTCGGCGAAGAACGCCGGGACGGCGGTCAGCACGTTGAGGGCCTGGCTGACGACGATGAGCGTGACGCCCAGGCCGACCCGGCCGCTGCGCCAGCGCCACACGAGCACCACGCCGACCAGCGTGATGATCCCGAGCACGCCGGTGACGACGTTGATGACGAGCGGCGCCGGACCCATGGTCGGGTCGACGAGCGTGGGCAGGCCCGCCAGCCCCGACAGGGCGTTGAGGACGAGGCCGGTGACGAGGGCTGCAGAGCGCTTCACGGGAGACCTCCGGACGGAGTGCTGCGAAGTGGACGGCGCCACCGTGGCGCCCGCCCTGGTGACGGGTCTGCCGTGCGGGCACCTGACCGCCACCCCCGTGCTGGCCCCCTGTCCACGGGCGCCGCGCAGCCCTACGGTTCGGCGCGTGGCCGCGGAGCAGCTCCAGCTGGGGGCCCGGTCCGCGGCGCTCGGGCCGGGGCTGGTCGGGGCGCTGACCTGCGCTGTGGCGTCGCTGGTGTGCGTGGTGGCCACCGCGCGCCTGGCTCTGCTGGACCCCGCTGTCGTCCCCGTCCTCTACCTGGCCCTCATGGACGCCGTCGGGCTGGTCGCCCTCGCGGTGGCCCTGCTCGTCGGGGTGCGCCGCCCGAGCAGCCCGGTGGCCGCACTGCTCGGCCTGCAGGGGCTGGTGCCGTGCGCCATGGGGGTCAGCGACGCGTGGACGCAGCTGTCCACGGCCCCCGCACCGGTCCTGCCGACGACGGCGTGGGGAGCTGCGCTCTCCGAGGCCTCGTGGATGGCCTGGTACGTGCCCCCGGCGCTGCTGCTGCTCCTCTTTCCCACCGGTCGGCTGCTCAGCCGGCGGTGGCGTCCGGTGGCGGTGGGTGTGGTGGCGGTGCCGCTGGCGCACCTGGGCGCGCTGCTGCTGGCGCCGGCACCGGACAGCTCCTTCTCCGGGGTGCCGGCGCCGCTGCCGGGGAGCCCCGCGGTCGCCGCGGCGGCGGAGGCGGTGTGGACCGTGGCCCCGTTCGCACTGCTCGGTCTGCTCGTGGCGTCCCTGGTGGCGGCGGTGCGCCGGTACCGGCGCAGCACCGGCGTGGAGCGCGCCCAGCTGACCTGGTTCCTCCTCGGTGCGACGTTCGTACCGCTGACGCTGCTCATGTGCTGGTTGTCGTACCTCGTCCTCGACGGACCCGACCTCGCGGTGCTCGGGCTGGTGGCCGTGGGGGTGGCGATCCCGGCGGCCACGGGCATCGCCGTGCTCCGGCACGACCTGTACGACGTCGACAGGGCGCTCGCCGCCACCACCACGTACGCGGTGCTGTCCGCCGTCCTGCTCGGCGTCTACACGCTGGCCGCCTTCGTGGGCGGCCTGTGGCTGGGCCGCAACTCCCCCGCGCTGGCCGCGGCGACCACCGCCGTGTGCGCCGCAGCCCTCTCGCCCCTGCGCACGCGCCTGCGGCGCGTCATCGACCGGAGGGTCGACCCCTCGCGCCAGCGCGTGCTCGGTGCGGTGGCCGCCCTGGAGGCGCAAGCCCACGCGGGCCTCGTGCGACCCGAGCAGCTGCAGGCGGTGCTCACCAACGCCTTCGACGCCCCGGTCAGGGTTGGGTACCGCCTCCCCGGCGCGGGCCAGGGTGACGGGCACGTGGACGCCGAGGGGCGCCTGCTGCCACCCGCAGCCGCCGGGGAGCAGGTGGTGCCGGTCGAGGTGGCGGGTGAGGAGGTCGGGGTGCTGGTCGGGCCGCCCGGGTCCTCACGGACCCTGCTGCGCGAGGCAGCGGCAGCGGCTGCCCTCGTCGTGGAGGTGGTGCGGCTGCGCGTGGGCCTCACGTCGGCTCTGCGCGAGGTCGCGGAGAGCCGGGGGCGGCTGCTGGCCGCGTCCCTGGAGGAGCGGCGCCGCCTCGAGCAGGACCTCCACGACGGTGCGCAGCAACGCCTCGTCAGCCTCGGCATGGCGCTGCGCCTGGCGCAGCGGCGGCTCGCGAGCGGCGCCCTCGACGTCGTCGGCCCCGGTGCCTCGCCCGGCGGGCCGCTGGACGGCGTGCTCGACGGTGCGGTGCAGCAGCTGTCGACGGCGGTGGCCGAGCTGCGCCAGATCGCCCACGGGCTGCGCCCCTCCAGCCTCGACGACGGACTGGGAGCGGCACTCGGCTCCATGCTCGAGCGGCTGCCGGTGCCCGTCCAGCTGCACGTGGACCTCGGCAACGACCTCGGCGACAACTATGACGACGACGGGACGCGCTCACCGGCGGCGCGGCGGGCTGTGCCCGAGGCTGTCGCCACCACCGCGTACTTCGTGGCGAGCGAGGCCGTCACCAACGCCGTGAAGCACTCCGGGGCGGCGTCGATCTCGCTGGTCGCGGCCCGTGACGAGGACGCGCTCGTGGTCAGCGTCAGCGACGACGGGTGCGGTGGGGCCTCGGTGTCGTCGGGGTCCGGCCTCGCGGGACTCGCGGACCGGGTGGCGGCGGCCGGGGGCGAGCTGCGACTGGTGAGCCCAGTGGGCGCGGGCACGCTGCTGGAGGTGCGGCTGCCGTGCGGATCGTGATCGGGGAGGACTCCCCGCTGTTCCGGGAGGGGCTGGCGGCGCTCCTGGAGGACGCCGGCCACGAGGTCGTCGCGAAGGCCGGCGACGCGACCACCCTGCTGGCGGCCGTCGAGGAGCACGTGCCCGACCTCGCCGTCATCGACGTCCGGATGCCGCCCGACCTCACCGACGACGGCGCCCGCGCCGCCCGCGAGCTGCGGCGGCGCCACCCGGAGCTGGGGATCGTGCTGCTGTCGCAGCACGTGGAGGTGCGCCACTCGGTGGAGCTGGTGAGCTCTGGGCGCTTCGGGTACCTGCTGAAGGACCGAGCCCTCGACGTCGACGACTTCCTCGATGCCCTGCGCCGCGTGGCCGCCGGCGGATCGGCGCTCGACCCCGAGGTGGTGGGCCGGCTGCTCGGCGGGCGAGCGTCGAGCCCACAGGGATCGCTGGGGGCGCTGACCCCGCGCGAGCGGGACGTGCTGGCCCTCATGGCCGAGGGCCGGACCAACGCCGGGATCGCCCGGCGGCTGTGGCTGACCGAGCGGACCGTGGAGGGCCACGTGGCGTCGAT
Organism: Quadrisphaera granulorum; assembly: GCF_003149145.1. Classification (GTDB taxonomy): domain Bacteria; phylum Actinomycetota; class Actinomycetes; order Actinomycetales; family Quadrisphaeraceae; genus Quadrisphaera; species Quadrisphaera granulorum. Next base: position 217,477 of record NZ_QGDQ01000002.1, on the reverse strand, counting down.
CTTCACCCGGCTCGGGCTGACGGTGGACGACGACGACCACCGCCGCGTGCTCGCCGTGCTGGCGCACCTCGGCCACGCCGCCCCCTGGCGCTGACCCCCGCCCCCTCTTTCCCGCGTCGGGATGAGGAGGTGCACCCAGGGCACTAGGACGCTTTCTGGTGACGCATCATGATGTAGTGATCTTGATGCTATGATGCTGTGATGCGGACCACGGTGACGCTGACACCTGAGGCTGACGCCATCGTTAGGAGGCTCATGGCCGAACGCGGCCTGACCTTCAAAGATGCGATCAACACTGCCATCGTCAACGGCTCTCGCCCCCGCGAGGTCCGTCCCTACCGGACTCCCACGTTCGACATGGGAGGGCCCGCTCGGGTCAACCTCGACCGAGCACTGGCCCTGGCCGGCGACCTCGAGGACGAGGAGATCATCCGGAAGATGGAACGCGGCGCGTGAAGCTCGTCGACGCCAACGTGCTGCTCTACGCGGTCAACCCCGCGGCGGAGCACCACCGGGCCGCGCGGCAGTGGCTCGACGAGGACTCGGCGACCCAGACCGTCCTCCTGCCCTGGCTCAGCCTTGTCGCGTTCCTGCGCATCAGCACCCACCGTCGCCTCTTCAACGTTCCGTTGAGCGTCGAGGCGGCCACCTCGGTCGTCGAGGGCTGGGTAGGCCGCGCCAACACCGTCACTCCTGAGCCGGACTCCCGCCACGTCCACCGGATGCACGAACTGCTCACCGCAGCAGGCAGTCGCGGGGGGAACCTCGTCAACGACGCGCACCTCGCAGCCCTGGCGCTGCAGTGGGGTGCCACGGTCGTCACGTTCGACAGAGACTTCGGGCGCTTCCCCGGGGTCCGCTGGGAGATTCCCGGCACCTGAGCCGCTACCGGGCGTCGCCCTCCGGTGCACTTGCCGAGGAAAGTGCGCCATAGCCCCCCTCCCTTCCCGCACTTGCCGCGGAAAGTGCGGGAAGGGCGAACGGGGTCAGGCGCCGCGGAGGTCCAGGGCCAGCTCGGACGGGCCGGTCTCGTCGAGCACCACGGGGATGCCCCAGTCCTGCTGGTAGAGGTGGCACGCCGCGAACTCCGGCACCTCCCCGGTCATGGGGTCGCCGTCGCACGCGGCGGCCTGCACCGACACGTGCAGCACGCCGGTGGCGCCCGGTCCCAGGGCCGACGGGTCGATGACGAGGTCCCGGCTCAGTCCCTCGGCGTCACCCGCGCCCGCGCTCAGCAGACCCTCCGGGGACGACGACACGACAAGCCGCGTCGGGTCTCCCCACCGGTGGTCGAGCTTCTGCCCGGTCGGCGGGGTGAACGCCACGCGCAGCGCCACCGGCCCGGGGGCCAGCGGTGTCGGCGGGCGCTTCACGCGCTGCGCCTCCCCCGCCAGCTTCGACGCCGCCGCGGGCACCTGCAGCCGGGTAAGACGGGAGGCGGCACTCTCGACGACGACGAAGGTGGCCGCGCGTCCGTCGTCGTCCAGCTCCACCGCCAGCGCGGTCGGTTCGGCGAGCCCGCTCGCGAGCGTGGTGACCTCGCCCGCGTCGCCGCCGAGCGGGTCGTAGCGGCGCAGCGCGCCGTTGTACGTGTCGGCCACCACCACGGACCCGTCCGGCAGCAGCGCCATCCCGAGGGGGTGCTGCAGCAGCGCTTGCGCGGCCTCGCCGTCGCGCACGCCGAACTCGAACAGCCCGGTGCCCACCACGGAGCCGACCTCATAGCCCGCGCCCGCGACGGGCAGCACGTTGGCCATGCGGTCGTCGTCGACGTCCTTCACCACGCGGTCCGCCGGTGCGTCCCCGGAGCGCTCCAGCCACCGCAGCGCGGATGTCTCGGCGTCCAGCACCCACAACCGCGAGCCGTCGGCGGAGGTCTCCAGCGCGCCGGTCTGCGCGAACCAGGCCTGCTCGGCGGCGCCGTCGCGCAGGCCCTCCGCGGTGGTGCCGGCGAGCACGCGCACCACACCCCCCGTGGCGTCGATAGCGCCGGCCGGGCCAGCGGGCGCCGGGTCGAGCGCCCACAGCTGGTGGACGCCCGCCATGGCGATGACCAGCTGGTCGTCGAACCAGGCGGTGTCGAGCGGGGTGGACAGGTCCTGCTCGAGCGCCGGGCCGCCGCCCTCGCGGCGGCGCAGCTGCCGGCCGGTACCCGCCAGGGTGACCAGCGACAGGTCCGCCAGACGCAGGCCGCGGACGGCGTGGTTGGTGGAGTCGGCCACGGCGACGTCCCAGCCGACCCGCGCCGCAACGTCAGGGGGCAGCAGCGTCAGCCCCACCGGCTCGGACAGGCGCGCCTGCTCCGGTCCGCCGTCCACGAGGCCGCGCTCACCGGTGCCGATGCGGGCGCGCTCGGTGACCAGGTCGTCGTCGAGCACGACGAGCTGGTGGTGAGCGGTGTCGGAGACCAGGTACCCGCCACCCGCCGACAGCGGGAGGGCGAGGATCGCCGTGGGCAGCGCGAAGGCGGAGTCCGGCGCGGGCGGTGCGACGTACGGCTGGTCGCCCCGGCGGAGCGTGCCCTTCGCCTCGTGCTCGGCCACCAGCTCGCGCAGCAGCACCCCCAGGCCGTGGGCGTGGCCCTCGCCGCTCATCGACGCGACGACGTAGCCCTCCGGGTCGATGACGGTCAGCGTCGGCCACGCGCGGGCCGCGTAGGCCTGCCAGGTGACCAGCTGCGGGTCGTCGAGGACGGGGTGGCGCACGTCCCAGCGCAGGACGGCGGCGTCGACCGCCTCGACAGTGCCCTCGTGGGCGAACTTCGGGGAGTGCACCCCGACGACGACGAGGACGTCGGCGAACTCGTGCTCCAGCTCGCGCAGCTCGTCGAGGACGTGCTGGCAGTTGACGCAGCAGCTGGTCCAGAAGTCGAGCAGCACGATGCGGCCGCGCAGGTCGGCCAGGGACAGGTCGGCACCGCCCGTTCCGACCCAGCGGCGGCCCACGAGCTCGGGCGCGCGGACGCGGGTGCGCCTCGGCGAGGTCGGCGAGGTGGCCGATCGTCCATGATCACGGACGGGAGAGGTCATGGCGGACTCCAACGAGCAGGGGTCGAGAGGGGGTCAGGCGAAGGCGGTGTCGTCGTCGCGGTGGACGGCGCCGAGAGCGTCGAGGGCGGTGTCGAGCACCTCGGCGACGGCGACCGAGTCGGTCATCGGCATGACCGGGCTCTCCACGAGGCCCGCGGCGAGGCACTCGTGCACGTGCTCGACCATGGGGGCGTAGCCCCGACTCCCGGTCGGCTGAACCGGCAGCTCGACCACCTCGGAGGGCTCGTCGTCACGCCGCGCGCCGTCGGCCCACACCTGCAGGCGGGACGGCTTGTGCAGCGGGCCGGCCACCTCGATCCGGCCCTTGGTGCCCGTGATGGTGCCGGCGCCACCGGCGTGGGCGAGCAGCGTCGACCCCAGCCGCGCGGAACGACCGCCGCCCCAGTCGAGCAGCAGCGACGCCTCGGCGTCGACACCGTTCTCGGCGAGCACCCCGACGGTGTGCACCGCCTGCGGGGAGCCACCGAAGATGCCCTGCGCGAAGGACACCGGGTAGACGCCCGTGTCGAGCAGCGTGCCGCCGCCCTGCTTGGGGTCCCACAGCCGGTGGGCGGGGTCGTAGGGCAGGGCGAAGCCGAGGTCTCCGGCCACCGACCGCACCTCGCCGATCACGCCGGACGCCAGCAGCTCGCGAAGCCTGACGTGGTTCGGCTGGAAGCGCGCCCACAGCGCCTCCATGACGAAGACGCCGCGCTCGCGCGCCAGCTCCGCGAGCCCGCGCGTGGCTGCGGCGGTGCAACCGACGGGCTTCTCGACGAGCACGGGCAGACCCGCCTCGACGCACGCACGGGCCAGCGCCACGTGCTGGGCGTGCGGCGTGGCGATGTAGACGACGTCCAGCCCCGCCTCGGAGCTGCGGTCTGCACCGGCCTCGATGAGCTCGCGGTAGGAGCCGTAGGAGCGGGCGAACCCGTGCTCCCGCGCGAAGGCAGCAGCGCGGCCGGCGTCGCGGGACGCGACGGCCGCCAGCTCCGCACCCGGCACGAGGGCGATGTCGCCGCTGACGGTGGCCGCGATGCCACCGGTGGCCAGCACGCCCCACCGGACGTTCGTCGTCCTCGTGGTGCTCTCGTCGCTCATCCGAGCTCCTTCGGTGCGATCCACGGCCCGCCCAGCACGTGCTGGTCCAGGAAGGCGAAGACGGTGGCGTACCAGAGCCGGGCGTTGCCGGCGCCGAGCACCCAGTGGCCCTCGTCAGGGAAGTAGAGGAAGCGGTGAGACGTCGACACTGCGCCGCCGTCCGCAGCCTTCGAGCGGCTCAGCAGGTCGTACCAGAGGCGCAGCGCCTCCCCGATCGGCACTCGGTCGTCGTCGTCCCCGTGGATCACCAGCATGGGCGTGCTGATCGCGTCGGCGTGGTCGTGCGGGGAGTTGTCGCGCACCATCTCGGCGGTCATCTCCCGCGCCCACTCGGCGGGGAAGTCGGTGGTGCCGGAGAACTGGTCGAGCGCCCACAGCGAGGCGTGCGTGACGATCGCGCGGAACCTGTCGGTGTGCCCGGCCACCCAGTTGGCCATGTACCCGCCGAAGGAGCCGCCCATCGCGGCGGTGCGCTCGGCGTCGACGTCGTCGCGGGCCACCGCGGCGTCGGTGATGGTCATGAGGTCGGTGTAGGGCTCGGCGCCCCAGCGCCCCAGGCCGCGTCGGATGAAGTCGAGGCCGTACCCGGTGGACAGCGCCGGGTCAGGCAGGAGCACGGCGTACCCGCGGGCCACGGGCAGCCACGGGTTCCAGCGCCAGCTCCACGCGTTCCAGCTGCTCAGCGGGCCGCCGTGGATCCACAGCAGCAGCGGGGCGGGGCTGTCGGGCCCGGCGCCGTGCGGCAGCGCGAGCCACGCGCGCAGCGGCGTGCCGTCCGCGGCGGTGGCGGTGACCTCGGTGAGCGTGCCCGGCAGCTCGGGCCCACCGCCGGGAAGGTCACCTCCCCAGGCGCCGAGCGCGTGCGCGGGCGCCGGCAGGACCTCCGGCTCGCCGCCGGCCGCGGGGATGCGGACGGGGGTGGGCGGGGCGTCGACGGCTGAGCGCATCGCGTAGATCCACTGACCGTCGGGGGAGGCGATGACGTCGGAATAGGCGCCCTCGTCAGGGGTGAGCCGCTCCACCTCGTCGTTCGAGACATCCAGGCGGAACACCGGGCAGCGTCCGCCGTCGTCGGCGGTGACGAGCAGCGCGGAGCTGTCGGACGTCCAGGCCAGCGACGTCGGCCAGCGGTCCCACCACTGGCTGTCGGCCAGCACGAACGACTCGCTGCCGTCCGCGTCGACGACGACGATGTCGACGTCCATCGACTTCGACGGCGTCGCGCGCCTCCACCGCAGCACCGCGACGCGTCCGCCCGTGGGCGCCGCGACGGGTGCGGTGTGGTCGTAGGACGTGCCGTCGCGGTAGGAGCTGTCGTCGAGGAGGGTCCGGCGCTCACCGGTGGCCACGTCGATGGCCACGAGGCTGACCCGCGAGTCACCGCGCGCCTCGGGAACGTTCCACTCGGTGACCACGGTCGAGCCGTCCGCGGTGATCGTCCACGCGGGGTCGTCGGGCAGCGCGGCGCCGACGTGACCGGTGAGGTCGCGCAGATCGAGGCGGTCCTTCCCGCTGCCCGAGCGACCTCCCGTGCCCGCCAGCACCGGCGCCGTGGGGACACCGTCGGCCACGAGGAGCCGGTTCCGGTCGGGGCCGAGGTCGTGGTCCCAGATCCGCACGGGCAGGGCGTCGTGCAGGACGCCGCTCGTGCGGGTGTCCTTGCGGAGCTTGCGCAGCCGCGCGTCGTCGGCGGCATCGGTGGCCGAGGGGAGGGTCGGGCTGCCGAGCAGCACCGTTCCGCTCTCACGCGCCACGACGACGCCCGCGACACCGCCGGGGCGCACCGCGACCTTCCGCGCCTCACCTCCGCCGGCCGGCAGGCACCACAGCGCGGCCGGGGCGTCGTCGTCCCCGTCTCCCTCTGCCGCGGCGGGGTCGGGACGGGAGGAGGTGAAGAGCAGGTCGCCCGAGGGCGTGAAGACCGGGGAGGACTCGCCCTTCGCGCCTCGTGTCAGCCGGCGGGCCGGGCGCTGGCCGGTGGGGTCGACCTCCCACAGGGACGTCGTGGAGCGACCGCCGCGCTCGTCCAGCAGGGAGACCGCGGTCACCAGGCGGGCGCCGTCGGGGGAGAGCGCCAGGCCACCCGTGCGGGGCAGGCGGGTGTAGGCGACCAGGTCGGAGAAGGGCGGAGTGGAGATGGGCGGGCCGTCCTCGGTCAGGCTCATTCCTTCTCCTTACCAGCACGGGGGGTGGCGCCCCCTGAGCGGGCGGCCAGCATCGCGTTGTACGCGGTGAGCTCGGCGTCGCCGTCACGGTCGGCGGCGCGGTCACGGCGGCGGGTCTCCCGCTCGTCGCTGCGAGACCACTGCACCGCCAGCACGATGGCCAGCACGAGGGTGGGCAACTCGCCGATGCCCCAGGCGATGGCGCCGCCGGTGCGCTGGTCGGCCAGGGCGTCCACGCCGAGGCCCAGGCGGGAGAACCAGTCGGCGGCGAGCAGGTCGTTGCCGCCGGTCAGCGCCACGCCGAAGAAGGCGTGGAAGGCCATCGTTCCCAGCAGCAGGAGCAAGCGCAACGGATACGGGGGGTTCCAGGCGCCCGGGTCCACGCCGATCACCGCGGAGGCGAACAGGTAGCCGGTGAGCAGGAAGTGCAGCTGCATGAGCTCGTGGCCGAGGTGCGTGGACAGCGCCAGCCCGAACAGCGGCGAGTAGTAGAAGACGATGACGCTCCCCGCGAAGAGCACCGCCGCCACCAGCGGGTGGGAGACGAAGCGCGCCCAGCGCGAGTGCACGAGCACCAGCAGCCACTCGCGCGGGCCACGGCTGCCGTCGCTGCGCTTGGGCAGCGTCCGCATCGCCAGCGTGATCGGAGCGCCGGCCACGAGGAGCATCGGCGCCACCATCATGATCGTCATGTGCGCCACCATGTGGGCACTGAAGAGCAGGTCGATGTAAGCCTGCGGCCCGAAGGACGTGGCCCACGTGAGCACGACCAGCCCCGAGAACCACGCCAGCGAGCGACGCACCGGCCAGCGGTCGCCGCGGGAGCGCAGGCGCCGCAGGCCCGCGGCGTAGGCCAGCGCGAGCGCGCCGCACACCAGGAGCCACAGCAGGTCGGGGGCGGGCTCAGTGAGCAGGCGCAGCGGCGTGGCCGGTAACGGCGGCACGACCTCGCTGGTCAGCTGCTCCGCCAGCGTGCGGGGACCGCCGCCGGCGCTGGCCGGGGGCCCGGTGCGGACCAGGGCGACGGCGACGCCGATGGTCGCGGCCATGACGAGCAGCTCCCCGACCACGAGCCGCCAGAACGGCAGCGCGGCGGCCGTCGCTGCGCGGTCGCTCTTCGCGGCCGCCCGCTCGAGCCCGGCGATGCTGCTGCGGCGGTGCCACCAGCCGACCGCGCCCAGGCACACGGCCGCGAGCGCCTTCACCATCAACAGCGCCCCGTACGGGCTGAGCAGGCCGCTGGCGGTGGAGCCGACCTGCACCCAGCCGTTGGCCAGCCCGGAGACGACCACGAGCACGTAGGCCCCGAGCGCCAGCGCGGAGTAGCGCCGCACCACCGCGGGCAACGCGCGCTGCAGGTGAGGTCCGGCGATGGCGAGGGCGACCAGCCCACCGACCCAGACGCCCGCCCCGAGCATGTGCAGCCACCAGCCGGAGACCACGGTGCGGTGCCCGCCCTCGGAGCTGCCGTGGCTGCCGAGCGCGATGGGCACCAGGGCAGCCGCGGTGAGCACGGCGGCCCACGCGGCGGCCGTGGGGGTGTCAATGCCCAGGGCGACGACGGTGCCGGCGAGCACCGCGAGCACGGCGGTGGCGAGCAGCGTGCGCCCCGGGGGCACCTGCGTGAGGAAGAAGCCGATCTGGCTGCCGAGGCCCCCCGTCGTCAGCGGGGTGCCGGCGATGTCGGCGAAGGAGAAGACCGGCAGGACGACGGCGGCGAGCACCCAGACGACGGCCGCCCCGGAGGCCAGCCGCCCCACCGCACGCCAGGCGGGGGATGCGGGGACCAGGGCACAGGCGAGCAGGAGGAGGGACCCGAGGACGACGGCGACGGCGAGGTCGCCCGTGGTGCGCAGCACGGGCAGGCCCCAGCGCACGAGGGGGCCTGCGTCACCCAGGATGCCCGGCGTCGCCGCACCGGTCGCGAACATCGCGATGACGAGGGCCAGCACGGCGCAGGGGACACCCAGCACCAGCGCCAGGGCAACGGGGGAGGACGGAGCGGCCCCCGCCGCGCGGGCGGTCTTCGGGTCGCGCTCGAGCACCACACGTCGAGGGTACGTGCGTGGCGACCACGCCCGGATTTCCACGACTTGTTAGGCAAGCCTTGCCTCATTGCCTAGTGAGCGTCCAGACTGACGCTCGTGACCGCCTCCCCCGCCCCGTCCTCAGCCCTGCTGCCCGCGGCGGTGACGGCCCGCACCGTCGCCGCCGGGTCCGGCGTCGCGGTGCTCGCCGTCGCCGGATGGCGCAGCACCGGCGTCCTGCACGGCTGCGACGACGAGGGCCGCCTCGTGCTGCTCCTCCCGCCGGACGCGACGCTGCCCGACCTGCCGCCTGTCGGCCCCGCCCCCGGATCGTGCGTCCTGGAGGTCGAGCGCAGCGCCGCTCTGCCCGACGCCACGGTCCCGCTGGCCAGCGTCCAGGTGTGGCTCGACCTGGAGGAGGTGCCGCCCTCAGAGCGGCCCGACGCACTGGAGCTCCTGGCCGCCTGCCACAGCCTCACGAGCGCGCTGCGCAGCTGGCGCGGGCGCCGGCTGCTGCGCGGCACCGTGCAGCACGTCCACTGCCACCGCGCACCGCGCTGCGAGGAGGTGGGTGCCGATGCCTTCCGCACCGCTGTCCCCGACCGCGTCGCCCCCTGGGAGGCAGACGCGCTCGAACGGCTACGCGTGGACCTGCGCGAGGAGCTCCTCGACGGACTGCGTCACTGCGCGCCCGCGGCGCGTTCGCGTGTCGTCATCGACGGCCCGGCCTGGCGCGGCACCGCTGACCTTGCGGACGCGCTGCCGATCGCCGTCGACGAGCGCGGCACCACGGTGCTGGGGGTGCTCTCCGACGGAGACCACCTGCACCTGCGGCTGTCGTTCTCGAGCACGCCGCTCGACCCGGACGACGTCGTCGACCTCACGGCAGCGGCCCTCCACGAGGCCATCGCGGCCTCTGCCTGAACGTCAGAGGCGGCGGTCCGCGAGCACAGGGAACTGCTCGCGGCAGCGGGCCACCTCGCCGAGATCGACCTCGACGTGCAGGATCTGCTCGTCGGCGCCGGCCTCGGCGAGGTCCTCGCCCCACGGACTGACGACGGCGCTGTGGCCGGCCATCGGGGTACGCGCGTGCGTGCCCGCCGTCCCCACCGCCACGAGGAACACCTGGTCCTCCACGGCGCGGGCGCGGGTCAGCAGCCGCCAGTGGGCCAGACGCGCCGCCGGCCAGGCCGCGGGCAGCAGCACCAGCTCGGCGCCGAGATCCACCTGGCGGCGGAACAGCTCGGGGAACCGCACGTCGTAGCAGGTGGCGAGACCAGTCCTTGTGCTGGTGCTGGCACTGCCGTCGCCGTCGCCGTCGCCGTCGGCACCCAGCGGCAGGTCGACGACGACGACGTCCTCACCGGCCTCCATGAGCAACGGCTCCCCCGCCCCGAACCCGAACCGGTGCACCTTGCGGTAGCTGGCCAGCAGCGCGCCGTCGCGTCCCAGCACCACCGAGGTGTTCCACAGGTGCCGGCCCTGCGGCCCGGGCTGCTCGGTGCGCTCCACCAGCGACCCGCCGTGGACGACGGAGCCGGCGGCGCGGGCGGCGTCGGCAAGGGCCCGCACGGTCGGCCCGTCGAGGGGTTCGGCGCGCGCCTCCCACTCCCGGTAGGAGAAACCGCCCGGGGCCCACAGCTCGGGCAGCACCACAAGGTCGGCTCCGCGCTGCTCAGCCACCAGTGCCGCGACGCGGTCGACGCGAGCGGCGACCGGCTCGTCGTCGTCGTAGCCGACCTGGAGCACGCTCACCTGAAGAGTCCTCGCCACGGCTGGCACCCTAGGCGGCGTGACCGCACCCGTCTTCCTGTTGAACGGCCCCAACCTCGGGCGGCTGGGACTGCGCGAGCCCGCCGTGTACGGCTCGACCACGCTGGCCGGGCTGGAGGCGCAGTGCACCGAGGTCGCCGCGCAGCTGGGCCTGGAGCTCACCTGCCGCCAGACCGACACCGAGGGCCAGATGATCGGATGGGTCCACGAGGCGGCCGACCTCGGCGCCGGCGTGCTGCTCAACCCCGCGGGGTGGACGCACACGTCGGTGGCGCTGCGCGACGCCTGCGCCCAGCTCACCGCCCCCCTGGTGGAGGTGCACCTCACCAACGTGCACGCCCGCGAGCCGTTCCGGGCGCACTCCTACATCTCCCCCGTGGCCGCGGCCGTCGTCGCCGGCATGGGCCCGGAGGGCTACCTGGCGGCGCTGCGCTACCTCGCCGGCCGCCTCAACCCTTCCTGACCGCAGCCGAGCGCCTCGCTGCGGTCCAGAGCCGCCTCCGGACCGCAGCCGGGCGCCCGGCTGCGGTCCGCACGGTGCGGGTCAGGCCCAGCGCAGGGCGGTGTCGGGCCGCTCGAGCACCCGGGCGACGTCGGCGAGGAACTTCGAGCCGAGGTCGCCGTCCACGAGTCGGTGGTCGAAGGAGACCGACAGCTCCACCACGTCGCGCGGCTTGACCTTGCCCTTGTGCACCCACGGCTTCTTGGCCACCTGACCGACGCAGAGGATCGCGGCCTCGCCGGGGTTGAGGATCGGGGTGCCCGAGTCGACGCCGAAGACCCCGATGTTGGTGATCGACAGGGTGCTGCCGGACAGGTCGGCCGGCTGAGAGCGTCCGGCGCGCGCGGTGGAGACCAGGTCGCCGAGGGCGTGCGCGAGCTGCACCAGGGACATGTCGTGGGCGTCCTTGATGCTCGGCACGAGCAGCCCCCGGGGGGAGGCCACGGCGATGCCGAGGTTCACGTAGTGCTTGATGACGATCTCCTGCGCGAGCTCGTCCCAGCTGGCGTTGATGCCGGGGTGCCGCGCGGCCGCCAGGCACACGGCGCGGGCCACGAGCAGCAGCGGGGAGACGTGCACGTCGCGGAACTCCCGCTCGGCGCGGATGCGCTCGAGCATCTTCATGGAGCGGGTCACGTCCACGGTGACGAAGGCAGTGGCGTGGGGCGCGGTGAACGCGCTGGCCACCATCTGGCGGGCGGTGGCGCGGCGCACACCGCGCACGGGGATGCGGGTCTCGCGCCCGTCGGCGACAACACCTTCGGTGGGAAGCTCCACCACCACGTCGCGCTGGCCGGGGGGTGCCTCGGGAGCGGCGCCGCGGGCATCGACGAAGGCGCGGACGTCGTCACGGGTGACCACGCCACCGTCACCGGTGGCGACGACGCTGGCCAGGTCGACGCCGAGGTCGCGGGCCATGGCGCGCACGGGCGGCGAGGCGAGGGGCCTGTCGGTGCCGTCCTGCTGGGGCCGACGCGACACGGGAACCGACGCACCAGCGCCGACCGGAGCCTGGCGGCGCACGGTCCGGCGACGGCGGGCGGGGTGCCCGTGGGTGGCGGGGCGCACGCCGTAGCCGACGAGCACGGCCTCGCGTTCCACCTCGTGCTCGTGCTCGACGGCGGAGACGGGTCCGCCCTCCAGGCCGGAGCCGCCCTGCCCGGTCGGCGCGACGGGCGCGGGCCGGTGCGGGTGGTCACGGGGCGCCTCGGGCGCGGCTGACCCGCCCGGGGCAGCGGTCTCCACGGCGATGATGGGGGTCCCCACGGCGACCGTGGTGCCCTCGGGGACCAGCAGGCCGACCACGGTGCCGGTGAACGGGATCGGCAGCTCCACGAGGGACTTGGCCGTCTCGACCTCGACCACGGTGTCGCCGTCGGTCACGGTGTCGCCCACGGCCACGGTCCACCGGACGACGTCGGCCTCGGTGAGGCCCTCGCCGACGTCGGGCAGGAGGAAGTGCTGGGTGCTCGTGGTGCTGGTCTGGGTGCTGGTCGGGGTGGTGGTCTGGGTGGTCATGGGCGCCTCCTCGTGGTCAGCACAGCTCAGGTCGGGGCAGCTCAGGCCAGGACGCGGTCGACGGCGTCGAGCAGGCGCTCGGCGTCGGGCAGGTAGTGCTCTTCGATGCGTGCCGCCGGGTAGGGCACCGCGAACCCGCCGACGCGCAGCACAGGCGCCTCGAGGGAGTGGAAACAGCTCTCCGTGACCCGCGCGGCGATCTCGGCCCCCGTCCCGAGGAACACCGGGGCCTCGTGGACGACGACGACGCGGCCCGTGCGCCGGGCGCTGGCCTCGACGGCGCCGATGTCGAGGGGGGACAGGCTGCGCAGGTCGATGACCTCCAGCTCGACGCCCTCCTCCGCGGCGGCCAGGGCGGCGTCGAGGGCCACCCGCACCGTGGGCCCGTAGGCGACCACCGTGACCGCGCCGCCCTCGCTGGCCCTGGCACCGTTCACGGGCCGGGCCACGCGGGCGGAGTGCAGGCCGGGGGCGGTCCTGAGCGCCTCGGCCGAGGTGTCGACGCTGCCCTTTTCCCAGTAGCGCCGCTTGGGCTCCATGACGATCACCGGGTCGGGCTGGGTGAGCGCCTGGCGCAGCATCCAGTACGCGTCCTGCGGGGTGGCGGGGCTGATGACGCGCAGCCCCGCCGTGTGCGCGAAGTACGCCTCGGGCGACTCGCTGTGGTGCTCCACCGCGCCGATACCGCCCCCGTAGGGGATCCGGACGACGACGGGCAGCTGCGCGGTGCCCGCCATGCGCGCGGGCATCTTGGCCAGCTGGGAGACGATCTGGCTGAAGGCGGGGTAGACGAAACCGTCGAACTGGATCTCGCACACGGGCCGGTAGCCGCGCAGCGCCAGCCCGATGGCGGTGCCGAGGATGCTGGCCTCCGCGAGCGGGGTGTCGACGACACGGTCTTCCCCGAAGGTCGCCTGCAGGCCATCGGTGATCCGGAACACCCCGCCCAGGCGGCCGATGTCCTCGCCCATGAGCAGGACCTTCTCGTCGGCGGCCATCGCGTCGTGCAGGGCGGCGGTGATGGCCTTGGCGAGGGAGAGCGTGGTCGGCCCGGCGACGGCGCTGGTGCTCGACCCTGGCCGGCCGGAGTCCGCGGCGGCGGGTCGGGTGGTGGTCGCGCTCATCGGGCCTCCTCCGGCTCGGTGGCCAGCCAGGTCTGCAGCCAGGCACGCTCGGACGCGACCAGCGGGTGCTCGGCGGCGTAGGCGTGGTCGAACATCGAGGTCGGCTCCGGGTCGGGCATCTCACGCACCCCTCGGCGCACGCGGGCGCCGAGCTCGTCGGACTCCTCGCGGACGGCGTCGAAGAAGGCCTCGTCGGCACAGTCGATGGCCCGCAGGTGTGCCTCGACGCGGGTGAGCGGGTCGCGCGGGCGCCAGGACTCCTCCTCCTCGCGGGAGCGGTAGCGCCCGGCGTCGTCGGAGGTGGTGTGGGCGTTGACCCGGTAGGTGACGGCCTCCACGAGGGTCGGGCCGCCACCACTGCGCGCGCGGTCGGAGGCGGCGCGGATCACGGCCTCGACAGCCAGGACGTCGTTACCGTCGACCTGTACGCCGGGCATCCCGAAGCCGGCGGCCCGCAGGTGCAGCGGCGCGGCGCTCTGGCGGGAAGCGGGGGCGGAGATGGCCCAGCCGTTGTTCTGGCAGAAGAAGACGACCGGTGCGCTGAAGACGCCGGCCCAGCTCAGCGCCTCGTTGACCTCGCCCTGGGAGCTGGCGCCGTCACCGAAGCAGGCCATGACGGCGCTGTCGCGGGAGCGGTCTCCGGTGCCGACGAGGCCGTCACGCTGCAGGCCCATGGCGTACCCGGTGGCGTGGGGCAGCTGGGCGCCAATGACCAGTGTGTAGAGGTGGAAGGCGTGGTCGGCCGGGTCCCACCCGCCGTGGCTCGCGCCGCGGTAGAGCTGGAGCACCTGCACGGGGTCGACCCCGCGCACCCAGGCGAGGCCGTGCTCGCGGTAGGTGGGGAAGACGTGGTCCTGCGGGGCGAGGCCGTGGCCGGCGCCCACCTGGGCGGCCTCCTGGCCGGTGCAGCTGGCCCACAGGGCGAGCTCGCCCTGGCGCTGCAGGGCGGTCGCCTCGACGTCGAACCGGCGGACCATCGCCATGTCGCGGTACCGGGCCCGTAGCTGCTCTGCGTCCACGGAGGCGACCAGCTGGGCGTACCCGGCGAGCTCGGGCTCGTCGATCTGGTCGGCACGGCGGCGCACCCCGGTGGGGTCGAGCAGCTGCACCGGCGCCTGCGGCGCGGGGGCGACGAGGGGCACACGACCTCCTGTGCTGGGCTACCTACGGAACCGTACCTTACGGTTCCGTAGGTCCCCAGGGGAAGCGACGCGCGCCACCTGGAGCAGCAACCCCTTTCAGCCCACCCGATCGGGGCTCCACCGCTGGAGGAATGCCCCGCAGACCTCCAGCAGGACGTCATCAGCGGCCGCGTCACCGACCGTCGCTCGCACGCCGTCGCTGCCGTAGCCGCGCACGGACAGACCGGCCTCCGCGCAGGCGGCCACGAGGTCCGGGGTGGCACTACCGACCGGCAGGTAGACGAAGTTCGCCTCCGACCGTGGCAGGCGCCACCCCTGGCGGGTCAGCTCCGCCGCCACCCGCTCCCGCTCGTCGACGATGCCGTCGACCCGCTCCAGTAGCGCCTTTTCCTGCTCCAGCGACGCCACAGCAGCGAGCTGCGCGATGCTCGAGACCCCGAACGGCACCGCGGCCCGGCGCAGCGCCTCGGCCACGGGCTCGTGCGCCACGGCGTACCCGACCCGGAGCCCAGCGAGCCCGTACGCCTTGGAAAAGGTCCGCAGCACCATGACGTTGGGGTGCGCGCGGTGGACGGCCAGGCCGTCGGCAGCGGTGGGGTCGCGCACGAACTCGAGATAGGCCTCGTCGACGACGACGAGCACGTCACGCGGCACGCGCCCGAGGAATGCCTCCAGCTCCTGGGCGCCCACCACGGGTCCGGTGGGGTTGTTGGGCGTGCAGACGAGCACCAGACGCGTCCGCTCCGTGATGGCGTCGGCCATGGCGTCGAGGTCGTGACGCCCCGCGCCGTCCAGCGGCACCGGCACGGCTGTCGCCCCTGACAGCCCTACGACGATCGGGTAGGCCTCGAACGAGCGCCAGGCGAAGACGACCTCGTCACCGGCCTCGCACACGGCCTGGAGCAACGAGCTGAGCACCCCCACGCTGCCCGTGCCGGTGACGATGCGCGGCGCCGGCACGTCGAGGCGCTCCGCGAGCGCGGACACGAGCTGGGTCGAGGCCATGTCCGGGTAGCGGTTGATCTCGGTGACCGCGCGCTGCACCACCTCCAGCACGGCGGGCAACGGGGGGTAGGGGTTCTCGTTGGAGGAGATCTTGTAGGAGGTGCCGTCGGGGGCCACCGGTGCTGGTCGGCCGGGGACGTACCCGGGCAGGGCGCTGATCGCCGCGCGCACGCGGGGTGACGCCAATGGCGACGACGACGGAGAGGACGACGGGCTGTTCACGCGGCCACGGTAGGGCGAACACCGAGGCACCCATGAGTGTGATCATGAGAGTAGTCAGCGTGCGCTGGCGAGAGGTGAGGCGCACTGTTCACGGATGAGCAGCACGACCCAGGGCAGCGGTGGGGTCTCCCGCACCGGCGAGGAGAAGACCACCGGGAAGGTCATCGCCATCGCGGTGGTCGCCGCCGTCGGCGGGTTCCTGTTCGGCTTCGACTCCTCGGTGGTCAACGGGGCCGTCGAGGCCATCGCGAAGCAGTTCGACCTGGGCGAAGTCCTCCAGGGCTTCGCGGTCTCGTGCGCGCTGCTCGGAGCGGCGGTGGGCGCTTGGTTCGCCGGTCCGCTGGCCGACAAGTACGGCCGCACCCGCGTGATGGTGATGGCCGCGGCCATCTTCGCGGTCAGCGCCGTCGGGTCCGGGCTGGCCTTTGCCGTGTGGGACCTCATCCTGTGGCGCACGATCGGCGGGGTGGGCATCGGCGCCGCATCCGTGATCGCCCCCGCCTACATCGCGGAGGTCTCCCCGGCCGCCATCCGCGGCCGGCTCGGCTCGCTGCAGCAGTTCGCCATCACCGTCGGCATCCTGGCGGCGCTCATCTCCAACGCGCTGCTCTCCAACCTCGTCGACGGCGACGCTGCCGCCGAGCTGTGGTGGGGCCTGGCGGCGTGGCGGTGGATGTTCCTCGTGGGCCTCGTGCCGGCGGTGGTGTGGGCGGCCCTGGCGCTGGCGGTGCCGGAGTCTCCGCGCTACCTCGTGGCCAAGGGCCGCCAGGAAGAGGCGGGGCGGGTCCTCGCGAGCATCCAGGGCCTCAAGGACCGGGGGACCATCAAGCGCCGCATCGCGGAGATCGCCAAGCACCTCGCGGCCGAGCGGGAGCCGTCGCTGCGCGACCTCAAGGGGCCGCGTCTGGGGCTGAAGCCCATCGTCTGGGTGGGCATCCTCCTGTCGGTCTTCCAGCAGGCGGTCGGCATCAACGTGATCTTCTACTACTCGACCTCGCTGTGGAGCTCGGTCGGCTTCGCCCCCGAGCAGGCGAGCCTGTTCTCGGTCGTCACTGCCATCACGAACGTCCTCGTGACCCTGGTGGCGATCGCCCTGGTCGACAAGGTGGGTCGCCGCCCGATGCTGCTCGCCGGCTCGGTGGGCATGGCGGTGTCGCTGGGTGTCATGGCGCTGTCCTTCACGCAGGGCGCGGTCAACGGAGACCAGGTCTCGCTGCCCGCGCCGTGGGGTCCGATCGCCCTCGTGGCCGCCAACCTCTTCATCGTCGCCTTCGGCATCACCTGGGGTCCCGTGGTCTGGGTGCTGCTCGGTGAGATGTTCCCCGGCCGGATCCGCGCCGCCGCTCTCGCGGTGGCCGCGGCTGCCCAGTGGATCGCCAACTTCGTGATCAGCACCAGCTTCCCGACGCTCGCCTCCATCGGGCTCCCGGTCGCCTACGGGCTGTACACGGCACTGGCGGTGCTGTCGTTCTTCTTCGTCCTCAAGGCGGTGCCGGAGACCAAGGGCCGCGAGCTGGAGGACATGGACGACCTGCACGTGGAGCGCCGCGCCCGCACCCACGCCTGAGTGCCGCGTCCAGGCACCGAGGTGGACCCGCGTCACGGCCCGATGCGCCGCGCGACCACCTCGGTGACCTGGGACGTCGATCCGGACTCCGCGAAGAACTGCGAGGTCGCGTCGCGGTAGGCCACCAGCGACGGGGCCGTCGAGGTGTCCGCCGCGTCACCCAGCAGCGCGTAGCCGTCGGTGCCGTGCGCGTCCAACCCCTGAGGGGTGGGAGCGGTCACGGTGGTCAGGTGGCTGTTGGTCTTCGTGTTCTCGAGACCTTCGGCGTCGGGCACGGGGTCGTTGGTGTGCTCCAGCGCCAGCACGTCAACACCGGCCGGAATGTCGATCGCTCCGATGGGTGACCCGGCGGTGAGGACGGCCTCGACGTCGTAGCTCGCCCGGACGGACGGGTCGGCGGCCATCTGCGCCGCCACGATGCCTCCGAGGCTGTGACCGGCCAGCATCACCGGCTCGCCCGGCGTGACGCCCGCCTCGACCAGAGCTCCCAGCACGGCGTTGCTGTAGGCGGAGGTGTCGCCTGCCACTGCCCGCAGGATCGCGTCCGAGGACGCTGGGAGCGGAGAGCCCTCGGCCCAGTCCTGCGTCCCGGGCACGTAGACCACGGCAGCCCGGCTCCCGTCGCTGTGGGTGATGCGCTCCACACGGATGCGGCCGTCGGGCCCCGATCCGTCATCCGCCGCGTGGATGCGCCGGATCGTGTCGCCGACGCCACGGGACGGCCCGGCTGCGCTCACCGACGCGGGAAGCGCGCGAGGGACGACGACGACGTCGGTGCTGGCCCCGATGCCCTGGGCTGCTCCCGCGCGGGCTGCGCCGCGGGCCAGCAGCGGGGCCGGGGGCGTTGCCATCGCGAGAGGACCGGCGAGGAACCCGGCGGCGAACGCCACAGCGGGTTCCCTGGCGGCGTTGCCAAGGTCCCGCAGCTCACGCTGCAGGGCAGAGGGCGGCTCCCGGTCGAGGGAGGTCTGGTCGAGGGAGGTCTGGTTGGCCGGAGAACTCGCAGCTGCCAGGGCTCCCGACGGGACAGGGCCCGTGAGCTGAGGCCCGCTCTGCGACGGCAGCGGCGGGACAGCACTTCCGGGCGGGAGCGTGAGCTGAGGTTCGGCGCTGGCCGGAAGCAGGCCCGTCAACCCCTGCGTGGCAGCTGGCTTCTCTCCGGTCAGCTCACCCACGGTGTCCATGACCCCGTCGATGAGGATGCTCAGCCGCGGAAGGGCCGTCACCAGCGCCACGCCGGCCAGCATCGGCAGCGGGCCGAACTCCATGCTGACGGCAGTACCCACGGTCGCGCCCAGGGCGCCCCACCGGTTGCGCAGCACCTCCTCGGCATCGCGGTAGACGGTGGCGCACACGGCGACGGCCTCCGAGAGGGTGAGGGTGTCGAAGGCGACGTCGTTCATCTCCCGGTGGAGACGGGTCAGGGTGATCTCCAGCTCGATGACCGCTCCCGGGTCGACGACGGCGCCGTCCAGCCCCTGCAGCAGGCTCCTGCCCCACCCCAGGGCCTCGGCGGCGTCGCTGAGCTCCGCCACGCAGCGATGCAGGCGGGTGACGGCGACGTCCACCTCGTCGAGGTCAGCACCGACGCCTCCGGCGCCTCCCACGACATCGAGCCCGCTGGCGTCGGCGCTCACTGCGGCCAGCCCTCGGCCGCACGCAACGCCTGACCGGCGGCCGCACGCCACTCGGCGCTGTGCGCGAGCTCGTCCAGCTCGCCGGCAAGCCGCACGAGCCTCTCGACGCGTCCGGCGACGACGAACCTGAAGGTCGACGCGGCCGAACCCTGCCAGTCGAGCGCGAGCAGCTCACGATGGACGGTTTCCTGACCACGGACGGCCTCGGCAGCGCCGTGCAGGCGCGCCGCCAGCTGCGCGAGGTCATCACCTGCGGCGAGGGAGGCGCGGACGCCCCCCAGGTTCGGCACATGGCCACTGAGGTTGGGCACGCGCCGATCGTCGGTCGATGGGTCCGCCGTGCCCAGCGCCGTCAGCTCAGCCTGTGGATGACGCGGCCCGCCGCCACGCCTGTGGGCGGACGACGTGCGCACGAACACCCCGCCGCCCCGTACCGTCAGCCCCGTGGAGAGGCTGCACGACGCCACCGGCGACCTCGAACCGACCTTCGCCTGCTCCCCGCCCCCCGGCACGGCCCGGGTCGACGCCGTGCTCGCCGCGGCCGGCGGCCGGGCGCCGCGGTGGGTGCTGGACCGCCTCCCCGAGGGCTACCGCGGCGTCGTCGCCCCCCTGGACGCCCACGCCCCCGATGGCCTCAGCGCCGCCTGGGCGGCGGGCCTGGCCCGCACGACCGCGCCCGTCGTCGTCCTCCTCGACGGTCGCAGCGGCGTGGACCCCCGTGAGCTGCACCGGCTCGCCGAGCCGATCGCACGGGGCAGCGCCGACCTTGTGGTGGGTCTGCGCCGCGCCGGCTGGGGAATGACCTCCCTGTCCTGCTGGCCGCCCCACCGGCGCCTGCTCGACGCCGCCGCGACCCGGCGCCTCAACCGCCACCTCGCCGCCGAGAGCGCCGCGGCGGGACACGACGCCAGCGGCCCGCCGCTGCGCCTCACCGACGCCGCCCGCGTCCTGGCGTGCCGGCGCCAGCTGCTCACTGCCCTGGACGACACCAGCCCCGAGGAGGTGCTCGCCGCAGCGGCCCGCGGCGGGTGGCGCGTGGCCCAGGTGCCGGTCCACTGCGGCCCCGGCCCCCTGCGCCGGTGAGCGGACCACCACCGGACGCGCTCGCCGAGCTCGAGCACTCGACGCCCGTGGACGTGCTGCACCTGCTCGTCTCTCCGGTGCACCGCTACTTCGGCCGCCCGAAGGACGGCCCGCTCCCCGTCGACGAAGCCACCTCCGAAGACCGTGAGATCGCCGACGTCGTCGCCGGCCGAGGCATCGTCGGGGACCGGTTCTTCGGCAAGGCGGCCCACCTGGACGCTGCCGTGACCCTGCTCGCCGTGGAGGCGCTGGAGGCGGTGGCCGCGCAGCTCGCCGTCCCCGCCTTCGACCCGCTGCTGGCCCGGCGCAACGTCGTCCTCCGGGGCGCCGAGCTGGAACCGCTGCGGGGCAGGGTGTTCGCGATCGACTGTGGGGACGGTCCGGTGCTGCTGGCAGGCCGGCGGCAGGCGGCCCCGTGCGCGTGGATGGACCGGCAGCTGGCGCCGGGTGCTCACGCCGCCCTGCGGGGACGGGGTGGCCTGCGGTGCGAGCCCCTGAGCTCGGGACGCCTGCGGCGCGGGCCCGCGCTGCTGCTCAGCGACGTCCCGCTCGATCCGGCGCGCGCCGGATCGGCCGTACTGCCTCGCGGAGGCCGCCCACTGCCCTGAGCTGACCGGCTGACCTGAGCTGACCGGCTGACCTGGATCGACCAGCAGCGACGGCCAGCAGCGGGGAACGGTCACAGAGAGCAGTCGCGCAACGCAACGACACGCTCACGGCGTGGCGCCGAGGAATCGGACCCCCGTGTGCTTAGCGTGACGAAGTGACCGCAGTGCCGGAGATCCCGCACCCGTCCCGCTCGCTGCTCGACGAGCTGGTGCTGCTCGAGGGCGGTGCCCCTCTGGTCTCCTCAGCGCCCAGCGCGCCGCCGGGCCTCCCTGCACCCCGAACCCCGCAGAAGCCGCATCGCGACCGCCTGGAGGTGGTCACCACCCCGACCCGCACCCCCTTCACGGTGCGTGCTTGCGCACGCCTGCGCGGCGTGTCCTCCGCGGCGGGTGCGGCCCTCGTGGTGACCGGTGTGGCGCTGCACCTGCTGCCGCTCCCCTGGCCCGTGCTGGCCGGTGACGCGGCCACCGCCGCCGGTCTGGCGGGCGTCGCGCTGGTCGCGCTCGCCGCGCTGCTGTCGGTGGCGGCGCCCCGCGGCCGGTGGAGCTCCGTGCAGGTGCTGGCCTCGCCGCTGTCCGGACGCTGCGTGGAGGTCGACGAGTCGGGTTCCACGGGTGCCGGCTCCTACGGCCGGGCGCACGCCGTGGGCCTGGTCCTCGACGTCGCTGTGCCCGACCCGGCCGCGGTGCCGGTGCCCGGTCGCCGCGCTGCGCTCGCGCGCCGCGTGGGCCTGCTGCCGGTGGGCGACGCCGCCACGTTCGGCGAGCCGGTCCTGGCACCCGCCGACGCCACGGTGCTGCGCGTGGTGGACGGCTCCCGCGACCACGCCTGCCGGCAGGGGCACCTGGCCCGCTTCGCCGGGGGCCTGCTCGACGCGGTACGCGAGCTGGTCGGCGCTCGCGCCGTGTTCGGCAACCACGTGGTGCTCGACTGCGGGGCCGGCCGGTACGCCGTCATGCCGCACCTGCGCCGCGGCTCCGTGCGCGTCAGCCGGGGTGACCGCGTGCTGCCCGGTCAGGTCGTCGGGGCCGCGGGCTGCTCCGGCGCCGTCGCCGAGCCCCAGGTGCAGCTCGTGCTGGTCGACACGCCCCGCCTGCGTCTGGCCGCCGGCGTCCCGGTCCGCCTGGTCTCCGTCGACTGAGGACCTCGGAGGACGACGACGAGAGCGTCCGTCCACCGCAAGCGCCGCCTCTGCTCTGAACGCCCCCGTGCCGCATGGCGCGGGGGCGTTCTCGCGCCTGGGAGAATGAGGCTCCGTGAGCACCTCCACGCCTGCTGCCGCACCGTCGTCGTCCTCGCTGCCGTCGTCCTCGGCGCCCCTGGCCGAGGCCGGCTACGCACTCGGCGCGCTCGACGGGCGCTACCGCGGCGCCGTCGCCCCCCTCGTCGAGCACCTGTCCGAGGCTGCCCTGAACCGCGAGCGGCTCCGGGTCGAGGTCGAGTGGCTGGTGCACCTCACCACCGTCGGTGCTGTCCCTGGCGCCCGTCGGCTCACCGACGCCGAGACGGCGTCGCTGCGCGCCCTGGTCGATGGGTTCGGGCCCGTCGTCGTCGAGGAGATGGCCGCCATCGAGCGGGAGACGGTGCACGACGTCAAGGCCGTCGAGGTGTGGCTGCGTCGCCAGCTGGCCGCCGGCAGTGCCGCCGACCTCGTGGAGCTCATCCACTTCTGCCTCACCAGCGAGGACGTCAACAACCTCTCCTACGCGCTCATGGTGCGTGGAGCCGTGCAGCAGGTGTGGCTGCCCGCCGCACGGGCGCTGCACGCCCAGCTGGTTCAGATGGCCCACGACGCCGCCGGCGCCGCCGCCCTGGCCCGGACCCACGGCCAGCCCGCCACCCCCACCACGCTCGGCAAGGAGCTCGCGGTCACGGCGGCGCGCCTGGACCGGCAGCTGCGCCGGGTCGAGCGCGCCGAGTTCCTCGGCAAGCTCAACGGCGCCACCGGCACGTACGCGGCGCACGTCGTCGCCGTCCCCACCACGGACTGGCAGGAGGTGTCCCGCACCTTCGTGGAGGGCCTGGGCCTGCAGTGGAACCCGCTCACCACCCAGATCGAGAGCCACGACTGGCAGGCCGAGCTCTACAGCGACGTCGCCCGGTTCAACCGCGTGCTGCACGACCTGTGCACCGACGTCTGGAGCTACATCTCGCTCGGCTACTTCGCGCAGGTCCGCGGCCAGGGCACCGTCGGCTCGAGCACCATGCCGCACAAGGTGAATCCGATCCGGTTCGAGAACGCCGAGGCGAACCTCGAGGTCTCCAACGCCCTGCTCGACGTGCTCGCCTCCACGCTCGTGACGTCTCGGCTGCAGCGCGACCTCACCGACTCGTCGATGCAGCGGAACATCGGGACGGCGTTCGGCCACTCCCTGCTGGCCATCGACAACGTGCGCAAGGGCCTGGCCGGTCTCGACGTCGACCACGCCGCTCTCGCCCGCGACCTCGACGCCAACTGGGAGGTGCTCGGTGAGGCCGTCCAGTCGGTGATGCGCGCGGCGTCGGTGGCGGGAGTGCCCGGCATGGACGACCCGTACTCCCGCCTCAAGGAGCTCACCCGCGGTCGCCGCGTCGATGCCGAGGGCATGCGGACGTTCGTGTCCGGCCTGGGCCTGCCCGACGACGCCCGCGAGCGCCTGCTGGCGCTGACGCCCGGCACGTACACGGGCATCGCGGAGCAGCTCGCCCGCACGGTCTGAGGCGTCAGGAGCGGGGACGCTCCTGGCCGGGCGGCGCCACCTGGTCCCAGCCCTTGAGGACGGGCTCGCGCAGGTGCTTCCTCGGGCCCTCGCGGCGCTCCTTGGAGGCGGCGCGGGCCACGAGCGCGATGAACAGCGCGATGACGAGGATGGTGCCCCACAGGACGAAGCCCACGATGCCGGTGCTCACCCCTCCACGGTAAGACCGTGAGATGAGTGCGTCTGCCCTTCAGCCGCTTAACGGCTGGGACATCGACGATCCCTTCGCGACGTCGCGCGCCACGCTGGCCATGCTCTGAGGGCCGCTGCCCGGGGGGTCGATCCCTCCCAGCGGGCTTCCAGCGCCCGCACGGACACTGGCACCGTGACGCAGGTGGAGCGAAGCGGAGCCGCCGGCTCCTCCGATGACGCCCCGACCGCCGTAGGCACCGGAGCTGCTCCGGTCTCCGTCGACGACCAGCCGCTCGAGCGGGGGCGGGTCCTCGGCGAGGTCCTGCTCGTCGCGGCGCTGTCGCTGGGTCGCTCGGGCGTCTACGCCGTCGTCCAGCTCATCGCGTTGGCCACGGCGGCGGGCGGTGTCGCCGCCGGCACCGCCACCCTCAACCCCTCCCGCAGCCCCAGGCCGTACCTCGACCTCACGTACCAGCTGCTCGGCATCGGCTTCGCCCTGGTGCCCGTGCTCCTCTGCCTGTTCCTGCTGGCCGGCGGCACGTCGGGCCGCGGGCCGCTGCTCCCGGCGCTGGCTCGCGTCTGCCACCGGATCGGTCTGGACCTGCGCCGCCCCGGCCGCGATCTCCTGCACGGCGTCGGCCTGGCAGCGGTCATCGGGATCCCCGGGCTCGGTCTGTACGTCGCCGGTCGAGCGCTGGGCTTCACCGCGCAGGTCCAGGCATCGGCGCTCAACGAGGCCTGGTGGACGGTTCCGGTGCTCGTCCTCTCGGCGCTGCAGAACGCGCTGCTCGAGGAGGTGCTGGTGGTCGCCTACCTCCTCGACCGGCTACCACGCCTGGGCCTGCGCCGCCCGCGCTGGCTGGGCCGCCTGTCGCCATCGGCATGGACGGTCATGTGGGTGGTCGCCGCGAGCGCGCTGCTGCGCGGCAGCTACCACCTCTACCAGGGCTACGGACCGGGCTTCGGCAACCTCGTCATGGGGGTGGTGTTCGCCCTCGTCTACTGGCGCACGCACCGGGTGATGCCGCTCGTGGTGGCGCACACGCTGCTCGACGTCGTCGCCTTCGTCGGGTACCAGTACCTCGCGGGGCCGCTCGGCCTGACCTGACCTGCTCCGACCTCCGGCGGGTCAGTCGGCCACGAGCAGCTGCGTCATGGCGAGCTCCCGGTAGAGCGGTGTGCTCTCGAGGAGCTCTTCGTGGCGACCGATGCCCACCACGCGCCCCGCGTCGAGTACCACGATCTGGTCGGCGTCGACCACGGTCGAGAGCCGGTGTGCCACCACGATCAGGGCCGTGGAGCGCTGCTGCACGGCGTCGAGGGCGCGGGCCAGGGCTGCTTCGTTGCGGGCGTCGAGGCTGGCGGTGGGCTCGTCGAGCAGCAGCAGGTCGGGGTTGGCCAGCAGGGAGCGGCAGATGGCGAGCCGCTGCCGCTCGCCACCGGACAGCAGCACGCCGCCCTCGCCGACCGGCGCGTCCAGCCCCAGCGGCGAGCGGGTGACCAGCGCCGAGAGCCCGACGGCCGCGAGCACCCCGGCCACCTCGTCATCGGTGGCGCGCGGGGCGGCCAGCAGGAGGTTCTCCCGCAGGGTGCCGGCGAGGACGGGCGCCTCCTGCTCGACGTACCCGAGCCGGGCGCGCAGCGCGGCCCGTGGAAGGTCGCGCAGATCGACGCCGTCCAGCCGGATGCTGCCGGAGGTCGGGTCGGCGAAGCGCTCCAGCAGCCCCAGCAGCGTCGACTTGCCCGCGCCCGACGGCCCGACGAGCGCCGTCCGTGTGCCCGGTTCCACGCGGAACGAGACGCCGTCGAGCACGCGCGTCTGGCTGCCCGGGTGGGTGAAGGAGACGCTGTCCAGCTCCAGCAGGGCCGCCGGGCCGGGCGTCGCGGAACGGGCCGGCGGCGGGTCGGCGCGCGGTCCGGGGTCTTCCTCGCCGAGGGCGAGCACCTCCTCCACCCGGGAGAGCGCCCCGAGGCCCAGCTGCAGCTGCGAGTACGCGCCGAGCAGCTGCCCCAGGGGCATGACCAGGAGGAACAGGTAGAGGATGAAGGCCACGAGGTCGGCCACGCTGATGGATCCGCTCGCCACCCGGTAGCCACCCACGCCGAGCACCGCGACGAAGGCGCCCTGCACCGCGACACCGACGAGCGGCGAGATCACCGCCTGGACCCGGGCAGCTCGCACCCCTGCGTCGTAGGCCTGCTCGGCGGCACGGCCGACCGCGTCGACCTCCCGGTCGGTCGCGCCCGAGGCGCGCAGCGTGCGCACCGCACCGAGGGCCCTCTCGACGGCGGCCGTCATGGCCCCCACCCGCTCCTGCGACGTCCGGGCCAGCTCGCGCAGCCGGCGACCCACGCCCACCCCGGCGGCCACGCCCACGCCGACGGCGAGGAGGGTCACCCCGAGGAGCAGCGGATCCACCAGGGCCATGGCCACCACCGCCCCCATGGCCAGCAGCGCCGAGGAGGCCACCTCGAGGAGGCCGGAGGTGACGACGGCGCGCAGCAGGGTGGTGTCGGAGCCCACCCGGGAGATGAGGTCGCCCGTGCGGCGAGCGTCGAGTTCGGCGACGGGCAGGCGCAGCAACCTGCCGACGAGGCGGCGGCGGGTCGCCAGGACGACACCCTCCGCCGTGCGCTGGAGGAGGTACTGCTGAACCGCGCCGATCAGCGACCCCGCGAGGAGGACGACGACGACGGCCGCCACGGCCGTCCCCACGGAAGCGCCGACCTGGACGCCGTCGATGACGCGGCGCACCAGCAGAGGCTGCGCCAGGCCCGCCGCAGCGGTGACCAGCGACAGCGCGGCAGCGGCCGCGAGCGGCCGCCGGTGATCCCGCAGGTGGGGCAGCAGGCTCCGCAGCCCCTCGCGCCGCACCGTCGACTGCGGCGCGGCGGTGTCAGCGGGCGCCGGGGACGCGCTCAGCGATCGCCCCAGCGGGAGAGGCGGAACCGCTGGTGGGCGGCCTGCCGGGTCACGCCCATGGCCTGAGCGATCGCGGCCCAAGATGCCGAACGCACACGCGCCCGGCGCACCGCGAGCATCTCGAGCGTCTCCAGCTCCCGGCGAGCAGCGGCCAGGGCTGCCAGGGCCTGGAGCGGGTCGTCATCACCGGCTCGCGACACCAGTGCCGCCAAGGCCGCCACCTCCTCGTCGTGGACTCCCACGACGTCAAGGTTGATTGACGCTGGCGAGGGTTGTCAAGAAGAATTGACAGAATCGGCCCCCGGCCTGACCCATGGCCTGACCGCTGCGGCGAGCACCAGGGCGACGGCCGCCCCGGTGCACCACCCGGCGAGGACGTCGGTGATCCAGTGCGCCCCGATGTACACCCGCGTGAGCCCCACGACGAGGGCGAACACCCCGGCCGCAGCCACGACGGCGATCCGCGCCCACGCGGAGCGCACCGCGCAGACCGCCAGGAGTGCCATGCCGGTGGCCAGCGCCGCCGAGGCGGTGGCGTGACCGCTGGGGAAGGACGGGTCCAGCGGCGCCTCGAGCGCGTCGGCCGCCGGCGGGCGCGGTCTGTCGACGAGCCGCTTGGTGCTCGCACTCACCGCCGGCGCCAGGCCCACCACGAGTACGCCATAGACGACGGGTCGCCACGTTCGCCACCGCACGGCCAGGGGCACCACGAGCGCAGCGGCCAGCACTGCCCGGTACGGCGTGGTGCCGAGGTCGGAGAGCAGGCGTACCGCCGGGGTGAGGTCCGGGGAGCGCAGGCGCTCCCCCAGCTCCTTCGCCGGTGCGTCGAGGCGGCTGAGAAGGCCCTGGTGCAGCACATCTGCTCCGATGGCCACCACTGCCGCGACCAGGACGGCTGCCGCCACGAGCAGAAGCCGCCGGACGGACCACCGCCGGTGCAGAGGTGCGTCGGTCGAGAGGTTCATCGGCCAACCCCCAGGCGCCAGGCGGCGTCCGCGGCCGCCGCCCGCAGCATCGGCCCGCGCGGGGAGGTGGCCATCAGCGCGAGCTCCTCGGTCGGGCACGTCAGCCCGTCCAGGAAGCGCAGCACGCGCTGCGGCGGATTGCTGGTGAACAACCTCACGAAGAACTCCGGACCGTCGATGCCCCCGCGCCGCGGCCCGTCGAGGAGGGCGCGCAGCAGGAGCGCATCCATCCACGCGTGCCTGCGCGGGTACGGGCGCGGGAGGTCGAGCCGGTCCCCCGGTACCCCGGCTGCCAGTTGGCCGGCCAGCGCGCGGGCTGCGCGCTGCATAGCGCTGAAGGCGTATCCCGTGGAAGGACGTACCGCGCCGCCCGCCGTCCCCAGCTTCACCACACGGCTGCGGCGTGCTCCGGGAGGAGCGGGCGGGCGCTGCGGGAACGGCGCGTCGGTCATGGGAATGGTGCCGGTCTCCTCGTGCTCCACGCGCAGGTCGGCGCTCGCCGTCGTCCCCAGAGCACGGGGCAGATAAGCGTCCAGGGCAGCGGCGTGGTGCACCTGCCCCAGGGACCGGGGGACGAACGCGGTGTGCTCCACCAGCACAGACGCGGAGTCGGTCGGCAGGCAGTAGCCGAAGGCGAGACCGACGTCAGGCTGGGGCACGGAGAAGTCCATGAGCACAGCGCGGTCGGCGTCGATCCCCGCGCCGGGCAGGCGGAACCGGCGTCCCAGGAATTCCTGCACGAGGCTCGACGCACCCGGCCGGGACGGCGGCGCGGGCCGGGAGTCGAGCAGGGTGCGCGTCCGCAGGGCTGCCCGCGGCAAGATCACGCGCACGCCGTCGTCGTGCTCCTCGACGCCCTCCGCGAGCTCCGCCGCATGCTCCAGCTGCAGGCTCCCACTCGCCTGCGCGCGCCCCACGACCTCCGCCACGTGGGCGTAGTAGTCCTCCCCGCGGACCATGACGTAGCGCAGCGGTGCGAGGTCCAACGGCACGTCGGTGCCGTCGGCGGCCACCAGGTGCACGGTGTCCCACCAGCGGTGCACGGCCGGCGCCAGCACCGCCTCGCTCGGGCCGCCTCGCGGCAGCCACGAGCACCAGGTTCGATCGGAAGGCCGGTGGACGAGCCTGTCGAGGGGATCGACGACGACGACGCGCAGCGGGCGCCGATGCTGCTGGCGCAGCAGGTGCAGCGCCAGGTGGTGCAGCACCGCGATGCCCGCGCCGCCGCCGCCGAGCAGCACGACGTCGGCGTCGCGGACGCATCTGTCGGGACGTCGTTCGGAACCGGGCACCCCAGCATCGTCACCCACCGGGTAGCGATCTTCCTCGGATAGCCACCTCAGCAGCGTTCGCTACGGTGTCGGCGTGACCCACCTGGTGACCACCGAACGCCTCGTCGTGCGCAACTGGGAGAGTTCCGACGCCGCCGCGGCGCTGGCGGTGTTCGGCAACGAGCAGGTCTCTCGCTGGCTCGCCCCGGCTGCCGACGCCGTGCCCGACGAGGCGGCCATGTCCGCCCTCATCGAGCAGTGGCGCGCCGAACACGGACGCCCGGGAGACGACGCCGGCCAGTTCGTCGGGCGCTGGGCCCTGGCCCGCAAGGAGGATGACGTCGTGGTCGGCGCACTCGTCCTGCGCACCATGCCGCCCCACGGGGAGGACGTCGAGATCGCCTGGCAGCTGGCGCCGGAGCACTGGGGGCACAGCTACGCCACCGAGGGCGCGCGGGCGCTGGCGGCGTGGGCGTTCGCCCAGGGTGCGGCCGAGGTGTTCGCCGTGGTGCGGCCGGGCAACGAGCGCGGCGAGTGGAGCGCTCGGCGCATTGGCATGGAATGGGTCGGCGAGACCGACAAGTACTACGACCTGCACCTGCGCGTGTACCGGCTGCGCCCGAGCGACCTGGCCCCGCCGGACCCGGTGACCACGGGCTCGCTGCCCGTCATCCCCGTCCCTCCCGCCTGAACCGCTCCGCCAGCGAGGTCCGCAGGGGAGGGATCACCACTCCCTCCGCAGCCAGGCGGGAGCGCACCTGACGCCGGCTCACGAGTACGCCGACCACGCCGACAGCCCAGACGGCGTACTGGACACTGAACGCCGTGCGGAAGTCGTCAAGGGAGTAGTCACCCCCGGTGGCGTCGAGCACCACGCCCACGGCGAGCACGGTGACCAGGCTCGCCACGAAACCGCCGACGTTGACGATGCCCGTGGCGGTGCCCTGGCGATCGGCCGGGTTGAAGGTGCGCGCGTAGTCGAAGCCGACCATCGACCCGGGCCCGCCGCTGGCGAGGGCCAGCACGAGCAGCGTCAGCAGCCACAGGGGCGCCGGCCCGGGCCAGGCGATGACCGCTGTCCAGCCGGCGGCATTCGCCGCCACGATGGTCAGCACGAGCCACGAGCGGCGCAGCGGGTGCCGCGCCACGAGCACCCCCAGGAGCGGTCCCGCGACCAGACCCGCGACGACGTACACCGTGAACAACGTGCTCACGACCTCCTGCGGCACGCCCTCCCCTCGCTCGAGGAAGGGAAAGCCCCACATGAGGGCGAACACCGTGCCGGGGAACTGGGTGACGAAGTGGCTCCACAGCCCCAGGCGCGTGCCGGGCTGGCTCCAGGCGCGGGTCAGGTCCTTGCCGGCGGTGGCCCAGCTCAGTGGAGGGCCCGACCGGGTGCGGGTGTGGGGCGCGTCACGGACGACGACAGCGACGAGGACGACGGCGAGTACGCCGAGCGCCGCCGCCGAGGTGAACGCCGCCGTCCATCCCGACCCTGACAGCAGCGCAACGAGCGGCACCGCGGAGAGGATCTGTCCGATCTGGCCGAGGAGCCCGGTGAGCTGTGTGACCACGGGCGCCTGCCGCGCCGGGAACCACGCGCCCACCAGGCGCAGCACGCTGATAAAGGTGAGTGCGTCGCCGGCGCCGACGAGCACGCGACCGGCCACGGCCAGCGGTAGCACCTCCCCGAAGGCCAGCACGAGCTGGCCACCGGCCATGAGCAGGCCACCGGTGACCACGAGGCGGCGGGTGCCGAACCTGTCCAGCAGCACCCCGGCGGGCACCTGGAGCACCGCGTAGACCAGCAGCTGCAGCACGGTGAACGCCGAGACGGCGGCAGCCGTGGTGTCGAACCGGTCCACCGCGTCGAGCCCGGCGACACCGAAGGACGTCCGCTGGAGGATGGCGACGACGTACGCGGCCACGCCGACGCCCCAGACCAACCAGGCGCGCCACGGGGGGACGGGGGCGGTGGTGGGCGGCATGTCAGGACCAGTGTGCGCCCTGCGTCACCAACGACGACCGCCGGCCGCCACCCGAGGTGGCGACCGGCGGTCGTCTGGACGTGAAGCGCCCGTGAGGTCAGGCGGCGGTGAAGGTCAGGCAGGCTGCGGTGTCGGAGCCGCTGGCCCCGGCGCCGACGCGGATCGAGCTCGCGGTGCACTCGAGGTCGGCGTTGAAGGTGCAGTTGCTGCGCGAGCAGGCACCCACCTGGGCCACGACCTTGTCCAGGCCGCCCTTGGTGCCGAGCGGAATGAACGTGCCGCAGTCCGCGGAGCCGTCAGCGGAGCCGACGGTGATCGCGAAGGCGTGGCAGCCATCGTGGTTGTAGGAGCAACCGGCGACGGTGCACTCGGTGACAGGGGGCATCTCGAGCGTGGCCACGGTGACCTCCAGGGTGTTGACGAAGAATTCCGTGCCTTCACCATATCGGCTCGAGATTGACTTCGCCTTATGCAACGCCGCTGGTCAGCGCCCGATCGTGATAAATCACGAGACCCTTTCGATATTCGGTGAGGCTGCCCTCAGCGATATGAGGTGAGCCTTTCCTGGCCGCCGCGACGGCTTCCGCCGCCCGTCCCCGCGGCACCGCGCGAACGCCCGCCGCCACGTCGCGCGCCGCCACCGTTACCGCCGTTAGCGCCGTTGCGGGATGCCCCGGAAGACCGGGGAGCGCCGGAGCGCGCCGGAGCGGCCGGGGGCGCCGGCGGCGCAGGCTCGACGTGCGGGGCCACCTCACCGGTGAGCTCGATCACCACCGGCGACGCCGCCGTGGTGCGCTGGTGCTGCTCGGCGGAGACGCGCGCCTGGCGCATCATCTGCGCCACCTCGCGGGCCTGCTCGGGCAGCACGACGGTCACGACGTCACCGCCGGACCCGGCGCGGGCGGTGCGCCCGGATCGGTGCAGGTAGGCCTTGTGCTCGGTCGGGGGATCGACGTGGACGACGAGCTCGACGTCGTCGACGTGGATGCCGCGGGCCGCGATGTCGGTGGCGACCATGACCTTGACCTCACCGGAGGTGAAGGCGTCGAGGTTTCGCACGCGGGCGTTCTGCGAGAGGTTGCCGTGCAGGTCCACCGCGGGGATCCCAGCGGCGGTCAGCTGCTTGGCCAGCTTCTTCGCCTGGTGCTTGGTCCGCAGGAACAGCACACGACGCCCGGTGCCGGAGGCGAGGTGCTGGACCACGTCGGTCTTGGCGCCTGCGTCGGCCACGTGGAGCGCGTGGTGGGTCATCGCCGGCGGCGGCGCGGCGGCGCTGTCCACGGAGTGCGTCAACGGGTTGACGAGGAACCGCTTGACGATGACGTCCACACCGTTGTCCAGCGTTGCGGAGAACAGCAGGCGCTGGCCACCGCGAGGGGTGGCCTCCAGGAGGCGCTTGACGCCGGGCAGGAAGCCCAGGTCGGCCATGTGGTCGGCCTCGTCCAGGACGGTGACCTCGACGCCGTCCAGCGTCAGCTCGCGCTGACGCAGGAGGTCTTCGAGGCGGCCGGGGCAGGCGATGAGCAGGTCGACACCGGCGGCCAGCGCGCTGACCTGGCGGCCCTGCGGCACGCCGCCGAAGATGACCGTGGTGCGCAGGCCGGCGGCCTCGGCCAGCGGCTCGACGGTCGCGGCGATCTGGGTGGCGAGCTCACGCGTGGGGGCCAGCACAAGACCGCGAGGACGGCGCGGGCTGCGCGGGGCCGGGCCGGCGGCCACCCGGGCCACGAGGGGCAGCGCGAAGGCGATGGTCTTGCCCGACCCGGTGCGACCACGGCCGAGCACGTCGCGCCCGGCAAGGGTGTCCGGCAGCGTGGCGGCCTGGATGGGGAACGGGCTGGTGACGCCGCGCGCCTCGAGCGCCGCGACGAGGGGGGCCGGCACGCCGAGCTCGGCGAAGGAGGCCCCGGTGCCGGCGACCTGCGCCGTTGCGGGGATTGCCGGGGTCGCCGGGATGACGGGAGCCGACGTGGAGGGGGCAGCCGCCGGGGTGGTTGGCACCTGCGCGCTGCGCTGAGCCGGGGGTAGCGAGGTCGCGGCCTGGGCGGACCCCACCGGCGGAGCGCCCGGCGCGAGGGACCCGGGTGCGAGGGACCGGGACGACGTGGCGCGACCCTGAGCGGCGCCGGTGGTGGATCCACCCTGGCCGCCGCCCTGAAAGCCGCCCTGGCCGCCGTTGCCGCGCCCGCGACCGCCGCGGCGACGGCGCGGAGCGCCGCCCTCAGCGCCGCCCTCGCGGGCAGCGCCTCCCGCGGCACGGCCCGGGGAGGCGTGGCCGGGGTTGTGGTGGCCGGGGTTGCTGTGGCCGGGGGTGTTGACAGGCGACATGGTCAGGAGGTTCCTCTCGGGCCCCGGCGCGCGGAGGGGCGCGGCGCGGGCCTGTCCGGCGCGCGTCGCCGGGGTCGTCCCGGGGCGGCACTGGGTGGCGGGCCACCTCTCGCCGGGGCGTCACGCCGGCGCGGCGCGAGAGGTGATCTGGTGGGCGGTCCGGGGAAAGCTGCCAGCTCGGGACTGTCACTCGGAGCTGTGGCTTGGTGCTTCGGACACTGCCGCGCACCCCCAGTGTGCCCCATGATCTGGCTCCCCGGGTATCGGCACGCCACATTCACCTCAGGAATCTCAACAGCCCCAGGCGCATCATCGGCTGCGGCCTGTAGGCGACCGATCGGACCACGTCACCCACTCCGGTGGGTCGGTGGGGGCCAGATCGGGGTCGTCGACGGCGAAGGTCCGCACCCGCCCGACACCGGTGTGCGGCCCCTCGAAGCGGACCGTCACTCTGCCGACGCCGGATCCCTGTACCCACCCCATGCCGTGATCCACGTGGACCACGTCCTGTCCGGGGATCCAGGTGACCGCCGTGCGTCCCGGGCGCTCGAGGACCTCCGGGTGCTCTGCGGGAGGCGGGGGAGGTGGCGGCACGTCGCCGCCGTCGTCGTCATCGTCCCTGCCCTCGTGCTCGTGACCGCTGTGGTCGCCCTCCGCGGCGCGGACGAGCGGTGCGTCGAGCTCGGCGAGCAGGTCACCCTGGATCGGCTCCTCGAGCCCGTCCAGAGCACCGACCAGCCCCGAGACACCCACGCCGAGCAGCCGCAGCCCGCCAGTGGCGTCGATGGCCGCGAGCAGGGGGGTGGCGGCGGCGACGATCTCCTCCGCGGTCGCCACACCTCCACTGCCCGCACCTCCACTGCCTGGGCCGGTGGTGGCCGATCGGGCGAGGGTGGAGAAGTCGTAGCGGCGGGCCTTGACGGTCACCGTCCGGCCCCGCAACCCCGAGGCCAGCAATCGGTCGGCCACTCGAGCCGCCATACGCGCCAGCTCCGCTGCGAGCACGCCCCTGTCGACGACGTCGGTGGTGAACGTCTCCTCGGCACTCACGGACTTCGCCTCGCGCTCGGGTACCACCGGTCGCGGATCCAGTCCGAGGGCGGCGGCGTGCAGGGCGGTGCCCGAGGCCCGTCCCAGCAGCGAGACCAGCTCGCGCTCGTCGGTGGCCGCCAGCTGCCCCACCGTGCTCACCCCGAGCGTCGCCAGGCGTGCCTCGGTGGCGGGTCCCACCCCGGGCAGCGCGCGCACGCCCAACGGCGCCAGCACGGTGCGCTCCGCACCCGCGGGCACCACGAGCAGCGCGTCGGGTTTGCGCAGGTCGGAGGCGATCTTGGCCACGAGCTTGCTCGTGCCCACCCCCACCGACGCCGTGAGCCCCACCTCGATGCGGACGCGCTCACGGAAGGCGGCCGCCGCGGCGAGCACCGCCTCGTCGTCGGGACCGGAAGACGACGCCGTCAGCTCGACGTACGCCTCGTCGAGCGAGAGCGGCTCCAGCAGGCCCGGCGGCCCGGCGAGCTCGGCCAGGAGCGCCATGACCCGCGCGGACGCGGCGCGGTAGGCGGCGAAGCGCGGGTGCAGGTAGGCGGCCCAGGGGCAGGCCCGTCGGGCTGCCGCCGTGGGCATCGCTGACCCGACACCGAAGGCCCGGGCCTCGTAGGAGGCGGTGGCCACCACCCCGCGCCAGGCGGTGCCCCCGACGACGACGGGCTTGCCTCGCAGCGACGGCTTGTCGCGCTGCTCCACGGACGCGTAGAAGGCGTCGAGGTCGACGTGCAGCACCGTCCGCGGAACCGCGCCAGCCTCGCCGGGAGAGCTTGTGTGCGGATCGGTGCGCGCTGGGCCATCCGGGGGCACCTCATGACGGTACGGCGTGGCAGATGGCGGCGCGTCATCCACAAGTTCACCCAAAAGCCCCCAGGCGCGGACAGCCCGTCCGTAGGTTGTGGGTGAACGCCCGGTCGAGCAGGAGCTCGCCGGACCCCGAGGACCGTCGGCACCAGCGTCGACACGGAGGTCACCTGTGAGCCGTACCGCCCGCCACCGCGCGCAGCCCGAGCCCAGCCGACTGACCCGCACGGCGGTCGGCGTGGCAGCCACGGCGGCCGTGGCTGTGGTGCCGGTGGTCGCTGCTGCTGCGCCGGCCTCCGCTGCCTCGGGTGCCACGTGGGACCGTCTGGCGCAGTGCGAGAGCACGGGCGACTGGGGCATCAACACCGGCAACGGCTACTACGGCGGCCTGCAGTTCTCCGCCGGCACCTGGAAGGGGTTCGGTGGAGGCCAGTACGCCTCCCGCGCCGACCTGGCCAGCCGCGAGCAGCAGATTGCCATCGCCGAGAAGGTGCTCGACACCCAGGGGTGGGGCGCTTGGCCGGCGTGCTCGCGCAAGCTGGGCCTGGGCGCCGCGGACAAGGCCGGCTCAGCCGGGGCCGCACCCTCGACGGAGGACGTCGCCGCGCAGCGCACCCCGTCGGTGTCCCGCTCCGCTGACCGCGCCGCAAGCGGTACGTACACGGTCGCGCCGGGTGACACGCTCGGCAAGATCGCCGCGGCCCAGGGCACCACCTGGCAGGCGATCTACTCGGCCAACGCCTCCGTGATCGGGAGCAACCCGCACCGCATCTTCGTCGGACAGGTTCTCTCCATCTGACCTGCGGCGGGAGCACCTCCCACCCATTCGTCACCGGTAGTGACATCAGAGGCCTTTGAAGACCATCTTCGACACTCTCCGTGATGTGTGTCAGCCTGGGCCCCCTGATGACGCAGCAGACACCCGCCCCGGTCCGAAGCACCCGCCGTCGCCTGCTCGCCCTCGCAGCAGCCGCATCCCTGGCCGCAGCGCCTCTGGTCGCCCTGTCGGGCACCGCAGCGCAGGCCGCCTCACCCAGCACCTGGGACCGCCTCGCCGCGTGCGAGAGCACCAGCGACTGGTCGATCAACACCGGCAACGGCTACTACGGAGGCCTGCAGTTCTCCGCCAGTACCTGGCGCGGGTTCGGCGGTGCTCAGTACGCCTCCCGAGCCGACCTCGCCTCCCGCGAGCAGCAGATCGCCGTCGCCGAGAAGGTGCTCGCGGCCCAGGGGTGGGGAGCTTGGCCCTCATGCTCCGCGAAGCTCGGCCTCACCTCAGCCGATGCACGCGACGGCAGCGCCTCGGAGGTGACTGCCTCCCGCGAGGCGCCGGCTGCCTCACGCTCCAGCCAGCGCACTGGGTCCGCCGGATCTACCGCATCCGCAGCGAGCACAGCGGGTTCCGGGAACAGCTACACCGTGAAGCCCGGCGACACCCTGTCGCGCATCGCCGCCTCCACGGGCACGACCTGGCAGGCGCTGCACGCCGCCAACGTCGCGGTCATCGGGTCCAACCCCGACCGTCTGAGCGTCGGCACCGTCCTGTCCGTCTGACCTCGTCCGCCCGCTAGCACGGTTTCACCAGCACCGTCGGCTCAACCTGCGGCCCTGCGGGTCAAGCCGACGGCGCGCGCAGCATCGTCCAGGGCCTCGAGCAGCCACGCGGCGTCCGCGCGGCTGAACACCAGCGGCGGACGCAACTTGAGGACGTCGCCGCCGGCACCGCAGACCGAGGTCAGCACGCGGCGCTGCCGCAGCGCCTCGACGACGTCGAGGGCTAGCGCCTTCGACCCGGCGCCGGTCTCCGGGTCGACCACCTCCAGGCCGATGTACAGGCCGGATCCGCGCACCTCGCCCAGGAGGTCCGTGCGGGCGGCCAGCGTGCGCAGGTCGTCCTGGAGAGCGGTGCCGACACGGAGCGCGTTGCCCTGGAGGTCCTCGTCGCGGATGACGTCGAGAACGGCCTGCGCGGCGGCGACGGACACCGGGTTGCCCCCGAAGGTGTTGAAGTAGGGCAGGTGCCCGGCGAAGGACGCCAGCACCTCCGGGCGCGCGAGCAGCCCCGAGACGGGGATGCCGTTGCCCATGGGCTTGCCGGTAGTGATGAGTTCCGGCACCACCCCGTGTCCCGCGAAGCCCCAGAACGCCCGGCCGGTTCGTGCGAAGCCGGGCTGCACCTCGTCGGCGATGAACACCCCGCCGCGAGCGCGCACGGCGTCCACGGCGGGGGCCAGGAAGCCGGCCGGGTCGGGGTAGACGCCGTCGGAGGAGAAGATCGAATCGGCCAGGAGCGCCGCGACGCCGTGACCTGCGGCGGCGAGGTCGTCAGCGGCGGCTGCCACCTTGCTCGCGAACCACACCGCGACGTCGTCGGAGCCCTCTGCGGCAGCCAACCGCGCATCCGGAGCGGGCACGGTGCGGACCCAGGTGCCGATCGGCTGGGCGGTCCCGAGGGCCGGCGAGAGCTGCGAGACGGTGTCGGTGTTGCCGTGGTAGGCCTCGGCGGAGATGATCACGCCGCGCGCACCGGTATGAGCCTGGGCCACGCGGACGGCGAGGTCGTTGGCTTCCGAGCCCGTGCACAGCAGCATGAGCTGGCCGATCTCGTCGGGTGCTGTGGAGAGCAGGTCCTCGGCGTAGTCGAGCACCGCCTCGTGCAGGTACCGGGTGTGGGTGTTGAGCGTGGCCACCTGTTCCTGCACGGCCGCGACGACACGGGGGTGGCAGTGCCCGACGCTGGCCACGTTGTTGTAGACGTCGAGGTAGCGCTCGCCGTCGACGTCGAACAGGTGGCTCCCGATGCCCCGCACGAGGTGCACCGGGTCGCGGTAGAAGAGGCGGTAGGCCGGGCCCAGCAGCTGCGACCGGCGGCGCGTGAGGGCGAGCGTGCGCTCGCTGACTCCCTCGGCGTCCTCAGGGCGGAAGCTGTTGGTGTCCATGATGGTCGAGCGCGTGGGCACGGGCGGAGTCTGCGGCAGCCGAGTTAAGGACCTGTTTCGCCGCCACCTCGGCGGGCATCCGACGGCGAGGCTGACGTGGTGACCGCCATGACAGCCCCGGGCGGGGAGCCTGTTCCCGAGGAAGGCCAGCCGCGTACCGAGGTCTCGCTGCACGCCTTCGACGCGCTGTCGCAGGGAGCGCCCGCTCCGTACTGGCTCCACCGCGGCGTGTGCGCGGCGTGGGGGTTGGAACCGATGCGGGTGGACATGCCGCTCATCACCGTCTCGGAGAACGCCACCTTCCGCCTCGACCTGGACGGACGACCCGTGGGCGTCGTCCGCGTGTCGCAGCCGGGATACGTGGGTGGCCCCGCGGCCATCGCCAGCGAGCTCGCGTGGCTGGGAGCACTGCACTCCCTCGACGAGGTGCGCCTCATCGACCCGGTACTCACGCTGCGGGGCGGGTTCACCGCCGTCGTCAAGGACACCCGCGGCCACGGCTGGGCGTGTGTCTCCACGCGTTTCGTCAACGGCTCGCCGCTGGAAGACCTGGACGACCCCGCCTCCTGCTACCGCACCATCGGCCGCTGGTCCGCCCTCTTCCACGCTCACTCGCGTCAGTGGGAGGCGCCGCACGACTTCGAGCGATTCACGTGGAGCATCCCCGACCTGGTCGGCCCTACGGCCCGCTGGGGCCCGTGGGAGCCCGCCGTCGAGCACCTCGAGGACGAGCTGCTGCTCGGACGCGCCCAGAACCGAGCCCTGGAGCTGCTGGCCGATCTACCCGCCGAGCCGCCCCACTGGGGACTCATCCACGCGGACCTGCGCCCCTCCAACATCATGGCCGACGACGACGGCGCCCTCACCGTCATCGACTTCGACGACTGCGGCTTCGGCTACTACCTCTACGACTTCGCCGCCGCCTTGAGCTTCGTCGAGCACGAGCCCTACGCCCCGGCCATGGCCCAGGCGTGGGTGGCGGGCTACCGGGAGGTGGCCCCGCTGTCGGAGGCAGACCTGCTGCACGCCTGCGCCCTGTCGATGCTGCGACGGGTGCAGATGCTGGGCTGGACCACCGGCCACCGCGCCGACGCCCTGCCGCCGGGCCTGTTCGACGCCCAACTCCCGGGATCACTGGAGTGCGCGCGCCGCTTCCTCGACGATCCGCTGTGGTTGCTGCGCTCGCGCAGCCAGTGACCAGGGGATTGACCGGAGCGGTCATCGAACCCCGTGGAGGCACCCCCTTGGGGGGACCTTCACTCGTCATCGCTTCAGTGGAGCGCTGAGGGGCCGATCTGGGACACATCGGTGTGAGACGCACACCGGCCCGTCCGGAGGTCCTCGTGCCCCTCAGCGCCCTGAAGCGCCGTCGCTTCACCATCAAGGCCAAGCTCACGCTGCTGGCCGGCACCGGCGCCGTCCTTGTCGCCGCGCTGTCGGGCTCCGCCGTAGCCACCCTCGGTTCTGTCTCCGCGAGCAGCACGCACGCGCTCGAGCTGAGCGGGGCCGACGCGCGGATGACGGCGCTCGCGGAGCGCATCGAGCAGGCGCAGGTATCACTGCGTGACGCGCTCCTGTCCGGCGGCGGCACCAACGCGGACGCCGCCATGGCCGCGTTCACGACAGCGCAGAAGGCTTCCGCTGACGACTGGAAGGCCCTCGACACCAGCATCCTCTCGACGCGGACGCGCAACGCCGTCACGCCGCTCAAGACGGACTACGAGGCGTACATGGCCAGCGCGCAGGAGCAGATGGCCGTGCTCCCCAAGGTCGACCCCCGCAGCGACCTGGGCCGGTCCATGCTGGGCCAGCTCGCCGCCTCCGCCGCTGCGATCACGCTGCAGCAGAAGGTGGTCGGTGACCTCATCGACGCCGAGGCGCACCAGGCCCGCGCCCAGGCCGAAGAGATCCGCTCCCGGGCCGTCATGGGGCTGTGCGTGGGTGGCCTGGTCGGCCTGATCGTGCTCATCGTCGCCAACGTGTGGGTCGGCCGCTCCGTCCTCGTGCCGGTGCGCCGCATGGTCTCCTCCCTGCAGCAGGTCGAGAAGCGCAACCTGACCGCCGAGGTCGACGAACACGACCGTGACGAGATCGGTGACATGGGCCGGGCCCTCGGCGCCGCGCTGCGCTCCCTGCGCGGCACCATCGCCTCCCTCTCGCAGTCAGCCTCGACACTGGCCGAGGCCTCCCAGGGCATGGACCACGTGGCCGTCGACCTCACGACGGCGTCAGAAGCGTCAGTTGCCCAGACCAGCGTCGTCGCGGGTTCGGCACAGCAGGTCTCGATCGCCGCGTCCACCATCAGCGCCGCCACGGAGGAGATGACGGCCTCCATCGCCGAGATCTCCCAGCAAGCCAGCTCGGTCTCCCAGGTCGCCTCCGGTGCCGTCACCGCTGCCGCCGAGACCTCCCAGGCCGTGGCCGACCTCGACACCGCGAGCACCGAGATCGGCGAGATCATCCAGACGATCACCACGATCGCCGCTCAGACCAACCTCCTCGCGCTCAACGCCACCATCGAGGCCGCACGCGCCGGTGAAGCCGGTCGCGGCTTCGCGGTGGTCGCCAGCGAGGTCAAGGACCTCGCGCAGGGCACCGCCCGCGCCACCGAGGACATCACCGCCAAGATCGACGCCATCCAGAAGACCACCGCGCTCGCGGTGGAGCGGATCGCCGAGATCAGCTCGGTGATCGGCACCATCCACGAGAAGCAGCTCACCATCTCCTCAGCCGTGGAGGAGCAGTCCGCGACGACGGCGGAGATGGCCCGCAACGTCACGGACATCTCGTCGCAGTCGACGAGCATCGCGCAGGCCATCGCGGCCGTCGTCGAGACGAGCAACCAGACGAAGGGCGCGGCGTCCACCGCCAGCTCGTCGTCCCGGGAGCTGTCGGAGCTGTCCGTCTCCATGCGCGACAACCTGGCCCAGTTCCGGTACTGAGCCGCACGTGATCCGCGCCGCCGATCAGCGTCTGATCGCCGCCCCCACACTTCCCCCGACGTCCCGGAGCTGAGCAGCCATGACCGCCTCCACCACCCCTGACCCCTCGTCCACCTCAACCGGCACCGTGCGCCCCACCCGCGCCCGGCTCGTCGCCGCGGCCCTCGCGGGCGCCGCACTGTTCGCAAGCGCGGGCTGCGGTGCCGCATCCAGTGACGCCGCGTCGTCCGACAAGCCCGTGGTGGGCATCATCGTGAAGTCCGCTGACAGCGGCTACTTCAAGGCGCTGCGCGCCGGCGCCGAGCAGGAGGGCAAGGCCCTCGGGGTCGACGTGCGCTCCTACGCCGGTAAGGGCGAGACCGACACCGCCACCCAGATCGATGCCATCAAGAAGCTCATCGCGGCCGACGCCAAGGGCATCCTCATCACCCCGTCTGGGGCCGATGTGCTGCCGGCCATCGCCGAGGCCCGCAAGGCCGGGCTGCTCGTCGTCGCGCTCGATTCGCCCACGGACCCGGCGGACGCCGTCGACACGACCTTCGCCACGGACAACTTCACCGCGGGCCGCTCGATCGGTCAGTGGGCCGCGACGAAGGTCGACCCGGCGACGGCGCGGATCGCCATGCTCGACCTCACCCCCGCCCACGTCCCGGTGGACGTCGCCCGTGACCAGGGGTTCCTGACGGGCTTCGGCATCGACCTCGCTGACCCCAAGGTCATCGGTGACGAGTCCGACCCGCGCATCGTCGGGCACGAGACCACCAACGGGGACAAGGAGGGCGGCCAGGCCGCCATGGAGAAGCTGCTCGCCAAGGACCCGGCGATCAACCTCGTGTACACGATCAACGAGGGTTCCGCGCTGGGCGCTCACACCGCGCTCGTCGCAGCGGGCCGGGCGGACAAGGTCGTCGTCGTCTCCATCGACGGCGGCTGCGAGGGCATCAAAGCCACCGCTGACGGGGCGATCGGCGCGACGGCGATGCAGTTCCCGCTGCGGATGGCGCGCCTGGGCATCGACGCCGTCATCGACCACGCCCTGACGGGCGACGTGCCGCAGTCCTCCCCGGGGCTGGCGTTCTTCAACACGGGGTCCCAGCTGGTCACTGACAAGCCCGCGGACGGCCTCTACAGCAAGGGCACCGACTGGGCCTCGAAGCAGTGCTGGGGCTGAACTAAGGGTAACCTAAATTCCGTCTAGCATGGCGGGATGCATGGTGAAGTGGTGCGAGTCGAGCGTCTGACGCCGACGCTGGTGCGCGTCGTCCTCGATGGGCCGGGCCTTGACGGGTTCCGGCCCGCCGAGGGCACCGACGCCTACGTCAACATCGCGATCCCCGCGCCGGGCGCCGCCTACGGCCCGGTGTTCGACCCCCAGGCGCTGCGTGAGGCGGGCCTCCCGCGCGAGCAGATGCCGGCGCGGCGGCGGTACACGGTGCGCTCGTGGGACGACGACGCCCGCCAGCTCGCGATCGACTTCGTCGTCCACGGGACCTCGGGCGTCGCGGGGCCGTGGGCAGCGGCGGCTCAGCCCGGCGACGTGCTCGTCTTCGAGGGACCTGCCTCCGGGTACCGGCCAGATCCCGAGGCCGCCTGGCACGTCATGCTCGGTGACGAGTCGGCTCTGCCGGCCATCGCTGCCTCTCTGGAGGTGCTTCCGGACGACGCATCCGTGGTGGTGCGGCTCGTGTGCGACGGCCCGGAGCACGAGGTGCCGCTGGTCGCGCCCGACGGCGCCGACGTCGCGTGGCTCCACCGCACCGGCGACGCGGCCCATGACGGCGCGCTGCTGGTGGAGGCGACACGGGCGCTGACCTGGCGCGACGGCGTCGTCCACGCTTTTGTGCACGGCGAGGCCGAGGAGATCCGCGCGGTGCGCCGCCACCTGCTCGCCGAGCGCGGCCTGGAGCGGTCGGCGATGTCGTGCTCGCCGTACTGGCGGCGCACCATGACCGACGAGGCGTGGCGCGAGGTGAAGCGCGACTTCGTCGCGGCGATGAACGCTGACGTGGCCTGACACTCTTCCGACGTCGGCGCGAGCGGCGAGGATGCAGCGGTGCACTCCGCGTCGTCCGAGCGTTCTGAGTCGTCCGAGCCGTCTGACTCACCGGACCCGCCTGACCGCGCCCGCACACCGCTGACGCGCGAGCGAGCCCTCTCTGCAGCCACGGCGCTGGCTGACGCCGAGGGCA
This sequence comes from Quadrisphaera granulorum, assembly GCF_003149145.1. Lineage (GTDB taxonomy): Bacteria > Actinomycetota > Actinomycetes > Actinomycetales > Quadrisphaeraceae > Quadrisphaera > Quadrisphaera granulorum. The sequence goes on along the minus strand of NZ_QGDQ01000002.1, from coordinate 174,707 downwards.
CGGACGCCGTCACGATGCGTCGGTTGGCGGGCGAGCTCGACGTCGTCCCCATGGCTCTCTACCGGCACGTGGCCGGCAAGGACGACCTGATGGCCGGCCTCGTCGACGCCATGATTTCCCGCTTTGCGGCTCCCGCACCGGGCCTGCCGTGGAAGGAGGCGGTCCGCTCACATGCGCTGTCGGCGCGTGCCGTGCTGCAGCAGCATCCGTGGCTGCGCCGCCTCATCGAGACGAGCACGGTGCGCAGCCCGGCGGTGCTGTCCCATCTGGACCGCGTGGCGGGCGCGTTCATGGCAGGAGGCGTCTCCGCAGACCTCACCCACCATGCGATGCACCTGCTGGGCCATCGCGTGTGGGGTTTCAGCCCTGAGGCGTTCACCGCTCCACCTCCGTCGGTGTCGGGGGGGCTGCCGGAGCCTGCGGCTGCGCCCTCGGCGGCAGAGGTTGCGGCCTTCAGCGCCCAGTACCCGCACATCGTCGCGATCGCCCTGGCCGCAACCGGCGGCGATCTGACCACCGTGGGGCAGGGCTGCGACGAGGACTTCGAGTTCAGCTTCGCACTGGACCTCGTGCTCGACGCCGTCGAGCGGCTCCACGAGGCAGGGTGGCCCTCGCGCCGCTCCTGAGGCCTCGGGCGCGAGGGGCGCCGTCGACGATGGTGTCAACGGTGGGCAGGTGCAGCCCGCGCACCAGCATCCACAGGCCCAGGGAGAGCTCCCAGAGGAAGATCGGGACGACGGCGACAGCGGCCAGCGAGGACGTCTGGCCGGTGACCCCGAAGAGGGTGCCTGTCGCTGAGGCGAGCAGCAGCGGTGCACCGACGAGCCCCGCCGCAGGGATGATCCGCGGAAGCGCCCGCGCGGCCAGGAGGGCTGAGCCGAGCAGGACGGCGTTGAGGGCGGGTATGAGTCCCGGCCCGAGCAGGAACGTTGCATCCCGAACGGCGATGAGGCCCGCGGCGGCAGCTTGCGCCGCTGTCTCGTCGAGACCTCGCGCGGCCACCTGTTGCCGCAGGGCCAGCACGCCAAGTACGCAGGCCACCCCGGTGAGCACCACAGCCGCTTCGAGAACGCGTGAGGCCACGAAGCCCACGGCACGCCCTGGGGCCCAGGTGCTGACCAGCGGGTAGAGGGCGACGGCGGTGCCGATGCAGGCCAGGGCATTGACGACGTCGAGAGCAGCGCCCGCGGTGACACGGGCATCGGCGTCAGCGCCGGTGACATAGGCGCCTCCTCCCGCCAGAACCGGACCCAGGAGCAGGAGGGCGGGGATCGAGGAGGCGAAGGTGACGAGGTAGAGCGCGCCTGCGGTGCGCGCCCTCAGCTGGTGGTGTGGCATGGACGTCTCCTCGAGCAGCGGTGTGTACGTCGTACACAGCTTGCCGTGTACGACGTACACACCACAAGGGGCGTCAGCCGGTAGCCATGTCCACGAAGCGCGAGTAGTGCCCCTGAAAGGCGACGACGATCGTGTCCGTCGGGCCGTTGCGATGCTTGGCCACGATGAGGTCAGCCTCGCCCGCGCGAGGGCTTTCCTTCTCGTACGCGTCCTCACGGTGCAGCAGGATCACCATGTCGGCGTCCTGCTCGATGGAGCCCGACTCACGCAGGTCACTCATCGCGGGGCGCTTGTCCGTGCGCTGCTCCGGGCCACGATTCAGCTGCGAGATGGCGATGACGGGCACCTCGAGCTCCTTGGCGAGCAGCTTCAGCGCACGGGAGAACTCCGAGACCTCCTGCTGGCGACTCTCGACCTTCTTGCCCGACGTCATGAGCTGCAGATAGTCGATGACGACGAGCTTGAGCCCGTGCTGCTGTTTGAGCCGCCGGCATTTCGCTCGGATCTCCATGAGCGTCATGTTGGGGCTGTCATCGATGAACAGCGGCGCCTCGCTGACCGCACCCATGGTGCGGGCCAAGCGGGTCCAGTCCTCCTCGCGCATAGTGCCCTTGCGCATGTTCTGCAGGGGGACCTTCGCCTCAGCGGACAGCAGACGCATGGTGATCTCGGTCTTTCCCATTTCCAGGGAGAAGACCACGGCTGGCATGTTGTGCTTGATCGCCGCCGACCTGAGAATATCTAGGCCAATTGTAGATTTACCTATTGCTGGCCTTGCGGCAATAACAATCATCTGGCCGCCATGCAGACCATTGGTGAGCGCGTCGAGATCGGCGAATCCCGTGGGGACGCCGATCATCCCGTCACCGCGATGGCTGGACGCTTCGATCTCGTCGATCGTCGCTTCGATGGTGGATCCGAGCGCCACGTAGTCCTCGGTCTGGCGCTGGTCGGTGACCGCGTAGACCTCCGCCTGGGCGGTGTTGACGAGCGCGTCGACGTCGCCGCCTTCCGCGGCGTAGCCGAGCTGCACGATGCGCGTGCCGGCGTTCACGAGGCGCCGCAGGACGGCCCGCTCGCGCACGATGCGGGCGTAGTAGCCGGCATTCGCCGCCGTCGGCACCGAGGAGATCAGGGTGTGCAGATAGCCGGGGCCACCAACGCGCCCGATCTCGCCCTTACGGGTGAGGGTCGCGGCGACGGTGATGGCGTCGGCCGGCTCACCGCGACCGTACAGGTCCATGATCGCGTCGTAGATGAGCTCGTGCGCGGGACGGTAGAAGTCCGTGCCGCGGATCTGCTCGACGACGTCGGCGATGGCGTCCTTGCTGAGCATCATGCCGCCCAGCACGCTCATCTCGGCGGCTACGTCCTGCGGGGGTGTACGCCCCAGTTCCTCCGACGGCCCTGAGGACTCGTACGGCTCCAGGTCAGCAAGCGACATCCGTGTTCGCCCTCCGCCCTCTCCGAGCGGTCTCCCGCTCACCCGTCGTCTCGAGGTCGCGATACCGCCCCGAGCCCTGCTGGCACATCTACTCACCCACCACCGACAGTCCGTGGCCGGCGGCGGAGCGGGGTGACGGGCCGGAGGGCTCGCCGCCTGCTGCCGCGGACTCGGTGGCAGGACGACGGTAGGCGCCCGGAAGGCTCCCCGGAGGCTCTGCGCGCCCCTCGGCGCGGCGACCCTGTGGACAACGCGCATGGGCAGCGCTGCCACCTGCGGCGCAGGCATCCACAGTTATCCACAAGTTGTGGATAGACCTGTGCACAACTGTGGATAACTGTCTGTTGATCATGGGCGGACGGCGCGTGAGCTGCGCCGATGGTTGTCCACCGGATGTGGACGGAGAATCGTCCACAGGGTGAACTCCAGGTTGCGGCGTGTCGCATCATCGGCGTGTCGCGCGAGACGCGCCGGTGGTGACGCAGCGCTGACGTCCCTGTCCACAGCGTTGCTGTAGGTCATGACGACGACGAAACCCACCGCCGCCAGTCAGTCACCGCAGCGCCGCGATCGGCGATCGATCACTCGAAAATGCCTCACCCCAACCGCAGGAGTCGTCGCCCCACCCCCTCAGTGACGATCACTCGAAATTGACCGCCTCCGTAGACCGAACGGAGTCGGGCGGTCACTTTCGGTACCCGAGACGGCCCCCGGCCAGAGTCGTTCAAGGACCTGCGCGTCACAACAGCCCGTGACCTGGGCGGTTATCGCGGCAATGGGTTGCAGATCTTGGCGATCGATCGGGATTTCCCGCACGGGGAGCCGATCGATCGCCAAGAACTGCGCGCCGCGGGGCCGTTCGCCCCGGCTCCCCGGGCGGAACGTGACGCTCACGTCCGTGGTCGAGGTAAGGGGCGTCGCCGTAGACGGTGGTGGCGAACGCCCCATGATCACGAAAGCAATCCGCGGGGAACGCACGAACGCCCGCCCCGCGTGAGCGGGACGGGCGTCCGTGGAGTGCAGCAGCGGCTGCCGGGGGCTCAGGCCTCCGGGACGACCTGCACGTCGATCGAGGCGGACACCTCGGGGTGCAGACGGACCTGCACGGTGTACTCGCCGGTGGAGCGGATGGCGTTGCCGATCTCGACCTTGCGGTGGTCGATCGACGTGCCGGTGGCGTCCTTGACGGCGCTGGCGACCAGCGACGGCGTCACGGAGCCGAACAGGCGCCCACCGGTACCGGTGCGGACCTGCAGCTTCACCGGGTTGGACTCCAGGCGCTGCTTGACGACCTTGGCCTCGTCGAGGGAGGCCAGCTCGCGGCTGGCGCGGGCCGCGCGGATCGACGCGACCTGCTTCTCGCCGCCCTTGGTCCAGCCGGTGGCCAGGCCGCGGGGCACGAGGTAGTTACGGGCGTAGCCGTCCTTGACGTCGACGACGTCGCCGGGGGCACCGAGTCCGGTGACCTCCTGCGTGAGGATGAGCTTCATCTCTCGATCTCCTCTGTCAGCCGGATCAGCGCGGCGAGCTGGTGTAGGGCAGCAGGGCCATCTCGCGCGCGTTCTTCACGGCGGTGGCGATCTGGCGCTGCTCCTGGACGGACACACCGGTCACGCGGCGGGCGCGGATCTTGCCGCGGTCGGAGATGAACTTCCGCAGCAGCGCGGTGTCCTTGTAGTCGACCGTGGTGATCTTCGCCGCCTTGAGCGGGTTGACCTTCTTCTTGGGCTTGCGCACAGCGGGCTTGGCCATCGTGGAGCTCCCTTTCTCGGAGCCCGGCCCCGCTGGCAGGGGCCGGGATGGTGGATGTGGTCTGGGGATCTAGATGAGGCGTCTGTCAGAACGGCGGGTCGTCGTTGAACGAGCCGCCGCCCCAGCTGCCGCCGCCGGAGCTCTGGCCGCCACCACCCGACGGGCCGGTGGCCCACGGGTCGTTGGACTGCTGGCCGCCACCGGAGGAACCGCCGTAGCCGCCACCGCTGGAACCGGAGCTGGAGCCGCCGCCGAAGCCGCTGCCCCCGCCCTGGCCACCGCCACCGAAGCCGCCACCACCGCCGCCGCCGGACCGCTGGGTCTTGTTGACCTTGGCGTTGGCGTAGCGGAGCGACGGGCCGATCTCGTCGACCTGGAGCTCCATGGTGGTGCGCTTCTCGCCCTCCTTGGTCTCGTACGAGCGCGAGACCAGGCGGCCGGTGACGATGACCCGCGTGCCGCGGGTCAGGGACTCGGAGACGTTCTCCGCCGCGTCACGCCAGATGGAGCAGCGCATGAACAGCGTTTCGCCGTCCTTCCACTCGTTGCTCTGGCGGTCGAACTGGCGGGGCGTGGAAGCCACCGTGAAGTTGGCCACGGGGGCCCCAGACGGGGTGAACCGAAGCTCGGGGTCTCCCGTGAGGTTGCCGATGACGGTGATCGTCGTCTCGCCGGCCATGGTGTGCTCCTCAGCAGCTGGTGTGGTGTCGCGTGCGGTCCGCGGTCGGGCGCCGGTCTAGCAGCCAGCGCCGACAGCGGGTCTCAGGCGTTCTCGAGCCGCATGAGCTTGGTGCGCAGCACGGCCTCGTTGAGGTTGAGCTGGCGGTCAAGCTCCTTGGCGGTGGCGGGCACCGTCTTCATGGTCACGACGGCGTAGATGCCCTCGGACTTCTTGTCGATGTCATAGGCCAGGCGACGGCGGCCCCAGATGTCGACGTTCTCGACGGTGCCACCGTCGGCGCGGACGACGTTGAGGAACCTGTCGAGCGACGGGGCGACAGTGCGCTCCTCGAGCTCGGCGTCGAGGATGACCATCAGTTCGTAGGCGCGCATGAGCGGCCCACCTCCTCTGGACTCGGCGGTCACGGTCTTTCCGTGACAGGAGGTGCCACCCCGGAGGGCGGCGGTAGCCCGGGGACCCGGGCCAGCAGATCAGTCTACCGGCTGCGCGGCGGCTGCCCGGACGCCGTCGATGCGCTGCACGCCACCCTCGACGTCGTCGTCCTGCGCCACCGACACCGAGCGGGCCGTCGAGCGCACGCCCTGCACCGTCAACCACCCCAGCGCTGCAAGCCTCACGGCGAGCAGCACGGCGTAGGCGCCCGGAGACAGGCCTCGCCCGTCGGAGGAGCTCAGCGCGTAGAGGTAGAGCCAGGTGCCGGTGGCGTAGGCGCACTCGGTGAGCGCCCAGGGCAGGTGATGGCTCCAGCGAGGCGCGGCGACGGCGGCCAGCGGCAGCACCACGAGCGTCGCCTGCACGGGCACGCTGGGGGAGACCGCCAACCCACCGGCGACGAGCACCAGCGCGACCGCGGCGGTCCTGCGGAGCGGTTCAGCACCGGCGGTCCGCGCTGCGGCAGCCGCGGCGAGCAGGAGGACGACGACGAGGCCCATCGCCGCGAGGGCGGTGACCGCGTCGGCCGGCAGGGCACTCCACGGCAGCTCCGTCCCGTCGGGCAGCTTGCCCGGCAACCCGGGCAGCAGCCACAGGGCGCCATAGCCGGCACCCCCGCCGCCGTCCCACCAGCGCGAGCCGCCCTCCTGCTCGCCGACGCCGATGCTCGCGGCCAGCGTCACGAGTCCACCGGCAAGGACAGCGGCAGCGGTCGCCGCTGCGGCGCCGAGGGCGTCCAGCCCGCCCGGACCCGCGGCGTGCCTCCGAGCGCCGGCACGCGCGCCCGGGTGGTCCCCCAATCCGCGCCCGATGAGGACGACGAGCCACAGGGCGACGACGACGAGCGCCGCCGCGGGCCTGACCCCGGCCGCCAGGCCCACCAGGGCCCCGGCGACGGCGGGGTGCTCGCGCCTGAGCGCCAGCAGCGCGCCAGCGAGCAACGCGACAGCCGCGAGGTCCACCGAGATCACCCCGGCGGTGACGACGACGGGGCTGAGGGCCACGAGGGCCGCCTCCCAACCCGACGCTCCCCGCACACCGGTGCGTGCGAGCACGAGCAGGACAGCCGCCACGGACAGGCAGAGGCCGGCGAGCAGCACCGACAGGTCGAACGCGGCGAGCGGCGTCGTCGTCGCCAGGTCCAGCAGGCGCAGGAGCACCGCTGTGGTCGGCGGTTGCCCCGCGGCGCCGCCCGGTCCCCCGAGGAGGAGAGGGACGTCGGAGTAGCAGGCGTGGACGTACTGGTCCGGCGTCGCCCATCCGGTCTCGCGGCAGTGGGCGCGCGTCAGGGCGGCCAGGGCCACCGGCACAACGGCCGCGAGCGCCAGCAGCGGGGCCGGGCCCCAGAGCCGGCTCCCGCGACCCGAGGCTGGGCTGCCGGTTGTGGAATCGGCGGCGTGGTTACCCCACGGACCGCCCACCACTTCGCTGGCGGCTCGGACGACGGCGTCGCTGTGGCTGGGCGCGGTCACCGCGCGATCGTCCCCCACCGGGACTGGTTCCGGTCAGCCCTGGGTGCGTCCGGCCGGACCGCCGGCCTGACCGCCGGCCGGGGCGCCGGTAGCGCCAGGTCCGGGACGGGCCTGGCCGAGGCGCGCGGCCACCCGGTCGGCGAGCCCCGGAGGCCCGGCCGCCTGGTCGGTCGTGTCGCCCTGGTTCTGCCCCTGGCCGCCCCCCTGGTTGCCGCCCTGGTTCTGTCCCGGGCCGCTCTGGCTCGGGCCGTTGCTCGGGCCGTCGCCGCCGTCGGGGCCGTCGCCGTCGTCGCTGGGGGAGTCGCTCGGGCTGACCGAATCGCTGGGGGAGGCGCTGGCCGTGTCGGTGGGAGTCGCCGAGGGCGTCGGAGACGGCTCGGAGCTGACCTGCTCGGACGGCCTCGCGAACTGCTCGATCTTGGTGCCCTTGAGCGCCTTCTGCATGTAGGAGGTCCAGATCCGCGTGGGGTATGTGGCTCCGGTGACCTCCCTGACGCCGCCCCACCCAGGAATAGACAGCTCCTCCCCGTTCGGACCGCTGTTGTAGAGGACCACGGCCGTCTGCAACTGCGGGGTGAAGCCGTTGAACCACGCCGCCCTGTTCTTGTTGGTGGTTCCGGTCTTGCCGGCGATCGGACGCTTGCCGAAGGCGCTGCCGATACTCGCCGCGGTGCCCCCAGGCTTGGTCACGGCCTGCATGGCGTAGACGGTGTCGGCGACGGCGTCGTCCTTGAACGGCTTCTCCCCCTTGTTGGGATCCGTCCTGACGACGTAGACGTCGCTGTCTCCCACCGTGGCCTGCTGGATGTAGTGCGCGGGGTGCACAGTGCCCCCGTTGGCCAGGGCCGCGTAGGCCTGCGCCATCTGGATCGGCAGCACAGCCGAGCTGCCGAGCACGTTGGCGAGGGCGCTCGTCGAGTTGTCCTCCATGGTGATGCCGAGCTGCTCGGCCGTCTTGGCCGTCGTCCGCGGACCGATCTCCTGGTTGAGGTGCACGTAGACCGTGTTCACGGAGTCGGCAGTGGCCTTGACGAGGTTGATGTTCCCGAACTGCTCATTCGAGAAGTTTGTGGTCGGTGTGTCTCCGAAAGTCTGCGGACTGGATCCGTTGAAGGTGTCCGAGAGCTCGACCTTCTGACCGTCGGTGGTGCCGTTCTGCAGGGCCGCGAGCAGCGTGATCGGCTTGAAGGTGGAACCCGCCTGCGCCATGCCCTGATTGACGGCGTCGAAGGGTTGGGTCAGGTAGTCGGGGCCGCCATACATCGCGACCACGCCGCCGGTGGTCGGGTCGATGGAGATGAGCCCTGCGCGGAGCGTTTCCGGTCGGCCCTTGGCCGGGAACACCTTGGTGTCACCCATGGTCTCCTCGGCAGCCTGCTGTTTGGCGGCGTCGATCGTGGAGACTATCTTGAGTCCGGCGGCAGCAACGTCGTCAGCGGTCTTCAAGGTTCGGTTGATGCCGTCGAGCCCAGTGAAGCTGTATCCCGGAGCAGCGAGCTCCTTGACGATGGCGTTGAGCACGTAGCCGCGGGGTCCCTGGAACCACTTCGGCTTCTCCTGCTTGACCGCCTCCGGCATCGTCGGGTTCGCCGCTACCTCGTCGGCGGAAATGGAGCCCATCTTCTGCATGGCGTCCATGACGTACGAGTACCGCTTCTGCGCGTTCTCGGGGCTGTTCGCCGGGTCCCACGCTGAGGGGGCCGGAAGGATGCCGATGAGCAACGCCGCCTGCTCGTGGGTGAGCTGGGTCGGGTCGACGGTCGGCCCGAAATAGGCCTCCGTCGCGGCAGCGATGCCGTACGCGCCGCGCCCGAAGTAGACGGTGTTGAGGTAGCTCGTGAGGATCTGGTCCTTCTCGTACTGCTGGTCGACCTTGAGCGCCTGGATCGCCTCGGTGGCCTTGCGCGTGTAGGCGCGCTGGTCGTTGCCGGTGATGTTCTTCACGTACTGCTGCGTGATCGTCGAGCCGCCACCGAGGTCGGGGTTGCCGGTGACGACGCCCCAGACGGCCCTGGCGATGCCGGTGACAGAGACGCCCTTGTTCTCGTAGAAGGTGCGGTCCTCCGAGGCAACGGCCGCGTCCTTGGCGGACTTTGGCATCTGCTCCTCGGTGAGCGGCTTCCTGTCGATGCCGTCGTCGTTGAGCTCGGCCATCACCGTGGTGCCGTCGGAGTAGTAGACCGTGGTGGTCGCCTTGAGCGCGTTCGCGTTGAGCGACGGCGTGGGCGTCGTCGCGTACGCGAGGGTGCCCACACCCACCACGATGATCACCAGCAGCAGCAGGCCGCTGAGTACCACCGACCAGGAGAGGAACCGGCGCTTCCGCTTCGCAGGGGGCTGCGCCGGCGGCCGGCCGCCCGCCCCGGGGTTGCGGGGCGGTGCCGTGCGGGCAGCGGGGGCTGAGCGCCGGCTGGGCGCCGGAGGGTGAGAAGGCACCGGGTGCGTCCCTGGAGTCGTGCGGGCACCGGGAGCCTCGTCCTGGGCTCGGTCGGCACCGCGGGTGGAGCGGTCGCGGGTCACCCTCAGTATGCGGCGGTGACCTGGTGCCCCACTGACCTTCGGCCGGACAGGTGGGGCTGGACTCGCGTTCTCTGCACCTGCTCGTTACAGTCCGCAGATGTATCGGTTCGATACATCTGCGCGCTGCGGGCGTGCGGGCGCAGGCAGCCCAGGAGGTCGACACGGTGGCACGGGGATCGGACGCGCTCACCATCGCCGTCCTCGGGCTTCTCGATGACACCCCGCTCCACGGCTACGAACTGCGCAAGCGGATCGACCTGGTCATCGGTCCCCTGAGGCGGCGGATTTCCTTCGGCAGCCTCTACCCCGCGCTGCGCTCCCTGGAGGAGCGCGGCTGGATCACCCAGAGCTCGCCCACCACGGCCACGCCCCCGCTCGCCGGCAAACGCAGCCGCGTTGTCTACCAGCTGACGGACGCCGGTCGCGCACAGCTCCGCTCGCTGCTGGCCAACTCCGGCCCGGCGACGTGGGAGGACGAGCAGTTCGACGTCCACTTCGCCTTCTTCGGCAGCACCGACCCCACCACCCGGCTGCGCATCCTCGAAGGTCGCCGCACCCGCGTGGTGGAGAGGCTGGAGCGCGTCTGCGATGCCCGTGCCAGCACCCGGTCCGACAGCTGGTCGGCCGAGCTGCACCGCCACACCACCGACTCCCTGGAGCGGGAGCTGCGCTGGCTCGACGAGCTCGTCGAGCGGGAGCGCACCTCCGGCCCCGGGTCCGGAGCGCCGCCCAGGCCCCCGGAGACACCGCCGTCCTCCCCTGCCGCACCACCCGGTGCGGGACGTGAGGAGCAGGCCAGCACCACCAGCCAGCCATTCGGCCAGCTGTCGTCCAACCAGTGAGGAGAGAACGGATGGGCTCCATCCGCGTCGCCGTCGTGGGCGTCGGCAACTGCGCCGCGTCCCTGATCCAGGGCGTCGAGTACTACAAGGACGCCGCCGATGACGCGACCGTCCCCGGTCTCATGCACGTCCGCTTCGGTCCGTACCACATCCGCGACATCGAGTTCGTCGCTGCGTTCGACGTGGACGCCAAGAAGGTCGGCTTCGACCTCTCCGAGGCGATCTTCAACTCCGAGAACAACACCATCAAGATCGCCGATGTGCCCCCCATGGGCGTGCCGGTGCAGCGCGGCCACACCCACGACGGTCTCGGCAAGTACTACCGCGAGACCATCCAGGAGTCGGACGCGAAGCCGGTCGACGTGGTGCAGGCCCTCAAGGACGCCCGCGTCGACGTCCTCGTCTGCTACTTGCCCGTGGGTTCCGAGGAGGCCGCGGAGTTCTACGCGCAGTGCGCCCTCGACGCCAAGGTGGCGTTCGTCAACGCCCTGCCGGTGTTCATCGCCTCCGACCCGGAGTGGGCGCAAAAGTTCACCGACGCCGGTGTGCCGATCGTCGGTGACGACATCAAGTCCCAGATCGGCGCCACCATCACGCACCGCGCCCTGATGCGCCTCTTCGAGGACCGCGGCGTCATCGTCGACCGGACGTACCAGCTCAACGTCGGCGGCAACATGGACTTCAAGAACATGCTCGAGCGCGACCGTCTCGAGTCGAAGAAGATCTCCAAGACGCAGGCCGTGACGAGCAACGTCGACCACGACCTCGGCAAGCGCAACGTCCACATCGGCCCCAGCGACTATGTCGAGTGGCTCGACGACCGCAAGTGGGCGTACGTGCGCATGGAGGCTCGCAACTTCGGCGACGTGCCGCTGAACATGGAGTACAAGCTCGAGGTCTGGGACTCCCCGAACTCGGCCGGCGTCATCATCGACGCGCTCCGCGCCGCCAAGATCGGCCTCGACCGTGGCATCGGCGGCCCACTGACGTCGCCGTCGTCGTACTTCATGAAGTCGCCGCCGGTGCAGAAGCGCGACGACAAGGCCAAGGACGACGTCGAGGCGTTCATCGCCGGCACCAACGAGCGCTGACGCGCAGCAGCTGATCGCCACCTGACAGCACAGCGACGGCCCGGATCCCCGTGGGGGTCCGGGCCGTCGTTGTTCGACGTGGAACCTGCGGCCCGTCGTCGATTCACCGGACACCAGGGGTGGGGGATCGGCCAGGCTTGGACGCATGAGCGCCGACTCGTTCTCCGTGGGACGTCCGGATCGGCAGCCGTCCGGTGCTGCGACGTCCGGGCTGCTGGCCGGCGCCGCTGCCGTGGCTCGCGCGCCGGGTGCGCGACGGCTCGTCGCGGTGCGTCTGCTGGGGCAGGCGGGCGACGGCGTGCTGCAGGCGGCGCTCGCGTCCTTCGTGCTGCTCTCCCCCGAGCGCGCTGCCTCGCCGGCCGCCATCGCCGGCGCGATGGCGGTGCTGCTGCTGCCGTTCACGATCGTCGGGCCGTGGGCGGCCGCGGTGCTCGACAGGTTCCGGCGCCGTCAGGTTCTCGTGGTGGCGTCGGCGGCTCGCGCCGTACTCGCCCTGGGGGCGGCGATCGCCGTCCTGATCGGTCCCCCCGTAGCCGTGCTCGTGGTGGCACTGGGCTACCTGTCCGTGAACCGGCTCCTCCTCGCAGCGCTCTCGGCGTCGCTGCCGCGTGTGCTGCCCGCACGTGACCTGGTGGCCGCCAACGCCGTCGTGCCCACCGCCGGCAGCGCCACGGCGCTCGCCGCCGGGGCCTTGGCCCTGGCAGTCCACCCAGCGCTCGGGCTGGGTGACGTCGGAGACGCGCGGCTGCTGATCGGCACCGTGGTGCTGTGCGCTGCCGCGGGAGCGGTGGCGCTGCGCATCGGTCGAGACGAGCTCGGCCCGGGCGCCGACGACGTGGCCCAGCACACCCGGCCCGAGCGAGACTTGGTCGGCGCGCTGCGGCACCTCCGCGAGCGCCGCACCGCGGCGCGGGCGCTGTTGCTCATCGGAGCTCACCGGCTCGGATACGGGGTCGCGCTGGTGCTGTCGCTGCTCTACGCGCGGACGGCGGTGAGCGACGGGTCCCCCGCCGCGGCCGCGGGTTCCACGGGGAGCACGTCGGGACTGCTCGCGGCAACAGCTCTCGTCGGGGCAGTGACGCTGGCTTCCGGGCTGGGCTTTGCGCTGGCCGCTGCCCTCACGCCCGTGGCGGCGAAGCGCCTGGGGGCTCAGCGATGGGCTCACCTCGCCGCCGCAGCATCCGCTGCCGCGCCCCTGGCTCTCGTGGGGGCGCCCGGTCCGACCTCGCTCGTGGTGGTCGCCGGTCTGCTGGGCCTGACGGCGCAGAGCCTCAAGATCTCCGTCGACACTCTCGTGCAGACCGGTGTCGACGACGGGTTCCGCGGTCGCGTCTTCGTCCTCTACGACGTGCTGACCAATGCGGCCACGGTCGCCGCGGCCGGTCTCACCACGCTGGTGCTGCCGGACGACGGATACTCAGCGCCGGTTCTGGTGGCCCTCGCCGTGTGGTGGGTGGCGGTGGCGGCGCTCAGCGCAGCATCGGTGCGCCGCACGTCGTCGTCCTGAGCTGCGCCCCACCGACGACGACCGACGCACCTCTGGCGTTCCACGGGGAACACGACGCCCGTGGAACACCTCACCAGCGGAGCGCCTCCGCGGGTACCGGTTTGCTGAACAAGTACCCCTGACCCACGTGACAGCCCAGCTCGGTCAGTACGTCTCGCTGGTCGACCGTCTCCACGCCTTCAGCCACGCTCGTGAGGCCGAGGGCGTGGGCGAGCTGAATGCAGCCGGTCACGATCGCGCGGTCGCCCGCGTCACGGGCGACCCCGGCGACGAAGGACCTGGCGACCTTCAGCTCATGCACGGGGAAGCGCCGGAGGTAGGTGAGGCTGGCGTAGCCGGTGCCGAAGTCGTCCACGGCGATCCTCGCTCCCAGGTCGACCAGTCGCCCGAGCGTCGTGGCGGCCGCGTCGGGATCGAGCATCAGTGCCGTCTCGGTGATCTCGAGCACGAGCTGCGAAGCAGGCACCCCGTGGCGGGCGAGCACGGAAGCCACGGTTCGCGGCAGGTCCGGGTCGGCGAGCTGCCGCGCCGAGACGTTGATGCTCATCTCCAGGTGCCGGCCTGCGGCGTTCCACGCGGCGGCCTGCGCGACACCGGCCTCGACGCCCGTGGTGCTCCCGGTGGCCAGCTCGACCCGCGGCTGGTGGTGCAGGCGCAGCTGACCCTCGGCGATCCCGTGGCGCAGCTGCTCCAGCAGCCGGAGGCGGTCCGCGACGGGATCAGCAGCCGCGGGGTCGTGGACCCGCCACCCGCTGCGACCGCTGCGCTTCACCTGGTACATGGCGGCGTCGGCACGGCTCAGGAGCGCCTCGGCCCGCGCCTCGGGCTCCCTCGGCTGCGTCACGTCGTCACTGGACCGAGCCACGCCGATGCTGGCCGAGACGAGCACCTCGACGCCGCCGATGACGACCGGCCGGGCCAGCGCGGCGAGCAATCGATCACACACGTCGGCGACCACGGCGTCGTCGTCGCCACCTGCGAGGGGATCCACCACGATGAACTCGTCCCCAGCGAACCGCGCCAGCACCGCCGCGGGATCGGTCGTCGCACGCAGCCGCTCAGCGACCTCGACCAGCAGAGCGTCACCTCCGGCATGGCCGATGCTGTCGTTGACCTGCTTGAAGCCGTCGAGGTCGATGAAGAAGACCACCGGTCCACGTGGTGGGGACAGGCGCGTGAGCGTCCCCTGCGCCGGCTGCTCCTCGCCTCTCGACAGCACCGCGAGCAGGCTGGCGTCCAGGCCCCGGCGGTTGAGCAAGCCCGTGACCTGGTCGTGGTGGGCGAGGTGCTTCAGGCCCGCCTCCGCCTGAGCGCTGCGCTCCTCCGAGGCCTCGGCGCGGCGCTTGGCTGCCAGGAGGTCTTCCTCGTAGCGCCGTCGAGCGGACGCCCCGAACAGCGCCACGAGCACGAGCTCCCCACGTGCCGCGCCGCCATCGTGCGGTGCAGCAGGACCGGCCACCGGCTGCAGGCGCGATGCCGTGAGGAAGGCGGCCCGTCGCACTCCCCCGGCACCGAGCACCTCCAGGGAGACCTCCTCCACATGACCTGCGGCGTCGAGCTTGGGCAGGCAGTGGGTGCTCCACAGGATGCGATCACCGATGGGGAGTAGCCGAGCGAAGGCGGTCCCCACGACCAGGGTGTGGTCAAGACCCGTCCAGTCCCAGAAGGTCTGGTTCGCCTCCACGACCGTGCCTGCAGACGGGTCCAGCACGAGCTGAGGGCACGGCGAGCAGTTCCACAGCCGTGTGCCCCAGGAATTGTCGCGAGCGGACGGTTCCACGGGAACCCTCGCCGCACCCGGAAGCAGTCCGCCGTCGTCGCCGTGGCGCGATGGCGCCGGCACCACCGGGACGGCAGTGGAGCGCAGCCGGCTCATCCCCCGGTACGCCCTGGTGGGAAGGCTGAGCCACCACCGGCCCGACGGGCCTCGAGCGCTCCCAGGAAGCGGTAGATGGCCGCTGACGTCTCGGCGGGCGCACTGATGTGTGGGCAGTGGCCCGTGGCTTCGAGCCGGACGAGCTCACCCGCCGGCAGTGCGTCGGCAGTGGCCTCACCCACCGCCTCCGGAGCCAGCGCGTCGTGGCGGCACTGCAGCACGAGGACCGGCGCGCTGACATGGGGGAGCACCGCGCGCGAGTCGGACAGGAAGATGGCTCCGGCGAAGGTGCGCGCTGCGTCCGGGTGCGTACCGAGGAAGCTCTCGGTGAGCTCCCCGCCCAGCTCGGGCGACTGGGGCGTCCCCATGACGACGGGTGCCATCGCCGCCGACCACGCGTAGTAGTTGCTGTCGAGTGAGGCGAGCAGTTCCGTGACGTCCTCCTGTGAGAAGCCGCCCACGTAATCGGTCGCCGGGTCGTCCACGTACCGCGGCGACGGCGCGACGAGCACCAGCGATGCGAAGCGCTCCGGCTCGGCGACTGCGGCGAGCAAGCCGATCATGGAGCTCACCGAGTGGCCGACGAACGTCACGTCCACCGGGCCCAGTGCCGCGCACACGTCGAGGACGTCCTCGGCGTAGCCGGTCAGCGTCGCGTGCCGCTCGTGGTCGAACTGGCTGACGTCCGTGGACCCGGAGCCGAGGTGGTCGAAGGTGATGACGCGGTGGTCGGGGAAGTGGGGGAGCAGACGCGACCAGGCGGCCTGTCCGCCTCCGAAGCCGTGCGCCAGGAGCAGCACGGGACCGCGTGGATCCCCGTGCTCGGTGACCCGGTGAGGTGCCAGGACGTCTGCGGCAGCGGGCACGGAACGGTCCCGCTGGGGAAGGGTCGACCGGACGAGACCGTCGCGGAGCGGGGTGCTGGGCAGCGCTGACACGGTCGAGTGCCTCCTGGGCCGGAGCCGGGCACCTGTCCGATCCTTCGCCTCCAGCGTCGCCACGCAGGGGTAGCGACCTTGAGGGGCGTGCGGAACATCCACTCGGGCAGCGCAACGGACGCGGAGGGCCGGTGATCCGCGTGGAACACCGGCCCTGGCGCAGCGGTCCGTCGTCGTCGACGGAAGCAGGAAGCCTCAGGCGTCGGGCGTCTGCGACTCCGGCTGCTCCGCCCACCACCGCAGCAGCTCGGCGCGCGCGCCGTCCTCACCCAGCAGACCGTCGTCGAGGCGCACCTGGAGCAGGTGCTTGTAGGCGCGCCCCACCACCGGGCCGGGCTTGACGCCCAGGATCCGCATGATGGCGGCGCCATCGAGCTCAGGCCGGACCGCGTCGAGCTGCTCCTGCTCGCGGATCGCGGCGATGCGGTCTTCCAGGTCGTCGTAGGTGCGTTGCAGCTGCTCCGCGCGGCGCTTGTTGCGCGTGGTGGAGTCAGCGCGGGTGAGCGCGTGCAGGCGGGGGAGCAGCGGACCGGCGTCGGTGACGTAGCGGCGCACCGCCGAGTCGGTCCACGTACCGCCGCCGTACCCGTGGAACCGCAGGTGCAGCTCGACCAGGCGCGCGACCTGCTTGGTGGTCTCCTTGTCGAACTTCAGCTCCTTGAGCCGGCGAGCCGTCATCTTCGCCCCGACCACCTCGTGGTGGTGGAAGCTCACGCCGCCACCGGGCTCGAAGCGTCGCGTGGGCGGCTTGCCGATGTCGTGCAGCAGCGCCGCCAGCCGCAGCACCACGTCGGGTCCGTCGGCGTTCAGCCCGTAGCGCGGCTCCAGCTCGATCGCCTGCCGCAGCACCGTGAGGGAGTGCTCGTAGACGTCCTTGTGGCGGTGGTGCTCGTCGACCTCCAGCTGCAGCGCCGGCAGTTCGGGCAGGACGACGGCAGCCAGGCCCGCGTCGACCAGCACGCGCAGCCCAGGCACCGGGTCGGTGGCACGGAGCAGCTTGACCAGCTCCGCCTGCACGCGCTCGGCCGAGACGATCGAGAGTCGCGACGCCATGGCTGCGGCTGCCGCGAGCGCGTCGGGCGCCAGGTCGAAGCCGAGCTGCGCGGCGAAGCGGGCGCCGCGCATCATGCGCAGCGGGTCGTCGTCGAAAGACCGCTCGGGGGCGATCGGCGTGCGCAGGTACCCGGCGGCGAGGTCCTCCAGACCGTCGAAGGGGTCGACGAAGACCCCGTCGGGCAGGTGCAGCGCCATGGCGTTGACGGTGAAGTCGCGGCGGGACAGGTCGCCCTCGAGGGTGTCACCGAAGGCGACGACCGGCTTGCGGCTCTCCGGGTCGTAGACGTCGGAGCGGTAGGTGGTGACTTCGACGACGACGGGGGCCGCGGAGCGGGCGCGCGCTCCGATGGTCCCGAAGGCGCGGCCGGCGTCCCACGTGGAACTGCCCCACGCGGCGAGGATCCGCTCGGTCTGCTCGGGACGGGCCGACGTGGCGAAGTCGAGGTCGAACTCCCCCTCACCACCGAGCCGGTCGAGCAGGGCGTCGCGCACGGAGCCGCCGACCAGGGCCAACTCGTGGCCCTCGGCGGCGAACCGGCGTCCCAGCTCCGCGGCCGCCGGGGCGACCCGAGCGAGCTCCTCGAGCACGCGACGCTCCGCCGCGACGACGGCGTCGGAGCGTTCCCCCGAGGGCTCCCCCTGCGGGCTCTTGTCGATGGGGCCGTTCACGGCGCGGATCCACTGGCGAGGCGCGACACGAGCGTCAAGGCTGCCAGAGGTCCCGTAGTTACAGTGGCGGCATGTCCCCCGGTGAGCGTCGACCGACGCCGGGACGACGCCGTCAGGGCGAGGGCCGCAACGGATGGCGTCATGGCGGACGCACCGTGGAGGAGGTCTCCGCGGGCGGCATCGTGGTGGAGACGTCCACCGGTGAGGCCAGGGCCGCGCTCATCGCCCGCCTCAACCGCGCCGGTCGCCTGGAGTGGTGCCTGCCCAAGGGCCACCTCGAGGGCGACGAGACGCCGCAGGAGGCCGCGGTCCGCGAGGTCGCCGAGGAGACCGGCATTACCGGCGTGGTGGTGGGGGAGCTCGGCACCATCGACTACTGGTTCTCCGTGGAGGGCCGCCGGATCCACAAGACGGTTCACCATTACCTGCTCGAGGCCACGGGGGGAGCGATCAGCGTGGAAGGTGATCCGGACGCGGAAGCTGTCGAGGCTGCCTGGGTCCCCGTGGCCGAGCTTGGCAAGCGGCTGGCCTTCTCCAACGAGCGTCGGATCGCTCGCGCCGCGAGCGAGCTGCTCGCCAGCGGTGGCTGAGCCTGTGGGCCCCGGACGGCCGCGGCTCGTCGTCCTCCTGGGAGCGGCGGCGCTGGCCCTGGCTCCCGCCGCCCTGGCTCCCACCGCTCTCGCCCCGGCCGCCCTGGCCAGTCCGGTGGATACCGGGGTTCCTGCCGTGGTCGTCGGCCACAGCGGTATCGGCCTGGAGCTCACACAGATCGGTCCGGCGGCGCTGGTCCCCGGCTCGCAGCTCGTGGTCCGCGTCCAGGTGGTCAACACCAGTGCCAGTCCCCTGGTTGGCGCGCGGGCGCGCCTGTTCGTCAACTCGCCTGTGCTGGCCGACCGCAAGGCCGTCGACGCCTGGGCTGCGGGGCAGGGGGTCCAGGGCGGAGACCGCTTTGCCGGGGTCGACGGCGCCGAGCAGCCGCTGGGTCAGACGCTGGCCCCGGGCGAGGGCATGGAGGTCACCTTCACCGTCGACGCTGACCAGCTCGCGCTCGGGCCGGACTTCGGCGTGCGGGGAGTCACCGTCGACGTCCTCGATTCCTCCCTGCAGCGCCTCACCGCGCTGCGAACCTTCGTCGTCTGGGCTCCCCCGGGCAGCGTCCCGACGCCCGCGGCCTTTACCGTGGTCGCGCCGGTGACCGCGGGACCTCCTGACGTGGACACCGGGCAGCTCCCCGAGGCCCGAGTGGAGGAGCAACGAGACAGGCTCACGCGGGTGCTGCAGGCGATGTCCCTGCCCGGCACGACCCCCGTGGTCGACCCGGCCCTGCTCGGCCCGTTCGCTGTGCCGACGCAGCAGAGCACGACGCCCCCGTCCTCGGGCAGCACGTCGAGCCCGAGTGGCACGCCCAGCGGAACTCCGGGCACCGGTTCCAGCAGCTCCCCCACCGACTCCACCACGACTCCCCCGCCCGCCTCCACTCCAGCGCAGAGCGCCTCGCCCAACTTCAGCGCCAGCGGCACCACGGCACCCTCGGCGTCCTCCGCACCCTCGGATGGGGAAGGCACCGGTGACGTTCCGGAGCTCAGGGAAGGCACCGAGGGCGAGGAGTCCCCGGAAGTGCAGGCGTGGCTGACCGCACTGGCCGCGAGGACCAGCGGCGCCAGCGTGGTGCTGCCGCGCGGTGATACCGACGTCGTCGCGGCGGCCGCCGCTCAGACCGACGACCTCGTGGGGCTGGCGGTGGCTCAGTCCTCCGAGGAGCTGGACGGCGACGACGACGGCACGCTCCTGTGGCCGGTGGACCCCGGCTCCGCGCCTGCGGCTTCCCTGGTCGTCCAGTCCGCGGCGACGACGCGCGCCACTGGAGACCCGGCTCAGGTGCCGGCGGTGCTGGTGTCCTCCTCGCTGGTCCCGGGAGCGGCTACGGCCAGCGGATGGTCGCCCGCCACGGCTGTTCTCACGGCCACCGCCCCTGACGGCAACCCGGTGAGCGCGACAGGTGTCTTGGTCGACACCACCGATTCGGCGCGGGTCGCGGCCGCCACCGACGAGGCGGACGACGACGGGAGCAACGGGAGCAACGGCGCCGGGGGGACCAACGGAAACGGGCAGGCCGAGACGTCGGCACGCCTGCTGGCGGACACGGCGGTCGCGGCGGCCGGCGGCGGCGGCGTGGTGCTCGCTCTCCCGAGGGACTGGTCGCCCTCCCCGACGGCCGTCGCGGCAGTCCTCGGCCCGGCCGGGAGTGCCCCGTGGGTGCGCAGCACGTCGCTGCCCGACCTGCTCGCAGCCCCCGGGTCAGGACAGTTCACCGTGACCGACGCGGGTGACGGCAGCGCCGATCCCAGCAGCGCAGGAGCGCCTTTGGACGCCGCTGGGCTGCGGACCGCGATGGACGCGGTCTCCGCTGCCAGCACCATGGCGACGCTGGTGCCCACCGAGCAGCGCCAGCAACTGCTGGCGCCGGTGCAGAGCAGCGCCACGGCAGCCGCTTCCGTGGGGTGGCGTGCGGACCCCGGTGCCTGGCGCTCAGCCCTGGACGCTCTCGCGGAGCGCACCGAGTGGCTGCGCAGCGGCATCGAGATCGTGCCGACCCCCCTCACGGCGGTCTCCGAGAACGTCAGCCTGCCGGTGATCGTGCGCAACAACCTTCCGGTTGCCGTGACGGTGCGTGTGGAGCTGAGCTCCACCAACCTGCGACTGGTCCCAGGCCCACCGGTCGAGAAGCTCATCGCCCCCGGATCGCAGGAGAGCGTCCCGCTGCCGGTGCGTGCCTCGGCCAGCGGCGACACGCTGGTGACGGTGTACCTCACCGACGCGCAGGGGACCCGGGTCGGAAAGCCCGCGCCGGTGCGCGTCATGGTCCGAGCCGACTGGGAAGGCCGGGGCGTGGCGATCGCCGCCGGCGTCGTCGGGCTGGTGCTCGTCGGGGGGCTCGCCCGCACCGTGGTGCGCGTCAAGCGCCGTCCCGCTCCCCCCGTCGTGAGGTCCGCCGAGGAGGCCGACACCACTCGCACGGCTGCCCGCCGACCCGAGGAGACACCCCGTGGCTGAAGCGCGTTCCGATCGCCGATCCCTCAGAGGAGCGGCGCTGGGGCGCGCCAGTGCGGTGATGGCGGCGGGGACGGCGGTCTCCCGCGTGCTCGGCTTCGTGCGAGCGGCAGTCCTGGCGCTCGTCATCGGTGGTGTCCTGACGGCAGGGGGGAACGCGTTCACCCTCGCCAACACCATCCCCACCAATCTGTACCTGCTGATCGCAGGGGGCGTGCTCAACGCCGTCCTGGTGCCGCAGGTGGTGCGGGCCATGCAACGGCCCGACGGCGGCGCGGAGTACCTCGACAGGCTCGTCACCGCCGCGGTGGCGGTGCTCGCCACTGCCACGCTGCTGCTGACCCTCGCCTCACCGGCCATCGTGTGGCTGTTCTCCACGGAGTCTCCGGGGGAGATGCGACCACTGGCGATCGCCTTCGCGTTCTGGTGCCTCCCCCAGGTTTTCTTCTACGCGCTGTACACGCTGCTCGGTCAGATCCTCAACGCCAAGGGCCACTTCGGGGCCTACATGTGGGCGCCGGTCGTCAACAACGTTGTCGCGCTCGCGGGCCTCGGTGCCTTCGTGCTGGCCTTCGGCCGCGTCAGCGAGACAACTCCTGCAGATGCCTGGACCCCCGCGCAGATCGCCGTCCTGGCCGGCAGCTCGACGCTGGGCGTCGTCGCGCAGGCGCTGATCCTCCTGGTGCCGCTCCGGCGCGCAGGCGTACGCCTGCGCCCGCGCTGGGGGGTCCGCGGCATGGGCCTGCGCACCGCGGGGAAGGTCGCCGGCTGGACCTTTGGAGCGCTGCTCCTGAGCCAGGGAACGGCCCTCGTCGTCAGCAACGTGACGACGTCGGTCCCCGACGACAGCGGGGCGGGAAACTACGCGTGGGCCAACGCCTTCTTGCTCTTCATGCTCCCCCACTCACTGGTCACGGTCTCGCTCGTGACGGCGCTCTTCACACGGATGAGCGCCGCCGCCGCAAGAGGGGCCCTGGAGGAGCTTCGGGCTGATGTCTCATCAGCCATGCGCACGGTGGGCGTCGCGATGGTCCTCGCCACGGCAGGTCTGATCGTCACGGCTGACGCCGCAGGCGTGCTCCTCGGAGGCGGTCGCGCCCAGCCGGGCCGTGCTCTGGGAGCCGTCGTCGCGGTCGCGGCGCTGGGCCTCGTGCCGTTCAGCGCCACCTACCTCGTCCAACGAGGCTTCTATGCCCTCGAGGACGCACGCACCCCGTTCTTCGTCCAGTGCCTCGCGACGTTCCTGTGGGTGAGCGGGTCCTTGGCCTCGTTCCTCCTCCCGCCGGAGCACCGCGTCGTCGGAGTGGCCGCATCCCTCGCGGTGTCGCAGTGGGCGGGTGCTCTGGCGGGCCTGGTCGCCCTGCACCGCCGCCTCGGTGGTGTCGATGCCGCCCGCATCGCCTCGACCCATGTCCGGCTGCTCGTCATCGGTGCACTGGCGACGGCAGCCGGCCTGCTCGCCGTCCGGCCGCTCGACGGTCTACTAGAGCGCAGCTACGTCGGTGCGGCGGCGCTGGCCGTGATCGGTGGCGGCGTCGTCGTCCTCGTCTACGGGGCTGGGCTGGCGGTGCTCCGCGTCGAGGAGGTGCGCCCGCTGCTGCGCCGCCTGCCCGGCCCCTTGCGCCGCCCCTGACCGAACCAGCACCACCACGACACGCCGGGCGCGACACCGGACAGACGAGGACGAAGCGCGGCGAACCACCACGACCCGCCGGAGCGGACCCGCCGATCGGCCGTGTCTCCACCACGGCAGTCTTCGAGGTCCGACGGACCGAAGCTGATCCGCCGTACGATTCCGTGGTTGGTTGATTGCGCTCCGGATACACCGGTGCGTCCTGGAGCACCGATGAGGGGCGCTGACGTGGCTGATGGAGCGATGCGGACCCCACGCGACGGTGGAACCCACCCGGTGAGCCCCTCCACGACGGACGGCGCCTCCTCGGCGCGCAGCACGGTGAGGACGAGGACGACGGCCGGCTCCCCCGGCTCGGTCGGCGTGCTGCTCGATGGGCGCTACCGCCTCCTGCAGCGACGCACCCGCGACGGCGCGGCCGCCACCTGGGACGGCGAAGACGACCAGCTGCTGCGTCCCGTCGTCATCACCGTCGTGTCCGGTCCCACTGCCGCCGAGGCTGTCGACGCCGCCCGCCGCACCGCGACCCTCGAGGACGACCGGCTGCCCCACCTGCTCGACGTCGGGCTCGACCGCGCCGCCGACGGGACCGCCCTCGGCTGGGTGGTCACCGAGCGGCCGCAGGGCCGCACGCTGGCGGAGCTCCTCCGCGAGGCACCGCTGCCCGCCGCCCGGGCGCGCGCCCTCGTCGGTGAGGCCGCAGCCGTGCTGGCGCGCGGAAGCATCTCCGGCTTGCACCACCGCCGCCTGGAGCCTTCCTCCATCGTCCTCACCGCCGACGGCGCCGTGAGCGTCATGGGCCTGGAGGTCGCGGCCGCCGCCGCCGGTGCACCGGCACGCACTCCGGCCGAGTCCGACCGTGAAGATGCCGAAGGCCTCGTGCGCGTGCTGTACGCGGCCCTCACGGGTCTGTGGCCCGCGGGTCGCTGCGGAGCGCTCGGCGCTGCCCCCACGGGTCGCGGCGGCAGCCCGGTCGCCCCGGGGGAGCTGGCTCTCGCGGTGCCGCACGACATGGACGCGCTCTGCGCGACCGTGCTCGGCCCTTACCGCGAAGGCCCGGCCACTCCCGCCGAGGTCGCCTCGGCTCTCGCTCCCTGGGGCAGCTCGGCCGGGCCGGTCACCCGCACCGCCCTCGGCCTTCCCGCCACGCCGGTCGTCATGGCGCGACCGCTGGTGCACGAAGCCGGTGCCCCCGCGAGTTCATGGGGGTCCGCGCCCGCCCAGGTCCGGTTGGGCGGCGACCCCGGCGTGCACTTCGCCGGCCAGCCCGACGAGACGCTTCAGGGCGAAGGTACCCAGCAGGACGACGACGACGACCGCGCCGTGGCCGCGCCCAGCGCCGGCGAGCCCGCTGAGCAGCTGAACGCTGAGCGGGCCGATCAGCCGGCCGTTGCCGTCCTTCCCACCCGCGCCGCACGCCGTGCTGCTCAGCGGCGCGCCGAGCGCGAGGCGGAGCTCGCGGCCGGCGGCGAGGACGCCTTCGAGGCGCTGCTGGGCCCGGTGACCGGTCCCCGCTCAGCCGTCCCGCCGAGCACCGCCGTCCCCACGGCTCCCGGCGCCACTGCTCCGGTGCACTCCGGGCCGGCGGACCGCCAGGAGGTCCGACGCACGCCTCAGGCCCCGTCGAGTCAGGACGCGCACGGTGAGCGGGTCGACCGTCCGACGGCTCCGTTCGGGGCGCCCACCGCGGCAGGGTCGACGATCGCCGCACCCCGGCCTCGCCCCGCGGCGAAGCGACACCCGTCTGCCCCGGTGGAGCCGGTGCGGCTGGCTCCGGGCCCGGTGTCCGCGACCACGCGCAGCTTCTCCGACACCGACGCGACCGACTGGGTCAGCGAAGGCTGGGGGCACGCTCCGGCACGCGCCGGTGCGGCCGAGGAGGAGGCCTACCCGGAGCCGGAGCAGCGGCGCCGCCGGACGCCCGCGCTCGCGGTGCTCGTCGTCCTCGTCCTGGTGCTCCTGGTGGCGGCGGTCGTGCTCGTGCCACGGGTGCCCCAGATCGCCGGGATGCTCGGCATCGCGCCGTCGACCACGTCAGCGGCACCCGCCGCAGGTGCCGCTGCGCCGGGCTCACCGTCCACGGGCGCTGCGGCGGGCGGCGCTCCCAGCGCCGCTGCGCAGGACGGCGGCTCCGTTGCCCTCACGTCCGCGCTGGCGGAAGACCCGTTCGGCGACTCCTCCGAGAACGACGACGCCACCGGCCGGGCGATCGACGGCGACCCGGCCACGTCTTGGCGGTCCAGCACGTACAGCAACCCCGCGCTCGGCAACCTCAAGCGCGGCGTCGGCCTGGCGCTCGTCGTCGGTGACGGCACCACCCCCGCCACGGTGAGCTCCCTGGAGCTGCGCACCGAGGGCACCGGAGGCCGCCTGGAGGTGCGCAGCAGCCCCGACGGCGGCTACGAGGGCAGCACCGTCGTCGCCACGGTGGACGCCGGCACCGACGGTCGCACCGTCGAGGTGCCGCTGGACGAGCCGACCTCGACGACCCACCTGCTGCTGTGGTTCACCGAGCTCCCCCAGACCTCCTCCGGCTTCGCCGCGGCGGTCCAGGAGGTCTCGGCTCGCTGAGGCGGGAACAGACGGGCCCCTACGATCGGTTGAACGACTCGCGCCCCGTGACCAGCAGCGGGACCCGGCGCCACCGCCTTCGAGGGGAGACCCACTGTGCCCGACGACGTCCGCGACCTGGTGATCGTCGGTTCGGGACCAGCAGGGTGGACGGCGGCCATCTACGCGGCCCGCGCCGACCTGCGCCCGGTGGTGATCGCCGGATCGGTGACCGTCGGCGGTGCGTTGATGAACACCACCGAGGTCGAGAACTTCCCCGGCTTCCCCGAGGGCCTCATGGGCCCCGAGCTCATGGAGCGCATGCAGGCGCAGGCCGAGCGGTTCGGCACGGAGGTCGTCTACGACGACGCCGTCGCGCTCGAGCTCACCGGTGACGTCAAGGTGGTCCGCACGGGCCTGGGTGAGACGTACCGCGCGCGCGTCGTCGTCCTGGCCACCGGCTCCGCCTACCGCGAGCTGGGCCTGCCCAACGAGAAGCGGCTCTCCGGCCACGGGGTCTCCTGGTGCGCCACCTGTGACGGCTTCTTCTTCAAGGGCAAGGACGTCGCGGTGGTCGGCGGCGGTGACTCGGCCCTCGAAGAGGCGACGTTTCTGTCGCGCTTCGCGGAGTCCGTGACCCTGGTGCACCGCCGTGACGAGCTGCGCGCCTCCAAGATCATGCAGCGTCGGGCCCAGAACGACCCGAAGATCCGCTACGCCTGGAACAGCGCCGTGGAAGACGTCGTCGGTCAGGACAAGGTGACCGCGCTGCGCCTGCGTGACACCGTCACCGGCGAGCTGTCCGAGCTGCCGGTGTCCGGCGTCTTCGTGGCCATCGGCCACGAGCCCCGCGTCGACCTGTTCCGCGGCCAGGTCGACCTCGACGACAAGGGGTACGTGGCCGTGGAGGGGCGCTCCTCGCGCACCAACCTGCCGGGCGTGTTCGCCTGCGGCGACGTCGTCGACCACGAGTACCGCCAGGCCATCACCGCGGCCGCCTCCGGCACGGTCGCCGCCCTGGACGCCGAGCGCTACCTCGCCGCCCTCGCCGACACCGACTCTCCGCGGGTCGCCGCGGTGGAAGCCGAAGAGGTCGCCGAGGCGACCGCCGTCAGCTGACCCAGACCAACCTTCCAGTACCCCTGCGCAGACCGAAAGGAACCGCCATGAGCGCTCGCGCCGTCACCGACGCCACCTTCGACACCGAGGTGCTCCAGAACGATAAGCCCGTCCTCGTCGACTTCTGGGCCCCCTGGTGCGGCCCGTGCCGCCAGGTCTCCCCGATCATCGAGGAGATCGCCGGTGAGCACGCCGAGGTCCTCGACGTCGTCAAGGTGAACACCGACGAGAACCCGCGCACGTCCGCGGCCTACGGGATCACCTCGATCCCGACCCTCAACGTCTACAAGGGCGGTGAGCTGGTGAAGCAGATCATCGGCGCCCGTCCCAAGCCCGTGCTCGAGCGCGAGCTGGCTGAGTTCATCGGCTGACAGCCACTGACGACGACGAAGGCCCCCGACCTGCTCAGGTCGGGGGCCTTCGTCGTCGTGATGACCTTCAGGGAGCCCTGTGCGTCCCGCTGACGGCTTCGTAGCGCCGGGTCAGACTCCGGAAAGGACTGGGACGCGCGCGCGGCCCAGGATGCGCTCCAGGGCCGCCTCGACGTCCTCACGCCAGGACAGCGCCGTACGCAGCTCCAGCCGCAGCCGCGGGTAGCGGTGGTGGGGTCGCACGACGGTGAAGCCCACCGCCTCGTAGAAGGCCGCGGGCACCATGCACTCGGCGGTCAGGCCGACCCCCTGCCCGGCCAGCTCGGCCCCGGCCACTCCAAACGCCTCGATGGCACGCATGCCGCGCTGCGTGAGGTCCTTGGCGGCGCTCTGGACGAGCATTCGCGCGATGCCACCACCGCGGTGCGCCGGATCCACCCACCCGGTCATGAGCAGGACGGCGTCGCCGCTCACCGGGGAGGTCGGGAACGCCCGCGAGCGCGGGACGTGCACGGGCGGGGCGTAGGTGACGAAGCCCGCCAGCGCGTCGTCGACGTAGGCGACGCGCCCGGCGGTACCCCACTGCAGGAGAACTTCCGACAGCCATGCCTCCTTCTCGAAGGCGGTGCCGCCCCCGGCGACGGCACGCCCCGCCGAGACCGGGTCGAGCTCCCATGCCACGCACCCGCGACAGGGATCGGGAAGGTCGGCCAGCGCCTCGAGGGTCAGCGCGGCGATGCGGCGTGACACGCCACGGCCCCTGCGGCGCTCAGAGGGCGCTGGAGGACTCGTACGGACCTCCAGCGTGCTCAGCGTCGCCCGACGGCGTCTGCGCGACCCCGGCCTCGCCGGGTGCGAGAGACCCGAGGATGCGGTCGAGGTCCTCCAGGGTGGCGAACTCCACCGTCAGACGGCCCTTCTTGGCGCCCATCGCCACGCTGACGCGCGTGTCGAACCTGTCCGACAGGCGCGCGGCGAGGTCGTCCAGAACCGGCGCGGCGGTACGCACCTGCGGGCGTGCCGGGCGAGCGGGACCCACTCCACCGAGCGCGACGAGCTCCTCGGTGGTGCGCACGGACAGACCCTCGGCGACGATGCGCTGCGCGAGCCGCTCCATGGCATCCGCCGTCGGAAGGCCGAGCAGCGCACGGGCGTGACCAGCGGAGAGCACCCCGGCGGCCACACGACGGGCCACCGACGGCGGCAGCCGCAGCAGGCGGATGGTGTTGGAGATCTGCGGGCGCGAGCGCCCGAGGCGTTGGGCCAGGGAGTCGTGCGTGCAGCCGAAGTCGTCGAGGAGCTGCTGGTAGGCGGCGGCCTCTTCGAGCGGGTTCAGGTCCGCGCGGTGGAGGTTCTCCAGCAGCGCGTCGCGCAGCAGGTCCTCGTCGGTGGTGTCGCGGACGATGGCCGGCACAGTCGCCAGGCCCGCGCTCTCCGCGGCGCGCCAGCGCCGCTCGCCCATGACCAGCTCGAACGACATCTGCTCGCCGGGCGGCGGGGCGCTGCCGTCGGCGCGGCGCAGCGGCCGCACCACGACCGGCTGCAGAATGCCGATCTCCTTGACGCTGTGCACGAGCTCGGCGTGCGCGTCCTCGTCGAAGACCTGCCGCGGCTGGCGCGGATTGGGACTGACCGACCCGATCGGCACCTCGGCGAACCACGTGCCGGGGATGGGCAGCAGGTCCTGGTCGGAGGCACCGCCGCGCGCCCCGCGGGCGCCGGGGCGCCGGGGCGCCTGCCAGCTCGACGGGACGGGCGCGCCGTCGCGCAGGTCGATGACGAGGTCGCCGTCGTCGTCGCCGTCCTTCTCCGGACGCACGTCACGCAGCTCGGGACGAGCAAGACGATCCGCGCTACCAGCCCGATCGGCGTGGCGCGCCGTGTAGGGCCGATCGGAGGCGCTGACCGAGCGCAGCTGCCCGGTGACCTCGGGGGAGACGGCGTCGGGGATGAGGGCTCCCAGGCCCCGCCCCAGTCCGCGCTTGCGCTCGGTCACGAGCGGGGCTCCGCGGCCCGGCCGCGGCCGGCGGTGCGCCGGTCGGGAGTCCACGATCCGCGCAGGTCGAGGGGACCGGTGCGCAGGTCGACGACGTTCGCCGGCTCCTCGGGGGCAGCAGCCGTCATCGCCGGCTCCGGAGACCCTGCCTCAGGGGCCACCTCTTCGGTGGCCTCCGGCGCCGCCTCGGTCCCTGCCTGGGCCTGCGCGAGCGCGGCCAGGCGCGCCTGGTGGCCCTCGGCGAGCTCACGGGCCGCCTGGAGGTAGGAGAGCGCCCCGGAGTTGCCTGGGTCGTACGTCATGACGGTCTCGCCGTGGCTGGGCGCCTCGGAGATCCGCACCGAGCGCGGGATGGTCGTGTCGAGCACGCGGTCCGGGAAGGCACGGCGCACCTCCTCGGCCACCTCTCGCGCCAGGCGGGTGCGGGCGTCGTACATCGTGAGCAGGATGGTGCTGATCTCCAGCTCGGGGTTCAGCGACCGCTGCACCAGGCCGATGTTGTTCCGCAGCTGCGTCAGGCCCTCCAGCGCGTAGTACTCGCACTGGATGGGGATGAGCACCTCGCGGGCCGCGACCAGCGCGTTCAGGGTGATCAGCCCCAGGCTGGGCGGGCAGTCCATCAGCACGTAGTCGAGCCGGGGCAGGCCCTGCTCCTCGCGCTGGGCGATGTAGTCGGCCAGCGCACCGTGCAGCAGCGAGACGCGCGCCACCATGTCGGACTCGGCAGCCAGCTCCATCTCCGCGCCGGCCAGGTCGATGCTCGCGGGGCAGACCTCCAGGCCGGCCACGTCGGGACACTGGCGGATCGCCTCGGACAGCGCCAGGCCCTCGACGAGCACCTCATAGGTACCGGGGGTGCGGTCCTCGTGGGCCACACCGAGCGCGGTGGACGCGTTGCCCTGCGGGTCGACGTCGAGCACGAGCACCTGCAGGCCGCACTGCGCGAGCGCGGCGGCGAGGTTGACGGCGCTGGTGGTCTTGCCGACGCCGCCCTTCTGGTTGGCGATGGTCAGCACCCGGGTGGCCGGTGGCTTGGGCAACGTGCGCCCGCGCAGCCGGATCCGCCGCCGGGCGTCCTCACCGGCCTGGCGCGCCAGCGGTGTGTCCTCGCCCGACTCGGGGATCGCCTGCGCGAGCAGCGCCCTGCGGGCCAGCTCCTCGTCGTCGGGCGTCCTGGCGGACTGCTCAGCGACGTGGCTTCCGCGCGTGCTGCCGCGCCGCTCGTGATCGACCACTGACGTCCTCTCCGCCTCGCGAACCTCCAGCCGGGTGAAGGGCGGCACCCACAGTAACGCTCACCACGGTCGTCGGGACCGGGACGACTCCGGCACCCACCTCCAGCACCTGCACGTCCAGGCCGCCCAGACGTGCCAGAGCGGACCCGGCGGCGCGGACCTCCTCGGCAGCGCTGCGCCCCTTGAGGGCCAGGAGCAGGCCGTCGCGGCGGGCCAGCGGAAGGCACCACCCGGCCAGCCGCTCCAGCGGGGCCACCGCCCGCGCGGTCACCACGTCAGCGGGCGGAAGGGCACCCGGGCGACCGGGGGCCACCTCTTCGGCGCGTGCCCGCACCACCCTGACGCGCCGCTCGATCCCGAGGTCGTCCACGACCTCGGTGAGCCAGATCGCGCGGCGCTCCAGAGGCTCCACCAGGACGACCGTGGCGTCCGGGCGGGCCAGCGCCAGGCACAGGCCCGGCAGTCCGGCCCCGCTGCCGACGTCGACGACGAGCGCCGCGGGCGGCAACAGCTCGCCCACGACGGCGCAGTTGAGCACGTGCCGCTCCCACAGGCGCGGAACCTCCCGCGGACCCACCAGGCCGCGCTCGACGGCCGTGGTGGCGAGGTGCCCCGCGTAGCGCCGCGCCAGGTCGACCTCGGCCCCGAAGACCGTCGCGACGGCCTCGCGCAGCTCCTCGGGCTCGGCCAGTACCCCGGGCGCGTCGCCCGGCTGCTGAGCCGGAATCTCGCCCGCCACGTCCTCGGGCACGCGTCAGGCGGCGGGGGAGACCACCACGTGGCGGTGGGGCTCCTCGCCCTCGGAGTCGCTGACGAGCCCGGCCGCGGCGACGGCGTCGTGGACGACCTTGCGCTCGAAGGGGTTCATCGGCTCCAGCGCGACGGGAGCGCCGTCCCGCTGCACCTCCGCGACCGCCTGCGCGGCCAGCTGCTGCAGCTCCTCGCGGCGGCGCGCCCGGTGTCCCGCGACGTCGAGCATGAGGCGGCTGCGCTCGCCGGTGCGCGCCTGGACCGCCAGGCGTGTGAGGTCCTGCAGGGCCTCCAGCACCTCACCGCGGGCGCCGGCCAGACGTCGCAGGGCGACGGCATCGCTGCCCTCGGCGACGACGGAGACCGCCGCACGGCCGTCCTCGACGTCGATGTCGATGTCGCCGTCGAGGTCGGCGATGTCGAGGAGTTCCTCGAGGTAGTCAGCGGCGACCTCGCCCTCCTCCTCCAGCCGCTCCAGGCGGCTGCGGCGCTCGGGGCCGCCCTCGGCGGGCTGGCCGTGGCCGTCTGCGGCGGCGCCGTCGGGCTGGGCTTCGGCGCCAGCGCCGGTGTCAGCCGCGTCGGTGCCCTCGAGGGCATCGGTGGTGGGGGTGGGGACCTCGTGCGTGGCCTGCTCGGTGCTCACCACGGCCTCCTCGTCGTCAGGTGGGCGGGTTCGGGTCTGGGGGCCGGCGCCGTTCAGCGGTTGCGGTCCTTGCGCTTGGGCTGGACGCGCTGGCCGGCGCGCTGCGGCTGCTCGATGACCTCACCGGCGACGACGTCGGTGGCGGCCTCACCGCGGCGGGCGCGCTTGCGGGCCCGCCGGGCCTCCAGTGCCTCCTCGGCCTTGGAGCCGGGGGCGGGCATGCGGCGGATGACGTAGGCCTGCTGGCCACCGGTCCACAGGTTGGTGGTGAACCAGTAGATGAGCACGCCGATCGGGAAGTTCACGCCGGAGACCGCGAAGATGATCGGGAACAAGTACATGATCAGCTTCTGCTGCTGCGCGAACGGATTGTCGAGCGCGGAGGCCGGCATGTTCTTGATCATCAGCTGGCGCTGCGTGGTGAACGTCGTGAGGCTCATGGCCACGATGAGGACCGCGGTGAGGATCTTGACGTTGAGGTCGTCGCTGCCGAGGAAGGTGTCCGTCAGGCGCGCGCCGAAGATGGTCGACTCCGCGGCCTGCCGGGCCAGCACACCCGTGAGCGGGCCGACACCCTGCTCCTCGCGCAGGCCGTAGTTCAGCACCCGGAACAGGGCGAAGAAGATCGGCGCCTGAAGGAGGATCGGCAGGCAGGAGGAGAAGGGATTGGTGCCGCTGGAGCGGTAGAGCTCCATGGTCTCCCGGCTCATCGCCTCGCGGCTGGCCGGGTCGGTCTTGCCCTTGTACTTCTGCTGGATCTTCCGCATCTCCGGCTGCAGCAGCGCCATGCCGCGGCTGGCCTTGATCTGCTTCACGAACAGCGGGATCAGGACGATGCGGATCACGATGACCAGCACCACGATCGAGAGCGACCAGGTCCAGCCGCTCGCCTCGGGCATGCCGAGGGCGGTCAGGCCGGCATGAGCGGCGACCATGATCCAGGCGACCACCCACTCGAGCGGGAAGATCAGGCTCTCGAAGAAGTTCATCTCGTCCTCACGGGCTGGGGACGGGAGGCCCCGTGGTCGTGGTGGTGCGGGAGCTGGTGCTCGTGGTGCGGCTCGGGCGCGCAGCCCCCACCAGTGTGGGGCCTGGCCTTCGGTGCCCCGTCAGCCGTCCCGTCCACGCCGTCGTCTTCCCCCCATTCGGCCCGCTCGGGCACCGGGTCCCAGCCGCCCGCCGCCCACGGGTGGCAGCGCAGCAACCGACGCGCGGTCAGCCACGTTCCGCGCAGCGCGCCGTGTCGACGCAGCGCGGTGGCGCCGTACGAGGAGCAGGAGGGTGCGTAGCGGCACACCGGACCCAGCAGCGGTGACACGAGCAGCTGGTAGATCCGCACGAGCAGCAGGAGGACGACGGCGAGCGCCCCGTCGAGGGCTCTCCAGCACCGAACCAGCCACCCGCTCCGAACCCTCGCGCCGACGACGCGACTCATGGTGCTTGCCTCTGGCGGCACGTCATGAGGAGGCCTCCGGCGGTGGGAGGAGCCGCCGCAGAGCGGACGCGAGATCCCGCGCCAGGACGTCACTGGGGGCGTCAGCGGCGGCGGGGTTGGCCCTCACTACGACCCTGCCTCCGGCGGGGAGCGAGGCGAGGTGGTCGCGCACCAGATGCCGGAGCCTGCGCTCCACGCGGTTGCGCACCACGGAGCCTCCGACGGCGCGCGAGACGACGAAGCCGACCCGGGCCGGCTCGACGACCGTCACCTCGTGGCTGACCCCGTACTCCCCGATCACCGAGCCCAAGCCCGTCGAGCCCAGACCCGTCGAGCCCGCATCGACAGCGGGTCCCGAGGGGTCGAGCAGGTGCACCACCAGGTGCCGTCGTCCGGCACGACGCCCACGCCGGACAACGGCGGAGAAGTCGGCGGACCGGCGTAAGCGATGCGCGGTGGGGAGCACGAGTCAGCGGGCCCGGAAGCCCCCTGCCTCAGGCAGAGAGCTGCGCGCGGCCCTTGGAACGCCGCGCGGCGAGGATGGCGCGACCGGCGCGCGTCCGCATGCGCAGGCGGAAGCCGTGCACCTTGGCCCGGCGCCGGTTGTTCGGCTGGAAAGTCCGCTTGCTCACGCCCGTCACTCCATCACGTCGCTGATCAGCTCGCTGTCTGGGGGCGACCCGAAGCCCGTCGAATAATCGACAGGCCGAGCCGCTCCGAACGGCTGGGCCCAGGACCCGCGGGCCCCGCCCCGGAGGACCGGAGGGGCACCAGCGGACACACAAGCGCCTGCCGCAACCGCTCCACGGTAGGGGCGCGAGGGCTGAAGGGTCAAACCTGAAGGGCGTCAGCGCGCCGGAAAGGGCCCGGGGCGTGCCATCTTGTGCCCGAGGAGAGGGTGCCGCTAGCGTCGTGCGCTCCCGCTCCGGTGCTGGCGTCGCCGCTCCTGAGCGGCCGACGTCCCCATCTCCGTCCACAGCCTGTGGACAACCCTGTGGATGACGTGCGCGACCCCTCGTGCGGTCGTGGGAGGGTGGAGCGGTGGCCGATGAGCAGGACCTCCCATCTGCCTGGCCGGCCGTCATCGCCGCGCTGGGTGCTGATCCTCGTATCTCCCGCCAGCAGCTGGCGTTCCTGCGCCTGACCCGTCCCCTGGGCCTGCTCAACGACATGGTGCTGCTTTCGGTCCCGAACGAGCTCACCAAGGAGATGATCGAGCAGCGGCTGCGCGAGCCGGTGGCGGCGGCGCTCTCCGATCGCCTGGGCCGCCCGGTCCGGGTGGCGGTGGCTGTCGACAGCTCCCTGACGGACGCGCCGCCCTACGAGGCGCCGCGTCCCTCCTCCGCCCCGGCCGCGGACAGTCAGGTCCCCGCGCCCCGAGGGGGACCGGAGGACGGCTCCCTGGGGTCCCCCGAGGCAGCGGACCCGGGTTCCGACGTCGACGACGAGGACGGCGCGGAGCTGCTGGCCACCGGCGAGGACGGCGCGCTGTTCGGCGTGAGCCGGCCT
Source organism: Quadrisphaera granulorum (assembly GCF_003149145.1). Classification (GTDB taxonomy): domain Bacteria; phylum Actinomycetota; class Actinomycetes; order Actinomycetales; family Quadrisphaeraceae; genus Quadrisphaera; species Quadrisphaera granulorum. Next base: position 140,796 of record NZ_QGDQ01000002.1, on the reverse strand, counting down.
CCGCAGGTTCCTCGCAGCCGACGAGGTGAGCAGTCCCGCAAGGACGCCGAGCCCGCCCGCCTGAACCCCAAGTACACGTTCGACACCTTCGTCATCGGCTCGTCCAACCGGTTCGCCCACGCGGCAGCCGTGGCCGTGGCCGAAGCACCCGCGAAGGCCTACAACCCGCTGTTCGTCTACGGCCCCTCCGGCCTGGGCAAGACGCACCTGCTGCACGCCATCGGGCACTACGCCCAGCACCTGTACCAGGGCGTCAAGGTGCGCTACGTGAACTCCGAGGAGTTCACCAACGACTTCATCAACTCGATCCGCGACGACCAGAAGAACTCGTTCCTGCGTCGATACCGCGATGTCGACTTCCTCCTCGTCGACGACATCCAGTTCCTCTCGAACAAGGTGCAGACGCAGGAGGAGTTCTTCCACACCTTCAACGTGCTGCACAACGCCAACAAGCAGGTGATCATCACCTCCGACCAGCCGCCCAAGAACCTCTTCGGGTTCGAGGAGCGGATGCGGTCGCGCTTCGAGTGGGGCCTGACCACCGACGTCCAGCCGCCGGACCTGGAGACGCGCATCGCGATCCTGTCCAAGAAGGCCATTACCGACCGGCTCTCCGTGCCGTACGAGGTGCTGGAGTTCATCGGCTCGCAGATCTCCACGAACATCCGCGAGCTCGAGGGCGCCCTCATCCGCGTCACGGCGTTCGCCAACCTCAACCGCGCCGACGTCGACCTTGCACTGGCCGAGGTGGTCCTCAAGGACCTCCTCACGGGGGAGACCGCGCAGATCTCCCTGGCGACCGTCATGGCGCAGACGGCGGACTACTACAAGGTGACCATCGAGGACCTGTGCGGCCCCGCTCGCTCGCGTGCGGTGGTGAACGCCCGCCAGGTCGCGATGTACCTGTGCCGCGAGCTCACAGAGCTCAGCCTGCCCAAGATCGGGCAGGCCTTCGGCGGTCGTGACCACACCACCGTCATGCACGCCAACCGCAAGGTGCGCGAGCAGCTCGCCGAGCGCCGGCAGACCTACAACGAGGTCACGGAACTCACCAACCGCATCAAGCTGCAGCACCGCGCCTGACGCCAGGGTCACCCGTCAGCGCCCTGAACTGCGGCGACGTGACTTTTCCACAGCCTCTGTCCCCAGGTGAGGACGATCCACAGGCATCCACAGCCCCTGTGGACAACTCCATCCACAGGGGCTGTGGAAAACCCCGCAAATCCTGTGGATGACGTGTGGACAACAGGGGGTCCTTCTGTGGACGGGATGTGGACAGATTCTGGCCGTCCACAGGCACCCGTAATTTTTCCCCACGTCATCCACAGCTCTGTCCACAGGTGTGCATGGCGCCTCACCTGCGACGACGAGGGTTCTCCACAGTTTCCACAGGCCCTATGACTACTACGGAACACGTCATCTAGCGGATTCGATCGCGCCGCCTTCATCTACGCCGGACCGCCCGGAGCCGCCCACGGGGGGCCTGTGGGTGGCTGGCAGGGGCCGAGCCCGCACACCGTTACCCTCGCCGATCGGGGCCCATCCAGGGCGCAGAGACATGAAGCGGGCACGCAGCACGCATGGAGGTGGACCCGTGAGGTTCGGGGTCGAGCGCGACGTCCTGGCCGACGCCGTCGGATGGACGGCGAGGACCCTGCCCGCACGTCCGCCCGTACCGGTGCTGTCCGGGGTCCTCCTGGAGGCCACCGAACCCGGGGTCCTCAAGCTGTCCAGCTTCGACTACGAGGTCTCCGCGCACGTGGAGGTCTCCGCCGAGGTCCACGAGCCCGGCCGGGTACTCGTCTCCGGGCGCCTGCTGGCCGACATCGCCCGCTCCCTGCCGGGGCAGCCGGTCCAGGTCTCCCTGCAGGGGCCTCGCGTCGTCGTCACGTGCGGGTCGAGCCGCTTCACGCTGCTCACCATGCCGGTGGATGACTACCCGACCCTGCCCGCGATGCCGGACGTGCTCGGCTCCGTCGCCGGTGACGTCTTCGCCTCTGCGGTCGCTCAGGTGGTGGTCGCGGCCAGCCGAGACGAGACGCTCCCGGTCCTGACGGGAGTTCGCGTCGAGATCGAGGGCGACGAGCTGACGCTCCTGGCCACCGACCGCTACCGCCTGGCGGTGCGCACGCTGCCGTGGAGCGCCGGCTCCGGCGGAGCGTCGTCCTCGGCGCTCGTCCGCGCCAGGACCCTCTCCGAGGTCGCCCGTGCCATGGGGAGCGGTGAGGTCGTGGTGGCGCTGTCCCCGGACGCCGCCGTCGAAGGCCGCGGCCGCGGCGGTTCCGGGTTGGTGGGCTTCGAAGCCGGGGGACGGCGCACCACGTCGCTGCTCGTCGACGGTGACTACCCCAAGGTCCGCTCACTGTTCCCGGCCGAGTCCCCGATCTCCGCCGTCGTCTCCGTGCCCGCCCTGGTCGAGGCCGTTCGCCGCGTCGCCCTGGTCGCCGAGCGCAGCCGCCCCGTGCGGTTGTCCTTCACGGAGGGCCAGGTGGTCCTCGAGGCAGGCGACGGCGAGGACGCGCAGGCCTCGGAGGCGATCACCGCCCAGCTCCACGGCGACGACGTCACGATCGCTTTCAACCCGCAATTCCTCCTGGACGGGCTGCTGGCGCTCAGCACGCCCTACGTGAGGCTTTCGTTCACGGTGCCCACCAAGCCCGCCGTCCTGACCGGTCAGCTCGAGGAAGACGGCGATTCCAGCGACCACTACCGGTACCTGCTCATGCCCGTGAGGTTGGCCGGCTAAAGCTTTCGCGTCACCCGTTCGATGCAACGGTGGGACGCACTAGTGGCGGGGGGGCGGAGGCACAACTCCGGACCTGCCGTAGCACGCTGAGCGTTACCGGACCCGCCTGCGTCACACACCACTTCCCCTTCCCCGGAGGTTTTCCGTGCACATCGGTCTCGTCGGTCTTGGCAAGATGGGCGGCAACATGCGCACGCGCCTGCGCCGCGGAGGAATCGAGGTCACCGGCTTCGACAACAACCCGGAGCTGTCCGACGTGGAGAGCCTGGAGGCCCTCGTCGCGGCGCTCCCGACGCCCCGCGCCGTGTGGGTGATGGTCCCGGCTGGTGCGATCACCCAGAGCGTCGTCGACCAGCTCAAGGGGCTGCTGTCCGAGGGCGACGTCGTCATCGACGGCGGCAACTCCAAGTACACCGACGACGCCGCGCACGCCGCTTCCCTCGCCGAGGTCGGCATCGGCTTCGTCGACTGCGGCGTCTCGGGCGGCATCTGGGGCCTGGACAACGGCTACGGCCTCATGTGCGGCGGCGAGGCCGCCCTCGTCGAGCGCCTCATGCCCGTCTTCGACGCGCTGCGCCCCGAGGGCCCCCGCGAGGAGGGCTTCGTGCACGCTGGAGCCGTCGGCGCCGGCCACTACGCGAAGATGGTCCACAACGGCATCGAGTACGGGCTCATGCAGTCCTACGCCGAGGGCTTCGAGCTGCTCACCGCCAAGGACATCGTCACCGACGTCACCGGCTGCTTCAAGGCCTGGACGCGCGGCACCGTGGTCCGTTCCTGGCTGCTCGACCTGCTCGTGCGCGCCATGGAGCAGGAGGGCGCCAACCTCCCGCACATCCGCGGGTACGTGAACGACTCCGGCGAGGGCCGCTGGACGGTCGAGGAGGCCATCCTCGAGTCCGTGCCGATGCCGGCGATCACCGCCTCGCTCTTCGCCCGCTTCGCCTCCCGCCAGGACGACTCCCCGGCCATGAAGGCCGTCGCCGCGCTGCGCAACCAGTTCGGCGGTCACGCGGTGGAGTCCTTCGGTGGCGAGGCCAGCGTCGCCGAGGCCGGTCCCAGCTCGGGCACCGGCTCCACCTCCCACTGAGAGCGGGGACGGGTGCACGTCACGCACCTGTCCCTGGTCGACTTCCGCAACTACACGGAGGCGGAGGTTGAGCTCGGCCCGGGCCCGACCGCCCTGGTCGGGCCCAACGGGCAGGGGAAGACCAACCTCGTCGAGGCGGTCGGCTACGTCGCGACGCTCGGCAGCCACCGCGCCGCCACGGACGCACCTCTGGTGCGTGCCGGGGCGGCGCGGGCGGTGGTGCGCGCCGCCGTCGACAGGGCGGGGCGCTCCACGCTGGTCGAGGTGGAGATCTCCCCGGGGCGCGCCAACCGCGCCCGCCTCAACCGCTCACCGCTGCAGCGGCCCCGGGACGTCCTGGGGTCGCTGCGCACGGTGCTGTTCGCCCCCGAGGACCTCGCCCTGGTCAAGGGCGACCCCGACGGGCGGCGCCGCTTCATGGACGACGCCCTGGTCGCTCTGGCTCCACGGCTCGCCGGGGTCAAGGCTGACCTCGACAGGGTGCTCAAGCAGCGCGGGGCGCTGCTGCGCCAGGCCGCATCGACGCGCCGTGGCGGCCGGTCCCGCACCGGCGGCTCCGCACGGGCACGCGAGCGCGCCGCCCAGGCGGCTGCGGCCGCCGGTTGGGACGACGCCGCCGCCGCCGAAGCCGCGACGCTGGACGTCTGGGACACCCACCTCGCCGCCGCCGGCGCGGAGCTGCTCGCCGCCCGCCTGCTGCTCGTGCGCCGCCTCCACCCCCACGTCGCCCGCGCCTACGCCGCGGTGAGCGGCGCGGGCCAGACCACCGGTCAGGGCACCGATCAGGACGTCGAGGGACCCGTGCGGCTGGCCTACCGCAGCAGCCTGCCGCTGCTCGCCGACCTCGACCTCGCCTCCGACGCAGAACTGCCGCCGCGCGCCGAACTAGCCCAGGCGCTGCTGGAGCAGATGGCCCAGGTCCGCACCGAGGAGCTGGAGCGGGGGACGTCGCTGGTGGGCCCCCAGCGCGACGACCTGCTGCTGGAGCTCTCGGGCCTGCCGGCGCGGGGGTACGCCAGCCACGGTGAGTCCTGGTCGTACGCGCTGGCGCTGCGGCTTGGCCTGTACGAGCTGCTCAGCGGCGAGGGTCCGAAGGACCCGGCCAGCGAGCCGGTGCTCGTCCTGGACGACGTCTTCGCCGAGCTCGACGCCGGCCGTCGGCAGCGCCTCGCGGCGCTGGTGGCCCCCGCCGAGCAGGTCCTCATCACCGCGGCCGTGGCCGAGGACGTACCGCCGGAGCTGGCCGGTCGCCGGCTGCAGGTGCGCTCCGGCACCGTGGAGGCCTGACGTGCCCGGCCAGCCGGGTGGCCCGCGGGGTGGTCCGTCGGATGACCAGCAGGGTGACTCAGCCGGTGGCCCTCCGGTCGACCCCGATGCACTTCCGGCCCCCGAGGAGCTGCCCGACGCCGCCGCCACGGCCCTTCACCGGGCGCGGGCCGCGGCGCGCGCCCGCGGCGCTCGTCCGGGGCGGCCCGGATCGCTGCCGCCGACAGGCCGCTCCGGTCAGGGCGGCAGCGCCGGGGGGGCGACCGGCGGCGGGGCGGCACGCGGTGCCGGAGGCCGGGACAGCGGTCGCACCGGGGCGCGGCCCGACGCCCGCGACCCGCAGACCGTTGCTTCCAGCATCGGCCGGCTGGTCAGCGAGCGCGGCTGGCGCACTCCGGTGGCCATCGGCGGGGTGATGGGGCGCTGGGCCGACGTCGTCGGCGCCGAAGTGGCCGCCCACTGCCAGCCGGAGACCTTCTCCGAGGGCGAGCTCGTCGTCCGTGCCGACTCCACCGCCTGGGCCACCCAGGTCCGGATGCTCACCGCGACCGTGCTGCGGCGTCTGGGTGAGGAGCTCGGTGAGGGCGTGGTGACGCGTCTGGTGGTGCGCGGCCCCGCTGGTCCGTCCTGGCGGGCAGGCAGCCGCTCGGCAGGCGGGCGCGGTCCGCGCGACACCTACGGCTGACTTCCCGCCCACCGCCCGAGCGCAGCGCTGGGGCACGGCGCATCGGCGCGGAGCGGGTTTCGGAGACCCGGGGCGGACCCCGGACACGTCCGCGGGTCTGTTCGGCCGGCTGGGGGGCTTCCACGGGCCGTAGACGGGGTGCTGGGGGCCGGACGAGCGCGTCCGGCGACGACCCGTCCGGGGGACGACATAGGATGGAGACCCGTGCGCGCCCCCGAGCGCGTTCCTGCGCGAGGAGGACCGTGGCCGACCCCACAGACGACGCGACACCCGTGCCCGAGGCGCTTCTGCAGCCTCTGGCCGAGCAGCCGGAGGAGCACCACCGCGCGAGCGGCCCGGCACCGTCGTCCCCCACGTACGACGCCAGCAACATCCAGGTCCTCGAGGGGCTGGAGGCGGTCCGCAAACGACCCGGCATGTACATCGGCTCGACCGGTGAGCGGGGTCTTCACCACCTCGTGTGGGAGGTGGTCGACAACTCCGTCGACGAGGCCCTCGCCGGCCACGCCACGTCCATCGACGTGACCCTCCTGGCCGACGGCGGTGTCCGCGTCATCGACGACGGCCGCGGTATCCCGGTCGACGTCATCCCCTCGGAGGGCAAGCCCGCCGTCGAGGTGGTGCTGACCGTGCTGCACGCGGGCGGCAAGTTCGGGGGTGGCGGCTACGCCGTCTCCGGTGGCCTCCACGGCGTGGGCATTTCCGTGGTCAACGCCCTCTCCCGCCGCGTCGAGGTGGAGGTGCGCCGCCAGGGCCACGTGTGGCGCCAGGCGTACCGTCACGGCGTGCCCGAGGCCCCGCTGGAGCAGGGCGAGGAGTGCGAGACCACCGGTACCACGGTGACGTTTTGGCCCAGCAAGGAGACCTTCGAGACGACGGTCTTCGACTACGAGACGCTGCGCTCGCGCCTGCAGCAGTACGCCTTCCTCAACCGTGGCCTCGAACTGAAGCTCACCGACGAGCGCCCGACGGTCACCGAGTCAGACCCCGACGGTGACGAGGCCTCCTCTACGAGCAAGACCCGCTCGGTGACCTACCGCTACGACGGTGGCCTGGTCGACTACGTCAAGCACCTCAACCACCAGAAGCGGTCCGAGGCTGTCCACGACTCGGTGATCTCCTTCGAAGCGGAAGACACCGACCGCGGCATGTCCGTCGAGGTGGCGATGCAGTGGACCACCGGCTACTCGGAGAGCGTCCACACCTACGCCAACGTCATCAACACCCACGAGGGCGGCACCCACGAGGAGGGCTTCCGCGCCGCGCTGACCGCCCTGGTCAACCGGTACGCGCGCGCCAACAACCTCCTCAAGGAGAAGGACGAGAACCTCACTGGAGACGACGTGCGCGAGGGCCTGACCGCCGTCGTCTCCGTCAAGCTCGGCGAGCCGCAGTTCGAGGGCCAGACCAAGACCAAGCTCGGCAACACCGAGGTCAAGGGCTTCGTCCAGAACCGGATGACCGAGAACCTTTCCGACTGGCTGGAGCGCAACCCGGCCGAGGCCAAGGCCGTGGTCCGCAAGGCGATCAGCGCCTCCGTGGCGCGCATGGCGGCCCGCAAGGCCCGCGAGGCGACGCGTCGCAAGGGCCTCATGGACGGCATCGGTCTGCCGGGCAAGCTGCGCGACTGCTCCTCGAACGACCCCTCGCGCTGCGAGGTGTTCATCGTCGAGGGTGACTCCGCCGGTGGCTCGGCCGTGAAGGGACGCGACCCGGAGACGCAGGCGATCCTGCCGATCCGCGGCAAGATCCTCAACGTTGAGAAGGCCCGCCTCGACAAGGCCCTGGGCAACCAGGAGGTGCAGGCGCTCATCACGGCGTTCGGCACCGGCATCGGCGAGGAGTTCGACATCTCCAAGCTGCGCTACCACAAGATCATTCTCATGGCCGACGCCGACGTCGACGGCCAGCACATCACCACGCTGCTGCTGACGCTGCTGTTCCGGTACATGCGTCCGCTGGTGGAGATGGGTCATGTCTACCTGGCCCAGCCCCCGCTCTATCGGATCAAGTGGTCCAACCGTGAGCACGACTTCGTCTTCTCCGACCGCGAACGCGACGCCTTCCTCGCGGAGGGCCAGGCGAACGGCGGCCGGCTGCCCAAGGAGGGTGGCGTGCAGCGGTACAAGGGGCTCGGCGAGATGAACTGGGACGAGCTCGCGCGGACCACCATGGACCGCGCCCACCGCACCCTGCGCCGGGTCACCCTCGACGACGCCGCCGCGGCCGACTCCATCTTCGCGGTGCTCATGGGCGAGGACGTCGACTCCCGGCGCTCGTTCATCCAGCGCAACGCCCACGACGTGAGGTTCCTCGATGTCTGAGCCCCCGAACGGAACGGTCGCCCCCGCGGAGTCGTCAGGCGGGGACCGGATCGAGCAGGTCGACCTGCAGCTGGAGATGCAGCGGTCGTACCTCGACTACGCGATGAGCGTCATCGTGAGCCGGGCACTGCCCGACGTGCGCGACGGCCTCAAGCCCGTGCACCGCCGCGTGCTCTACGCGATGTGGGACGGCGGCTACCGTCCCGACCGGCCGTACTCCAAGTGCGCGCGCGTCGTCGGCGACGTCATGGGGAACTACCACCCCCACGGCGACACGGCCATCTACGACGCCCTCGTGCGCCTCGCGCAGGACTGGTCGCTGCGGTATCCGCTGGTGGCCGGCCAGGGCAACTTCGGCTCCCCCGGCAACGACTCCGCGGCCGCCCCCCGGTACACCGAGTGCCGCATGGCGCCGCTGGCGCTGGAGATGGTGCGGGACATCGACGAGGAGACCGTCGACTTCTCGCCCAACTACGACGGCCGCGAGCTGGAGCCCGACGTCCTGCCGTCGCGCTTCCCGAACCTGCTGGTCAACGGCTCGGCGGGCATCGCGGTGGGCATGGCCACGAACATCCCGCCGCACAACCTGCGGGAGGTGGCCGACGGCGTCCAGTGGGCGCTGGAGCACCCCGACGCCGACGAGGAGGAGCTCCTCGACGCGCTGCTGGCGCGGATCCAGGGCCCTGACTTCCCCACCGCTGCGACCATCCTCGGCCGCTCCGGCATCGAGGACATGTACCGGACGGGCCGGGGCAGCGTGCCGATGCGCGCCGTCGTCGCCGTCGAGGAGATCCAGAACCGCCAGTGCCTGGTGGTGACGGAGCTGCCGTACCAGGTCAACCCCGACAACCTCGCCACCAAGATCGCCGAACTGGCGAACACCGGCCGTATCGCCGGCATCGCCGACGTACGCGACGAGACCTCGGGAAAGACCGGCCAGCGCCTCGTCATCGTGCTCAAGCGCGACGCCGTGGCCAAGGTGGTGCTCAACAACCTCTACAAGCACACGCCGCTGCAGGAGAACTTCAGCGCGAACATGCTGGCGCTGGTCGACGGCGTGCCCCGCACGCTGCCCCTCAACGCCTTCGTCACGCACTGGATCACCCACCAGCTCGAGGTCATCGTCCGGCGGACCCAGTTCCGCCTACGGCGGGCGCAGCAGCGCGCGCACATCCTCCAGGGCCAGCTCAAGGCCCTCGACGCCCTCGACGCGGTCATCGCCCTGATCCGCGCCTCGGCCACCACCGAGGACGCCCGCACCGGCCTCATGGGCCTGCTCGACATCGACGAGATCCAGGCGAACGCCATCCTCGAGATGCAGCTGCGCCGCCTGGCCGCCCTGGAGCGCCAGCGGATCATCGACGAGTACGACGCCCTCGTCGCGCAGATCACCGACTTCGAGGACATCCTCGCCCGGCCCGCACGTCAGCGGACCATCGTCGGTGACGAGCTCGGTGAGATCGTCGCCAAGTACGGCGACGACCGACGCACCCGGATCGTCCCGTTCGAGGGCGACATGAGCGTCGAAGACCTCATCCCCGAAGAAGACGTGGTCGTGACGATCACGTCCGGCGGGTACGCCAAGCGCACCCGTGTCGACGCCTACCGCGCCCAGCGCCGCGGCGGCAAGGGGGTGCGCGGCGCCGCGCTGCGCGCGGATGACGTGGTGAACTCCTTCTTCACGACGACGACGCACCACTGGCTGCTCTTCTTCACCAACTACGGCCGGGTCTACCGGGCCAAGGCGCACGAGCTGCCCGAGGGCGGCCGTGATGCCCGCGGCCAGCACGTGGCCAACCTGCTGGCGTTCCAGCCGGGGGAGACCATCGCCCAGGTGCTCGACCTGCGCGACTACGCGCAGGCGCCGTTCCTCGTGCTGGCCACCCGCAGTGGCCTGGTGAAGAAGACGCGGCTGTCCGAGTACGACTCCCCGCGTTCGGGCGGCGTCGTCGCCATCAACCTGCGTGACGGTGACGAACTGGTCTCCGCGCGCCTCGTGGGTGACGAGGACGACCTGCTCCTCGTCTCCCGCCAGGGCCAGTCGGTCCGCTTCACCGCCTCCGACGACGCCCTGCGGCCCATGGGCCGCGCTACCTCCGGCGTCACGGGCATGCGGTTCCGCGACGGTGACGAGCTGCTGGCAATGGACGCCGTCCGCGACGACACCACCGCCGACGTCTTCGTGGTGTTCGCCTCGGGGATGGCCAAGCGCACCGCCGTCGACCAGTACCGCGTCCAGGGCCGCGGTGGGTACGGCGTCCGGGTGGCCAAGCCGTCCGAGCGCGGCGGTGACCTGGCCGGCGTGCTCCTCGTGGGCGACGAGGACGAGGTGCTCGTGGTCATGGCCAGCGGCAAGGTGGTCCGCAGCCACGCCGCCGAGGTCCGCGCCACCGGCCGGGACACGATGGGCGTGAGCTTCGCCAAGGTCGACAACGGCGACCAGATCCTCCTGGTGGCGCGTAACGCCGAGCGAGCCGTCGAAGAGGAGATCTCCTCCGAGGACGGCGCGGCACCGGGCGCGGCGAACGGTGACGACGGTCCGGATGCCGTACCGTCGAACGACCCTGAGCCTGAGCCCGGAGGTGGGGCGTGAGCCCGTCGGAGAAGACTGACGCCCGAGACTCCCCCCGGCCCGGAGGGCGGCCCGCGTCCACTCCGTCGACCTCGTCGTCTGCGAGCACACCGTCGGGCAGCACGCCCGGGGGAGCCGCGGGTGCCGGCGGGAGCGGAGCACCCCGCACCAGCGCGGGAGGCGCCTCCCGCGCCCCCCTCGGGTCGCGTCCCGGCGGTGCTCCCCGTCCGTCATCGACCACGGGTTCCGCAAGCTCGTCGACACCGGGGCCTTCCGGATCGGCAGGGTCAGCGGGGTCGGCCGGTGCCGCCGGGCGGAGCCCGCTCGGCAGCGGTCCTCGGAGCGGAGCCGGAGCGGCCGCACGCACCACCGTGGGGCAGCGCCCGGCCGGCATCTCCGCGGCGGCAGGGGCGACGGCGGCGCGTCAGCCCGGCACGTCCGCCTCGGCGCGCGGCGGGGAGCCGGCTGAACCGGCGCCCAGTGCACCTGTCGCCGACGCGCCACGCCGGGTACGGCTGAGCCTGTCGAGGGTCAGCCTGTGGTCCGTAGCGCGGCTGGCGTTCCTGCTGTCGGTGGCACTGGGGATCATCGCCGTCGTGGCGGTCACCGTGCTGTGGTCGATCCTCAACGGCATGGGTGTCTTCGCCCAGCTCGACAGCGTCATCAGCGACGTCGTCGGCTCGGAGAGCAACTTCCGCGTCGCCGACCTGCTCAGCCTGTCGCGGGTGCTGTCGGTCACCGTGTTCCTGGCGGTCGTCGACGTCGTCCTGCTCACCCTCCTCAGCACGCTGAGCGCACTGCTCTACAACCTCGCCAGTGGCCTGGTGGGCGGTGTCCGTCTGACCCTCAGCGACGACTGACCCGCGCAGTGCGGTAATCTCGTTCCACCCGGGTGCCTCGCGCCCGGCCCGGGCCTATAGCTCAGTTGGTTAGAGCGCTTCCCTGATAAGGAAGAGGTCACAGGTTCAAGTCCTGTTAGGCCCACCAGACGTGCCCCCGGGGGCGTGGCGCAATTGGTAGCGCACCTGCTTTGCATGCAGGGGGTTAGGGGTTCGAGTCCCCTCGCCTCCACTCGGAGACACCCGGCGGTTGATGGAGAACAGCACGAGGGCCGGTCACCCTGCAGGGTGACCGGCCCTCGTGTGCTTCGAGAGTCAGGCTCCGGAGCCCGGCTTGCGAGGCTGCTGGGGCTGAGGCCGGGGCCGGTTGGACGACGGCGAGGCCGGCGTCGAGCCCGTGGTCGGTGCCTTCGGCGAAGGCGCCGGGCTGGTCGCAGGGCTGGTCGAAGGAGTGGCCTGGGGGCTGCTCTTGGCGCCCTCCGGAGCCTTCTCCGTCACCTTCTCGGCGGTCTCCTTCACGGAGTCTGCCGCCTTGGCAGCCGTCTCCTTGGCTGCGTCGGCGGCCTTCTCGACGGTCTCCTTGACGGTGCTCGCGGCCGAGCTGGCCGCGGAACTCGCGGTGGCAGCGGCCTTCTGCGCCGTCGACGAGCCGTCAGCGGACGGCGTGTCGACGTCGGCCGACGTGCTCGCGGCGGAGCCCGAGCCCAGCGGCGCCCCGGCGCTGGGCGAGCTGCCCGGCGTGGCGGACGACAGGCGGCTCTGGTCGCCCGGAGCGGTGCTGACGCCCGTACCGGGCGCGGTGGCCGGCACCCACGGGTCGACCACGGCCTGCTGGCGAGACTTCCACACGGCCCACCCCGCGGCACCGGCAGCGCCCGCAATGCCCGTGAAGAGCAGGAAGCGGCGTGTACGACGACGACGGGCGGCCTTGCGGGCTGCCTTGGCGCTGATCAGCGGGCTACCGCTGACCTTCTTCAGGCCCGCGGTGGTGCTCGTGGCCGCCGCATCGGTGGCCTCGCTCGCCTTGGTCGCAGCGGCAGCAGCCGCGGCGCCGACGGCGGCCACGGCGCGGGGCAGCCAGTCTTCGACGATGGCGTCCCGCGCGTGGTCGACGCGAGGAACCAGCGCTTCCGCAGCCTGCTCGACCTTGGGGGCGGCGGCGCGCAGCCCCCGGTCCTTCGCGTCGATGACGAGCGGCAGGGCCTTGGCGTAGGCCTCCTCCACCTTGGGCTGCACGTACTCCAGGGCCTGACCCGCGTACGTCGAGGCGACATCGCGGGCCTGGGCCGCTGCCGGCCCCGCCTGCTTCTTCCAGTCTTCGGCGCTCTTGGCGATGCGCTGTGCGCTGCTGAGCGCCCCCGCCTGCAGCGCCGCTCCCGACGCGGCCACGGCGTGGCCTGCGCCCTTCGCGGTGCTCTTGGCGAGAGCGAGCTCACCGGCGAGCTGCGCGGCACGCTCCTCCGCCTTGCCAGCGAGCGTCGCCCCGGCCGCCTTGGTGGCGTGGCTGACCGCCGCGGCGGTCCGCTCCGCTCGGTTCTTCCTCCCGAACACGCGTTCCTCCTCCCGGGCCCGGCTCCCGGACCGTCGGCGCCCATCCTGCCGGGAGGCGCTGCGGCTCGCCCAGCGAGGGGGCGAGATCCGCGCGGGTGCGAGGATGGTGCGCATGGAGGCGACGCTGCACACGAACCACGGTGACGTCCGCGTGGTGCTGTTCTCTGACCACGCGCCCAAGACCGTGGCCAACTTCACCGGCCTGGCGACGGGCGAGAAGGAGTGGACCGACCCGCAGACCGGTGCCCAGCGCACCGACAAGTTCTTCGACGGTCTGACCTTCCACCGCGTCATCCCGGGATTCATGATCCAGGGCGGTGACCCGGTCGGGAACGGCACGGGCGGCCCGGGGTACACCTTCGACGACGAGATCCACCCCGAGCTGACCTTCACCAAGCCGTACCTGCTGGCCATGGCCAACGCGGGCAAGCGGGGCGGCAAGGGCACCAACGGGTCGCAGTTCTTCATCACCGTCGCACCGACGACGTGGCTGCAGGGCAAGCACACGATCTTCGGTGAGGTGGCCGACGACGAGAGCAAGAAGGTCGTCGACGCCATCGCCGCTGTGCGCACCGGCGCCATGGACCGCCCGGTGGAGCCGGTGGTCGTGGAGTCCGTCGAGATCTCTGCCTGACCGAGATCCACGGCTGATCCACCCGTGACCGATCCTGCCTGGGGGCCCCAGGCCCCCGGGCAGGACCCCACCTGCCCGCGTCACCCCGACCGGGTCTCCTACGTCCGCTGCCAGCGCTGCGAGCGGCCCACGTGCCCCGAGTGCCAGCGGGCGGCCGCTGTGGGGATCCAGTGCGTCGACTGCGTCCGCGAGGGCTCCCGGGGTGTCCGCGAGGCGCGGACCGCGTTCGGGGCAACGCTGCGGCGCGGTCGGCCCGTCGTCACACTGACGATGATCGGAATCTGCGTCGTCGTCTACCTGTTCCAGGCGTCGGTCGCCCCGGGACTGCCGTTCTTCTTCGGTTTCCGCCCGTTCCTCGCCGCTGCCGAGCCCTGGCGCTTCCTCACCGCGGCGTTCCTGCACGGCCAACTGCTCCACATCGCCTTCAACCTCTACGCGGTGTGGATCTTCGGCTCCTACCTCGAGCAGCAGTTCGGGAGGCTCCGCTTCGCCGCGTTGTACCTGCTGTCGGCGTTCGGCGGGTCCGTCGGCTCGCTCCTGCTCATCTCGCCGGCCAGTGAGGGCTGGGGCGGAATCTCCGTGGGCGCATCGGGAGCTGTCTTTGGGCTGTTTGGAGCCCTCGTGCTCGTGCAGCGCAAGCTCAACCAGCAGTTCGGCCAGATCGTCGTGCTCATCGTCATCAACGGCGCGATCGGCTTCGTGCTGCCGAACATTGCTTGGCAGGCCCACCTGGGTGGCCTCGTGACGGGTCTCGCGCTGGGCGCCGTGTTCGCCTACGCACCCCAGCGCGCCCGCACGCCCGTGCAGGTGGCTGGGGCGGTAGCGGTGGCGGCGGTGCTCGTGGTGGCCGCCGTCGCGCGGATGGCGGCCACCGGCCTGATCTGAACGCCTCCCGCACGACCTTGTCGGTCGATCCGGCGCAGGACTACGGATTCAGGACGGCGACGTCAGCGCCAGCGTGTGGTCATCGCGAAACCCACGAGCACCACGCCGAAGCCGACCCCGAGGTTCCACGGACCCAGCGCAGGCACCGGGTAGGTGGCGCTGCTGAGGTAGTACACGACGATCCACACCAGGCCGATGAGCATCAGCCCCAGCATCACGGGGACCCACCAGCGCGGGCTCGGGCGGGGGCCGGCGCTCTTCTCGCGCGGGGCTGTCCACGCGCGACGGCGACGTATCCTCGACTCGGGCACCGGTCCTCCTCTGCAGGGCTGTCAGCGCCCGAGGGTAGTCGCCCGGGCCGGGCGGGGAGGGCGAGCCGTGACCTACGCACCTCCCGGCGCGTCGCCGCCCGCGACCGGACCCCGCGAACCGCGCGCATCGCGCGAGCCAGGACCGCCCCGCGACGCCCGCACGGCCCGTGCGCTGCGCTGGTTGCGGACCCGGCGCCTCCGGTGGATCCAGCCCGGCAGCGGGGGCACGCTGGCCGTCGTCGTCGTCTTCCTCCTGGCGGGGGTGCTCTTCGCGACGAGTGCCCGCACCGCTGACGGGACGGACCTGCGGGCCAGCACCAGCGACCTGCGCAGCCAGGTGGTCTCGCAGGAGCGCGAGGTCGCGCGCGCCGACCGCCGCCTCGCCGCGTTGCAGCAGGAGGTCACCCAGCTCGGGCAGGAGGTCGACGACCCTGCCGCCCAGCAGCTCCAGGCGGAAGCCGACGAGCTCGCCGGCGCTGCCGGCCTCGACCCGGTGGAGGGCCCCGGGCTGGTCATCACCCTCGACGACGCCCCGCGCGCCGCGGACACGGCGGCGGCCAGCGGCATCGCGGCCGACGTCCTCATCGTCCACCAGCAGGACCTGCAGGCGGTGGTCAACGCCCTGTGGGAGGGCGGCGCCACCGCCGTCGGGCTCCAGGACCAGCGGATCGTCTCCACGTCCGCGGTGCGCTGCGTGGGCAACGTGCTGCGCCTCCAGGGGCGTCTGTACGCCCCGCCGTACACCGTGAGGGCCGTGGGAGACCCGGCGGCGCTGCGCGCGGCCGTGCACGCCTCTCCGGCGGTGCAGACCTACCTGTCCGACGTGGCGCGCGTCGGGCTGGGCTGGCAGCTGAGCGAGGAGCAGGTGAGCGTGCCCGGCTGGGACGGGTCGTTGCAGCTTGCGCACGCTACGGTGCCGCGATGAGCTCCACCGGCCGCCGCGTGCTCGTCGTCGACAACTACGACAGCTTCGTCTTCACGATCGTCGGCTATCTCGAGCAGCTCGGTGCGCAGTGCCACGTGCTCCGCAACGACGACCCTGCGCTCGAGAGGGCCCTCGACTCCGGCGACGTGCTCGACGGTGTCGACGGGGTGCTTCTCTCCCCCGGTCCCGGCGCGCCCAAGGACGCCGGTGCCAGCCCCGACCTCGTGCGGCGCTGCGCCGAGACGGCCACCCCGATGCTCGGCGTCTGCCTGGGCCACCAGGCCCTCGGGGAGGTCTTCGGCGCCACGGTGACGCACGCGGAGGAGCTGCTGCACGGCAAGACCAGCGAGGTCGTCCACGAGGGGCAGGGCGTGCTCCATGGGCTCCCGCAGCCCTTCACGGCCACCCGGTACCACTCCCTCGCCGTCGTGGCCGACACCGTGCCGGACGAGCTCGTGGTCACCGGCCGGACCACCGGCGGGGTGGTGATGGCGGTGCAGCACCGCGAGCTGCCCCTGCACGGCGTGCAGTTCCACCCCGAGTCGGTGCTCACGCAGGGCGGTCACCGTCTCCTGGCGAACTGGCTGGAGATCTGCGGCGACGACGGCGCCGTGGCCCGTTCCGCCGGCATGGCGCCGCTGGTGCGCGCCCGCTCCTAGCCCGTTCGCTCCTAGCCCGCCGCCGCGGGGGTCCGCGTCGGGCTCTCGTCGGGCTCCTCAGGAGCCAACGACGTGTTCTGCGTCGGGGTGCCGCTCGCCGTCCCCGAGGGGCTCTGACTGGGGCTGGGGGGCGCTCCGCTGTCCGTCGGGTCCGACGTCGGTGTGTCGCTGGGGGTGGTCTCGCTAGGGGTCTGGGTGGCCGTCGGGCCGCCCGAGATCACCAGCTGCACCACGCTCCCGATCGCGACGACGCCCCTCTCCGGCGTCTGCGAAAGGACCGTCCCGAGGGGCTGGTCGCTCGGCGCGGGGGAGAGCGAGGGCACCAGCCCCAGTTCGGTGAGCGCGGCGACGGCGTCTTCCTGGCTCTTGGTGACGACGTTCGTCACCGCCACCTTGCCGCTGGCGACGGTGAGGTTGACGGCGGTCTGCGGTGCCACGGAGGAGCCCACGGGGGGGTCCGTGGAGATGACCGTGCCAGCGCGGAGCTGCGCGATGTCCTGCGTCGCGATGTCGCCGAGCGTGAGCCCTTCGCGGCGCAGTGAGGCGGCCGCCTGCTCCTGGGTCTGGCCGGCGACCTCCGGCACCTGCACGGCGGCCGGCCCCGAGGACACCACGAGCGCCACGGACGACTTCGCCTTGACCTGGGAGCCACCCTGGGGGGTGGAGTCGATGACGATGCCGCTGGGCTTGGGGTCGGCTTTGGAGGTCACGCCGCTGACGCTGAGCCCCTGGGCACGCAGCAGCCCCCTGGCGGTCTCCTCGTTCTGGCCGACCACCGTCGGCACCGTGACCATCGTCGACTCCTGGTACGCCCGGAGGGTCAGCCAGCCGACCAGCAGAAGCACCACGAGCAGGACGACGACGAGCACCGCCATGAAGACACGGCTGCCGCGGCGTGGTTCCGGCTGAGCAGCGAACTGCCCGGTGACGGGCGCGTCCACGGCAGCGGCCTGGCCCGTCGGGTCGTTGCGGCCGCGCCGGCTCACGAAGCCGCCGGCGGCGACCGCGCGGGTGGCCTCGGTGGTGGTCGGCAGGTGCTGGGTGGCCGCGGCATGGGCGACCGCCACCGTGGGGGCCATCACCTCGTGGCCCGCCTCGGCGGCCAGCAGGTCCTCGCGGAACTCCGCGGCGTCGGCGTAGCGGTCGTCGCGCTGCTTGGCGAGGGCCTTGAGCACCACGCGGTCGAGTTCGTCGTCGACAGCGCGGTTGAACCGGCTCGGCGGCTGCGGCAGCTCCCCCACGTGCTGGTAGGCCACCGCCACCGGGGAATCGCCCACGAACGGCGGGCGGCCCGTCAGCAGCTCGTAGAGCAGGCAGCCGGTGGAGTACAGGTCGGTGCGGGCGTCGACCACCTCGCCGCGCGCCTGCTCCGGGGAGAGGTACTGCGCGGTGCCGATGACGGCGCTGGTCTGGGTCATCGTGGCGGAGGAGTCGGCCACCGCGCGGGCGATGCCGAAGTCCATGACCTTGATGCCACCCGAGGGCGTCACCATGACGTTGGCGGGCTTGACGTCGCGGTGCACGATGCCGGCGGCGTGCGCGGCCTGTAGGGCCGTCAGCACCCCAGTGGTGATCTCCACTGCGCGCTGCGTGCCGAGCCCGGAGCCGCCGGCCTCGTCGAGGAGGTCGCGCACGGTCTGGCCCTCGACGTACTCCATGACGATGTACGGCGTCCGCACCTGCGCTCCGCCGGACTCGGTAAAGACGTCCTCACCGGTGTCGTAGACGGCGACGATCGAGGGGTGGTTCAGACCTGCGGTCGACTGCGCCTCACGGCGGAACCGTGCTTGGAACACCGGATCGCGGGCCATGTCCGCGCGCAGCAGCTTGATCGCGACGCGGCGGCCGAGTCGCTGGTCGCGCCCGGCGTGGACCTCCGCCATCCCGCCGCGCCCGAGGAGCTCGGAGACCTCGTAGCGGTCTCCGAGAACCCGGGAGGTTCCGTTCACGCGCCGTCCACCCCCTGCACGGTGCCGCTGGCGGGAGCTGCTCCAGCGGTGCCGGTGCCGCCCGGTGTTGCCGCGGGGGCGCTGCTGGCCGGAGTGCTCGGCGTTACCGGGGCGGTCGACTCCGCCGGGGCGGTCGATGCGGGCGCGGAGGTCGGTTCGCTGGCGGTCTCCGTGGGCGCCGCCGTGCTCGGCGTGGGGGCTGAGCTCGTCGGCGCGGCGCTCGAAGCGGACGAGGTGACCGTCTGGGTGACGGTCGACTGCCGCGGGGCGGGCGAGCTGTCCTGCGTGGGCGCTGGGGTGTCCAGCGACGGGTTCGGGGTGTTCTGCTGGTCCCCGGAACCGCTGGTCAGGTAGACCAGCGCCGCCAGGACGACGACGAGCACCGCGAGCAGCCCCAACAGCGGCACGGTCATCCGGCCACGACCCGACCGCTGGCCGGTGGGCTCGGGCGCGCTCTGCGGACCCGTGGTCATGCCCGTCGAGGGGAACGCCCCGGCGCTGCCCGCTCCGGTCGCCGCGCCGGCGGCGTAGGCAGCAGCCGCCTGCGCCGAGCGCCGACTCGGGGGAGCGGCAGGCTCGGGCCACGGGACGGTCTCGTCGGCACCGGGACCCATGGCACGGGTCGCATCAGTCGTCGGAGGCAGGGCCACGGTGGCTCCGCCCGTCGCGGCGCCGGCCGGGCCGGCCGCACCCGCTGCGGCCGGGCCGAGACCCGCGCGCAGCACCCGCTGGGCGTGCGCGTCGTCGCCCTCGGCGATGAGAGAGGCCACCTGGGCCACGATGCTGGCGCTTCGAGGACGGGCGTTCGGGTCCTTGGCGAGGCATGCGTCGACCAGCGCCCGCGCACCCGGCGGCACCGACGACGGCAGCGGCGGCGGCGGGTCGTTGACCTGCGCCAGCGCGATCGCCACCTGCGACTCACCCGTGAAGGGCCGCTGCCCGGCCAGCATCTCGTGGGCGACCACGCCGAGGGCGTAGACGTCGACGGCGGGCGTCAGGTCGCGCCGACCGGTGGCCTGCTCCGGGGACAGGTACGCCGCCGTCCCCATGACCTGCCCGGTAGCCGTCAGCGGCGCCTCCGCGGCGGCCCTGGCGATGCCGAAGTCGGTGACCTTCACCCCGCCGGTCGGGGTCACGAGGAGATTGCCGGGCTTCACGTCGCGGTGGACGATCCCGGCCTCGTGCGCCGCGGCCAGGCCGGAGGCCGCCGAGGCGATGATCCGCATGGCGCGGCGCGGCTCCACGGAGTGCTGCGTGGCCAGGAGGTCGCTGAGCGGCTCCCCTGGCACGAGCTCCATGACGAGCCACGCGCTGCCGTCGGACTCTCCGTAGTCGTAGGTGGCGGCGATCGCCGGGTGCGCCAGGCGCGCGCTGTTGCGGGCCTCGGTGCGGAAGCGGGCCAGGAAGCCCGGGTCGCTCGCGAGCTCGCTGCGCAGCACCTTGACGGCCACGGTGCGGCCGAGCAGCTCGTCGTGGGCTTCCCAGACCTCCCCCATGCCGCCGGAGGCGATGGGGGTGGTCAGCTGGTACCGGTTGCCCAGCACGGTGCCTGCGTCGACGCGCATCAGCCGGCGCTCCCCGAGCTCGGGGCCGCCAAGGCGGCCTGGATGACGGACTTGGCGATGGGGGCCGCGACGCTTCCGCCGGACGCCTCCTGGGCGGCGTTGCCGCCGTTCTCCACGAGGACGGCGACGGCGACCTTCGGGTCGTCCGCGGGCGCGAAGGCGGTGAACCACGCGTGCGGGGCGGCCCCGGCGACGGTCTGTGCCGTGCCGGTCTTCCCGGCGACGCTGACGCCCGGAATCTGCGCCCTGCGACCGGTCCCGGACTCCACCACGCCCTCCATCATGGCGGTCAAGCTGGCCGCGGTCTGCCGTGACACGGCACGCCCGCGCTCGTCGGGGGACGGTGCGTCGAGAACCTCCAGGTCGCGCCCGCGCACCGTGCGCACCAGGTTCGGCTGCATCACCACTCCACCGTTCGCGATCGCCGCGGCGACCATGGCCATCTGCATCGGGGTTGCCGTCACGCTGTCCTGCCCGATGGCGGACCGGGCGAGCTGCGCTCCGTCGAGCCCGGTGGGAAACGTGCTGGCCGCCACCCCGATCGGGATGTCGAAGCCGGCGTTGAACCCGAACTTCTCGGCCTGCTCGCGCAGCACGTCCTGACCGAGCGTCATACCCAGGCTGGCGTAGGCCGTGTTGCACGAGACGCGCAGCGCGTCGGCCAACGAAGTCTTCCCGTCGGTGCCGCACGGCCTGTCGTCGTCGTTGGCCAACGTGCGCGAGGTCTGGGGGAGCGTCAGCTCCGCAGGGCCGTCCAGGAGGCTGTCGGCGGTGTAGTCGCCGCTCTCCAGCGCCGCCGCCGTCGTGATGAGCTTGAACGTCGAGCCCGGGGGGTAGCTCTGCCGCGTGGCCTTGCTGACGAGAGGCTCGCTGTCCTCGGCCTCCAGCGCGGCCCTGGCCTGCGCCGCGGCGGAGCGGTCGTGCGAGGCCAGGGCGTTGGGGTCCCACCCGGGGGAGGAGTACAGCGCCAGCACGGCTCCGGTCTTCGGGTCGAGCGCCACGACCGCGCCCTGCTGGTTGCCGAGCCCGTCGGCAGCGGCCTGCTGCACGGAGTCGCGCAGCGTCGTCTCCACCACGGCCCCGCTGGGCTGGGTACCGGTGAGCAGGTCGGAGACGCGCCGGAAGAAGTACCTGTCGGAGGTGCCGGAGAGGTACTTGTCCTCAGCGGCCTCCAGGCCACTCGCCCCGGTGGTCACCGAGAAGGTGCCGGTGACGGCCGAGTAGAGATCACCCTTCGGGTACTTCCGCTGGTACTGGTAGCGGTCGTCGACCTTCTCCGACTGGGCGATGACGGTGCCGTCGGCGGTGGTGATGGCACCCCGTTCTCGCCCGAGCTTCTCGTAGAGGGTCCGCGAGTTGCGTGGGTCGTCGCGCAGCCGACCGGCGTCGACGAACTGCACCCAGGTGGCGGCCACCATGAGCGCGGTGAACATGGCCGTCACGATCATCGCCAGGCGGCGCAGCGGGGCGTTCACAGGCGCACCACCTGCGTCTCCGCCGAGCCCGCGACGTCGGGCACCACGGGGGTGCCCTCAGGTTCCGGGACGGCGGGCGCGGGCCTGCGAGCGGCGTCGGAGATGCGTAGCAGCAACCCGACGATCATCCAGTTCGCCACGAGGCTGGAGCCGCCGTAGGCGAGGAACGGCATGGTCAGACCGGTCAGGGGGATGACGCGCAGCACGCCGCCGGCCACCACGAAGCACTGCAGGGCGATGGCGAAGGCCAGCCCCCCGGCGAGCAGCTTGCCGAAGCCGTCGCGCACCGCCACGGCGGTGCGCAGCCCACGCTCGACGAGCACGAGGTACACCACCAGCACGGCGAGCAGGCCGGTCAGGCCGGTCTCCTCCCCCAGCGTGGCGATGATGAAGTCGCTCTCGGCGTACGGCACGGTCTGCGGCCGTCCCTCGCCGATGCCGGTGCCCACCAGGCCACCGTTCGCCAGGCCGAACAGCCCCTGCACCAGCTGGAAGCTGCCGCCGAACTTCCGGTCGTACTCCTCGGCGTCGAACGGGTTCAGCCAGGCGGACACGCGGGCCTGCACGTGGTCGAACATGCTCCAGGCCAGCACGGCCCCACCGACGAAAAGCGTCATGCCGATGGCGATCCAGCTCACGCGCTGGGTGGCCACGTAGAGCATCGCGACGAACAACCCGAAGAACAGCAGCGAGGTGCCGAGGTCGCGCTCGAGCACGAGCACGGCCAGGCTCGCGAGCCAGGCCACGATGAGGGGCCCGAGGTCGCGCGCGCGGGGCAGCTGCAGACCGAGCACCTTCGGGCCGACCAGGGAGAGCGTGTCGCGTGCGGTGACGAGGTACCCGGCGAAGAACACCGTGAGCACGATCTTGGCGAGCTCACCCGGCTGGAAGCCGACCGGTCCAACGCGCACCCAGATCTGCGCCCCGTTGATGTTGACGCCGAGCAGCGGTACCAGGGGCATGACGAGCAGCACGAGACCGACGACCATCGCCGTGAACGTGTACCGGCGCAGCCAGCGGTGGTCGCGCAGGACGACCACGACGACGACGGTGAGCAGCAGCCCGACGGCCGACCACACGAGCTGACGCTCGGCGAAGGAGCCGTCGCGGGCAACGTCGAGGCGGTGGATCAGCGCCAGCCCCAGCCCGTTGAGCAGGGTGGCCACCGGGACGAGCAGGGGATCGGCGAAGGGCGCGCGCCAGCGGACCGCCAGGTGCAGCACGAGCACCAGAGCGCCCAGGCCACCGCCGTAGGCCAGCAAGCCCGCCGGCCAGGCACCGTCGGTGGCGACCCCGACCAGGCCGTAGGCGACCATGGCGATGCCCACGGCTGCCGCGGAAAGGCAGAACTCGGTCCAGCGGGCGCTCACGGTGCGGCCGTCGTCGTCGTGATCGTCGGCGAGGGGAGGCTGTCAGTCGGCGAGGGCTGGATGCCGCCTGTCGGGCCCGTCGAACCGGTGGCGTTCGCCGTGCTGGAGACGTCGCGCAACTGCTGGACGATCTTCTCGGCCTCGCCGAGGCTTCCCGCTGTCATCGTGGCGTCGACACGCTGCCGGTAGAGCTCGGGGAGCTCGGAGGTGCGCAGGTCTGTGGGGCTGACCAGCTGCGAGAGGTGCAGCGGGCCGACGTCCTGTGAAAGGCCCCGGTAGATGGCCACGGTGCCGTTGTCGTCGGCGACGAAGTACTGGCGCCCCAGCCACGCCGACCCGGCCAGGGCGCCGCCTCCGAGCACGAGGACCACGGCGAGCAGCACCAGAGCCCGCAATCCCCAGCGCACGCGCGCTGGTCGGGGCGGCGGGTCGTCGGGTCGCCGCCCGGTGACGGGGCGGGGCTGTCCGTCGTCGTCAGGGTCCTCCAGCGAGTCCGGCTGAGGATCTGTCTGCCGGGCTGCCGGTCGATCCGTGAGGTCGGTCGCCGAGGCGTCCAGCGTGGCCGTGACGGGGGCGGGCGCTCCGGTCGGCGGAGTCACGGGGGAAGGGGTCGAGCCGCGACCCAGCCCCGCGGCGCGCATCGCGGGGCTCGTGGGGATGCGGACGGCGCGCTCGGCGGGATCCGGGCGCTCACCGGCGGCACCGACCACCTGTCGCTCCGTGGCCGGTGGACCACCCGGCTCGACCTCGACGACATCGGCGACGACACACGTCACGTTGTCGGGCGCGCCGGCGCGCAGCGCCAACTCGACCAGTGTCTCGGCGCACGCCCCCACGTCACCGACGCGCAGCAACGTCCGCTCGATCGTCTCGTCGGAGACGACGCGGGGGAGCCCGTCGGAGCAGAGCAGCCAGCGGTCGCCGACGTGCGCCTCCTGCACCGACAGGTCGGGATCGGGCGAGGACTGCACGTCACCGAGGACGCGGAGGATGACGTTGCGCTGCGGGTGGTGCTCGGCCTCGGCCGCGGTGATGCGGCCCTCGTCGACGAGCCGCTGCACGAAGGTGTGGTCGCGGGTGACCTGCGCCAGGGCGCCGTCACGCAGCAGGTAGGCGCGCGAGTCCCCCAGGTGCGCCAGCACCAGGCGCTCCCCTGCGCGCAGCAGGGCGGTCACCGTGGTGCCCATGCCCGCCAGCGCCGGTTCGGCGGCCACCCGGCGCAGCAGCGCGGTCTGGGCGCGTGCCACGGCGTCGGCGAGCCGCTGGGGCGCTTCCGCGCCGTGCGCCTCGTCGTCCAGGCCCATGAGCTCGGCGACGGCGGTGGCCGAGGCGACGTCGCCGCCGGCGTGACCGCCCATGCCGTCAGCGACGACGATGAATCGGGCCCCCGCGAAGCCGGAGTCCTGGTTGCTGGCGCGGACCAGGCCCACGTCGGAGCGGGCAGCGGCCCGCAGGGCGAGGGTCATGCGCGCAGCTCCAGGGTGGTGCGGCCGACGCGCACCACGCTGCCCACGCCCACCGGTACCGCTCCGCGGACGGGGACGGCGGCCGACCCACGACCCACCGTGGTGCCGTTGGTGGAGCCGAGGTCTTCCACCACCCACCCTCCGGGGGACTGCGGGCTAGGTGCGAGGCGGGCGTGGTGGCCGGAGGCGTAGTCGTCGCCGAGGACGAGGGTGCAGTCGTCGGAGCGGCCCAGCAGGATCGGCGAGGAGCCCAGCTCGAGGCGGGTGCCGGAGCGAGGGCCCTCGGTGACCAGGACCAAGCGTGGTGTCTCGGGCCGTCGCTCGGGGGCCGGAGCCGGCCGGGAGGCCGCCGGTTGCTGGACGGGCTGGCGAGCAGGTGCGTCAGGTGCGGCAACCGCCGCGGCAGGCTCTTGCCTGGGGGCGCGCGCGCCGAACAGGTCGCGCCGCAGCACGGTGACGACCCCCAGCACGAACAGCCACAGGAGCACGAGCAGGCCCAGCTGGAGGACCGTGACGGTGAGCTGGCTCACGAGCTCACCACTCTTCGTCGGGGTTGTCGGAGCTCTCGCCGGAGTGGAACACCACGGTCGTGCGTCCGAGCTGGATGCGGCTGCCGTCGTGCAGCACGGCGGTGCGTCCGCCCGCGTCGTCGAGGCGGCGGCCATCGACGCTGGTGCCGTTGGTCGAGCCCAGGTCGTGGACGGTGGTGCGTCCGCCGCTGCGGACCACCTCCAGGTGGCGCCGGGAGGTGCCCGGGTCGTCGACGACGACGTCGCACTCGCTCCCGCGCCCGATGACGGTCCGCTCGCTCGTCATCTGGTAGCTGCGGCCGTCGACCTCGAGGACGGGGTGGGCCGGAGTGGCGACGGCGGACGTCGCGGGCGCGATGCCGCCCCGGACGCGAGCGCTGCGCACCCGAAACACGCCGGTGGCGAGCTCGTCGTCGCGTTGCAGACGCACCACCACAGGCCCGGAGAAGGAGTACCGCTGGGCGCGTGCGTGCTCGGTGACCGCCGTCGCCAGTTCTGCGGCGAGCGCGTCCTCCCAGGAGGAGAAGCGCTCGTGGTCGGCGGGGCCCAGGTCGATGGTGAACGCATTGGGCACGAGCGTGCGGCCGGGACCGACGACGGCAGACGTCGTGTCGACCTCGCGCCGCAGGGCGCTGGCCAGCTCGACGGGCTGCACCTCGCTCTTGAAAGCCTTCGCGAAGACGCCGTTGACGACGCGCTCGACGCTGCGCTCGAAGCGGTCGAGCACTCCCACGGCCCCTCCCCTCAGCGTGCGGCAGCCGGTTCTGGATCGTATCCGCGGCGTGGTGGCAGTGCTGGCTCATGGCGTCCTCCGCGCGGCGTGAAGCCCCTCCCGCGGGTGTTGCGCGGGGTGCCGCGCCCAGCGTGCTAGCTTTTCTGGTGCTCGCGCGAGTGGCGGAATAGGCAGACGCGCACGGTTCAGGTCCGTGTGCCCGGAAGGGCGTGGGGGTTCAACTCCCCCCTCGCGCACCGCGAGTTCAGGGCCCGGTCGCAGACAGCGGCCGGGCCCTGATGCATCTCGCGACACGGGCACCACCCCTCTGAGACCGATAACCTCGGGGGTCCTGAGCCCTGGAACGAGGTGTGCGTGAACGGCAACACGAGCTGGCGGGCGGCCAACACCGCCCTGCTCTCCATCACCGCCATCGAGGCGCCGATCGTCGTCACGTCCGACGAGCTGGACGAGCGACTCGCCGGCACCATGGCGAGGCTCGGCATCCGCGCGGGCCTGCTCGAGCGCGTGACCGGCATCCGCGAGCGCCGCCTCTACCCGGCTGACGTCTCCTGCGGCGAGGCGGCGGCCATGGCGGGGTCGAAGGCGCTCTCGGAGTCCGGGATCGACGCCTCGGACGTCGGGATGGTCATCAACACCTCCGTGACGAGGTATCACCTCGAGCCGGCGGTGTCCGCCGTCGTCCACGAGGCGATGGGCCTTCCGACGTCGGCGATGAACTTCGACATCACCAATGCCTGCCTGGGCTTCATCAACGGGCTGCAGACGGCCTCGGCCATGATCGACTCCGGACAGGTCCGGTACGCCGTCGTGGTGGGCGCCGAAGACATCAGCCCGATGTTCGACAGGACCCTCGACAGACTGGCCAACCAGCCCGTCACGCGCCAGGAGTACCTCGACGAGTTCGCGTCGCTGACCCTGGGGTCGGGTGCGGTCGCCGCCGTGCTGGGCCGGGCCGACGAGCACCCCGAGGGCCACCGCATCACCGGCGGCGTGGGCCGCAGTGGCAGCTCCCACCACGGCCTGTGCGTGGCGAGCGCGGAGCAGATGGTGGCGGACGGTCGCGGCCTGCTCGAGCACGGCGTGGCGCTGGTCGGCGAGGCATTCGATGCCGCCGAGCCCGAGTGGGGATGGAGCACGGGCGTAGCCCGGTACGTCTTCCACCAGGTCTCCAAGATCCACATGGCGGCGCTGGTGGAGCGCACCGGCGTGCCGTGGTCGAAGGTGCCGGAGAGCTACCCGGTGCTCGGCAACGTGGGGCCGGCGTCCCTGCCCATGACACTGGCGCGCGAGGCTGACTCGCTCGAGCCGGGTGACCGGGTGCTGTGCCTGGGCGTCGGCTCGGGCCTGAACTCGGCGTTCTGCGAGATCGTCTGGTGACCCGCGCCCCTGCGGCGCTACCCCCGGCCGGCCTTCCCGGCCTGGACCCGGCCTGGTCGCGCCTGGTCAGCTTCACCGACGCTGATGGCATCACCCGCACCGTCCACCTCCTCGACGGCGCCGACGCGGTCTACGAGGCCACCGGTGCCCCGCCGGTGGGCGTGCTCCTCGCGGTGCACGGCAACCCGACGTGGTCGTTCCTGTGGCGTTCGCTGCTCCCCCGCGTCGCCGCGGCCGGGTGGCGGCTGGTGGCACCGGACCAGCTCGACATGGGCTTCTCCGAGCGCACCGGCACGCGCCGCCGTCTGGAGCGCCGCATCGACGACCTCGGCCGTCTCACCGACGCCCTGGGCATCACCGGCGGCGAGAGCCCCTCCCGCGTGGTGACCATCGGTCACGACTGGGGCGGTGTCATCTCCTCCGGGTGGGCGGGCCGTCACCGCGAGGTGCTGGACGGCGTCGTCCTCCTCAACACCGCGGTGCACCAACCCGAGGACGCAGCCCTCCCGGCGATCCTCGTGCCCTTCACCAGCAAAGGCCTGCATCTGCTCGGCACCACCACCACCGACGCCTTCATGCGTGCGACGGTGGCCACGGCCCGCAAGCCGCTGGCGCCGGGTGTAGCCGAGGGCTACCTGGCGCCCTACCGCGGCGCCGCGCGCCGGGCGGGCGTCGGGGCCTTCGTCGCTGACATCCCCGTGACACCCGGCCACCCGAGTGCGCCCGAGCTGGACCGGGTGGCGGCGGGCCTGTCGGCCATCGGCGCTGACGCAGTGCCCTCGCTGCTCCTGTGGGGTCCGGCGGACCCGGTGTTCCGGCAGCGGTACTTCCAAGACCTGCGCGCCCGCCTGCCCCAGGCCGACGTCCACCGGTTCGAAGGCACCGGCCACCTGCTCGTGGAGGACGTCGAGCCCGAGCGCGGAGTCGCCGGAACCGTGGTCCGCTGGCTGAAGCAGCTCCATGGCGCGTCGTCCCCGATCAGCCCGACCAGCACGTTTACCCCGGCCCCCAAGCGTCCGCCGCTGTGGGCAGCGCTGCGCGAGCGTTCCCAGGACGACGCCGTCGCCGTTGCCCAGCTGCGCCCCGGCGCACCCGCCGAGACGCTCACCTGGAAGCAGCTCGCCGCCCGCGTCGAAGACCTCGCCGAGGGTCTCGCTGCCTCCGGCGTCGTGCCCGGTCAGCGGGTGGCTCTGCTCGTGCCTCCGGGCCCGGACCTGTCCGCGCTGTTCAGCGCCTGCCTGCGCCTGGGAGCGGTGGTGGTGGTCGCGGACGCCGGTCTCGGCGTCAAGGGCCTCACGCGGGCCGTCGCCAGCGCCGACCCCGCCGTCGTCATCGGCATCGAGAGGGCGCTGCTGGCCGCTCGAGCTCTGAACTGGCCTGGACGGCGCGTGCTCGCCGGCCCCAGCACGGGGCTGAAGCGCCGTGCACTCGGACCTGTCGAGCACCTGGCCGACCTCGAGGCCGTGGGTCGCGCCCGTCGCGGGACGACGGGCTACCAGCCGCTCCCCGAGCCGTCGTCGTCCGACGAGGCCGCGGTGCTCTTCACCTCGGGTTCCACCGGGCCCGCCAAGGGCGTCGTGCACACGCACGCCACGCTGCAGGCCCTGCGTGACGCCGCAGCGCAGACCTGCGGGCTGGGTCCGGGCGGATCACTCGTGGCGGCGTTCGCGCCGTTTGCCATCCTGGCGCCGCTGCTCGGCGCGACGGCCGCGGTCCCCGAGACCGACGTCACCAAGCCCGACACGCTCACCGCGGCCGCCCTGGCGCGCGCGGTGGTCGCTGTCGCCCCGGATGACGACACCGCGGAGGCGGCAGCGCCGGTGGTGTTCGCCTCACCCGCCGCGCTGCGGCGGGTGGTGGCCACCGCTGACGACGTCGACGACGCCGGCCGCGCCGCACTCGCCCGCGTCAGGCTGCTGCTCTCGGCCGGGGCTCCCGTGGGTACCGAACTGCTCGCTGCGGCGGGTGACGTGCTGCCGCACGCGGAGTGCCGGACCCCCTACGGCATGACCGAGGGCCTGCTCGTGGCCCAGACCAACCTCACCGAACTGCAGGCCGCGGGCCCCGGCGAGGGCGTGCTGGTCGGGTCTCCGCTGCCCGGCACCCGAGTGGCGACCTCCGCCCTGGACGAGACCGGCCGGGCGGTCGGGCCGCTGGTCGAGGGTGCCGATGCGCCGATGGGCGAGCTGGTGGTCTGCTCGCCCATCATGAAGGACCACTACGACCAGCTCTGGGACGTCCAGCGCGAGAGCATCCGCGACACCCCCGGAGAGAACGGTGAGCCTGGCTGGCACCGCACCGGCGACGTCGGCCACCTCGACGCCGCGGGACGGATCTGGGTCGAGGGGCGCCTCGCCCACGTGATCACCACCGCTGCGGGGCCGCTGACCCCGGTCGGTCCGGAGCAGCGCGTGCTGCAGCTGCCGGGCATCGCGAGGGCAGCGGTCGTGGGCGTCGGCCCTGTCGGAACGCAGCAGCCCGTCGTCGTCGTCGAAACCACGGGACAGCCCGGGGCGCCCGTTCCGGGACCGGCATCGGTGGAACTG
The DNA here is from genome assembly GCF_003149145.1 of Quadrisphaera granulorum. Taxonomy (GTDB): domain Bacteria; phylum Actinomycetota; class Actinomycetes; order Actinomycetales; family Quadrisphaeraceae; genus Quadrisphaera; species Quadrisphaera granulorum. Next base: position 111,295 of record NZ_QGDQ01000002.1, on the reverse strand, counting down.
GTCGACGCCGTCCGCCGCGCCGCGGGCACGCCCGTGCCGGTGGCTGCCGTGCTCGTCACCGCTGAGCTGCCCACCGACGTCCGCCACCGCTCCAAGGTCGACAGGACGCGGGTGGCCGCCTGGGCCGACGGCGTGCTCACCGGCAGCACCCCGGCCGACAGCCGGATCGTCGGCGCTGTGGAGGTGCCCCGGTGAAGGTGCTCGTGACCGGCGCCAGCGGCCTGCTCGGCGGCACGACGGCCTCCGTGCTCGCCGCCCGCGGCCATGACGTCACCACCTTCCAGCGCCGCCCGAGCGGCGTCGCGGGAGTGCGCGACGTGCAGGGCGACATGTCCGACTCTGCGGCCCTCCGCCGCGCCTGCGACGGCATCGACGCGGTGGTGCACCTGGCCGCCAAGGTCGCGCTGACCGGCCCGGAGGAGGAGTACCGGGCGATCAACGTCGAGGGGACCCGCGCGCTGCTGGCAGCGGCCCGCGAGGCTGGCGCGACCCGGTTCGTCCAGGTGTCGTCGCCATCGGTGGCGCACACCGGGTCGTCGCTGGTGGGCGAGGGAGCCGGCGTGGCCGATCCCGAGCACGCGCGAGGCCCGTACGCGCGCACCAAGGCTGCCGCTGAGCTCATCGCCCTGGCCGCTGACACCGGCCGTGAGGGGGGCTTCGCCGTCGTCGCCGTCCGCCCGCACATCGTGTGGGGCCCTGGCGACACGCAGCTGGTCGGCCGCGTGGTCGAGCGGGCCCGGGTCGGCCGCATGGTGGTCATCGGTGACGGCACCGCCCTCATCGACACCACGTACATGGACGACGCTGCCGCGGCGATCGCCGCAGCACTCGACCACGCCGCCGACGACGACGCCCACGGCCGCGCCTTCGTCATCTCCAGCGGTCAGCCTCGCACCGTGGGGGAGCTGCTCGCGAAGATGGCTGTAGCCGGTGGTGCGCCCGTGCCGACCCGGCGGATTCCCACGCGCGCGGCCAGCGCCGCGGGGCACGCTGTCGAGGCGATCTGGAAGGGCCTGCGGCTCGCCGGTCACCCGCTGGGAGCCGAGGAGCCCCCGCTGACGTCGTTCCTGGCCGAGCAGCTGGGCACCGCCCACTGGTTCGACCAGCGCGAGACGCAGCGGGTGCTCCGGTGGCGTCCGCAGGTCGACCTCGACGAGGGCTTCCGCCGCGTCGCCGCCTGGTACGCCGAGCACGACCCCCGCTGAGAAGCCGCTTCAGCGGCGGCGCACCATCTCAGCGAGCACGTCGTCGAGGTGGTGCGTGACGTCCTCCAGCGCGGCGCGCACGGCGGCACGTGGCACCACGGACTCGAAGAACGACGCCGCGATGTGCGGCCCGTCGGACATCTCGACGATGTTCACCGTGATCGCACGGCTGCTGTCGACGCTCGGCGCGTTGATCAGCACACGCGGAGCCCCCGACTCCCAGGGCAGCTTCTCCCAGCCCGTGGGTCGGCCGAGGTGGTTGAGGACCAGGCTCGCGCCGTGGTGGGTGGAGCCTGACGAGCCACGTGGGCGATCCGTGAGGCTGCGCAGGGGAGCGGGGACGGCGGACCGCAGCTGGGCGCGCACGGACGCGAGACCCCACTGCGCGCTCGCCGCCAGGAGCGATACCCCCGTCGCGGCCTCGGCTTCCAGCGCGTCGCGCAGGTCCACCGGGTGCCGCGGGGTACCCTCCGGGAGCCTCACGCACGCGGAGAAGTTGCCGAAGACCGGGGTCCGCCGCGGCAGGTAGCGCCGCAGGTCCACGCCGATGCCGGGTCGCAGGTCCGGGGCGACGGCGGAGTGCTCGACCAGGGCGAACCACACCGCGGCCATGAGCGCCATCCCGCTCGACAGGCCCTTGGCGTGGGCCTGCCGGAACGCTTTGAGGGCCTCCGCCGTGCCGCGGGGATCCACCACGGACTCCACCGACGGGCGTGCGTCCCACCCTGCTGGCGCCGGGCTGGCCTGCGCGAGCCGCTCCGCGAGGACGCCCGCCACGGTGCGGCGTACGGCCGTGGGCAGCGTCGTCCTGTCGAAGGTGTTGCGCAGCGCCGCGATGTGCGGCTTCGGGGTCGTCTGCAGCGACGGCACCGGCCGGAGCTCGGCGCCGCAGACGAGGCTGACCAGCCACGGGGCGAGCTCGTACATCGCGGTGCCGTCACCGACGACGTGGTCGATGTGGATGGCCACGTACCGCTTGCCGACGCTGATGCGGAAGGGCAGCCCGTCCAACGGCTCGCCGAGCAGGCGCGCCACCTGGCCGGCGTGGCCGTCGTCGCCGTCGTCGTCGTCGTCGTCGTCGAGGAGCGGGTCAGTGACGACGAGCCGCTCGGCGAGTGCGGCGGCCTCCGTCGCGTTCTGCGGCACGGAGCGCCGGCCCTGCGAGCGCACCCCCAGGGCGGGCCGCAGCTGGTCGCAGAGCTCGACAAGACGCCGCCGCCCCAGGTCGAGGTCCAGGCCGCTCAGCGGACCGGCGAGGATCACGAAGTGGTAGCCGTCCCACAGGCTGTCGCGCACCAGCAGGGAGCCGCCCGGCTCCCCGGAGGCGGCGTGCGTGCCGGGTTCGGCACCTGTACCGCGGCGGAGAGTGCCCGTGCGCAGTGCCTGGAACAGCGTCAGCGTGCTCATGGTGCTCCCTGGACGACGGAGACGGAGGGGGGAGGAGTGGCCGGGATCCGGCTGTCGGCGCCGTCAGTACTGGCTGTGCTGTCGGCGGTGTTGGTGGTGTCAGGGGTGTTGTTGGTATCAGGCACCTCGGCCCGGGGCGTGCGAGCCACCGCGATCAGCGCGGCCACCAGACCCACAGCGGTGCCGGTGGCCCACGCCGCCGCGGTGCCGACGGGGCCGGCGCCCCTCCACGCGACGATGCAGCCCACCACCGTGACGCAGTACACCGACTGGACCACCACGTGCGGCAGCGACCGCTGCCGGGAGCGCAGCACCACCGTCGCGAGGTCGTACGCGGCGACCAGCGGCGTGCTCAGCCCGAACACGACGAGCGCGGTGCTCGCGCCGTCGGCGTACCCGGGGCCGAACACCGACAGGAGCGGCCCGGCGAACACGACCATGATCAGGGTCGCCGGGACGACGACCACGGCGAGTACCCGCGCGGAGCGCCGCAGCACCTGCGCGAGGGGCTGCTCGGCGTAGGACGCCTCGGCGAAGGTGGCAGCGGTGATGGCGTAGGCGGCACCGAAGAAGACGTTGGACACCGTGAAGGCCATCGACAGGTGAGCCGCCTGCGTTGCCCCCAACTGATGCAGCGCCAGCACCGGGATCGCCAACGTCGGCACGAGGTTGACGACGAAGGCGAGGTGGTTGCCGGCGGCGTACGCGCGCACGTGCGTGAGCACCGAGATGTCGATGCGACCGCGGGGCCGGTAGGCGAACCTGCGGACCAGGACGACGACGCTCGCCGCCGTCGCGAGGAGCGTTCCGGCACCTGAAGCACTGAAGATCCCCAGGTACCCGCCGCTGGCCAGCAGCGCGACCCCGAGCAGGCGCCCCGCGCTCTGCAGCACCCCGTCGAAGAGGAGGTTGTACTTCGCGGCGCGCAGGGCCATGAACGCCGCATCGGTGAGGGTGTTGACGCTCGTCGCGACGGTCACGAGCACGAACGCGGCGGCCGCCGTCCAGTCGGTCCGCAGCCGGGAGAGTTCGGGGGCGACCTCCGGCAGCACGAGCACCAGGCCGATCGAGAGCACCACCCCGGTGACGGCGGAGACAAGGAACCCGGTGTCGAGGTACCTGCTGCGGTGCGCGCTGCCCGGCAGGTACCGCAGGAACGTCGTGTGGAAGCCGGCCAGGCTGGCCAGCGAGACCACGGAGCTCGCCGAGATCAGCGCGGTGGCCAGGCCGACGTCGTGAGCCGGGTAGAGCCGTGCGCACAGGAACCAGAACAGCGCCCCGGATGCAGCCATGGCCGCCGTGGCCAGCACTTGGGCCAGGGAGTTCACCACCAGCGCTGACGACCCGGACGCGGCCCGCGCGTCGGCGTAGATGTCCTCCAGTGCGGTGGCCAGCGCCGGGTAGGAGTGCCGCTCCTGCGCGGTGCGCCGCGCGGTACGAGCGCGCTGGGCAGCGGCGGCCGGGTCGTCGAGGTGCCGTTCCAGGGCACCGGCCAGCGCTGCGGCATCGTCGACAGGGACGACGAGGGCGTCGACACCGTCGCGGCACACCTCCGGCACCGCCCCGGCGTCGCTGGTCACCACGGGAAGCTCACTGGCCCACGCCTCGAGAAGCACGAGCGCCAGCCCCTCGTAGCGGCTGGGCAGTACCAGCGCGCTCGCGCTGCGGCGCAGCTCAGCCACCGCAGGCTGATCCAGGCGCCCGAGGAAGCGCACCTGCTCCGCGATCCCGAGGCGAGCAGCCTGTGCGACAAGAGCCTCACGCTCGCTGCCCTCGCCGACGACGTCGAGGCGGGGACGGCGACCGCCGGCGGCCAGCAGGGCGAGCGCGTCGAGTAGCACGTCGACGCCCTTGACCCGCTCGAGCCGTCCCACGAAGAGCAGCGGTGCCGCCTCTCCCCCCGGTGCAGCGGCCTCGGCGTCGAGGCGTGATGGCTGGTCGAGGGGAACCGCATTGAGCACGGCCTTCGCAGCGGTAGCTCCGGCCTCCCGCAGCGCCGGCAGGGTGGTGGGGTCCACGGTCATGATCTCGGCGTAGCCGCCGAGGCGCAGCAGGAGCGCCTCGAGGCGCTGCTTGGCGGGCGAGAAGTAGGCGTTGCCGATGCTCGTGCCGTGCAGGGTGATCACCCGGGGCACGCCGAGCAGCAGGCACGCGGGAGCGATGGCTGCGCCCAGGTCGACGGTGTGGACGTGGACGACGTCGGGCCGCGTCCGGCGCACCAGGAACCACGCGTGCACCGCCGTGAGGAGCAGCGAGACGATGCGGCGCAGGGAGATGACGTCGATCTGGTGCTGTTGCAGCGGCAGGCCCGTGCGGTGCAGGCCGGGGGCGTCGTCGATGTCGCGGCATCGGCTGGTCAGCACGCTGGTGGTCATGCCTGCGGCGTGCTGGGCGCGGCGGAGTTCGCTCACCACGACGGCGTCACCGCCGGTTGCGCTCGGCATCCGCTTGGTGACGTGCAGCACGTGCAGTTGCTCTTCAGCCATCGATGGCCTCCAGCCGCAGGGCGAGCCACTGGCCCGAGTCGAACGCGACGACGAGGCGCCCCGACGCCTTTCCCGGTGGCTCGACGCTGAGATCGAGAACCTGGCGCCCGTCGGGCGCGACGGTCACCGTGCCGTCCTTCAGCGGCTTCGTCGTCCCGTCGGGCGCTTCCCACCGCGCCTGCCAGCGCAGCTGTTTGCTCGTGTCCGGCGCGCCGGGGGCCGTGGTCCGCTGCACCTGGACCTTCACTTCCACGTCGTCACCGGGGACGAATGTGCTGGGCAGCTCCTCGGGATCCACGAAGCTCATCGCGGTGACGTCAGCGGGACGCCGCTCGACCCAGTCGCGCACGGGCGAGCCGGGCAGCCGCGCCGCCCACCAGACCAGCACCCCGACGACGAGGACGACGACGACGAGGACGCCCGCGCGGAGGGCGCTGCGTCGGGCGACCGTCTGCCGAGCGGCGGAGGCCTCCTTCTCGGCGGCCTCGCGCGCGCGGAGCGCGGCAAACGTGGCCGAGCGGCCCGGCTCGAGCGGTGCCAGCGGCACGTCGTCGCTGGTCACGCGCTCGTCGCTGATCATTTCGCCCCCTGCAGGACGTCGGCGTACTCACGGGCCACCGTGTCCCAGTGGTAGCGGTCGGCGTTGCGCCGTGCGGCGGCTCGCACCTCGGCGCGGGCGTCGTCGTCGTCGAGGATCGCCAGCTGGGCGAGCAGTGCCGCGGCTACAGCAGCAGGCTGCGGGGCGCAGACCGTGCCGGTTCCGGGGGCGACCAGGGCCGTCGCGAGGTTGCCGGGGTGGTCCGCCACGACCGCGGGCACACCGCACGCGTGAGCCTCGACCACCACGATGCCGAAGCCCTCGCGCTGCGAGGTGAGCGCGAGCACCCCGGAAGACTTCAGCACGCCGTGCACGTCGCTCTCGGTGGGGAGCCAGCCGGTGAACTCCACGTGCGCCCCGGTGCCGAGCGCCTCGACGCGGGCCTGCAGCGCCTCGCGATGCGGGCCGTCACCGACCACCCCCAGGGTGGTGCCGGGCCTCTCGGCGAGCAGCAGTGCGTGGGCGTCGAGCAGCAGCTCGACGTCCTTGAAGTCGCACAGCCGCCCGGCGCAGACCACGTCGTACCCGCGGGCCGCCGGCTCGGCCGCCGCCACGGCGGTGTGGTCGACACCGTTGACGACGACGGTGGCGGGAGCCCTCACCCCCAACTCGGTGAGCCGTCCGGCGGTCTGCGGTGAGACCGGGACCACGGTGTCGGGCAGCTGCGCGGCCAGGCGCTCCACCACGGCGCCGACGATGCCGAGGCGCCCCAGGTAGGTGCGCCAGTAGTCCGGGCCCCACACCTCGTGCCAGGTGCTCACCAGCCGGCCGCCCCGCAGCCAGGTCGCGAGTCGCGCCGCGAACAGCGAGAAGTAGGGGAAGCCGCAGCAGTCGACGACGTCGTAGCGGGCGCCCAGCAGGCGCAGGCACGCCAACCCGAAGACGAGGGCCTGGACCACGGAGCGTCGACCGGTGGGCGTGTAGAGGGGCAGCGCCCGGCAGACGCCATGCAGGACGACGCCGTCGCGCTCGATCACCGAAGGCCCGTCCCACCAGCGCATGCCGTACCAGTGCACCTCATGCCCCGCGGCGGCCAGCCGCACGGCGAGCTCGTGGAAGCGTCGCTCGCCGCCTCCGGTCACCCAGGGGTGGACGGCGTCGTAGACGATGGCGATCCGCATCAGACCACCACCTCCGCCAGCAGGACGTCATCCAGCAGGTCCGCGCTCTGCTCCCAGGTGCGGCCAGCCGCCGCCACGCGTGCGGCCCGACCCAGCTCGGCGCAGCGGGCGGGGTCCGCCGCCAGTGCATCGAGGGCCGCGGCGAAGGCGGCGGGGGCGTCGGCAGGGTCGTCGACAGGTACGAGCACCCCGGCGTCCCCGACCACGGAGCGCAGCTCGGGCAGGTCGCGCACCACGGGGGTGAGCCCCGCGGCCATCGCCTCGAGCAGCGCCAGCGGCATGCCCTCGACCGCGGACGTCACGACGAAGACCTGCGCCGCGGAGAACTCCGCGTGCAGTGCCTTCCCGGACAGTGCACCGGTGAGGCGCAGGCGCTCGCCCAGGTCCAGCTCGTCCGCGAGGTCCGCCAGCGCCGGCGCCAGCTCGCCGTCTCCGACGAGGGTTGCCGTGAGCGCCCCGCCGGTCAGTGCGAGGGACTGCAGCAGCACGCCGGGCTCCTTCTGCGGCACCAGACGGCACACCGACAGCACGCGCAGCGGCTCGTCCGAACGGCGTTCTGAGCGGGGAAGGGCTGCGAACAGCTCGTCGACGCCGTTGGGGACGACGGCGACGCGCTCAGGGCGCACGCCGTGGGTGCCGACCACGTGCTCGCGCTGAGCGTCCGTGAGCACCACGACCCGGGTCGCCGAGCGCAGCACAGCGCTGAGCACCCAGCGCTTGTAGAGCGGCAGGACGACCGCTCCCACGACACCGGAGGCCGGGAGGTCCATGTGGAAGTGCACGACCAGAGGGCTCCGCCGCAGGCGCGCCGCCACCCACGCCGCCACGTCGGTGGTGGCGTGGCCGGTGTGCAGGTGGACGGTGGCGCCCCTGGCAGCTCGCCACGCGGCGGTCAGCAGACCCGGGAGGAGCGGGGTGTGGGCGACCTCCCACCCCTCCAGCCGCGACACCACGACCTGCCCGGGTGTGGGGTTCTTCCGTGGCCGCTCGGTGCGATCAGGCGACGCCCCGAGGGTGCTGGTGAGCACGTGCACAGCCCAGCCGCGCCGTGCGAGGGCCTCCGCGTACCGCTGCGCGCACACCTCGACGCCGCCGACATGCGGCGGGTAGTACCCGCTCAGCACGAGCAGGCGGTCGGCCGCGGCGCTCATCGCCACACCTGCGCGCTGGTGTCGTTGTAGACGAGGTCGCGGTTGCTGGTCAGGCCCGGCACCGGGTAGGCGTAGTCGGCTGCGAGGTTCGGCGTGCCGGTGGTGGCGGTGCCGTCCTTGAGGAGCGCGCTACCGACCAGCACGTACGTGCCGTCGCGGAGCTCCAGGGGCAGCATCCCCAACGGTGGCGATGACACCTGCGTCTGGCTCCAGAAGCGGATGCCCGTCCACAGATCGGCCTGCACCGCTTGGCCCCCCTGCGCCTTCACCGCGGGTTGGCGCGCCACCCAGTGGAACATCGCCAGCTCGCCGTTGCTGGTGGTGAAGGAGCGGGCGTAAGGTCCGGTGCTGGCCAGGGTGAGCGCGGGCTGGTAGCCGCCGGTCAGCGCCGACAGCAGGCTGGTGGAACTCACCGCGAAGGCGATCACCACGAGCAGTGCCACCCGTGCGGGCAGGTCTCGCCCGGAACTCCAGCGAGAGACCCGGCCACGGACCCGGCCAGCCCTGCGCCACCTGCCGGTAGCCAGGAGTGCTGCCCCCGGTGCCAGCTGCAGCGATCGCGCCAGAACCACGACGGTCGGCACCGCGGCCACGAGAAGCCCCTGCTGGAACACGCGTAGTAGTCCGTACGCGGCGGTCAGCAGGGGCATGAGCACGAAGCTGGCCAGCACCACCAGCGCGCCCGCCGCCATCAGTGCCAGCTCAGGGTCGCGTCGGCGCCGCAGCGCTTGCCACAGGGCGGCGAGCACCCCGAATCCGACCAGCACCTGCAGCAGCTGGGCCGAGGCCGTGCGGATGCCGGCGATCACCGTGTCGACGTCGATCCCGGCGCCCCGCAGGAACCGCCCGACGGGGGTCAGGGGCTGAACCTCCTCCGGCGGGGCAGCCAGCGGGAACTGCGTCAGCACGGAACGGATTGCGGTCTTCTGCTCGGGCGAGGCGCCGTCGACGATGTCGTCGACGGCGTTGTCGAGCCTGTCCTGAGGGGTCGGCCGCTTGCCGCCACCGAAGATGCTCACGGAGGCGTCGCCGGATCCCACCTGGTCGACCACCCGGCCCGTCAGGACGCCGATCACCTGCCCCGCAACATGCACCGCGCTGCCGCCCGTGCCGGTCGCGGAGCCCCCCCACAGCAGCGCCACGGACGCGAGGACGGCGACCAGCGGCAGCGTGAACACCGGCCGCACGCCGCGCTGGATGCGGAACAGCTTCAGCGCCGCGCACGCGATGGCCGCCACGCCCAGCTGCACCATGAGCACATAGGAGGTCGAGTAGTGCGACAGCACGACTCCCGCCCCGACCAGGAGCACCGCGAGGCGGAGGCGTCCCAGCGCGCCGGGGGTGGCGTCGTCGTGGCGCTGGACCAGCAGCAGCACGATCACCGCCACCAGGAGAAAGGCAACCTCCTGGCGGACCATCATCGACAGGTCCACGACGAAGGTGGGGAACGCCGCGAACAGCACCGCAGCGGCCAACCCCAACCGGGGGCCGGCCAGGCGATCTCCGGCGACGGCAACGGCCACCGGGCACAGCGCGAAGAGGATCTGCGCGACGGCGGTGAACCAGGGCACCACGCCGATGTGGAGCAGGGCGCCGAGGGCCGCTGGCAGCACCGTGACCGACAGGCACGCGTTGTAGTCGGAGGGGAAGGCACTCGGTGACCAGTGGCCCGCGGTCGCCGCCAGCTGAGCGGCGTAGTGCTCGGTCTGCACGTCGTGCCCGGTGATGCTCGGCCCGCGCAGGGAGGACATCAGCAGCCAGGACAGCGACACCGCGTAGACGGCCGCGGCGATCCACCCTCGCGAGGGGGGTTGGCGGCGCAGTCCCAGCACCGCCAGCAGCACCAGTCCGGTGCTGATGACGACGACGCCGAGCACCGGCCCGCGGCCGTTGTCCAGGGCCACGGCGCTGGCCCCGCCGGCGAGGGGGATCAGGGCCAGGGCAGCCCCGCCCAGCACCGCGCCCGCTCGAGGTACGGGCAGCCCCACGTGCCGGGTCAGCCCCGTCTGCCGGGTGCGCCTTGCCTGCGGCAGGTGCAGGAGGAGCGCGGTCAGCGTCACGGTCACCGCGACCGGGACGGCGCTCAGCGGCCGGGCAACACCGACGAGCGGACCGACGGTGTTCAGCGCGAGCAGGGCCGTCATGAGCACGGTGGTTCCGACACCGACCGCCACGAGGACTCGCGAGATCCGGCCGCGCACCACGAGCCGCAGCGCCGCGACGGCTTGGTCACCGAGGAGGAGGAGGACGGCGACGACGAGCGCAGCGCCGAGCGGTACCGGGACCGGGCGCCCGACGACGGCAGCCGCCCACAGGCCCGCCAGGACGAGCACGAGGAGCATCCACGCCGGCACGTCCAGCACGGGGACCGGCTCGCGCACTCGCGCGGCCGGCGGAGCCGCGACCGCGGTCTCGGTGTCTTCGTGAGGCGCAGTGTCTTTGTCAGGCCCGGTGCTCTCGTCCGCGTCGAACCGGACGTCATCGCCTTCCGCCGGCGACGAGGGGAGCAGATCCGACGGCGTGCTCGACGGGAGGGTCGAGGTCACCTCAGCTGACGCCGTCGGACGCGAGCGTCGCATCCTGGGGCTCACGGAGGTCGATCACGCGGCGCGGCGCACCGCCGCCGATGGAAGGGCCCTGCGACGCGAGGGGGCTGGCCGGGGCCGGGATCGCCGTGCTCACGACGTCCTGCGAGGTGCTCGCGAGGTCCACCGGACGGCGCAGGCGGTGCGCGAACAGCTGGGCGAGGTTGGTGAGTCCGTCTCGTGTGGCGTTGAGCTTGACGACGCCGCCGCGCGGTCGGTACTCGATCGGAACCTCGCGGCAGGTGAATCCGCGGCGCCACGCCTCGTTCTTGATCTCCTGGGAGAACGCCATCCCGGGGGAGCGGACGTCGAGCGACGACCACACGCTGCGCCGGAAGATCCACATGCCGGACTGGGAGTCGCGGAACGCGGAGCCGAACAGCGCGCGGGACACCGTCGACAGCACCGCGTTGCCGATGGCGTGGGAGGTCTTCATGGCCGCCGCGTTGGCGCGGTGGAGGCGGTCGGTGGTGAGGAAGTCGACACCGCCGTCGACCAGTTCGCGCAGGAGGTCCGGGAGGTGGTCGAACGGGTAGGTGAGGTCAGCGTCACCGGTGGCGATGATGTCGCCGCGCGCGGCGTCGAACCCCGCGGCGTACGCGTTGCCGTAGCCGCGCCGAGGCTGCTCGACGACCGTCGCGCCCAGCGCGCGGGCGAGGTCTCCGGTGCCGTCTTCGGAGGCGTTGTCGACGACGATCACCTCGACGTCCCAGCCCAGCGCGCCGAGTTCGCCCAGGGGCAGCCCGGCCATGAGGGCTGGCATGTTCTCGCTCTCGTTGAGCGCCGGGATGACGATCGACAGTGTGGTCGGTGCTCCTGCAGACATGGCCGGTGCGCCGTCCTTCGGGGTCGAGCAGACCCCGCGGGGGTCCGCGTCAGTGCAGATTCCTTACGCCGTCGTGCTCTCCGTCGGAGAGCGGTGGAGTCGTGGTACACCCCGCAGGCGGGCCCGGCTCGACACGCGTGCGTGAGGAAAGTAGCGGGTTTTGGTGCGGCGTGGGAACACGGTCGGTGATGGGAAACGTCACCCAGAGCCGACCTTTGAGCCGTTTGGTGATCAAATGGTCACTCTGAGTGAGAATTAGCTCTCGTGGTTGCGGTGCGGGAACTTGGCGATCTCGAGGTGGGCCCCGCATCATGATGCCGGTGCCCCCCCGCCCGCCCACGTGCGTGTGTGGGCATCCCCGTACCAGCCACGAGCACCTCCGCGCCGGCAGCGAGTGCGCCCGTTGCTCGTGTCCTGGGTGGCGGCGCCGGTTGCCCTGGCGGCGGGGCCGATCCTTCCCGCCCCGCGTCCGCCCCGCCACGGATCCAGCGGGCTGACGTGGGCCACAGGTCCGCGCGGGGTTCCGGGCGGCGGAGCCTGGTACTCCTGGCGATCGCCGTCGTCATCGTCGTCGTCTCTGGGGTGCTGGCGTGGAACCCCTTCAACGGCTCTCCGGTGGGTCGCTCCGCCTCGCCGTTTGCGCAGCCGTCGCCGACACCCCTCTCGCCGTCAGCGTCGGCGACAGGGGTGTCACCGACCACCGGAGAGAATCCGAGGGTGCGGGTGGGTTTTTCCCTGGGGGAGCTCGTCGAAGGGTCCGCGGCCGAGCGGACCGAGCTGCTGGACGCGGCCAAGGTGGCCGGGGCGAACACCATCCGGATCGACATCTCCTGGGCGACCGTGCAGCCATCAGGGCCTCGCCGGTGGACCTGGGGCCCCGTCGACGACGCGGTGCGGTCGGTGCACGACGCGGGCCTGCGGCTGCTGCCGGTGATCGGGTACACGCCCGAGTGGGCGCGTGACCCCGGCTGTGCCCGGACCAGTTGCCCGCCCGCAGATCCCCAGGCGTTCGCCAGGTTCGCGGCTGCTGCCGCCGCTCGGTACGCCCCCGCCGACGTCGTCGCCTGGGAGGTCTGGAACGAGCCCAACGCCGCCTTCTGGACTCCCTCCCCCGACCCGGTGCGCTACGCCAAGCTCCTCCAGGTGACCGCGGCCGCCGTGCGCGCCGCTGCGCCGGGGACGCCCGTCCTCCTGGGGGGCCTTGCCCCGACGACCAGTGGCCCGTCCGGGCACCTGAGCCCGGCGGACTTCCTCCGGGTCGTCTACCAGCAGGGCGCCCAGGGCTCCTTCGACGGGGTGGGAGTGCACCCGTACTGCTTCCCCGCGCTGCCCGGCGAGAACGAGCCCTGGGCGGGGTGGCAGCAGATGCTCGACGTCCGGGCGCTCCTGGAGGCTCAGGGCGACGCCGGCAAGGGCGTGTGGATCACCGAGTTCGGGGCGCCCACCTCCGGTGCGGGCGCGCTCGCCACGCTCTCCGACCGGAACTACGACCGGAAAGCCGACCACGTCAGCCCGGACCTGCAGGCGGCGACGGTCACCGCCGCCTTCCAGCAGCTCACCGGGATGCCCTGGGTCCGGTCGCTGCTCTGGTACTCGGTGGTGGACCTTCCCCCACAACCTGACGATGCCACGGCAGCCCCCAGCCAGGCACCGGCGAACGCCTCCGGGTACGGCCTGGTGCGCGGCGACGGGAGCCCGAAGCCCGCGTTCGACGCCTGGCGGGACGGCGCGGCGCCGTTCCTGCGCTAACTCTCTGCCGGTCTGGCCGCCGGTTCGTCTGCCGGTGCCGACGCTGGTGAACCTGACGGCCGTGGATGCTCGCCGGCAGCGCATTCCAGCTCGAAGACTCGCAGGTCGTCCTGGACCAGGTGGTCACGCGGAACCACCCCCGAGCGGTGCCCGGCGCGGGCCAGCAGGTGGCTCGCGACCGGGGCGGTGACCAGCTGGAACAGTCCCACGAAGAGCAGGGCGACGACGGCGCCCGCGTCCGGCGCCAGCTGCACCGCGACCCCGGCGAGCACGAGCAGCAGGCCCAGCACCTGCGGCTTGGTGCCCGCGTGCATGCGCGTCCACAGGTCGGGGAACCGCAGCATGCCGATGCCAGCTGCCAGCGCCAGTAGTGAACCGGACAGGAGGAACACCGCCGAGATCCAGTCCGCCACGCTCACGGCGCCTTCCTCTCGTTGCTGGGGTCGCCGTGGGAGAGGAAGCGCACCACCGCCACCGAACTGGCGAAGCCGAGCAGCGACAGCGCGAGCAGCACGGGCACGAACACCGTGGAGCCGCGTCGCGCCACCAGCACGGCGACGCCGCACAGGAGGATCGCCACGAAGACGTCGGCGGCGGCCGCCCGGTCCAGCGTGGTCGGGCCGCGGACGAGCCTCACCACCACCAGGAGCGCGGACACCAGCAGGACGCCCAGCGCGACGTCGGTCACCACGTCCATCAGCGCCGCGCCTCCCTCACGTCGTCCGCAATGTCGACACCGCCGGACAGCGACCCCGGTGCCAGTGCGGCTAGCACCCGTTCCTCCATGCGCCGGACCGAGGCGCGCACGTCGTCTCCGACGCGCTCCGGGTCTCCCGTGACGAGGGCGTGCAGGTAGAGCGTGCCGGTGGGGACGTCGATGTCGACGACGAGGGTCCCCGGGACGAGGCTCACCAGCTCCGCCGTCGCCGCGATCATGGCGTCGGAGCGGGATCGCAGCGGGGCCGCCACGATGGCGCTCGGCGGCACGGGTCCCGGGCGGACGGCCAGCCACGCCACCTGCAGGCTGGCGCGCACCAGGTCCCACGTGAGGTAGGCCGCAAGACCAACCGAACCGACCAGCGACGGCAGCGGGGCGGGCGGCAGCGTGGGCATGGGGAAGACAGCCACCAGCGCCAGCGCCACGAGCACCCCACCGACCACGACGACAGGGCTGATCGAGCCCCACAGGCCGCACCAGAACACCACCATCCACGCCAGGAGCGGCAGCTGGCGCCGGTTCGGCAGACGACCCCGCAGCCCGGACGTGGTCAACGGTGCTTCGTGGGGGCTCACGGCGTCTTTGCCCCGTTCTCAGCGCTGCCGTTCTCAGCGCCGCCGTCGGCAGTGGCGATGTCGAGCCCACCCACGGTGGACGTGTACCCCGGCACGTCGAGGGTGTCGGCGGCGGCGCCGTCGGCCAGGGCGAGCAGAGGGCCTGCCACCAAGGTCAAGGACGTCACGACGACGACGACGCCCGCCGCCGCGGCCACCATCGCCGGTGGCACACGGTGGGCGTGTGCGGCGGCGGCCTCCGGGCTGACCTCGGGGTCTTGTCGGGTGGCGCGCCCGGACCAGAACGTGGCCGCCCAGGCGCGGGAGATCGCGTACAGCGTGAGCAGACTCGTGATCACGCCCGCGACGATGAGCACCCAGGCGGAGGTGCTGCCATCGTCCGCGCCCGCCCGCAGCAGCGCCAGCTTGCCGACGAAGCCCGAGAACGGCGGGATGCCGGCCAGGTTGAGCGCCGGCAGGAGGAAGAGCAGCGCGATGCCCGGAGCCGCGCCCCCGAGCCCTCCCAGACGCCGCAGCGAGGTAGTTCCTGCCGCCCGCTCCACGAGGCCGACCACCAGGAAGAGCGCCGTCTGCACGAGGATGTGGTGCACCGCGTAGAAGACGGCCGCCCCCAGCGCTGCGGTGCTGCCCAGGGCCACTCCGAAGAGCATGTAGCCGATGTGGCTGACCAGCGTGAACGACAGCAGCCGCTTGAGGTCGTTCTGGGCGATGGCCCCGAGGATGCCGACCAGCATCGTCGCGACGGCCACCACCACCAGAGCCGTCGTCACCTCGGGTGTGGAGACGCCGCCGAACAGCACGGTCTGCGTCCTGAAGATCGCGTAGACGCCCACCTTGGTGAGCAGCCCGGCGAACACCGCCGCGACGGGCGCTGACGCTGTCGGGTAGCTGTCAGGCAACCACCCCGACAGCGGGAACGCCGCAGCCTTGAGGCCGAACGCCAGCAGCAGCACCAGCTGCAGCCCGACGGCCACCGCCAGCGGGAGCCCGGAGAGGCGCCCGGGGAGATCGGCCATCGAGACCGTGCCCGTCGCGGCGTAGACCACGCCGATGCCGGTGAGGAAGAGCAGCGAGGAGACGATGGACACGACGACGTACGTCATGCCGGCCCGCACCCGCGCCGCGGTGCCGCCCAGCGTCAACAGCACGTAGCTGGAGACCAGCAGCACCTCGAAGCCGACGTAGAGGTTGAACAGGTCGCCCGCGAGGAAGGCGATGGAGACGCCGGCAGACAGCGTGAGGAATGTCGGGTGGTAGATCGAAACCGGCGTCCGCTCGCCGTCGCCCGTGCTGCCCTGCCCGACGGAGTAGAGCATCACCGACAGCGTGACGATCGACGAGGTCAGCAGCATGAGACCCGACAACCTGTCGACGACGAGCGAGATGCCCACCCCCGCCGGCCAGGCGCCCAGCACCACCGACTGAGGTCCGTCCGACGCGGCGCTGACGAGCAAGGCGGCCGCGGTGGCCGTGACCCCGGACAGCACCACCACGCTGACCCAGCGCTGGGCCACCGGGTGGCTGCCCAGCACGAGGGTCAACGCGGCCCCCAGCACGGGCAGCAGCACGACGAGGGGCAGGAGGACGCGCATCAGAACGCCTTCTCCTGCGGCGAGCCCACGGCCGCGGCTGTACCGGGTTCCGCGGCCTCACCGGGCGGGGCGGCTTCCCCGCGGGAGCGGCCCTGCGGGGAGGTGTCACGGACGACGTCGTCGCCCTTGGTGCCTTCGATGCGGCTGGTCCGGTAGGCCATGGCCAGCAGGAACGCCGTGACGGCGAACGTGATGACGATGGCCGTCAGCACCAGCGCCTGCGGCAGCGGATCGCTGGAGGTGCTCGCGGTGTCCAGGGTGATCTCGCCGTCGGGGTCGAGGATGGGCGCCCGTCCGGCTGGCCCGGCGGCGGCGATGAGCAACAGGTTGACCCCGTTGCCCGCCACCAGCACACCGAGTACCACGCGCGTGAGGTGGCGCGACGTCAGCAGATAGACGCCGGTGGCGACCAGGCCGCCGATGGCGACGGTCAAGACGATTGTCGGGCTCACGGGGTGGGCACCTCCTCGACGTCGGCGGTGGCCAGATCTGCCGGGGCCGTCCCGTCGGCCTCGATGCCGGGCCCGGGCGTCTCGTCGGGACCCGGCTCGCCGTCGTCGTCGCCGTCGTCGTGATCGTGGTCGTGGAGGGCAGAGGGGTCGGCCTCGATCTCCTCCTGCTGCGCGTCGATGCCCGCTCCCAGGCTGCGGAGCACGTCGAGCACGGTTCCGACGACGACGAGGTAGACGCCCACGTCGAAGGCCAGCGAGCTCACGAGGTGCACCTCGCCGAGCAGAGGGATGTGCAGGTAGGCGTCGGCGGTCTGGGTGGCCTGGGCACCCAGCAGCAGCGGAACACCTGTCGAGGCGGCGGCGATGAGCAGCCCCGAGCCGAGGAGCACGCCGACGTCGACCCGGGCGGCCTCACCCAGCTCGTACCGACCGCCCGCGAGGTAGCGCAGGAACAGTGCCAGGCCTGTGACCAGGCCCGCCGCGAAGCCGCCGCCGGGCAGGTTGTGGCCTGCGAAGAGCAGGTAGACGCCGAGCACGAGCACGGTGCCGAAGACCAACCTGACGACGATCTCCAGCAGCAGGCTGCGCCGCGCGGGCGCCAGCGTCTTCACCGCGGGCAGCCAGCGCGTGGACGGCGCGGCGTCCGGGCCGGGGGCGAAGTCTTGCGAGGAGCGCCACGTCAGGGCGACCTGGGTGGCACCCGCGGGCTGGCGGGCCGTACCGGGAGCGCTGCTGGAACCCCCGCCGCGCAGGCGTGGGGCTCGGCCGGTGCGGTGCCGCAGGAAGACGAGGCTGGCGATCCCCGTGGCGGCCACCGTGAGGACGGTGATCTCCCCGAAGGTGTCCCAGGCGCGCAGGTCGACGAGGGTGACGTTGACGACGTTCTCGCCGTAGCCGAACTTGTAGGCGAGTGCGGCGAAGTCGACAGAGACCGGGGTGGCCTGGCGAGCTGACAGTGCGACGGCAGCCAGCAGCGAGGCCACGGCGCCCGCACCGATGGCCAGCAGCGCGCGCAGCCAGGGGGTTGGCCCGTTGACGAGACTGTCGGGGGACGGCTCGAACGTCGAGGGGAGCCCGCGCAGCACGAGGACGGCGGCGGCCAGCGTCACGCTCTCGACCAAGGCCTGGGTCAGGGCGACGTCGGGCGCCCCGGCCACCACGAACAGGCCGGCCACCGCGTACCCGGACACACCCGCCATGACGAAGGCGGCGCGGCGGTTGCGGGTTGCCGCCGTTGCGACGGCGGTGACGAGGGCGACGACGACGAGCGCGGCCTGGAGCGGCTCGTCCCACCACCGCCACACCGCGGGCCAGGAGCCGGTGGCCGACGCCACCACCAGGGCGCTACCCGGCCCCAGCACGAGCACGGCCGCGGCCGTGAGCACGTACTGCGGCAGGGATCCCCGCTGGTAGACGAGCGTGGTGGTCGCGGCGATGGCGTCGATCCAGCCGCGGGCGCGGTCCTGGAGGCGGCCACCGGTGAGGGCGGTGAGGGCGGGGACGTCGAGGCGGCGCTGCAGCGCCAGCACCTGGGCGCGCGCCGCGAAGAACACCGCGCCCAGGCCCAGTGCCACGGCCGACAGCGCCAGCGTGGGCGTGAAGCCGTGCCACAGCGCCAGGTAGTAGCCCTCCGCGGGCGCGGGGAAGCCACTGGTCGCTGCGGCGACGACGCCGTCGACAGGAGCCGGGAACAGACCCGTGAACAGCCCACCACCCGCGGCGACGAGCAGCGGCAGGAGCATCACGGCGCTGGGGGCGTGGAAGTCGGCGGGGTCGGGAGCGCCCTCGGGTAGCTCGCGGGTGGCGAAGGCGCCCCACACGAAGCGGGCGCTGTAGGCGGCGGTGAGCACGGAACCGACGAGCAGCACCACGAGCACGAACAGGTCGGCTCCGGCGGTGGCGCCCGGAGGCCACCCACCACCGGCGACGAAGCCCTCGAAGGCGGCCTCGTGCGTGATGAAGCCGAGCATCGGCGGGACGCCGGCCATCGACCCGGCGGCCAGCAGCGACGCCACGAAGAGCGCCGGAGCGCGGCGCGCCAGCCCGGAGAGCTTGCGCAGGTCACGGGTGTGTGCGCCGTGGTCGATGGCGCCGACCACCATGAACAGGCACGACTTGAACATCGCGTGGGCCAGCAGCAGGCCGACCCCGGCCATGGCGCCGGTGCGCCCCCCGGCGCCCACGAGCAGGGCGATGAAGCCGAGCTCGCTGACGGTGCCGTGGGCGAGGAGGAGCTTGAGGTCGTGCTGGCGCAGGGCCCGCCATGCGCCGACGATCATCGTGGCGCCCCCGAGGACGACGATGGTCCACCGCCAGGCCGGCACCTCGGTGAACACCGGTCCGAACCGCGCGATGAGGTAGACGCCGGCCTTCACCATCGCTGCGGCGTGCAGGTAGGCGCTGATGGGGGTCGGCGCGACCATGGCGCCCGGCAGCCATGCCGTGGTGGGCAGCAGCGCCGACTTGGTGACGGCGCCGGCCAGGAGCAGCAGGGCCGCCGCCGTGGTGGCGGTGCCCGCGGGCGGGGGATCGGCCAGGAGAGCGCTGATCGACGTCGTCCCCGTGGTCACGGCGAGGATGACGATGCCGACGAGCATCGCCAGGCCACCGGCCGTGGTGACCACGAGCGCCTGGCTGGCCGCGTAGCGGGCGGCGCGTGATCTGCCGTCACCGCCGATGAGCAGCCACGACAGCACCGTCGTGAGTTCCCACGCGACGTAGAGGAGCACGAGGTCGTCCGCGAGGACGAGCACGAGCATGACGGCGCAGAACGCCACCAGCAGCGGCACGGTGCGCTGCCGGGTGCGTGCCTGCGCCTCACCCGCGAAGTAGCCGGAGGAGTAGGCGAGGACCAGCGCACCGACCCCCGCGACGATCAGCACCATGATCGCCGAGAGTGGGTCGAGGCGGAGTGCCAGCTCGACACCGAGGTCGGGGATCCACGGCACCGACTCGCGCAGCGCGGAGCCGTTCGAGCCCGCGGTGCCTGACGCCCACTGCACGATGAGCCAGGCGAGCACCGCCAGCGGAGCCAGTGCCGTCAGGAGGACCCCCCGAGGGCCCCAGCGGCGCACGACGGGCACGGCCAGGGCAGCGGCGGCGCAGTGCGCCGTCAGCAAGAGGATCATGTCCGGCCAACCCTAAGGGCAGATGCTCGTCACGGCCTGCCGGGCGGCCGCCCACGGCTCTACCGTGCGCGGCGTGAGCAGCGCCACCACACCCCCCGCGACGGCGCCGTCGGTGCCGGCCCCACCGCCTCATACGCCCCTGGAGGATGCGGCGGCGCTGGTCGTCGGATCGTTCCTGCTGGGATGGGCGCTGCTCCTGCTCCAGCAGGCAGGGGCCGTCTCGGGTGGGCTTGCCGGGGTCGCGTTCCTCGTCGCCGGGCTCACGCCCGTGCCGCTGGGGGTGGCGTTCTTCGTGCTCAACCTGCCCTTCTACGGACTGGCCGTGAAGCGGCTCGGCTGGGCGTTCGCGGTCAAGACCCTCGTCTGCGTGGCGCTGACCTCGGTGCTGGCAGACGTTCTGGGCCACGTCGTCGAGGTGCACATGCCCGTGGTGCTGGCCACGGCCTTCGCCGGGTTGTGCCTGGGGCTGGGCTTCCTCGTGCTGTTCCGCCACCGGGCGAGTGCCGGAGGCTTCGGCATCCTCGCCTTCCACCTCCAGGAACGGTACGGCTGGCGTGCCGGATACGTGCAGATGTCGCTCGACCTGGTCGTGATGCTCGTGGCGCTCGCGGTGGTGGGGTGGCGCCTGGTGCTGGCCTCGCTGGTCGGCGTCGTCGTCCTCAATCTCGTCGTGGCGATGAACCACCGCCCGGGGCGGTACGTGGTCCGCTGACCCGGTCCCGAGGGGCTGGGCCGAACGGGTGACCCCGGTGTCGGTGGGGTCTGCCACCGTGGGGGCATGACAGCGATCGAGGGGGGCCTCGACACCGGCGTCGAGGGGTTCGACCTGCAGCTGGAGGGTTTCCGCCGGGAGCTCACCGCGTACTGCTACCGGATGCTCGGCTCCCTGGCCGACGCCGAAGACGCGGTGCAAGACGCGATGGTTCGCGCCTGGCGCCACGCCGATTCCCTGCGCGATGCCTCCGCGCAGCGCGGGTGGTTGTACCGGATCGCCACCCGCGTGTGCTTCGACCACCTCGAGGGTCGCAAGCGCCGCGCGCTGCCCGTGGACATGTCGCCGGCGCCCTCGCCGCCCGTCATCGGTTCCCTGGGTGCACCGCTGGAGCGCGCGGCGTGGGTCGAGCCCGCCCCTGACGCCCGCATCCTCGGGACGGCGCCCGCGGCTGACCCTGCCGCCGTCGCCGAGGAGCGCGAGTCCGTGCGCCTGGCGCTGGTGGCCGCGCTGCAGCTGCTGCCGCCGCGCCAGCGCGCCGTGCTCGTGCTGCGCGAGGTGCTGCACTGGCACGCGGACGAGGTCGCCGCGCTCTTGGACACGTCCGTCGCGTCGGTCAACAGCCTCCTGCAGCGCGCCCGGGCCACCATCGCCGCTCGCGACGCGCAGCAGGCATCGGTCACGCCCCTGAGCGACGAGCACGCCGCGCTGCTGGAGCGGTACGCCGCAGCTTTCGAGCGCTACGACGTCGACGCGATCGTCGCGCTCCTCCACGCCGAGGCCACGATGTCGATGCCGCCCTACAGCCTGTGGTTGCGCAGCCCCGCCGACGTCGCCGCGTGGCTGGTCGGGCCAGGTGCCGGCTGCCGGGGCTCGCGCGTGCTGCACACCCGGTTCAACGGGCAGCTGGCGCTGGCGCAGTACCGCCCCGACCACGCCTCCGCAGGTCCGGACGGCCAGCCGACCCGCTGGTTCCCCTGGGCGCTCGTGGTGCTCGGGGTCCGTCAGGACGACGACGGCGACCCGCGCATCGGCGACCTGGTGTTCTTCCTCGATGCCCAGCGCGGCCTCTTCGAGGGTTGCGGCCTGCCCGCGCAGCTCACCCGTGAGGACACCGACACCCGCTGAGGCCTTGGTCCGGTGAGCTCGGTTCGCTCGGTGGTACTGGGTGGCCAGATGCCCACTGGGTTCGCTCACTCCCGGGTAGAGCCCTGACACCCGGGAGCCAGCCCACCCACCGGCAGGCAGCCCACCCACCGGGAGGCCCGCGGGCTCAGCGTCGCCCCGCAACGGCTCGTCGATCGATGTGATCACCTGCGAAGGCGTACAGGGCGGAGGGAAAGCCCCGGTGAAAGTCCCGGTCGTGCGCCTTGCTGCATGACGTGCAGCGCGCCACGGGCGACGATCAGGCCTCATCGGGCCAGCTTCGCTGAGCGCGAGAGCTCGACGTGGCCGACTGCCCATGATCACGGTGGTCAGGGGGCCTTCGCGGGGGGGGGGGGCCGGGAATCAACCACCTACGTGCGGGGGATCGGCCTGTCCAGCTCTTCCATTCCGGCGGGGAGCGGACCGGAGGAGACGACGAGCAGGCGCTGCGTGGGGCGGGTCAGCGCCACGTAGAGGTCGCCGGCGCCGCGCGGGGAGGCATCCAGGATGGCGCCGGGCTCGCACAGCACCACCGCGTCGAACTCCAGGCCTTTGACGCCCGTGACGTCGGAGACGGTGACGGCGGCGTCAGCAGGGTCGTCGACGCCGCGCACGTCGCCGTCGTCCAGAGCCTTGCCCAGCGCGGTCCGCAGGCCAGCCACCAGGGGGTGCGGTGCCACGACGGCCATCCGCCCGGCACCGAGCACGGCCACCTGATCGCGCACCGCGGAGACCACCGCGTCCGTCCAGGCCGCCGAGCCCGCCGGGGCGTGCGTCGGCACCGCGGCCGGCGGTACCTCGGCGTCACGGATGGAGCGGGGTGCTTCCTCCGGCAGGCCGTGGGCCTCCAGCACGCGGCTGGCGAGGTCCATGACCTGCCGCGGGGTGCGGTAGTTCACCGTCAGGCGCGAGAGCGTGAACGTCCGGGACAGGTCGACGCCGCTGCGCGTGCGCGTGCCGGTACCCAGGACGGGCGCCAGGGCCTCGCCCCAGTCGCGGGCGCCAGCGGCGCTGGACGTCTGCGCCAGGTCGCCCACCACCGTCATCGACCGCGACGGGCAACGCCGGGCCAGCAGACGCCACACCATGGCCGACAGCTCCTGCGCCTCGTCGACCACCACGTGCCCGTACGCCCAGGTGCGATCGGCCTCGGCACGCTCCGCGACGCTGCCGCGCGGCCCGTCGAAAGCCCACCGCTCCGCGAGGCCCTCGGCGGTGAGCGCGCCACCGCCGCTGGGGTCGACCATGCCCGACTGCAGCACGCCACGCGCCTGCGCCACGAGGTCGGCGCGCTCACGGGCCGCGCGGGCCGCCTCTACCGCGCCCGAGGAGGGGTCTTCCCCGAGCAGCTCGGCCAGCTCGTCGAGCAGGGGGACGTCGGCCACCGTGAACGGAGCGTCCTTGGGGCGCGCTAGCCGTGCCAGCTCCTCACGACGCCACCCCTGAGCGGAGCCGCGGCCGTGGTGACCGGCCTGGCGTGACGCCTCGGCGGCAGCACCCGCAAGGTGGTCACGCTTAGCCCACAGGTCGCGCAGCAGACCGGAGGGCGTCAGCGGCATCCAGCAGAGGTTGACCTCGCGGCGCACGTCCGGCGACTCGCGCAGCTCCGCCTCCAGCGACTGGCGCGTGTCGGCGTCGAGGTCGTCCCCGCGGGTGCCCTGCGCCGAGGCGAGCTGGCGCACCAGGTCGTTCAGCACCCGGCGCACGAACGAGGCACGCGCCACGTTGTGCGGCTGGCGGGAGTCACGCGCGGCGTCTCGGGCGGCCCGCACCGTACGCGGACGCAGCACCACCGCGTGCGTACCTACGGACAGCCGCACCGGACGCAGCGGCACGCGCTGCCGCTGCCTCACTGCGGCCGCCAGCAGCTCGACCATGCGGACGTCGCCCTTGAGCGCGGCGACGTCGTCGTCGTCCACCGCGGTGGCCCTCACCCCCGGGAACAGCTCGCCCAGGCTGGCCATGACCACCCCGGTCTCGCCGAGCGCCGGGAGCACCTGGTCGATGTAGCGCAGGAAGGCGCGGTTGGGTCCGACCACGAGCACGCCGGACTTCGCGATCCGGTCTCGGTGGGCGTACAGCAGGTACGCGGCGCGGTGCAGCGCGACGGCCGTCTTGCCGGTGCCCGGCCCGCCCTGCACCACGAGCACGCCCGGCAGGGGTGCTCTGACGACGGCGTCCTGCTCGGCCTGCAGGGTGGCGACGACGTCGCGCATCCGCCCCGTCCGTGCCGCGGTGACCGCGGCCATGAGCGCGCCGCCTCCGGCCACCACCATGCCCTCGGGCAGGGCGGCGCCGTCCGCGACGACGTCGTCCTCCAGGGCCGTGACCGTGCGGCCCGTCAGCGTGAGGTGGCGACGGCGGACCACGCCGAGCGGGTCGGCTGCGGTGGCGCGGTAGAACGGCTCCGCGGCGGGAGCGCGCCAGTCGGTGAGCAGCTGCTCCTGTGTCTCGTCCGAGAGCCCGATGCGGCCGACGTAGCGCACGTCGCCGCCCTCGAGGTCGAGGCGGCCGAAGACCAGCCGGTCCTCCACGGCGCGCAGCTGGGCGAGCCGGTCTTCGTAGAGGGTGGCGAAGGCGTCACGCTCCATGCGTGCCGCGGGGGTGCCACTCGACCCGGCTGCACGGACGTCACGCAGGCGCGCTTCCGTGGACGAGCGCAGCAGGTCCAGCCGGGCGTACCGCTCGTCGACCCGGGCCTGCTCGCCGGCCGTCTCGCGGGCCAAGCCGCTCGCAGTGCCGCTCACCGGTGCCTCCGTCTGTGCTGCCTGTGCTGCCGTCACCCGCTCCGCCCGGCGTGACTCGCTCATCGAGCAGCCGATCGGGCAGCGCCCCCGCCGGG
Organism: Quadrisphaera granulorum; assembly: GCF_003149145.1. GTDB lineage: Bacteria > Actinomycetota > Actinomycetes > Actinomycetales > Quadrisphaeraceae > Quadrisphaera > Quadrisphaera granulorum. Next base: position 87,002 of record NZ_QGDQ01000002.1, on the reverse strand, counting down.
GCGACGCAACAGCCTGCCAGCAGGCCGGTGATCGCGTGTCAGATGGTCACGCGTGGTGGCGCGAGATGCGGCCCTGAAAGCCGCCTGGAGTGACAACCGAGGACGACGACGCCGGCGTGTCGTCTCGCTGCCGTGCTGCCGGCTGCGCCGTCGGCCGCTCGAGCACGAGGACGGCGAGATCGTCGCGGAGGCGACCCCGTGACTACTTCGTGGCGCCCTTGACGATGCCGTCCAGCCCGGCTGACAGCGACCCCTTCGCCAGGTGCTGGGCCAGCAGCGCCTCGGTGTCGATGAACGGCCCGGCGGGGTCGCGGGAGAACAGGTGGGGCCGCCGCGCCTCCAGCAGTCCGTCGGTGACGAGTACGAGCCGGTCGCGAGGCTCCAGTCGTCCTGTGAAGACCTCCGGTGGCCCGACGAGCTCCAGAAGCCCCAGGGGCGGCCCGGGCGTCACCGGGAGCGCCTGGGCACGCCGAGATCCGGGCTTCACCACGTACGGGGCCGGGTGGCCGCACGAGACGGTCTCGAGGGCCCCGGTGGCGCCGTCGACCTGAACCAGTGCTGCGGTGACGAACACCTCCTGGCCCAGCGACGCCCGCCGCACAGTGGTGTCCAGGGCGACGGCCAGCTCGTCGAGGGGCATCCCGTCGTACGCGCGCTCGCGGAAGCTTCCGAGCACGTAGCCGGCGAGCCGCACCGCCTCCAGGCCTTTGCCCTGCACGTCGCCGACCAGCGCGCGGACGCCCTGGGGTGTCTCGACGACGGCGACGAGGTCACCCCCGATCCGCGCCAGCTGCGTGGCCGACCGATACGTACTCGCACATCGCAGCCCTCCGATGCGGCGCGGCGGCGGCTGGAGGATCGCCAGCTGAGCGGCGTCGGCCACGGTGGCGAGCTGGGCAGCGCTGCGCTCGCGTCGTCGTCGGTGACGGGCGGCCACCACGGCCACGACGGTGAGGACGACGATGATCAGCAGGCGCGTCAGCGCCGTCTCGCTGTTCGGGTCGTACGTGCTCCGCATCGACTCCGCCAGCCCGATGCCGTAGGAGAGCGCCAGCGCCAGCACCCCCGATCCCGCCGTCGCCAGGGGGCCGCCGAGGGCCGCCGCGAGCAGCGGCACGGAGACGAGCGTGCCCGGGTACTGCACGTCGGGCTTCTGCCACCAGTCGAGCCCCACGATGCCGAAGCCGAGCGCGACGGGCGCCCCCCACCGCACCAGGCGCAGCGGCCGGGCGGCGGGGGACGGCATACCTGATCCTCGCAGGGGACTGCGTCAGCCGACCAGGGCCCTGCCGACGACGTCGCGCGCCTCGGACTGCACGGCGGCCAGGTGGTCGGCGCCCTTGAACGACTCGGCGTAGATCTTGTAGACGTCCTCGGTGCCCGACGGGCGGGCCGCGAACCAGGCGTTCTCGGTGACTACCTTGAGGCCACCGATGGACTCGCCGTTGCCGGGTGCCTCGGTGAGGACGGCGGTGATGCGCTCGCCGGCGAGGGTGTCGGCGGTGACGTCGGAGGGCGAGAGCGCCGCGAGCCGGGCCTTCTCCTCGCGGGAGGCGGGTGCATCGACGCGGGCGTAGGCCGGGTCTCCGTGCTGGGCGACGAGCTCGGCGTACAGCTCGCTGGGGCTGCGGCCGGTCACGGCCTGGATCTCGCTGGCCAGCAGCGCCAGGAGGATGCCGTCCTTGTCGGTGGTCCACGTGGTGCCGTCGTGCCGCAAGAACGAGGCGCCTGCGGACTCCTCCCCGCCGAAGCCGACGGATCCGTCGAGCAGGCCCGGTACGAAGTACTTGAACCCGACGGGCACCTCGAGCAGTGTGCGGCCCAGCGCCGCGACCACTCTGTCGATCATGGACGACGAGACGAGCGTCTTGCCAACGGCCGTTCGCGCGCCCCAGCCCGGCCGGTGCGCGAAGAGGTAGGAGATCGCCACCGCGAGGTAGTGGTTGGGGTTCATGAGGCCGCCGTCGGGCGTGACGATGCCGTGACGGTCGGCGTCGGCGTCGTTGCCGGTGGCGATGTCGTACGGGGCGCGTCCGCCGTCGGCGGTGGCCATGATTGCCCGCAGCGACGCCATCGCCGACGGCGAGGAGCAGTCCATGCGGATCTTGCCGTCGGTGTCGAGGGTCATGAACGACCAGCGCGGGTCGACATCGGGGTTCACCACGGTGAGGTCGAGCCCGTGGCGGGAGGCGATCTCGCCCCAGTACCCGACCGCGGCGCCGCCCAGCGGGTCGGCGCCGACGCGGACCCCGGCCTTCTTCACCGCGGCGAGGTCGAGCACGGAGGGCAGATCGTCCACGTAGTGGGCCAGGAAGTCGTAGGAGCCGGCCTGACCCCGCGCCTCGTCGAAGGTGACGCGCTTGACGCCGGCGAGGTCGTGCTCGAGGAGCTCGTTGGCGCGGGCGGCGATCTTCTTCGTCGCGTCCGAGCCGGCGGGGCCGCCCGTGGGTGGGTTGTACTTGAAGCCGCCGTCGCGGGGCGGGTTGTGGGACGGTGTGACGACGATTCCATCAACAGGGCCCGCTCCTCCGCTGCCTCTCTGGGCGTTGAGCCGCAGGATCGCGTGGGAGACCGCGGGGGTCGGGGTGTAGCCGTCGCGGCTGTCGACCAGGACGTCGACGCCGTTCGCGACCAGCACCTCCAGCGCGCTGCGCCACGCCGGCTCCGACAGGGCGTGGGTGTCACGCCCGATGACCAGCGGTCCGCTCACGCCCTCGTCGGCGCGGTACTCCACGATCGCCTGCGTGGTGGCAAGGATGTGGGCCTCGTTGAAGGCGGAGTCCAGGCTGGAGCCTCGGTGCCCGGAGGTGCCGAAGACCACGCGCTGACCGGGGTCGGACGGGTCCGGGCGCCGCTCGGTGTAGGCGGTGAGCAGGGCGTCGAGGTCGACGAGGTCCTCGGGACGGGCCTTCTGGCCGGCGCGGGGGTGCATGCCGGACATCCCACCTCGCGCACACGGCGCGGCGCAATGCCGGCCCGGCCGCACGTGCGGCGTGAGTGCACTGCTCTCGTAGCGAGAACAGTGCTCGCGCCGGCCTAGCGCTCCTGGGGGATGACGATCCACATGACGATGTAGGCGATGAACTGCGGGCCCGGCAGGAGGCACGAGAGCACCGCGAGCAGCCGCAGCAGGGTGGGGCTCATGCCCCAGCGCCGCGCCAGGCCGGCGCACACGCCGGCGATGATCTTTCCGTTGCGGGGGCGGACCAGTCCCGCACTCCCCGACGTCCCGCTAACCATCCAATTACTGTGCCGCAGGACGGGTGACTCCGCGCGTCAGCGCCACCCTGGGCTGTCACGCTGGCGACATGCCCGAGCTGCCCGAGGTCGAGGCGCTGGCCGGCTTCCTGCGCCAGCGCCTGGTGGAGCGCCCCGCCGCTGAGGGTGGCGCTGCCGTCGTCGCGGAGGTGGGGGTCGGCGCGATCAACGTGCTGAAGACCTTCGACCCGCCGCCGTCGGCGCTCGCGGGGCTGCCGGTCACGGGCGTGGCCCGGCACGGCAAGTGGCTCGACCTCGACCTCGACGGCCTGCACGTCGTCGTCCACCTCTCGCGCGCCGGGTGGCTGCGCTGGTCCGAGCAGCTGCCGACCACGCCCGTGCGGCCCGGCAAGAGCCCGCTGGCCCTGCGGGTGCGGTTCGCCATCGACACAGAAAACGACGACGGCGACGGCGGACGCCCGGGCTTCGACCTCACCGAGCAGGGCACCCAGAAGCGGCTGGCGGTGCACGTGGTGCGCGACCCGTCGCAGATCCCCGCGATCGCCTCGCTGGGCCCCGATCCCCTTGACGATTCCTTCGACCTCGCAGCCCTGCAGGCGCTGCTCGCCGGGTCACGCCAGCAGGTCAAGGGGCTGCTGCGCGAGCAGTCGGTGCTCGCGGGGGTGGGCAACGCCTACTCCGACGAGGTGCTCCACGCCGCGCGGATCTCACCGTTCGCGGTCTCGGGGAAGCTCGACGACGACGAGGTGTCCCGCCTGTTCGCGGCGCTGAAGGACGTCCTGCGGTCGGCGGTCGCGGCGGCGTCCGGCAAGCCGGCGTCCCAGCTCAAGGACGCCAAGCGCGCCGGGATGCGGGTGCACGGCCGCACCGGCGAAACCTGTCCCGTGTGCGGTGACGTGGTGCGCGAGGTGTCGTTCGCGGACAGGTCCCTGCAGTACTGCGCGACCTGCCAGACCGGTGGGAAGCCCCTGGCCGACCGGCGCACCTCCACGTTCCTCCGCTGACCACGGAAGGGCGACAGCCGACGGGTCTCCGCCTGCTGTCTGCCCCAGACTGGACGGCGTGGAACCTGGCTTGCTCCTGAACATCACCGTTGTCGTCGTCCTGGTGCTGGTGGGCGGGTTCTTCTCCTGCTCGGAGCTGGCGGTGGTCTCGCTGCGCGAGAGCCAGGTCCGCGCGATGGCGGCCAAGGGCGGCCGCGGCACCGCGGTGGGGCGGCTCACCGGAGATACCAACCGGTTCCTGTCCGCGGTGCAGATCGGCGTGACGCTGTCGGGCTTTCTCGCCTCCGCGTTCGGCGGGAGCCAGATCGCCGTCGTCGTCGCCCCCTGGCTGGTCTCCCTCGGTCTGAGCCAGGGCGTGGCGGACGTCGTCGCCCTCGTGGTGGTGACCGCGCTGGTCACGTACGTGTCGCTGGTGCTCGGCGAGCTGGTGCCCAAGCGCCTCGCGCTGCAGCGGTCCGAGGGCGTCTCGCTGTTCGTGGCGCCCATCCTCGACAGGATCGCCGCCGTCACCACGCCCGTGGTGTGGCTGCTCGGGCGCTCCACCGACCTCGTCGGCCGCCTCATCGGGCTCGACCCGAACGCCTCCCGCGAGGAGGTCAGCGAGGAGGAGCTGCGTGACATGGTCTCCACGCACGAGCAGCTCGACGAGGCCGAGCGCCGCATCGTCGCCGACGTCTTCGACGCCGCCGACCGCCGCCTGTCCGAGGTCATGGTGCCCCGCACCGAGGTCGCCTTCCTCGCAGCGGACCTCGACCTGGAGGAAGCCGCCGCCGTGGTGGAGGACCAGCCCCACTCCCGCTACCCCGTGACGGGGGAGTCGTCCGATGACGTGCTCGGCTTCGTGCACGTGCGCGACGTGCTGACGGCCGTGCACCGCGGCCAGGAGGGCACCGTGCGTGACCTCGTGCGGCCGGTGTCGCTGCTACCCGGCAGCAAGACGCTGCTGCCGTCGCTGACGGAGATGCGGCGCAGTGGCCGCCACCTCGCCGTCGTCGTCGACGAGTACGGCGGCACCGACGGCATCGTCACCCTCGAAGACCTCGTCGAAGAGCTCGTCGGTGAGATCGAGGACGAGTACGACCCCCACGCCGGAGAGCCCCGCTGGTCCAGCTCCGCTGCCGGGCCCGTGGAGCTCGACGGACTGCTGCACCGCGACGAGGTGGAGGAGGCCACCGGCGTCGAGCTGCCGGAAGGTCCGTACGAGACCCTCGCCGGCTTCGTCATGACCTCCCTGGGTCGCCTGCCGGGGCTCGGTGACGAGGTCCGTGACCTCGGGCACCACTTCACCGTCGTGGAGCTCGACGGGCGGCGCCCCTCCCGCATCCGCGTGGAGCCGCTGCCGCAGGATGGTGACGAGAACAGCACCGATCAGGACGACACCGATCAGGACGGCGACGCCGACCGCGACGCCCGTCCCGGCGGTGCCGAGGACGAGCAGCCCGAATCGACGAGGAGCCCCGCATGACCGAGCCCGCCCCCGTGGTCACCGCCGCCCAGGTGCCCGACGGCGCTGTGCTGCTGGACGTCCGCGAGCAGGACGAGTGGGACGCCGGCCACGCGCCCGGCGCCATCCACGTGCCCCTGGGTGACCTGCCCTCGCGTCTGGCCGACCTCCCCGAAGAGGCTGAGCTGCAGGTGCTCTGCCGCGCCGGTGGCCGTGCGTCGCGGGCGGCGTCGTGGCTGCTGGAGAACGGCTACGACGCGGTGGTCGTCGAAGGTGGCATGGGTGCCTGGCAGGACGCCGGCCGCCCTGTGGTCTCCGAGGACGGCAGCGAGCCGCGCGTCATCTGACGGAAGTTGCCTCAGCGACCTATCTTGGTGGGGTGACAAGGACGACGACGGGATCCGCGGCGCGACGGCCGCGCAGTGGCGCCACGCGGTGGGCGGCAGCGGTGGGCACGGCTGGAGTGCTGGCCGGGTCGCTGACCGGGTGCTCCTTCTCCGGCAGCGTCGAGGACGCTGGCACCGCCGGCAGCCCGCCCCCGTCGATGAGCGTGACGCCCACGACCACCACGTCGGCATCGGCGTCGGTGTCAGCCTCGGGGTCGGGCAACAGCTCACCGTCGAACAGCGGAGCCTCGTCCAGTGCCGGGTCCAGCTCTGCGTCCAGCACATCGCCCGGCTCCGCGTCCACGTCAGGGTCCAGCGCTTCCGGCGGACCGGCACCCTGTCGCACCGCGGACCTGGCGCTCTCCCTGTTGCCTGGCGAAGGTGGCGCCAGCGCCGGTCACCTGCACTACACGATCCAGTTCACCAACCGGGGTGCCACCGCGTGCACGCTCGACGGGCACCCCGGCGTCTCGCTGGTCACCGGGGAGTCCGGTCAGCAGCTGGGTGCGGCGGCCGCGCGCGAAGGGACTCCGTCCCTGGTCAGGCTGGGGCCGGGGGCCTCGGCCTACGCCGATGTCAGCCTGGCGCAGGTGGGCGACTACGACGCCGCGCAGTGCCAGCCGCAGGCTGCCAAGGGGCTGCGGGTGTACCCGCCGGGACAGACGGCGTCGGCGTTCGTTCCTGCGGACGGGCTGACCGGCTGCGCGTCGACGTCCGTCGTCCCTCTCATGGTCGACCCGGTCGTCGCAGGGCGGTGACGGGACGTGCGTCGGCGTCCGAGGGAGGGCGTCGCTCTCCGCGAACGTCCCAGTTGGCGGAGGTCGCCGACCTACGCTAGGTGCGTGGAGCACACGGGGGTGTCGGCCGCGAGCCGGCGGGCGTTCCTGCTGGCGGTGGCCGGCGGGATCGTCGGTGGGACGGGGTTGTTGGCGGGGTGCGGTCCCGCGGGTGGCAAGGCCGATGCGGGCGCTGCCGGAGCCTCACCGTCAAAGTCTTCTGCACCGGCGGCGCAGGTGTCGTTGGTGGCGGAGGGTGTGGGTGCGGGGGGTGTGACGTCTCCGGTGCCGGTGCTGCGTCCGGCGGTGGTGTCGGGGACGTTGCAGGGGGTGGTGGTGACCGCTGCTGATGGTTCTCAGATCACGGGGACGGGTGCTGCGGATGGGTCGTGGTCTCCGGAGGAGCCGTTGGAGCTGGGCGGGTCGTATACGGCGGTGGCGTCGGCGGTGAACGTTGATGGGCAGGTGGCGTCGGTGTCGTTGCCGTTCACGGTGACCGGTGAGGACGGCGCGGTGCGGGCGAAGTTGATGCCGTTGGACGGCGAGGTGGTGGGGGTGGGGATGCCCGTGGTGGTGATTTTCACGCGGGAGGTCCCGAAGGCTGAGCGGGCGAGGTTGGTCGAGGCGATTCAGCTGGTCTCGAAGGCGCCGGATGGGTCGAGTGTTGAGGGTGCGTGGCGGTGGATCGGGGCGGATCGGGTGCATTGGCGTCCGAAGGTGTATTGGCCTTCTGGGACGAGTGTGAGTGTGAAGGTGCCGTTGACGAAGGTTCAGGTCGGTGGTGCGTGGGGTGCTGCGGATCGGGATGTGACGTTCACGGTGGGTGATGCGCATGTGTCGACGGCGGACACGAATACGCATCAGATGACGGTGCGGGTCAATGGTGAGGTGGCGAGGGTGATCCCGATTTCGGCGGGTCGGGAGGATTCTGATCCGGCGTTTGTGACGCGGTCGGGTGTGCATCTGGTGTTGGAGAAGCATGCTGATTATTTGATGGATGGTCGGACGGTGGGTCAGGATTATGCGACGCAGGTGAAGTGGGCGACGCGGATTGCGAATTCGGGGGAGTTTGTGCATGGGGCGCCGTGGTCGGTGGCGTCGCAGGGGAAGCGGAATGTGTCGCATGGGTGTTTGAATGTGTCGGATGCGAACGCGAAGTGGTTCTTTGATCTGTCGCGTCGTGGTGATGTGGTGGATATCACGGGGACGGATCGTCCGATGGAGTTGACGAATGGGTTGGGGGATTGGGTGTTGAGTTGGGAGCAGTGGACCGCCCCTCAAGTCTGAGAGCTCAGGTCTGCCAGCTCATGCCTCACGCAGGAGCGCTGGCCCGTCAGGGGGCCGGTCGCGCGCCCGGGCGGATGTCGAGCAGGTCGCCGCGGCCCGCGCGTCGCGCGCAGTCTCCGCACTCCACGAAGCGCACCGTCGGCGTGGCGCGGGTGTCGATGTGCCTCAGGTGCCGCTGACCAGCGGGAACGGGAAGCTTGCACCGCGCGCACGTCAGCGGCACCACGCTGACACGCACCTGCGTATGGATCCCGCCGCCGCTCACCGCCCCATCATCGGCCATCTCGCCCTGCCCCCCACGCCGCACGTGCCGCGGAAAGTGCGAGATGGGGGAGGGCTCGGAGTGCGGCTCGGGCGCGGATCCGCAGGATGGAGGGCGTGCGAGCCGTCGTCTACGAGCGGGCCGGTGGGCCCGAGGTGCTCCAGCTGGTCGAGCGTGAGGTCCCCGAACCCGGCCCGGGTGAGGTCAGGGTCCGCGTCGCGGTGTCCGGGGTGAACCCCACCGACTGGAAGGTCCGCGCCACCGCCGCGCCGGCCGCGGGGTGGCAGATTCCCCATCAGGACGGCGCGGGCGTGGTCGACGCCGTCGGTCAGGGTGTCGACGCCGCGCTGGTCGGGCGGCGCGTGTGGATCTGGGAGGCCGCCTTCGGGCGACCGTGGGGGACCGCGGCGGAGCTGGTCCTCGTGCCCGTGGCCCACGTGGTGCCCCTGCCCGACCACACGTCGTTCCAGCTGGGTGCCTCGCTGGGCATCCCCTTCCTCACCGCCCACCGGTGCCTCACGCTGGGTGAGTCGGCTCCCTCCCGGATCGGACCGGGCACCTTCGAGGGCCGCACCGTGCTGGTCCAGGGCGGCGCCGGAGCGGTGGGCAACGCTGCCGTCCAGCTGGCTTCCTGGGCGGGCGCCCGGGTGCTCACCACCGTGTCGGGACCCGAGAAGGCGCAGCTCGCGGCTGCCGCGGGGGCTCACGACGTCATCGACTACCGCCGCGAGGACGTCGCCGCGCGCGTGCGTGAGGTGGCGCCGCGCGGGGTCGACGTCGTCGTCGAAGTCTCCGGAGTCAACGCCGGTCTCGACTCCGCCGTGCTGGCTCCGCACGGGACCGTCGCCCTGTACGCGGGCACGCCCGGCGAGTCGATCACCATTCCGCTGCGTGACCAGATGACGCTGAACGGGCAGTGGCACTTCGTGCTGGTCTACACCGCACCGCGGGCGGCGAAGGCCGCCGCGGTCGAGGACGTCGAGGCTGCCGTCGCCGCGGGAGCCGTTCGCATCGGCCGCGAGGCGGGACTTCCGCTCACCGTGCTGCCCCTGGCCGAGACCGCGCAGGCGCAGGCCGCCGTCGAGGGCGGCGCCGTCGGCAAGGTGCTCGTGGATGTCACTGCCTGACGGGTCTGACGAAGGGGCCGGACGGGTCGCAATCCGGTCACGGTGAGACGCCGATGCGGCGGCGGCGGTTTCACCTGGCGATCAACGGGTATCCCTGAGGGGTCGAGTCGAGACGAGGCTGAGACGAGGGGTGGAGCAGCGTGCCGGTCACCATCGAAGTGCCGTTCAGTGCCGTCCGGTGCGTCCGAGTCCTCCATGAACCTCGCGAGGTCTCCTCGGTGAGGCGCGCCCTCCACGAGGATCTGCTCCGCGACCCGCGGGCGGCGCAGGTTGCCGATGACGTGGCCGTGGTGACCAGCGAGCTCGTCGGCAACGCTGTGCGACACGGGTCTCCCCTGGATGGTGGGCTCATCGTCAGGTGGCGAATCACCGATGACGAGGTCTCCGTCGAAGTTGTCGACGGCGGCACGGGTGGCGCACCGGGGCATGACGTTGCCGCGTACGACGCTGACCCTCTGGCGACGAGCGGGCGCGGCCTGCACATCGTGCAGACCCTGACCCGCCGCTGGGGCAGCTCGCTGGACGCCGAGGGCCGTCGGACGGTCTGGGCGTTCGTCCCGTTCCTCACCGAGCCGGCAGCGGAGCGCGTTAGCGCCTGACTGGCTCGGCCGGCCCAACCAGCTCGGGCACCCGACCTCGGTACCGTGCCGGGGTGGCAGCCCCCGGCATCTCTCCCTCCGGCTCCGCGCCGTCGCGGCGCGTCGTGTACCTGGGTCCGGCGGGGACGTTCACCGAGACCGCCGTGGGTCGTGCCCCGGGCACCGCGGGCGCCGAGCGGGTTCCGGTCGCGAGCGTCGATGCCGCGCTGGCAGCCGTGCGTGACGGAGAAGCTGACCTCGCCGTCGTCCCCATCGAGAACTCCGTCGAGGGTGGCGTCACGTCCACACTTGACGCGCTGGGCGCTGGGCGGCCCCTGTCCATCCGCGCCGAGGTGCTCGTGCCGGTGGCCTTCGTGCTGGCGGTCCGACCGGGGACGACGATGCGCGACATCCTGCGGGTCGGTAGTCATCCGCACGCTCTCGCGCAGTGCCGCGGGTGGGTCGCCCAGAACCTGCCGCAGGCGGTCACCGTCCCAGCCTTGTCCACGGCGGCCGCGGCGCAGGTGCTCGCGGGGGAGGGTGAGGCCCCGTACGACGCCGCACTCTGCGCCGAGCCGGCCGCGGTGGCCGCCGGGCTCGACGTGCTCGCGCGCGACGTCGCCGACAACGCCGGTGCGGTGACGCGCTTCGTCGTCGTCAGTCGACCTGCTGCCCCTCCGGCTCCGACGGGTTCCGACAAGACCACCGTGGTGGCGGCGCTGGCGGAAGACCGTTCCGGTGCGCTGCTGGAGCTGCTGGAGCAGTTCGCCACGCGGGGTATCAACCTCACGCGCATCGAGTCGCGTCCGGTGGGGACGGCGCTGGGCCGGTACACGTTCTCCATCGACTGCGAGGGCCACGTCGCTGATCCGCGGGTCGGCGAGGCGCTCATGGGGCTGCACCGGGTGTGCCCGCAGGTGCGGTACCTCGGTTCCTACCCGCGTGCCGACGGGCTCGCCCCCGTGCCGCCGCCGGGCACATCCGATGACGACTTCACCGCCGCGCGCTCGTGGCTCTCGCAGCTGCTGGAATGCGGGGAGGTCAGCTCCTGAGCTTCCGCGTGAACCGCGCCCTCGCGATGATCGGGCGGCGCGGAGCGCGGTTGGAGACGCGCACCACCAGCGCTTCTTCGTCGACACGGACGCGCATCGCCACGGCCTCGCCGATGGGATCGCCGTCGATCTGTGCCTCTTGCGGCTGCTCCGCCAAGAGGTCGATGCGCTGGCCGCGCCAGTGTGCGAGGCGCTGGTCTCCCCAGGTGCGCCGGGTGATGACGCGACCGGCGACGTCGAGCCACCCCACGAAGCCCCGCGGGCCCACGGCCAGCACGTCGAGGTAGCCGTCGTCGACCTCTGCGTCAGGCATGAGCGCGAGGCCGCCCTGAACCCGACCGACATTGCCGACGACGGCGGTGCGCACGCGCCGGCGGTGGGGGACGCCGTCGACGACGATGTCCATCCGCACGCGGTCACCGTTGAACCGCTGCAGCCCCGAGACGAAGTACGCGGCGGGCCCGACCTTGGCCTTGAGGGCCTCCGGTGCGTTGGCCATGATCTCCGCGTCGAAGCCCATGCCTGCCATGACGAGGAAGCACTCCTCGGGCTCGGGCTGGGTTGCGCCGGGCCGCTCCACGGAGATCCACCCGACGTCGATGCGTCGGTCGATGCCGGAGAGCACCACGCGCATGGCGGCCTCGACGTCGTCCGGGGCGATCTCCGCGGCGCGCGACGTCACGACGTCGAGGTTGCGGGCCAGGAGGTTGCCGGTGCCCGCGGGAACCAGGCCGAGCGGGGTGCCCGTTCCGGCCAGCACCGAGGCGACGCGCCGGACAGTGCCGTCACCCCCGAAGGCGACGACGACGTCGGCCCCGGCGGCCAGCGCGCGCCGCGCCTGGCTGGTGCCCGGGTCTTCCGCGGTGGTCTCCAGCCACAGCGGCTCGCGCCACTCCAGGTCACGGCAGGCGCGTTCCAGGGCTGCGCGGACCGGACTGGTGTCGCTGACCTTGGTGGGATTGACGACGACGGCGGCCAGCGGGCGCCGGTCCGGCGCGGTGCGCTCCAGTGCGGCGGCGCGCTGGGCGATCCGTGCGGCGATGCTGCGGCGCAGCTGGACCGCGACGGTGGTGGCGATCACCGACAGGAGGAGCGCGATGGAGGCGACGACCAGGGAGATCAGTTCGATGGTCGTCACGACGCGCCACGGTAACGGCGGACGGCGGTCGGGGCAGCGTGGTCTTGAGGAGCTGGTCCGTTCGGCGCTGCGCGAGGGCTGTCGGTGGTGGTGGCTAGGGTCGACGCTGGGCCCACCTTGACTCTTTGCTGCGGCGGCATCATTGCAGCTCAGAGCCTTGTTGATGTTGCTTTATCGAACATGTGTCGCTATGATCGGTGGCGCGGAGGAGGCGGCGAACACCACCGGCAGTAGCGCGCACGACTGCCCCGCGGAGAACGCCACCGCTGCCGATGAGGCCCGCGAGGCTGGCTCAGAAGCCGACCCTGATGCCTCAGCCGTGCCTGCAGCTCAGGCTCCGGCGCGTTGTGATGACCCGACCCGCCCCGACCGTGCTCCCCACACCCGCGCTCAGGCACGCCGCTGCCGGGCCGCAGCGTCGTTGTTGCCGCCGCGGGGTCCGGCGCGGCGGGTGCACGCGGCCACCCGCAAGGATGTCGCCCGCCGTGGCCTTCCCGGCCCGGAGGGGATGGACCCGTCCCTGATCGACTTCGCCGTGACGGCTCGGGCGGTGCCGGAGGCGGAGTGGTGCTGGGGCCCGACCGTGGGTGACTGGCGGGTGGTGACCGCCGCCGACGAGGTCGGTGAGGACTTTCCCCAGCAGATCCCGCACGAGGTCCCCTCCGACGACTGAGGTGGGGGCGGTGGTGGCGGAGCGGGCCGCGATGCACGGGCCGCCCGCCTGGGCAACGTGACCGTGAGCCGCACTGACGACCAGTTGATCATTTCCGCCCCCCAGCGTGCGGATCGTCGTTGAGCGCAACTGACGCCACCGCACCACAGGCGACTCGAGGGGAGGCGCGGCAGTGCAGATCATCTACGTGGACGATTCCGGCTCAGATCAGACCGGTTTCGTGACCTACAGCTGGGTCGCCGTGGCGGCTCAGGACTGGAGCACCTGCCTACGCCGGCTCATCACCTGGCGTCGAGAGCTGTACACCTCCGACGCCATCGCGGTCGAAACTGAGCTGCACGCGACCAAGTTCCTCAACGGCCGCGGTGACCCCTCCCACCCCTGCGCGTCTAGCACCCAACTGAGCCGCCGCGACGCATCTCGAACGAGCGTTGCAGATGCAACTGCGGGAACCTTTCGGCGCTCGCACCTGAGCCCGGAAACACGAAGGCCTCACCCGTAGGTGAGGCCTGTCGCGCAGCTAGACCCGTGATCCAACGCTCGCTGGGCGGGTCCGCACGACAAGTATCGGCATCGTGGGCCCGAACTTCAAGACGACGCAGGGCAGAACCAGCAGGTTGAGGCACGCACCCTGTGGTGCGCTGGACCCGCTGAGCGGTACCGGCCCCCGCCGTGGCCCCCGCGCAACCCCACCGAAGAAGAGATGCGGGGACGACGCCGCAACGACAGCTCCCCCGGCCAGCTCCTCGACCTGCTGAACACCGCCGAGGACCGCACACCCCGCACCAGAACGGTCATCGCCTTCCCCGACGAACCCACCTTCTGAGCGAGCAGGACGACGTCCTGGGGCTCCGCTGCGCGACGCGCCCGCCGTCCTCAGGTGTTCACTCACTCGGCGGACTAGGCTTCCGTGGGTGATCGACGTGCGCCTTCTGCGCGATGACCCGGAGGCGGTGCGCGCCAGCCAGCGCGCCCGCGGAGCTGACGAGGGCGTCGTCGACGCCGTGCTAGCGGCCGACACCGCCCGCCGATCGGCGATGACGACCTCCGAGGGGCTGCGTGCCGAGCAGAAGGCCCTCGGCAAGCAGGTCGCGCAGGCCAAGGGTGACGAGAAGACCACGCTGCTGGCCAAGGCCAAGGAGCTCGCGGAGCAGGCCAAGGCCGCTGCCGCCGAGGCCGAGGTGCAGGGCGCCGAGTTCGACAGGCTCATCCGCAGCATCGCGAACGTCGTCGAAGGCGCGCCCACCGGTGGCGAGGACGACTACGTCGTCCTCCGCGAGGTGGGCACCCTGCCGACGCTGGACGCCCCGAAGGACCACCTCGAGCTCGGCGAACTGCTGCGCGCCATCGACGTCGAGCGTGGTGCGAAGGTCTCCGGATCGCGCTTCTACTTCCTGACCGGTGTGGGCGCGCGGCTCGAGCTGGCGCTGCTGAACCTCGCCGTCGACAGGGCCGTCGCCAACGGCTTCAGCCCGATGATCACCCCGACGCTCGTCAAGCCCGAGGTCATGGCCGGCACCGGCTTCCTGGGGGAGCACGCCGACGAGGTGTACCGGCTCGCCGCCGACGACCTCTACCTCGTCGGAACCTCCGAGGTGGCTCTCGCCGGCTACCACGCCGACGAGATCCTCGACCTCTCCGACGGCCCGCTCCGGTACGCCGGCTGGTCAGCCTGCTACCGCCGCGAGGCGGGCAGCCACGGGCGCGACACCCGCGGCATCATCCGCGTCCACCAGTTCCACAAGGTGGAGATGTTCAGCTTCTGCCGCCTGGAAGACGCCGCCGCTGAGCATGAGCGGCTCCTCGCCTGGGAAGAGGAGGTGCTGCAGGCGGTCGAGGTGCCCTACCGCGTCATCGACGTCGCCGCGGGTGACCTCGGCACCAGCGCTGCCCGCAAGTTCGACTGCGAGGGGTGGGTGCCCTCGCAGGGCCGCTACCGCGAGCTCACCTCGACGTCGAACTGCACCACCTTCCAGGCGCGGCGCCTGTCGGTGCGAGAGCGCACCGACGGCGAAGGGGGAGCGACCCGCCCCGTCGCCACCCTCAACGGCACCCTGGCCACGACGCGCTGGCTGGTAGCGATCCTGGAGAACCACCAGCAGCCCGACGGTTCCGTGGTGGTGCCGAAGGCTCTGCGGCCGTTCATGGGTGGGCTTGAGGTGCTCGAGCCCGTCCGCTGACCGCGGCTAGCGTGCCGCCGGTGAACCGGACCCCGTTGGATGCCGCCGCCACCCAGGCCGCGCTGGACGCGCTGCCGGATTGGCGGGGTCGCCTCGGTGCGCTGCGCACGGCGTTCCGTGCACCGTCGGCGGCCGTGGCGCTGAAGCTGGTGGCGCGGGTCGGGGAGCTGGCCGAGGAGCTGGACCACCACCCCAGCCTCGACTGGCGCTACGACCTGGTCTTCATCAGCTGGACGACACACAGCGCGGGTTGGCGGGTGACGGCGTTCGACGTGGCCGCCGCCGAGCGCACCTCGCAGATCGCGCAGGCGTTGGGTGCCGTCGCCGAGCCGGCTCTGCCGCGTTCGCTCGAGTTGGCGCTCGACACCACCGATCCCGCCCTGGTGAGGGGTGTGTGGGCCACGGCGCTCGGGTACGAGCAGCGCCCCGGTGACGAGGACTCCCTCTACGACCCCCACGACCGCGGTCCGAGCGTCTGGTTCCAGAGGACGAGTACGCCGGCCGCGAGCCGGTGGCACCTCGATGTCAGCGTTGCCTCGGAGATTGCGGACGACGTCGTCGCCGCAGTGACGGCAGCGGGGGCTTCCGCGGACCCCGCTGAGGCCCCCGCCTTCACAGTGCTCACCGACCCGTGCGGCGATCGGGTCTGCATCTGCACGCCGTTGGGCAGGCAGCACCCCGCCCAGTGATCTGAAGGGCAGTCGATTACTCTTCGTGACTGCCGTCGGGGGGACGTGAGGACAACGTTGTCGCTCACAGGACAGCCTCTGCGCCGTCTGCCGAGCGGCATACAGCACGTTTGTCGAGGGAATGGGCCTTTCTCCAGGCCAGGCGGGTGTTCGCCGCGGTCTGGGTGGGCACTGCCAACCAATTACTCTGCGTATCCCTAAAGGGGTGGGGGTACCACGTTCACGGTGACTCTGGGCAGGTCGATGAGTGGGGGGTCACCCGCAGAGGGCACGAGAAGCCTCCGCGGTCACCCTCGACTTCAGGAGCCTCGGCATGCCCCTCACCCGGAACGGCGGCGCCGCGAGCGCGTCGGCCACTCGCCCCGCGACCTCCGCCGTCCCGGCGCAGCGCGCCACCACCTCGCGTGAGTCCGACGAGGCCCGTCGCCGCGCCCGCACGGTCGCGAAGCAGCAGCAGGCTGCTGAGCGCATTGCCTCGGCCACCACCGAGCTCGCTTCGGTGACGACGCAGGCCGCGGCCGCTTCCGCCCAACTGCGTGAGGCCATGGAGCAGATTGCCGCCGGTGCCGAGGAGGCCTCGGGCGCCACGCAGGAGTCGCTGGCCGCCACCACGCAGATCGGCGTGAAGATCCGCGCTCAGCAGCAGACCAGCGTGCGGGTCAAGGACACCACCGTCACCCTCCAGGCCCTGCTCGTGGAGACCGCCGAGGGCATCGCGAGCCTCGTCGCCAACGTCAGTGACGCCGCTGACCGTCAGGCCGCCTCCGTCGAGATGATCTCCGAGCTGGAGAAGCAGGCCGAGGAGATCGGCGCGATCGTCGCCGCCGTCGCCCGCATCGCCGACCAGACCAACCTGCTGGCCCTCAATGCCGCCATCGAGGCGGCCCGCGCCCGCCAGCACGGCAAGGGCTTCGCCGTGGTGGCCGACGAGGTGCGCACCCTGGCCGAGACCTCCGAGCGGTCCGCCAGCCAGATCCGCGAGCTCATCGACGTCATCCGCGCCGGCGTCGTCGCCGTCGCCGAGGGTGTTCAGGCTTCCGCCGAGACCTCCCGCGGTGAGGTCGACAAGGGCAAGAGCATCACCGCCCAGCTCGCGTCCGTGAGCAAGGACATGGTGGTCATCATCGACGGGGCCACGGAGATCGCCACCGCCGCCGCCCAGGCCGAGCGCGCCTCGCAGGACGCGCAGCTGCGCGCCGAGGAGATCGCCGCCGCGTCCGAGGAGCAGTCGGCCGCCGCCGAGGAGATCCTCCAGACCGTCGACCAGCAGGGCGCCGCCCTGAGCCAGGCGCAGAAGGGCTCCGAGGCGCTCTCGGAGATCGCTGACGAGTTGCGCGGCTCGGCCGACATCGGCAAGAGCGCCGAGGAGGTCGCCGGCGCCGCCGAGGAGCTCGCCGCGGCCACCGAGGAGATCAACCGCGCCGCGTCGCAGATCTCCCAGGCCATCGGTGACATCTCCAGCGGGGCCAAGGCCCAGGCCGCGAAGACCCAGGAGTCGGCCGCCGCCATCAACCAGATCGAGACCGGCGCCCAGCTCGCGGAGACGCGCGCCGGCGCGGCCATCACCAAGGCCGACGAGATGGTCGAGCTGCTGGCGGTGAACAAGGACGCCGTCGACGCGATGATCACCGCCATCGCCACCGCGTCGTCCGCGGCCAAGGAGAGCGTCAAGCAGGTCGTCGAGCTGGAGATCGTCTCCCGCAAGATCGACAAGATCGTCGACGCCATCGCCAACGTCTCCATCCAGACCAACATGCTCGCCGTCAACGGCTCGGTCGAGTCCGCCCGCGCCGGGGAGTTCGGCAAGGGCTTCGCGGTGGTCTCCACCGACATCCGCAACCTCGCCCGCGACTCCGCCGACAACGCCGAGCGCATCAAGGACCTCGTCAAGGAGGTCCAGGACCGCATCGGCGTGGTCCGCGCCGACCTGGAGGAGACCTCCCGCCAGGCCCTCGTGGAGGTCGAGCGCGCCAAGGCGAGCACCGCCCGCCTCATCGAGGTGGAGCGCGACATGGGCGTGGTCCGCACCGGCAACGAGGAGGTCCGCGCCGCGAGCGCCGAGATCGCCTCCGGCCTGGTGCAGGTCAAGACCGCCCTGGACCAGATCTCCGCCGCGAGCAAGCAGGCCGCCACCCTCTCGGGCACCGCCTCGGCGGCGGCCCAGCAGCAGGCGGCCGGCGCGGAGCAGCTGGCCACCGCCATCGAGGAGATCGCCGCACTCGCCGACGAGCTCCAGCAGCCCTGACCCCGCACGGCCCGACGAGGAGTGCGAGGAGGACTGACATGACAGAGACCATCGAGCCGACGACGACGGCGACCACGCCTGCGGGCGTGGAGGAGCACGACGACGACGCCGCGAGCAGCACCGCCGACTTCGTGACGTTCGAGATGGCGGGGGAGTCCTACGCCCTGCCGATGGAGCGGGTGCAGGAGATCATCCGCATGCCCGAGCTGGTGCGGGTGCCGCTGGGGCCGCCAGCCCTGGAGGGCCTGGCCAACCTGCGCGGGCGGGTGCTCCCCATCATGGGGCTGCGCGCCTGCTGCGGTCTGGCCGACGTCGAGCACGACGAAGCCACGCGCGTGGTGGTGGTCGAGGCCGCGGGTGCGGCCATCGGCCTCGTGGTCGACAGGGTGGCCGCCGTCGTCTCCGTGGAGCCGGACCGGCTCGAGAGCGCGGAGTCCGTGCAGGGCGCGGTGCGTTCGGACCTGCTGGCGGCGGTGCTCAAGGGCGTCGCCGGTGACGACGGCCGGATGACCACGGTGCTCGACGTACAGCGCCTGGTTACCTCCCAGCTGGCGGTGCTCGCCGCTCGCAGCACGGCGGCGGCCGGCGCCCCGGCGGCCACCCGGTCGGCGGACGCGACCGGCGAGCTGGCGGGCGAGGACTCCTCCGCCACGCTCGAGCTGGTGAGCTTTGCCGTGGACGGGCAGGAGTACGCGCTGCCCATCGACAGGGTCCGCGAGATCGTCCAGGTGCCCGAGCAGTTCACCTCGGTGCCGAACGCGGCGTCGCGGGTGCTCGGCGTGATGGACCTGCGGGGCCGGTTGCTGCCGGTCATCAGCCTGCGCCGCATCTTCGGCCTCGAGGTGCCGGAGATCCTGCCGTCGCAGCGCATCGCCGTGGTCACCACGGAGCGCGAAGGCCGCGAGACGGTCTTCGGGGTCCGGGTCGACCAGGTCCGCGAGGTGCTGCGCGTCTCCACCGACCTCGTGGACCCGCTGCCGGCGGTCATCGCAGGGGGACGCGGGCGCGAGGTGGAGTCGGTGTGCCGTCTGGACAAGGGCGAGCGCCTGGTGTCCGTCCTGGCCGCCGACTCCCTGGTCGGGGCCGGCGACGTGCCCGCGGACCTGACTGACCAGCTCGTCGACCGCACCGGTGCGAGCAGCAGCGACGAGGAGAACACCGACGTGCAGGACGACGGCCGTGGCGACGACGAGATCCTCGTGGTCTTCCGCCTGCAGGGCGAGGAGTACTGCGTGGCTGTCGACGAGGTGCAGGAGATCATCCGCGTGCCCGAGCAGCTCGTGAAGGTGCCGCGGGCGCTCGACTTCGTCGAGGGTCTCGTCAACCTGCGCGGCGCGGTGCTCCCCGCGGTCGACCTGCGCACGCGACTCGGCCTGGAGCGCAGCGAGCGCGACGAGCGCCAGCGCATCGTCGTCCTCATCGTCCAGGGGGTTCGCACGGGCTTCGTCGTCGACTCCGTGGCCGAGGTGCTGCGCGTGTCGTCGAGCGACCTCGAATGCGCCCCGGAGCTGTCCGAGGAGCAGGCCAAGCTCGTCACGCGCGTGGCCAACCTCCCGGCGCAGGAGCGGATGCTCCTCGTGCTCGAGCCCTCCCAGCTGCTCGGGGGCGACCAGGTCGCCCAGCTGTCCGAGCAGCTGGACGGGCAGCTCAGCGCCGCTGCCTGACCCGACCCATCACGACAACCACCACGACGACGACGAGAGCGGGTGTTCGACATGGCAGGTGCAGGGATCAAGGTGCTTGTCGTCGATGACTCCGCCCTCATGAGGAAGGCCCTCACGGGCATCCTCACCGTCGACGACGACGTCGAGGTCGTCCTCGCCCGCAACGGCGAGGACGCCCTCGACGTGATCGCCCGGGAGCAGCCCGACGTCGTCACCCTCGACGTCAACATGCCCGTGATGGACGGCATCACCTGCCTGTCGCGGATCATGGCCGACTTTCCCCGCCCGGTGGTGATGGTCTCCTCCATCACCGAGAAGGGCGCCATCGCCACCCTCGAGGCCCTCGAGCTGGGTGCTGTCGACTACGTCGCCAAGCCCGGCGGCACGGTCTCGCTCAACCTCGCCGAGGCCGGCGAGGAGATCCGCCGCAAGGTGCGCTCGGCGGCACAGGCCCGCGTGAGCAGCGGAACCTCGCTGCTCTCGCGGCTGCGCAGCCGGCGCGAGCAGGCGGCCGCCGCGTCGGCGTCGTCCTCATCGTCGTCGAGCCGTCGCACCTCGGCGATGAGGACGACGACGGCGGGCACCACGTCGGCGCATGACCTGACAGCACGGGTGCCGCGCACGCCCCGGACGCCCCGGACACCGACGGCCACGTGGAGCGCCCCGGCGGAGCCTACGGGCGGCGGTGCGCCGGGGGAGCTCTCGGCGCTCACCGACCTCGTGCTCGTCGGGTCCAGCACGGGCGGCCCCGCCGTCCTGACCATGCTGGCCGAAGGCCTGCGCCACGACCTCGGCGCGCCCGTCGTCATCGCCCAGCACATGCCGGCCTCCTTCACCGCGGCCCTGGCCCAGCGACTCGACGCCTGCTGCGCCCTGCGGGTGCAGGAGGTCACCGGGCTGGTGGCGCTCGAACGCGGCAACGTCTACATCGCCCGCGGCGACGCCGACATCGTCATCAGCGACCGCGACGGCCAGCTCATGGCGAGGCCCGCACCCGCGGGGCCGCAGTACCGCTGGCACCCCAGCGTCGACAGGCTCGTGGCGAGCGCCCTGGACCGGGTGGACCCCCACCGCACGGTCGGGGTGCTGCTCACGGGCATGGGCGACGACGGCGCCGAGCAGTTCTCCCGCCTGCACGCCCTGGGCGGGCGCACGGTGGCCGAGTCCGAGGAGTCGGCGGTGGTCTGGGGCATGCCCGGGCAGCTCGTCGCCCGCGGCGGAGCCACCCGCGTCCTCGACGCCGAGCAGGTCGCCGCCCAGGTCAACGCCTGGGTCTGAGCTCCTTCCCCGTCCCCCACTCCAGTCCCTTTCCCGCTGCAGCCCCCGACCGAGGAGACCCGATGGCACTGGTCCGCAAGACCGCGCCCGCCGAGCGTGACGCCGACGCACCGCGCCGCGCCGAGCGCACGTGGTCGGTGCTCGTCGAGCAGCTGCGTCATCCCGACCCGGAGGCGCGCCGCCGCGCCGCCCTCGACCTGCACGGTGAGCTGCGCGCCGCGCCCGCCCTGCTGGCTGCGGCCCGTGAAGAGGACGACCCCGCCGCTCGCGACGCCGCCCTCGCCACGGTCGCCTCGTTCGACCTCGTCGAGGTGGCCCGCGAGCTGGCCGGGTGGCTGGGTCTGGACGACGCCGCACGCCGCAACGCCGCCGTCGTCGCCCTGCAGTCCATGCCCTCCTGCGTCGCCTCGGTGCTCGAGCACGTGCTGGCCGGCGCAGACGTCCGAGCCCGCCTCATGGCCGTCATGGTCATCACCGCGCTCCCGCGTCCGGAGGTGCCGCGCTGGCTGCTCCGCATCGCCGAGGGCGATGCCGACGAGAACGTCGTCGCGGCAGCCATCGACGCCGGCGTGCTGGTGGACGACGCCCTCGGCCACCAGCTCGCCACCGAAGGTGCCGCGCGCTTCCCCGACAACCCCTACCTCGCGTTTCTCGCGGCGTCGGTCGCGCCCACCGCTTCGCTCTCCGAAGTGGGTGCCCCGTGACCTCACTCTCCGCCCGGCCCACCAGCACCGGCAGCGCTGCTGCGGGAGCAGCGTCGGACCAGCTCACCGACGCGCAGTTCCTGCGGGTGCGCGAGTGGGTCTACCGCCGCACCGGCATGCGCTTCGCCGACTCCAAGCGCTACTTCGTGGACAAGCGCGTCCTGTCCTGCGTGCGTGATCACGGAGGCGACTTCAACGCCTGGTTCGCCTCGCTGCGCACCGGCGCCGACGAGCGCGCCGCGCAGGCCCTCGTCAACGAGCTCACCGTCAACGAGACGTACTTCCTGCGGGAGGACCACCAGTTCGACTCGCTGGTGAAGCACGTGCTGCCGCAGGTGGCGGCGGAGCGGCGAGCCACGGGCGACACCAGTCCGGTCCGCATCCTGTCGCTGCCGTGCTCCACCGGTGAGGAGCCGTACTCCATCGCCCTGCGCCTGCTCACCGACTGGGCGGACATCGCCGAGATGGACGTCGAGATCGTCGCCGGAGACATCGACACCCGCGTGCTCGACCAGGCCCGGCGCGGCGAGTACGGCCAGCGGTCCGTGCAGAAGGTCCCCCCGGCGGTGCTGCGCGAGCACTTCGAGCGGATCGGAGACCGCTACCGCGTCGCCGAGGACATCCGCGGCGCCATCGACTTCACCCTCATGAACATCACCGACACCGAGGCCATGCGGTCCTTCCGCGACTTCGACGTCGCCTTCTGCCGCAACCTCCTCATCTACTTCGACGAGGTCTCCGCGCGCCGCGCCGCCGAGCACCTCTTCGGTGCGCTGCGCCCCGGCGGCCTGCTGTTCCTGGGCCACTCGGAGTCGATGAGCCGCATCTCGCCGATCTTCGACGCCGTCCGACTGCCCGACGGCATCGCCTACCAGCGTCCCGCGACCCGGATGACCAGCCGCTACTCCCGCCCCTCGAACGGAGCCCGTCCATGAGCGCCACCGATGTCGATGCTGGTGGAGGTGCCAGCCCGACGGTGCTCGTCGTGGACGACGCGCCCACCGTGCGCGCCTACGCCAGCGGGGTGCTGCGCGCGGCCGGGTTCACCGTCGAGGAGGCCTGCAACGGCCTCGAGGCGATGGAGCTGCTCGTGGCGCGCACGGTCGACCTCGTGGTCACCGACGTGAACATGCCGCAGATGGACGGCTACGAGCTGGTCCGCCACCTGCGCGAGCGCGCTCTCGAGCCGGCGGTACCCGTCGTCGTCATGACCACCGAGGCCCGCGACGCCGACAACGAGGCGGCACTGGCCTCCGGCGCCAACTTCCACCTGTCCAAGCCGGCGGCGCCCGAGGTGCTCGTGCGCATCGCGCAGGTGCTCACCGCCCGTGTCGCTGGCCCTGTCAGCAGCCCTGTCAGCAGCCCTGTCAGCGTGGGGAGCGCCTCGTGAGCAACCCGCTGCTCGAGCAGTTCATCAACGAGTCGGCCGACCTGCTGGCCGACGTCGACTCCGGCCTGCTGCGCCTGGAGGCCGACCCTGAGGACGCCGAGATCGTCAATGCGGTCTTCCGGGCCGCGCACACCTTCAAGGGCTCCTCGGGCCTGTTCGACCTGCCCGAGCTGACCCGCCTCACCCACGCCGCCGAGGACCTCCTCGACCAGGTGCGTTCGGGCCAGCTGGCGCTGACCACCGAGATGGTCGACGCGCTGCTGCAGGCCTTCGACACCGTGCGCCGCTGGATGCCCACCATCGAGGCGACCGGCCGCACCCCTGACGACGCCGCCGCCGTGACGGCGTTCCGCGCCGGTGTGCTGCGCTCTTTCACCGGCGCCGAGCCGGAGCCGGTCGCTGCGTCGGCGAGTGGGACGACGACGGCGACGGCGACGGTCAGCGGTACCGCCGCTGCTCCCGCCGACCTGCCCGGCTGGGTGGCCGACCTGCCCTCCGAGCACCTCGCGCAGCTGCGCACCTGGCTGGAGACCACCTCCTCGACCGTGCGCGCGGTGCGCTACGAGCCCGATGCCGGCTGCTACTTCCGCGGCGACGACCCGCTCTCCCTGTTCCGCCAGGTGCCGGCCCTCGAGCTGCTCCACGTGGCGCCCGAGGAACCGTTCGCGCCGATGGCCGAGCTCGACGAGTACGAGTGCCTGCTGCGTTTCACGGCGCTGACGCGCGCCGCGGCGGGCGAGCTGGCGCATGTGTTCCGCTACGTGCCGGACCAGGTCGAGGTCGTCGAGGTCGGTGCGCTCGGGCTCGGGCGCCTGATCGACGGGGTGCCCGCTGGGCCGCTGAACGACAGCGCGATCGACGGTGCGGCCTCCACCGGAGCCAGCGACGCTCCCGCCGAGTCCGACGCGCTGCTGGGCCAGCTCATGGTCTGGCAGGACAGGCTGCTCGAGCGCGAGGGAGTCAGCGAGGCCGCCGTCCGCTCGGCGCTGCTCGTGCTCGACCTCGTGGGCGAGGCGGACACCAGCGGGGGCGCTCGCGCCGCTGCGGCTGCTGTTCCCACGGGCGGCGCTCCCGGGGCTTCACACCCGGCCACTGCCGCCGTGCCGGCGCCGCGGGCGTCCGCCGAGGCCGCCTCCGCAGCCCCCGCGGGGGCCAGCTCCGGAGCCACCACGGGTCCCGTGACCGAGGCACCGGCCACCAGCGGGGACGACGTCCCCCGCACCCGCATCCTCAAGATTGACCAGGCGAAGGTCGACAAGCTGCTCGACCTCGTCGGGGAGCTCGCCGTCGCCAAGAACGCCCTGCCGTTCGTGGCGGCCGAGGCCGAGACCGCCGGATCCCGCGGCCTGGCCCGCCGGGTCATGGACGAGTACGCCGTGGTCAGCCGCGTCAGCGAGGAGCTGCAGGCGGCGGTCATGGAGGTCCGGATGCTGCCGGTCTCCACCGCCTTCGCCCGCGTACCCCGTCTGGTCCGCGACCTGTCGCACAAGCTGGGCAAGAAGGTCCGGCTGGTGCAGGAGGGCGAGGACACCGCCGCGGACAAGGACGTCATCGAGCAGCTCGCCGAGCCGCTCGTGCACCTCGTGCGCAACAGCCTCGACCACGGCATCGAGACCCCCGAGAGCCGTCTCGCAGCGGGCAAGCCCGAGGAGGCCATTCTCACCCTGCGCGCTGCTCCCGACGGCGACTCGGTGGTCATCGAGATCGAGGACGACGGACGCGGCATCGACACCGCCGTCGTCCGTCGCAAGGCCTACGAGCGCGGTCTCATCGACGAGAGCGCGCTGGAGACGATGTCCGACGAGGACGCCGCCGCGCTGATCTTCGCGCCCGGCTTCTCCACCGCCGCCGTCGTCTCCGACGTCTCGGGCCGCGGCGTGGGCATGGACGCCGTCCGCGCCTTCATCGAGGGCCTCGGTGGCTCGGTGGTCACGGTGAACCGCCCCGGCGAGGGCCTCCTGGTGAGGCTGCGCCTGCCGCTGACCATGGCCGTCTCCCGCGTGCTGCTGCTCACCACGGGCGCGCAGCGGTTCGGGGTGCCGCTGGACGACGTCGTCGAGACCGTCCGGGTGGACCGTCACGAGGTCACGCGCGTCGCCGGGTATCCCGCCCTCGCGCTGCGCGACACGGTGGTGCCGCTGGTGCGGCTCGACGAGCTGCTCGGAGCGACACCCCGCGCACTGGACAAGCTCAGTGCCTTGGGCGACCAGACCACCGACGCTCCGCTCAACGTGCTGGTGGTCCGCACCGCCACCGGACCGCTGGGCCTGGTGGTGGACACCTTCCACCAGAACACCGACGTCATCCTCAAACCGCTGGAAGGCCTGCTCGCCGGCACCCCCGGCTACTGCGGCACGGCCCTCCTGGGTGACGGCCTGGTCCTGCTCGTCCTCGACGTCAAGGAGCTGAACTCCCGTGCCGCTGACCACCGCTGACCGCACCGCCGTGCTCACGGGTGCGGTGACCGTCGAAGACGCCGAGAGCTTGGCCGCCTGGCTGCGCGGCACCGTCGAGCCGCAGGTCGACCTGTCCGGCTGCGAGCACCTGCACACCGCGGTGCTGCAGGCAGTGATGGCCGCAGGGGCGGCCGTCGTGGCGGAGCCCACCGACCCGTTCCTGCGTGACGTCGTCGTCCCGATCCTGCGGACCCAGGAACTCGCCGAGCCCACTGTCGAGCCGACCCCGGAACCCGAGGCCGTCTCCCCCGAAGACACCGTCACCGACTCGGCTGACGGCACTGCTGGAGCCGAGGGTGAAGAGGTCGCCCTCACGACTGAGGAGTCCGAGTGAAGACCGTCCTGTTGATCGACGACTCGCCGACCATGCTCATGAGCGTCAAGTCGATGCTCACCAAGGGCGGCCTGGGGGTGGAGACGGCTGCGGACGGGCAGGAGGCGCTCGACCGCGTGAAGGGCGGCCTCAAGCCCGACCTCGTCATCTCCGACGTGAACATGCCTCGCCTCGACGGCATCAGCTTCGTCCGTGAGGCGCGCAAGGCGGGGCTGCGGTTCACGCCCATCCTCATGCTGACCACGGAGTCCGAGCAGACCAAGCGCGACGCGGCCAAGACCGCCGGCGCCACCGGCTGGCTCGTCAAGCCCATCCAGGCCGACGCGCTGCTCGCCGTCGTCCGCCAAGTGGTCCCGGGGGCATGAGTGGCATGGGTGTTCTGGAGGCGGGGACAGGTGGCTGACCCCGCCGGCGTCGTCGACACCGAGAAGTCGACGGCGCTGCTCGCGCGTTCCCAGGAGCTGCTCGGCATCCTCACCGGCCAGCTCGGTGACGTCGTGTCCGTCACCGAGGAGGCCGCCTTCGGCGTCATGGAGGGCGTGCTCGGCATCGACGAGGCGACCTCCGGCTTGCTGGAGCTGTCCGCCGAGCTCGACGGGCTCGTGGCGCAGTGCCAGCAGGGCGCCGACACCGTGCTCGCCGCCAGCGACGACGCCTCCGAAGAGGTGGCGCACCTGGTGGGCGTGGTCACCGACCGCGACGCCGCCGTGCTCGAGCTCATCGGCCAGGTCCGCAGCCTGGACCAGGACATCGAGGCGGTGAACGCCATCGCCAAGACCACCGCGCTCCTCGCGCTCAACGCCAAGATCGAGGCAGCTCGCGCCGGCGAGGCGGGGCGCGGCTTCTCCGTCGTCGCCGACGAGGTGCGCGACCTGTCCAGCCAGTCGAGCCTGGCCGCGGAGACCATCCGCGCCGGCATCGCGCGGGTCACCGGCCTCATGGAGGAGCGGCTCGGCGTGGGCGGGGAGAGCCAGGACGTCGGCACGGCCGCCTACCTGGCGCAGCGCCTGGAGGCGCTGGCCGCGGCGCAGCGGAGCGCGGCGCAGACGTTGGCCGACAGTGGCCGCGGCATCGAGGGGGCGGCGCGGTCCATGGCGACGTCGGTGACCTCGCTGAGCGGTCGCACGTCCCAGGTGCTGGCGCAGGCCCAGTTCCAGGACATGACGCGGCAGTCCGTCGAGGGCATCGTCGGGTCGCTCGACGGGCTGAGCGGCAACCTCGGCACGCTGCGCGACCACCTCGAGGGGACGGCGGACTCCGCCGCCCTCGCAGCACTCGACGACGCCGTCGAGACCCTCTTCGCCTCCTACGTCTCCGCACGTCAGCGGCAGGTGCACGGCAGTGCTGGCCGGGTGTCGTCGGCCGGTGCATCGCATGCCCCCGAGGTGGCGGCTACTGCTCCGGCCGTGGCCATCGAGCTGTTCTGAGGGGGAGGCCAGGTAGTTTCGGTGGCGTGATCGGCTCTGTAGAGGGTGCTGAGGACGTCGCGCCCATCAGCTTCCGCACACGGACGTGGGTGCGACCCGAGCACCTCAACGCCAACGGGACCACGTCCGCGGGCAGCATCGTGCGTTGGGTCGACGAGGAGGCGTCGATCTACGCGTTCCTCCAGTTGGGCAGCTACCGGGTGGTCACCAAGCTCATCTCGTCGGCGGCGTTCAGCGCGCCCGCGCAGGTCGGCGATCTCATCGAGCTCGGCCTGCGCGTGGTGCGGTTCGGGCGGACGTCGCTGACCCTGCGCGCCGAGGTCCGCAACATGGTGACCCGCGAGGAGATCGTCACCATCGACGAGATCGTGTTCGTCAACCTCGGCGACGACGGCCGGCCCGCCCCGCACGGCTACACCGAGGTCACCTACGCCCGCGACAGGGTGCCGCGGCACCGCATGCCCGCTGCGGCGTTCCCGCGCGTCAACGAACCGGCCTGAATCCGCGCAGGCGGTTTTCGGTCGGAGTGACTGAATGGTCGCGCTCTGTCATGCATGACGGGAGCGCAAGAAGTGCATTTCTTGACGTCATCAACCCCTGGTGATCTCGCCTCCTCCACGGTCATGCTCATGAACCCGTCGTCCGGACCACGAGGAGACAGCGTGACCGTCCTGGCCCACCGCAGTGCCACCACGACCGCCCCCCGCGCGGCCACCTCCCGCGCGGCCACCTCCCGCGACGTTCACGTCTGGGAGGCCCGGGTCCGCAGGATCCTGCGGCCGGTCACCGTGGAGCTGGTCGACGGCACGAGCGCGCAGCGGCACCGGCTGGTCGCCGCCGGGGTGCGTCGCGGCATGCTCGAGGTACCGCACGCGACCGCCTCTCGCACCGACTCGCGTGCCGACCTGTCGGAGCTGCGCCTGGAGGACCTGCTCCCCGCCGCACATCGCGAGCTGCACGACCTGGAACTCGCCACCGCCCCGGAGCCGGCCGGCAGCCTCGAGGGGAACCCCGACGAGGCCACCGTCGAGGCGCACGTGCTGCGTGCTTTCTCCGGCGTCAGCCGCGGACGCACCGCGTGGTTGGTCCCGTTCGCCCTGCCGACGGGCGCCCTGGGCGTGCTGGTCACCGATTCGCTCGTCGCGGTGCTGGCCCTCCAGGAGCGCGCCGAAGTGGGCGCCGGCCCGCTGCGGCGCATCGAGGACGGTGCGCCGTGGACGGCGTACGTGCACTCGGTGGGTCTGCCCCTCGACGACGAGGACGGCCAGCCCGTACGCGACGACGTCCCCTGGCCGTGCGGTACCCGCTTCGCCGGTGAGCTGCGCTCCGGCACCGAGGTGTGGACCTGCGGCTCCCCGGTCGCGTGGGCCTGACGGCGCAGCCAGACCCACCGGACCCTTCACCACCTCCGGGCGCGCCACCGGTGCGCCGCGCGGCGTTCTTCGTCTCCGACGGCACCGGCATCACCGCCCAGACCCTCGGTAGCGCACTGCTCGCCAACTTCCCCGGGGTGCAGTTCCAGCGACGGACGCTGCCGTTCGTCTCCGGGGCCTCGGGCGCCGCGCAGATGGTGAAGGCGCTGGAGCGCGCCGAGGCGGCCGGCCTCGCGCCGATCGTCTTCACCACGGTGAAGGACCCGGCGGTGCGGGCGGCGCTGGCCGCGGCACCGGGGGCCCGCATCGACCTGCTCGGTGGGCACCTCACCGAGCTGGAGGAGGTGCTCGGGACGACGGCGTCCGAGCAGCTCGGGCAGTTCCACACCCTGGGCGACACCACCGCCTACTTCGCGCGGATGCGAGCGGTGGAGTTCGCCATCGAGCACGACGACGGGCAGAGCGCCCGTGCCCTCGACCAAGCGGAGGTGATCATCGTGGCGCCGAGCCGGTGCGGGAAGACGCCCACGACGATGTACCTCGCGCTGCAGCACGGGGTGCTCGTGGCCAACTACCCGCTCACCGACGACGACTTCCCCACCGACGGCCTGCCGCCGCTCATCGCCCCCTACACGCACCGCTGCTTCGGGGTGACCACCACGCCACTGCGGCTCAGCCAGGTGCGGCACGAGCGCCGCCCGCAGTCCCGCTACGCCAGCCTCGCGCAGTGCACGCTCGAGCTGCGCCGCGCCGAGCAGCTCTACCAGCGCAACCGCGTCCCCTTCGTGAACTCCTCCACCAAGAGCGTGGAGGAGATGTCCGCCGTGATCCTCCAGTCCCTCGAGCTGCGCCGCGAGCGCCTGTCCGGAGAAGAGCCGTCATGACCGACGTCCTGTGGTTCGAGCAGATCACCATGGCCGACCTGCCCCGGGTCGGTGGCAAGAACGCCTCCCTCGGGGAGATGGTCAGCCACCTTGCCTCGCTGGGGGTGAAGGTGCCCGGTGGCTTTGCCACCACCTCCGACGCCTACCGGCGGTTCCTGGCGCACGAGGGGCTGGACGCCCGCATCATCGACGCCGTCAACGCCGTCGACGTCGAGGACGTTACCCAGCTGGCACGTGTCGGGGCGCAGGTGCGCGGCTGGGTGGAGGAGCAGCCGTTCCCCGCCGATCTCGAGGCCGAGATCCGCCGCGCCTACGCCGCGCTGCTGGAGCGCGAGCCCGACCCCGATGCGGTGACGTGGGCGGTGCGCTCCTCGGCTACCGCCGAGGATCTGCCCGACGCCTCCTTCGCGGGCCAGCAGGAGACGTTCCTCAACGTGGGCGGGGTGGAGAACGTGCTCGCCGCCGTCCGCAGCGTCTACGCCTCCCTCTACAACGACCGGGCCATCGCCTACCGGGCCCACCACGGCTTCGACCACGACGTCGCGCTGTCCGCGGGTGTGCAGCGCATGGTGAGGTCCGACGTGGGCGCGTCCGGCGTCCTCTTCACGGTGGACACTGAGTCCGGTTTCGACGAGGTGGTCTTCGTAACCAGCTCCTACGGTCTTGGTGAGGCCGTGGTGCAGGGGGCGGTGAACCCCGATGAGTTCTACGTCTCCAAGCGGGCGCTGCGCGCCGGGCGGCCGGCGGTGCTGAGCCGCTCGGTGGGGGAGAAGGCGATCGCCATGCGCTACACCGACTCCCGCGTGGCCGGGGCCAGCACTGCCTTCGAGGACGTGCCCGCCGAGCAGCGGTTGCGTTTCTCGCTCACCGATGAGGAGGTGGAGCAGCTCGCTCGGCACGCCCTTGTCATCGAGGAGCACTACGGCCGTCCGATGGACGTCGAGTGGGCCAAGGACGGCCTTGACGGCCAGTTGTACGTACTCCAGGCGCGGCCCGAGACGGTGGTCTCGCGGACCGGTCACGGGGCGCTGCGCCGCTTCGAGCTGCAGGGCAGCAGTGACGTGCTGGTCTCCGGACGGGCCATCGGCCAGCGCATCGGCGCTGGTGCGGTGAGAGTGCTACGCAGCGTGGAGCAGATGCACGAGTTCCGCGCGGGCGACGTGCTCGTGGCCGACATGACCGATCCCGACTGGGAGCCGATCATGAAGCGGGCCAGCGCCATCGTCACCGACCGTGGCGGGCGCACCTGCCACGCCGCGATCATCGCTCGCGAGCTCGGTATCCCCGCCGTCGTCGGTACCGGTGATGCCACGCGTCTGCTGGCCGAGGGCACCGAGGTGACTGTCTCGTGCGCCGAGGGTGACACCGGGCTCGTCTACGAGGGGCTGCTTCCCTTCGAGGAGGTCGTCACCCAGCTGGACTCGATGCCCGAGAGCCCGGTCAAGATCATGATGAACGTCGGGACGCCCGACCAGGCGTTTTCCTTCTCCCGCCTGCCGAACGCCGGGGTCGGCCTAGCGCGGTTGGAGTTCATCATCAACCGGCAGATCGGCGTGCACCCGCGCGCGCTGCTCGAGCGCGACCAGCTGCCCGAGGACGTCGCTGCGCAGATCGACCAGCGCACCGCCGCGCACCCCTCGCCGCGGGAGTACTTCGTGCGCCGGGTGGCCGAAGGGGTCTCCACCATCGCCGCGGCGTTCTGGCCCGAGCCGGTCATCGTGCGCCTGAGCGACTTCAAGTCCAACGAGTACGCCAACCTCGTGGCCGGGGAGCTCTACGAGCCGCACGAGGAGAACCCGATGCTGGGCTACCGCGGCGCCTCGCGGTACCTCTCGCCCGACTTCACGCCCTGCTTCGAGATGGAGTGCGAAGCCCTCAAGCACGTCCGCGACGCGATGGGCTTCACCAACGTCAAGATCATGGTGCCGTTCGTGCGGACGGTCACCGAGGGCGAGGCGGTGGTCGAGCTGCTCGCGCAGAACGGCCTCGTGCGAGGAGAGAACGGGCTCGAGGTCGTCATGATGTGCGAGCTGCCCTCCAACGCGCTGCTGGCGGAGGAGTTCCTCGAGCACTTCGACGGCTTCTCTATCGGTTCCAACGACATGACGCAGCTCACCCTCGGCCTCGACAGGGACAGCGCCCTCGTGGCGGCCGGCTTCGACGAGCGCGACCCCGCCGTCCTCAAGCTGCTCTCGATGGCCATCAGTGCGGCGCGCGAGCGCGGGAAGTACGTGGGCATCTGTGGTCAGGGCCCCAGTGACCACCCCGACCTCGCGGAGTGGCTGGTCGACCAGGGCATCTCGTCGGTCTCGCTCAACCCCGACACGGTGGTGGCCACCTGGCTGCGCCTCGCCGAGCGCGCCACCAGCGCGCCTCCGGCGGCGGGGGACGACGTCGAGGCGCCCCTGCTCCTTGACCTGCGGCCCGAGGCAGCGGGAGCCCGCTGAGGTCCTGGGCCCGGGGGGCCCGGCCTCCCCGGGCCCACGGGTTCTGCTGATGGTCGTCTAGAGGGCCTGCTATAGGTAGCCTAGAAAGGCTGCTCAAGGTCGTCCTGAGAGGTGGACGGCTACCGGCGGCGCGTCATCGACGACGAGCTCGACGACCTCCTCGTGGCGCTGCCCGCCCTCTGCCTCAATGGTCCGAAGGGTGTCGGGAAGACCGCTACGGCGAGCCAGCGAGCATCCACCACCGTCCGCCTGGACGAGCCGGCGACACGCGAGCTGTTCTTGGCCGACCCCGAACGAGTCGTTCGAGCGACCCCACCAGTCCTGCTCGACGAGTGGCAGCGCGAGCCCCACCACGGTGCGGACGCACTCCGGTGCGGGGCGCATCACGTCGCGGTGGAGGTCAAGAGGAAGTGGTCCGGTGCGGGGCGCGTACGCAACGGGGCCCTCCCGAGGGGGCGTCCACCGCTCAGGCGTCAGGTTCTCCGGTATCTCCCGAAGGGCAGACGGAGGATGATCGAAAGAGTGGGAGGCGGGTGTCGATGATCTTGTTGTCAGCACCGCCACGTCCACGTCCTCGGGAGACCTCGTGTTCCAGCGATTCGCTGATCTTCGGGTTGCGCACAAGCTTGCGGCCGGCTTCGCCACTGTCTGTCTTCTCCTGCTCGTGGTGAGTGGCGTCGGGGTCTTCCGGCTCCAGAAGGCGCAGGAGACCACCGAGTACCTCGCCGGTAGCGGCATCGCGTCGGTGTCCGCGGCCAAGCAGACCGCACTGGCGTTCCGCGCGATCCGCCTCGATGGCCTCGCGGTCGCCCTGGCCGTCGACGAGGCGAGTACCCAGAAGGCTCTCCAGGACTTGCAGGCCGAAGAGAAAGCCCTCGACCAAGCGTGGACGGAGTACCTGGGCACCGACCCCGCGAGTTCGAAGGCCGAGCAGGAGGCCTACACGACAGCGGCCGCCCGGTTCATCGCGGCGTGGGAGAAGGCGAAGCCCCTGGCGATCAACTCTGACCTGGACGACTTCATGCAGGCCCGGGCCGACACGATGATCCCCGCGGCTGCCGACACTGAGGCCGCGCTGACGACGCTCGTGGAGACTGAGACCAGCGCTGCTCTGGCTATCGCGGAGGAGGGCCGGAGCGCCTACCGCGCCGCGCTGGCTCTCCTCATCGGGATCTCGGCGCTCGCCGTCGTCCTGGCCGTGGTCATCGGGGTCATGGTGTCCCGCTCCATCACCAGCCCGCTGTCCAAGGTCGTCGGAATCATGAAGAGCGTCGCTCAGGGCCGGTTGGACCGCCGGGTCGGACTGCAGCGCAAGGACGAGATCGGTCAGCTCGCGGGTTCCACCGACGAGTCACTGGACGCCCTGTCGGCGGCCATGCGCGAGATCACCACCGAGGCTCAGGCACTGGCAGCCTCTTCGGCGACGCTGAGCAGCGTCTCCGCGCAGATGGCCTCCGGCGTGCAGGACGCCGCCAGCCAGACCCAGGTGGTCGCCGCAGCATCCGAGGAGGTCACCGTCTCGATCGCCACCGTCGCCGCCGCCGGTGAGGAGATGACCGCGGCGATCGCGCAGATCGCCTCGGCCACGAGCGAGGCCTCCCAGATGGCCACGTCTGCGGTAGGCGCAGCCGGGTCGGCGGGTCAGGCCATCGAGCGGCTCGGGGTGTCCTCCCGCGAGATCGGTGATGTCGTCAAGCTCATTACCTCCATCGCCGAGCAGACCAACCTGCTTGCCTTGAACGCCACCATCGAAGCCGCCCGGGCCGGAGAGCTCGGCAAGGGCTTCGCCGTGGTGGCCGGTGAGGTCAAGGAGCTGGCCCGTCAGACCGCGCAGGCCACCGACGAGATCGTCGGCAAGGTCTCGGCCACCCAGAACGACGCCGCCGCAGCGGCGGCCGCCGTGACCCAGATCAGCGACGTCATCGCCCGTATCGATGAGGTGCAGGCCACCATCGCCGCGGCCGTGGAGGAGCAGTCGGCCACCACGTCGGAGATGGTCAGGAACGTCACCGAGGTCGCCACCGGCTCGGCGCAGATCTCGGAGAACGTCTCCGACATCGCCGCGGGCACCGAGCAGAACCGCGAGTCCGCGGGTCACACCGCCACCACGGCGGGTGACCTGGCCTCCGCGGCGAGTCGGCTGCAGGAGCTGACCGGACGCTTCACCGTCTGAGCCAGGGTTCCGGAGCGCCCCGACCGATCATCACGGGCGGCCGTCCGTCGCTGTGCGTGCAAGGTCAAAAGGGCGCTGAGAGTTCCGATGTCCTGAACAGGGGTCTGTCCGAGCAGCGGACCTACCCAGTCTCGAGCAGGAGGTGAGAGAGATGCGTCGCATCGCCGATTTGAAGATCGCTCACAAGCTCTACGTCGGCTTCGGTGTCGTGTGCCTGCTCCTGGCCGTGGTCTCCGGCTTGGGCATCAGCCGCCTCGGGGCGGCCCAGGAGCGGATGGACTACCTCGCGACGAGCGGGCTGGAGTCCGTGGACGCCGCCGACATCGCCGCCAAGGCCTTCACCCAGGTGCAGCTCGACCTGGCCAATGCCGCGCTCACGCCTGATGCCGCTGGCACCCAGAAGGCGCTGGACCGTTTGGCCGCTGACCAGAAGGAGCTCGACGTCCGCTGGAAGGCCTACCTCGACAGCGACCCGTCCGGCAGCAAGGCCCAGCAGGAGGCGTTCACCACGGCGCTCGGCACCTGGCGGACGGTGGCCGACCAGCTGGTCCCGCTGGCCGAGGCCAACGACCTCACAGGCTTCGTGACCGTGAGGACGACGAACGCCGACCCCGCCGCGTCCGCCGCGAGCGCGGCCCTGGAGGAGCTGACGAAGACCGAGAAGCAGGCGGCGCTGCGCATCGCCGCTGACGGCCGCGCTGACCACCGCACGGCGGTCGCTGTGCTCGTCGCGTGCGCCGTGGTCGCCCTGGCGCTCGCCGTCGGCATCGCCTTCACGGTGGCTCGCTCCGTGACGCGTCCGCTGGCCCGGGTCGTCGACGTCATGCGCGGGGTGGCCCAGGGTCGCTTGGACCGCCGGGTGGGTCTGGTCCGCAAGGACGAGGTCGGCCAGCTCGCCTCGTCCACGGACGCCTCTCTGGACTCGCTCGCCGGTGCGATGCGCGAGATCCGCGACGAGGCGGCGGCTCTGAGCGCCTCCGCTGTCTCCCTGAGCGGTGTCTCGGCCCAGCTCGCCACGGGGGCCCAGGAGTCCTCCGCCCAGTCCCAGGTGGTGGCTGCCGCCTCCGAGGAGGTCACGGTCTCCATCTCCACCGTGGCCGCCGCGGGGGAGGAGATGACCGCCGCCATCTCCCAGATCGCTTCGGCTACCGCCAATGCCTCGACGATGGCCGCCTCGGCGGTCCGCGCTGCGGGTCAGGCTGGTGACGCGATCGAGCGGCTGGGTGCCTCCAGCCAGGAGATCGGTGACGTCGTCAAGCTCATCACGAGCATCGCCGAGCAGACGAACCTGCTGGCGTTGAACGCGACCATCGAGGCGGCTCGCGCTGGTGAGCTGGGTAAGGGCTTCGCCGTCGTCGCGGGGGAGGTCAAGGAGCTCGCACGTCAGACGGCGCAGGCCACCGAGGACATCACCGCCAAGGTGTCGGCCACTCAGGGTGACGCGGCGGCGGCTGCCGCCGCGGTGAGCGGCATCGGCGACGTCATCGGTGAGGTCGATGCGCTGCAGTCGACCATTGCGGCGGCAGTGGAGGAGCAGTCCGCCACCACGTCGGAGATGGTCAGGAACGTCACCGAGGTCTCCACCGGCTCGGCGCAGATCTCGGCGAACATCGCCGGGATCGCCGCAGGCGCCGAGCAGAACAAGGGCAGTGCCGGCGAGACCGCGTCCATGGCCGTTGACCTGAACGCCTCCGCGAGCAGGTTGCAGGAGCTCACCGGGCGCTTCACCGTCTGAGCAGCCGGACCGGCCGTCTCAGCGGTCGACGAGGGTAGTCTCGAAGGCGTACCGGCTGGCCCGGTAGATGTGGTCGCCCACCTCGATGACGGAGCCGGCGTCGTCGTAAGCGGTGCGGTGCATGGTCACCAGCGCCGCGCGCGGCCGCTCGTGCAGCAGGCGGGCCTCCGCCGCCGTGGCGAGACGGGCGCCTACGGTCTGCCGTGCCACCCGGAACTGCATGCCGCGGGCCCGCATCGCCTCGTAGAGCCCTTCGGTCTCGAGCTGCTCGCGCGTCGGTGCCGTACTGGCGGGGATGTGGTTGATCATAAGGGCCAGTGGTTCACCGTCGGCAGAGCGCAGGCGCCGCACCGTCACCACCTCCACTCCCGCTGCGATGGCCAGCGCCTCGGCCAGCTCGCGGGGTGCGGGTGCCAGCGCGTAGTCGAGCACCTCCGTGGTGGGGACCCGTCCGCTGCGGGCGAGGTCGTCGTGGAGGCTGGTCAGCGCCATCGACCTGTTGACGTGGGGATGCACCACCTGGGTGCCGACCCCGCGTCGTCGCACGAGAAGGCCCTTGTCGACCAGCTCCTGCAGCGCCTGGCGCATGGTCGGGCGTGACAGTCCCAGCTTGCCGGCGAGCGCCACCTCGTTCTCGAGGCGTGACCCCGGGGGCAGCGTCCCGTCGGCGATGGCGGCGCGGAGCCGCTCCGCGAGCTGGTGGTAGAGCGGAACCGGACTGGACCTGTCGATGCCGCGAGCCAGCAGCGCAGCGACATCTGGCGCGGCCGGGCTGCTCATCGGCGCATCATCGCAGGCGGGAGGCCTCCGTCACCAGCACCGACGACTCTGTGGTCCAGAGGACCGGAAGGCCGTATGTCAGGACGAAGCCGGAGACCCCCGCCGTGATCATGGACGGTCGGCCACCGGTGCGTCGTCGTCGGGCCAGGTGATGCCGACCTTGCCGCCGGTGGCGGCGTCGGCCACCTCGTAGGCCTTCGCGGCCTCGGTGATGCCGAACGTGTCGCTGACGAGGCGCTCGGGGTGCAATCCCCACCGGGCCAGGTTGGTCAGCAGCTCGCTCATCCGCCCGGTCGAGGTCACCCATGAGCCGTGCACCGTCAGCTGGCGGTGGATGAGCACCTCGGACACGTCCACCGACAGCTGCCCGCCCTCGCCGACCAGTGCGACACGGCCCCAGCGGCGGGTGTGGCGCAGCGCCGTCAGCTGCCCGCGGCCGTTGCCGGAGCAGTCGACCGCCACCTCCGCGCCACCGCCGGGCCCGTCGAGCAGGGCGTCGAGGTCGTCATCGGCACCCGAGACCGCCACGTCCACCGCGCCCAGGTCCAGTGCGAGGGCGCGGCGCTCGGGGCTGGGGTCGGTGCCCACCACCAGCGGCGAGCCCATCGCCTTGGCCAGCAGCCCGACCGCGCACCCGACCGGGCCGAGCCCCGTGACGAGCACCCGGTCGCGCCCGGAGACGTCCACCCGGCACAACGCCTCGTAGGCGGTGCCGAAGCCGCAGGCCACCACCGCACCGTCCAGGTAGGTCAGCGACTCCGGCAGCACGAGCAGGTCGCGCTCCTCGGCCAGCAGCAGGTCGGCGTGCCCGCCGTCGCGCTGCCAGCCGTAGGCCGCGCGCCCGGTGCCGGTGCAGGAGATCTGGTAGCCGGCCCGGCACTCGTCGCACTGCCCGCAGCCGGAGATGTGGTAGACGACCACGCGGTCACCCACGGTGATGCGCTCGACCCCGGTGCCGACGGCGATCACCAGGCCTGCGGGCTCGTGGCCGCCGACCACGCCCTGGTAGGCCTCCGGGCCCTCACCAAGGTGCTCGCGGTAGATCGCCCGCAGGTCCGACCCGCAGATGGTGGAGGCCTTGGTGGCCAGCAGCACCTGGCCGTGGCCGGGGGTGGGGTCGGGGACCTCTCGCAGGTCGACCCGGCTGCCTCCCGGCAAGAACGCTGCACGCACTGGGACCTCCACGACGTCGTGTGGCGCGCTCAGATGAGCGCCTATGCTTCAGATGAGCAGCACCAGTCTCGGCGGCAGAAGTCCAGCGTGTCAACGCTGTGGGAGGTTGACCGCGTGGCGACGAAGGCTGGCGGCTCCTACGGGGCGGGTGGCCTCGCCCTCGCGGTGGAGGCGGCCCGCCGCTTCTACGTGGAGGGCGCCTCCAAGGTCCAGATCGCCGATGAGCTCGGCGTCAGCCGGTTCAAGGTGGCCCGCCTGCTCGACACCGCACGGGCCGCTGGGCTCGTGCAGATCACCATCGGGGCGCCGCCGCAGGTCGATCCGTACCTGTCGGCGGGCCTGCGGCGCGCGTTGGACCTGCGTCACGCCGTCGTCCTGGCCGATGGTCGTGGTCCAGTCGGCAAGTCCTCCGACGACGACGACGGCGATGACGACGACGGCGGCGAGCGCGGACCTCTCGGCGCCGCCGTCGGCAAGCTCGCGTGCGACTACCTGCAGCACCTCGTCGGCCCCGACGACGTCGTCGGGCTCGCCTGGGGGCACGCCATGGCCGCTCTCGGCGGTGCATGGAGCGAGCGGGTCGCGGCCACCTTCGTCCAGCTGGCGGGTTCCATCGCACGCCCCGACCTCGCCCTCGGCGCCCCGGAGCTGGTGCGGACCACCGCGGAGCGCGCCGGCGGCCGGGCTGCCTGCTACTACGCCCCCATCGTGCTGCCGGACGCCGGTAGTGCCACGGCGCTGCAGCAGCAGATCGGGGTGCGTGAGGCCTTCGGGCTCCTCGACGGCCTCACCAAAGCCGTTGTCAGCATCGGCGCGTGGTCACCGCGGGAGTCGACGGTCTATGACGCCCTCGAGGAAGCCGACCGTGACCGCGTGACCGGCGCCGGAGTGGTCGCCGAGACGACCGGGCTGCTGCTGACCGCCGAGGGTGTCGTCGTCGATGCGCTCCCGGACCGCGTCGTCGCGGTGGGCGAGACGCAGCTGCGCCGGGCCCGCGTCGTCGCCGTGGCGGTGGGCGCTTCGCGCGCCCTCGCCGTGCGTTCCGTGGTCCGTAGCGGCCTCGTCGACACCCTCGTCACCCACGCTTCGCTGGCGCGCGCGCTCCTCGTCGCCAGCTGAGACCCACCCCCGAAAGAGAGACTCAGCGTGACCTGTTCGTGACTCAGCTCGCGTTGACAACGTTTGCAGAATGTCGGCAGACTCCTGTGCATCACGACGACGACGTCGAGAGGGCGAGCCGCAAGAGGCCCGCCCCGAGACACCACCGCAGCACCCACACACCCCCAGACGGCACCCACCGGCACTCCCGGCGGGTCGTCCACCGACCGACAGCTCGACCCCGGCGCCGACGGCGGCGCTCGGTCACCTCCGAGGAAGAAGGTCTCCCATGGCAGCACGACGACGTGTCCTCGCCTCCATCGCCGCCGCCGCAGGCGTCGCCGTGCTCGCCTCGGGCTGCGCCGGCGCCGGAGGCGGCGGTGGCAGCGGCAGTGGTGGCGGCACCGGTGGCGGTGAGGCCAACTCCATCAACGTGGTGATGGTCAACAACCCGCAGATGGTCGACCTGCAGAAGCTGACGGCAGACAACTTCACCAAGGAGACCGGCATCACGGTCAACTACAAGGTGCTGCCCGAGAACGACGCCCGCGACACCATCCAGAC
Organism: Quadrisphaera granulorum; assembly: GCF_003149145.1. Taxonomy (GTDB): domain Bacteria; phylum Actinomycetota; class Actinomycetes; order Actinomycetales; family Quadrisphaeraceae; genus Quadrisphaera; species Quadrisphaera granulorum. The sequence goes on along the minus strand of NZ_QGDQ01000002.1, from coordinate 47,462 downwards.
CGACTTCAGCCAGCAGTCCGGTCAGTACGACGTCGCCACGATCTCCAACTACGAGGTGCCGTTCTTCTCGGCGAACAAGTGGATCGCCAACCTCGACGAGAACATCGCCGCGGACTCCGCCTACGACCAGAACGACATCCTCAAGCCCATCGCCGATGGCCTCAAGGGCGCCGACGGCTCCCAGTACGCCGAGCCGTTCTACGGCGAGAGCTCCTTCCTCATGTACCGCAAGGACGTCTTCGCGGCCAAGGGCCTGACGATGCCGGAGAAGCCCACGTGGGACCAGGTCGCCCAGCTCGCCGCCCAGGTCGACGAGGGCCCGGGCAAGATGCGCGGCATCTGCCTGCGCGGCCAGGCCGGCTGGGGCCAGGTCTTCGCCCCGCTCACCACGGTGGTCAACACCTTCGGCGGCACCTGGTTCGACAAGGACTGGAACGCCCAGGTCAACGCCCCGCCGTTCGTCGAGGCGACCAACTTCTACGTCAACCTCGTGCAGCAGCACGGTGAGCCCGACGCCGCCAACGCCGGCTTCACCGAGTGCCTCAACGCCATGACCCAGGGCGGCGTGGCCATGTGGTACGACGCGACCTCCGCCGCCGGCTCACTCGAGGCCGACAGCTCGCCGGTCAAGGGCAAGATGGGCTACGCCGCCGCCCCGGTGAAGGAGACCGCATCCTCCGGGTGGCTGTACAGCTGGGCGTTCGCCACGCAGGAGTCCTCCACCAAGAAGGACGCCGCCTGGAAGTTCATCTCCTGGGCCACCAGCAAGGAGTACGAGCAGCTGGTCGGTGAGCAGATCGGCTGGTCCAACGTCCCCGCCGGCAAGCGCTCCTCGACCTACCAGAACGCCGACTACCAGGCGTCGGCGCAGGCCTTCTACGCGGCCACCGAGGCGGCCATCAACGCGGCCGACCCCAACAACCCGGGCGTGCAGCCCCGTCCGGCGCCGGGCATCCAGTTCGTCGCCATCCCCGAGTTCGCCGGCATGGCGACCCAGGTCTCCCAGGGTGTGAGCGCGGCGATCGCCGGTCAGCAGACCGTCCAGCAGGCCCTCGACGCCGGGCAGCCGCTGGCGCAGGCCGCCGCCGACGCCAACAAGTAGGCCCCCCATCCGGTGGTGAGCGCTCCCCGCCATCCGTCCTCCTCGAGCCCTGCGGTGTGAGGACGGCGGACGGCGGGGACGCCCACCCGGCGGAAGAAGGACTCCCGTGACCACAGCCACACCTGCGGCGTCGGAGCTGACGCCGGAACAGCGCACCACCTACCAAGCCCCCCAGGGGCAGGCCGCCCGCGACCGGCGGGAGGCCCGGCGCCGCCGGATCCCGCTGCTGCCGGCGCTCGTCTTCACCATCGCCGCCACGCAGCTGCCGTTCCTCGCGACGATCGTCATCTCGTTCATGGACTACCGGGCCCTGCGTCCCGACCAGCGCGGCTTCACCGGCTTCGACAACTACGTCCAGGTCTTCACCAACCCGGCGATCCGCCAGGCGGTGCTCACCACGATCCTGCTGACGGCCACCGTCGTCATCGTCAGCCTGATCCTCGGAACGGCCATCGCGCTGCTCCTGGACCGCAAGTTCATCGGCCGCGGAGCGGTCCGCACGATGATGATCGCGCCGTTCCTCGTCGTCCCCGTCGCCTCCGCGCTGCTGTGGAAGCACGGCATCCTCAACTCCGGCTACGGCCTCATCAACGGTGTCCTGACGTGGATCTGGTCCCTGTTCGGATGCAGCAACCCTCCGCAGCCCCAGTGGTTGAGCGACTACCCGCTCGTGTCCATCGAGCTGTCGCTCATCTGGCAGTGGACGCCGTTCATGATGCTGATCCTGCTGGCGGGCCTGCAGTCCAAGCCAGGTGACGTCGTCGAGGCGGCCCGCATGGACGGCGCCGGCGCGTGGCAGATCTTCCGCTACATCACGTTCCCGCACCTGCGCCGCTACCTGGAGCTGGGCGGCCTGCTCGGGTCGATCTACATCGTCCAGGCCTTCGACTCCGTCTTCATCATGACCGCCGGCGCCCTGGGCACGGCGAACCTGCCGTACACGATCTACGCGACCTTCTTCCAGCAGCAGAACTACGGCCTGGCCTCGGCGCAGGGCGTGGTCGTCGTCATCGGAACGATCATCATCGCGACCTTCGCGCTGCGCACCGTGTCCAGCCTGTTCGACGAGGAGACCGGCCGATGAGCACGCACACCAATAGCGCTGTGGCCGCCACCTCGTTCAAGGGTCCGCGCATGAAGCGGCGAACGCCTGAGCAGGGCGGGCACCCGGCCTGGGGCATCGCCGCCTGGGCGGTCGGGCTCCTCTTCGCCGCTCCCGTGCTGTTCATGGTGCTGACGTCGTTCCACTCCGAGACCGACGCGGCCACCAACCCGCCGTCGCTGCTGGCGCCCCTCACCCTCGACGGCTACCGCTCGTTCTTCGCGGGCCAGCCGTGGCCGCCGCTCATCAACTCCCTCACCGCCTCGGTGGTCTCCACGCTGCTGGTGCTGGTGCTGGCGGTGCCCGCGGCGTACGCGCTGAGCATCAAGCCGGTCGAGAAGTGGACCGACGTGCTGTTCTTCTTCCTCTCCACCAAGTTCCTGCCGATCGTGGCGGGTCTGCTGCCGCTGTACCTGTTCGCCAACTCCGTCGGCGTGCTCGACAACATCAGCTTCCTGGTACTGCTCTACACCTCGATGAACCTGCCCATCGCGGTGTGGATGATGCGCAGCTTCCTCGCCGAGGTGCCGGTCGAGATGATGGAAGCGGCCCAGCTCGACGGCGCCGGGCTCATCACGATGCTCCGCTCGGTGGTGGCGCCGGTGGCACTGCCCGGCATCGCCGCGACCTCGCTGATCTGCTTCATCTTCAGCTGGAACGAGCTGCTGCTCGCGCGCACCCTCACGTCGACGGTGGCGAGCACCTCCCCGGTGTTCCTCACGAGCTTCGCCACCAGCCAGGGCCTGTTCCTGGCGCAGGTGTGCGCGGCCGCCGTCGTCATCTCCCTGCCGGTGCTCGCCGCGGGCTTCGCCGCGCAGGACAAGCTCGTCCAGGGCCTCTCCCTCGGCGCCGTCAAGTGAGCGGACCGAGCCAACCGAGCGGACCGACTGGACGGCGCTCCGCCGTCGTCACCGGAGCGGCGGGCGGGATCGGGCAGGCCGTGGCTGCGCGCCTGGCCGCCGACGGCCTCGCGGTCACCCTGCTCGACCTCGAACGCAGCGCCGCGGCGCTCGCCGCGGTCGAGGACCGCCTGCAGGAGGCCGCAGGCGCGCAGGTGCGCAGCGACCACGCCGACGTGACCGACGAGCACTCCGTCGAACGGGCGCTGCAGGCCCACGCCGAGGCGTTCGGAGGGCTCGACGTCGTCGTCGCCAATGCCGGCATCGCGATGACGGCGCCACTGCTGGAGACCACCACGCAGCAGTGGGACACCACCATGGCCGTCAACGTGCGCGGCGTCGCCAACTGCTACCGGTCCGGCGCTCGCCTCATGATCGCCCAGGGGCGCGGCGGGCGGCTCATCGGCGCGGCCTCCGTGGCCGCCCACCGCGCGGGCCGCTGGCAGAGCGCCTACTCCGCCTCCAAGTTCGCCGTCCGGGGGCTCACGCAGGCCGTGGCCCTGGAGCTCGCCGAGCACCAGATCACCGCCAACTGCTACAGCCCCGGCGTGGTGCAGACCGCCATGTGGGACGGCATCGACGCCGCTGTCGCCGAGCGGACCGGCGCGCAGCCGGGGGCGCCGATGGCCGCGATGACCGGCCAGATCGCGCTCGGGCGGCTGCAGACCCCGGACGACGTCGCGGGTGTGGTGTCCTTCCTCGCATCGCCCGACGCGGCGTACATCACGGGCCAGTCCGTCGTCGTCGACGGCGGCATGTGGTTCTCCTGAAGGCTGCCGCCCACGCCACCGCCCGCTCGATCTCCCGCCCCACCCCGACCGTGAGGACCGTGAAAGACCCGTGCAGCTCTACCTCGACACCGCCGACCGCGCCGCCGCCGTGCCGCTGCTGGTCACCGGCGCGTTCCGCGGCATCACCACCAACCCGGTGATCCTCCAGCGGGCGGGCCTGGGCAGCGCCGACATCCCCGCCGTCCACGCGTGGGCGGTCGAGCACGGCGCGGAGCTGGTGTTCCTCCAGACCTGGGGCACCAGCGCCGACGAGCTGGCCGCGCGGGGGCGGCAGCTGCGCGCCCTCAGCGACCACGTGGTGGTGAAGCTGCCCGCCACGCTCGACGGCACCACCGCGTGTGCGCGCCTCGCGGCCGAAGGCGTTCCCACGCTGCTCACCGCAGCCCACACGGTTGCCCACGCTGTTCTTGCGGGGGCTGTCGGTGCGCAGTGGGTGGCGCCCTACGTCAGCAAGGTCGACGACGACGAGGGCGCCGCCGTCGACGTCGTCGTCGCCATGCACCGTGCCCTTTCCAGTGGGACCGGCACCGGCAGTGGGTGCGCTGTTCTCGCGGCCAGCCTGCGGAGCCTGGCCGCTGTCGGGGCGCTGGCCGCCGCGGGCGTGCCCGCCGCGACCCTGGGCACGGCGCTCGCCGAGGAGCTCCTCACCCACCCCCAGACCCTGGACGCCGACCGGCGCTTCCTCGAGGCCGCCCGCTGACCTGTCGGCTCTCTCTCGCCATTTCCCTTGGAGGCACCGATGCCTGACCACGCCACCGCACTCAACGCCCAGAACCTGGCGGAGGTGGGCTCCCGCGTCCCGGTGCCCGGGTACGACAGGTCCGCCGTCACCGCCGGCGTCGTGCACTTCGGCGTGGGCGGGTTCCACCGGGCCCACCAGGCGATGTACCTCGACAGGCTGCTCAGCAAAGACGTCGAGGCCGCCAAGGACTACGGCATCTGCGGCGTCGGCGTGCTCCCCGGAGACGCGCGCATGCGCGACACCATGGCCTCCCAGGACTGCCTCTACACGCTCGTGCTCAAGCACCCCGACGGTTCGCTGGAGCCGCGCATCGTCGGCTCGATCGTCGAGTACCTCTTCGCCCCCGACGACCCCGAGGCCGTGGTCGAGAAGCTCGCCGCGCCCACCACACGGATCGTCTCGCTGACGGTCACCGAGGGCGGCTACAACCTCGACGACATCACCGGCGAGTTCGTCACCGACACCCCCGCGGTGGCCGCCGACGCGGCCGCCGGGTCCGACGCCGGGAAGCTCACCACGGTCTTCGGGCTCGTGGTCGAGGCGCTCGTGCGCCGCCGGGAGCGCGGCCTGGAGCCGTTCACGGTGATGAGCTGCGACAACCTCCAGGGCAACGGCCACCTCGCGCGGACGGCCTTCGCCGCCTTCGCGGACCTGCGCGAGGAGGCCCTGGGGGAGTGGGTGCGCGAGCACGTGCACTTCCCCAACTCCATGGTCGACAGGATCACCCCGGCCACCACGGGTGACGACGTGGCGCTGGTGGAGCGGGAGTTCGGCATCGTCGACGCCTGGCCGGTGGTGTGCGAGCCCTTCACCCAGTGGGCCCTGGAGGACTCCTTCGGGGCCGGTCGTCCGCCGCTGGAGGAGGTCGGCGTGCAGGTGGTACCCGACGTCGAGCCGTACGAGCTGATGAAGCTGCGGCTGCTCAACGCCAGCCACCAGGCGCTGGCCTACTTCGGGCGCCTGCTCGACCACGAGCTGGTCGACGGCGCCGCCACCGATCCCGACCTGAAGCCGTTCGTGCGCGCCTACATGGACGCCGAGGCCACCCCGACGCTCGCGCCCGTGCCCGGGGTCGACCTGGACGAGTACAAGGACACCCTCGAGGAGCGGTTCGGCAACCCCCACGTGCGCGACACCACCGCACGCCTGGCCGCGGAGAGCTCGGACCGCATCCCCAAGTGGCTGGTGCCGGTGGTGCGGGCCAACCTCGCCGCAGGCCGTGACGTGCACCGCTCCGCCGCGGTGGTGGCGAGCTGGGCGCGCTACGCCGAGGGCGTCGACGAGCACGGCGAGTCGATCACCGTCGTCGACCGGCGGCGCGACCGCGTCATGGCCGCCGCCCAGCGCCAGCTCGGGGACGACCCCCTGGCCTTCCTGCGCGACCGCGAGCTCTTCGGTGACCTCGTCGACGACGCTCGGTTCACCGACGCCTACCTCGACGCACTGCGAGGACTTCACGACGACGGCGCCCGCGCCACGCTGCGGCGGCTGCGCTGACCCGCTGACAGGCTGATGCGTCGTCCATCGGGGGGACCTTCGCGCGATGTCCGCAGGCACGCGTGGTTCGATCTCGCCTCAGCCAGTCACCACGACGACGTCCGCGAGCGTGATCACCATGACCGGCATCCCACCGTCAGCGCCCCGCGCCCCGCGCGCAGCGCGAGCCACCCTCGTCGACGTCGCCACAGCGGCGGGTACCAGCGCCTCGACCGTCTCGCGGGTGCTGCACGGCGGCGCCGGCGTCACCGACGAGCTGTCCGAACGTGTGCGCCGGGCTGCCCGGGAGCTCGGCTACTCCGTCAACCGTCAGGCGCGCACCCTGCGGCGCGGCAAGGACACCGCCATCGGCGTGGCGTGCGAGGACTTCACCATCCCGTTCTTCGGGCGCATCGTCGCGCAGGTCGAGCGCGCCGCCCACGAGCGCGGCTACGGGGTGGTCATCACGTGCGCGGGAGCGGGGCGCTCGGAGGAAGAGGCCGTCGAGCCGCTGCTCTCCCGTAGCGTCGCGGGGCTCGTCGTCGCCACCGGAACCGCAGGTGCCCCCGAGGGGTACCTGGCGGAGCTGGCTGCGGAACTGCCCGTCGTCCAGGTCGACGCCCCGGCGCCGAGCGCGTCCTCCGACACCGTCGGCATCGACAACGAGGCCGCCGGCCGGCTGCTCACCGAGCACCTCATCGCCCACGGCCACCGGCGGATCCTCTTTGTCGGGTCGGGGCCTGCCGCCACCACCGTCGAGATCCGCCGCCGCGGTTACGAGGCGGCCATGCGCGCGGCCGGCCTGGAGCCCGTCTCGACCATGCTGGGGTACCTGCCCAGTGAGACCACCGAGCGGGCGGTGGCGGTGCTGCGCGAACTGACCGACCCGGGCGCTCAGGACGGCGGCATCACCGCCGTCCTGTCCGGCGTCGCGCGCGTCACCATGGGGCTGGCCTCGGCCATGGCCCACCTCGGCTTGCGCGACCTCGCCTTCGCCGCCATCGACGACCTCGCCGGCGCCGACGCCTTCAGCCCGCCCCTGACGGTGCTGGAGCAGGACGTCGAGGCCATCGGTGCGCGCGCCGCGCAGCTGCTGTTCGCCCGCATCGACGGTGACCGCACGCCGCCTGTTCACGAGCAGGTGCCGCTGAAGCTCATCGTGCGCGGCTCCGGGGAACTCCCCCCGCGCGCGCCGCGCTGATCCTGGCTGCGCGCGGCCTCGTAGGGTGGCGGCGTGCTCGTGGCCCTGGATGTCGACGGGACGATCGTCGACCACGACCTCGGCCTGTCGGCGCGCGTCCGCGACGCCGTCCGCGCCGTCGCCGCTTCCGGTCACCACGTGGTGGTGGCCACGGGACGCTCGGTGGCGTCCACACGGCCGATCCTCGCCGCCCTCGGCCTCGACTCCGGGTACCTCGTGTGCAGCAACGGTGCTGTCACCGCCCGGCTCGATCCGCAGCTCCCGAACGGCTACGAGGTGGTGGACGTCGTGACGTTCGACCCGTCCGAGGCGCTGTCCCTGCTGCACGCCGAACTCCCGGACGCCGCCTTCGCCGTCGAACTCGCCGACGGTGGCGTGCTCGTCGCCGGTGACTTCCCCGCCGGGGAGCTCGACGGCGTCCTCCGCACGGTGGAGTTCGCCGAGCTGGCGGGCGCGCAGGCCACGCGCGTGGTGGTCCGCAGCCCCGAGCACACCACCGCCGACTTCGTCGAGCTGGTCGGCAGGGTCGGCCTGCACGGCGTCAACTATGCCGTCGGCTGGACCGCCTGGCTCGACCTCGCGCCCCTGGGCGTCACGAAGGCCAGCGCGTTGGAGCAGGTCAGGGTGCGCCTGGGCGTGCCGTCGCGGGCCACGCTGGCCGTGGGGGACGGCCGCAACGACATCGAGATGCTCCGCTGGGCGGCCCGCGGCGTCGCCATGGGCCAGGGGCCGCTGGAGGTGCGGGAGGCTGCGGACGAGGTCACCGCCCCTGTCGACGAGGACGGTCTCGCCGACGTGCTCGAAGGGCTGCTCGTCCGGGCCGCCTCATGAGCGGGTCGAGCGGATCGGCGGGCGTGCGGCTCGTCGCCACCGACCTCGACGGCACCGTCGTCCGTGGCGACGGCACTATCTCGCCCCGCACCCGCGCCGCCTTCGACGCCTGCCGCGCTGCCGGCGTCCACGTGGTCGCGGTGACCGGGCGCCCGCCGCGGTGGGTGGTCGACCTCGCCGACCTCTTCGGCCCCGTGGTGGTGGTCTGCGCCAACGGCGCGATCACCTTCGACCTCGCGACGAGCTCGGTGCTGAGCTCGCGCACCGTCCCCCCGGCCGCCGTGCTCGAGGCCGTGCCCGCGGTGCGCCGCGAGCTGCCCGGCGTCTCGGCCGCCCTGGAGACCCTCGCGGGGTTCCGGCACGAGCCGGCGTACGTGCCCCGCTACGACGCCCGCCGCACCGCGGTGGTGGGGGAGCTGCCGGAACTGCTCAGCGACGACCCCGGCGTCGTCAAGCTGCTGCTGCGCGAGGAGTCCACACCGTCGGACCGGCTCCTCACCGTCGTCCAGCGCGCCGCCGGCCATCTTGTGGAACCGACCCACTCGGGCATGGACGGTCTCGTGGAGGTCTCCGCCCGCGGCGTCAGCAAGGCCAGCGCGCTCGCGGCGCTCGCTGCTGACCTGGGCATCGACGCCGCCGAGGTCGCCGCGTTCGGCGACATGCCCAACGACGTGCCCATGCTCCGCTGGGCGGGGCACTCCTACGCGGTCGGTGGCGGTCATCCTGATGTGCTCGCCGCGGCGAGCGGCGTGACGCCGCCGTGCGAGGAGGACGGCGTCGCGCAGGTCGTGGAGCGACTCCTGCAGCTCACGCCCTGACCTGCCCGCGCCACCTCCCCGGCCCGATCACTCGAAAATGCCTCTCCCTGGTCGCAGAAGTCGTCGTCCCGCCCCCTCGGTGACGATCAAGGAAATGTGCGTCACAACAGCCCGTGACCTGGACAGTTACTGCAGCAATGGGTCGCAGATCTTGGCGATCGATCGGGATCTCCCGCACGGGGAGCCGATCGATTGCCAAGATCTGCGTGATCTCTGATGGGCAGGTCCCTCCACGCCGCAACGACAGCGCTGTGGCGCTCACGTCCTTGATCGTCAAGGGATGCGGTGACGCGTCCGCTTTTTCCAGGCCTGAGACGGCCCCCGGCCAGGGTCGTTCAAGGAAGCTCGTCCCGCCGAGCATGCAGAAGTCGCGCCCCGGGCGGCCTGAGGCTGGTTCGGCCACGTTCTGCATGCTCGACGGGATGCCGAGGTAAGGGCCGCGTGACGACCGACGGGCAGAAGTCCACCCACGCCGCGTCAGAGGGGTGTCGAGCAGACTTCTGCACGTCCGTCGTCACGCGCCAGGGTGGCGGACGCCCATGATCACGCACGGAGGTGTGCGCAGCGTCCATGACCACGGACGGGGTGTCAGGTGTGGACGAGTGCCTCGACCTGCGCCACCGCGCGGTCAGCAGCCTCTGCGGCGGAGGCGTCCGACAGCACCGTCGAGTCGGTCCGGGCGCGCACCCGCGCCATCGTCACGGCCTCAGCGGCCTGCGCCGCGAGCGTGGCGGCACGCGACAGACGGGCGTGATGCTCGCCCGCCGCGCCGCCGGGCACCTCGAGCCCCGAGCTGGGGGAGGAGGCCTGCTCGGCCACGCATGCGGCGCGCACGTCGTCGAGGCAGATGGCTAGCCGCGCTCCGCACCCCTCCAGTGCGTCGCGCAGCGCGCCGTCCGGCACGCCCTCGAGCAGCTGGTGGTATCTGTCGACGGCGCGGCGGAACCTGTCGTGCAGGCGACGCCAGACGCCGCCCTCACCGAGCTCGAGGTCGTCGGGGGAGCGGCGCGCGAGGACGTCGCGTAGCCGCCTCCGCGCAGGCACGGGCCAGCTACAGGTACTGGCCGGTCGACGAGGGGGGAGATGGCGGAGCCGGCGGCCCGCCGGGCCCGTCCGGGCCGCCCGCGCCCGGCGGCAACGCCCGCCGCATCTGCTCCAGCTGAGAGCGCGCCGCCACCTGCTGCGCCACGAGCGCCGTCTGGATGCCGTGGAAGAGCCCTTCCAGCCAGCCGACCAGCTGCGCCTGGGCGATCCGCAGCTCCGCGTCCGTGGGGGTCTCGCCCTCGCCGAACGGGAGGGTGATGCGGCGCAGCTCCGCCACCAGCTCAGGCGAGAGGCCGTCTTCCAGCTCGACCAGCGACCGTTCGTGCACCTGCGCGAGACGCGCCCGGCCAGCGTCGTCCAGGGGCGCCCCGCGCACCTCCTCCAGCAGCTGGCGCACCATGCTGCCGATCCGCATGACCTTGGCCGGCTGCTCCACGCTGCCGACGGCGCGGGCGGCGTCGGAGTCTTCGCCTCCGCCGTGCGAGAGCGCCGTCCCCGACACGACCACCACCGGCTCGCCACCCTGACCGTGCGACTGCTCGCTCACCGACCGCTCCTCTCCCAGACCAGCAAGACCTTGCCCACGTGCGCGCCCGCCTCCAGGTCGCGGTGGGCCCGCGCCACCGCCTGCGCGGCTGCGCTCTCCGAGACCCCGGCAGGTATCACCACCCGCTCCGAGACCACCGGGCGCACGGTGCCCTCGGCGATCAGTGGCCACACGTGCTCGACCACGCTCGCGCAGATCGCCGCTTTGCCGTCCGGCCCGTCGACCGGACGCGGGCGCAGCGCGATGCCCAGCAGCGACAGCCGCCGCGACACCATGAGGCCCAGGTCGACCTCGCCGCGCCGCCCGCCCTGCATCCCCAGCTGCACGAGTCGCCCGCCGGTGGCGAGCGCCGCGAGGTTCCGCTCCAGGTAGGGACCCCCCACGACGTCGACGACGACGTCGGCCCCGCGCCCGCCCGTGGCCGCGCGGATCTCCGCGACGAAGTCCTGGCGGGTGTAGTCGATGAGCACGCTGGCACCCAGGTCGGCGCACGCGCGGAGCTTCCGCTCGCTGCCGGCGGTCACGGCGACGACGGCACGACGGCCGAGCAGCTGGCGTGCCAGCTGGACAGCCATCGTGCCGACGCCGCTGCCGCCGCCGTGGACGAGCAGCACCTCACCGGGGCGCAACCCGGCGCTCATGAACACGGTGGACCAGACGGTGGCGGCCACCTCGGGCAGCGCGGCGGCGTCGACCAGGTCGACTCCCGTCGGCACCGGCATGACCTGGCCCGCGGGCACCACGACCCGCTCGGCGTACCCGCCGCCGGCGAGCAGCGCGCAGGCGGCGTCACCGACCCGCAGCTCGGTGGCGTTCTCGACGCCCTCGCCGAGCGCGGCCACCACGCCCGAGACCTCCAGGCCGAGCACGTCGCTGGCCCCCGGCGGCGGCGGGTAGTGCCCCTGCCGCTGCAGGAGGTCGGCGCGGTTTACCCCCGAAGCGACGACGTCGAGCAGCACCTCGCCAGGCCCGGGCTCCGGGTCGGGCAGCTCCACCACGACCAGCGCCTCCGGCCCACCCGGTTCGGGGACCAGCACAGCTCGCACGTCGTCGACCCTACGCAGGAGCAGACCCCGGCGCCTGGCCGAGCTGGTCGAGCTGGTCGGGACGGTCGAGCTGGTCGGGGTGCCCCGGCAGCTCGGCGGCGAGGGACGCGAGCCGCTCGAGGTCTCCCGGCAGGTCGACGTCGGCCAGCACGGTGTCCGGCACGGTCACCTCGACGAGGTCGCCGTCGCTCGGCAGCAGCCGCGCCGCCGCCAGGCCCGCCAAGCCGCCGTCGCGAGCGCGGAGTGCCGCAACGCGCGCGGCGAGCGCCGTCCTCCGCTGCGCGGCGAGGAGCATCTGGCGCCGTCCTGAGCCGTCGACGGCCACCGCCGCCTGCGCCTGCGGCGCGGCGTCGAGCGCGGCGAGCAGCCGGGGCACGGCGAGCGCGGAGAACGGAGCGTCTCCAGGAAGGACGACGACGACGGCGAGCCGGCCGGCGGCGTCGTCGTCCTCGAGGGCCGCGAGTCCGGCGCCCACGGCCGCCGCCGGTCCGCCTCCGGGCGGGTCCTCCCGGCACCACAGCACCGGCCGGTCGCGCTCGAGTCGCAGCTCGCGGTCAGGTCCCACCACGGCCACCGGCACGTCGCGCGGCAGGCTGTCTACCAGGCGTTCCAGCAGGCTGCGACCACTCAGCTGCAGCCCGGGCTTGTCGGCTCCGCCCAGCCGGGAGCCCCCGCCACCGGCCGGCACGACGACACCCCAGAGGCCGTGGTCCGAGGCACCGATGCCCCGAGCGGACGCTCCCGCGAAGTCCCGGTGACTGCCACCGTCGGTGACTACTCGGGCGGCGCCGGGTGAGCGGACAACGTCTCGCCCGTCGACGCGGGCGCTGTCCTGGGGGAGGATGTGCTCCGAGTGGGCCGGTCGAGTGATCGGTGGACTCATCGTGAGCACGCTCCTCGGAAGGTGGACATGGTCCGCAACCTCAGCATCAGGTCCCGGATCCTGGCCGTGCTGGCCCTCCCGGTCCTGGTGCTCGTGGCGGCGGCCGCCACCTTCTCCTGGAACGGCCTCACCGCAGCCCGTGACGCCGCGGCGATGCAGCGCGCCGTCCAGGCGGTGCGCGAGGTCCCGGCGCTGGTCGCCGCGCTGGACGCCGAGCGCACGGCGTCCGCGCGCCTGCTCGACGGTGACTCCTCGGCCAGCGAGGACGTCATCCGCGCCCGGGCCACCACCGACCCCCTGCTCCAGGGTGTCACGACCGGTCTGCAGCAGGTCGACGCCTCCCGCCTCAGCGAGGGCCCCGCCCGTGCCATCGCGGCTGCGGTCGCCACTTTCGGGCAGGTGGACGACGTCCGCGCCGTCGTCGACCAGGGCCAGCAGAGCGGCACGCTCGTCTCCGCCACGTACGAGACCGCCATCGGCGCCCAGAGCGCGCTGCCGGGGGCGCTCGCCGATGACGCGGGCCCAGCCGCCGCGGATGCTCTGCGGGCTTCGACGTCCCTGCAGCAGCTCGTGGGCTTCCTCGCCGACGAGCGCGACGTCGGCTCCCGCGCGCTGCAGACCGGTGCCGCCGTCGACAGTGCCGAGCGGACCACGCTCGTGGGCATCGCCGCGCAGATCGCCACCACGCGTCCGGAGGCGGTGCGCCTGTCCCGCAGCGCTGGCGTCCAGATCCCGCAGCCCAGCGTTGCCGTGGTCCAGATGCGCGCCGCCGTCGAGGGCGATCCCGACTCCGGCTTCCCGCTGCCCTCGGTCGAGTCGTGGCGGTCGGCCTTGAACGCCGAGATCGCCGCCCTCACGCCGTCCGCTCAGGCCCTCGCTGCCACCAGTGCCGATGCTGTCGCCCGAGAGGCCGCCGACGCCCGTCGGTCGGCGTTGACGCTGGGGGCCGGCGCGCTGGCCGCCGTCGTCGTCCCCCTGTTCATCGCCCTGCTCATCGTCCGCAGCATCACCGAGCCGCTGCGCGCCCTCACCCGCGCGGCCGGTCAGGTGCGCGAGCGCCTGCCCCGCCTCGTGGAGGCCGCCCACTCCGGCGACGGCACCGACGGCACCGCTGGCGCAGCACCGGAGGTCGAGCTCGAGCCGATCCCGGTGCGAGGGCGCGACGAGATCGGCCGCCTGGCCGCGGCCTTCAACGAGGTGAACGCCACCACGGTGCAGGTGGCCCAGGAGCAGGCCGCGCTGCGCGCCGCCATCGCCAGCACCTTCGTCACGGTCGCCCGGCGCGACCAGGCGCTGCTCAATCGGCAGCTGTCGTTCATCGACACCCTTGAGCGCGCCGAGGAGGACCCCCACACCCTGGAGGACCTCTTCACTCTCGACCACCTCGCCACCCGCATGCGCCGCAACGCCGAGTCGCTGCTGGTGCTCGCGGGCATCGACAGCGGCCGGCGCCTGAGGGTGCCCATGCCGCTGTCGGACGTCGTGCGGACGGCGTCCAGCGAGATCGAGGACTACCGCCGTGTCGACCTCGCCCTCGGGGCCGACCCCGCGGTGCTGGGACACCTCGCGCTGCCCGCGGCGCACCTGCTGGCGGAGCTTCTCGAGAACGCCACCCGCTCCTCCGACCCGAGCACTCGCGTGCGCGTGGCGACCTCCCCGATGCCGACCGGTGTGCTGCTGACCGTCACCGACGAGGGCATCGGCATGACGCCCACGCAGCGCGCCGAGGTGGCGGCCCGCCTGGCAGACCCCTCGGCGAGCGCAGCGGTCGGCGCTTCCGAGCTGGGCTACTTCGTGGTGGGCCGCATCGCCCGGCGCCTCGGTGCCTCCGTGGAGGTCCACGCCGGTGCCGTCCGCGGCACGGTGGTGGCGGTGGCGCTCCCGGCGACGGTGTTCGCGGGCAGCGTGGAGTCCATCGCCCCGGACGACCGGGCCGCCCGACCGGCGCTGCCGGTCCGCGGCACCGCCACCGGCGCCCTGCCGGCCGTGTCCGCTGCCGGCGCTGCGCTGTCCGCGGCACCACTCCCCTCGGCGCCGCTGCCTGCAGTGCGTCTGCCCGAGACGGGCCCCGCAGCCGTCCCAGGACCCGTCCCGGAGCACGCCGTCGCCCGTGGCGCCCAGCCGGCCTCCGCCGTGGCGCCCAGCACCGGGAGGACGCGGTCCACCGGTGGCCTACCCCGCCGCGCCCCGCGGGCCGCGGAGGCGGCACAGGCTGCTCGGCGAGCTCGCACCGGTGCGCTTCCCGCGGTGCCTGCGGCATCGTTGGACGCCGTGCAGGACGCACCGGCCGCCATGCCCGGCGATCCCGCCGTCGCCCGGCGCAGCGCCGTGTTTCGGACCTTCGCCGCCCGGCGCGGCCAGCTCGACCCGACCGCCGTCCCCGACATCGACCTCACCGCCCTGCGCTCGCCGCTCACGGCGTCCGCGTCGAGTTCCCCGGCGACGGCGACCGAGATGGGAACGACGACGGCGACCGGGCCGTCCGGCGCCGGTAGCGCTCCGCGCCCGACCTCCCTGAGCGCCCTCGACGAGGCGGTGGCCGAGCCGTACGCGCCGGTCAGCCGGGACACCGGCGCAGCTCCGTCGCTGCCGACGCGGAGCCACGAGATCGCGGCCGCAGCGCCGGCAAAGGCAGCGCCGGCCTCGGCGGCCCCGGCTCCGGCAGCGCCGGCCTCGGAGGAGGTCCGGCCCATGACACGCCGAGAGCTGCGAGCCCTGGAAGCCAGCGGAAAGCTAACCGCGGTCCGCAACCGGCGCACCGGGCAGAACCCTCCGGTTCCTGCCCGCTCGGAATCGGTCGCCCGGCGTCCTGGATCCTCCGCGCTGCCGTCCCAGCCGACTCAGGCGCCGCGCCCCGAGACAGTGCCCGTGGCCTCGCCGCTGGTCCCGGAGCCCACCGGTGTGCATGCGCCGGGTGCCGGGGCGGCCGCGGCCGGTCTGGCGTCCGGACTGCCCGCCGGGTTCGCCGCCGCGATGCCCGCCCAGCTCTTCACGCCGGTCACCGCCCCCGCCACCACGGGGGACACTCCGGTGGCGCTGCCGCGACGCACCTCCGCCACGGCCGCCTCCGCGGAGGGCACGACATCTGGCGCGACGCCCAGCACGGGGAGCTCTGCCTCGAGCTGGCACGCGCAGCCGGGCGCGCCGCTGCGGCCCCTGCGATCGATGCCGCCCGCCACGGGCGTGGCCCCGGCCCTCGCCGCCTTCGAGACGGGCCGCATCCCCCGGGAGCCCTACCGCCCGGCCGCGGTGTCCGCAGGTGGCGCCCCGCTCGCCCGCCGCGCTCCCACCGCGTCGGCTCCGACCGTGACGCAGCGTCCGCCCGGAGGGCAGCACCCGCCCCGCCGGCGCGAGCCCTCCGAGGTTCGCAGCATGCTGGCGGGGTACACGAGCGGTGTCAGTCGAGCCCGTCGCGCCCCCGCCGGGGTCCCGGGCGAAGCCCAGACCAAGGAGGACCGGTGACAGCTCAGACCGGCAGCGTGACGACGTCGGCGCAGGCGGGAGGGGACACCACCACTGCCGCGGGCTTCAGCTGGCTCCTGGACGACTTTGTCCGTCGCGTCCCCGGAGCCCGCAACACCCTCGCGGTCTCCGCGGATGGCCTGCTCATGGCCATGTCGGCCGACCTCGACCGCACCGAGGGTGACCAGCTGTCCGCCATCGTGGCCGGCATGTCGAGCCTGACGCGCGGCGCGGCGCGGCAGCTGCGCGGGGGAGAGGTGCGGCAGGCGATCGTCGAGATGGACGAGCTGTTCCTGTTCACCATGAGCGTCTCGGACGGGTCGGTGCTCGCCGTCGTCGCCGATGCCACCTGCGACGTGGGCCTGGTCGGCTACGAGATGGCGATGCTCGTCTCCCGCGCCGACGCCGCGCTCACCCCGCAGCTCGTGGCGGAGATGCGCGCCACGCTCCCGGTGGACGGCCCCGGGCGCACCAGCCGGGAGGGCTGAGGGTGTCCGCCCGCCACCCCGGCAGCCATGTCGCCGCCGGCAGTGACGACAGCAACGACGACGGCGAGGACCTCCCCACCGTCCGCCCCTACGCGGTGGCAGGCGGTCGCCGAGCTCCGAGTGCCACCGAGCTGCCGCTGGAGGCCCTCGTGCAGGCCCTCAGTACGCCCCTGACGGGCATGACCCGCGAGTGCCGCCGCATTCTCGAGCTCACGGCGTCGGGATGGCTGTCGGTGGCTGAGCTGTCGGCGCACGTGCGTCTGCCGGTGCCCGTCGCGCGCGTCGTCATCGGTGACCTGCAACGCCAGGGCGCCGTGCGCGTGCACGCCCCCGTCCTCCCGCCGGCAGACCGGCGCTCGGGTACCGCGGACCGCCGCGAGTGGGTGCCCACCTCCGACC
Organism: Quadrisphaera granulorum; assembly: GCF_003149145.1. Classification (GTDB taxonomy): domain Bacteria; phylum Actinomycetota; class Actinomycetes; order Actinomycetales; family Quadrisphaeraceae; genus Quadrisphaera; species Quadrisphaera granulorum. Next base: position 30,631 of record NZ_QGDQ01000002.1, on the reverse strand, counting down.
GCCGACTGCTGGAGAGCGTCCTCGATGGCATCAGCACCCTCTGAGACGGCCCTGGAGGCCGCCCCCACCACCGTCAAGATTGTCATCGCCGGTGGGTTCGCGGTCGGCAAGACGACGTTCATCGGCTCGCTGTCCGACATCGAGCCGCTGAGCACCGAGGCGGCCATGACGGAGCACTCCGTGGGCCTCGACGACGCCGGCGGCCGCGACCGCAAGACCACCACCACGGTGGCCATGGACTTCGGACGCATCGCCCTGCCGGGCAACCTCTGGCTGTACCTGTTCGGCACGCCCGGCCAGGACCGGTTCCTCTTCATGTGGGACGACCTGGTCCGCGGCGCGATCGGCGCCGTCGTCCTCGTCGACACCGAGCGCCTGGAGCAGTGCTTCGCCGCCGTCGACTACTTCGAGCAGCGCGGTATCCCCTTCGTCGTGGCGGTGAATTGCTTCGACGGGATCGCGCGGCATGAACTCGACGACGTGCGGGAGGCACTCGCCGTCCCCGCGCACGTGCCGGTGCTCTACACGGACGCGCGGGCCCGGCCCGCCACCAAACAGACGCTGGTGACCCTCGTGCAGATGGCGGTGCAGCAGCTCGCTGCGTGACGGTGGCCAACCGCCCATGATCACCCCGACCGCGGTGATCATGGGAAGTTGGCCACCTCGGACGAGTCCGGTAGGGCCGGACGAGGGTCCCGCGGAAGATCTGCGAGCTCCACGGTGTTCGATGCCAGCGTGCGCATCTACGACGACGTCACGCAGCTGGTCGGCCGTACCCCGCTGGTGCGCCTGGGCCGCCTCGCCGAAGGCGCGGTGGCCGAGGTGGTGGCCAAGCTCGAGTTCTACAACCCCTCGGCCAGCGTGAAGGACCGCATCGCGGTCGCCATGCTCGACGCCGCCGAAGCGTCGGGGGAGCTGAAGCCGGGCGGCACCGTCGTCGAGGCGACCAGCGGCAACACCGGCATCGGGCTCGCGATGGCGGGTGCGGCGCGCGGCTACCGCGTGGTGCTGACCATGCCGGAGACGATGAGCCTGGAGCGGCGCGCGCTGCTCAAGGCGTACGGCGCCGAGGTGGTGCTCACGCCGGGCAGCGAGGGCATGAAGGGCGCCGTCGCCAAGGCCGTCGAGGTCGCCACCGAGCGTGGCGCGGTGCAGGTGCGCCAGTTCGCCAACGCCGCCAACCCCGAGGTGCACCGCCGCACCACGGCGCAGGAGATCTGGGACGACACGGACGGCCGCGTCGACGTCGTCGTCGCCGGTATCGGCACCGGCGGCACCATCACCGGCGTCGGGCAGGTGCTGAAGGAGCGCAAGCCCGGGCTGCGCGTCGTCGCGGTGGAGCCGAAGGAGAGCCCGATCCTCAACGGCGGGCAGCCCGGCCCCCACAAGATCCAGGGCATCGGCCCCAACTTCGTGCCGGAGATCCTCGACACCTCCGTCTACGACGAGGTGGTCGACGTCGACATCGACACCTCCGTCGCCTGGGCCCGCCGCGCGGCCGCCGAGGAGGGCATCCTCGCGGGCCTGTCCTCCGGCGCCGCGCTCTCGGCCGCCGTGCAGGTGGCGAGCCGCCCGGAGATGGCGGGCAAGCTCGTCGTCGTCGTCATCCCCAGCTTCGGGGAGCGGTACCTGTCGACGGTCCTCTACAGCGACCTCATGCAGTGACCTCCAGCAATGACGCTGGCCCCCCCAGCAACGACGCGGGAGTGACTCAGCCGTGATCGACCATGCTCCGCCCTCCTGGCGCGAGCGGATCCGCGAAGACGTCGACGCAGTGCTCCTGCGCGACCCCGCGGCCCGCTCGCGCCTGGAGGTGGTGCTCACCGCCCCCGGGCTCCACGCGCTGTGGGCGCACCGGGTGGCGCACGTCCTGTGGCAGCGGGGCCCGGCGTGGCGGTTGCCCGCGCGGCTGGTCTCGCACTGGGCGCGGCGGCGGACCGGCGTCGAGGTGCACCCCGCGGCGCGGCTGGGTCGGCGCATCGTCATCGACCACGGCATGGGCGTGGTGATCGGGGAGACCGCGATCGTCGGCGACGACGTGCTCATGTACCACGGCACCACGCTCGGGGGCCGCGTCAGCGGCCTCCAGGCCGAGCAGCAGGGCCGCCGCCACCCGGCGGTCGGAGACCGCGTGGTCCTCGGGGCCGGCGCGACGGTGCTGGGGGCCGTGAGGGTCGGCGACGACGCGCGCGTGGGTGCGGGCGCCGTCGTCCTGGTCGACGTGCCCGACGGCGCTACCGCCGTCGGGGTGCCCGCGCGGGTGCTGCTCCCGCGTTCCGGCGGCGGCAAGCCTCAGGAGCCGGCGGCCGACCCGTCCTGACCCTGCGGCGGGCCTTCCTGGGCACGCAGGAAGGCCTCGAGCTGCGCGGCGAGCTCGTCGCCGTCGGCCACCTCGTCCTCGGGGAGGTGCGGGGAGACCAGCGACGGGCCGGTCAGGCCGCGGCCGGCGGCGACGGCGTCGTACTGGTGCTCCAGCGCCGAGACAGCCTCGCGGGTCTCGGCCGAGGCCGCGACCTGCTCGTCGACCTGGGCGAGCACCGCCACGCCGGTGTTGGCGAGCTCGGCGATGGCGCCGTCCAGCTGCAGGCCCGTGGCCTGGGAGAGCGCCTCCAGCAGCGCCACCGCCGACGGCGGGAACGCAGTGGCGCCCAGGTAGTGCGGCACGTGCACGGAGAAGCCCATCGACGGCAGCCCCGCCTTGGCGAGGGCAAGCTCCACGAAGGCGCCGGCATGACCGGGGACGACGACGGCGTCGAACCACCGCGGACGCCCCGTGATGAGCGCGCGGTCGCTGGCGTGCGCGGTGAGCGCGGCCGGGCGCGTGTGCGGCGCTGCCCACGGGATGCCCTGCAGTGACACCGCCAGGCGCACCTCGGCGCGCTGGGTGAGCTGGTGGATGGCGGCGGCGAATCGCTGCCAGTGCAGGTCGGGCTCGGCGCCGGCGAGCAGCAGGAACGGGGTGTCGGCCTCGTCGCGGAGCTCATGGAGCACGAGCTCGGGCAGGTCGACGTCCTCGAATCGGTCTCCGGTGAAGGTCATCGGGGGACGACGGCCGCGGTAGTCATGCATGAGGTCGACGTCGAAGCGCGCGATGACTCGCGACTCCAACCGGCCGAGCAGGTGGGTGGCGACGAGCTGCGAGGCCGCGCCGGCGTCGACGAAGCCGGTGAGGGCGTGCACGAGCACGGACCCCGGCGACGGTTCGTCGGTCACCTCGTACAGGTCTTCCGGTGCCAGCACTGCTCCTCCGTCCTCAGCGCGACATGCGTCTGCCCGGCTCAACGTCGCGGACCCCCCAGATCCATCCCGCCCTCCGTGATCATGGGCGCTACGTACATCTCGGGACGGGGGCGATGAGGCCCTGTGTCGCCGTCCCGGCCACGATCACGCGAGTGTGCGCCACATCCCGAGATCGCCGGGCTGCCCGAGCTCAGTTGCCATGGCTGATGTGCAGATCTTGGCGTTCGGTCGGACGGCGCCTGCGCAAGGCCCCGATTGATCGCCAAGATCCGCACGCTTCTGAGACCAGGTCCGGGGGGCCACATCTGGGCGGCCACGTGGCCGGCAGCCCCAGCGACTGGTGGCGCTCCGGTGCTTGATCGTCGGTGGTTTGCAGCGTCATCGCCTCATGACCATGACCATGACCATGACCATGCGAGCGTGCACAGAGTCCATGATCACGGACGGGAAGTCGGTGGCGCGCCCGTGACACGGCCTGACAGGCTCGGCAGCGTGAGCACCACCGCCACCCCCCTCGCGGCCATCACCGCCGGCGCTCCTGTCGACCCCGTCATCCGTCGCGCCACCCGCGACGACCTCCCCGCCCTGCGTGCGCTCGACAGCCGCGCCTTCGGCGCCAGCTGGCCCGACGACGAATTCGCCGGGTTCGAAGCCCTCTTCGAGGCCGAGCGGTTCGTGGTCGCCGTCGAGCCCGGCGATCACGCCGCCCAGGGCATCGACGGCATCGACGCCCTGGCCGGCACCGCCGGTGCCTACCCCTTCACCATGACGCTCCCCGGCGGCGCCCAGCTGCCCGTGCCCGGCGTCACGTGGGTCGCCGTCGCCCTGCACCAGCGCCGCCGCGGGCTGCTGCGAAGGATGTTCGCTGATCTGCATACCGGGCTCGTCGCGGAAGGCGCCGCCCTCGCGGTGCTCACTGCCAGCGAGGCCGGCATCTACGGCCGCTTCGGCTACGGCGCCGCCACCACCAACCGCTCGGTGAGCATCGACAGGCGCTGCGCCCGCTTCACTCCGGCCGCCGAGGCCCTCGCCGGCGCAGCCGTGGCTCGCCACGCCAGCATCGCGGCAGCCAAGAACCACCTCGCCGCCGTCCATGACCGCTGGTGCGCCGCTACCCCCGGGGCCCTCTCGCGCAGCAGTGCCTGGTGGGACTGGGTGCTTACGGACCCGCCGGACCAGCGCTCCGGCGGCACTGAACTGTTCGCGCTCGTCCACCCCGACGGTTACGCGACCTATCAGGTCACCGACGACGGCGACACCGCCCGCGTCGTCGAGGTCGTCGCCACCACGCCCGCCGCCCACGCCTCCCTGTGGCGCTCGCTGCTGGCCCTCGACCTCGTCGAGGACGTCGTCGCCCGGCGCGCCGTCCCCCTCGATGACCCGCTGCCCCACCTGCTCACCGACCCACGGGCTGTCACCACCACCGCGTTGCGCGACGGCATGTGGGTGCGCCTGCTCGACGTGCCCGCCGCGCTCGCGGCCCGCAGCTACGCCTGCGAGGTCGACGTCGTGCTGGAGGTCGACGACGACGGCGGCCTGCCCGGCGTCGATGCCTCGGCCCGCGTGCGCCTGCGCGGCGGCCCGGACGGCGCGGAGTGCACGCGCACCGACACCCCGGCCGACGTGCGCCTCGGCGTGGGCACCCTGGGCGCGGCGTTCCTCGGCGGCCCGCGTCTGGCGCCGCTGGCGCGGGCCGGGCTCGTGCAGGCCGACGCCCCCGCCGTCGTCGCTCGGCTCCACTCCGCGTTGGCCTGCGACGGCGAACCGCAGTACAGCACGTCCTTCTGACGCCGCGCCGATCCTGCCGACTGCACAGCGACGGCGACGGTGCGGCAGGATGGGCGCGCCGAGGAGGGCTGCAGGAGCGGCCGAACTGGACCGCCTTGAAAGCGGTTGACTGGAAACAGTCCGTGGGTTCGAATCCCACGCCCTCCGCCCGGACGCGGGGCCTCCCGCTGGCGCTCACGCGCTGGTGGGAGGCCCTGCTCGCTCTTGACGGACTACTTCGTCTTGATGAGTGGGCCGAACCGTTGCCGCACGGCCTGCCGGCTGACGCCGAGGACCGCGCCGATGGCAGCCCATGAGGCGCCTGCCGCTGCGGCGGACTGAACGGCCTCGAAGAGAGCGACGTCGGCCCGGTGTGACGCAGCCACAGCGTCTTCCAAACGGGTCATGGGATTGTCGGGACGGCTGACATGGGTCGGGTCAATGGTTGCGTCGTCATCACCCTGCGACTCAAGGCGGCGGGCGGCGGCCAGGATCTCGTCGGTGTCTTCGACGATCTCGTGTCCGGTGGTGATGTGGGTCATCGTGATCACCTCGTCTCAGAGCAGCCGCAGGTACTTGCGGCGGGCGGGCATGGCGTGGATGACGGTCACATGGCCATGGAGGGTCAAAATCCCGACTTCCAGGAGGGTGCCGTCTTGGCCAGGGCGGAGCAGCATGGTCACGTCGTCGTCTTGATCGATGCGGCGCATGGCGAACCGGGCTGCGTGCTCGATGTCCTCGGGAGTGACCCCGTGGCGCAGCGCGCTCGCAGCGATCCTCACGTGACAACCATCGGCGACACGGCTGCGTTTGACAAGAAAAGTTGTCGAATTGCGACGCTAGCGACGCGGAGCCGCGCCGCCAACAGCCCCTGAGGTGAAGGCGCCAACCCCGCCGAGCGCGCGGGTGCCGACCAGCAGCTCCTGCGCCACGTCAGCCGGCACCGGGCGCGAGAGCAGGTACCCCTGCGCCTTGTCGCAGCCCAGCTCGGTGAGCATGCGGAGCTGGCTGGGCGTCTCGACGCCCTCGGCGATGGTCGTCAGGCCCAGGGCGGAGGCGATGTCCAGTACAGCCCGCACGAGGGCCAGCGCTGTCGCGTCCTGCCCCAGCCGGGAGATGAAGGCCTGGTCGAGCTTGACGACGTCGACGGGCAGCTGGTGCAGGTACGACAGCGACGACGATCCGGTGCCGAAGTCGTCCAGCGCGATGCGCACGCCGAGGTCGCGCAGCGTCTGCAGGCGCCGGGCCGCGCCGTCCAGGTCGAGCATCATGGCCGTCTCGGTGAGCTCGAGGGTGAGCAGCTCCGCCGGGAGGCCCGTACGGTCCAGCACCTCGCGGACGCGGCGCACGAGGTCGACGTCGAGCAGCTGCTGCGGCGAGAGGTTGACGCTCGTCGTCCACGGCCGTGATCTGTCGAGGCCGTGCCAGGCGGCGGAGCGCGCGGCCGCCTGCTCCAGCACCCGCAGCCCGATCGGGCGGATGAGGCCGACCTCCTCGGCCACCGGCACGAAGTCGGCGGGGGAGACGAGCCCGCGCTCGGGGTGCTGCCAGCGCACGAGTGCCTCGAAGCCGGCCACCGTCGAGGGGTCGCTGAGCAGCACGTACGGCTGGTAGTGCACCAGCAGCTCACCGGCGCCGGGTGTCCCGGCCAGCGCGGCGCGCAGCTCGTCAGCCGTGCGAGAGCGCTCCACGGCGACCTCGCGCAGGCACGGCGTGTACATCGCCGAGCGGACCTCGGAGGTGCCCGCTGACGTCGTCGTCTGGGCCGAGTGCAGCGCCAGGGCGGCGTCGCGCAGCACGTCCTCCGCCGTCCTGACGTCGCCGGGGCGGTGCAGCACCGTGCCCGTGCAGGCGGTGAGCACGACGGTCGCCCCGTCCACGTCTACCGGCTGCTCCACCACCTCCAACAGCCGCCGCGCGATCGCCGCGGCGGTCGCCTCGTCGGTGGCATGGTCGATGACGACGGCGAACGTCGACCCGCCCGCGCGGTAGACGGACTGACCGCTGCGCACCGCAGCCGACAGGCGCAGTGCGGTGGTGCTGATGACGAGCTCGCCGACGCCGTGGCCGATCGTCGCGTCGATGACGTCGACGCCGTCCAGCTCCAGCTTCACCACGGCCAGCGGGGCGCTGCGGGGGGTGGTCAGCGCCGCGTCCAGCTGATGGCTCAGCAGGGCACGGTTGCCCAGCCCGGAGGCGGGGTCGTGCGTGGCTCGGTGCTCCAGCTCCTCGGTGAGCCGGCGCAGGCGCTCCTGTTCCGCCACGAGCGCGTCGAGCATCCTGTCGAACTGGTCGCCCACGAGCACGAGCTCGTCCCGCGGCGGTCGCGTCGGGTCGGTCGTGACGCCGACCCGCGCCGACAGGTCACCGTCGGCAACGCGCCGAGCGACCTCCGCGAGGCGCCGCGTCGGACGACCGACCACCGCCACGAAGACCACCCAGAGGACGACGACGGCGAACGCCGTCCCCGCAGCGGCACCCCAGGAGAGGCGGTCGCTCACCCGCTGGCAGTCGGATGTCGTGCAGGTGAGGTTCGCCAGACCGACGTCGAGCACGAGAGCTGCTCCGAGGCACAGCGCCACCACCGGGCCGGCCACCTTGACCACCAGGGGGGTCTGGGTGCCGGCGCGACGCAGCGGCCACGGGGCTCGCTGGCGTAGCGGGGAGCGCATAGCCGAAGTCATCGGTACGAGCATGATCCCCGTTGAGGAGTGGTGGGGCCGATCGAGGCGTCGGCCATCCGGGAGACCGCACGTTCGGTGACCGGGCACTACTCCGTGCGCCGACCTCCTCAGGTCCGACCCACTGGCAGCCGATGAAGAGCTTGCAGTCCTCCGGAGTCGAGGACCGAAGTGGAGGTGTAGCACGATGTCTCAGCGCTTTGCCAACCTGAAGATCGCGGTCAAGCTCGCAATCATGCTGGTGTCGAGCGTGCTGCTCGTCGGCGTCATCGTCGTGGCGGCCGTGGTGCAGCTCATGGACGCTCAGGAGCGCACTGAGGCAGTCAACTCCCAGCTCGACTCCGTGTCGGATATCGCGAGTGTGCGCGCCGGCATGCTGACCGTGCGCACTGACGTGCTGCTCGTCGCCCTCGCCGATTCTGACAAGAAGCAGGCGGCGGCGGACCTTCTCGCGAAGGACGTCGAGGTCCTCAGCGAGGCGTGGAAGACCTACCAGGACAGTGCCCCGCAGGCCACCGAGGCTGACCGCACGGCCCTCTGGGACGCCGTCGGCGCCTGGGGCACGGTGCGGGATCAGTCCGTGAAGCTGGCCGTGGCCGGCGACACCGCCGGGTACAGGGCCCTGCGTGACAGCAAGGTCACGCCGGCGGCGGACGCCGCTTTCACGGCCCTCGCCAGCGTGCTCAAGGCAGAGGCCACAGCAGCTGACCGCCTCGTCGTCGCCGGCAAGACGGAGTACCGGCAGAGCCTCGTCGCCTTCGGCGTGATCGCCGTCACCGGCCTGCTGCTCGTGATCCTGCTCGGGGTGGCCATCAGCCGCGGCATCACCCGCCCGTTGAGCCGCGTGCTGACGGTCGTCCTGGCGATGGCCGACGGTCGCCTGGACCAGCGCACCGGCATCACGAGCACGGACGAGGTCGGCCAGCTGGCCGCCGCCACCGACAGCTCGTTGGACAAGCTCTCCGGCGTCGTGCGGGACATCGGCCTGCGCGCCGACCACGTCTCCGAGGCCTCCGCGAACCTCACCACGGTCTCGTCCCAGCTGTCCGCGGGCGCGGAGGAGTCCTCGGTGCAGGCGAACCTCGTGGCCGCCGCGTCGGAGGAGATCTCCTCCTCGATGTCGACCATCGCCGCTGCCGGTGAGCAGATGACGTCCGCCATCGGCGAGATCGCCTCCTCCACCGCGACAGCCGCTCAGACCGCCGCCGACGCGGTGAGCACGGCCGAAGAGGCCAACGCGATCCTCGTGCGGCTCGGCACGTCCTCACGAGAGATCGGCGAGGTGGTCAAGCTGATCACCTCCATTGCCGAACAGACCAACCTGCTCGCGCTCAACGCGACGATCGAGGCCGCCCGGGCCGGTGAGCTCGGCAAGGGCTTCGCCGTCGTGGCGGGCGAGGTCAAGGAGCTGGCCCGCCAGACCGCCCAAGCTACCGACGAGATCGTCGGGAAGGTCTCCGCCACCCAGGCGGACGCCGCTGACGCCACCGCGGCGATTCAGCAGATCAGCGAGGTGATCGCCCGCATCGACGCCCTCCAGGCGACGGTGGCCTCGGCGGTGGAGGAGCAGTCGGCGACGACGGCGGAGATGGTCCGCTCCGTCACCGAGGTCTCCGCTGGCACACAGGAGATCAGCGCCAACATCAGCGGGGTGGCCACGGCTGCCGCGCAGACCACCGCCGCGTCGTCGGAGACGACGACGACGGCCAGCGACCTGGCGCGCACCGCTCACGAGCTGCGGGCAGCCGTCGGCTCGTTCCAGCTCTGACCCCCCCCACGCACAAGCGCACGAGACAGAGAGCAGGAGGAAGCCGCATGGACGGCATGGATGAGATCATCGGCGAGTTCCTCGTCGAGAGCTACGAGAACCTCGACCAGCTCGACAGGGACCTGGTGGCCCTGGAGCAGGAGCCTGGCTCGCGAGAGCTGCTGGCGAGCGTGTTCCGCACCATCCACACGATCAAGGGCACCAGTGGCTTCCTCGCCCTGAGTAAGCTCGAGAGCGTCGCGCACGTGGGCGAGAACCTCCTCGCCAAGCTGCGCGACGGCGTGATGGTCATGAACCCGCCCACCGCCGACGCGCTGCTGGCGATGGTCGACACCATCCGCCTGCTCCTGGGCAACCTGGAGGAGCAGGGCTCCGAGGGTGACGTCGACGTCACCGCCACGGTCGAGCAGATCAAGGCCGTGCTCGAGGGCCGTGGGCCGGCAGCGCCCGCCGCTGCGCCGGCTGCTGCACCCGCTGCCGAGGTCGAGGCGCCTGCTGCCGAGGCTGCGCCCGTGGCTGACGCCGCTGACGCGCCGGCTGCTGCGCCCGCCGTCGAGGCTGCCGCTGAGCCGGTCGTGGAAGCGACTGCTGAGGTCGACGTGCCCGCCGAGGTGCCCGCCGCCGAGCCGGAGCCCGCAGCTGCTGTCGAGCCGGCTGTCGAGTCCACTCCGGCACCCGCTCCTGCCCCGGCCCCTGCCCCGGTGGCTGCCGCCCCGGCCCCGGCCCCGGCTCCCGCTCCCGCTCCCGCTCCTGCCCCGGCTCCGGCCGCTCACCCGCCGGCCGCGGAGGGTGAGCACCGCCGCAGCGCTGCGGACTCCTCCATCCGCGTGGACGTCGACGTCCTCGACGACCTCATGCGCCTCACCGGCGAGCTGGTGCTGGCCCGCAACCAAATCCTGCGCCAGGTCGCCATCCTTACCGATGACCTGGAGCTCACCCGCGCCGCGCAGCGCCTGAACCTCATCGCCGGTGAGCTGCAGGAGGGCGTCATGAAGACGCGCATGCAGCCCATCGACGCCCTGTGGGCCAAGCTGCCGCGCGTCGTCCGTGACCTGGGAGCCACGTGTGGCCGCCAGGTCCGCCTGGACATGATCGGCCGCGAGACCGAGCTCGACAGGACGCTGCTCGAGGCCGTGAAGGACCCGCTGACGCACCTCGTGCGCAACGCCGTCGACCACGGCATCGAAGCGCCCGCGGACCGTGAGGCCGCCGGCAAGCCCCGCGAGGGTGTGCTGCGTCTGGCCGCCCGTCACGAGAGCGGCCAGGTCGTCGTGGAGGTCTCCGACGACGGCAAGGGCATCGACCCCGACATCATCGGCCCCTCGGCCGTGCGCAAGGGCGTCGTCACCCAGGAGCGCCTCGACCGTATGGCGCCGAACGACGTCCTCCAGCTGATCTTCGCCCCCGGATTCTCCACCGCCGCTGCCGTCACCAACGTCTCCGGCCGTGGTGTGGGCATGGACGTGGTGAAGACCAACGTCGAGGCGATCGGCGGCACCATCGAGGTGGAGTCGACCAAGGGCCGCGGCACCACCTGCCGGCTCCGGATCCCGCTGACGCTGGCGATCATGCCCGCGCTCACCGTGGTCTCCGGGCCGGAGCAGTACGCGATCCCGCAGGTCAACCTGCAGGAGCTCGTGACCCTCGACGTCGAGGCCGACCCCCGCCTCATCGAGGAGGTCGGCGGGGCTCCCGTCTACCGCCTGCGCGGTGAGCTGCTGCCGCTGGTGAACCTCGCCGACGTGCTGGGCGTCACCTCCGGCACGCGCGACGGTGGCCGCATCACCATCGCCGTCCTCGCCTCCGAGGGTCGTCGCTTCGGTCTCGTGGTCGACAAGGTGCTCAACACCGAGGAGATCGTCGTCAAGGCGCTCGGCAACCAGCTGAAGGCGGTGGGCCTGTTCTCCGGGGCCACCATCCTCGGCGACGGCGCCGTCGCGCTGATCCTCGACGTGCAGTCGCTGGCGCGTCGCGCCATGCGCGGCATCTCGGCGGAGCGCCTCGAGGCCGAGCGCTACGAGCACGCCGACCAGGTTGCCGGCGGCGGTGACCGGCTGCTCGTGGCCGGCATCGGCGGCGCGCGCCAGGTGGCGATCCCGCTCGACATGGTCACCCGCCTGGAGCGCATCCCGGCGAAGACCCTGGAGGTGGTGGGCTCCCGCGAGGTGGTCCAGTACCGCGGCGAGATCCTGCCGATCGTCCGTCTGGACAGGTTCCTCGGCGCCTATGCGGAGGCGGACCGCGAAGACCTCGAGGTCGTCGTCTACGCCGACGCGCACCAGGGCGGCCGCAGTGTCGCCATCGTGGTCGAAGCGATCCTCGACGTCGTCGACGGCGCCAGCGCCTCGGTGCTGTCGGACATCGACGACCACGGCCTGCTCGGCTCGGCGGTCATCGCCGGTCACGTGACCGAGATGCTCGACGTGAGGGCCGCGATCCTCACCGCCGACCCCGGGTTCTTCTCGCACAGCGCCCTCGGCGCCCAGCTGGATGGCGCCCTCGGCGCCGACGTGGTGGAGGTCTGACATGTCTGGCTTGACGAAGACGAAGCCGAACGCCGCCACCGGTGCGGCCGCCGCCCGCCTGCTCACCTTCGAGCTGGCGGGAGGCCTGTATGGACTCGAGGTCGAGCACGTGCAGGAGGTGCTGCGGGCCCAGAAGGTCACTCGCGTGCCGCTGCACGGCGCCGCGATCGCCGGGCTGATCAACCTGCGTGGTGAGGTGGTCACGGCCATCGACCTGCGGGCGCGCCTGTCCCTGGCGCCCCGGCCCGAGGGCCAGGACGCCGTGAACATCGTCGTGCGGCTGCACGGCGAGTCGATCAGCCTGCTCGTCGACTCGATCGCCGACGTCGTCGAACTCGACGACCGCAGCTTCGAGCCCGTGCCCGACACCCTCGACGGTGACGTGCGCGAGCTCCTGCGCGGCGCGTACAAGACCGAGGGCCGGCTGCTGCTGGCGCTCGACGTGCAGCGCGCCGTCGCCGGCTGACAGTTCTGACGACGACGAAAGGCCCCCGCCCTCCCCAGGGCGGGGGCCTTCCGTCGTCCCCCGCCGTGATCATGGGCGTCCGAAGCACTTTCAGCCCGTGATCATGGGCTTCCCGCGCACTTCCCGCCGGGGCCTCTCTGGGGTCGGTGCAGAGGTTCCGCACGTCGCATCGGGATGCCGCGCCCTGATGAGAGCCCAGCAGAAAGCGCCCCTTCGCCGCAGTTGACGCCCCATCAGTCGGCGTGATGGGGCGTCAACTGCGGCGAAGGGGCGCGAACTGCATCTGGGCGGGGTCCTCAGCGTCATGGAGGCGCCCGCTCGGCCCCATGGACTCCCGGTGAGCCCCATTGGCCGGGGTTGACGGTTCCGTAGGTGCAGCAATGTGGCCGCAGGTGTCGGAATGGCGTCTCGATTCCGACACCTGCGGCCGGATACTGACATCGTGGGCCGGCTTGAGTCGGTGGTGGGCTCGGCGAAGCGGTCGGTGGCTGGCCGACATGGCGTGAACTCGCTGTCGCCGAGGTGGCCAACCGCCCGTGATCGATCCTGTTGCGAAATGGCCATTCCGGGCCCTTCGGCGCATGAGGGCAAAGCTCTGACCTGCGGTGATTCTCAGCGCAGGTCGCCTCAGATCGCATTTCGCAACAGGCTCGATCACGGCGATGGGTGGCGGACGCCCATGATCACGCCCTGGGGTGGCGGACGCCCATGATCACGCCCGGGGGTGGGGGGCGAGAGTCGTCACGCTGCGTTAGCGCGTCTGGGTGAGACCACGCTCCGAGCGGTGGTCGTGGCTGAGAGTGACGGGCAGACTCCGTCCATGCCGTACACCCTCACCAGCGCCGCCACTCTCGGTTACGACCTCGTGCGGCTTCCGGGAGGGCGCCAGGCGGCGGGCGTCGTCGTCGCCGCCCTCCGTAGTGGCCCCTCGGAGTGGGGACTCCTGGCCGCACACCACCCGCTGCGCACCTCCGACCCTTCCAGCGACCCGCTGTCCGCCGCCGACGACGCCGCGAGCGCTCGTGAGCTGGCCGAGCAGGCTCCCAAGCTCTCGGAGATGAACCCGGTCGCCACGGCCCCCGCCGAGGGCCCCACGGGGGAGCAGGTGCGCCTGGCGGCCCTCGCCGAGCACCTGCGCAGCTCCATGGTCGGCAGTGCCGCCTCCCTGGAGCGTCTGATCCGCGAGCAGGCGCTCGACCCGGCCGACCCGTCCTGGCCGACCGACCACCCCGACGGGCCCGACGGCGCCGCTCTCGACCGGGCGTTGGCCGCCGACGTCCTCGCGGACGCCGCCGTGGCCGCGTACGCCGCCCGCCAGCTGCCGCGCTTGCTGCGTCGTCGTCTGTCGGAGCCCTACGAGCGCGCCGTCGCCGGGGCGGTGCCCGGCACGTTCGACGTCGCCCCCGACCCCGCCGTCCCGTGGGGACCCGCCCTATCTGAGCTGCTCGTGTCGCTGCGCGAACTCGACGCGGCGGGCCGGCAGCGGTGGCGTCGCGCCGTCGAGGCCGGACGTGCCCACGGTCGCGGCGCAGCCGGTGCCGGCGCAGAGCAGCGCAGCTGGACCCTCGCCATGCACGACGCGTGCTGGGCCGCGCACACCTCCGGCCGCATCGAGGCTGCCGCCGCCGCGCAGATGCTGGCTGTCCAGGCCTTCCTCGACGGGGGGTTCACTCCCGACGACGGCGCCACGGGCGCCTGGAACGCCGTCGCAGGGTGCGTGCAGGCGGCCCTCGTGGGCGATCTGCTCGGTGAGGAGTCGCTCGAGGTGCTCTCCCGTCCGTGGACGGTCGTGACAGGTCAGGCTCCCGTGGGTCGCTGACCAGCCTTCCCGTGCTCGCCCAGCGCTCTCCCAGCACGCGGTGAGCACGGGCTAGCCACCCGCTCGGCGGACAGCTGGCACAAAGTCGAACGGACTGCTCAACTCCCCGGGGTCTTCCGCCGATCCCCTCAGTACGCCGCACCGTGGGGCGTCCTGAAGTGGGGAGGCTCCGCGTGACGCCGGTCAAGGTCCTGGTGGTTGACGACTCAGTCGTCATCCGCAAGATCGTCACTGACTGTCTGTCGGGTGACCCTCAGGTCGAGGTCGTCGGGACCGCCTCTAACGGGCGGCTCGCCCTGGGCAAGATCACCGCGCTGAAGCCTGACGTGGTCACCATGGACATCGAGATGCCCGAGATGGATGGCATCTCCGCGGTCAAGGAGATCCGCAAGTTCAACAAGCGCTTGCCGATCATCATGTTCAGCACGCTCACCGAGCGCGGCGCCAGCGCCACGCTGGAGGCCCTGAGCTCGGGTGCGTCGGACTACGTCACCAAGCCGGCCAACGTCGGCAGCGTGCAGGCCTCCATGGCGCAGGTGCGCGAGGAGCTGCTGCCCAAGCTGCTGGCCCTCACCGGCCGCACCCCCTCCGTCGCCGGTGCTCCCGGTGCCGGTGGCGCGGGTGGCCACGCTGGCGCTGCCGCAGCTGGCGCCCCGGCCCCCGTCACCCCGACCGTGGTGCCCGCACCCCGCAACGGCGCCGTCCGCCAGCCGGCCGTCCTCGTCATCGGCTCCTCCACGGGGGGCCCCGAGGCGCTCTCGGCAGTGCTGCCGAAGCTGCCCCGCAACCTCCCCGTGCCGGTGCTGCTGGTGCAGCACATGCCGCCGGTGTTCACCACGCAGTTCGCCGCGCGCCTCGACAGGCTGTGCGCCCTCGACGTCGTCGAGGCCAAGGACGGCACGCCGCTCAAGCCCGGCACCATCCACCTGGCTCCTGGTGACTGGCACCTCACGGTGTCCGGGGACAAGCGCGACCGGCGCACCGTGCTGACCCAGGGCGCCCGCGAGAACTTCTGCCGGCCCGCCGTCGACCCGCTGTTCCGGTCCGCGGTGGACGCCTACGACGGCGGAGTGCTCGCCGTCGTCCTCACAGGTATGGGTTCTGACGGCAAGGCCGGCGCGGGGCGTGTGCGCGCCGCGGGCGGCTACGTCATCGCCCAGGACCGGGAGACTTCGGTGGTCTGGGGCATGCCCGGTGCCGTCACCACCGCGGGCTTCGCCGACGAGGTCGTGCCCCTGGGCTCCGTCGCCGACGCCATCATCCGTCGCCTGCCTCGCCAGCCCCTGCCCGCCTCCGCGGGTTCCACCGCGTTCCCGACCCCCACGTCCACCCCCGGAGGTGTGTGATGACGCTCGCCGCAGCGGACTTCTCCTTCGTCTCGGACCTCGTCCGACGTGAGAGCTCCATCGTCCTGGCGCCCGGCAAGGAGTACCTCGTCGAGGCGCGCCTGCTGCCCCTGGCCCGCAAGGCCGGTGCCGCCGGTGTGTCCGAGCTCGTGGAGAAGGCCCGTCGCCACCCCGACCGCGCCACCACGCAGTCGATCGTCGAGGCGCTGACCACGAACGAGACCTCCTGGTACCGCGACGGAGACCCGTTCTCCCAGCTGGGCACCACGGTCTTCCCGCAGCTGCTCGCCGCGCGGCCCGCGGGCGAGAAGCTGCGGATCTGGTCGGCGGCGTCGTCCAGTGGCCAGGAGCCGTACACCATCGCGATGGTCGCCTCCGAGACCATCCCGGGCGGCAGCTCGCGTGTGGCGATCACCGCCACCGACCTGTCGACGGAGATGGTGGAGCGCACTCGCGCCGGCCGCTTCAGCCAGCTCGAGGTCAACCGCGGCCTGCCCGCCCCCATGCTCGTCCGGCACTTCACCCGCGCCGGCGCCGAGTGGGAGGTCGCGGCTGCGCTGCGCGCCATGGTCACCGCGAGCCAGCTCAACCTCGCGCAGCCGTACCCGCGGATGGGCCCGTTCGACGTGGTCTTCCTGCGCAACGTGCTCATCTACTTCGACGTGCCCACCAAGCAGGACATCCTGCGCCGGGTTCGCACCCTCATGCGCCCCGACGGCTGGCTGTTCCTCGGCGCGGCGGAGACCACCCTCGGCGTCGACGCCGGCTGGGAGCGCGTCGCTCTCGGCCGCACCTCCGCGTACCGGCCCATCGCCGGCTGACCCGTCGGCTGATTCCCCATCTGACTCACCGGCCGACTGGTCGACTGACCGGCCGGTTGACATGACCAACCACACCCCCTCGCGCCGACCGGCGCGGGGATCCACGGAAAAGGGGAGTGCAGTGCACGCTCTGGTGATCGACGACTCGCGCGCGATGCGCCGGATCGTCGGCGGCATCCTCAGTGACCTCGGCTACGAGGTCGAGCAGGCCGGCGATGGTCAGGAGGCGCTCAACGTGCTGGAGGCGGGGCGCGTCCCCGACCTGGCCTGCGTCGACTGGAACATGCCCGTCATGGACGGGTTGTCCTTCGTCAGCGCCGTGCGGGCCAACCCGGCCTGGCGCGACATGACGCTCATGATGGTGACCACCGAGAGCGAGCACGGGCAGATCGTCCGTGCCCTTGCCGCCGGTGCTCACGAGTACCTCATCAAGCCGTTCACGCCCGACGCCCTGCGCGACAAGCTGTCGCTGCTCGGCCTGGTGCCGGTGGAGGTGCCGTGAGCGAGCACCTGCTTGAGGCGACCACGCAGGACGGGGCCTGCACCCTGTCCGCCGCGGAGCTGCTGCCCGAGGAGTCGGTGCGCGCGGTGGCCGAGGAGATCTGGCTGTCCTTCATCGGTGAGGAGGAGTTCCTCATCCCCCTGGACGGCGAGGCTCCGGCCAACCCGTTCAGCGCCTGGGTCGGCATCGACGGTCCGTGGCGCGGTCGCGTGGTCATCACGTGCGACGAGAGCGTCGCGCAGGACCTCACCCGCTGCCTCCTCGGTGAGGAGACCGTCGGCGAGCTGTCCCAGGACGACGTCGAGGACGGCTTCGGCGAGCTCGCCAACGTCGTCGGTGGCGGCCTCAAGGCCCTCCTGCCGGAGGCCTCGCGGCTGACCCTGCCGCTGGTCGGCGCCAACCCGCCCGCCCACGGCGAGGACATGTTCGTCATCCAGAGCATCTGGCGCGGGCAGAGCGTCGACATCGTCATCTCCAGCGTGCCGCTGCAGTACTGAGACCCGACCTAGCACCATCCCGCTGTACCCGCCCGCCCATCCGATCACCACGACCCGAGGAACCCCACCGTGAAGATCCTGATCGCTGACGACAGCCGCGTCATGCGGCAGATCGTGATCCGCACCCTGCGTCAGGCCGGCTTCGACGACCACGAGGTCATCGAGGCGGAGAACGGCCGCGACGCCTTCGAGAAGGTCAGCTCCGAGGCTCCCGACCTCCTGCTGTCCGACTGGAACATGCCCGAGATGACCGGCATCGAGTGCCTGCGCGCGCTGCGCGCGTCGGGCGCCGACGTGCCGTTCGGCTTCGTGACCTCCGAGGGCAGCGAAGAGATGCGCTCCGCCGCGGCCGCCGCGGGCGCGCTGTTCCTCATCGCCAAGCCGTTCTCCGCCGACACGTTCGAGGCGGCCCTCGGGCCGGTGCTCGGTGGCGGCAGCGCCAGCGCCGAGCTGGAGCACGTCACCACCACCGGCACCGGCGCCACGCAGCTGCCGGTGGCGAAGGACGCGCGCGACATGCTCGAGGGCCTCCTCAACAAGGAGTGCACCTTCGCCGACGGCAACCGTCCCTCGGGCAACGTCGGCGTCGTCGGCACCTACGTCGACTCGACCACCAAGCTGCGCGCCGTGGTCGCGTTCGACCTGCCGATGGCGGCGTACATCGGCGCGGCCATCGGTCTGCTGCCCCCGGGCGCCGCGGCGGACGCCGTCGACGACAAGGAGCTGTTCCCCAACCTGCGCACCAACGCAGCCGAGGTGCTCAACGTCATGGCGGCGCTGTTCAACGTCGGTGACGCCGCGCACCTGAAGCTGTACTCCCACCACGCGCTCGGCGAGCAGATCCCCACCGACGTCATCGGCCACCTGACCGCTCTCGGTGGTCGCGTGGACTGGGCCGTGTCGGTCAAGGGCTACGGCACGGGAACGCTGTCGATCGTCCTCGTCTGAGGTCCCGTCGCAGGTCGAACACCGGGCCGGGCGGGTCCAGGACGAGCGGGGGAGGGGGTCGGGCCTACGGGCCCGGCCCCCTCTTCTCGTGCCTTCGACAAGGGCATCGAAGATCGGTGACAGGCCGACGACGACGGAAGTCCCACACTCCGCGCTCTCCCAGTGTCACGATCCGTGCATGGACAGCGACCGCACCGGGCGTCACGCCCCGCTGTCCCCGTGGAACACGCGGGACGGCTACGGCAGCGGACTCGACGACGTCGACTTCCTGGCTGATACCGACGGATGCGGTGGATGCGGGGCCTGCCCCGAGTGCACAGGCTCCATGCCGGCCGTTCCGCGACAGCGCCGCCAGCCCGTCATCGACCTTCGCGACGGCGTCCGCCAGCCTGAACCGGTCGCGACCCCCACCAGCTACGAGCACGCGGCGATGCTGCTCGACCTCGCTCAGGGGCGGGCCGACCAGGTCAGGGCCCAGGCCGAGGCAGAAGCCCGCACCGTGCTGGCCCGCGCTGCCGAGGAGGCCGCCGAGGCGCGCGCCCGTGCCGCGGCGGAGGCCGCCGACGTGGTCCGCGCCGCCGAGGCCCGCGCTGCCGAGGTGGTCGGGGATGCCGAGGCCCGCGCCGGGGCGAGTGCAGAGGAGCGCGCTCGTGCTGCCGAGGAGGCCGCCGAGCTGCGTGCCCGTGCTGCCGAGGAGGCCGCAGCCGAGCGTGCTCGTGCTGCCGAGGAGGCCGATGCCGAGCGTGCTCGTGCTGCCGAGGAGGCCGCCGAGGTGCTGCGGGCGGCGGAAGCCCGCGCGGAGGAGATCCTCGAAGAGGCCGAGGCTGACGTCCACGCCGGCGCCGAGGCCAGCGCTGCCGAGCGCGCCCGTGCCGCCGAGGAGGCGGCCCAGGTGCTGGAGGCGGCGGAGGCCCGCGTCGCTGAGAGCTTTAGCGCGCTCAACGCCGTCCACTCCCAGCACGCCGAGCTGCGCGAGCAGGTGACGCTGCTGCGCACCGACCTCGGCGCCCTGCGTGACCGCCGTCAGCGCGTCAGCGCGCAGGCGCTGGCGCTGCAGGACCGCATCAGCGTGCTGCGGTCGATCGCCGACGTCGTCATCAACGAGGCATCTCAGCGGGCGTCACGCCTCACGGACGACGTCGTCGGCGACCTGCGGGATGTCCAGCGCCGACGCGAGCGGGCCGAGCTTGACCGCGACGCGGTGCGCACCGAGTCGATCAGGCTCGTCGTCCGGGCCGAGGAGCAGCGCGACCAGGCCCTCGCGGAGGCGGAGCGTCTCCGCGCCCAGGCCGTGGCACGTGCCGCGGAGGCGGCTGACGCCGCTGACCGCGCCATGGCTCAGGCCCGTCAGGACTCGCGCCAGCTGCTGGCCGACGCCGAGGAGGACGCTCACCGGCTGCGCGCCGAGGCCACCTCGCTGGCAGAGCAGCTGCGCGCGGAGGCCGAGCTGCTGCGTGCGGAGGCCGAGGTCCTCCGCACCGACGCCGCCGTCGAGGCTGAAGCCATCCGCGTGGAGGCGGCCACCGCCTCGGCGCAGGAGAAGGCCCGGGTCCGTGAGGAGCTCGACGCCGAGCGCGCTGCGGTGCTGCAGTCGCTGGACGCCGACCGCGAGCGGGCCCAAGAAGACCTCGAGCGTCTGCTCTTCGCTGCCCGCAGCGAGGCGGAGGTGCTGCTGGAGCGCGCCCGCGCCGAGTCCGAGCAGCTGCTGGCCACTACGCGGTCAACGGCTGAGGGGCAGGTCGAGGCTGCGCGTCAGGAGAGTGCGGCTGTTCGGGCTGAGGCCGAGCAGGTGTTGGCGGCGAGTCGTGTGGAGGCTGAGGCGCTGCTGGAGTCGGCGCGCCTGGAGGCTGAGGCGCTGCTGGAGTCGACGCGGTCGAGTGCGCAGGAGCAGTCGGAGGTTTCGCGTCAGGAGAGTGCGGCTGTTCGGGCTGAGGCCGAGCAGGTGTTGGCGGCGAGTCGTGTGGAGGCTGAGGCGCTGCTGGAGTCGGCGCGCCTGGAGGCTGAGGCGCTGCTGGAGTCGACGCGGTCGAGTGCGCAGGAGCAGTCGGAGGTTTCGCGTCAGGAGAGTGCGGCTGTTCGGGCTGAGGCCGAGCAGGTGTTGGCGGCGAGTCGTGTGGAGGCTGAGGCGCTGCTGGAGTCGGCGCGCCTGGAGGCTGAGGCGCTGCTGGAGTCGACGCGGTCGAGTGCGCAGGAGCAGTCGGAGGTTTCGCGTCAGGAGAGTGCGGCTGTTCGGGCTGAGGCCGAGCAGGTGCTCGCCTCGAGTCGCGTCGAGGCCGAGGCGCTGCTCGAGCGTGCGCGTGCGGAGTCCGACGCGCTGCTGGAGTCGACGCGTTCGAGTGCGCAGGAGCAGTCCGAGGCAGCCCGTCTGCAAGGGCTGGCCGTGCGGGCCGAGGCCGAGCAGGTGCTCGCCTCCAGCCGCGCGGAGTCCGAGGCCCTGCTGGAAGCGGCTCGCGTCGGGGCGAAGAAGCTACTCGAGTCGGCGCGGGACCAGGCAGAGGAGCTGCTGGCGGCGTCGCGCTCCACTGCCGAGGAGCAGACCGAGGCCGCTCGCCGGCAGGGTCTCGTCGCGCGTGGCGAGGCGGAGCAGCTGCTAGCCACGGCTCGTGTCGAGGCTTCGACGCTCCGCGAGGAGGCCACGGCCGCGGTCGCACGGGCGCGCGCCACCGCCGTCGAGGTCCGCGCCGAAGCCGATCACCTGCTTGCCGGCGCGCGCGAGCACGCCACCACGTCACGCAACCACGTCCAGGCGCTGCGCGACGACGTCCAGCGTGACGCCGAGGAGGTGCTGCAGGCGGCGCGCGCCGCGGCGAACCTGCTCCAGGCGGAGGCTGATCGAGACCGCGAGCGTGCCGTCCAGCTGGTGGCTGAGGCTCGCGAGGAAGCCGACCGTCTCTGGCGCATCGCTGCCGATGACGCCGACGGGCTCAACGCAGACACCGTGCAGTTGGCCGACCAGGTTATGGCCGATGCGCACGTGGAAGCGGACAAGATCGCTGCCTCTGCCGCTGCTGCCGCCGCGGAGATCCGTGCCGCAGCACACCTCGATGCCGACAAGATGCTTGCTCGCGCCCGTGAGCGCGGGGCTGCGCTCCTCAAGGACGCCGAGGGGGCCCGTGAGGCGGTCGAGGCGGGGGCCGCTGCCGCGGCCGAGGCGCTCGTCGAGGGCGCTCGCGTTCAGGCTCAGCAGCAGGTGCAGCGCATGGTGCGCGAGGCAGCTGCGATCCGTGAGCAGGCCGAGGAAGAGGCCGAGCAGGCCCGCGCGGAGCTCGCGCAGGCTCGCGTGGAGCTCGGGCGTACCGAGGCGGAGGCCGAGCAGGTGCGTCAGCGCGCCGAGGCCGAGGCCGAAGAGGTCGTCGCCAAGGCGATGTCGCAGGCGGGGGAGCTGCGCGCCGAGGTCGCCCGGCTCAAGGAGCGCGCGCACGCTGCCCTGCAGCACGCGGAGGCCGAGGCTGCCGCCGTACTCGTCCGTACCCACGGCGATGCCGAGCAGGTCATGCGGGACGCGCACGAGGATGCCTCGCGGGTCATGACCGCTGCCGCGCAGGACGCTGCACGTGTGGTGGCCGAGGCGGAGAAGCAGCTCGCGGACACCCTGGAGCGGGCCGAGGCCCTCACCGCCGAGGCTGATCTGCAGCGCGTGCAGGCCGCCGAGCAGGTCGCAGCGATGCTCGCCGACGCTGACCAGCGCAGCCACGCCGACGCCGCCGAGCACGCGCGAGAGGTGCGGGAGCGCCTCCACGCGCTGCGCGAGCGCGCCAATGCACGCGTCGCCCAGCTGCTGGCCGCGGCGGAGGACGACGCTGCGGCGGTGCGTGCTGCTGCGGAGTCTGAGGCGGCGGGTCTTCGTGCTGAGGGTGAGGCGGAGCTGGTTCGTGCCTCGCAGGAGGCCGTGGCGGTGCGTGGGGCTGCTGATGACGACGCTGCGGCGGTGCGTGCTGCTGCGGAGTCTGAGGCGGCGGTTCTTCGTGCTGAGGGTGAGGCGGAGCTGGTTCGTGCCTCGCAGGATGCCGCCGGCGTGCGTGCTGCTGCGGAGTCTGAGGCGGCGGTTCTTCGTGCTGAGGGTGAGGCGGAGCTGGTTCGTGCCTCGCAGGAGGCCGTGGCGGTGCGTGGGGCTGCTGATGAGGATGCTGCGGCGGTGCGTGCTGCTGCGGAGTCTGAGGCGGCGGGT
Organism: Quadrisphaera granulorum; assembly: GCF_003149145.1. GTDB lineage: Bacteria > Actinomycetota > Actinomycetes > Actinomycetales > Quadrisphaeraceae > Quadrisphaera > Quadrisphaera granulorum. Next base: position 8,083 of record NZ_QGDQ01000002.1, on the reverse strand, counting down.
CTTCGTGCTGAGGGTGAGGCGGAGCTGGCGCGCGCTTCGCAGGAGGCGGCCGATGCGCTGGCTGCTGCGCAGGAACGCGCCGATGAGATCCTCGACGAGGCAGCCACGCTGCGCAGCGAGTCCCGCGAGGAGGCTGACGCCGTCCTGGTCAGCGCCGAGCAGCGGGCGTGCGAGCTCCTGGACGAGGCCGCGCGTCTGCGCGCGGACTCGAAGGCGCACGCCCTCGCGGTCCGTGAGGCCGCTGAGGAGGAGGCCGAGGAGCTCCGGGCCCAGGCCGAGGAGCAGGTCGAGGCTGCCGCACACGCCCTCTCCGCCGCCCGCGCGGAGGCGGAGCGCATCCTGCACGAGGCGCTCTCAGAGGCTGCCGCCTCGAGCGAGCGCGCTGCTGCTGAGCAGGCCGCAGCCCAGCAGCTGCGCACCGAGGCCGAGAGTGACCGCGCCGCTGCCCGCGCCGAGCGCGACGAGCTGCTCGCCGACGCCTCAGCGGCGGCCGCCTCGCTGCGTGAGGAGGCCGCCGCTGAGGCAGAGCGGATGCGTGAAGAAGCGAAGGCCGCGCTGGCGCGCGCCGCCGCCGACGTCGAGGCCATCCGGGCCCGGCACCTGCGCATTCTCAGCGAGTTGTCGGACCTGTCGGGTTCGGCGTCGTCCCTCGCCGCGGGCTGACCCGCGGCGAAGGACGAGCGGAAGACGGCGTCAGCCGGCCAGCGGCTGGCGCAGCGGGTAGTCGCTGCCGGTCAGCACGATCTGGGCCGCCGTGCCGCTGTTGGGGTTGATGAGGATCGGCGCGAGCAGGTTCACCGTGGCCTCCTCCAGGGACTTCGCCCCGGCGGCGTTGACCACGTTGAGGATGATGCCGTCGTCACCGGTGGGCAGGCCCACGGCGGCGCGGGAGACGGCGTCCATCTTCGGGGCGTACCCGTCGAAGACGGCGTCCGGCGCGAGCAGGAGCAGGCTCACGTCGTTGTCCTCGAGGCTGCGCAGGGAGAAGAGCGGGCTGTCAGCCTCGACCTGCTCCAGGGCGAACCGGGTGAGGTGCTCCAGACCCAGCAGGGGCGCTGAGAAGCGGACCTCGGGCGCCGAGGCGGCGTCGTCGGTGCTCTCGATCACGGACACCTGGTCCTCCGTGGTCTCCTGAACGCTCATGCTCGTCATCGTGACCGTACCCCCCGTTGTGACCGTCATCGAATGAAGTCCATCAGGCTCGTCTGCAGCGTCTTCGCCGTGACCTGCAGCGCCGCGTCGTACGCGGTCTTCTGCGACTGCATGGCGATGACAGCCTTCGGGAAGTCGAGGTCCTGCACGTCGGAGAGCTGCTTGGTGAGCTCCACGTCGCGGTCGGCCACGGCGTTCTGCGCAGCGGTGACCCGGTTGTAGCGAGCACCGACCTCGGTCAGGGCCGTGGTGACGGTGGACTGCCGGTCCTGCAGCTGGCTGTACAGCGTGCGGGTGGTGGCGTCGTCACCGGAGCGGATGGCGGCGGCCAAGCCCTCCAGAGTCTTGAAGACGGACGTCGCTCCGTCTCCGAAGACGTCCCTGCCGTCGGTGTCCACGCGCACGCTGTCGTTCGGACCGATCTGGCGCATGACCGTGCCGAGACCGATCGTTCCCCAGGTGAACGTCTGAGTCGGAGCCGTGCCCGTGGCCGTGACCGCGTCACCGGTGGCGGTTCCGGCGAAGAGGTTACGGTCGGAGTAGGTGCTGTTGGCCATCCCCTTGACCGCGGACAGCACACCGTCGACCTCCGCCGCGAGCGCAGCCCGCGACGTCGTGTTCTGGGTGCCGCTGTTGAGGGCCTGCATCGCACGGTTGGTCGCGACGTTGAGCTGGGACAGCGTGGACTGCAGCGCCCTGTCGGTGGCGCCGAGCCAGGCGAGCCCGTCGTTCGCGTTCTTGCCGTACTGCTCGTTGTCGCGCTGCAGCGTGCGCAGGCGCAGCGCGTCGACGGTGCCGGTCGGGTCGTCCGACGGCCTGTTGATGCGCTTGCCCGTCGACAGCTGCTCGCTGAGTGTGGCCATCGCCGACAGGTTGCTCTGCAGGTTCGCGAGCGACTGCTCCTGGATCGTGCGGTGGGTGACGCGGCTAAGTCCGCTCATGTCCGTTACCTCCCGACCAGACCGGTCTTGTTGATGAGGGTGTCGAGTGCCTCGTCCACGGACGTGAGCACTCGGGCAGCGGCCTGGTAGGCGCGCTGGAGTGTGAGCAGGTTGGCGGTCTCCTCATCGAGGGAGACGCCGGTCTCGGACTGCTTGGACGAGACCGAGTTGGCTAGCGTCGCGGCCGTCGCCGTGGTACGGGAGGTGGCGCCGGCGGCGTCGGCTCCGAGCTGGGAGACGTAGGTCGTCCAGAGGCTGTCGGGGCTTCCCGTGGCCTTGCCGAGCGTGCTCATGGCTAGCGCGACCGACGCGTCTCCGGCGCCCTTGGTGTCGGTATTGCCGGTCCGCAGGGTCGACGTCGTCACCGCGACGGACAGGCCGGTCGCGCCGGTGCCGCTGGTGGAAAAGAAGACGGGCACCGTGGCGCCGTCAGCGGCGACCTGCGTCGCGGCGTAGGCGGTGTTGACCACAGACTTGACCGTGTTGGCGACGGTGTCGTACTGGGCGGCCGCCGTGTCCAGCGTGCCGCCCACCCGCAGGGCGTCGAGCACGCCGGCCAGCTGGCCGCCGCGGACCGAGGCCACGGAGCCGTCGGTGAACTTCAGCGACGGCGAGCCGGTCGGCGGCAGCGTGTTGGTGGTGGTCGGGGCGCTCATCGCGACGGTGTAGGAGGAGCCGCCCTGAACCAGAGCGTTGGACCCCAGGTAGACGTCCACCACGCCGTTCGGCGCCTGAACGGTGGTCGCGCCGGTCAGCTCGGCGAGGCGGACCACGAGCTGGTCGCGCTGGTCCATCAGCTCGTTGGCGCTGTTGCCGGCGGCGACCGCCGTCTTGATCTGCTGGTTGAAGGTGGCGACGGCCTGGGCGGTGGCGTTCACCTCGTTGGCGATGGAGGTGGCCTGTGTGCGCTGGTCGTTCCACATCGCCACGATGCCGGCGTAGCCGTTCTTGAGGGAGTTGGCGACGTTCTCGGCGGAAGAGACCACCACGGAGCGCGCGGCGTCCTTGTTGGTGCCGGTCGCGTTGCTAGCCAGGTTGGCGAACGCTGACCACATCTTCGACAAGCTGCCGGCCAGGGCCGTGTCGCTGGGCTCGCCGGTGAGGTCCTGAAGGGTATTGAGGGTGTCAGCGCGGGAGGCCAGGTCAGCGTGCAGGGACGTCTGGGAGCGCACCTGGGCGTCCCAGAAGGCGCTGGCCAGCCGGCTGACGCCGGTCAGCATGACGCCATTGCCACCCTGCTGCCCGGTGGTCATGAGACCGACGGCCGTGGTGGCCGGCTGGAGGTCCACCCGCTGACGGGTGTAGCCCGGCGTCGCCACGTTGGCGATGTTGTTGCCCGTGACGTCGAGGGCCTTGCGGGTCGCCTGCAGCGCGGACAGCGCCGTCGACAGGCCGGAGAAGGAGCTCATGGGTGGGGTCCTCTACAGGGATCGGTCGACGAGGTTGGCGGGGGCGGCAGAGGTCGTCCGTCCCGTCGGGGCGTAGGTTTCGAGTGTCCCGTTGATGCTCAGGAGCGTCTCGTGGGTGGCCCGCGCAGCGGCGGAGAGGATGATCCGATTGCTCTCGGACAGGCGCCGGATCTCATCCGTCACCTCGACCAGGGCATCGCGGTGGGCGAGCAGCAGCTCGCTCCACGGCTCCCCAGCGGCGGTTGCTAGGTCCTTGAGGCTCGGGTTGGGGCCCAGGCCGACAGACTCGGCGTAGGCGTCCACCTCGACGGCGCGCAGGAGCTCGCTCTGGCGCACCTGCTCCAGCACGATCTCCACCTCACGGGTGGCGTGAGCCACCCAGCGGGTGCGTCCGCTGTTGAGCACCAGCTGCTCCTCCTCGAGCTTGAACAGCAGTAGGTCCAGCTGCTCTCGCTCGCGCCACAGCACGTTGGACACTTCGGCGACGCCCACGAACACCCCCTTGGAACTTTCGGTCGGGTCTTCCTCGCCAGTCCATCGGCGGTGACCCCCCGTCCCTGAGGGTTCTGCGGTCCGCTCACCTCGTCACGGGGCGGACCACACCGTTCTCTCGGCTCTCACTGCTCGTTCCCGAGGCTACGGAGGCGCGTGTGACCCGAGTGGCTCAAGGAAGTCACCCGGGCGGCCGAAACACTCTCCGTGAGCAACTCAGCGAGCACCCCAGCCAGCCGGCCGCGCCGGTCGGGCCGTGAGGTGGACGAGCTTGTCCGCGCCCACCTGCCCATCGTCGGGTATCAGGTCAGCGAGACCATGGCTCGACTTCCCGGGCACGTGCTGCGTGACGACCTTGTCTCCGCCGGCATGGCGGCGCTGGCGCAGGCCGCGATGAGCTACGACGCCGAGACGGGCGTGCCCTTCAGCCGCTACGCCACGTTGCGTATCCGCGGGGCGCTACTCGACGAGCTCCGCTCTATGGACTGGGCTCCTCGTGGTGCCCGCACCCGCACGCGGCAGCTCGCCGTCGCGGAGGAGACGCTGGCCGGCCAGCTCGGGCGCAAGCCCGAGCGCGCAGAGCTGGCGGCGGCCCTGGGGTGCTCGCCGGAAGAGCTGGACGCCGCCCGCGCCACCACCGAGCGGGCGCTCGTGAGCATGGACGCCTACGACGGCGTCGTTGCCGAGGTGCTGCCCCACGAGGGTCCCGGACCTGAGGAGCACCTGCTGCAGAACGAGCAGGTTCGTTACCTGCATGCGGCCATCGAGTCGCTGCCCATGCGGCTGCGCACCGTGGTGCAGGCCCTGTTCCTCGAGGACCGGTCGGTGGCCGAGGTGGCCGCTGAGCTCAGCGTCACCGAGTCGCGGATCAGCCAGCTGCGCACCGAGGCGCTGCAGCTCATGCGCGACGGCATGAACTCCGCTCTCGAGCCATCGCTGGTGACGCCAGCCGAGCGGCCCGGGGGAGTGGTGGACCGCCGCCGCCAGGCCTACTTTGCGGCCGTTGCTGCCCATGCGGCTGTCATGCCGGTCGCAGCCCTGCCCGAGACGGCCGAAGCCGTTGTGCGCGGCCCCGTGCCGGCAATCCCCGCTCCGGCCGCACCGGCCGAGCCCGGCACCTGGGCCGCGCTGGCCTGAGGTCCCCCAAGCAGCAGCGGTGGTCTCGTGACTTCCCCACCGAGACCACCGCTGCCACCAACCTCCTCCAGCTAATATCTAAAAGATCTAAAAGGGTCTAAAGCTGGAGGGCTCGTGGCTTCCAATCCCTTCACCCCGTCCTTCGGGGTCTCCCCGCCGCTCCTCGTGGGGCGCGATGCTGAGCTGGAAGCCGTTGCTGAGTCTCTTGACGGCGGCCCCGGTTCGCCAGCGCGAGCGACGCTCTTCACGGGCGTCCGAGGATGCGGCAAGACTGCTCTGCTCAACGCCGTGGAGGATCTCGCCCGGAACCGGGGCTGGCTCGTCGTTTCGGAGACGGTGCGCCCGGGAGTGGCCCAGCGCATCGCCGACACGCACCTCACCGCCCTCCTCGCGCAGCACACTGACGAGGCTGTGCGGCGCCGTCTCACCCAGGCAAGCGCCTCGGTCTTCGGAGTTGGCGGTGGCGTCACCCGACACCACGAGGACCGCCACCCTGTCGCGGCGTCGCTCCGGTCCAGGCTGGATGAGCTCACCGAGGCCATCGCCCCGCGCGGCAGCGGAGTGCTCATCTCGCTCGATGAGGTCCACCGGTCGGCCATCACTGACCTTCGCGAGCTCGCGCACACGGTCCAGCACGCCTTTCGAGAAGGCCGCGAGGTCGCATTGGTCGCTGCGGGGCTGCCCTCCGCTGTCACGGACCTGCTCAACGACGACGTGCTGACGTTCCTACGTCGTGCTGAGCGGTTCACCCTGGGCAAGGTGCCGGCGTCTGACGTCGCTCGCGCCCTGCGCGAGCCCATCGAGTCGTCGGGCCGGGCCATTGGCGATGACGCCTTATCGCTGGCCGTCGAGGGCACGCAGCGTTACCCCTTCCTTGTCCAGCTCGTGGGTTTCCACTCGTGGAGAGCCGACCCAGGCAGCACCGAAGTGACCGCGGAGCATGTCCGTGAGGGAATCGAGCGGTCGGTGCGACGCGTCGGCCACCTTGTGCATGAGCCCGCCCTCTCATCGCTGTCAGCGGTCGACAAGTCGTTCCTCGCTGCCATGGCTGTCGACGACGGCCCTTCAGCGATGGGTGTGATCGCTCAACGTCTCGGTGTCGACGCCACGTACGCCAGCCAGTACCGGCTCAGGCTGATCGCCGCAGAGCTGATCGAGCCGGTCGGCCATGGCAAGGTCGACTTCACGCTGCCCTATGTCCGCGACTACCTGCGTGAGCACGCCGCGACCGAGGCGCTCGGACCGCTCTGACGAAGCCGGCGGGGAATCGCCCGCGGCTGCGGGCTCACCAGTTGAGGGCGGACCCGGCGTTCAGCGCGGAGTTCTCGGAGGCTGTGGCCGCTGGACGTGCCCATGTCTCGCGTGACAGCACGTCGAGTACGGCCACCCACAGGTCGAGCAGGACGTCGCCGTCGACGTCCTCCGGGTCGGAGATCAGCCGAGGCCCCGGCGCCCATCGCGGTGTGCCGGCCACCACCAGCCCCACCTCCTCGGCGATGCGCACCAGACGCGAGGAGTGAGGGGCTTCCTCGGGAGATCGCGGGCGCTGCGCTGCCGTCGTCTCGCCCGTGATGTGGACGAGCGCGGTGATGTCCGCGGGAACCAGGCCGCCGCGCGTCGTCGTCGTCCTGCCGATGAGCCAGTGGCTCACCGTGAGCAGGTGAGCCAGCAGTTCGGAGTCTCGGGCCACGAGGATCGCCGCGAGCCGGTTGGCGCCGCTGAGAGCGGCCATGGCGGCGGCGACGCCCAGCTCGGGGCCAGGTCTGTCCAGCATATCGTCCAGCACTTCGGTGCTGGTCGCCGTCCGCTCGCCGTGGGGGAGCGGTTCGACGAAGACCGCGATGCCATCGGCGGCGAACAGCTCACCGACCAGCAGCCCAGGCTGCTCCGTGGCGAGGTGACCGAGGATCGGTTCCCGTTGGGCGGGTGAGAGCTGGGTGAACCGTGCGGCCCACCGGTCGGTGGCCTGGGGATCGCGCAGGTCGACGCCGTCCTCGCGCATGGCGGCGTAGATCGTCTTGGCCAACATCCAGCGAGACCTGTCGGTGATGGCCTCCGGGAAGGTCTCCCCCTCTCTGTCGAGTTCCTTCTGCAGGGCAGCAGGGCGAGCGCTGCCGGGGTGCAGCGTGTCGCGCGTTGAGAGGTCGTCCAGGTAGGCGCGCAACGCGGGGACGGCGTGCGCCGGCAGGTCGCAGTAGTCGACAAGCCGGGTGGCGGTCAGCTCCAGGACGGCCCTCACATCACCGGCACGCCAGCGGCGCGGGTTGTCGGCGTGCAGGTGCACCCGCCGCCCGTCGAGCAGTTCCCACAGGCAGTCTCTGCAGACCTCCCGGTGGCGGGAAGAGACATCGTCGACGACGACGTCGACGGGGTCACGCAGCACGGCGCAGCAACCTAGGCCTCGCGGGACGCGACCCACGTCGGCCTAGGGCCGATGAAGGCGCGGCCACCCTCGAACCGGCTCCGCTCCAGCTCGGCGACCTGCTCCAGAAGGAGCAGCCAGCGGTGGCGGTTCATCCCGTATCGGCGCGGAGGAGCACGGCCATGAGGTCAGCCGTGTTCGGTGCCCCCACACGGCGGAGTGCGGCAAGAGTCGAGGCGTCGGTCGCGCCAGGGAGTCGCGACACCGCAAGTCGGTGTGCGGCGAGCATGCCGACCGGGAACTCGGCGACAAGGTGGGCCAGCAGGGCGTCCGCCGACATGGGTCGGATGCCGAACTCCGCCATCACGTCGGTCGGGAAGTCCTTGAGGTTGTCGGTGCAGAGCACGTCGGCGTCGACGGCGACCGCGGCCGCGAGCACATGTCGGTCACCCTCGTCAGGCAGACTCACGTGAGCGACAGCGACTTCGGAGTCACTGAGCCTTTGCCACTAGGACTTTGAGTGGTGACGCTGCGTCACACGGTGCGGTGGTACTCCAGGTGCAGCACCACCAGCGCTGCGGCGACGATGG
>NZ_QGDQ01000001.1 GCF_003149145.1 Quadrisphaera granulorum | reverse complement strand
CACAGGTCCAGTTTTCCTGAGTGCTGACCCTGCCGGTCGCTACCGGCACCAAGCCTGCCCCTTGCGGAACCGGCCCGGTAACCCCCATTAGTTTTCGAGCGCCGTTGACAGCCCCGATTCACTACCGCGCCCGGCTCCACCGGACGATGATCGCTAGCGTGCTCCTGTGTACGCTCGGCCGCTCCTGAGCCCTGCAACTCCGCGCGGCAAGCTGCACTCATCCTGAAGTGCCTGCACCTCGTCTGGACCGCCATGCACCTTCCTGCGCCGACGAAGCCTGTGGCGTCGTGGTGACCGCCGAGTCAGGCTGGCTGCGCCCGTTCCACTGGGACCTGGCGCACCTGGCGACCTACCGCGGTGAGCGCTCCAAGCCTTTGCTGGAAGAGGCCGTCGACCTCGCCGTGCGGATGACGGGGGCCTCCTACGGGGCTTACTTCAAGACCGTCGGCACCGAACGCCTGGACGCCTTCGCCCTGTCCGGCATCCCCCGCGACGTCTTCCCGCGCCCGGCCGAGGTGGGCCTGCCCCCGGTGCGCATCACCGATGTCTTCGCCCCCACGGTCTCCGACGGGGGCACCACCGTGCTCATCGACGACCTGTTCACCGACGCCCGCTACGGGCGCATGGGCGGCATGCCGCCTGGTCACCCCCCGGTGCGCTCCTACCTGGCGGTGCCGGTCAAGAGCATCCAGGGCGTCATGCTCGGGGCGATCTTGCTCGCCCACGTCCAGCCGGGACGGTTCAGCGACGCCAGCCGCTACCAGGCCGAGGCGGTGGCGACCTACGCCGCCGTGGCAATCGAGAACGCCCGCTCCTACGAGGCCGAGCAACTGGCGATGGCGCGCCTGGGCGAGCTGGCCCAGATCCTGCAGCGCTCCCTGCTGCCGCGCGCGCTTCCCGCGCTGGAGCGGGTGGACGTGGCCGTGCGCTACCTGCCCGCGGAGGCCGGGCAGGAGGTCGGTGGGGACTGGTACGACGCCGTGGTCTCCGACCACCAGGTCACCTTCGTCATCGGAGACGTGCAGGGCCACTCCACCGCTGCGGCGGCCCTGATGGGTCAGCTGCGCACCGCGGTGCGCGCCTACGTGTCCGAGGGCCACGCCCCGGGGGCAGCGCTGGCGCGCACCAACACCCTGCTGGGAGACCTGGGCTCAGAACTGTTCGCCACCTGCGCGCTGGTCCAGCTGGACCAGCACACCGGCGCGATGCGGGTGGCGTCGGCTGGCCATCCTCCGCCGCTCGTGGTGCGCAAGGGCACCGTCCGTGAGGTCGAGGTCGACCCGGGCATCCCGCTGGGCGTCACGCCCGGGGCGACCTATCCCGAGACCCTGGTGCAGCTGACCGGGCGCGCCGAGGTGCTGATGTACACCGACGGACTGGTGGAGACCGTCGCCGGTGGGATCACCGCAGACCTGCCCCGGGTGATGGCGATCGCCGGGCAGTCTCATCGCGATATCGAGTCCATGGTGCAGGCCGTGCTGTCCGGGGTGGCCTCCCGCCTGACCGATGACGCAGCGCTCCTGGGCCTGTCCTACGCCGGCCCGGTCGGGCAGGCCGCCGAGCTGGACGTGGAGGGATCGACTGGCGCCCCGAGCCTGTGCCGGCGCTTCCTGTATCGCCAGCTGGACCTGTGGGGTGTGGACCAGGACACCACGGACTCGGCCGCGGTGGTGCTCTCGGAGCTGGTGACCAACGCCGCGATCCACGCCCACGGACGGGTGCGCCTCAAGCTCGAGGTGGAGGATCGGCGGCTGCGGATCAGCGTCACCGACGCCTCCACGGGCCTCCCGCGCCAGCGCCAGGCCGAGGAGGGGGCCCTGGGCGGGCGGGGCCTGGCCATCGTGGAAGCCATGAGCGAGGACTGGGGCGTGGTGATGCGCCCGACCGGCAAGACGGTGTGGTCGCAGCTGGTCATCCCCGATCCCGGCGGTCAGCCGTAGGCCTCCCGGTAGGCGTCGGCGGCCGCCTCGTGCAGCAGCACGGGCTCGGCGTCGACCAGGGCCGCGCGGGCGAGGTGCGTGACGCCGTCCGACGGTTGCGGCACCAGCTCCGGGGCCGCGGTCAGGCACGCCTCCACCACGGCGCGCGCGACACCAGGGCGCAGGTCGGGGTGGCAGACGAGCAGGTTGCCGACGCCGAGGGTCGGGGTGGCGGTCGGCGTGCCGTGGGCCGCGGCGACCGCGCTGTCCCGCATCGTGCGGCTGACCAGTCCGGAATGGTCCACTCCATCGACCCCCGCCAGCAGGTCGAAGCCCGTGAGGCGGCCCCGGAGCCCTGCGGCCCCAGCGAGACCCGCCGGCCGCGCAGGTCGGCGAGGGTGGTGAAGGTGCTGTCGGCGCGCACCAGCAGGTGCAGCAGCGACACGTGGGTGCGGGCGAGCGGCGCCGCGCTCCTGCAGCACGCGCGCCAGCTGCCGGGCCTGCCGCAGGTAGGAGCCGCCAGCCGGCCCGCCTGCCAGCACCAGCTCCTCCACCGGACCCCCACGGCGCACAGCGGGCTCAAGCGGACCACGGACGTGTCGATGGGTATGGAGATCGACTGGATCCACCGTCGCCCCCACCGCACGAGGAGTCTCCGTGGCCCCGCCCGCCGCTGACCGCCACCCCCTCCGAGACCTGCCGCTCGCCCTGAGGGTGGCGGCCGCCCTCGTCGTCGTCGCCACCGGAGCGCTCGTCACCGGAGCGGGCGCCGCGCACATCGCCAGCGGTGGAGCCGGCAGCGCCGGCGCCTGGTCGTTCACGGGGGCCGGGACCGGTGTCGCGGCGGTCGGTGCGGTGCTGGCCGTGCTCGCGGTGCGGTCCAGCACCCTCCGCCTGCAGCGCATCGACGCGGCGCTGCAGGCCGCCGCGCGCGGTGACCACAGCATCGCCCTGCCCGTCGAGAGGGACGATGAGGTCGGCCGGACGGCCAGGGAGCTGGCTGCACTCCTGACCGCTGTGACGACGAACCAGGGCTCGGTGGGTCAGGCCGCCACCGAGGTGCACCAGACGTCGACGGCGCTGGCCACCAGCGCCCGGACACTGGCCGCCGGCGTCGGCGACCGCGCGACGCGGACGCAGGCCGTGGCGAACGTGGCCGGCGACATCACCGCCGGCGCCGCGGCCGCCGCGTCCGGCGCCGAGCAGATGACGCAGGCGATCCAGCAGATCAGCAGCAGTAGCGCCCAGGCCGGCGAGGTCACACGCGGAGCGGTCGGGCTGGCCGAGCAGGCGCACCGCAGCATCACCGAGCTCGACGCGTCGTCGTCCGCCATCGCCGCCGTCGTGAAGATCATCACGTCGATCGCGGAGCAGACCAACCTGCTGGCGCTCAACGCCACCATCGAGGCCGCACGGGCCGGGGAGGCCGGCAAGGGCTTCGCCGTGGTGGCCGGCGAGGTGAAGGAGCTCGCGACGGAGACCGCCCGGGCCACTGAGGACATCACCCAGCGCGTGCAGCGCATCCAGGCGGACACCGGCACCGCCGTCGACCTCATCACACAGATCCAGGAGGTCGTGAAGACCGTCAACGACCACCAGCTGTCCATCGCCGCGGCCGTCGAGGAGCAGTCGGCGCTCACCGCGGAGATGAGCCGCAGCATCTCCCAGACCGCCGACGGCGCGGCGAGCATCACCGCGGACATCGGCGCGCTCTTCGAGGACGCGATGTCAGCCACGGCTGGCGTCAAGCGCGCCGTCGGGGCTTCGGAGCGCCTCGCCGAACTCGGCTCCCTCCTAACCCAGCTCTCGCAGCGCACCGCGCGCTGAGGAGATCTCCCCTCGGGAGCTGACCCCTCAGGAGGCGAGAAGCCGCCGACGGGCGAGCAGGAGGGCGAGGAAGCAGGGGGCACCGAGGGCCACGGTGACGATGCCGACGGGCAGCACAACGGGCAGCAGGGTCCGCGTCGCGGTGTCGGTCGCGAGGAGCAGGAAGGCACCGGCAAGCCCTCCACCGAGCACCGGCGGCGTCGCCGAGCCGATCACCCGCATCATGACCTGCGGGGCGACGAACGCGACGAACGCGATCGGACCGGCCGCCGCGACGGCCACCGCGGCGAGCACGGTGGCGCCGCCGACGGCGGAGAACCGCACCGCTCCCGGCCTGACCCCGACGCCCTGCGCGACGGCGTCCCCGAGGGCCATCGCCGCGAGCGGATGCTGCAGCGGCGCGAGCAGCGGCAGCACCACGGCCACGGTGACGAGCAGCGGCCAGGCATGAGTCCAGGTCCGCCCGTCGAGCGTTCCGGTGAGCCAGACGACCGCCTGCGCGGCCTCGTGGACGCGGGCTCCCACGAGCAGCAGCGAGGTGAGGGCGGTGCTGATCGCGGCGACGCCGATGCCCACGAGCACCAGCCGCATCCCTCCCACCTCGCCCTGCCAGGACAGCAGGACGACGGCGGCGGCCGCGACCAGCCCTCCGACGACGGCGAACGGCGTGGCACCCCAGACACCGAGCACCCCGCCGGCCGTGGTCGCTCCGAGCACGATGGCCGCGACCGCCCCGGTGCTCGCGCCGGAGAGGATGCCGATGACGTCGGGGCTGGCCAGCGGGTTGCGCGTGACGCTCTGGACCAGCGCCCCGGAGGCGCCCAGCGCCAGACCCGCGCCGAGCGCCACGAGAGCCCGGGGCAGCCGCAGCTCACCGACGATGAACCGGTCGCCGGGCGACCCGCCACCGAGCAGCACCGCTGCCACGTCCCTCAGCGGGACAGCCTTCTCCCCGATGCTCACCGTCAGGCAGAACAGCACGAGGACGACGACGGCCACCGCGAGGTAGCAGGACGTGACCCGCGCCCGGACCGGGAAGGAGACCGGGCCGACACGCAGCGCGCGACGACGCCGAGTGCCGGCGGTCGCGGTCACAGGGAGGCCAGTCTGCGGCGACGGACGAAGGCGATGAACAGCGGCCCGCCGACCAGTGCGGTGATGATGCCGACCTGTACCTCCTCCGGGTGGACCACCAGGCGCCCGACCACGTCGGCGGCCAGCACGGTCACCACGCCGACCACCGCGGCCAGCGGCAGGACCCTGCGGTGGCCGGGGCCGGTGATACCCCGGGCCACGTGCGGCGCGACGAGGCCGACGAACACCAGCGGACCCGCGACGGCCACCGCCGAGGCGGTCAGCAGGGCCACCGCGGCGACGCCGAGGCCGCGGGCGAGCGCCAGCCGGTTCCCCAGCGACGCAGCCAACTCCTCCCCCAGGGCCATCGCGTCGAGCGGCCGCGCGGCTCCGGCCGCCAGGACCGTCCCTGCGAGGAGGAACGGCAGCACCACGGCGGCCTCGTCCAGCCCCCGCCCCGCCAGAGAACCCACCGTCCAGAAGCGGAACGAGGTGATGGTCGCCGAGTCCAGCAGGAGCACCGCACTCGTGAGGGCGGTCAGCAGCGCCGTGACCACCGTGCCGACGAGCGCCAGGACCACCGGTGCGGGCTGGCGACCCCGGGGGGCGCCGACCGCGAACACGACGGCGCTGACGAGGAGCGCGCCGAGCAGGGCGAGCCAGACCTGGCGCTCCAGCGACGTGATGCCGAACGCGGAGATGCCGAGGCAGACGGCGAACGCCGCCCCCGCGCCCACACCGAGGATCCCCGGGTCTGCGAGCGGGTTCCGGGTGTGGCCCTGCACGAGCGCACCCGCGAGCCCGAGCGCGCCTCCCGCGATCACGCCGACGAGGGTCCGCGGGACACGCGCCTCCCGGACGAGGACGTCCGCGTCGGTGCCAGCCGGCGCGAACAGCGCGCCCAGCACCTCGCGGGGAGGAATCACCCGTGCCCCCACCCCGAGGCTGGCAGCGACGACGACGGCGAGGACCGCCGCGAGCGCGACGCCCCAGAGGGTGCTCCGGAGGCGTCGCGCTCGCGGCGGTCGGACCTCGATGGTCGTCAGCTGAGGGTCTCCGAGACCTGCGGCAGCAGCTCGTCGAGCGCGTACTGCAGGCTGAGCACGGTCCCCCAGCTGAAGGCACCGGAGACGACCGGGTCTTCGACCCACAGCACGCGCTGGTCCTGGACGACGGGCAGCTGGCCGTACAGGGGCAGCGCCTCGACCGTCGCGCGCGCGTCGGGGGCGAACCCCACGTTCCACACGAGCAGGTCCTTCGACAGTTCCGTCACCAGCTCGTCGGGCACGTACAGCTCGCCGTACGCGTTCGGCGCGATGCCCGCGACCTCGGTGGGGATCGTGAAGCCGAGCTGCTCGAAGAACTTGGCGCGCACGTCGTTCCCGGTGCGCACGATGGTCTCGCCGGCCTCGAACCGCTCCGCGACGACCGCCGTCTTCCCGGCGAACTCGGGGTGGGCCTCGGCAGCGTCCGCGAACGACCGCTCCAGCTGCTCGACGAGCGCGACCGCCTCGGCCTCCCGGCCCAGCGCCTCTCCGGTGGCCCGGGTGGCCTCCTGCCAGGTGATCGCGAAGTTCGCGTACTGCTCGTCGGGCACCACGACCGGCGCGATCTGCGAGAGCTGCTCGTACTGCTCCTTCGTGGTGCCGTTGTAGAGGGAGATGATGAGGTCCGGCTCGAGCGAGGCGATCTCCTCCACCGGCGGGTTCGCCTCGTCACGGACACCCTTGTTGAGGACCACCGGCTGGGCGTCACCGAGCTCGTCCTGGGCCCAGGGCCAGGTGGCGTAGGGGTAGTCACCCCACCAGGGGTAGACCGCGACCGGCTTCACCCCCAGGGCAAGCAGCGGGTCCTGGTCGGACAGGCCGAGGGTGATGACGCGCTGCGGCTCCGCGGGGATGACCGTCTGGCCGTAGACGTGCTCGACCGTCACCGGGAACTGCCCAGAGGTCGGCGCCGCTTGGCTCGCAGCGGCGGCGCTCGCCGTCGTCGTCGCGCTCGCAGGGTCGGCCCCCGGGGCGCAGGCGGAGAGGACGACCGCGGCGATGACGGCGAGCATCGCGCCGACCGGCCTCCGGAGCCGGAGGGTGGGTGCTGGACTGGACATGGACCTTCGACCTTCTGCTGTGGGCACGGGGCATGCCCAGCGGAGGACGCGTCCACCCGGCGCTGAGCGGAGGTGAGGCTAGCCTTACTAAATCTCGTCGCCAATCCACCCCAGGTGACACTGATGCTTCTCGAATGCAATTACGGTGGCACCTGTGGTGGATTCTGAGAACGCCCCTGGCGCAGAGCCGCCCCCCCAGTGGGCCCCAGGTGACATCGCAGACCTTTTTCGGCGTGGCGCACGACGCGTCCCGACATCCTCCCCACAGCCACGACGAGGACCAGCTCTACTGGTTCCCCGACGGCCCGATGACCATCCTGGTCGGGGCGCGGCGCTGGCTCGTCCACAGCAGTGCCGCCTTCTGGTTCCCTGCGGGCGTCGTGCACGCCGTCGAGCCGGTGGGTGCAGGGACGACGCACAGCATCTACAGCAGCGCACGCCTGAGACCCGCGGGCGAGCGGTGGACCCGCCCGGGAGCGATCTTCTGCACGCCCCTCATGGCCGAGCTCGTCCGCTACACGACGTCCGGGTCACTGACGCCCTCGACGAGGACCGCGTGCCACGCACTCCTCTCGGAGCTCGTGCAACACACTCAGGAGGAGCGCGCCAGCCTGATGGTCCCGACGCACCCCGTCGCCCGGACGCTCGCGGAGAGAGTCCTCGCTGACCCGCGCGACGACACCTCGCTCGCCGACGCCGCCCGCGGGGCCGGCATCAGCGAGCGGACCCTCGTGCGCGCCTTCGTCACCGAGACCGGCCAGGGCTTCACCCAGTGGCGCGCCGAGGCGCGACTGGTCTCGTCGCTGTCCCTACTCGCGAGCGGCCTGCCCGTCGGTGCCGTCGCCGAGCGCGTCGGGTACCGCACGACCAGCGGCTACATCGACGCCTTCCGCAAGACCTACGGGACCACCCCGGCAGCCCACGCCCGCGCGAGCACTCGCTGACCAGTCCCGAGAGGCGAACCACTCGCCGCAGCAGTTAAGGTAAGCCTGACCTTACTGATCCACTGCCCGAGGACCGTGCATGCTGCATACCGCCATCCCCCGCCGTCGCATGACCTGGTGGGCCGCCGCCGCTGTCGCCGGCCTGGCACTGACAGGGTGCGCCTCCACTGAATCGAGCGCGGGCGACGAGGCCTCTTCGGCAGGCTCCACCTCCGCAGCGGCCGGCGCCTTCCCCGTGACCATCCCGAGCGCCCTGGGCGACGTCACCATCGAGTCGAAGCCCGAGCGGGTCGCTACGGTGAACTGGGGCAACCAGGACGTCCCCCTGGCGCTGGGCGTGGTGCCGGTCGGCTTCCAGAAGGCCACCTACGGCGACGACGACAACGACGGCGTGCTCCCGTGGACCGAGGAAGCCCTCCAGGGGCTCGGGGCGACGGGCGACAAAATGCCGGTGCTCTTCGACGAGACCGACGGCATCCCCTTCGAGGCCGTCAGCAACACGACTCCTGACGCCATCCTGGCCGCCTACTCCGGCCTCACCGCGGAGGACTACGCCACCCTGACCAAGATCGCGCCCACCGTCGCCTACCCCCAGTACGCCTGGGGCACGAACTGGGAGGACATGGCCCTCGTCAACGGTGAGGCGCTCGGCCTGAAGGCCGAGGCCCAGGCGAAGGTCGACGAGATCAAGGCCCAGATCCAGCAGGGACTGGCCTCCCGCCCCGCCGTCGCCGGCAAGACCTTCGCCTACACCTACATCGACCCCGCCGACCGCAGCAAGATCGGCGTCTACACCCCGTTGGACTCTCGCGTGCAGCTCCTGCACGACCTGGGCATGAAGGACGCTCCGTCGGTGGTGACCCTCGCCGGCAGCTCCACCGAGTTCTACGTCGACCTCTCCGCCGAGAACGCCGACCAGCTCGCCGACGTCGACGTCCTCGTCACCTACGGCGACGCCTCGACCCTGGCCTCCCTCCAGGCCGACCCGCTGCTCGGCAAGATCCCCGCTGTGGCCCGCGGATCGGTGGCGGTCGTCCCCGATGCCACCCCCCTGGCGTCCTCCATCACCAGCCCCACCCTGCTGTCCCTGCCCTTCGGGCTCAACGACTACCTCGACCTGCTCCAGGGCGCGGCGAGCAAGGTCGGCGCCTGAGCCACACCTGCTGACCACTGACCGCGTCCCGCTAGCCGGAAGGAGAGCACCGTGGGGGCCACTGACCTGGACGAGGCCGTCACAGCACCGGTGACGACCACCGCCAGCCGGGTGCGCCGGCGCCGGCGGGGCTGGGGCCTGGCGGCGTGCGCGCTGGCGGTGCTCGTCGCCTGCGTCGCGTCGCTGGCGTTCGGGTCGCGCGTGGTGGGCGTCACCGACGTCGTCGGCGGTGTCCTGCACACCGATCCCGACAACATCGCCCAGGTGGCGGTGGCCTCCCGGATGCCTCGCACCGTGCTGGGGCTGCTGGTCGGTGCCGCGCTGGGGCTGGCCGGGGCTGTGATGCAGGGGGTGACGCGCAACCCCCTGGCCGACCCCGGCCTGCTCGGGGTCAGCTCGGGGGCTTCCCTCTTCGTCGTCGTCGGCATGGCCTGGATGGGACTGTCGACCCTGAGCGGCTACGTGTGGATGGCGTTCGCCGGCGCTGCCTGCGCGGCCGTGCTGGTGTACGGCATCGCCGCTGCCGGGCGGGGTGGTGCCACACCGCTGAAGCTGGCCCTGGCCGGCGCCGCCACGACGGCGGCGCTGTTCTCGATGGTCTCGATGGTCCTGCTCGCCCGCCAGGACGTCTACGACTCCTTCCGCTTCTGGTCGGTGGGCTCCCTGGGCCGGGCCACCTTCGCCAGCACCGCCGAGATCGCGCCGTTCCTGGCCGTCGGCGCACTGCTCGCCGTCGGCTGCGCCCGCGGGCTGGACGCCCTGGCCATGGGCGACGACGTGGCCGCCGGGCTGGGCCAGCACGCGGGCCGCACACGCGCACTGGCGGCGCTGTCCACCGTGCTGCTCACGGGCGCGGCAGTCGCCGTGGCCGGGCCGATCGCCTTCGTGGGTCTGGTGGTGCCCCACGTAGCGCGCCTGCTCACGGGGCCCGACCACCGTTGGTTGCTGCCGCTGTCCGCGGGTCTGGGAGCGGCGCTCCTCCTGGTCTCCGACACCGTGGGGCGCGTCGTGGCCCGTCCGGCGGAGGTGGAGGTGGGCATCATCACCGCGCTCATCGGCGCCCCCTTCTTCATCGCCGTGATCCGCCGCCACCGGGTGCGTGACCTGTGACACTCACCACCCCGACGCCCGCACCCCAGCCCGCGCCTGGGTCTGCGCACACTCCGGCCCGGCGCCCTGGTGCCCTCGTGGCGACCGGGCGGCGCGCGCGCCACCGTCACCGCACCCGCATGGTGGCGCTGCTGGCCGCCCTCCTCGTCGCCGTGGTGGTCGTCTCCATGTGCGTGGGAGAACGGACCTACTCCCCCCTGGAGGTGGCGCGGGTCCTCGCCGGTGAGCCCGTCCCCGGCGCCTCCTTCACCGTCACGGAGCTGCGTCTGCCCCGCACCGTCATGGGGCTGGTGGTGGGCGTGGCGTTCGGGCTCGGCGGGGTCGTCTTCCAGACGATGCTCCGCAACGCGCTGGCCAGCCCCGACATCATCGGGGTCAGCGTCGGAGCCAGCGCGGTCGCGGTCATCGCGATCACCGCCTTCGGGTTCTCCGGCCTGGCGCTGTCCGGCGCCAGCGTGCTCGGCGGGGTCTTCGTGGCCCTGGTGATCTACGCGCTGGCCTGGCGGAGGGGGGTCCACGGTGCCCGCCTGGTGCTCGTGGGCATCGCCATCGGGGCCATGTTCCAGTCGGTGATCAGCTACGCCCTGACGCGTACCTCCGTGAACGAGGCCTCCGAGGCGCTGCGCTGGCTGACCGGCAGCCTGAACTCCGCCAGCAACGACGAGCTGCCCCCGCTGCTGGTCGCTGCAGCGGTGCTGGTGCCGCTGGTGGTCGCCGCCTCCTCGCGCCTGTCGGCGCTGCAGCTGGGCGACGACACCGCCGCCGCCCTCGGGGTCAAGCCCAATACGGCCCGGCTCCTGCTCCTCGTGCTGGCGGTCGCCCTGGTCTCCGTGGCCACCGCCGCCAGCGGCCCGATCGCTTTCGTCGCGTTCCTCGCCGGCCCCATCGCCCACCGGCTCGTGCGCGGCACCGGGTCGCTGCTGCTGCCCGCCGCTCTCGTGGGGGCGCTGCTGGTGCTGGTCGGCGACCTCATCGGGCAGTACGCGCTGCCGACGCGCTTCCCCGTCGGCGTCATCACCGGCGTGCTGGGTGCGCCGTACCTGCTGTGGCTCCTGGCCAGGACCAACCGTTCCGGAGGTGGACTGTGAAGACCGCACCCGAGGCTGCGCCTCCCGCGCGCCCCGCGCCCCCCGCACCAACGGGAACTGCGCCCGCAGCAGCCGCCCCGACGAACCACACGCTGGCGGTGCGGGACGTCAGCGTGGGCTACGAGGGACGCGTCGTCGTCCACGACATGACCCTGGACGTCCCCACGGGCGCCATCACCACCATCGTGGGTGCCAACGCCTGCGGGAAGTCGACGCTCCTGCGCGCCATGGCCCGCCTGCTGACGCCCCTGTCGGGGCGGGTCCTGCTCGACGGCCGACCCATCCACGAGCAGTCCTCGCGCGAGGTGGCCACCGTGCTGGGGCTGCTGCCGCAAAGTCCCGTCAGCCCCGAGGGCATCGCCGTCGCCGACCTCGTCGGCCGGGGGCGACACCCCCACCAGGGGTGGTTCCGGCGCTGGAGCTCCGACGACGACGCCGCCGTCGAGGAGGCGCTGGAGGCGACCGGCACGCTGGAGCTGGCAGACCGCTCCGTCGACGAGCTGTCCGGCGGCCAGCGCCAGCGAGTGTGGATCGCGATGGCGCTGGCCCAGCGCACCGACGTGCTGCTGCTCGACGAGCCGACCACCTTCCTGGACGTGTGCCACCAGGTGGAGGTGCTGGATCTGCTGACGGACCTCAACCGAGCCCGCGGCACGACCATCGTCATGGTGCTGCACGACCTCAACCTCGCCGCCCGGTACAGCGACCACCTCGTCGCCCTGCGTCAGGGCCGGCTGGTCGCGCAGGGCAGCCCGCGGGAGGTCGTCACCGCCGACCTGGTCGAGGAGGTCTTCGGCATGCGCGCCCAGGTCATCACCGACCCCGTGGCGGGAACTCCCCTGGTGGTGCCGATCGGCCGCCACCACTCCGCGCCGTCGGGCCTCTGACCTGGGCGTCTAACCTAGGCCTCTGACCTGGGCCTCTGACGTCAGGATGTTGACGCCGAGCCTTGGCGCGGGGGCTCGGTCTCCCCGTTCGTGGCGGCCGGGGCGACGCCGTCCGGGCTATGGACTGTCAGTTCGAACTCCCCCAGCACCGTCGTGCCGTCCGAGGCGTACACCGGGATGGTGACCGTGCGCGACGGCAGCCGGCCCCAGCGAGCCGCCTCCTCCGGGTTTCGAGGCTGCGGGGTCAGCGCGGCGTACTCGCTGGCCCGGTAGTACCCCTGTGCGCCGTTGGTCGCGATCGCCGCCACGAGGTCCGGAGAGGAGCCGCCGGGCTTGGTGACGCCGGACGTCTCCCCGCGGGCGTTGGTCTGCCAGTCGGTGGGGCTGCGCCTCAGCCAGGTCAGCTCGAGCGTCCACCGCATGCCGGGCGTCACGTCGAACGCGAGCGGCCCCTTCTCGGACGACAGGTCGGCCGTGTACAAGCTACGACTCCCCGCCGACGCGTCCGCTGCGTCGCAGGTCAGCCCGGCCCCGTCGGGGTAGGTGATGGTGCCCGGGCTGAGGCACGCCACCTCGAAGCGCACCCCGTTGGTGCCCTTCGGCATGTCGTCCACGGGGACGGTCAACGAACCCACGTGCGTCGTCGGGACTCCGGATCCCAGGGCCACATCGTAGGACCCGCCAGTGCGAAAGGGCAGCGGCACCAGCCCCTCGGCAACGGCGATCGACCCACCCGTCAGGGCGACGACGACGGCGCCCGCGCCCGCCACCGCCGCGGGGCGCCAGCGGCGCGGCGTGCGAGCCGCCGTCGTCGTCCTCACCTCGTTGACCAGCGCCGCGCGCAGGCTGGCCGTGAATCGGGGGTCGGGGGTCGGTCCGGTCATCGCAGGTCTCCTGGCGTCCGTGCGGGGGTGGAGGGATGCCGATCGGGCAGGAGGGCTCTCAACCGCTGGCGGGCGCGATGCAGCCGTGACTTGGCAGCCTGGGGCGTCAGACCGAGGAGGGAAGCGGCGCTGGCCAGAGGATGGTCCTCCAGGAGGACGAGCGTGACGAGCCGCAGGTCAGCGGCACTGAGCTGCGCGAGGGCTCCCGCCCACGGCTCGTCGAGATCGGTCCATTCGTCAGCTGCGACGTCATGTGTGGTGGCCGGTTCGCGGTCGAGGCGAGAGAGAAAGTCGCGGTAGCGACGCAGCCCACGGGCGTGGTTGCGGGCCAGGTTGGAGGTCGTGACGAGCAGCCACGGGAGCACCGAGCCATCCACCAGCCGAACGCGGTCGCGGCAACGCCACAGCTCCAGGAAAGCCCCCGCGGTGAGGTCCTCGGCGTCGTGGCGGTCAGCGGTCAGGCGGTGGGCGTGACGGTGGACGCGGGCGTGGTGACGGTCGAAGAGCAGCGCGAAGGCCTCGCCGTCACCGGCGGTGCTCCGCTGCCACAGCGCGGTGTCGTCCACGTCGTCCACACCCAGGAGTGTCCGCACCGGCCCGGATGGTTCCGGCGGGATCACCGCCCTCTGCCCCGTGCGCCGTGGCGACGATCACTCGGGCACTGTCGCGCGGGCCAGGGATGGCGACCTGGCGACGGTCAGATACCCATGGCCCTCACCGCTCGAGACCATGCCTCTCTAACGCTAGAAACACCAATGTGCTGCCTACTTGTTGTGTTTATTGTGTTTGTGTCGATACCCTTGCTTCATGCGAAGCTTCACCTTCGACCAGGCGAGCGCCTCGGCGAGCGATGACCTGCTCACCACGGGCGAGGCCGCAACCATGCTCGGTGTCTCCCGCCAGCACATCGTGAACCTGTGCGACCGCGGCGACCTCGCCTACGTCACCTCCGGCGCTCACCGTCGCATCACCCGCGCTGAGCTGGAGGCGTTCGCGGCACGCTCAGCGAGGATGACTCGCGACCAGCGGCGCAGCCTGTGGCTTTCCTACGCAGTCGCAGGACGCCTGGTCGAAGAGCCCGAAGCAACCCTGGCGACTGCCCGCCACAACCTCGCCCGCCTCCAGGAGCGCCACACGCGCGGCCAGGCCGCCCGATGGCTCGCCGAGTGGGAACATCTCCTGGACGGCCCCCTCGAGGCAGTGCTGCACACCCTCACGTCCACCTCCCCGCGCGCCCGTGAACTGCGCCAGAACAGCCCCTTCGCCGGAGTGCTGGACGAGCGGACCCGCGAACGGGTGCGCGCCAACTTCTCCGATCACGACCGCGCCGCGCGCGCCCCTGCTCGCTGATGCGTCGCGAGCACCTCGCACACCTGCTCCGCGCCGCCAGCAAGATTGCCAATGACCGCGAGATCGTCGTCATCGGATCCCAGGCGATCCTGGGCTCGTACGACGAAGACGACCTCCCCGACGCCGCCGTCGCCTCCATCGAGGCGGACTTCACCTTCTGGGACGACCCCGACAACGCCAAGTCGGATCTCATCGACGGCATCCTCGGCGAGGACGGGCAGTTCCACGCCACCTATGGCTACTACGCCCAAGGCGTGGACCTGACCACGGCAACCCTCCCGCACGACTGGCGTGCTCGCGTGGTGATCTGGCAGAGCCGGTCCAGCGAGCCCGGACGCGCTCACTGCCTGGATCCTCACGACCTCGCCGTATCCAAGCTCGTGGCCTCCCGAGAGAAGGATCATGAGTTCGTCGCCGCGCTGCTGGACGCTGAACTACTCGACCCCGAAGTGCTGCTGCGCCGCTGCGCCGACTTGCTGGCTCCAGTCGGAGTCCAGCGCCGCGTCACGCGCTGGGTGCGGAGCTATGTGACCGCTCGCGAGCGCCGCGACACCTGATGGCACAGCCAGCCCATGTGGGCGCGACAGGCAGAGTCCGGTGAAGACGACAGGCGCGCACTCACTCGGTGAGGGCGCCGCCCACCTCGGAGACGATGCTCCGCATGGCGTCGCCGGCGGCTCGGGCGTCGCGCCGGGCGATGGCCTCCGCCACCTGCCGGTGGAGGTCGACGGCGACGTCGCGCGGCGGATTGGGCATCAGCTGGTGCTGCGTCCGACCGACGAGCACCTCGGCGATGGCGGGGTGCAGGGCCGCCAGCAGCTCGTTGCCGCTGGCCTCCAGCACGGTCTGGTGGAAGGCGATGTCTGCCTCGAGGAACGAGGCGAGGTCTCCGAGGCGGCTGGTCTCGAGGAGGTCGCGGGCCAGCGCGAGCAGACGGTCGATCTGATCGGCAGACGCCCGGTGCGCCGCTTCACTGGCGGCGACCGGCTCCACCCCCGCGCGCAGCACCGTGAGCGAGGTCAGCTGCGCTCGACGGCCGGTGCCGGCCAACCGCCAGCGGATGACGCGGGGGTCGAGCACGTTCCACTCGGCGAGCGGCCGAATGGTGACCCCCACCCGGCGTCGGCTGGAGACCATCGACATCGACTCCAGGATGCGCACCACCTCTCGCGCGACCGTACGCGAGACGTCGAAGCGGGCGGCGAGGTCTTCGAGCCGGAGCACCGACCCGGGCGGAGGCGTCCCCCCGGCGATCTCCGCGCCCAGCACGTCGAGCACGCCCTCGTGAAGGGTCTCGGCGGACATCGTCGTCACCGCCATCCCGAGACTCCTCTCTATTGGTCATCCCATTGCCTGGACATTAGTCACACCAATGGGCACACTTCTGGCACCACGGCGCGCGCCCACCCCACCCGGACGCCGCCCGGACAGACGAAGGAGTCTCCATGGTGCCTGTACTGAGCGCCGCGACATCGACCACCGCCGGCGAAGGGCAGCTGATCGTCGCAGCCGTCGTCGGCATCATCGCGATCGTCCTCCTGATCACGTGGCTCAAGCTCCACCCGTTCCTGGCCCTGGTGCTGGGTTCGGCCCTGCTCGCGGTGGTGGCCGGCGTGCCGCTGTCCGACACCTTCACCAGCTTCAGCACCGGCCTGGGCAGCACGATCGGCGGCGTCGGCGTCCTCATCGCCCTCGGCGCGATCATCGGCAAGCTGCTCATCGACAGCGGCGGCGCCGACGCGATCGTCGACACCGTCATCGCGAAGACCCCCTCGGAGCGACTCCCGTGGGCGATGGCACTGATCGCCTTCGTCATCGGCATCCCGCTGTTCTTCGAGGTGGGCGTCGTCCTGCTCATTCCCGTCGTGATGCTCGTGGCCCGGCGCACCCGTCGCCCGGTGATCCTGCTCGGCATCCCGGCTCTCGCGGGCCTGTCGGCGCTGCACGGCCTCGTGCCCCCGCACCCCGGCCCGCTCATCGCCGTCGACGCCCTCAAGGCCGACCTGGGCCTGACCCTCGGCCTGGGCCTGCTGGTCGCCATCCCCACCGTGATCATCGCCGGCCCGATCCTCGCCCGTCCCATGGCCCGCTGGGTCCCCCTGGAGGCCCCGGCCCTGCTGGTCAGCACCGGAGCCGGCGGCTCCGGCGGCAGCGGTCACACCGCCACCGGAGCAGCGGGGGACGCAGCGCAGGGCACCCAGGACGGCGCACGGCGCCCGTCCTTCCTCGCCGCGGTCACCGTGGTGCTGCTGCCCGTCGTCCTCATGCTCCTGCGCGCCGTCGTCGAGCTCGTCCCGGGCAGCGAGGACACCCTCCTGCGGACGGTCACCGACCTGCTCGGCGCCCCGCTCGTGGCTCTGCTGGTCAGCGCGCTCGCGGCGCTCGTCATCCTCGGTACCGGCACCGGACGTGACCGGGCCACCCTGTCCCGCCTCGTCGACTCCTCGTTCGTCTCGATCGCCAGCATCCTGCTCATCGTCGGTGCGGGCGGCGGCTTCAAGCAGACACTCGTCGACTCCGGCGTCGGCCAGGTCATCGGCAACGCCATGGCCGGGGCGCCGGTCTCCCCGCTCATCGCCGCATGGGTGATGGCGGTCTTCATCCGCCTGGCCACCGGCTCGGCGACCGTCGCCACGGTCACCGCCGCCGGCCTCGCCGCTCCGCTCGCCGCCGGGCTCGACGCCCCCGAGGTGGCCCTCATGGTGCTCGCCATCGGTGCGGGGTCGGTGTTCCTCAGCCACGTCAACGACGCGGGCTTCTGGCTCATCAAGGAGTACTTCGGCATGACCATCGGGCAGACCTTCAAGACGTGGTCACTCATGGAGTGCGTGGTGTCCGTCGTCGGTCTGGTCTGCGTCCTGCTCCTCGACCTGGTGGTCTGATCCGTGCCAGTGAAGGAGCCACTGAAGGAGCCCGCGATGGAGCCGGCACAGCGCACGCCCGCCGTCGTCGGCATCGACATCGGGACGACGGCGACGAAGGCCGTCGCGTTCACCCCCGACGGCGCGGCCGTAGCCTCGGCCTCGGTGCCCTATCCCCTGCTCGTCCCCTCCCCCGGCTACGCCGAGCAGGACCCTGCCGTGGTGCTGGCTGCCATCCGCACCGCGACGGCCGCCGCGGTGCGGCGCGCCCGACGCCTGGGCACCGTCGACGTCGTCGGCATCTCCTTCAGCAGCGCGATGCACTCGCTGATCGGGGTCGACGCACTGGGCGCTCCCCTGACACCGCTGATCACGTGGGCGGACACCCGGTCCGCTCCCCAGGCGGAGGCTCTGTCGGAGACCCCGACGGGTCGACGCCTCCACGAGCTCACCGGCACCCCGGTGCACGCGATGTCGCCCCTGTGCAAGGTGCTCTGGTTCCGGGAGAACCAGCCCTCTCTGGCCGAGGCGGTGGACCGGTGGGTCGGGGTGAAGGACCTGCTGCTCCACCGCTGGTGCGGGGACTGGGTCATCGACCACTCGACAGCGTCGGGAACGGGCCTGATGGACCTGGCCAGCCTGCAGTGGTCGCCGCTGGCCCTGGAGACGGCGGGTCTCGCGGAGCGTGCACTGCCGCGGCTGGTCCCGTCCACGGACGCGTCGTTGCGCCTTCTCGATGACGTCGCCGGCGACCTCGGCCTCGATCCCGGCGTCTCCGTCGTGGCGGGCGGTGGGGACGGGCCGCTCTCCAACCTCGCGGTGGGGGCCCTCGAACCCGGCGTGGCCGCCTGCTCGATCGGCACCAGCGGCGCCCTGCGGCTGACCACCGCAGCACCGTCGTACGACCCGGCCGGCCGGTCCTTCTGCTACGCGCTGCTGCCGGGGCGGTGGGTCATCGGAGGCGCCATCAACAACGGCGGAGCCGCCCTGCGGTGGGCCGCGGACACCTTCGCCGCAGACCTGGTGGAGATCGCCCCGGAACTGGGCGATGCCCCCGAGTCAGCGGTCACGGACCTCGCGGCCCGCGCCCCCGCGGGCTGCGAGGGGCTGGTGGTGCTGCCGTACCTCTTCAGCGAGCGGGCACCCCACTGGAGCTCGCTGCCGTCCGGGGCGTGCATCGGCCTGCGCAGCCACCACCGGCGCGAGCACCTCGTGCGGGCGGTGCTCGAGGGCGTCTGCCAGCAGCTGGCCCTGGTGCTGGACGCCCTGAGGTCCAGCGGCCACACCGTCACGCGCGTGCACGCCACGGGCGGCTTCGCCGCCAGCCCGCTGTGGCGGCAGATGCTGGCCGACTGCCTCGGGCTGACCGTCACCTGCGTGTCCGCCGCCGAAGGGTCCGCGTGGGGGGCCGCTGCGCTGGGGCTGCAGGCCATCGGCCTGGTGGGCTCCGTCGACGAGCTGCCTGCCCCGGCGGTCGTCCAGGTCGTCGAGCCTGACCCGGCCACCGTCGCCGTCTACAGCGCCCTGCGCCCCGTGCACGAGGGGCTGTACCGAGCCCTCGTGCCGTTGTACCGGCAGCTGAGGGACCTCGAGACGCTGCTCCCGTCCGCCAGTTCCGAGGCGTTCGAGGTGGAGGTCGAGGAGCTCCAGGAGAGCTGAGGCGGGCGACCGAGCCCCGGACGACACCGGCGAGCAGACGCTGATCACAGCAATGTCGAAGTAAAGATCCGGTCACGCGACGGTAATCCCTCCTGGGTTTCATGAGGGCAGACCGCGTTTCCCGCAGATCGGAGTCTCCCGGTGATCCGGCTGGAGAGTTCCAGCGTGCCCACCTGGGCCATCGCGCCCGAGGTCGGCACTCTCGACCAGCGAGGTCGGACCTTCTCGCTCGTCGTCATCGGTGACCCGGGGTCGCGGCACCTGCCCGCGGCCCGGGCCATCGCGGAGGCCTGGACGGCGCAGCTCGCCGCCCGGCCCGCGGGTGCCGTGGTCCACCGCGAGCTCCCGGCCGAGGCCGCCGTCGCCGTCCTCACTGCCGACCTTCACCGGGCCCTCGTCGGGCACCGGATCCTCCTCACCGGAACCGCACGCGACTGCCTCGCCGTGCGTGCCGCGGTGCTGGCAGCGGGCGCCGAAGACGACGAGGTGGTGATCGGCGTCGTCGATGCCACCGAGCGCACCGTCTGGTGCGTCCACTGCGCCGCCACCACCGTGACGACGGCCGCCCTGGAGGGCGAGACCTCGTGCAGCGGCTGCTCGCGCCGCCTCGTGGTGCACCCCCACGTCTCACGCCGCACCGGCCACCACCTCGGGTACATGGCCGATGCGGAGGAGCAGCCCTGGTCGTGGCCGGAACCACGGGCATGAGCGGCAGCGTCCGCGAGCGCCTGCGGCTCGTCGTCGTCGCCCTCGATGACTCCGTGCCCGGCATCCGCTCGCTGGTGCTGGCCGATGCCGGCGGCGCTCCCCTGCCGCCGTTCACGCCGGGCAGCCATGTCGTGCTCGAGGTGCCGGCGGGTCCGCCGGGGTCTGCTCGCCCCCGGCCGACGGCCAACGCCTACTCGCTCACCGGCGAGAACGCCCATCCGCTCGACTACCGGATCTCGGTGCTGCGGGCTCGTGAGGGCGGCGGGTCGGCCTGGGTGCACGACCTGGCCGTCGGAGACCGCGTGACGGCACTCGGGCCGCGCAGCGGCTTCGCTCCGGTCCAGCGGGCGGCCAAGCACCTGCTGCTGGGCGCCGGGATCGGTGTCACGCCGCTGGTCTCCCACTTGCGCTCGGCGGTGCGCTGGGGTCGTGACGCGGAGCTGGTGCACCTGCACCGCAGCGGCGCGGGGGCGCACGCCGCCGACCTGGCCGAGCTGGCCGCACGCGGAGCACGGGTCACCACGGTCACCGACCGCGAATCCTTCACCGCTCTCCTGGACGACCTGCTGCGCACCCAGCCGTTCGGCACCCACCTGTACTGCTGCGGTCCGGCGGGTTTCATGGAGCTGGTCACCGCGGCTGCAGCGCGCAGCGGATGGCCGGCGAGCCGCGTGCACACCGAGTCGTTCGGCGTCGAGGCCCTCGACCCGGGCGCACCGTTCCAGGTGGCGGTGGCCGGCCGCACCGTGGAGGTGCCGGCGGGCACCAGCCTGCTGGAAGCCCTGGAGGACGCCGGGCTCGCGGTCCCGAACCTGTGTCGCCAGGGCGTGTGCGGTGAGTGCCGGGTGTCGGTCACGGTTCCCGAGGGCGGGCGCCTCGTGCACCGCGACCTCTATCTCGACGACGACGAGAAGCGCGCCGGCCGCTGCGCCATGGCCTGCGTCTCCCGTGCCCTGCCCACCTCGGGCGCTGCGGCCGACCTGGAGGTCCACCTGTGACCGCACTGAGCCTGCCCACGAGCACCGCCGCCGACCTGCTCGAAGGCTTCCCCTTCCCGTTCTCCCACGATTCCTACCGGTACTCCACCAACGTCGAGCCCGCCCGCTCCCCCGTGGCCACGCCGGTCGGGCAGTGGGGCGCGTCCGTCGTCACCGTCGACTCCGAGTACCACCGCGAGCTCGCCGAGCGGGCCGTGCTGCTCGAGCGTGACCCCTCCCGTTACGGCGTGCTGCCGCACATGGAGGTCGCCTGCTGGGACGCGATGCTGGTCCTGCTGCGGGAGCTGGCCTCCGCCCGCCCCGACGCCTTCCACCTCGACGTGGTGGACGCCGAGGGTCCGACCTACCGCTGGCGCAACGACCTTCTCGGCATCGAGCAGACCTTCGTCGTCGGCCGCCGCGAGACCCTGCCTGCGGAGCCGCTGGCGTGGGCCTGCCAGCAGGTCCAGGAGGACGTCGTCCTGCTCGACCAGCGCAGCGGAGAGCTGTACGGAGACGCGGGAGTCGTCACGTTCGCCGCCGACTGGTCGTTCGGGTTCGACCTCGGCATGACGTTCCTGGAGATCCACGGCCCGGTCCCCCGGGTCCACGCCGAGGGCGTCATCCCGCGAGCACGCGAGTTCATCCTGCGGCTGCAGCCGGGCCAGGTCTACCGGCGCACCAACTGGACGCTGACGGTGGGACG
Organism: Quadrisphaera granulorum; assembly: GCF_003149145.1. Classification (GTDB taxonomy): domain Bacteria; phylum Actinomycetota; class Actinomycetes; order Actinomycetales; family Quadrisphaeraceae; genus Quadrisphaera; species Quadrisphaera granulorum. The sequence goes on along the minus strand of NZ_QGDQ01000001.1, from coordinate 496,641 downwards.
CCGGCTCGACGTGGCCACGGAGACCTACCCCGAGTGGGGCCCCGACCGGGCGATGGTGCTGCACGTCGACGACGACGCGTTCGGCCACCTCGTGCACCTGCGGGTCGAGGTGCAGCACCTGCTCCGGCTGCCCGAGTCGGGCGCGGTGATGTTCCTCATCCGCACCCACCTGCTGCCGCTGGCCGACATCGCCCGCGTCCCTGCGTGGCGCGAGCGCACCGCCGCGGTGCTCACCGAGCTTCCCCAGGACATGGCCGACTACAAGGGCATCGCCGCGTACCGGTCACGCGCGGCCGCCTGGCTGCGCGACTGCACCTCCACCACCACACCTGCCCCCGCTTCACCCTCCGCTCTAGCCCCCGAGGAGAGCCGATGACGCCCTGAGCGGCCATGACCACAGGCCGCGGGCGTCGGTGAAGGCCGGCGCCCGCGGCTTGTCCTGGTCGTGCCGCGATCGGCGAGCGGGAGGCGAGCGAGACTGTCGGGGTGCCGAAGGCTCAGGACGACGACGCCGGCCAACCTCGGCTCTCGCGCCGAGGCGTACTCGTCGTCACGTTCATGGCGGCAGCGACGCTGCTGGCCGCGCTCGCCGTTCCCTTCGTCGGTTCCGGAATCGACTCGGGGACCGGCGTCGATGAGGCGCGGGGACCGTACGGGGTGCCGGGCTGTCTACCGCGCGCCGACGAGGGACGGGTCGACGTGACCGTCACCGCGCGGGCGCTGACCGCCCAGGGATCCACCGCCGCCAGCCTCGGTGGTGACGGGCCGACGGTGGGCGCGAGCGTGCGCGACCTCGCGGGCTACGCCGCGCAGGACCTCTCCGCCTGCAAGGTGGTCCAGGTGACCGTGCACCTGCACGACACCGCCGCCGATGCCTGGGTGCCCGGCTCCCTGGAGCAGGCACCCTCTCCCGTCGAGATCGACGACGTCGACGGCGGCCGGCTGGTCGCCGTCGACTTCGAGACCTGGCGAGCGTCGCTGCCGGCGCAGACCCGCGAGGGCTACCTGCAGCACCAGGCGAGCTGGCTGGTCACCCTCGTCCACCCGGTGCCCGGGACCTACCGGCTGACGGGACGCGTCACCGCCGACGACGCCGCCGCGTCAACCGGCGACGTCGAGGTGCTCGTCACGCTGACCGCCTCCCGGTCCTGACAGTCCTCGGTGGCCCCACCCCCGCCACGATCATGCGAGTCCGCGTCAGCGCCTGGCGCGGACGGCGTCAGCTCCGCTCGAGGCGCCGTGTCTCCACCACGACGAGTGCCAGCACCATGAGCAGCAGCGCGACGCTGCCCCACACCGCCCGCACACCCCACGCGTCGGTGGTGACTGCCCCCGCGAGGGCACCCGCTACGAACGCCGCCAGCACCGCGCTGATGTCACGGGCCTGCCGTGCGGCGAGCGCCCGGTCTCCGCGACGCCGCAGCACGGCGTAGGTCTGCTCCACAAAGCTGCGCAGGTTGCCGGAGGCGAAGGTGGTCGCGTACGTCATGCCGCGCACCGACCTGAAGACGTTGAGCTGCATCGCGGCGGCGAAAGCCACACCGGCGGACGCGGCCGAGGTCACCGCCGTCCCCGGCGGGGCCGCGGGGACGAACCCGACCGCGAGCAGCACCGCCACCTGGAGCAGCAGGACGACGCGCACCGGCCGCCGCAGCACCCGTCGCCAGCCCGGTCCGCCGATCACCTCGGTGAGGAGCACCCCGGCCACGAACGCGACGAGGCTCGGCACGTGGCCCAGGGCACGGCCGAGGTCACCGTCCCCCGCGGCGACGGCCAGCAGGATGACGTTGCCGGTCTGCGCCGCCGCCAGCACCCCACCGCGCGCGACGTACGTGTACGCGTCGAGGTACCCGCCCGTCGCGGCCAGCAGCGACGCGACGGCGAGGGACTCCGGACGACTACGCAGCCCCACGCCAGCGTCAGCTCCTCTCGTACCAGGTGATGCGGTACCGCAGCCCGGTGCGCGACGTGGCCCAGCCGACCTCCGGTTCGCGGCGCACGGCGGTCCACGCGGTCGGGTCGAGGTGCGGCGCGAGCGCCCGCGGGGCGCGGCGGTCGCCGTCGTCGTCCTGCTCCTCCCCGGGGGGAGGAGCGTCGACGTCGAGGTCCACCTCGGTGACGACGACGACGTCGAGGGCGTTCTCGGCCAGCGCGCGGGCGTAGACCTGCGCCCCCCCGATCACCCATACCTCGCCGTCGGCACCCTCCCCCGGCTCCGCGGCCGCGGCGACGGCGACCCCCAGCGCGCTGGCGGTGACCGCGCCGGGCGCGGACCAGGACGGGTCGCGCGTGAGCACCACGCAGCGCCGGCCCGGCAGCGGACGCCACCGCGGGGGCAGGGAGTCCCACGTGGAGCGGCCCATCACCACGCCGTGACCTCGCGTGGTGCTGGCGAAGTGGGCCCTGTCCTCCGGGACGTCCCAGGGGATGGTGCCGTCGACGCCGATGACGCCGCGGCGGTCCTGCGCCCACACCGCGCCGACCCGGGTCGCGGCATCGGGCTCCGCGCGAGTCACGGCGCGACGCGGCCCGCTGCGTCGAAGGCCGCGGCCGTCAGCGGCATCAGCGGCCGCCAGAACGCCTCCATCTGCTCCGCGCACATCTCGATCTCACGCTGCGGGTGGGACGGGAAGGCCGCGTCGGCCCGGTGCGTGCGCAGGGAGAGGAAGTTCATGAGGGAGCGGGCGTTCAGCGTGACGTACATCGACGAGTACGTGGCCACCGGCAGCACGGCCCGGGCGACCTCACGGGCCACGCCCGCGTCGAGCATGCGCTGGTAGGAGGCGTACGCCTCGGTGTAGACGCGGCGCATCTCGGAGGTGACGAGCTCGTGCTGCTCGTCGGTTCCGGGCTCGAACGTGTAGTGACCGGCCTTGCCGATCTGCTGCAGGGCGCGCTCACGAGCCGGCACGTAGAACACCGGGCGGAGCTGGCGGTAGCGGCCGCTCTCCTCGTTGTAGCTGGCGATGCGGTGCCGCTGGAACTCGCGGAACACGAAGATCGGCGCCTGCACGAAGAACGTCAGCGAGTTGTGCTCGAACGGGCTGCCGTGCCGGTCCCGCATGAGGTATCGGATGAGCCCGGCGGAACGCTCCGCCTCGGACGCCACGTCGGACAGGCTCTGCTCGCCCTTGGTGGAGACCCGGGCGGCGAAGACGACGTCCTCGTCGCGGGCGCTGGCCTTCACCAGCTCCACGGTGACGTCACTGCGGAACTCGATCTCTGGCACGTCAGGCAGCTCAGGCACGTCGGACGACCCTACCGATGCTCCCGCAAGGCGATGACCCCGGCGAGGAGCAACGCGAGCGCGACGGCCCCGACCACCCACACGGCCAGCACGAGGGCTACCGCGCAGGCATCGGTGCTGCCAGCGACAGTGCCAGCACTGGTGACGACGGTGCTGCTCATGGCGTTCTCCTCGGTGTCCGGTGCTCCGGTGGTGCACCGGAGGCGATGAGGAGAGGCAACGCGAATCCGGGCTCGCGCCGCAGTGCACGGGTGCCCGGGTGGATCTGCTCCACTCCCGGAATGGCACAGGGCCACCCCGTGCCATTCCTCCTGGCGCGGGGTGGCCCTGTGCCATTCAGCAGCGACGGGCGTGCGAGTCAGCGCGCGGCTGCTGCGCTCGTGCCGAGCGCCCGCCGCGACGGGGACGGCGCCGACGCACCCGGGGCGCGCACGGGCTCGGGAGCCTGCACGGTCTCCGGGAAGAGCCGACCGATGATGTCCCTCACGGTCACCACGCCGCGCGCAGCGCCCCGTGAGCCATCGGGGGCGCCGTCGTCGTGCTGGTCGTGCACCAGCACGAGCTGGTTGCTCGTGCGGCGCATCGCCGCGAGCGCCGTCCCGAGGGGGGTGCCGGAGCTGAGCTGCAGCACGTCGCTGGCCTGCGCGTCGACGGGGGCGCCGTCGGGAAGCAGCAGGGTGTCGCGGACGTGGACGACGCGGCGGGGCACGCCGTCGTCGTCGTGCAGAAGTACCCGCAGGTGGCCGGAGGCGCGACTGGCCTCGCGGACCTCCCCCGCGGTGGCGTGCGCGGAGACCGCGGTGATGACGGGGCGCTCGGGCAGCATGTCGGCGAGGGTGAGCTGCTCGAGGTCGAGCGCCCCGGTGATGCGTGCGCGGTAGCTGGCGTCGAGGGCCCCGACGTTGGCGGAGTGCTCGACGAGCTGGCGCAGGTCGTCGGAGGTGGAGCCGTCCTGCTTCTCGTTGACGGGCTCCACGCCGATGCGGCGCAGCATGGCGTTGGCCATCTCGTTCATGAGCAGCAGCGCAGGGCGCGTGAGGATCATGAAGCCGCGCATCGGCAGCGCCAGCAACGTCGCAGACGTCTCGGGGTGGGCGATGGCCCACGACTTGGGCGCCATCTCCCCCACGACCAGGTGCAGGAACGTCACCACCACGAGGGCGAGCACGAAGGCGGCGACGTCGGCCACCCAGTACGGCATCCCGCTGCTCTCCAGCAGCGGCGTCAGCGCGTAGTGCACGGCGGGCTTGGTGATGGCGCCGAGCGCCAGGGTGCAGGCCGTGATGCCGAGCTGGCAGCCGGCGAGGACGACGGTGAGCTCGTGGGAGAGCCGCAACGCGGCCCGCGCGGAGCGGGAGCGGCCGGCGGAGTCCTCCAGCCGGTAGGGCTTGGCGGCGAGCATCGCGAACTCCACGGCCACGAAGAACGCGGAGACGGCGATGATGACGGCGGTCCAGGTGATGACCTCGAACCAGCTCATGCGCGCACCTCCTGCTCCTGAGCGCCGGACCGTTCGGTCGTCTCGTTGGTCGTGTCGTCGGTCGTCTCGTCGGTCGTCGCGTGAGCGGGGCCGCCGACCAGCTCGACGCGCACCCGGCTCGGCACGTGCCGCTCGAGCGCCAGCACCGCCAGGCGCAGCACCCACGGGGCGTCAGGCTCGTCGTCCAGAACGGAGCCCGGGTCGGGCGGGAGCTCGACCTCGACCGTGTCGCCCACGCCCGGCAGGGTGCCGTGGGCATGGATGACGAGACCGGCGAGCGTCTCGGCGTCGTGGTGGTGCGGGAAGTCATGGCCGACGAGCCGCTCGACCTCGTCGAGGGGCTCCTGACCTGACACCTCCCACACGTCGCCGATGGCGCGCAGGGGCCTGGCAGATGCGGAGGCCGGGTCGTCGTGTTCGTCGGTCAGTTCGCCGACGACCTCCTCGGCGATGTCCTCCAGGGACAGCACACCGGCCAGGCCGCCGTGCTCGTCGATGACGCAGGCGAGCTGCTCCCGGGAGTCGGCCAGGGACCGCAGCGCCACGGGCAGCGGTGTGCTCGTGGCCACGAGGTGCGGCGAGCGGGCGAGCTCAGCGGCGGTGCGCACTCCGGCGCCGGCGCTCAGCAGGTCGGTGAGGTGCACCACGCCCACCACCGCGTCGGAGTCGTCGACGACCGGGTAGCGGGAGTGCCCGGTGGCCATGAGCTCGCGCAGCTCGTCGAGGGTGGTCTCCGCGCGCACCACGTCGGTGCGGGGCCGCGGGATCATCGCGTGCTCGGCGTCGCGGTCGGGGAAGTCGAGGATCCTGTCGAGCAGCACCGACAGCTCCGCCGGCAGGTCACCGCTCTCGCGGGACGCGGTGACGATGTGGTCGAGGTCGCGCGCGGTGGCGGTGGAGTCGACGTCGTGCACCGGCTCGATGCGCAGCAGGCGCAGTAGGGCGTTGGACGAGGCGTCGAAGACCTTGATGATCCACCCGAACAGGGCGAGGTAGATCTTGGTGGACGCGGCCAGCGCCGTCGAGGTCTGCTCGGGCCGGGCAATGGCGTAGTTCTTGGGGAACAGCTCCCCCAGCAGCATCTGCACGAACGTGGCGAGCAGCAGACCCGCCACGGTGCCGATGGCCAGCCCCACGCCCGCAGGCACGCTGGCGACACCGAGCAGCTGCGAGACGGCCTGGCCGATGAGTGGCTCAGCGGTGTAGCCGACCAGGAGCCCGGTGACGGTGATGCCCAGCTGGGCGCCGGACAGCATGAACGAGGTGCGGCGGGTGATGTCGAGGGCACGCTGGGCGGCGGCGTCGCCCTTCTCGGCCCGGGACCGCAGACGCGCCCTGTCGACGGACATGTAGCCGAACTCCTGGGCCACGAAGTACGCGGTGCCCGCGGTGATGACCAGCACCACCACGACGCCGACGAGCAGGAGCAGGACCGCGGTCACCGCTCACCACCCGCCTCGACACGATTCCAGCGGAGACTTCGAGAACGGGGACTTCGAGGCTCCTGGGGAGCGCTCGGGGAACGATCGCGCGAGGCGGTCATGACCTTCCGGGTGACTCGGGCAGCGCCCGTACTGGCGCTGCGGGAGGCCACCATGGTGCCCCACGCGGCCGACAGCGCCACTCGGAGATCACCCGACGCCTCGGGCAGCCGGTCCTGCGGCGATCAGCTGGGGAGCACGCGCACGCCGTCGTCGTCGGCAACCAACCGCACCTGGGACAGGTCGACGACGACGGCGTCGGTCCGCGCCTCCTGCAGCTGCTCCACCCGGTGCGTGGTGGCGACAGCGATCGTGGCGCACCCCGCCGCGCGCCCGGCGGTGATGCCGGCGGGGGCGTCCTCCACCACGAGACAGCGGGATGGGTCGACCCCGAGGCGCTGCGCGGCGAGGAGGTAGGGGGCCGGGTCGGGCTTGCCGCGCTCGACGTCGCTGGCGGTCACCACCACCGACGGGACGGGCAGTCCGGTGGCGCCGATCCGGGCGTCGGCCAGCGGGCGGGTGCAGCTGGTCGCGATGGCGGCGCGGCCCACCGGTAGCGACAGCGCCTCGCGAGCACCGGGCAGGACGACGATGCCGTCGGTGTCGGCGACCTCGATGTCGTCGATGCGCCGCGTGGCCTCGGCCCAGCGGCTCTCGGGCAGCAGCATCGCCACGATCTGCGCTGACGGGATGCCGTGCTTGCCGGCCAGCAGGGCCGGGTCGACCCCTTCCTCGGAGGCCCAGCGCATCCACGACCTCACGACGGCGGGGCCGGAGTCGATGAGCGTGCCGTCCATGTCGAACAGCACCGCGTCGAAGGTGCGCCCGGCGAGGGTGTCGAGGCCGAGGGGCAGCCCCTCGGGTACGGGCAGGGGCTCGGTGTCCACGGCGGGCAGACTAGAGGGGATGAGCATCCCGGCAGACCGACGCCCGCGGCCGGAGCGGCCGAAGCGGTGGGAGCGTCCGGAGCGGCTGGTCGGTGTCGACGCGGCCCGCGGTGTGGCGCTGCTGGGGATGATGGGCACGCACCTCGTCGCGCGAGAGACCGCCGACGGGAGCATCAGCTGGGTCTACGAGGTGTTCAGCGGTCGCGCGTCGGCGCTGTTCGCGGTGCTGGCGGGGGTCGGCCTGGCCCTCGCGACCGGGCGGACCCAGCCGCCGCGAGGCCGGGAACTGACAGCGGCCCGCGCCGGGGTGCTGGCCCGGGCCGGTGTGGTGGCGGCGGTCGGCCTGTTGGTGGGCCTGGCGCCGGGCTACATCTACGTGATCCTCGTCTACTACGGGCTGCTGTTCGCCGTCGCGGCGCTGTTCGTCGGGCTGCGGTTCCGCACGCTCGCGCTGCTCGGGGGCACCTGGCTGGTGGTCGGCCCGGTGGTGGCGCGCGTCGTGCGCCCGCTGGTGGCCGGACCCGACGGGACCCCGACCTTCGACGTCCCCAACCCCTTCTCCCTGCTGAACCCGCTGGAGCTGCTGACGGGGCTGCTCGTCACCGGTGTGTACCCGGTGCTCACATGGACGGGGTACCTGCTCGTCGGCATGGCGGTGGGCCGGTTGCCGCTGCAGCGGGTGGCCGTGGCGGGCTGGCTGCTGGCTACCGGAGCGGTCATGGCTGTGGCCGCGCCGCTCATGTCCGCGGCAGCACTCGGGGCCGCGGGTGGCCGGGCGGTGCTGGAGGGTCAGGTTCCGCCGTCGTGGCAGGTCTACGACCTGCCGCTCGCGCTGGACACGTTCCTCCCCGGTGCCACGCCGACGACGACGTGGGCCTGGCTCCTCGTCGACACCCCCCACTCCGCGACGCCGTTCGACCTCGTGGGCACCACCGGCAGCGCGCTGGTGGTGCTGGGCGCAGCCCTGCTGGTGGGGCGGGTTGTGCCGTGGCTGCTTGCGCCGCTCGCAGGTGCGGGCGCGATGACGCTGACGCTGTACTCGCTGCACGTGGTGACCTCGCGCCCGACGGGCGACGTGCTCGGCGGGGAGGGTGCGTGGCTGTTCCACGCGGCGGCCGCCGTGGTGATCGGGCTCGCGGTGCGCGAGGCGGGTCGTCGCGGGCCGCTGGAGGCGATGGCTGCCAGGGCCACGCGCGCCGCGCGCACCCGCGTCCTCCACCCCCGTCCGTGATCATGGACAGTCGGCCACCCCACCCCCTCCCCCGGTGACGATCAAGGAACTCCGCGCCACAACGCTGCCTCACGCGCGCTGGGCTTTCGCCACGACAGCAGCGTGCAGGAGTGGCGCGCACACCCCCGCTCAGGCCGTGACGGGCGGCAGGTCAACGCTCACCACGGCGGTGCCCTCCGGGTCGAGCACCTGCACCTGCGCGGCCTCGGTCCGCAGGACGGCGGCGTTCATCGTGCAGTCCACAGCACCGCCAGTGCCGAGCACCGTCCCAGCCGCCACGGCCCGCCCGCTCTGATCGACCACGACCACGCTGTAGGTCCGCCCCTGCACCAGCCCGGTGAGGTCGAGCACGGTCTCGGTGCCCCAGGTGTGCGCCACCACCGACGCGGTCGCCCCCACGCCGTCGCTGGTACGGGTCGAGACCTGCTCCACGGCCCCCAGCGTTCCCGGAGGCCCGACGACGACGGCGGGCTGCGCGCGCTCGTCCAGCGCTCCGCGCACGAGCGCCCCACCCACCCCGCCGACAGCGAGGAGCACGCAGGCCGCCAGCGCCAGGGCGGCGGGCCGGCGGGCCGGGCGGCGCTGACGCGGCAGCTGCGAGAGCGGCGCGGCGCTCGTCGTCGTCCCGGTCGACCGCTCCCCCAGCGCGGGCGAGGCGTCTTCGCGCCACGCCGCCGCGGGGTCGCGCAGGGGCTCCAGCTCGGCGAGCACGCCGCGCAGGTCGGCCAGCTCGGCCGCCGCGGCCGGGTCGCGGGCGAGCAGTGCGTCCAGGCGGGAACGCTCGTCGTCGTCGAGGTGGCCGGTCGCCGCAGCGGCGAGCAGGGCCCGGTCAGCGTCGTCCACCGTCGTCCACCTCCCCATCGACCGTGCTCAGCTCGGTCCGCAGCGCCTTGAGCGCGTAGAACATCCTCGTGCGCAGCGTGGCCACGGCCACGCCCGTCTCCTGTGATACGTCCGCGTAGTCGCGTCCGTTCAGGTGCACCTGCACCACCACCTGCCGATGCTCCGGGCTCAGGGCCGCGAGCGCCTGCGCGAGACGCATCCGCTCCACCACCGCGGCGGGAGCGTCACGCGGGTCGGCTTGCTCCGGCGTCGAACCGTCGGCCACCACGGGCGCCCGCCGAGTGCGAGCGCGGGCGGCGTCGACCACCACGTTGCGTGCGATGGCGAACAGCCAGGTGCGCACCGAGCCCCGGTCGGGGTCGTGACGGTCAGCGGACCGCCACGCGCGCAGGAAGACCTCCTGCACGCAGTCCTCCGCGAGCGTCCGGTCCCGCAGTGCGCTGGCGGCGAAGGCGACGAGGGAGGCGCTGTGCTCGGCGTACGCGGCGCGCACGTCGAAGGCGCTGCGGCCCACCCGTTCCTCCGCTCCTCGGCGTGCGGCCCTGCACGACCGGTTCGCGAAAAAGTACAGATCGCGATGAACGCGGGCGCTCCGGGCGTCGTAAGGACGGGTGAACCCCTCCTGCGTGGGAGGGGCATCGGACGAAGACGACCTCGAGGAGAACACCGTGGGACTCACCCGCACCGCCGCAGCAGCCGCCGCCGGAGCCCTCGCCCTGTCCGCCGTCGGCGTGGGAGCCGCTCAGGCCCACCAGGGCGGAGGCAAGGGGCACGGGGGTGGCCAGAGCGTGGTCGGTCTGGCCTCGGGAGGCACAGCGCTCGTGCAGCTGAAGGTGCGCAAGGGCGTCCACGCCGGAGCGACAGCCGGGGTCTCAGGGCTCCAGGGAGACGCGAAGCTCGTGGGCATCGACCACCGCGTGCAGGACGGCAAGCTCTACGGCGTCGGAGACAAGGGCGGCGTCTACACCCTCGACGCCGGCAGCGGAACCGCCGCCAAGGTCGCCCAGTTGACCGTCGGCCTGGAGGGCAGCGCCTTCGGCGTGGACTTCAACCCGGCCGCCAACGCCCTGCGCATCGTCAGCGACACCGGCCAGAACCTGCGTCACCCGTTCGCGGCCCCCGGCGCCCAGACCGTTGCGGACACCCCGCTGAACTCGCCGACAGCCACCCCGCCGGTCCAGGGCACGAAGGGCGTGACGGGCGCGGCGTACACGAACAACGATACGGCCGACAGCACGGGGACCGTCCTCTACGACATCTCCACGGGCACCGACCAGCTGCTCGTCCAGTCGCCCGCCAACTCCGGCGCACTGGTGCCGGTGGGTGCGCTCGGCGTGGACGCGCAGGGCGAGGCGGGTTTCGACATCCTCTCCGAGCTACGCGACGGCAAGGCGGTCGGCGCGAAGGCGTGGGCCTCGCTCACGGTCGGCGGAAAGCCAGGCCTCTACGAGATCAACCTCGTCAACGGTTCCGCCTCCAAGGTCGGCGACCTGCCGGGCGGCGTGACCGACATCGCGGTGCCGCTCGCGCGCTGAGCACCGCGCACGACGGAGCGCCGCAACGGAGCCGCGGGCGTCGGGCCGGAGGAGGGACCCGGCCCGACGCCCGCACGTCACCCCTCGTGATCATGGACGTAGTGCACAACCACCGCCGTGATCATGGGCGGTCGGCCACCTCGCTCTGCGGCGCAGACGCGGCGGACGGCATCGCGGCGAGGATTGCCTCACAGTCGCGCTGGAGTTCGAGGCAGAACCATCCCCACAGGACCGCCAGCACACTCGCGCCCACCAGGACCCACGTGGCAGCCGCCATCTCGGGCGCCCCCAGCGCGAGCCGCTCAACGATCGCCACCGCCAGCCCGAACGGCGCAGCCGCGAGGAGCAGCCGTCCCATGATCCTGGGAGTCACTCGCTGGCTCCAGGAACGACCGCGCGGCGCCAGCGTCACCATCGCGAAACGCTGGGCTGCCGCCGTGGCCGCATCGTCATCGGTGAGCTGACCACGGCGAGCCGCCTTCACGACCTCGAGGCGCTGTCTCGTGGGCACCTGCTTCCACGCGCGCGACGCGTCTCGACGTTCGGCCGAGCCAACGACCCCCAGGTCAGCTGCATCCACCGACACAGGATGCACGATCGTTCGAGGGTGGCGGACTCCCATGATCATGGCTGCGAGTGTGCATAACTCCCATGATCACGGTGGGATCTGTGCACAGATTCCATGATCACGGACGGGGGGTGGTCTCCTTGTGCAGCGTCCCCGCGCGGCGCATCGCGGCGCGGGCGCGCTTGCGGTCCCCCGCGGCGTCGTACGCGCAGGCCAGCCGGAACCACGAGCCGAAGTCGTCAGGAGCCGCCTCGGTCTCGGCGCGATACCGCTCGAACGCCGCGTCGGCGGCTGCCCGCTCGATGCGGCCGGCCTCGTTGCGGGGCAGGTCGTCAGGGGGCAGCCGCCCCTCGGAGGCCAGCTGCCGAGCCATCGCCTCGGTCCGCACCCCGAACAGCAGCTCGCGGCCGATAGCCCACACCACGACCAGCGGCAGGATCAGCACGCCGATCCCCAGCGCCACGGCCACCGGCTCACCGCTGGCGATGAGCACCACCCCACGCTGCCCGAGCAGCACGAGGTAGAGCAGCATCGCCGCCAGCAGAAGGCCGATGACGGCCTTGGTCTTCACCTCAGACGCCGAGCAGGTGCTCGAGGCCCACGGTCAGCCCCGGTCGCGAGGCCACCTCACGCACCGCGAGCAGCAGCCCGGGTGCGTAGGCGGTGCGGTCGGTGGCCTCGTGACGCAGCGTGAGCATCTCGCCGTGGTTGCCCAACCAGACCTCCTGCGCAGCCATGACGCCAGCCATCCGCAGGCTGTGGACGGGCACGCCCTCGACGTCGGCGCCGCGCGCCCCGTCGACGGCGGACGTCGTCGCATCGGGCGCGGACGCCGTCCCTGCCGACCGGCGCGCCGCCGCAATGAGCTCCGCCGTCCGCACCGCCGTCCCGCTCGGCGCGTCGACTTTGGCAGGGTGGTGCGCCTCGATGACCTCCACCGAGGTGAACCATCGGGCCGCAGCCTCGGCGAAGCGCACCATGAGCACCGCGCCGATGGCGAAGTTGGGGACGACGACGACGCCGGTGCCCGCGGGCGCCTCGTCCAGCTGCGCGCGCAGGCGGCCCAGCGCGGCCTCGTCCCACCCGCTGGTGCCGACCACCACGTGCACGCCCGCCGCCACCAGACCCGCGACGACGCCCGGCGACGCCGACGGCACCGACAGGTCCACCGCCACCTGGGCACCAGCCTCGCGGGCGAGGGCCGCTGGGTCGTCGCTACGACCGGCGCGGGCCACGAGCTGCAGGTCGGGAGCTGACTCGACGGCGTCGCACGCCATCCGCCCCATCTTCCCGCCGGCTCCGACCACGATCACGCGCGTGCTCACGGGACCACCGCCACAGGGTCGGACTCGAACGGACCGACCACCGTGAGGTGGTGCGGCGCCGCCCACAGCTCGGCGGCGAGCTGCTGCACGTCGTCGGCGGTGACCGACGCGGCGCGTGCCAGCGCGTCCTCCAGGGACAGGTACTCCCCGTGCACGAGCTCGGCCTTGCCGAGCCGCGACATGCGGGAGCCGGAGTCTTCCAGGGCCAGCACCGTGCCGCCGGAGACCTGGCCGATGGCCCGCTCCAGCTCACCGGGCCGCAGTCCGTTGGCGGCCAGCTGCTCCCACTCGCGGGCCAGCAGTTCCACCACCTCGGGCACCCGGACGGGAGTGCAGCCGGCGTAGACGCCGAACAGGCCCGCGTCGGCATACCCGGAGGAGAAGGAGTACACGGAGTACGCCAGCCCGCGGCGCTCGCGCACCTCCTGGAACAGGCGGCTGCTCATGCCGCCACCCAGGATGGCGTTGAGGACGGCGAGCACGTGCCGGCGGGGGTCGCCCGCGCGCAGCCCAGCGCCACCGAGGACGACGTTGGCCTGCTCCGTGGGCCTGTCGATGGTGAGCACCGAACCGCCGGGCAGCCCGTCGGAGATGCTCCGGTGCTCGCGCCCACCGGAGCCGCGCCGCGGCAGGGGCGCGCGCTGGTCCTGCGGCCAGCCGGCACCCGCGAGGGCCTTGGCGACGGCGTCGCACACGGCGTCGTGGTCGAGCCCACCCGCGGCGGTCACCACGAGGCCCGGTGCGGTGTAGTGCTGCTGGTAGTGCTCCCACACGGCGTCGCGGGGTACGTCGAGGATGGTCTGCGCGGTGCCGCCGATGGGTCGCCCCAGCGGCGTCTCGGCTCCGAAGACCTGCTCGGTGAACCGCTCGTGGGCGACGTCGACGGGGTCGTCGTCGTTCATCGCCAGCTCCTCGAGGATCACCTGGCGCTCGCCCTCGAGGTCGTCGGGGTCGAGCGTGGCGGAGGTGACCATGTCGGCGATGACGTCGACGGCGAGCGGCAGGTCCGCGTCGAGCACCCGCGCGTAGTAGGTGGTGTGCTCCTTGCCGGTGGCGGCGTTGGACTCCCCGCCCACCGCGTCGAACGCCGCGGCGATGTCGAGAGCACTGCGCGTGGCGGTGCCCTTGAAGAGCAGGTGCTCGAGGAAGTGCGTGGACCCGTGGTGACCGTCGGCCTCGTCACGGGAACCGACGCCCACCCAGGCGCCGAGGGTCGCCGAGCGCAGACCGGGCACCGCCTCGGTGAGCACCCGGACGCCTCCGGCCAGGACGCTGCGGCGCACGGTGGAACCGTGCCCGTCAGCGGCCTGGCCGGAGAGGGTCAGGGTGCCCTCCTGCTCCAGGGGCAGGGGGACAGCCGTCATATCAGCGGATCAGTCCCTCAGATCGCCGCGGCCGGGACCGCGTCAGCGGCAGAGGCGGCCTCGGCCGCCTCATCCACCACCGGCGACAGGCTGAGCTTGCCGCGCGGGTCGATCTCGGTGATCTCCACCTGGATCTTCTGGCCCACGGAGACGACGTCGTCGACGGACTCCACGCGCTTGCCGCCGGCCAGCGCGCGCATCTTGGAGATGTGCAGCAGGCCGTCCTTGCCCGGCGTCAGCGAGACGAAGGCGCCGAACGCGGTGGTCTTGACGACCGTGCCGACGTAGCGCTCCCCCACCTCGGGCATCTGCGGGTTGGCGATGGCGTTGATCGCGCTGCGCGCGGCCTCCGCCGACGGGCCGTCGACGGCGCCGATGTACACGGTGCCGTCGTCCTCGATGGAGATGTCGGCGCCGGTGTCGTCCTGGATCTGGTTGATCATCTTGCCCTTGGGGCCGATGACCTCGCCGATCTTGTCGACCGGGACCTTCACGGAGATGACGCGCGGTGCGGTGTCCGCCATCTCGTCGGGGGCGTCGATGGCCTCGGCCATCACCGACAGGATGTGCAGGCGGGCCTCGCGAGCCTGGGTCAGCGCGCCGGCCAGCACCGAGGCGGGGATGCCGTCGAGCTTGGTGTCGAGCTGGATCGCGGTGACGAACTCGGCGGTGCCGGCCACCTTGAAGTCCATGTCACCGAACGCGTCCTCGGCGCCCAGGATGTCGGTGAGTGCCGCGTAGCGGGTCTCACCGTCGACCTCGGCCGAGACCAGGCCCATGGCGATGCCCGCGACGGGCGCGCGCAGCGGCACACCGGCGTTGAGCAGCGACATCGTGGAGGCGCAGACCGAGCCCATCGAGGTGGAGCCGTTGGAGCCCAGCGCCTCGGAGACCTGGCGGATGGCGTAGGGGAAGTCCTCGCGGCTCGGCAGCACCGGCACGAGCGCACGCTCGGCCAGGGCGCCGTGGCCGATCTCGCGACGCTTCGGGGAGCCGACGCGGCCGGTCTCGCCGGTGGAGAACGGCGGGAAGTTGTAGTTGTGCATGTAGCGCTTGCGCGTCACCGGCGAGAGTGTGTCGAGCTGCTGCTCCATGCGGAGCATGTTCAGCGTGGTGACACCGAGGATCTGGGTCTCGCCGCGCTCGAACAGCGCCGAGCCGTGCACGCGGGGCAGCACGTCGACCTCGGCGGCGAGCTGGCGGATGTCGCGCAGGCCGCGGCCGTCGATACGGGTGCCGTCACGCAGGATCTGCTGACGCACGAGCGACTTGTTCAGGGAGCGGAAGGCGGCCGAGACCTCCTTCTCACGCCCCTCGAACTGACCGGCGAGCGCCTCGATGACCTTCGCCTTGGCGGCGTCGGTGGCGGCCTCGCGCTCCTGCTTGTCGGCGATGGCCAGGGCGGCGGTCAGGTCAGCGGTGCCGGCGGCCTTGACGGCCTCGTACACGTCGTCCTGGTAGTCCAGGAAGCGGGGGAACTCCACGGCCGGCTTCTGCGCGGCGGCGGCCAGCTCGGCCTGGGCGCGGCACAGCTCGGCGATGAACGGCTTGGCGGCCTCGAGGCCCTGAGCGACGACCTCTTCGGTCGGCGCCGGGGCGCCACCCTTGATCTTGTCCCAGGAGGTCTCGGTGGCCTCCGCCTCGACCATCATGATCGCAACATCAGCAGAGCCGTCGCCGCCCGTGACCACCCTGCCGGCCACGACCATGTCGAAGACAGCGCGCTCGATCTCGGAGTGGCGCGGGAACGCGACCCACTGGCCGTCGATGAGGGCGACGCGCACGCCACCGATCGGGCCGGAGAACGGCAGGCCAGACAGCTGCGTCGACGCGGACGCGGCGTTGATGGCCAGCACGTCGTACGGGTCGTCAGGGTGCAGCGCGAGCACGGAGATGACGACCTGGACCTCGTTGCGCAGACCGCTCACGAAGGAGGGGCGCAGCGGGCGGTCGATGAGGCGGCAGGTGAGGATCGCGTCGGTGCCGGGACGGCCCTCGCGGCGGAAGAACGAGCCGGGGATCTTGCCCGCGGCGTACATCCGCTCCTCGACGTCGACGGTGAGGGGGAAGAAGTCGAAGCCGTCGCGCGGGTGCTTGCCGGCCGTGGTGGCGCTCAGCAGCATCGTCTCGCCGTCGAGGTAGGCGACGACGGAGCCGGCGGCCTGCTTGGCGAGGCGGCCGGTCTCGAAACGAACAGTGCGGGAGCCGAACGTGCCGTTGTCGAGGACGGCGGTGCTGGCGGAGATCTCGGGACCCTCCATGGGGTTCCCTCTCTTTCTCTCGGTGTCGGTTGACCACACCGGGAGCGAGCGGGCGGACCGGCCATCGATCGAAGCCGCCGGTCCGCCCCGTCCTCCGAGGAGCTCGGGGTTGGGGTTCCGGCGGCCACTGTCGAGGACCGGGCCTCGCGCGCACCACCCGGTGGAACTGGGAAGTCTGAAACGCGTGAAGTGCAGCGACCCCCGGCGCGGGCCGGGGGTCGCGGTGGGTCAGCGGCGGATGCCGAGGCGCTCGATGAGCGTGCGGTACCTGCTGATGTCCGTCTTGGTCAGGTACTGCAGCAGCCGGCGACGCTGGCCGACGAGCAGGAGCAGGCCACGACGGCTGTGGTGGTCGTGCGGGTGCTCCTTGAAGTGCTCGGTGAGGTCCTTGATGCGCTGCGTCAGCAGCGCGATCTGGACCTCCGGGGAGCCCGTGTCGCCCTCGGCCGTGGCGTACTCGGACATGATGCGCTGCTTCGTGGTGGCGTCAAGGGGCATGGCGCGGCACTCCTCGTGGTGTCTCGTTGCGCGGCGCTCCGGGGCTGGTCCACCCGGGCTCTACAGTCCGCGGCCGATCGAACGGCGCTCTCATGTTACAGCCGCGCGAACAGGCCCAAATCCACCGGCCACTGCCTGGCTGCGGGCTCAGCACTCCACGGGGTGCTCGGCAAGCACCTCGCGGCACCGCACGACGTCGGCGTCCATCTGGTCGATGAGGGCCTGCGCGGAGTCGAACCGCAGCGTGGGCCGCAGCAGTTCGACGACGTCGACGCCCACCCGCTCGCCGTAGAGGTCCAGCTTCGCGGAGGCCTCGGGCCCGACCAGGGCGTGCGCCTCCAGGCGCCGCTCCAACCCGTCGAACGTGGGGTTGGTACCCACCGAGATCGCCGCCGGCAGCACCCGACCGCCGCGGGCGGCGGCCTCGGCGTCGCTGAGGCCGGCCAGGTCCAGCCGCACGAGCCAGCCGGCGTAGACGCCGTCAGCGGGGATGACGACCTCGACCTCGCCGAGGTTGGCTGTGGGGTAGCCGAGCTCTCGGCCGCGGTGGTCTCCGTGGACGACGACACCCTCGACCCGGTGCGGCCGGCCCAGCTGCACCGCAGCCGCCCCCGCCTGCCCCTCGGCGAGCAGCTCGCGCACCCAGGACGAGCTCCAGCGGCGCTCGCCGTCGTCGTCGTCGCCCTGACCGTCGCCGTGGACGTCTTCCAGGGCGACGGTGTCGAAGCCGTGCTGCCCGCCCAACTCACGGAGGGTGTCGAGGGAGCCTGCACCGGCGCGCCCGAACCGCGCGTCGCGCCCCGCGCAGACCACCCGCGCACCCAGCGCTCCGACCAGGACGTCGGCCACGAAACGCTCCGGGGTCCAGCTGGCGAGCTCGGGCGTGAAGGGCAGCACGAGGACGGCGTCGAGCCCGGTCTGCTCCAGCAGCTCCAGCTTGCGCCGCAGCGTGGTGAGCAGCGGCGGGGCGTGCTCCGGGCTGAGCACGGCCAGCGGGTGCGGGTCGAAGGTCACGGCCACCGCCTGAGCGTCGAGCGCACGCGCCCGCGCCACCACGGCCCGCAGCACGCTGGCGTGGCCGCGGTGCACGCCGTCGAAGTTGCCGAGCGCCACCACCGACGGGCCGAAGCCCGCCGGAACCTGCTCCAGGCCTGACCACTGCTGCACGCCCGACAGTCTGGACGCCGCGCCGCCGTCGCCGTCCAGCGGGTGCGCCAACGAGCACCCCGACGGATCATGGGGAGATGGCAGGAATCCTCGACAAGCTCACCCGCTTCGCCCGCAGTCCCCAGGGGCAGCGGGCCATCAGCACCGCCACCCGCAAGGCGCAGGAGATGGCGCGCGACCCGAAGAACCGCTCGAAGATCGAGCAGCTCCGCTCCCGCCTCGGCGGCCGCGGATCGGGCGGCACCACTCCCCGCTGACCCCCGCTGACCCCGCAGAGCCCCGCTGGTCCCCCGCTGACTGCGTCAGCGCCGGGGGTCAGCGGGGCTCGCAGGCCGCGGCGAGATCCCCCTGGTACGCGAGCACCGTCGGACCCCCGGCGCACACGACGCTGCGGCCGGGCTCCATCGCGGCCCGCGCCTCGCGCTCGTCGTTCGGCACCGCCAGGCCCAGCAGTGATTCCAGCGCCCCGGGGCCGGTGAGCCGGTCCACGCGGGTGTCCTCGGGGTCAGTGCCAGCGCCCTGGGCGGCGCGGCGGTAGGCCTCGTCGTATCCGAGCACGGCGTCAGCCAGGCCGACATCCACGGCGGTCTGCGCGTCGTAGAGGTAGGCGCCGAGTTCGTCCTTGATGCGTTGCGCGGGGATGTCCCGGCCCTGCGAGACCCACCCGACGAAGGCGTCGTACTCGCGCGCCAGCCCGGAGGTCCACACGGCCCGCTCCTCGGCGGTCATGTCGCGGTAGGGGTTGCCGAAGTCCTTGCCCTTGCCCTGGGACAGGTACTCCTGCGTGATGCCGCCCTCGGTGGTGACGCCGGGTGCCAGTAGCGACCCGGGGATGCCCGTGACGTCGCGGTAGCGCTCGAAGGGCCCCGAGACCACGCCGATGCTGCCGACCAGGCTGCCGTGATCGACGACGACGTCGTCCGCGCCCGCCATGGCGTACATCCCGCCGGAGGCCGACAGCCCCTGCACGAAGGCCGTGACCTTGTGGCCCGTGCGCTTCTGGTAGCGCTCCACGGCGTCGGCGATGGCGCGGGAGCCGTGGATCGTGCCGCCGGGGGTGTTCATCTCGAGCACGAGGCCGTCGGCGTCGCCGGGGCCGAGCTCGTCGATGGTGCGGGCGACGTCGTAGCCGTAGGTGGCGGTGCCGAACGTCGCGCCGTCGCCGGTGCCGCCGAGGATCATGCCGGTCACCGGGATCGCGAGCAGGCGGCCGGAGGCCTCGGGGTCACCCCAGACGGTCTCGGTGGGGAGCTGGCCCGCGGCGCCACCAGTCGAGCCGCTCACCCCGGCGACGCCCGCCACGAGCGTGGCGACCAGCGCTCCGCCCACGAGCAGGGAGATCGCCCCGAGCACGAGTCCCGCTCCCAGGCTGGCCCCCAGGCCGAGCCCGAACCCGCGGCGGAACCCGCCCCGCTGCCGCGGCGCCTGCACCGAGGCGGTGGGGTTTGCGAATCGGTGCGGGGGCAGCGAGGGCGGGACATGCTCGGGCGGGGGCGGTCCGTAGGGGTCGTATGGGGGCGGCGTGCTCACGGTGACGCTCCGTCGTGGGTTGGCGGCAGTGCGTCGACCGTATCCGTCGTCGTCCCCCAGCACCCGCCAGCGATCATGCAGAAGACCCGCACCGTGGGCGCTGGGGTGCGGGTCTTCTGCGTGATCAGGAAAATCAGGTCATCAGGACGACGACGAGCCGCCGCGTGACGGCACGGCCAGCGCCACCTCGTCGTCCGTGAGCAGCCGGGACCGGATGAGGAACCTCACGCCCTCCGGCGCCTCCAGGCTGAACCCTGCCCCGCGGCCCTTCACCACGTCGACCGTGAGGTGGGTGTGCTTCCAGTACTCGTACTGGGAGGCGGACATCCAGAACGGCGCCCCGGCCACCTCCCCCAGCAGGACGTCGGCCTCGGAGGTGATGAAGTCGCCCGCGGGGAAGCACATCGGCGACGACCCGTCGCAGCAGCCACCGGACTGGTGGAACATCACCGGTCCGTGCTGCTCGACCAGCTGCGCCACCAGGGCCGCCGCCTCGGGAGTGATGTCCACCCGCGAGGCGGCGACCCCTGCTGGGGCAGGCTCCATCAGAAGAAGCCGAGCTTGTCCGGCGAGTAGCTGACCAGCATGTTCTTCGTCTGCTGGTAGTGGTCGAGCATCATCTTGTGGTTCTCGCGGCCGATACCCGACTGCTTGTACCCGCCGAACGCCGCGTGCGCCGGGTAGGCGTGGTAGTTGTTCACCCACACCCGGCCGGCCTGGATGCCACGGCCCAGGCGGTAGGCGGTGTTGGCGTCGCGGGTCCACACGCCAGCGCCGAGGCCGTAGAGCGTGTCGTTGGCGATGCGCAGGGCGTCGTGCTCGTCGGAGAACCTCGTCACCGAGACCACCGGGCCGAAGATCTCCTCCTGGAAGATCCGCATCGAGTTGCTGCCCTCGAAGATCGTCGGCTCCACGTAGTAGCCGTCGGGCAGGCCGTCAACGGACCGCTTGCCGCCGCCGGTGCGCACGGTGGCGCCCTCCTCGCGGCCGATCTGCAGGTAGCTGAGGATCTTCTCCTGCTGGTCGTTGCTGGCCTGCGCGCCGATCATCGTGGCGGTGTCGAGCGGGTCACCGGAGACGATGGCCTCGACGCGCTTCGTGGCGCGGTCCATGAACTCGTCGTAGATCGACTCGTGGACGAGGGCCCGCGAGGGGCAGGTGCAGACCTCGCCCTGGTTGAGGGCGAACATCGTGAAGCCCTCGAGCGCCTTGTCGAGGAAGTTGTCGTCGGAGGCCATGACGTCGGGCATGAAGACGTTGGGGCTCTTGCCGCCCAGCTCCAGCGTCACCGGGATGAGGTTCTGCGAGGCGTACTGCATGATCAGCCGCCCCGTCGTCGTCTCACCGGTGAAGGCGATCTTGGCGATCCGGTCCGAGGACGCCAGCGGCTTGCCCGCCTCCGCGCCGAAGCCGTTGACCACGTTGAGGACACCGTCGGGCAGCAGGTCGCCGATGAGCTCGATCACCTTGAGGATCGACCACGGCGTCTGCTCGGCCGGCTTGAGCACCACGCAGTTGCCCGCCGCGAGCGCGGGGGCGAGCTTCCAGACGGCCATGAGGATCGGGAAGTTCCAGGGGATGATCTGCCCGACCACGCCCAGCGGTTCGTGGAAGTGGTAGGCGACCGTGCTGTCGTCGATCGGCGAGATGCCGCCCTCCTGGGCACGGATGCACCCGGCGAAATAGCGGAAGTGATCGACGGCGAGCGGCAGGTCGGCGTTGAGCGTCTCGCGGACGGCTTTGCCGTTATCCCAGGTCTCGGCGACCGCGAGCTCCTCGAGGTGCTCCTCGATCCGGTCGGCGATCCTGTTGAGGATGGTGGCGCGCTGCGCGGGGCTGGTGCGGGCCCAGGTGTCCTTGGCGCCGTGCGCTGCCTCGAGGGCCAGGTCGATGTCGGCCTTGGTCGACCTGGCGACATGGGTGAAGACGTGTCCGGTGACGGGCGAGACGTTGTCGAAGTAGCGGCCCTCGATCGGCGGGACCCACTTGCCGCCGATGTAGTTGTCGTACCGCTCCTCGTAGCTGACGAGAGCGCCGTCGGTGCCGGGCTGGGCGTAAGCCATCGCGAACCTCCTGCTCGACCTCAGTGTCGTGCTCCCCGGAAGGGGATGCCCCGATGCTGTGGTGCGCGCGGTTGGCAGCAGGTTGGTCGGCTGGCTGGCCGGGTGACCTGGTCGACTGGCTGGTCGGCTGGCTGCTCCGGTGAGCTGGTCAGAGGTCGGCGGCGGCCAGGCGCGCGGCGAGCAGTGCCCGCGACGGCGCACCGAGAGGCGCGGCGGCCAGGGCCACCTCGAGCACCTCGGCGTCCCACGGGCAGGTGCGCGCCCACCGCAGCGCGGCCTCGGGCGCGGGGGTGGCCAGCAGCGCCTCCCGCACCGCGCAGGTGACGTAGCTGGCGTGCTGGCGCAGCTCGGGTGACTCGGTGCCGGCCAGCAGCTCCCCGCCGTACCGCTCGGCGGCGGTGGTGGACTCCCCCTGGGCGACAGCGTCCAGCACGGCGTCGACGTCGGTGCGCACGGGCAGCGCCAGGCGGTAGGGCCGTGATGTGAGGGCGCCGCCGAGCGCGGCACGCACGTGGCTGACCTCGGCCTTGAGGGTGGAGGTGGTGACGGGGGCGTCGCCGTACAGCGAGGCGTGCAGCTCGGGCAGCGACATCCCCTCCGGGTGGAGAGCGAGCAGCGCCAGCACCTCGAGCTGCCGTCGCGTCAGCTGCAGGCGCCGCCCGCCCAGGCGGGCCTCCCCGGCGCCGAGCAGGCGCAGCTCCAGTAGCTGCCCGGTGGCCCCTCCGGTGGCGCTCCCCACCGGACGGGCAGGGCCGCCGTCGTCGTCGTGTGACATCGCGCTGGAGGCGGCGTGCTGCACGAGCTGCGCCAGGGCCCCGACGGTGGCCGGCCCCAACGGATGGGCCCGGTCCCAGGTCGTGGACAGGTCGACGACGCCGAGCGCGCGGCCCGTGCGCTCGTCGTACACGGGCGCCGCCCAGCACACCCAGCCCTCGACGGCATGCGCGAAGTGCTCGGCCGACCACACCGTGGAGAGGGTTCCGGTGCGCAGGGCGAGGTCGAGGGCGTTGGTGCCGACGCTGGCCTCGTCCCAGCGGCCACCCGGGGCGAAGCCCACGGACTCGGCGCGGCGGCGCATCACGCGCCCGGCGGAGGTCCACAGGATCCGCGCGGAGGCGTCGGTCACGGCGACGACGAGGTCTCCGTCGACGGCGGTCTGCTCCAGCTGCGGGCCCATGACCCGCACGGCATGCTGCAGCGGCGAACCACGCCAGACGCGCTCGACGTCGTCGGGATCCGACATCGGGGCGACATCGAGGTCGGGCGCGACGGTGGCCGCCGACCTCGCCCAGCTGGCGCGGATCTCCTCGCGCACCGCCGCCGGCCCGGGGGTCAGGGCGCGCAGCGCGCCACGCGCCGAGGCGATCGCGGCACGGCGTCGCCGCGCCTCCACCGTCACCGTCACTGGGCCTCCCGGTAGCACCGCCCGGCGTCATCGCGCGAGCGTGGGCTCAGGGTAAGCGCCGGGGTCGGGGCGTGCCAGGGCTGCCCGAACCTGTCTCCTTCCCGCCTGGTCAGCTAGCTGGTCAGCTAGCTGGTCAGCTAGCTGGTCAGCAAGGTGGCCAGCCGCCTGGTCAGCCGGGTGGTCAGCCGAGGTCGGCCGGGTCCGTGAGCACGAGCACGGGGCGGATCGCGCCGTCACGGTGCTCCACCAGCGCCACGAGGTGGTCTCCGGGCCCGAGCACCGCCACCGGCGCGGCCCCCGGGTCGGCTGACCCGGCCGGCAGCTCGACGTGACCGGGCGCGAGGCGCTGGCCCATGGCAAGGCGCCGCGCCAGCGCCTCGTCGACGTGCGCCACCGCGAAGACGCGGCGGGCGGCGTCGGCGAGGCCGAGCAGGTGGGGCGCGGCGCCGTCGTCCACCAGGCGGTCGAGGGCGACGGCGTCGTCCACCGTGAAGGCCCCGACGCGGGTGCGCCGGAGCGCCGTGAGCGACCCGCCGACGCCCAGCGCCGCGCCAGCGTCGCGAGCCAGGGCCCTCACATAGGTGCCGGAGCTCACGACGACGCGCACGTCGGCGTCGAGCGCCGCGACACCCGGCGCTCGCTCGTCCCGGGTGGGGCGAACGTCCAGCACATCGAAGGCGCTGACCACCACGGGGCGCGCGGCGAGCACCACCTCCTGCCCGGCTCGAACCAGGGCGTGGGCGCGCTGCCCGTCGACCTTCTTGGCGCTGACGGTGCTCGGCACCTGGTCGAACGCGCCCGTCAGCGCCGCGACGGCACGCTCGACGTCATCCCGGCCGAGGTGGGAGGCGTCGGCACGGGCCAGCACGTCGCCGTCGGCGTCGTCGGTGTGCGTGGTCACTCCGAAGCGGATCGTCGCGAGGTACTCCTTCTCGGCGCCGACAAGGTGCGTGAGCAGGCGGGTCGCTCGTTCGACCCCCACGAGCAGGACGCCGGTGGCACCGGGGTCGAGCGTGCCCGCGTGCCCGACCCGCCGGGTGCCGGCGGCGCGGCGCACCCTCGACACGACGTCGTGGCTGGTCATCCCCGCGGGCTTGTCGACGACCACCAGGCCGCTCGGGGCGGGGCCTTTCCGGCTCGGCTGCACCCGGACACCCTGGCAGGCCACCTCGTGGGTCCGTGCAGACGGTCGGTGCAGACGGTCGGTGCAGACGGTCGGTGCAGACGGTCGGTGCAGACGGTGGGTACGGACGGTGGGTACGGACGCTGGTTGCCGACGACCGATGCACGCCGTTCCCGGGAGGGCCGATCATGTCGTGGTGATCTCCCCTCTCTCCGCGGCGCTGCGAGGGCTCCCACCGGTGGCAGCGCCGCAGGAGCTCGGGCGGACCACCGGAGCGTTCTACGCCGCCGGCGGCGTGATGACCGTCCTCGCCGCCCTGGCCGACCCCGGCGCCAGCGGCTGGCTGTTCGTCCTCGGTGTGGCCGCCATCGCAGCGGGAGCGCTGCTGTTGACCGCGGTGACCGGTCGCCGCGTGCCCCGGGGCGGTTTCCACGTGCTGGTGGGGGCCGGCACCGCCCTCACGACCCTGGCGGTGCTGGTGGCTCCGAGCACGAGCACGGCGCTGGTGGTGTCCACGGCGTACTTCTTCGTGGCGGTCGACACCTTCTCCTACTTCCGCAGGATCCCGGGCATGGCCCAGCTCGCCCTGCTCCTGGCCGCCGCCGCCTGGTGCACCACCGAGCGCGGCGTCCCCCTGAGCAGTGCGCTCGCGCTGTGTGTGGCACTGACGACGACGGCGAGCGTCGCCGGACATCTGGCGGCACGTGCCGCGCGAGCCTCCCACGACCCGCTCACGGGTCTGCTCAACCGCCGCGGCTTCGAGAGGTCGCTCGAGGTGGCGGTGGTGGAGGCGGAGCGCACCGGCGGCGCGCTCAGCGTGGCCCTGGTCGACGTCGACGCGTTCAAGGCCGTCAACGACGGCCGCGGGCACGCCGGTGGCGACGCACTGCTGCTCACCATCGCCGAGGAGCTGCGCTCCTCCCTGCCCGCCCACGCGCTGATCGGCCGCCTGGGCGGCGACGAGTTCGCCATCGCCCTGCCCCGTTCCGAGGGGCCCGCGGCCGCAGCCGTGGTGGAGACCGCCCGGAGCGGGGTCCGGCACCCGCTGTCCGCGGGAGTGGCGTCGCGGCTCGCGCGGGAACCAGCGAGCGAGTGCTTGCGGCGAGCGGACGCCGCCCTCTACGAGGCCAAGCAGCTCGGGCGCAACCGCACGGCGCGTGCCCGCGCGTCCACCGGAACCCTCGCCCGAGACCTCGCCGCGGCCCTGGCCGACCCTGACGGCGGTGGTCTGCGCGTGGTGCTCCAGCCCCTCGTGGAGCTCCCCAGCGGACGAGTCAGAGGACTGGAGGCGCTCGTGCGGTGGAACCACCCCGAGCGCGGTGAGCTCTCCCCCGCGCTCTTCGTCCCGGTGGCCGAGCAGACAGGGCAGATCATCGCTCTGGGCGCCCTGGTCCGCCGAGCGGCCTTCCGCGACGTCGCCGCCCTGGCCTCCCGCATGGACGACACGCGCATCGTCAGCGTGAACGCCTCCGGTCACGAACTCGTCGAGCCCGACTACGCAGATGCGGTGCTGGAGGGGCTCGCCGACGCGGGACTCGATGCGACGTCCCTCGTGCTGGAGGTCACCGAGAGCGTCGTGGAGGGCAGCACGGCGCGGGCCCTCGACACCCTGACGCGGCTGCGCGCGCAGGGGGTGACCGTCGCCGTGGACGACTTCGGCATCGGGTACTCGACGTTCTCGCGCCTGGACGCGCTCCCCGCGGACTACCTGAAGCTCGACCGCGCCTTCCTCGACGGAGCCGTGGACTCACCGCGACGGCGCGCGCTGCTCGAGACCGCGCTCGGCGTCGGCCGGGCGCTGGACCTGCCGGTGGTCACCGAAGGTGTGGAGACCGCCGAGCAGGCGCAGCTGGTGGTCAGTCTCGGATGCCGGTTCGCCCAAGGCTACTTCTTCAGCTGCCCGCTCCCGGCGGAGCGGGTGCTGGAAGAGCTCCCCCACGACGACGACGGACGCCTGACCACCCGGCCGGTGCCCGCCCCCGCCGAGGTCTAGCGGGTCCCGTCGGTGCCGGCAGCGTCGTCGTCGCCAGCGTCAGCGCCATCGTCGTCGGTGTCCGTGTCGTCGTCCTCGTCGAGGTGTTCGACGGGCTTGCGGTACGGGTCGGCCTCGCCCGCGTAGGTCGCACCGTTCGCCAGTGCGGCCACCTCGGCGTCGCGAGCGGCGGTCTTGACGAGCATGTCGTCGAAGTGGGCGGAGGTCTCCGGGAGGGCGTCGGCGATGAACTCCAGCGTCGGGGTGAGACGCACGCCGGTGCGGCGGCCCACCTCTGAGCGCAGCACGCCCTTGGCGCTCGCCAGCGCCGCTGCCGTGCCGGCGCGGGCCTCGTCGTCGCCGTAGACGGTGTAGAAGACCGTCGCGTGCTGCAGGTCACCGGTCACGCGGGCGTCGGTGACGGTGATGAAGCCGAGGCGGGGGTCCTTGATGCGTCGCTCGAGGGTCTCGGCGACGACGACCTTGATGCGGTCGGCGAGCTTGCGGGCGCGGGCCGGGTCGGCCACGGCTACCTCCAGGTGGGTCAGTCGTCGTCAGTCGTCGTCACTGTGGATCATGGTGTGGGAAGAGAGGATCTGGACCTCCGGGTCGTCGGTGACGACGCGCTCGGCGGCGTCCAGCACACGCTGCACGTGGGCGACATCACCGGCGACGACGGCGACCGACAGCTCGGCCCTGCGGTGCAGGTCCTGGTGGCCGGTCTCGGCCGCGCTCACCTCGAGCCGCTTGAGCTGGGCGAGCAGCGGGCGCACCACGGCCCGCTTGTGCTTGAGGGAGTGGACGTCGCCCAGGAGCAGGTCGACGACGAGGGCGCCTACGTACACGGTGTGTCGCTCCGCACGGAAGACCCCGCGGTGATCATGGGCAGTCGACCACCCTGAGGTGGCCGACTGCCCATGATCACGCTGAGGGGATCAGGCGCGGGGCTTCTCCCGCATCTCGTACGTCTCGATGACGTCGCCCTCCTTGATGTCGTTGAAGCTGCCCAGGCCGATACCGCACTCGAAGCCGTCACGGACCTCGGTCGCGTCGTCCTTGAACCGCCGCAGCGACTCGATCGTGAGGTCGTTGCCGACCACCACGCCGTCGCGGGTGACGCGCGCCTTGGAGTTGCGGCGGATGGTGCCGCTGCGCACGAGCGAACCTGCGATGTTGCCGAACTTGGAGGAGCGGAACACCTCGCGCACCTCGGCGGTGCCGAGCTGCACCTCCTCGAACTCCGGCTTGAGGAGGCCGCGCAGGGCCTGCTCGACGTCGTCGATGGCCTGATAGATCACCGAGTAGTAGCGCATGTCGATGCCCTCGCGCTCGGCCAGTTCGGCCACGCGCTCGGCAGGACGCACGTTGAACCCGATGATCACGGCGTTGTCGACCGTGGCGAGGTTCACGTCGTTCTGGGTGATGGCACCCACGCCGCGGTGGATGATCCGCAGCTCGACGTCGTCGCTGACCTCGATGCCCAACAGGGCATCCTCGAGGGCCTCGACCGAACCGGAACCGTCACCCTTGAGGATGAGGTTGAGGGTCTCGACCTTGCCGGCCGCCAGGGCCTCGTTGAGGTCCTCCAGGCTGATGCGCTTGCGGCGCTTGGCCAGGCTGGCCGCGCGGGCGGCCGACTCGCGGCGCTCGGCGATCTGACGGGCCGTGCGGTCGTCCGGGGCCACCAGGAAGGTGTCACCGGCGCCGGGGACGGCCGTGAGACCGAGCACGAGGACCGGGCGCGACGGCGTGGCCTCCTCGACCGGCTTGCCGTGCTCGTCGAGCATGGCGCGGACGCGGCCGAAGCCGTTGCCCGCCACGATCGCGTCACCGACGCGCAGGGTGCCGGACTGCACGAGCACCGTGGCGACAGGACCACGGCCCTTGTCGAGGTGGGCCTCGATGGCCACGCCGCGGGCGTCCTTGTCGGGGTTGGCCCGCAAGTCGAGCGCTGCGTCGGCGGTGAGCAGCACGGCCTCGAGGAGGTCGTCGATGCCCTGCCGCTTGAGCGCGCTGATCTGCACGAACATGGTGTCGCCGCCGTACTGCTCGGCCACCAGGTTGTACTCGGTCAGCTGCTGCATGACCTTGTCGGGGTTCGCGCCCTCCTTGTCGATCTTGTTGACCGCCACCACGATCGGCACGCCTGCGGCCTGCGCGTGATTGAGGGCCTCGATCGTCTGGGGCATCACGCCGTCGTCCGCCGCGACCACGAGGATCGCGATGTCCGTCACCTGGGCACCGCGGGCACGCATGGCGGTGAACGCCTCGTGACCCGGGGTGTCGATGAACGTGATGGCGCGGTCCTCACCCTCGTGCACGGTGCGCACCTGGTACGCACCGATCGCCTGGGTGATGCCGCCGGCCTCGTCCGCCACCACGTCGGTGGAGCGGATCGCGTCGAGCAGCTTCGTCTTTCCGTGGTCGACGTGGCCCATGACGGTGACCACCGGCGGGCGGGGCGCCAGGTCGTCGTCGTCCTCGGCCTCGAGCTCGGCGTCGAGGTCGATGTCGAAGCCGGCCAGGAGCTCGCGCTCCTCGTCCTCCGGGGACACGATCTGCACGTCGTAGCCGAGCTCGGCACCGAGGGTGCGGAAGGTGTCCTCGTCGAGGGACTGCGTGGCGGTGGCCATCTCACCGAGGTGGAACAGCACCGTCACCAGCGACGCGGGGTTGGCGTCGATGCGCTCGGCGAAGTCGGTCAGCGAGGCGCCGCGGCGAAGCCGGATGACGGTGGTGCCGTCACCACGGCGAACCTGCACACCGCCGACGCTCGGGGCCTGCATGGCCTCGAACTCCTGGCGCTTCGCGCGCTTCGACTTGCGACCGCGGACCGGACGACCACCGGAGCGGCCGAACGCACCCTGCGTGCCGCCGCGACCGCGACCGCCCTTGCCGAAGCCACCACCAGCGGGGCCGCCGCCGGGACGACCCGGAGCGCCACCGCCGCCACCCGGACCACCCGGACCACCCGGACGGCCGGGGCCGCCGGGACGACCCGGAGCGCCACCGCGAGCGGGAGCGCCCGGACGGCCGACCGAGGAACGGCCCGGCATCATGCCGGGGTTGGGACGCGGACCACCGGGGCGGGGCCCACCCGGACGCGGACCGCCCGGACGATCACCGGCACCGGCCGCGGGAGCAGCGCCGGGCGCCCCCGGAGCACCGGGGCCCTGCGGACGCGGAGCGCCCGTACGCATGCCCTGGCTTGGCGCGAAGGGGTTGTTGCCCGGACGGGGAGCGCCGGGGCGCGGAGCGCCACCGCGCATGCCCTGGCTGGGCGCGAAGGGGTTGTTGCCGGGACGCGCCGGGGCGCCCGGACGGGCACCGGCGGGAGCTCCGGGGGCGCCGGGGCCACCGGGGCGCGGCGCGGAGCCGGGAGCCGGACGGCCACCGGGAGTCGGAGCGCCAGGAGCGCCCGGCCCACCCGGGCGCGGCGCGGCGCCGCCCGAAAGCGGACGTCCCGGTGCGGCAGGCGCAGCCTGAGCAGCAGAAGCCGGACGAGCCGGAGACGGGGCGGCCGGAGACGGTCCGGCGGCGGGCCGGGCCGGCGTCGGCTGCGGGGCGGCCGGGGCCGCGGGAGCAGCCGGGGACGGCGCGGCGGGCGCACTGGGCGCCGACGGCGCGGCAGCAGCCGGACGCACGGGCGCGGGGGCTACGGGAGCGGACGGGGCCGCGGTGCCGGCGGAGGGGCTCGGCGCCGGAGCGGCGGGCGTCATGCGCGGGCCAGGGCGCACCGCACCGGGGGCCGAAGGGACCGCGGGCGCCGACGGTGTCGGCGCGGGGGCGCTGGGCGCTGCCGGGGCCGGCGCGCGGCGGGCAGAAGCCTGGGCGCCGCTGTTCGCGGCGTACTCCGACTTCAGCTTGCGCACAACGGGAGGCTCGACGGTCGAGCTGGGGGACTTCACGAACTCGCCCATGTCCTGCAACTTGGACATGAGCGTCTTGCTCTCTACTCCGAACTCCTTGGCGAGTTCATATACCCGGACCTTTGCCACTGTTCTCCTCGTCCGGTCCGGGCCGGACAGGCTCGGACCGTGGTCAGTACTGGGGGGTGCTCATCGCTGGAGGCTCATCGGGTGCCCATCAGGTGATGACCCGCTCTCGGTTCTCGTAGATGGCTGGACAGTTATCTGGATTCACTGCTGGATCGACGCGTGCATCGACTGCTCGTTCGACCCCACGTGCTGCTGCAGGTGCTCTCGCACCGCGCCCGCGTCGAGCGGACCCTCCAGCCGCAGGGCCCGGGGGAACGCACGCCGGCGCTCTGCGAGCTCCAGGCACGCCAGCGCAGGGTGCAACCAAGCTCCCCGCCCTGGCAGCCGGGCGCCGGGATCGGGAACGAGGACCCGACGGGCCTCGCTCCGGTCCGCGACGACGCGCAGCAACCGCGACCGGTCACCGCGCTGACGGCAGCCCACACACGTCCGCTGCGGCTCGGCAGGAGCTGCTGACGGGGTCGGGGACTGCCCGGCGAAGCGCCCGGCAGTCACCAGTCTAACGCTCCCGGCGTCCGACGGCTTCCGGCCGTCCGGAGGGCTCTTCGGCGTCAGAGCGGATATCGATGCGCCAGCCGGTCAGGCGCGCGGCCAGGCGAGCGTTCTGCCCCTCCTTGCCAATGGCGAGGGAGAGCTGGAAGTCGGGGACGACGACGCGGGCGGCTCGCGCGGCGGCGTCGACCACCTCAACCGACACCACGCGCGCCGGGGAGAGGGCGTTGCCGACGAAGCGCGCCGGGTCGTCGTCCCAGTCGACGATATCGATCTTCTCGCCGTGCAGCTCGGCCATGACGGCGCGCACGCGGGCACCCATGGGGCCGATGCAGGCCCCCTTGGGGTTCACGCCCTGGCGGGTGGCTCGCACGGCCACCTTGGAACGGTGCCCGGCCTCGCGGGCCAGCGCCATGATCTCGACGGTGCCGTCGGCCACCTCGGGCACCTCGAGCGCGAACAGCGCACGGACCAGGTCGGGGTGGGTGCGAGAGACCGTGATCGACGGCCCCTTGGGGGTCCGGCGCACCGAGACGACGAACGCGCGCAGCCGCTGGCCGTGCGGGTAGGACTCCCCCGGCACCTGCTCGCTGGGGGGCATGACGGCCTCGATGCCGCCGACCTCCAGGTGGACGAGCCGTGGGTCGTGACCCTGCTGGACCACGCCGCTGATGATGTCGCCTTCACGACCGGCGAAGGCCCCGAGCACCTGCTCGTCCTCCGCGGCGCGCAGCCGCTGGATGATCACCTGGCGTGCGGTGCCCGCGGCGACCCGGCCGAAGCCCTTGGGGGTGTCGTCCCACTCGCGGAGCACCGTGCCGTCCTCGCCGAGCTCCGCGGCGAGCACGACGACGTGACCGGTCTTGCGGTCGAGCTCAACCCGCGCGCGGGGCTGGGAACCCTCGGTGCGGTGGTAGGCCACGAGCAGCGCCTGCTCGATGGCCGTGACCAGCACGTCGAGGGGCACCTCGCGCTCGCGCTCCACGGCGCGCAGCGCCGCCATGTCGATGTCCACGTCAGTCCTCGTCCTCGTCCAGCTCGTCGTCGGCTTCGTCGTCTGCGGCGTCCGGCTCGTCGGGGGACCCTGCGGCACGCCCGAACTCCACCTGCACCCGCCCCGTGCCCAGCTCGTCCCAGGCGACGTGGCGCTGCTCGCCGTCGACATCGAGGACCACGCCGTCGTCGTCGACGGTGAGCACCCGGCCCGTCGTCGCGACGCCGGCCACCGGCACCGCGACGAGGCGCGTACGCGCCCGCGGCCAGTGCCGGCGCTGCGTGAGCGGCCGCGAGACGCCCGGCGAACCCACCTCGAGCACGTACGGACGGTCACCCAGGACGCCGTCCACCGAGTCCATCGCGGCGCTCACCGCACGCGAGACCGCGGCCAGCTGGTCGGAGGAGACCGCGCCGACGGCGTCGTCGGGGAGGTCGACGACGACGCGCACCACCGTGCGGGCACCGGCGCGAGCGAGCTCGACCTGCTCGAGCACGAGGCCGCTGCTGACGACGGCGGGCTCGACGGCGGCGACCACGCGGTCGTGCACGGCCTGGGGGGCTGGCACCGGGACTCCTGGGTTCTCGGACGGCTGAGCGAGGCGTCGCCGGGCCCGACCGCACACGGGCGGGGGCGCAGCGGCGACCCGAGAACCCTAGTCGCCGCGCGAGGGTGCCAGAACCGCTCGGACTGCCGGTCGGACTGCCGGTCGGATGAGCCGAGTGAGCGCGGTGGCAGGATCACGGAGCGTGCCGACCTCCCCCTCGCGGCGCGCCGTGCTGGCCGTCCTCACCGCGTCCGCCGCTGCGGGCCTGGCCGGCTGCTCGACGCCCTGGGGCCGGTTGAGGGTGCAGCCGCCGGGCGGCGACCCGCCTCCCACCACACCACCCCCTGGCCCTGACGAGCTGGCCCGTCGCGCTGCGGTGAGCGCGGTCACCGCAGCGCTCGTGCGGGTCGGGGGGCTGGATGCGGCGCACAGTGGACCGCTGAGCGCAGCCCTCGGCGAGCAGCTGGCGGCGCTGGGTGAGACCCCGCCGCCCACCACGCCCTCCCCCACCCCCTCGGCAACGGCAACGGCAACGGACACACCGACGCCGGCCACACCGACGCCGGCCACGCCGGCGGACGTCGCGAGCCTGCTCCAGCAGGCGGCGCAGACGGCCACCGCCGACCTCGCGGAGGTCTCCGGTGGCAGCGCCCGCCTCCTGGCGTGCCTGGCGGCGGGCCTCGAGGTGGCGCGCAGCTGGCTGCTCGGTGACGCGGCGGCGCAGCCGGAGCCGTCGGGCAGCGGCACGCCGTCGTCGTCCTCCGAATCCTCCTCCGCCGCGGTAGAGCCCTCCGGCTCGTCGACCACGGCCGCGCAGTCCCGCGAGCAGGGAGCCCTCGCTGCGGCGCTGGCGGTGGAGGAAGCCGCGCAGTACGGCTACGGCGTGGTGGCCGCGCGGCTGTCCGGGGCGCAGCGCGGCATCGCCGTCGGGCGGCTCGCCGAGCACGAGCAGCTCGTGGAGCAGCTCCGCGACGACCTGCTCGCCCTCGGCGCCCAGCCACCGGCGCCGCAGCCCGCGTGGACACTGCCCTCCCCCGTCACCGACGCGGCGAGCGCGCTGGCGCTGGCCCAGCAACTGGAGGGCGCGTCGGCGGGGGCGTGGGCGGACGTCGTGGATGCCGCTGCTCGCCAGCGCCGCGCCGCTGCGGCCGGGCAGGTGCTCGCCGCCGCGCGACGCTGGCAACGCTGGCGCGCCGAAGCCGGGGTGGCGGGACTGGTCGCGCTGCCGGGCCTGTCGGGACGCTGACACCCCTCCGGTCAGCCGACGAGGGGCGCCAGCACCTGCCAGCCGAGGCGCAGCACGAGCGCGCCGACCACCACGAGAAACACCACCCGCACGAAGCCGCTGCCGCGCGCCACGGCGGTGCGCGCCCCGAGGTACCCGCCGAGCACGTTGGCGGCCGCCATCGACAGGCCCAACCCCCAGACCACGGATCCGGCCAGGGCGAACACCACCAGCGCGCCGAGGTTGGTGGCCGCGTTGACCACCTTGGCGACGGCGCTCGCCGGCAGGAACGCGTAGCCGAGCCCGACGAGCCCCGCCACGAGGAACGAGCCGGTGCCGGGGCCGAGCGCGCCGTCGTAGAGACCGACGAGCCCCCCGAGCGCCGCGGCAGCGGCCGTGTGCCGGCGCCCGTCGAAGCGCAGCGCGGCGGCCTCGGCCGGCGGGGGCCGCAGCAGCGTCCACGCCGCCACCACCACGAGGGCCACGAGGACGACGGGCCGCAGCGCACCGGCCGGCACCCAGTGGGCCAGTGCCGCTCCCCCGCCCGCGGCCAGTCCCGCGACCAGTGCCATGGGGACGGCGGTGCGCAGGTCCACGCGCACGCGGCGGGCGTACGTGACGGCGCTCGTCGTCGTCCCCGCGAACCCGGCCAGCTTGTTGGTGGCCAGGGCCTGGACGGGGCTCATCCCGGGCACGAGGAGCAGGGCGGGCAGCTGGACCAGCCCGCCGCCGCCGACCACCGCGTCGATCCAGCCCGCCGCCAGCGCGGCGAGCAGGAGCAGCACGAAGACCTCGGGGGTCAGCCCCTCGAGCCCGAGCAGAACGCTCTCCTTCTCCCGGTGGTGTCAGCCGCGCACGAGCGCGACGAGGTGGCGCGCGGCGTCCTCGACGGGCACGTCGGTGCGCTCGCCGGTGGCCCGGTCGCGCACCTCGACGACGCCCTCGGTCAGGCGCTTGCCGACCGTGACGATGGTGGGGACGCCCACCAGTTCGGCGTCCTTGAACTTCACGCCCGGGCTGACGCGGGGGCGGTCGTCCAGGAGCACGTCGAGGCCAGCGGCCACCAGCTCGGCGGCGAGGCGCTCGCCGCCCTCGACCACCGCGGCGTCCTTTCCGGCGACGACGACGTGCACGTCGACCGGGGAGACAGCGCGCGGCCAGACCAGGCCCAGCTCGTCGTGGCCGGCCTCGGCGATGGCGGCGACGGCGCGCGAGACACCCACGCCGTAGGAACCCATGGTGACGGTGACGAGCTTGCCGTTCTCGTCGAGGACCTGCAGGCCCAGGGCCTGCGCGTACTTGCGGCCCAGCTGGAAGATGTGGCCCATCTCCATGCCGCGGGCGGTCTCCAACGGGCCGGAGCCGTCGGGGGCGGGGTCGCCGTCGCGGACCTCGGCGGCGTCGATGGTGCCGTCACCGGTGAAGTCACGGCCGGCGACAAGCCCGAAGACGTGCTTGCCGGGCTGGTCGGCGCCGGTGACCCAGGCGGTGCCGGGGGCGATGCGCGGGTCGAGCAGGTAGCGGATGCCCGTGGTGACGGGCTGGCCGTCCGGGCCGACCTCACCGGTGGGTCGCAGGCCCAGACCGCCGGGGCCGATGTAGCCCTTGACCAGCTCGGGGTGCTTCGCGAACTGCGCCTCGTCGAACGGCTCGACGGTGGCGGGCGCGACCGCCGCCTCGAGGCGCTTGGGGTCGACCTCGCGGTCACCGGGCACGCCGACGGCCAGCGGATCGGTGGAGCCGTCGGGGTGGCGCAGCAGCACGATGACGTTCTTCAGCGTGTCGGCGGCCTCCCACGGGCGGTCCTCGCGGGGGTGGATCTGGTTGGAGACCGCCACCAGGGTGTCGATGGTGGGAGTGTCGGGGGTGTCCAGGACGACGGCGGGCGGCGCGCCCTCCCAGCTCACCGGGGCCGGCGGGACCGTGGTGACGGCCTCGACGTTGGCGGCGTACCCGCCGGCGGAGCGCACGTAGGTGTCCTCGCCCTGGGGGCTGGGGTGGAGGAACTCCTCGCTGGCCGAGCCGCCCATGGCGCCCGAGACGGCCGAGACGATGACGTACTCCAGGCCGAGCCTGTCGAAGATCCGGACGTACGCCTCGCGGTGGCGCTGGTAGGCCTTCTCGAGGCCGGCGTCGTCGACGTCGAAGGAGTAGCTGTCCTTCATGACGAACTCCCGCCCGCGCAGCAGGCCCGCGCGGGGGCGCGCCTCGTCGCGGTACTTCGTCTGGACCTGGTACAGGGTCAGCGGGAGGTCCTTGTAGGACGAGCACTGGTCCTTGACCAGCAGCGTGAACATCTCCTCGTGGGTGGGTGCGAGGAGGAAGTCGGCGCCGCGGCGGTCCTGCAGGCGGAAGAGGTTGGGGCCGTACTCCTCCCACCGGCCGGTGGCCTCGTAGGGCTCCTTCGGCAGCAGCGCCGGGAAGTGCACCTCCTGGCCGCCGATGGCGTCCATCTCCTCGCGGACGATGGCCTCGACCTTCTTGAGCACCCGCAGGCCCAGCGGCAGCCAGGAGAAGCCACCCGGGGCGGCGCGGCGGATGTAGCCGGCGCGCACGAGCAGCTTGTGACTGGCCAGCTCGGCGTCGGCCGGGTCCTCGCGCAGGGTGCGCAGGAGCAGCGTGGAGGTCCTCAACAGCACCCCCCGACCCTACTGGCGCCTCTTCCGGCCGCCGCCGCGTCCCGTCGGGCATGCAGAAGTCGGCCGATAAGGCCTCTGAGGCGGGTCATGGTGACTTCTGCATGCTGGGCGGGACGCCTGTGGACAAGATCCACATCTGATGTGCCAGATGGCCCACCGTCAAGGCGTGGAGATCACTGACGTGTGCCGCGAGATCTGGCGACGCGGAGGCACCGCCCTGAGCGGCGAACTGGACATCGATCGGCGCTCGATGCGCCGCGCCCTCGACAGTGGCCGTGTCCTGCGGCTGTCTCGCGGCGTCTACGCGCTTTCGAGCCAGCACCCGCCATTGCTCGCAGCCGCCCGCGTGCGGGGCGTCGCCTCGCACACCAGCGCGGCCCAGCTCTGGTTGATGGACCTCGTGAAGCCGCCAGCACTTCCCCATGTCACCGTGCGACGCAACCGCCGGTTGCAGGAGCGGGGACTCGTCCCCCACTGGTGCGACCTGCCAAACTCCGACATCAACGGCCTGGTCACGACTCCCCTCCGGACGGTCGTGGACTGCGCGCGCACGCTTCCGTTCCCCGAGGGGCTTGCGGTTGCGGACTCCGCGCTACGCCGTGGTCTGGTCACCCAGGAGGAACTCCTGGCTCGTGCTGACACCACCTTCGGCGCGGGGCGGACGGCGGTGAGGCGGGTGGCTCAGCACGCGTCTCCCGACGCCGCGAACCCGTTCGAGTCAGCGCTGCGAGGCATCGCCATCCAAGCCGGGGTTCAGGGCCTCCGGCCCCAGGTTCTGCTCGAGCTTCGCAGCGGGCTGGTGCGTCCAGACCTCGTCGACCGTCGTCTCAAGCTGGTCAGCGAGGCTGACAGCTTCGAGTGGCACGGCAAGAGAGCCGCGCTGGCGTCGGACTGCCGTCGCTACAACGACCTCGTGGCCGACGGTTGGACGGTCCTGCGCTTCGCCTGGGAGCAGGTGATGTTCGACCAGGAATGGGTGGCTGGCGTGCTGCAGGACACCCAGGCCCTGCTGACCGGTTCAGCGCCTCCGCCGGTCGTCCCGTCCAGCATGCAGAAGTGCGCCTGACGCGAGGCGCCGAGCACGGCCAACGGACTTCTGCATGCTGGGCGGGACAGTCAGAAGAGGACGGTGGCGAAGGTGCCGACCCGCTCGAAGCCGACAGCCTCGTAGGCGCGCACCGCGCGGGTGTTGTAGTCGTTGACGTAGAGGCTGACCACGGGGTAGCCGGCCTGCTGGGTGGACAGGACGACGGCGGCCATGCCCGGCTCGGCGATGCCGCGGCCGCGGTGCTCGGGGTGCACCCAGACCCCCTGGACCTGCGCGACGCCGGGGGCCACCGCGCCGAGCTCGGCCTTGAAGACGACCTCGCGGGAACTGCCGCTGCCCTCGATGCGCACGTAGGAACGTCCGGTGGCCACGAGTTCCTCCACACGGCGGCGGTAGGTGGCGCCGCCGTCGCCGGCTGTCGGGGAGTACCCGACCTCCTCGGTGAACATGGCGATGCACGCGGGTACCAGCACGTCGAGGTCAGCGGCGGTGGCTCGGCGGACGGCGGGGTCGGGTAACACCAGCGGAGGAGTGCGGATGGCCATGAGGGGCTGGTCGGGCCGCACGTCGCGGGCGGGGCCCCAACTCATGTGCAGCCGCTCCCACAGGCCCAGCACGCCGGCCGCCGAGCCGACCAGGGAGGAGCAGCGGCGACCGACCCGCCGGGCGCGCGCCGCGAAGGCGTCGAGCGCGGCGACGCTCTCCTCCCGCGACAGCGAGGGGCTGAGCACCGGCACGAGGTTGGCGCCGTCCCAGCACAGCGCCTGCAGGCGCCCCGGTGAGCCCCAGCCCCACAGCTGTCCGCCCAGGCGGGCGGGCGCGGCACCGACGGCGGCGACGCGGCTGGTCACGAAGATGCTCGCCACCGGGTCCTGCACGCACAGCGCGAGCACGTCGGCGCGGTCGGCGTCATCGAGGACGCGCAGCGGACTGCGAAACACCCGTGCATCCTGCCCGTCAGTGCGCGGTGGATGCCCGGCGGTGGCCGGGTCAGCCCACCGAGACCGACGGGGAAGCACCCTCGACCTCGCCCATCTCCGCGGCCAGGCGGTTGGCCTCCTCGATGAGGGTGGCCACGATGTCGTGCTCGGGCACCGTCTTGATGACCTCGCCCCGGACGAAGATCTGGCCCTTGCCGTTGCCGGAGGCGACGCCCAGGTCGGCCTCGCGTGCCTCACCGGGACCGTTGACGACGCAGCCCATGACGGCCACGCGCAGCGGCACACTCATGCCCTCCAGGCCGGCGGTGACCTGCTCGGCAAGGGTGTAGACGTCGACCTGGGCACGTCCGCAGGAGGGACAGGAGACGATCTCCAGCTTGCGCTCGCGCAGGTTCAGCGACTGCAGGATCTGGAGGCCGACCTTGACCTCCTCCACTGGCGGAGCCGACAGGGACACGCGGATGGTGTCTCCGATGCCCTGGCTCAGCAGCGCTCCGAAGGCCGTGGCCGACTTGATGGTGCCCTGGAACGCGGGGCCGGCCTCGGTGACGCCGAGGTGCAGCGGCCAGTCGCCCTTCTCGGCGAGCAGTTCGTAGGCGCGCACCATGACCACCGGGTCGTTGTGCTTGACGGAGATCTTGAAGTCGTGGAAGTCGTGCTCCTCGAAGAGCGACGCCTCCCACACCGCGGACTCCACGAGGGCTTCAGGGGTGGCCTTCCCGTACTTGTCCATGATCCGCTTGTCGAGCGAGCCGGCGTTGACGCCGATGCGGATGGACGTGCCGTGGTCGTTCGCCGCGCGGGCGATCTCCTTGACCTGGTCGTCGAACTTGCGGATGTTGCCCGGATTCACCCGGACGGCGGCGCAGCCGGCCTCGATGGCGGTGAAGACGTACTTGGGCTGGAAGTGGATGTCGGCGATGACGGGGATCTGCGACTTCTTGGCGATGATGTGCAGGACGTCGGCGTCGTCCTGGCTGGGGCACGCGACGCGCACGATGTCGCACCCCGACGCCGTCAGCTCCGCGATCTGCTGCAGCGTGGCGTTGATGTCCGTGGTCGGCGTCGTCGTCATGGACTGCACGCTCACCGGAGACTCACTACCGACCCCGACCGAGCCGACCTTGATCTGCCGGGTGGGGCGACGGGGCGCCAGCACGGGCGGCGCCTCCTTGACCCTCGGCATGCCGAGGCTGACCGGGACCGATGCCATGCGACCAGTATCCCCCGGCGCCCCCGTGCCGGTCGGTCGGTCCAGCCGCCGAGGTCAGCCGCCTGGGTCAACCGCCTGGGGCAACCGCCTGGGGCAACCGAGGGTGATCAGCCGAGCGTGATCGGCCTGACCACGTCGGCGTAGAGCAGCAGTCCCGACATCGCGATGATCACCAGGGTGACGGCGTAGGTAACGGGCAGCAGCCTGGCGAGGTCGAACGGGCCCGGGTCGGGCCGGCCGCGCCAGGAGGCCACCTTCCGGCGCGCGCCCTCCCACAGCGCCCCCGCCACGTGGCCGCCGTCGAGCGGCAGCAGCGGCACGAGGTTGAAGACGAACAGCGCGAGGTTCAGCGAGCCGAGCACCGAGACGATCGCCGCCACGCGCTGCCCGGTGGAGGTGAACAGGTCGCTGCTGGCGATCTCGCCGGAGAGCCGGCCGACACCGACGATGCCGATCGGCCCGTTGGGGTCGCGCGGGGCGTCGCCGAAGGCGGCCTGGGCCACCCCCACCATGCGCTGCGGCAGCGTCAGAACGATCTTGGCGACGTTCCAGGTCTGCTCGGCCATGAACCCCGGGACGGCGGTGACCGGCTGCGGGACCACCTCCACGCTCGGCGTCACCCCGAGGAAGCCGACGCGGTCGGTCAGCACGCTGCCGTCCGGAGCGGTCTCCACGGCCCCCGAGGAGGACAAGCGCGCCACGTCGTTGGGGATGATCGGCGCCTGCAGCGTCAGCTGCTGGCCGTTGCGCTCGACAACGATCGGCACGGTCCGGTCGGCGGCGGCGCGGATCGCCTGCTGGACGCGGGTCCAGTCACCGTCCGCCGCGATCCCGTCCACGGAGACGATCCGGTCGCCCTGCTGCAGCCCGGCCTCGGCGGCGGGGCTGGCGGGGTCGTCGGAGGCGCAGGAGGTCTGCGCGCTCCCAGCGGGCAGCACGCACTGCGAGACCGAGCTCACCACGGGCGTCGTCTCGGGCAGACCCGTGGTGGTGATGTACGCGCCGAGCAGCACGGTGGCGATGACGAGGTTGACCACCGGCCCGCCGAGCATGACCACGATTCGCTTGCCGACCGGCAGCCGGTGGAAGGAGCGGTGCTCCTCCCCGGGCACCACCTCCTCGGCGGCCTGGGCGCGGGCGTCAGCGGCCATCTGCGCGAACGGTCCCTGTCGCCGCTGGCGGCGCACCCGTGCAGCGGCAGCGGCGTCGCCCTCCAGGGCGCGCGCCTCGTCGTCCACACGCTCTTCGACGACGGCGGTCAGCGGCGCGTACATGCCGACCATCCGCACGTAGCCGCCCAGCGGGATGGCCTTGATGCCGTACTCGGTCTCCCCCCGGCGGCGCGACCACAGCGTGGGCCCGAAGCCCACCATGTACTGCGTCACCTTGACGCCGAACCGCTTGGCGGGCAGGAGGTGACCCACCTCGTGCAGCGCGATGGAGAGTCCCAGGCCGAGGATGAAGACCCCGACGCCGACGACCCACGCGACGACCTCACCCACTGCTCAGACCCCCACCAGCTCGCGGGCGCGCGTGCGCGCCCAGCCCTCTGCCGCCAGCACGTCGTCCACCGTCAGCCCTTCGGATGGGAGCGCGCTGTGCTCGCGGTGCTCGTCGACCACGCGAGCGACGGTGTCCACGATGCCCAGGAACGGCAGTCGCCGTGTCAGGAACGCCGCGACGCACTCCTCGTTGGCGGCGTTGAACACCGCCGGAGCGGTCCCCCCGGTGGTCGCGGCGGACCGGGCGAGGGCGACGGCGGGGAACGCCTCCTCGTCGAGCGGCTCGAAGGTCCACGACGCCGCCCGCGTCCAGTCGATGCCGTAGTCCACGCGCTCCACCCGGTCCGGCCAGCCCATCCCCAGGGAGATCGGCAGGCGCATGTCCGGAGGTGAGCACTGCGCGAGGGTCGATCCGTCGGTGAACTCGACCATGGAGTGCACCACCGACTGCGGGTGGACGACGACGTCGATGCGCTCCAGCGGGAGGCCGAAGAGTAGGTGCGCCTCCACCACCTCGAGTGCCTTGTTGACCA
Source organism: Quadrisphaera granulorum (assembly GCF_003149145.1). Taxonomy (GTDB): domain Bacteria; phylum Actinomycetota; class Actinomycetes; order Actinomycetales; family Quadrisphaeraceae; genus Quadrisphaera; species Quadrisphaera granulorum. The sequence continues at coordinate 455,529 of NZ_QGDQ01000001.1, read as the reverse complement.
TGGTCGCGGAGTTGGTGGTGACCACCGGGCCCATCGCCCACGTCGGGTGGGCGAGCGCCTGCTCCGGCGTGACCTCGGCCAGGGAGGCCCGCGAGCGCCCGCGGAACGGCCCGCCGGAGGCCGTGAGCACCAGCCGGCGCACCTCGGCCGCGGACCCACCGCGCAGGCACTGGGCGATGGCGGAGTGCTCCGAGTCGACCGGCACCACCTGGCCGGGCGCCGCGAGCGCCGTGACCAGCGGCCCGCCCACCACGAGCGACTCCTTGTTGGCCAGCGCGAGCGTCGTCCCCGCCTCCAAGGCCGCGAGCGTGGGCCGCAGGCCCACCGAGCCCGTCATGCCGTTGAGGACGACGTCGGCGGGGCGGCGCGCCAGCTCCACGGCAGCCTCCGGCCCGGCGAGCACTTCCGGCAGCCAGCCGGGACGTCCGGCCTGGCGCGCCGCGACCGTCAGGTGCTCGCGCAGGGCGGGCTCGGCAGCGGGGTCGGCGACGCCGACCGCCTGCACGTCGAGGCGCACCGCCTGCTCGGCGAGCTGCCGCAGCCGCGCGGGGTCGGAGCCCCCGGCCGCGACGGCCACCACGCGGAACCGCTCGGGGGCGCTGGCGACGACGTCCTCGGCCTGGGTGCCGATCGACCCGGTGGACCCCAGGAGGACGACGTCGCGTGCACTGCTCACGCCCCCATCCTCGCGCGCCGATGATGGGGGCGTGAGCAGCACAGGCGTCACGGCTCGGCCGGCGCCCTCGTGGTGGCGCCTCACACGCTGGGCGCTGGTGGTGCTGCTGCTCGGCGTCGTGGTGGTCGAGCTGGTGGCCGGGCGCCGTGACGTGCTCCGGGCGCTGCAGGCCGTGAGCGACCCGGTGTGGTGGGCGCTGGGCCTGGCCGCCGTCGTCGACCTCGCCTCGATGGTCGCCTACGCGGTGATGCAGCGGCGGCTCCTGCTGGGTTCTGGCGCCCCCGCCACCGCCGCGCGTCGGTGGCCCATGACCTCCCTGGCCTTCGAGGCCCACTCGCTGAGCATCTCCCTGCCGGGCGGCCCGGTGTTCTCCACGGCCCACAACTTCGCGCGGATGACCGCGCACGGCGCTCCGCGACCTATCGCCACATGGGTCATCGCCGTGAGCGGAGTGCTCTCGTCAGCGGCGCTGGCGCTGGTGGGCGCGGCTGCCGGTGTGTGGACCGGGGCGCGCGGAGACCTGGGGCACCTGCTCACGGCGGCCGGTGTGTTCGTCGTCGTCGTGGTGGCGGCCAGGCTGCTGGGTGCGCGGCGCGCCTGGGCCTCGACGGCGCACGACGTCACCACCGCGGCGCTCGCGCGCCTGTCGGGGCGGCGCCCCAGGACGGGTGCGGCGCTGCACCGCGTGCACGAGGGCGTCCACGGGCTGGCCGCGGTCCGGGTGCGCCCCTCCACCTGGGTGTGGGCGGGGGCGGGCGCACTGGCCAACTGGGTGCTCGACGCCGCAGCACTGTGGCTGTGCTGCACGGCCGCGGGCATCGAGGGGCTGCGCCCGGAGCACGTGCTGCTGGCCTACACCGCAGCGATGGCCGCGGCATCGTTCCCCCTGGTGCCCGCGGGGCTGGGCGTCGTCGATGCCGCCCTCACGGTCGGCCTGGTGACCGCGGGCGCGACGCCCGGCGAGGCGCTCGCCGCCGACGTCCTCTACCGGGCCGTCAGCCTGGGGGTGGTCGGCGGCAGCGGCTGGGCGCTCTGGGTGCTTCATCGGCAGCGCCGACCAGCCTCCCCCGGCATAGCCTGAAGGGATGACCACCACGGCCGACCCCCGCTCGTCCACCGCCAGCACCTCCGGCACCGGGGCGCGTGAGCCGATCGAGCAGGTCCGCCAGCTCGTGACCGAGGTGCCCGGCCCCCGCTCGAAGGCGCTGCAGGAGCGCCGCCTCGCGGTGGTGAGCAAGGGCATCGGCTCGACGCTGCCGGTGTTCGTGGAACGCGCCGAGGGCGCCGTGCTGGTCGACGTCGACGGCAACCAGCTCATCGACCTGGGCGCTGGTATCGCGGTGGTCAACGTGGGGCACGCCCAGCCGCGGGTGGTGGCCAGGGTGCAGGACCAAGTCCAAGATTTCACCCACACCTGCTTCATGGTCACCCCGTACGAGGAGTACGTGGCGGTCTGCGAGGCGCTCGTGCGCCTGGCACCGATCGAGGGGCCGGCCAAGGCCGCGCTGTTCAACACCGGCTCCGAAGCCGTGGAGAACGCCGTCAAGATTGCGCGGCACGCCACCGGACGCGACGCCGTCGTCGTCTTCGACCACGCCTACCACGGCCGCACCAACCTCACCATGGCCATGACCGCCAAGGCCATGCCCTACAAGAAGGGCTTCGGGCCCTTCGCGGGCGAGGTCTACCGCGCGCCCATGAGCTACCCCTTCCGCGACCCCGAGGGCATGACCGGAGAACAAGCAGCAGCCCGCGCCATCGCCGTCATCGAAGCCCAGGTCGGCGCCGACCAGGTCGCCTGCGTCGTCATCGAACCCGTCCAGGGCGAAGGCGGCTTCATCGAACCCGCCCCCGGCTTCCTGCCCGCGCTGGCCGCCTGGTGCCGCAAGAACGGCGCGCTGTTCGTCGCCGACGAGGTACAGACCGGCTTCGCGCGCACCGGCGACGTCTTCGCCTGCGAGCGCGAGGGCGTGCGCCCCGACCTGGTCACCCTCGCCAAGGGCGTCGCCGGCGGCCTGCCGCTGGCCGGTGTGGTCGGCCGCGCTGACGTCATGGACGCCGTGCACTCCGGCGGCCTCGGCGGCACCTACGGCGGCAACCCCGTGGCGTGCGCCGCGGCGCTGGGCGCGCTGGAGGCGATGGCCGACCTCGACCTCGTGGGCGCGGCGCGCACCGTCGAGGAGCGGATGCTGGCGCGGCTGCACGCGCTGCAGGCGCAGCGTCCCGGCATCGGTGACGTGCGCGGTCGCGGGGCGATGCTGGCGATCGAGGTGGTGAAGACGATTGAGGACGACGGCGTGCAGCGCGCGACCCTCGAACCCGACGCCGCGGGCGCCGCCGCCATCAGCGCCGCCTGCCACGCCGCCGGCGTGGTCACGCTCACCTGCGGCACGTACGGCAACGTGCTGCGGTTCCTGCCGCCGCTGACTATCGAGCCGGCGCTCCTGGACGACGCACTCGACGTGCTCGAGACGGCCGTGCTGTCGGCGCTGGCCGGCTGACGAGCACAACGGGCTCGGCGGGCTGGCGGGCTGGCGGGTGGACGACGCCGGGTCCAGGCTGCCCGCGTGACGTTCGACCCCAACGGCCAGATCGACCCCGGCCGCGCCTCTCGCGGCGGAGGGGGCCGCCGCGGTGTGGCCGTGGGCGGAGGCCTCGGCGGCCTCCTGCTTTTGCTGGTGGGCGCCTATTTCGGGCTCGACCTGACTGGCGTCGTCAACGGCGGCCCGCTCAGCTCCGGGGGCGGTAGCCAGGAGCAGGAGGTCACCGACGGGCGCGTGGCGTTTCCCGAGTGCACGTCCGGACGGGCGGCCAACGAGAACGTCACCTGCCGCGTCATCGCCACCGCCGAGTCGCTCGACGCCGTCTGGTCCCAGCTACTCCCCGGCGAGTACCAGGAGCCACAGCTGACGCTCTTCACGGGTGCCGTCTCCACCGCGTGCGGCGAGGCCACCAGCGAGGTGGGGCCCTTCTACTGCCCGGGAGACCAGACGGCGTACTTCGACACCGGCTTCTTCCAGGAGCTGACGGACCGGTTCGGCGCCAGCAGCGGACCGCTGGCCCAGGAGTACGTCGTGGCACACGAGTTCGGGCACGCCGTGCAAGACCAGGAAGGCCTGCTGGCCGGAGTCCAGGGAGACCCGGCCGGCGCGGACTCAACGGCCGTCCGCAGCGAGCTGCAGGCGGACTGCTTCGCCGGGGTGTGGGCCCACCACGCGAGCACGACGCCCGATCCGCAGACTGGCCAGCCGCTGCTGCGACCACTCACGCAGCAGGACGTAGCCGACGCACTGTCAGCAGCCGCCTCCGTCGGCGACGACCGGATCCAGGAGGCGGCCACCGGCCGCACTGACCCGGAGACGTACACGCACGGCACCGCCGAGCAGCGGCAGCGATGGTTCTCCACCGGCTACGACTCCGGCGACCCGGCCACCTGCGACACCAGCGGCGCCCAGCTCTGAGGTCAGGGCTGCGGCGTGCCCGAGGGTGCGAAGCCGGGCACCGTCTTGCCGAGCCACACCAGCGCCTGGGGCATCTGCGCGGCCCACACGTCGCTGCGGTGGCCGCCGGTCTTGGCGATGAGCGAGGTCACCGACATCGGCGCCTTGGCCGCCGCGAGGAAGGCCTTGGTCGTGGGCCAGCTCTCGGGGTCGTCCTGGCTGGAGGCCACGAACAGGGACACCGCGGGCGGCGTGTTCTTGGCTACCGCCACGAGGTCGTGCGCCTGCGCCTCGGGGCTGTTCTTGGGGAAGGGGGCGTAGCCGCTGGCGGGGTCGTACTGGAAGTAGCCGCCCATGACGATGCCGGCGCCGTACTGCTGGGGGTGGAGCATCGTCAGCTCGGCGGCGCACCAGCCGCCCATCGAGAAGCCCATCGCCGCCCACGCCTGCGGGCTGGTGCGGGCGCGGTAGCTCGCCTCGACGGCCTTCGGCAGGTCGTTGGACAGCCACGATTCCACCTGGGGCTGTCCCTCCGGGCCGTTGAGGCACTCGTTGTCGCGTCCCGCCGGGATCCCGAGGTCGGGGATGACGACGATCGGGTTGGCCATCTGGCCCGCCTTGACCGCCACCTCCACGGCGGGGCGCACGTCCAGGGCGGTGAGCCACTGCTTGGGGCTGCCCGGGTAGCCGTGCAGGGCCACGACGACGGGGTAGGTGGTGGAGGCCTGGGACGGGTCGTCGTAGCCGCGCGGGAGGACCACGAGCGCGGTGCTCGTGACGCCGGACGCTCCGGTGACGGTCAGCTGCTGGACGCGGTCCCCGTAGCCGTCGACAGGGGTGCCGCGCGGTCCGGTGGGCTTGGTGGTGCCGGCGAGCAGGGCGTCGGCCTGCGCCTTCGTCTCGGTGCCGCGGCTGGCCCCCGTGGTCCTCACGACCGCGTCGGCGTTCGCACCGAGCAGGTCGTCCCAGCCGCTGTAGAAGGCGAAGTGGTTGTTCGCGGAGATCAGCAGCGCGAAGACGACGAGCGCGTTGACGCCCAGGAGCGCCACAGCGCGGGCCACCAGCGCCACGGCACCGCGACGCGCCAGACGGCCCCAGAGGAGGACGACGACGACGAACGCCGCGGCGGCGACGGCGACGCTGCCCCACTGCAGCAGGGGCCCGGTGAGACTCACGTGACCATCCTCGTGAAGTGACTGCGAGATCCCTGGACGTTCAGCGGTGATCGCCTGGGAGGCCAGCGCGCCGAGGAATGACGCCCCCTGAACGGGGCAGCGCGTGCGGAGCTGACGGCACTCCGAACCCGATCCGCACGGCGAAGGCACCGAGGGCTCTCAGCAGGGCCACCGCCGGGGGCCGCCACAGCGATGCCTCGCGCTCCAGGCCACCGAGCCGCGGCGGTTCCGGCAGGAGCGCAAGGAAGCGGCGGCTACCCGGCACGCGGCGGCGCAGCACCAGCGCGTCACCGACGGGGCGACCTCGCCCGTCGGCCCACCCGAGCACGAGTGGCGACCACGCCGGGTCGGCCTGCGCCCACCCCGGCAGCTCGGGGTCCTTCTCCAGCACGCTGACGCGCAGCGGATCCGCGGCCCGCGACGGCCGCGGTTCGCCGCCGGCTTCCCAGCCCTCTCGGCGTACGTCGACCACAGCGACCAGCCTGCCGGGGCCGGCGACGTGGCCGCGACCGACCGCGGTCGGGGCCGGGCTGCGCCGATCGTCATCCCCGAGGGGGAGGACTTCCGATGTCCAGCGGTCCGGCAAGGGGACTCTGCCCCGCCAACGTCTTGGCCAGGTGGATGCTCAGCGGAGCACAGGCGTAGTACCCGAACGGCGCGGTCGGCTCGTAGCCCGCGCTGCGGTACAGGGCGACAGCCTCGGGCTGCAGCGACCCGGTCTCCAGCACGATGCGGCGGTGCCCGAGGGCCAGCGCCCTCTCCTCGACGGCCGCGAGCAGCTGGCGGGCATGCCCGCGGCGGCGGTGGGCGGCCCGCACGTACATGCGCTTGAGCTCGACATCGCCGTCCCCGTGGTCGCGCAGTCCTGCGGTGGCCACGGCCTCTCCGCCGACCATCGCCACGAAGAAGGCGCCTCCGGGCGGGGCGAACTCGGCGGGGCTCAGGGGCGTCTCGTCGGGGCTGCCGTACCGCTGCACGTACTCGGCCTGGACCTCGTCCACGAGCTCGGTCACCAGCGGGCTGTCGTAGGCGGCCTCGAGAAGCACGAGCTGCGTCACGGCGCCAGCGTGCCAGGAGCCCCGTGGCGCGGTAGACACGTGGTCCACCTGGAGAACACCGGGACACCAGCCCCTCACCACTCCTGGAGGACCCCGTGGGCAAGAAGTCGCTCCTCATCGGCGCCGCGATCGGTTACGTGCTCGGTGCCCGGGCGGGCCGCGAGCGGTACGACCAGATCGCCTCGGCCGTTTCGCGTCTGTGGAACGACCCGAAGGTGAAGTCGACGGTCGACAAGGCCCAGGCCACCGCCGTCGACAGCGCCAAGACCGCCGCGGCCAGCGCCAAGGACGCCGCGGTGAACAGCTCGACGGTGCAGTCGGTCAAGGAGGCCGTGCAGGACAAGCTCCCCGGCTCCGGGTCGTCATCCCCCTCGGGAACAACAACGACGACGACGAGCGCCGCGTCCGGGCAGCCGGGCTCGACGACCCCGCTCACGCCGGTGCCCCCGACCACCGGCACGACCAGCGGGAGCAATGTCGGAGGGCGCCCCTGACGCCCCTGGCTGCCCTGGCGCGCCGGAGATGGTGCGTCAGAGGTGGCGCAGGTAGCGGCGCGGGTCGTCCATGAACGCCCGCCAGTGCGCGACGAGCGGGAGGGCGTCCCACGGGACGTCGGTGAGCCCGTCGTCGTCGACCAGCAGCAGCCGAGCTCCCGGTAGGGCGGCGAGCAGCGGTGAGTGGGTCGCCACCAGCACCTGGGCGGTGCCGGTGGCGACCAGGTCGGCCATCTGCGCGAGCAGGGCGAGCTGACTGGTGAAGGACAACGCGCTCTCGGGCTCGTCGAAGCAGTAGAGCCCCGGCCCTCGGTAGCGGTTCGTGCCAAGGAGGGCGTTGAACGCCTCGCCGTGGCTCATCGCGTGGAAGTCGCCGGGGTCGTCACGACCGCCCGCGATCGTCTCGAAGACCTGATGCATCGTCTCGGCGCGCAGGAAGAATCCCCAGCGCCCGGCTCCGGGGCCGCGCACCACGCGAAGTGCGCGCCCGACCGGGTCGGGCTCGTCGTCGCTGAGCATGCCCCGCGTGTTCCGTGAGCCGCCGCGGCTGTCCAGCCCAAAGGCCCACGCGATTCCTTCGAGCACCGTGGACTTGCCCGCACCGTTCTCCCCCACGAGCACGGTGGCCGGCCCGAGGTCCAGACCTTCGTGGACGAGCTGCGCCACGGCGGGCACCGTCATCGGCCACTCGTCGCGTGGTGGTGGGGCGGCGTTGGGGTTCCGCTCCACCCTGCGCACCGGCAGGCCCCATCGCGAGGTGTCCACGGCCGAAGGATGCCGGAGGTCAGGAGGACGACGACGGCGTGCGCTCCTGCATCACCCACGGGCTGGCGTAGCCGTCGTCCGCGGCGAGCAGGTCGAGGAAGGGGCGGTGCGGCAGCGCCTCCGGGCCGAGCACACCCGCGCCGGACCAGCGGCCGTCGGCCAGCAGCTCCAGGGCGACGGCGGGGTTCACCGCGGTCTGCCACACGACGCACTGCGCACCGAACTCCGCCATCGACCACGCGTTGTCGACCACATGGTGCAGGTAGACCTCGCGGGGCCGCCCCTCGAAGCCCTCCCCCTTGCCGATGCCGGTCACGAGGAGCCCGGCGCAGGTGGCGCCGCTCATGAGCGGGCCGAGGGTGGCCGGGTCGGGCAGAGAAGCCGCCACGACGTCGCGGGGGCTGACCCGCACGCCCTTGACCTCGATCGGGTCGGTCTTGTCGAGCCCGAGCTTGCGGATGGCCTTGAGGACGTCGATGAATTCCGCGCCCAGCCCGTACTTGAAGGTCACGCGGTCGGCCTGGAGCCAGCGCGGCATGAGGAGCACCTCTTCGTGCTCGACGTGCACGCACTCGACGGGCCCGATGCCGCCGGGGAAGTCGAAGACCTCCGGCTCGCTGAACGGAGGCAGGGTGCTCCACGCGCCGTCGTCCCAGACGACGGGCGGGTTGAGGCACTCCTCGATCGTCGTCCAGATGGAGAACGACGGCGCGAAGTCGTAGCCGGCCACGGTGAGGTTCGCCCCGTCGCGCACGCCCAGCTCGGTGACGGTCTCGAATAGCTCCTCGCAGGCGTACCGGGCGAAGACGTCGGCAAGGCCGGGCTCCACGCCAATCCCGACCAGGGCGAGGCGGCCGGCGGCCTCCCACTGCGGCGCGAGGGCGAACTGCTCGTCGCCCAGCTTCACGCCGGTCTTCGCGTAGGGCTCGGTGGGGTGGGGTTTCGACAGCGACATCGCCATGTCGAGGTAGTCCGCGCCCGCGGCGAGCGCGCCGGTGAAGATCGGCATGACGAAGCGCGGGTCGACGGCGTTCATGACGTGCGTGGCGCCGACCTCGCGGGTCAGGGCCTCCACGGAGGCGGCGTCGGAGGCGTCCACGCGGGCTGCGCGGAAGGGGCCCGCGACGATCTCGCCCTCGCGGTGGCGCACAGCATCGACCGTGCGCTGGGCGCGGGCGGCGTCGTAGTCGGCCACGACGACCGCGTCGGCGAACGGCGCGGCGCGGAAGCGCCGGGCGAGGATGCGCGACAACGCATCCCCTACACCTCCGGAACCGACGATCAGGATCCTCATCGACGGAGGTTATCGCCGCGATTCGCCCTGGAGGCTGTCACTTCCGTCGGTTCGGGGCCATGATGCGGCGTCAGGCCGGTCGATCCGCGCCGCGCGAGTGACCTGGAGGTCGATGTGGCATCGGAAGTCAGCGCAGGTCCACCGACAGCGGGGAGCACGAGCGAGGGCAAGGGCCTCGCGACGGGCACGCTGGGCCTGTGGGGCAACACCGTCATCGGACTGGCGTCCACGGCGCCGGCCTACGGTCTGGCGGCAACGCTCGGCTACCTCGGGGTGGGCGAGAAGGCGCCGGCGATGTTCATCGTCGCCTTCATCCCGATGGTGCTCACGGCCATCGCCTACCAGCAGCTCAACAAGGCCGTGCCCGACTGCGGCACCACCTTCACGTGGGCCACGAAGGCGTTCGGTCCGGTCGTCGGCTGGATGGGCGGCTGGGGCGTCGCCGTGTCGGCCATCATCGTGCTGGCCAACGTCGCGGAGATCGCAGCCATCTACACGCTGCGGGTGGTCGGGCTCGACGGTCTGGCCGACAACCAGTGGGGGCGGATGGCCTTCGCCGTCGCGTTCATCGCCGTCATGACCTACGTCAGCTACCGCGGCATCCTCATCTCCGAGCGGATGCAGAACGTGCTGGTCTCCTGGCAGTTCGTCTTCCTCGTGGTGCTCGCAGGCTGGGCCCTCGTGGCGGTCTACACCGGCTCCGCTGGGCCGCAGGCCGTGCAGCCGGAGCTGAGCTGGTTCATCCCGACGGGCATCAGCTTCAGCGACGCCGTCGCGGCGATCGTGCTGTGCATCTTCCTGTACTGGGGCTGGGACGCGTGCCTGGCCGTCAACGAGGAGAGCAAGGACCCCGACCGCATCCCCGGCAGGGCGGCAACGCTGGCCACGGTCATCCTCGTGGTCACCTTCACCGCGGTGGCCACGGCGATCCAGGCGTACAGCGGCTTCGGGACCACCGGCATCGGCCTGGGCAACCCCGAGAACGTCGACGACACCATCACGGTGCTCGGTGACCCCCTGGGCGGTCCTGCCCTCGCCATCCTGCTCATGATCACCATTGCCTTCTCGGCGGCTGCCTCGACGCAGTCGACCATCCTGCCGACGGCGCGCGGCACGCTGGCCATGGCCGTCTACAAGGCGCTCCCATCGAAGTTCGGCACCGTGCACCCGGTCTTCAAGACGCCCAGCTTCTCCACGCTGGTCATGGGGGTCACGGCCACGGCGTTCTACGTGCTGCTCTCGCTCATCAGCACCAACGCCCTGGCCGACTCCATCGCCAGCCTGGGCCTGGCGGTGGCGTTCTACTACGGCATCACGAGCTTCGCGTGCGTGTGGTTCTTCCGCCGCACGCTGCGGCAGTCCGCGGCGAACCTGTGGCTGCGCGGCATCCTGCCGTTCCTCGGCGGCCTGTTCATGCTGGTGATCTTCGGCTACAGCGTCTACGACATGGCCCACACCGACTACGGCGACACGGTGATCGCTGGCATCGGCGGCGTCTTCGTCCTGGGCGTCGGCATGCTCGCGCTCGGTGTCCCGCTGATGCTGCTCTGCGCGATCCGCCTGAGGGCGTTCTTCCGTGGCGAGACGCTCAACGAGAAGACCGAGGTGCTCGTGCCGGACACCGGCACGCCACCCATCGCCGGCCTCTGACCCAGCCCTCGCGATGCGACGGATTCCGCGTCAATCTTGACTAATTGTCACGGAATCCGTCGCATCCTCTTGTAATCTCGGTCAATCGGGACCATTCTCGCGTCCCATGGTCGCCCGTTCCAGTCCCGTCCTCGACGAGACCTCCAAGCGCATCGTCGAGCACCTGCAGACGGACGGCCGCCGCTCGTACGCCGCCATCGCCGCCGACGTGGGCCTGTCCGAGGCTGCGGTGCGCCAGCGCGTGGCGCGTCTGCTCGAGGCGGGCGTCATGCAGATCGTCGCCGTCACCGATCCGATGCAGGTCGGGTTCCCGCGGCAGGCGATGGTCGGGGTCCGCTGCAGCGGCGACACCACCGTCGTCGCAGCCGCCCTGGCCGAGCTCGACGAGGTCACGTACGTGGTGGCCGTGGCCGGCACGTTCGACGTCCTCGCCGAGGTGGTCTGCGAGAGCGACGACCGCCTGCTCGACCTGCTCTCGCGGCGCATCCGCGCCGTCCCGGGCGTCACGTCCACCGAGACGCTCGTCTACCTCAAGCTCATCAAGCAGCGCTACGACTGGGGCACCCGATGACCACCACTCCACTCGACCGCACCCCCATCACCCCGGCCGGCGGCCTGACACCCACGGGGACGCCGCGCACCCAGGCCGCCCGCGACCACCTGTGGGGCCACTTCACCCGGCAGTCGGCGTGGGAGAAGAGCGTCCCGGTGATCACCCGGGGTGAGGGTTGCTGGATCTACGACGACGCCGGCCATCGCTACTTCGACGGCCTCGCCGGCCTCTTCACGGTGCAAGCGGGCCACGGACGGCGCGAGCTCGCCGAGGCCGCCGCCAAGCAGGCCGGCGAGCTCGCCTTTTTCCCGCTGTGGTCCTACGCCACCCCGCCGGCCATCGACCTCGCCGAGCGCCTCGCCTCGTACACCCCGGGCGACCTGAACCGGGTCTTCTTCACCACCGGGGGCGGTGAAGCCGTGGAGACCGCCTGGAAGCTGGCCAAGAACTACTTCAAGCTCATCGGCAAGCCCCTGAAGACGAAGGTCATCAGCCGCTCGGTGGCCTACCACGGCACCCCGCAGGGCGCCCTGGCCATCACGGGCATCCCGGCGGCGAAGGCGGTCTTCGAGCCGCTGGTGCCCGGCGGCTTCCGGGTGCCGAACACCAACCAGTACCGGGCGCCGGAGCACCTGCGGGACGACCCGGAGGCCTTCGGCCGTTGGGCCGCCGACCGCATCGAGGAGGCCATCGAGTTCGAGGGCCCGGAGACCGTCGCGGCGGTGTTCCTCGAGCCGGTGCAGAACTCTGGCGGCTGCTTCCCGCCGCCGCCCGGTTACTTCCAGCGGGTTCGCGAGATCTGCGACCGCCACGACGTGCTGCTCGTCTCCGACGAGGTGATCTGTGCCTTCGGCCGGATCGGCTCGATGTTCGCGTGCACCGACCTCGGGTACACCCCTGACATCATCACGTGCGCCAAGGGCATGACCAGCGGCTACTCCCCCATCGGCGCGTGCATCGCCTCCGAGCGCATCTTCGAGCCGTTCGCGCACGGCTCGACGTCGTTCGCGCACGGCTACACCTTCGGCGGCCACCCCGTCTCGGCAGCGGTGGCCATGGCCAACCTCGACCTCTTCGAGCGCGAGGGCCTCAACGCCCACGTCCACCAGAACGCCCCGGCGTTCCGCGCGACGCTGGCGAAGCTGCTCGACCTGCCGATCGTCGGCGACGTGCGCGGCGAGGGGTTCTTCTACGGGATCGAGCTGGTCAAGGACAAGACCACGCGCGAGACGTTCTCCGGGGACGAGGCCGAGCGGCTGCTGCGCGGCTTCCTCTCGGGGGCGCTGTTCGAGGCTGGCCTGTACTGCCGCGCCGACGACCGCGGCGACCCGGTGATCCAGCTGTCGCCGCCGCTCATCGCCGACCAGGGCGACTTCGACTTCATCGAGGCGACCCTGCGCGACGTCCTCACCCGCGCCTGGTCCCTCCTCTGACCACCCCCGCCCGTCCGTGATCATGGGCGCTGGCCCCCCCCCACCCATCCGTGATCATGGGCAGTCCGCCACCCTGGGCGGCGTGGAGCTGACCCCGGCGGCCCTGGCTTTCGTCACCGAGCGCCGCCTCGCGACCCTCACCACGCACCGCCCCGACGGCACGGCGCACGTCGTGCCCGTGGGCTTCACCTGGGACGCGGCGACCGGAGTCGCCAGGGTCACCGCCCGCTCCACCTCGCGCAAGGTGCGCAACGCCCGGCTCGCCGAGTCCACCGGCGGCCGGGCGGTGCTGTGCTCCTTCGAGCGTGCGCAGTGGATCACCCTCGAGGGGCCGGTACGCGTGCGCGACGAACCGGAGGTCATCGCCGACGCCGTGGCCCGCTACGCCGTCCGCTACGAGCGCACGCCCCGCGAGGACCCGCTGCGCGTCGTCGTCGAGATCACCGTCGACCGGGTCATGAGTTCCTCCCACCTGCACTGAGCCGCCGCTCTCGGCGCCTGGAGACAGCCACGGCCACCACCACCGCCACCGCACCCACCAGGGCACCGAAGATCGCGCCCCACACCTCGGGCCGGGAGAAGACCCCGTCACCAGCGGCCCGCAGCAGTCCGGCGCCGTAGGCCACGAAGATCACGCCGCTCGCCCAGACCCGCCAGTTCAGGGGGTCGAAGCCCCGAGCCGACACGATGCTGACGCCACGCGCCCAGGCGTAGAGGATCACCACCCACGCGACGACGGCCGGCGCGAGCAGCATCACCAAGGTGTAGGGAAAGGCCGCCGCGCCACCCACCCAGATCGACACCGCGGCCGCCGCCGGCAGCAGCCAGGTGAGCGCCTGGAGGCCGATGGCGCTGGCCTCGTTCCAGACGTCGCGCTGGTGCTCTTCCTCGTAGAACGGGCTCTCCAGGTCTCCGATCCGCGCCGCCGCCCTCACGAACCAGCCGTCACGCGCCTGCTCGCTCATCGCCGCTCCCCTCCCACTGCCACCCCGGCAGCACTCTCCGCCTGCGCTTCTCCGAACAGCTCCTCGACGGTGCGCCCCAGCCGGGCCGCGATCGCCAGGGCCAGGTAGACCGACGGGGCGTAGTCGCCCGCCTCGACGGCGACGACGGTCTGCCGGGTCACCCCAGCTGCCGCCGCGAGGTCGGCCTGGGTGAGCCCCAGCACCGCCCGGGCGGCCCGCACTCCGTTGCTGCGGCCTTTCGCCGACGTCCTTCCCACCCCTCAAATGTCGGGTATACCCGACACAATGTCAAGTAAGTACGACATGAAGTCCAGGTAACCCGACACGCTTCCCTCGGTCAGCCCCGCCCGGCACACTCCTGCGGTGGCCACCCCTCTCCCCGACCTCGTCGTCCCCGACGCCGCCGCCTGGGGCGCCTGGCTCGCCGAGAACGCCGAGACGTCCACCGGGGTGCGGCTCGCCCTCGCCAAGGGCGGCGCGACGCAGCCCACCTCCCTGGTCTACGAGGAGGCCGTGCTCGAGGCGTTGTGCCACGGCTGGATCGACGGTCAGATCAGCAAGCGCGACGACGTCAGCTACGCGATCCGCATGACCCCGCGCCGCGCCCGCTCGAACTGGTCGGCGGTCAACGTGCAGCGGGTCGCCGCGCTGGAGGCGGCGGGGCGTATGCGCCCCCGCGGCGCCGCGGAGGTGGCCGCCGCCCAGGCCGACGGCCGCTGGGACCGCGCCTACGCCGGCTCGGCCACCATCCAGCCCCCGCCCGAACTCGCCGAGGCCCTGGCCGCCGACCCCGCGGCAGCCGCCGCCTGGGACGCGATGTCCCGCGGGGACCGCTACCCGTGGCTCTACCGGATGCACACCGTCAAGCGCCCTGAGACCCGGGCCCGCCACATCGCGGCGCTCCTGGCGCAGCTGCGGTCAACGAACCCCTGAGCGACGCCGCGCCCTGACCAGTGCTCGGATCAGGACGACGACGACGGCGACCGCGAGCACGCCCAGGACGGCTGCGCCCCACGCCGACCCCGTCGCCGCCGACAGCGCCGCTGCCCATGCGGCCCATCCGACGGTCGCGTAGATCGTCGCGTGGATCAGGCAGCCGATCACCATCGCCGCGGTGTACCTGCCGAACGGCATCCGCAGGAGTCCGGCGGCGCCGTTGACCGCGGTCTTGGTGCCGGTGGCCAGGAAGGACGCAGGCACGGCGAGCAGCCCCCAGCGCTCAATCGCGCGCATACCCGGGCCGGCCGAGACCCGCTGCAGCCATGCGCCCGCGCGCAGCACCCAGCGCGGGCGGCGGCGCGCCATGCCGCGATCGTCCGCACCACGATGACCCGCGTCGCCGTCGCCCTCGTCCGAGGAACCTGCCGACCAGGTCGCCGCGAAGCGTGCCAGCCAGTACGTCGCCTGCGTGCGGACCAGCACCACAGCGAAGAAGAAGGCGAACAGCGCCCAGAACGGGGCGCCGTCGGTCCAGGCGGGCACCCCCGCGACGCTACCCGCCGAGACCGACGGGTATCCCCTCACCAAGGCCACCCTGCAGGGCGCCCACCGCTGCAGCGACGAGCTGCTCACGCTCAGTGGCGGGGCATCCCGAGTCGACCCAGCGCAGGCAGGCTGCATCGAGAAAGCCGAAGTACCCCCACAGTGCAAACTCCTGTCGGGCGGTCGCGGCGGCATCCGGAACAGCAGCACCGCTGACCCCGAGCAGCTCGGACAACCGCGCGACGTAGCCAGCGCGCGCTTCACGCCTCAGCGCTCCGGCCCCCGGCGGCTCAGCGCCCGGGGAATGCAGCGGCAGCGCCCATGCGCGCGGGTGGGTGGCCACGTGCTCCAGGTAGGCGAGCACTGTCGCCTCAAGGCAGGCGCGCGGTGTGGCCCCATCCCCCGCGGCAGCGACGGCACTGACCACCCGCGCGTCGAGATCGTCGAGCGTGAGGCGAAGCACCTCGAGGTACAGGCCGTCCTTGCTGCCGAAGTAGCGGTAGACGAGCGCCTCGCTGGCACGAGCGCGCTCGGCAACGACCCCCACGGACGCGTCACGGAACCCGAACTGTGCAAAGACGTCGGCCGCGGCGGCGAGCAGCTGGTCGCGGCGCTGGTCGGGAGACAGCCTCCTGCGGGGCCGCTGGTCCTGCCTGGGCACGCCCCGAGCGTAGGGGGACACTCAGGTCACACTACTGAGTAAGACTCAGTAAGGTCCTTCGCATGAACCCGTCCTGGAGCACTGACACCGTCTGGTGGCACGTCTACCCCCTCGGCGCCTGCGGCGCCCCCATCCACGACGCCGCTGACCGCCCCGACGCCGCAGCACCCCGGCTCCTCCGCCTGCTGCCCTGGCTCGACCACGCCGCCGAGCTCGGCTGCACGGGGCTGCTGCTGGGGCCTATGAACGCCTCCAGCACGCACGGCTACGACGTCGTCGACCACTTCCGCCTCGACCCGCGCCTGGGCGGCGCCGACAGGCACGAGGCGGATCGGGTCTTCGACCAACTGGTCACCGCGTGCCGCGAGCGCGGGCTGCGCCTGGCGCTGGACGCCGTCCTGTCGCACGTGGGCCGCGAGCACCCCCTGGTGCGCGACCTGCGCTCGGGCATGGTGGACGTCGACCCGGCGACCCTCGACGCGCCCGACGGGCCGAGGCCGCGCGTCTTCGAAGGGCACGACGCGCTGGTGCGCCTGGCCCACGGCGACCCGCGCGTGCGCGACCTCGCCGTCGACGTCCTGAGCCACTGGCTGGACCGCGGCGTCGACGCCTGGCGGCTCGACGCTGCCTACTCGATCGACCCGGCCTTCTGGGCCGAGGTGCTGCCGCGCGTGCGCGAGCGCCATCCGCGGGCGTGGTTCCTCGGGGAGGTCATCCACGGCGACCACCCCGCGGTGGTCGAGGCCACGACCATCGACTCCCTCACGCAGTACGAGCTGTGGAAGGCGACCTGGTCGGCCGTGCTCGACCGCAACCTCTTCGAGCTGGACTGGACGCTCAAGCGCCACGAGAGCTGGGTGACCGCCGCAGCGTCGCAGCCCGGCGGGGCCGGGCTTCCGCAGACGTTTGTCGGCAACCACGACGTCACGCGCATCGCCAGCCGCGTCGGCCACGACGGCGCGCTCGTGGCCGCCGTCGTCCTGCTCACCACGGCGGGCGTCCCGTCGATCTACGCCGGGGACGAGTGGGGCGCCACGGGCACCAAGGAGGACCGGGCCGGCGGCGACGACGCCGTCCGCCCCGCGCTGCCGGACTCCCCCGCGGCCTTGGACCTCGACGACGACGGACGCCGGATCCTGGCGGCGCACCGCGAGCTGCTCGCGCTGCGGCGAGCGAGGCCGTGGTTGACGACAGCACGCACCACGACGACCTCCTTGGAGAACCAGCACATGACGTACCGCAGCGACGACCGGTCCGGTGGCTCCGCTGATGACCGGGCGGTGCTCGTCGAGCTGGACCTGCGCGGCACGCCGCGCGCGGTGGTCCGCGACGATGGCGGACGGGTGCTCTGGGCCGGCTGACCCGGTTGCTCATACGGGTGGCCGCCACGGGCGGCTGACACCGCGCACCGTGGGTGGGGCACGATCCCGGGGTGCTGCGCACCGACGATCTCCAGGCCGGACGGTCGCTGCTGTTCGCCGGGCCCGACCTGGGGGCCGCCCGCGTCGTCGTCGCCCGCGAGCTCGACCGGGTGATCCCTGCGCTGGAGGAGGTACAGGCCGCCGTCGCCGCGGGCCGCTGGGCGGTGGGCTTCGTGGCGTACGAGGCCGCGCCCGCGTTCGACCCGGCGCTCGTCACCCGCCCCGCCGACCCGCAGCTGCCGCTGGTGTGGTTCGCGATCGTGGACGCGCCCCAGCAGGTGCCGCCGCTCACCGGTGGCGACGACGGCCTGGCCGAGGACGACGAGCGCGGTCGCGGCTGGTTGGCAGGCGCCTGGACGCCGGACACCTCCCCGGCCGAGCACACCGCGGCCGTCAGCGGGGTGCGCGAGCGGATCGCCCGCGGGGAGACGTATCAGGTCAACCTCACCCTGCGGCTGTCGGCGCCGTTCGACGGCGATGCCGCCGCGCTCTACGCCGACCTCGTGCGCGCGCAGCGCGGAGACCACGGCGCGCTGCTCGACCTGCGACCGTGGGGCGACGACGTCGTGGTGGCGAGCGCCAGCCCGGAGGCGTTCTTCGCCGTCCACGATGCGGGCGATCACCGTCGGGTGGTCACGCGGCCGATGAAGGGGACGGCGCCGCGGGGCCGCTCGGCAGCCGAGGACGCGCTCGCGCTGGAGCGCCTGGCGTCCAGCGCCAAGGAGCGCGCGGAGAACGTCATGATCGTCGATCTGCTCCGCAACGACCTCCACCGCGTCTGCGACCCCGACTCGGTGGAGGTCACCGAACTGCTGGCGGCGCAGACCTACCCCACGGTCCACCAGGTCGTCTCCACCGTCGAGGGCCGGCTGCGGGAGGGCACCTCGACCGTGGACCTGTTCCGGGCGCTGTTCCCGTGCGGCTCGGTGACGGGGGCACCCAAGGCCTCGACGATGCGGGCGATCGCGGAGCTGGAACGGTCACCGCGCGGGGTGTACTGCGGTGCCGTCGGCTGGCTCGCCCCTCCCGGGGAGCCGGTGACGGCGCGGTTCTCGGTGGCCATCCGCACCGCCGTGGTGACCGGTGGCACTGATGAGACGAACGACCGAGAGATCACCTACGGGACGGGCAGCGGGGTGACCTGGGGCTCGCGTGCCGGCGCCGAGCACCGGGAGGTGCTCGCCAAGGCGGCGGTGCTTGGACACCGCGAGCGCCGGTTCGGGCTGCTGGAGACCCTTGCCTACCGCCCGGGGATCGGGCTCGTGGACGTCGACCGCCACCTGCGCCGCCTGGAGGCTTCCGCGGCGTACTGCGGGCTTCCGCTCGACGTGGCCGCGGCGCGGGCCGCGCTCGACGACGCCGTGGCCCGGGGTGCCGACGCGCGCGGAGCAGCGACCGGTCCGCTGCGGGTGCGCCTGGAGCTCTCCCCGGACGGCAGTCTGTCCGTGACAACCGCCACGTTGCCGTCGCCGTCGTCATCCCACCCGCTGATGTCCCCTCCCCTGGTGCGGCTGGTGCTCGACGGCACCCCGCGGGTGCGCAGCGACGACTGGTGGCCGCGCCACAAGACGACCCGACGCGGCTGGATCGACGCGCTGCGCGCCCAGCACCGCGTCGGTGTGGTGAATCACGAGCACGACGACGGCGTCGGCCCCGACGAGGTCGTGTGGACGAACGAGCGCGGTGAGGTGTGCGAGGCGAGCACCTCCAACGTCGCGGTGAGGCTCGACGGGCGCTGGTGGACGCCGCCCGTGGAGTGCGGACTGCTGCCGGGCATCCTGCGCGAGCGGCTGCTGGAGTCGGGCCAGCTAGACCTTCGGGTGCTGTCCCCCGACGACCTGCGCCGCGCCGAGGGCCTGGCCGTGCTGAACTCGCTGCGCGGCTGGCGCCCAGCGGTGCTGGCCTGACTACCGCTTCTTGGCCGCGGACTTCTTCTTGACGGACGGCTTCTTGGTGGGCTTCTTCGCCGAGCTCTTGGCCGGTGCCTTCGCCGGCGCCTTCGCGGCCGGGGGCGCCGGCTGCGCCGTGGTGTCCTGGGCGCGGGTCGCCGTCGCCACCGGCGACCAGGGCCCTACCGGCGCTGTGCCAGCCACCACCGACAGGCGGCCGTCGGCGGCACGGGCCAGCGTGCCGATGCTGAGGCGACGCGGGTGGCGGATGGCCTCGCCGACCCTGTCCTCGCCGAGGAAGTACGTGGCGGAGGCGATGCGGAGGTTGCCGGCGGCGTCGAGGAAGGCCGCCGAGCCGCCGGGGCCCTGTGCCGTGCCGTTGCTGGACAGCAGCGGCTTCTCGTCGGGCCGGGCGCACGGGCCGGTCGGTCCCTGAGGGCAGATGGCGTAGCCGGTGGCGTAGTTGCTCCGGCCCGCGGCGTCTGTCGTGCCCCAGTGGTTGGCCGAGTAGAAGAGGTAGGTGGTACCGCCGTAGCTGACCATGGAGGGGTTCTCGATGGTCGTGCCTTCCCAGCCGCCCTCGTGGGTGGTGAGCAGGGTGGTCCACGGCGCCCCGGGCTTCGGCAGACCGTCACCGCCGAGCTCCACCGACATCAGCGCGCTCGGGTGGCTGTTGACCTTGCCGAGGGCCTTCCACAGCAGGTAGTCCTTGCCGGTGGCCGGGTCGTGGTAACCGGCCGGGTCGATGGACCCGTCGGGGTCGGTCTCCACCGGCTGGCACTGGACCGGGCCCGTGGTGGTGTCGCGGAACGGCCCGAGCGGACCGGGGCCGGTCGCCATGGTGATGCAGAAGCGGGTCGCGCCGACGCGCACCGCCGAGTACAGGTACCAGGTGTCGCCGATCTGGAACGCCGACGGCGCCCAGTACTCGGTGCGGACCCACGGCCCGTCGGAGGTCTTCAGACCCCACGAGGCGGGCTGGACGAGGACGTCGTTGTTGTTGAACTTGTCCCAGTCCGACCAGCTCTGCGCGCGGAACTCGGCGGGGATCGACGCGTCGGAGGCCACGGAGTACCCGGGCTTGCCTGGCGGCCCGGCCTGGCTGTACGTCGGGCGGGCCCGCCACGTCACCAGGTCGGTGCTGGTCAGCGCGGGCACGTACCGCCCGGCGGTGTTGGTGGCGTAGGCGTAGTAGGTGTCGCCGACGCGCGTGACCATCGGATCGGCGAAGTCGCCCTGCCAGACCTCGCCCGGCACCGTCCAGTTGTTCTTGATCTCCGGAGCCCGGGTCTCGCTGCCGTCCAAGGCAGCGGCTGCCCCTGCGGGCACCACGACGAACGCGGCGACGAGAGCCGCCAACACGCGAAGGCGACGGGGGACGGTGCGGGAGAGGCGTGCCACGACCTGGTGGTCGGCCACCGGGCCGCCTCACCGCAGGGCAGCTGGGCCGTGTGGGTGCGCAGAACCTGAGCGTTGCCGCCGCGACTCACCCGTGTGGAGCAGTGGCTCGCAGCTCAGGAGCCCGGGAAGATCTCCGCGAAGCGCTCAGACCGTGGCGGAGGCGGCCATGACCTCGACGGCGCGGTCGATGTAGGCGTCCACCTGGTGCTCGGCGTAGCCGTGCTCGCCGCGGCGGGTGGTGAAGACGGCGCGGCGCAGGTCGTCGTGGCCGAGGCCGTGCTCGCCGTCGAGCCAGGCGCCGATGCGATCGCACAGCTCGTCCACCTCGAACGGGTCGTAGCCGTGCTGGCCGGGGTCGGCACGGTCGAAGCGGTCTCCCTCGGGGCGGTCGAGCCGGGGCCGCAGCGTCGCGGCGCGCGCGGCCAGCTCGGTATAGGCGCGGTCAGCCCCGAGGCGTCCCCGCACGACCTCCTGCTCGCGGCGCAGGAAGGCGTCTTCCATGCGGTCCAGGGCCGCGTCGACCATCTGCACGTCGTAGCCGCGGCGCACGAGGTCGAAGCCGACCTCTCGCACGTCACGGCTGGTGATGCCGCCGCGCGGGCCGCCCGTCTCGTAGGAGACCCGGGCGCGGGCGAAGAACTCCTCCACCTGCTCCACCGCGTATCCGCGAGAGAAGCCGGTGGTTCGCTCGAAGGTCGGGCCCGGGGTCACTCCAGCATGGTGCCCCAGCAGCCCCACCCGCCGCTGGCGAACACGCTCCCGACGCGCCAACCGCGTCGCACGTGCGTCAACGGACCCGCTGCACCCGCGGCTCGTCCCACACCGGCTCCGGGGTCTCACGGGCGGTGCCGTCAGCCCCGAGCACGAGGAACCTGTCGAAGCTGCGAGCGAACCATCGGTCGTGGGTGACGGCGATCACCGTGCCCTCGAACCGCTCGAGGGCCGCCTCCAGCGCCTCGGCGGACTCCAGGTCGAGGTTGTCGGTGGGCTCGTCGAGCAGCAGCAGCGTGGCACCAGACAGCTCCAGGAGGAGCACACCGAAGCGTGCGCGCTGCCCGCCCGAGAGCGTGTCGGCGCGCTGCTCCGCGGCCTTCGCCAGGCCGTAGCGGTCCAGTGCGCGAGTGGCAGGCTCGCGGGGCAGGCCCTCGCGGCGACCGTCCCCACGGTGCAGCACCTCGAGCAGGGTCTTGCCGGCGTGCGGGTCGGCGCTCGCAGCGCCGCTGGTGGTCGGCGGCCCGTGCAGCGCCGAGGACTGGCGGAACCAGCCCGGGCGCACCCGGGAGCCGAGCTTCGCCGTCCCCGTGTGCTCCACCGGGGCAGGCGGAGGCCCCTCGCCCACCGGCTCGTGCTCGGCCTCGGGGTGCGTGCCGCCGCCGGCGAGCAGGCGCAGCAGATGGCTCTTGCCGGAGCCGTTGGAGCCCAGGACGGCGAGCCGGTCCCCGAAGTGGAGCTCCAGGTCGAACGGGGCGACGAGCCCGGTCAGGCCCAGCTGCTCGCACGTGACGGCGCGCTTCGCCGTCCTGCCCCCGCGCAGACGCATGCCCAGGCGCTGGGCCACCGGGGCCGCCTCGGGCGGCCCGGCCTCCTCGAAGCGCGCCAGCCGCGTCTGCGCGGCCTGGTAGCGGCTGGACATGCCGTCGTTGAAGGTGGCCTTCTGCTTGAGGGTCACCACCAGCTGCTTGAGAGCGGCATGGTCCTCGTCCCAGCGGCGGCGCAGCTCCTCCAGGCGGGCGGCGCGATCGGCGCGGGCCTGGGCGTAGCTGGCGAACCCGCCGCCATGCACCCACAGGCCCGCGCCCGCGGCGCTCGGCTCGAGGGTGGCAACGCGGGTGGCGGTACGGGCCAGCAGCTCGCGGTCGTGGCTGATGAGCAGCACCGTGCGGCCGCTGGCCACCAGCGCCTCCTCCAGCCAGCGTTTGCCGGGGACGTCGAGGGCGTTGTCGGGCTCGTCCAGCAGCAGCACGCCGTCGGGTCCGCGCAGGAGCGACTCCAGCAGCAGACGCTTGCGCTCGCCGCCGGACAGCGAGGCGACGTCACGCCAGCGGGCGCGCTCCCAGCCGATGCCGAGCGCGGCGTCGCACACGACGTCCCACGCCACCTCGGCCTCATAGCCGCCGGCGTCGCCCCAGGCGGTGATGGCTTCGGCGTAGCGCATCTGGGTCGGCTCGTCGTCGATCTCCATCATCGCCAGCTCGGCGGCGTCGAGCTCGGCCGAAGCGGCGCGCAGCGCCTGTGGCGCCACGGACAGCAGCAGATCGCGCACCTCGCGGGCTCCGGCTCCCGCGGCCTGCTGCATGACCTGCAGCTCGCCGGAGCGCACCACCGCGCCGCTCGTGGGGGTCAGCTCGCCGGTGATGATCCTCAGCAGGGTGGTCTTGCCGGTGCCGTTCGGGCCCACGAGCGCCGTGCGCTGCCCGTCGCCGACGCGCAGGTCGACGTCGCGCAGGAGGGGCCGCCCGTCGGGGAGGTCGTAGGAGATCCCGCTGACCTCGAGGTGTGCCATGGGCGTCGATCCTCCCCGACGGACCACCGCGCCGTCACCCAGGTTTCCCACCCCGCCCCACGCGCGGGTCGAGTGCCCCCACGCTCTACCGGTAGGTCAGCGCCCCCTCGGCGACGATCAAGCACCTCCGCGTCACGTCCACGGGTGGCTGCAGCCCCACGGTGGGCAGGCTGACGTCAGCCTGCCCACCGGACGTCGCGCTCCCCACGAGGCGCGGTAGCCCTGCGGAGTACTTCCTCAGACGGTGGCGGGCTGCTGCCCAGGCACCTGATCAGTGCGCAGGTGCGCGGGCTTCCAACCGAGTGCCGGGGCCACGTGCTCGGCGATGGTCGCGAGCAGCCGGGTGTTGTACTCCACGCCCAGCATGTTGGGGATGGTCAGCAACAGGGTGTCGGCCTCCTGGACGGCGACGTCCCGAGCGAGCTGCTCGGCGACGACGTCGGGGTCACCGGCGTAGTGCCGTCCGAAGCGCGCCAGGCCGCCGTCGAGGTAGCCGACCTGGTCGGTGCTGTCGACGTCACCACCGAAGTAGAGCCGGTCCTCCTCGGTGGTGATGGGCATGACACTGCGCGAGACGGACACCCGCGGGGTGCCCGACCAGCCGGCCTGCGTCCACGCCTCGCGGAAGCCGGCGATCTGCTCGGCCTGCAGCTGGTCGAACGGCACGCCGGTGTCCTCGGTGAGCAGGGTTGAGCTCATGAGGTTCATGCCCTGCTGCCCGGCCCAGCGGGCGGTGGAGCGTGTGCCCGCACCCCACCAGATGCGGTCGGCCAGGCCCGGGGCCTGCGGCTGCACCGAGAGCAGGCCCTGACGGCCCGTCATCTGCGGATCCATGGGCGCGACGCCGGCACCGGCGATGGCGGCGCGGAACCTACGCGTGTGCTCGCGCGCCAGGTCGGCGTCGGTCTGGCCATCACGCGCGATGTGCCCGAACGCCTCGGCGCCGCGCAGCGCCGGCTCCGGTGATCCGCGGCTCACGCCGAGCTGGAGCCTGCCGCCGCTGATGAGGTCGGTGGAGGCGGCCAGCTCGGCCATCGCCAGGGGCTCCTCGTAGCGCATGTCGATGACACCCGTGCCCAGCTCGATGCGGGACGTGCGCGCGGCCATCGCCGCGAGCAGCGGCCACGGCGTGGACAGCTGGGGCGCGAAGTGGTGGACGCGGATGAACGCGCCGTCCAGACCGAGCTCCTCCGCCGCGACCGCCAGCTCGACGGTCTGCAGGAGGGCATCAGCCCCGGTGCGGACGTGGGAGCCGCGCGCGGGACGCCAGTTGCCGAAGTTGAGGAACCCGATGTTCTTCACGATTCAACTAACTCCGGGTCGAGGCGATGTGTTCCCAGGGTGGTGCGCGCTCTCAGCCCGTGGGCTGGGCGATGTCGGTCGCGGCCAGCTGACCGCAGGCGCCGTCGATGTCGCGGCCGCGCGTGTCACGCACGGTGGTGGGGATGCCTGCGTCGCGCAGGCGTCGCACGAACTCTGCCTCCACCTGCGGGTCCGACGCCGTCCACCGCGACCCGGGCGTGGGGTTGAGCGGGATCGGATTGACGTGCACCCAGCCGCTGCCGCGCGCCAGCAGCTGCTCGGCGAGCAGGTCGGCTCGCCAGGCATGGTCGTTGACGTCGCGGATGAGCGCGTACTCAATGCTCACGCGGCGGCCGGTCGCCTCGAAGTACCGGTGGGCTGAGTCGAGGACGGCGGCCACGTCGTAGCGGCTGTTCAGCGGCACCAGCTCATTGCGGAGCAGGTCGTCGGGGGCGTGAAGGCTCAGCGCGAGCGTCACTGCCAGCCCCTCCCCCGCGAGCTTGTCGACGGCGGGGACCAGGCCCACGGTCGAGACGGTAATGCCGCGGGCGGACATGCCCAGCCCGTCGGGAGCAGGGTCGACCATGCGCCGCACGGCCCCGACGCACGCCTTGTAGTTGGCGAGCGCTTCCCCCATGCCCATGAAGACGACGTTGTGTACCCGCTCCCCCGTGGGCGCGAGGTACCGGTTGGCGGCGTGCACCTGCTCGACCACCTCGGCCGCCGACAGGTTCCGCTGCAGGCCGCCCTGCCCGGTGGCGCAGAACGGGCAGGCCATGCCGCACCCGGCCTGGCTGGAGACGCACAGCGTGACGCGCCCCGGGTAGCGCATGAGCACGCTCTCGATGCGGGCGCCGTCGAACAGCTTCCACAGGGTCTTT
Organism: Quadrisphaera granulorum; assembly: GCF_003149145.1. Taxonomy (GTDB): domain Bacteria; phylum Actinomycetota; class Actinomycetes; order Actinomycetales; family Quadrisphaeraceae; genus Quadrisphaera; species Quadrisphaera granulorum. Next base: position 430,486 of record NZ_QGDQ01000001.1, on the reverse strand, counting down.
ACGGTGTCACCGCCGTCGGCCTCGAGCACGCGGGTCTGCGTGAGCAGCGGCGGCAGCAGGGCGGCGCCCAGCTGGTCGCGCAGGGCGGCCGGCAGGTCGGTCATGCCCGCTGGGTCGACCTCGCCGCGGCCGAAGTAGTGCTGCGCGACCTGCTTGACCCGGAACGGGGGAACGCCCAGCTCCGCGGCAGCGGCAGCGCGCTCGGAGGGGGCGAGGTCAGCAAGGTGACGCGGAGGCTTGGCCCGGCGCGGGGCGGCGAGCGTCAGTGCGGGGCGGGCGCCCGCGGGACCGGAAGTGGCAGCGGGCGCGGGGGCGGCGGTCTCAGACATGGCACCCCCATGGTCCCACCCTCAGCGGACCAGCAACTCCAGCAGCAGCCACGTGGTGGGGGCGACGGCGAGCAGGGAGTCGAGCCGGTCGAGAACCCCGCCGTGCCCGGGCACCAGGGTGCCCATGTCCTTGATGCCGAGGTCGCGCTTGAGGATGGACTCCGAGAGGTCGCCCAGCGTCGCGGATGCGGCGGCGCCGACACCCACGAGCGCACCGGCCCACCAGCTGCCCCCGAGCAGCAGCCACACCGACAGCGCACCCGCCACGACGCAGGCGATGCCCGAACCGGCCAGGCCCTCCCACGACTTCTTGGGGCTGATCGACGGCGCCATCGGGTGGCGTCCGAACAGGACCCCCGCGGCGTACCCGCCCACGTCGCTGCACACCGTGAGGAGGACGAAGACGACGACGCGCTGCGCGCCGTCGTCGGCGGCGAGCATGAGCATCGCGAACCCCGCGAGCAGCGGGAGCCATCCCACGATTAGGACGGCGGCGGTGATGTCGCGCACGAGTGCCACACCCGGGGCCGCCGTCCCCTCACCGACGTGCGGGGGCAGATCCGGTACCTCGAGGACACGCCACAGGACGGCGGCGACGGCGGTCAGGCACACCCCCACAAGCAGCGCGTCCAGACCGCCGACGTAGGCGGCGACGAGAGTCGCTGCGGACCCGACGACCAGCGGAACCTGGGTGACCCGGCGGTGGCGACTGGCCAAGGCCCGCGCGAGCTCGCGCACGGACAGACCGACCGCCAGCGCCGCAACACCGATGAAGACCTGCTTGACCAGCAGCAGTGCGGCCAGCACGCCACCGCCAAGCACCACCCCCGCGATGATCGCCTGGGGGAGGTTGCGCCCGGCTCGCCCCACGGGGCGAGCCGGCTGCACAGCAGGCTCGGCCACGGCTGGATCCACGCTGCTCGCTCAGACGGCGAGGAGCTCGGTCTCCTTGTGCTTGACCAGCTCGTCGATCTCGTCGACGAAGCGCCGGGTCAGGGAGTCGAGCTCCTTCTCCGCGCGGGCGACGTCGTCCTCGCCGGCCTCGCCGGCCTTGACCACCCGGTCGAGCTCGTCCTTGGCGCGGCGGCGGATGCTGCGCACCGACACCTTCGCGTCCTCGGCCTTGGACTTGGCGAGCTTGATGTAGTCCCTGCGTCGCTCCTCGGTGAGCTGCGGGAGGATGATCCGGATGACGTTGCCGTCATTGGAGGGGTTGACGTCGAGGTCGGAGGCGCGCAGCGACTTCTCGATCGCGGTGATCGAGGACTTGTCGTAGGGGCTGATGAGCACCGTGCGGGCCTCCGGCACCTGGAACGACGCCAGCTGCTGCAGCGGGGTCATCGCGCCGTAGTACTCCACGTTGACCTTCGCGAACAGCGCCGGGTTGGCGCGGCCGGTGCGGATCGCCGAGAAGTCGTTCTTGGCGACCTCGACGGCCTTTTCCATCTTTTCCTCGGCCTCGAGGAGCGTGTCGTCGATCACAGGCCTGGGTCCTCCTCGTCAGTGCGTCACGTCCGGGCGAGCCCGCGCCCCCCGGCAGGGGGGCGCAGCGCTCAGCCCGCCGAGACGAGCGTGCCGATCCTCTCACCGCGCAGCGCGGCGGAGATGGTGCCCTCCCCGTCCATGCCGAACACGACCATGGGAAGGCCGTTGTCCATGCACAGGCTGAAGGCGGTCGCGTCAACGACCTTGAGCTGCTGGCGCAGGGCTTCGCCGTAGCTGACCTCGTCCAGACGTGAAGCGTCGGGGTCCTTGCGGGGGTCGGCGGTGTAGACGCCGTCGACGCCGTTCTTCGCCATGAGCACCGCGTCGGCCCGGATCTCCAGCGCACGCTGGGCGGCCACGGTGTCGGTGGAGAAGTACGGCAGGCCAGCGCCCGCACCGAAGATGACCACGCGGCCCTTCTCCATGTGACGGATCGCGCGGCGCGGCACGTACGGCTCCGCGACCTGGCCCATGGTGATCGCCGTCTGCACGCGGGTGTCCACCCCGGCCTGCTCCAGGAAGTCCTGCAGGGCCAGGCAGTTCATCACCGTGCCGAGCATGCCCATGTAGTCGGCCCGGCTGCGGTCCATGCCGCCCTGGCTCAGCTCGGCGCCGCGGAAGTAGTTGCCTCCCCCGACGACGATGGCGACCTGGACACCCTCGCGGACGGGGCCGACGATGGCGCGCGCCACGGAGGCGACCACGTCGGGGTCGACCCCGACGCGGCCGCCACCGAAGGCCTCACCCGACAGTTTCAGGACGACGCGACGCCAGCGCTCACCGCGCAAGCCACTCTCGAAGTCCCTCTCCACGTCGACTGCACGGTCCACGGCACCCGGAGCGCCGCTGGGTGAGGTGCTCACGCCGCGCTCAGGCGCCGACGCGGAAGCGGGCGAAGGCCAGGACCTTGACGCCGGAGTCGTTCAGCACCTGCTGGACGGTCCGCTTGGGGTCCTTGGCGAAGGACTGCTCGAGCAGGACGTTGTCCTTGAAGAAGCCGTTGACGCGACCCTCGATGATGCGGGGCAGCGCGGCCTCCGGCTTTCCCTCCTCGCGGGCGGTCTCCTCGGCGATGCGGCGCTCGTTGGCCACCGTCTCCTCGGACACCTCGTCACGGTGCAGGTGCAGCGGCGACAGAGCCGCGATGTGCATCGCGACGTCGCGAGCGGTGTCGATCTCCTCGCTGTCCAGCGCCACGAGCACGCCGATCTGCGGGGGCAGGTCGGGGCTGGTGCGGTGCAGGTAGGAGGCGACGTGCGCGCCCTCGAGGCGGGCCACGCGGCGCACCTCGATCTTCTCGCCGATGGTGGCGTTGGACTCGTCGAGCAGCGTCTGCAGCGGCTTGCCGTCGATCTCGGCCGCCAGCAGGGACTCGGAGTCCTTGGCGCCGGTACGGACGGCGAGGTCGAGCACGCGCTCGGCGAGGGCGATGAACCGCTCGCCCTTCGCGACGAAGTCGGTCTCGCAGTTGACCTCGACGAGCGTGCCGACGCTTCCCTCGACGCGCGCGGCGACGAGGCCGTTGCTCGTGGTGCGCCCCTCGCGCTTGGTCACGCCCTTGAGGCCCTTGACGCGCAGGATCTCGATGGCCTTCGCGCGGTCGCCGTCGGCCTCGTCCAGCGCCTTCTTGACGTCGAGCATGCCCGCACCGGTCTGCTCGCGCAGGGCCTTGATGTCAGCGGCGGTGGTCGCCATGGGGGTCCGTCCTCTCGCCTGTGTCCTCCGCGCGCCGGGGGTGCCGGGCGCGGTCTTCGTGGTCTGGGGCCGCCGTCCCGGTCGGGCTCGGCGGCGGTGCCGCGCCGCCCCGGTCAGGGGCGGCGCGGCGGTGGCGCGGAGAGCCGCGTCAGGCGGTCGGCGTCGCCTCGTCGGCCGGGGCAGCAGCAGCCTCGGCCGGAGCGCTGGCCTCGCCCTCGGCCTGGGCGATCGCGGCGGCCGGCTCGGCGCCGGTCGGGACCTGGGCAGCAGCCTCGGCCTCGCCCTGGGCCGCGGCGGCACCAGCGGCGTTGTCGCCGGCGCCGGCGCCGGTCTGGGTCTCGCCGGCGAGCAGCTCGGCCTCCCACGCGGCCATCGGCTCGGCGGCGGCCTCGCCGCCACCGGCGCGGGTGCGCAGGCCGTCAGCGACGGCGTCGGCGATGACGCGGGTCAGCAGGGTGACCGAGCGGATCGCGTCGTCGTTGCCGGGGATGCGGTAGTCCACGACGTCGGGGTCGCAGTTGGTGTCGAGGATCGCCACGACCGGGATACCCAGCTTGTGCGCCTCGTCGACGGCGAGGTGCTCCTTGTTGGTGTCCACGATCCACACGGCCGAGGGCGTGCGGGCCATGTCGCGGATGCCGCCGAGGGTGCGCTCGAGCTTCTCCTTCTCGCGGCGCATCATGAGCAGCTCCTTCTTCGTGCGGCCCGAGGAGGCCACGTCGTCGAAGTCGATCTGCTCGAGCTCCTTGAGGCGCTGCAGACGCTTGCTCACCGTCTGGAAGTTGGTGAGCATGCCACCCAGCCAGCGCTGGTTCACGTAGGGCATGCCGACGCGGGCGGCCTGCTCGGCCAGGGGCTCCTGCGCCTGCTTCTTGGTGCCCACGAAGAGGATCGAGCCACCGTGCGCGACGGTCTGCTTGACGAACTCGTAAGCGCGGTCGATGTGGGTCAGCGACTGCTGCAGGTCGATGATGTAGATGCCGTTGCGGTCCGTCAGGATGAACCGCTTCATCTTGGGGTTCCAGCGACGGGTCTGGTGCCCGAAGTGGACGCCGCTCTCGAGCAGCTGGCGCGTGGTGACGACGGCCATGCCGCACTCCTCTCAACCCCGGACCGGGTTCGCTTCCCGGCACAGGGCTCATCTCGGTTCTTGCTGTGGTCCGGGTCCGGCCGCAGCCCTGGTGCCTGCGGAGCGCCACCGCCCGGAGCTCCGGGACCGAGGTGGCGCACCCCGCCGCGAGGCGGTGTGCGGGCACGCGAAGTACCGGTCGCGAGACCGGCCGTGACCCATCCTACGCGGACCCGCAGGACCCCCCGGACCGCTGGCCCGTCCACAGCGCCATCGACAGGGCCCTCCACAGGGCCGCCCGCAGCTCGTTCCAGGCGTCGTCCACAGCGCTGTCCACAGGTGCGCGGAGCCGCGTGCCGCCTGTCCACAGGGAGCGGTCGGAGCGGGCGGCGGCGACGTCGGGCGGGGCAGCCTCGCGGGGTGACCCCCGTCCCCTCCGGCACTCCGTCGTCGTGGCGCGCGCCGCGCGCGCCGCGCGCGCCGCTCGCGCTGCTCGTCGTCGTCGTGATCTCGGGGCTTCTCCCGCTCACCGCGCCGGCAGCGCAGGCAAGCCCGCCGACGAGCGCACCAGCGACCGCTCGCTGGTGGTGGCCCCTGGACGATGCCGCCGGTCCCCCGACCGTGCTGCGCCGCGCGTCGCTGCCCGGCCGGCCGTGGCAGCCGGGGCACCGCGGGGTGGACCTGGCGGCGGCTGCGGGACAGACCGTGCTGGCGCCCGTGAGTGGCGTGGTGGTGGCCGGGGGCGGGATCGCCGGCCGTGGCGTGCTGAGCATCAGGTCGTCGTCGGGGTGGCGCGCCACCCTCGAACCTGTGGACAGCACGGTCCGCGTGGGAGACCGCGTGGAGCGCGGGCAACCGGTGGGCACGGTACAGGCGGAGGCAAGCTCCGCGCACTGCGCCCCTACGTCGTGCCTCCACTGGGGCGTGCGAACGGGCTCGGGAACGCAGACGCGCTACCTGGACCCGCTGACTCTGCTCCGCCCGCGGGTGGTGCTGCTGCCGGTTCCCGGCTGGGGCACGCGCAGGGACACCGGCCCCGCGATCAGATGACGCTCAGCTGGCCTCGGCGAGCTTGGCGCGCATCGCCACGACCGCCTTCGTGTGCATCTGGCACACGCGCGACTCGGTCACGCCGAGCACCTTGCCGATCTCCGAGAGGGTGAGGTTCTCGTAGTAGTAGAGCGTCACCACGATCTTCTCGCGCTCGGGAAGCTGGTCGATGACCCGGGACAGGAGGTACTTGGTCTCCTCGTTCTCGAACGCGGTGACCGGGTCCTCGACGCGGGTGTCCTTGAGCGTGTCGCCCAGGGAGAGCGACTCGCCCTTCTCCCCCGATACGCCGAGCAGCTCGTCGAGCGCCACGACGTTGACGTAGGAGACCTGGCTGAAGATCGCGTGGAGGTCCCTGAGAGAGATCCCCATCCGCGCCGCGACCTCCGGCTCGGTGGGGGTGCGGTGCAGCTCGGACTCCAGTGCCGCGTAGGCGCGCTCGACGTCGCGTGCCTTGCTGCGCACCGAGCGCGGGATCCAGTCCATAGCGCGCAGCTCGTCGATGATGGCGCCGCGGATGCGGGTGATCGCGTAGGTCTCGAATTTGATGGCGCGCTCGAGGTCGAACTTCTCGATCGCGTCGATGAGCCCGAAGACGCCGTAGGAGACGAGGTCGGCCTGGTCGACGTTGGCGGGCAGGCCGACGGCGACGCGACCGGCCACGTACTTCACCAGCGGCGCGTAGTGGAGGATCAGCCGCTCGCGAACCACCGGGTCTCCGTGGTCCTTGAAGCGCTGCCACAGGTCGCGCAGGAGCGCTTCGTTGCGGGCGACGGCCTCCGGGTCGGCACCCTTCGTCGCCAACCTCGAGCTGAGCCGTGGCGCGCGCACGACGGGCGCGGGCTCCTCGGTGGTGGTGATCGTGGGCGCCGGGGGCGCTGTCACGGGAGCTGCTTTGGTCATGTTTCCCCTGCCTCTCCCGGACGGGGCTCCCCGGGGCGCCGTCCGGGGCGCTCACGCCCGCGGGTGGGCCTGTTCGTAGCTTCGCCGCAGGCGCTCGACCGAGACGTGGGTGTAGACCTGCGTGGTCGCCAGGCTAGCGTGGCCGAGCATCTCCTGGACGGATCTCAGGTCCGCGCCCCCGTCCAGCAGGTGCGTTGCAGCCGTGTGGCGCAACGCGTGAGGGGCGGCGTCGACGCCCTCCCCCAGGCCCCTGAGCAGCGCGTGGACCACCTCCCGCACCTGGCGCTGGTCCCAGCGGCCGCCGCGCGCGCCGAGCAGCAGAGCCGGTGGCGACCCGGGCGTGGCGAGTCGCGGACGGCCCCGCTCGAGGTACTCGCCCACGGCCCGGTCTGCGGGCTGGCCGTAGGGCACGACCCGCTCCTTGGAGCCCTTGCCGAGCACGCGCAGCGTGCGCCGCTCCCTGTCGACGTCGTCGACGTCGAGCCCGACGAGCTCGCTCACGCGGATGCCGCTGGCGTACAGCAGCTCGGCGGCGGCGCGGTCGCGCAGGTGGGCGGGGTCGTCGTCGTCGGCGCGCACGGCGGCGAGGTCCATGAGGCGGCCGGCCTGGTCGGCGCGCAGCACGGTCGGCAGGGTGCGGTTCGGGGTCGGCGAGCGCAGCCTCAGCGCGGGGTCGGCAGGCAGCCGTCCGGTCCGCACGGCCCAGGCGGTGAAGCTGCGGACCGCGGAGGTCCGCCGCGCCAACGTCGAGCGCGCCGCACCGGCGGCGGCCTGGGCTCCGAGCCAGGACCGGAGATCAGCCAGGGACAGGCCCGCGAGGTCGGTACCGGTGGCGTGCAGGTGCTCCTGGAGGGAGGACAGGTCGGCGGTGTAGGCGCGCGTGGTGGCCGGCGAAGCCCCGCGCTCGAGCTCCAGGTGCCGACAGAACAGCTGCGGCCAGTCCTCGCTCGTCTCACCCATCCGCTCACTGTCCGCGACCGGTGGGGGGCTCCTCAAGCGGGGCACGCCGCCACCCGCCACCCTCGGGCACCACGAGCCCGTGCATCACGAGGTCCTCCAGCCCCGCGCGCACCTCCTCGAGGGGCAGCCCGGCAGCGCCGACGATGCTCTGGGCGCTGCGCGGGTCGAGCAGGGGGACCGCGTCGAGCACGCGGCCCGCCAGGTCCGACAACCCGTCGTGAGGTCGGGCCGGCACGGGACGCTCCGGGTCGGCGCGTGTGATCTTCAACAGCTGCAGCGCCTCGGAGGCGTCGGTGATGCACACCGCTTCGCGACGCAGCAGCCGATGGCACCCCTCCGAGCTAGGCGAAGTGATCGGCCCGGGCACGGCGCCGATGGGCTTTCCGATCATCTGCGCCCGGTTCGCCGTGGACAGCGCCCCCGACCGCCATCCGGCCTCCACCACCACGGTGGCTCCCGCTGCAGCCGCGATGAGCCGGTTCCGCTGCAGGAACCGCCGCTTCATCGGGCTGGAGCCGGGCGGGAGCTCGCTGACCACGAGGCCCTCCTCGCACAGCGCCCGCAGCAGCGCGGCGTGAGAGGGCGGGTAGGCCCTGTCGACCCCGCAGGCGAGCACCGCCACCGTCGGTCCCCCGGATGCGAGGGCGCCGCGGTGCGCGGCGCCGTCGATGCCGAGCGCCGCGCCGGAGATGGTCGTAGCTCCGGCGTCTCCCAGCCCGATCCCCAGCTGCGAGGCGATCCGCTCGCCGTAGGCGGTGGCGGCGCGCGCTCCGACGACGGCGATGCTCCGCTCGCACGCCGCGGCGAGGTCGAGCGGCCCGCGCACCCAGAGGGCGAACGGCTCGTCGCCGTCGAGCAAGGCGAGCCCGTCCGGCCACTCGGCATCGCCGGGCAGCACGACACGTCCGCCGAGCGCGTGGAGGCGGTCGAGGTCGCGCTCGGGGTCGGTCTGGTCCCAGCGGCTGGCCCAGCGCGCCAGGCCCCGCCGCAACCGCTCGACGGACTCCCCCTCGAAGCACTCGGCTGCGCTGACGGGTGCCGGGGAGGCGAGCCGCTCCAGCGCCGCACTCGGCCCCCGGTGCCCGACGAAGCGGCGGGCCTCGAGGTCCTCGGGCTCGGCCAGGCGAGACCAGGCGAGCTGGGCAAGGCGCGCGTCGGCCACCCAGCGAGGAAGCGACGCGCCGGCCCCGAGCGGGAGCACCTGCTGCCATCCGGTCATGCGACGGCCCACGGCAGTCGCCACGAGAGCGCACGCTCGACGTCCTCGGCCCCCGGCTGGGCCCGGCCAGCAAGATCGGCCAAGGTCCACGAGACCCGCAAGACCCTGTCGAGGCCGCGCAGCGTCAGCTCGCCCTCGTCGAGACGGACCATCGCGGTGCGGACGGCGGCGGACGGCAGCCGCAGGGGTCCGCGCAGGTGCCGCCCGGGCACCTCGCCGTTGCAGCGCCACGGCGTGCCGCGCAGCCGCTCCGCGGCCGCGCCCCGGGCGGCGGCGACCTGCGCGGCCACCTGCGCCGAGGTCGGACGGGGCGTCGGCGAGGTGCCGCGCTCGGCGGCGTCGAGCTCCGTGCGGGAGACCGGCGCGACGGTCACCTGAAGGTCCACCCGGTCGAGCAGCGGGCCCGACAGGCGGTTGCGGTAGCGCCGCTGCTCCTGGGGTGTACACCGGCAGGACAGGCCCTTGTCGATGCCCCGACCGCACGGGCACGGGTTGGACGTGCAGACGAGCTGGAACCGCGCGGGGAACCTCGCAGTGCCCCGCGCCCGGGCGATCACCACCTCGCCGTCCTCCAGCGGCTGGCGCAGCCCCTCGAGCACGCGCCGATCGAACTCGGGGCCCTCGTCCAGCAGCAGCACCCCGCGGTGCGCCCGCGACACCGCCCCCGGGGAGGGCACCAGCGACCCGCCTCCGAGCACCGCTGCCGCGGAGGCCGTGTGGTGCGGCGCCTCGAAGGGCGGCCGGTCCAGCAGGCCGCGGGCGGGGTCGAAGGTGCCCGACAGCGAGTGGACGGCGGTCACCTCGACCGCCTCGGCCTCGCTGAGCGGCGGCAGCACGCCGGGCAGACGCGCCGCGAGCATCGACTTCCCCGCGCCCGGCGGTCCCGTGAGCAGCAGGTGGTGGCCACCGGCGGCGGCCACCCGCAGCGCGTCGAGCGCGTCGGCCTGACCTACGACGTCGGACAGGTCCGCCGATGCGGTCCCGTCGGCACCGGGTGCGCCAGGCTGCCCGCCGACGAGGGTAGCGCGCCCGGCCCCGCGCGGCGGCGCAGCCACCAGCTCTCCTCCGTGGGCTCGCACGAGGTCTCCAAGGTGCTCGACCGGCACCACCTCCACGCCCGGCACCAGCGCGGCCTCGGCGGCGTTGGCGGCGGGGACGACGGCGCGGCGCACGCCCTGGGAGCTCGCCGCCAGCACCGCGGGCAGCACCCCGCGGACCGGGCGAACCCACCCGTCCAGGCCGAGCTCCCCCAGGTGCAGCGCCTGGGCGGCGAGGGCGCCGCGCACGCTGCGCTGGGCCGCGAGGAGCGCGGCGGCTACCGCCAGGTCGAAGGAGGCGCCCTGCTTGGGCAGCGACGCCGGGGAGAGGTTGACCACCACGCGTCGGTCGGCCAGCGCCAGACCGGCGTTGCGCAGCGCAGCGCGCACCCTGTCGCGCGATTCCACCAGGGCGGCGTCGGGCAGACCCGTGAGGACGAACGCGGGCAGACCAGCGGTGACGTCGGCCTCGACCTCCACGAGGTGACCGGCCAGCCCGAGCAGCGCCACCGCCAGGGAACGTCCGACGCTCACCTGTCGATCCCGCGCACGTGCTGCACCTCGGGCGTGGTCCCTTCAGCGAGAAGCACCCCCACGACGTCGAGCCGGAGCCGCCCACCGCACCCGCCGCGCCCTGCCGCCGGGTGCTCCGCGCACCAGGCGCCGAGCAGCCGCCGCAGGCGCGCCACCTTCCGCGGTGTCACCGACTCCAGGGGCGTACCCGCCGACGTCGTGCGGCGGGTGCGCACCTCCACCCCGACGACCACGTCGCCGTCGAGGACCACGAGGTCGAGCTCCCCGAGGCGGCACCGCCAGTTCCGGTCGAGCACCCGCGCTCCGGCGGCGACCAGGTGCGCCTCCGCGATCCGCTCACCGCACCGCCCCACCTCGAGGCGCGACAGCTCCTCCACACGGGCACCCACCTCGGTGCCTGCACCCTGTTCCGCTCCGGCCACGACGACCACCTCCGGGCAGCCACGCTGCCCGCAGCGGCGGACCACCACCGCGCCGATCACGGCAGCCTGTGGACGGAGCCGGGGCGTAGCGCCCCTGTGGGCGGACGACGCGCTCGCGCGCGCCTCCGGGGCCCAGGACGATCAGCCGGGGAAGCCTTCGGGCTTGGGCACCTCGAGGTCGCTCTTGGACAGCTCCTCCACGTTGACGTCCTTGAACGTCACCACGCGGACCGTCTTCACGAACCGTGCGGAGCGGTAGACGTCCCACACCCACGCGTCGGACAGGACGAGCTCGAACCACACCTCGCCGTCGGTGGTGCGGGGCCGCAGATCCACCGAGTTGGCCAGGTAGAAGCGCCGTTCGGTCTCCACCACGTAGGAGAAGAGCCCGACGACGTCGCGGTACTCGCGGTAGAGCGCGAGCTCCATCTCGGTCTCGTAGTCCTCGAGGTCCTCAGCGCTCATCGCCGCTCATCATGCACCCCGCTCCGACAGCTCCGCGCCTGTCCCCCGCTGGCGCGCCGCCGACGCGTCGGCGCCGTCCACCGCGGCGAGCAGGTCGAGCTGCTCGGCCAGCGGCGACGACGCAACCCTCGCTGCCTGTGGCACGCCCGGCAGCCGCCAGCTACGGCGGTGCTGCGCGCACGGCCCGAGCTGGCGCAGCGCCGCCAGGTGCTCGGGGGCGCTGTACCCCTTGTTGCCGGCCCAGCCGTACCCCGGGTACTCGGTGTCCAGCGCCGTCATCAGCGCGTCGCGCTCCACCTTGGCCAGCACCGACGCCGCCGCCACGGCCGCGCAGCGCAGATCTCCCTTAATCTGCGTCACCACCGGGACGTGTGCCTCGAGCGCCGGGCAGGCGGTCTCCGGCGGGGCGGGCGGCCGGTTGAGCCAGTCGTAGTCGCCGTCGAGCAGGGCCAGGTCCGGCAGCGCCGGCAGCTGGCGCAGAGCGCGCGTGCCCGCGAGCCGCAGCGCCCGCAGGATGCCCAGCGCGTCGACCTCGGCCGCCGACGCGTGGCCCACCGCCCACGCGGGAGCCCAGCGCTGCAGCGCGGGCACGAGCGCCTCGCGCGCGGCCGGGGTGAGCAGTTTGGAATCGCGCAGGCCGACGGGGGCACTGCGGGTGGACAGCTCGACGACGACGACGCCGACGGTCACCGGGCCGGCCAGCGAGCCGCGGCCCACCTCGTCGATCCCCGCGACGAGCGCGTGCCCGGACCGCAGCAGCTCGCGCTCGCGACGCAGCGTGGGCGCCGCGGTACGGGGCCGCACCCGCCCCACCGCTCGCCCGGCCGCTCGCTCAGCCACCGGCGGAGGGGGCGGGCACCCCGGCGAACGCCTCCGGGTGCCGACCGAGCCAGGAGAGCCTGTCGAACGGCCACACCACCACCACGGCGCGCCCGACGACGTCGTCGATCGGCACCGCCCCTCCCTGCGGGAGCTGTTGGTGGTAGCGCGAATCGCCGGAGTCCTGCCGGTTGTCGCCCTCGACCCACAGCGAGCCGGCCGGGACGGTGACGTCGAAGTCGATCTCGCTGGAGATCGAGCCGGGCTTGAGGAAGTCTTCCTGCAGGGGGGTGCCGTTGACCGTGGTGCGGCCCTGCGCGTCACAGCACACGACCCGGTCTCCCGGCAGGCCGATGACGCGCTTGATGAGGTGCTGCCCGGAGTTCGAGGGGAGGACCCCGACGAAGGTCAGGACGTCGACGAGGGCGTTACCGACGGCCCCGTGGTCGGCCTCGGGCTCCGGCTGGAGCCAGCCGCCCGGGTCCTCGAAGACCACGACGTCGCCGCGCTGCAGGTCGAACGGCCCCGGGGTGAGTTGGCTGACGAGCACGCGGTCACCCCGCAGGAGGGTGTTCTCCATGGACTCCGACGGGATGTAGAACGCCTGCACGAGGAAGGTCTTCACGAGCAGGGAGAGCAGGAGAGCGGCGACGACGACGATGGCCGCTTCGCGCACCGCCGCGACCAGACCTGCCAGGGGTCCGCGCGAGCGCGATCGGGCGTTCGGCTCCTCGGGGGGCGGGGCTTCATGCCGTGCCTGCTGGTCGACCACTCGTCCTCCGGCGTGCTGGGGTCCCGCGGGGCTCGCCCCGGACCGGGGAAGGCTATGTCGCTGTCCTGGACGATCGATGGGCGATCCGTCCGGGGACGACGGAGGCCCGGTCCGTAGACGGACCGGGCCTCCGGTGCGCTGGTGGCTCGAGGCCGCCGGCTCAGCTGGCCGAGCGGGTGTCGCGCTTCTCCTTGATCTTGGCGGCCTTGCCGCGCAGGTCGCGCAGGTAGTACAGCTTCGCGCGGCGCACGTCGCCGCGGGTCACGACCTCGATGGAGTCGATCGCCGGGGAGTGCAGCGGGAAGGTGCGCTCCACGCCCACGCCGAAGCTGACCTTGCGGGCGGTGAACGTCTCGCGGACGCCGCCACCGGAGCGGCGGATGACCGCGCCCTGGAAGACCTGGATGCGGGAGCGGTTGCCCTCGACGACCTTGACGTTGACCTTCACGGTGTCGCCGGGGCCGAAGGACGGCAGGTCGCTGCGGAGCGAGGCGGCATCGAGAGCGTCGAAAGTGTGCACGGTTGGTGTCCGTTCCCGCGGTGCCACAGGTCACGCGCGCCATGGGGCCTGCCGCGGTGTGCGGGCGGGCCGGCGTCTGGTTCCGTCGTCGTGCCGGTTCCCCTCCGGCGGCCGCTCTCCCCCTGTGGCAGGGGCGGCGCCGGTCACGGCACGGCCACCTAGTCTGCCACAGCCTCCGAGGCCCGCTCGCCCTCGCGGGCAGCCGTCGGTCGCAGGTGGGAACCGTCACGCTCCCAGCCGAGCTCGCCGAGGACGGCCATGTCTGCACGGGTGAGCTGGGCGGCGTCGACGCGGCTGAGCAGGTCGGGACGGCGGGCCGCCGTCCGCCGCAGCGATTGCTCGCGCCGCCAGGCAGCCACCTTCGCGTGGTGCCCCGAGAGCAGCACGTCCGGGGCCGAACGCCCCTCCCAGGTGGCAGGGCGGGTGTAGACGGGCGCCTCGAGCAGACCGCCGGTCGCGGGGGCGTGGGATTCCTCCACGACGCTCTCAGGGTTGCCGAGCACCCCCGGAAGCAGCCGCGCGACGGCCTCGACGATCGCCAGGACGGCCACCTCGCCGCCGTTGAGCACGTAGTCGCCCAGGCTCACGGGCGTCACCGGCCCCTGCTCGGCAGCGGCGTCGAGCACTCGCTCGTCGATGCCCTCGTAGCGCCCGCACGCAAACGCCAGCCACGCCTCGTCTGCCAGCTCGTGCGCCATGGCCTGCGTGAACGGCGCCCCAGCCGGGCTGGGCACGAGCAGGTGCGGCACCGCCTCGGGCTCCTCCAGCGAGCCGCGCCCGGCCTTACGGACCGCCGCCAGCGCTGCGGCCCACGGCTCGGGGCGCATGACCATGCCGGCGCCGCCGCCGAGGGGGGCGTCGTCGACGGTGCGGTGGCGGTCGGTAGTCCAGCTGCGCAGGTCGTGCACGTGGAGGTCGAGCAGACCAGAGGCGCGGGCCTTGCCGATGAGGGAGAGGTCCAGCGGCGAGAGGTACTCGGGGAAGATCGAGACGACGTCGATCCTCACCGTTCGTCCCTCGCCACCGTCGTCATCGTGCGTCCTCCGGCGCGCCGTCACCCTCGAGCAGGCCGCCCGGCGGGTCGAGCACCACGCGACCGCCGTCGACATCGACGACGGGCACGAGCGCCGCCACGAACGGCACGCGCGCCAGCGACCCTGACGGCTGCTTCACGACGAGCAGGTCCTGCGCAGGACCGTGCTCGACCCCGATGACCTCGCCCGCCACGCGACCGTCGGTGCGCTCCGCGCGCAGCCCCACGAGGGCGGGCACCGACCAGGCGTCGGGCTCGTCAGTGCTGGTGGCGTCGACGTCCGCGACGAGGAGCACTCCGCGCAGACCCTCCGCGGCGTTCCGGTCGTTCACACCCTCGAAGGAGAGCAGGAGCACCCCGTTGTGGTCACGGGCGGCGGCGAGCGTCAGCGGTCCCGCGGAGGCAGGGTCGGTGGAGAAGACCGCTCCCCCGGCGAAGCGTTCGCCGGGGGAGTCGGTCCGCACTTCGACGCTGACCTCACCGCGCACCCCGTGGGGACGCCCGATGCGGGCGACGACGACCTCCATGCGTTGGTCCTGACGCTGGTCAGGAAGGACGACGGCGGGGGCGGTCGACGTCGACGACGTCGACGCGGACGTCGTCGTCGCCGGCGAGCGCCCCGACCACCGTGCGCAGCGCCTTGGCGGTGCGCCCGGAGCGTCCGATCACCCGGCCGAGGTCCTCGGGGTGCACACGCACCTCGAGGACCTCGCCCGAGCGCAGGCGGCGGGTGGTGACCCGGACGTCGTCGGGATTGTCGACGATGCCGCGGACCAGATGGTCGAGCGCGTCAGCGAGCACGACGTCCTGCACCTGTCCCAGCCTCAGGCCGAGGTACCCACCGAACCGGCCTCGGCCGGCTCGTCGGTGCCCGCGGGCTGCTCAGCGTTGGCGACCTCGGCGGGCTGCACCTCGGCCTTGTCAGCGGACTTCTTCGGCTTCTCGCGCTTGTCGGCGGAGAAGTCCGTAGCAATGGCGGCGGGAGCCTTGGGCTCCTTGACCTTCAGCGTGCCCTCGGCGCCCGGGAGACCCTTGAAGGTCTGCCAGTCACCGGTGACCTTGAGAATGGCTTCGACCTGGGGGGTCGGCTGGGCGCCGACGCCGAGCCAGTACTGGGCGCGCTCACGGTTGACCTCGATGAGCGAGGGCTCCTCGGTCGGGTGGTACTTGCCGATCTCCTCGATCGCACGACCATCGCGCTTGGTGCGCGAGTCGGCAACGACGATGCGGTAGTACGGGGCGCGGATCTTGCCCAGGCGCTTGAGGCGGATCTTGACAGCCACGGGGTAGTGCTCCTGCTTCGCTTCGCGGGGGTGGGCCGCCCGCCGCGCGTGGGGTGTCGCGCAGGTTCGGGCCCGAGGACCAGCGGATCGCGGAGAGAGGGGCCGCACACCGCCGAGTACAGCCCTCGATTGTGCCAGAGGTCCGGCAGTGCTCGTCACCGCCGCCAGCCCCCGATCAACTCAGCGATGAGCAGCTCAGAGCCGTCCAGCCTCGACGACCCGCCGCAGGAAGGTGCGGGTCCGCTCGTGCTGCGGATCCACGAGCACCTGCTCGGGCGGTCCCTGCTCCAGGAGCACCCCGCCCTCGAGAAAGCAGACGACGTCCGCCGCCGACCGAGCGAAGCCCATCTCGTGCGTGGCCATGACGATGGTCATGCCGCCGGCGGCCACCTCGCGCACCAGCGCCAGCACCTCCCCCACCAGCTCGGGGTCGAGCGCGGAGGTCACCTCGTCGAGCAGCAGCAACCGCGGCTGCACGGCGAGCGCCCTCACGATGGCGGTGCGCTGGGCCTGCCCGCCGGAGAGCTGGTCGGGGTAGGCGCGGGCCCTGGCCGCCAGGCCGATCCGTTCCAGCAGCTCCATCGCCTGTGCCTCGGCCTGCTCACGTGGCACCCCGTGCACGCGGCGTGGCGCGAGGGTGACGTTGTCGAGCACGGACAGGTGCGGGAAGAGGTTGTACGCCTGGAAGACGACGCCGATGCGGCGCCGTACGGCGTCAGCGTCGACGCGGGGGTCGGTGATGTCCTGCCCGTCGAGCCACACCTGGCCGTCGTCGACCTGTTCCAACAGGTCGACGCAGCGCAGCAGGGTCGACTTGCCCGACCCCGACGCCCCGATGAGTGTGACCACCTGGTGCTCGTCGACGTCGAGGTCGATCCCCCGCAGGACGGGCGTCGACCCCTGCGCCGTCGGATAGGTCTTGACGAGGTTGCGCACCCGCAGCACCGGCTGGTGCGCGAATTCCCCGGGCTGCTCGCTCACAGGACGCTCCCGGCCTGCTGCCGACGCCGAGCTCGGGCGGTGGCCCAGTCGGCCAGCCGCGCAGTCGGCACCGCGAGGAGCACGAACAGGAGCGCCGCGACGATGTAGGGGGTGAAGTTCCCCGTGTTCGCCGAGACGATCTGCGCCTGCCTCACCGCGTCGATCGCCCCCAGCACGGAGATGAGTCCGACGTCCTTCTGCAGCGCCACGAGGTCGTTGAGCAGCGGTGGCGTCACGTTGCGGACCGCCTGCGGGAGGACGACGAGACGGGTGGTCTGCCGGTGCGTGAGGCCCAGAGCTCGGGCAGCAGCGCGCTGGCTGGGGTGGACCGACTCGATGCCCGCGCGGAAGACCTCGGAGACGTAGGCGGAGTAGACGAGGACGATCGCCGTGGTGCCCAGGACCACCTTGTCGGTCGGGACGCCCTGCAGCCGCAGGCCCGGCACGCCGAACCCGATGATGTAGAGGAGCACGATCAACGGCATGCCGCGAAAGACGTCCGTGTAGAGCGCCATGACGAAGCGGACGGGCGCCCACACGGGTCCGCGCACGGTACGCAGCAGCGCCACCGCCAGGCCCAGCGCCAGGACGCACACCGCCGCGACGACGAGCACCCGCAGGTTGAGCCACAACCCTTCGAGGACCAGCGGGAACGCTCGGCGCGCCACATCCGGGTCGAGGAACGACTGCTGCGTGCGGGGCCAGCCCGGGGCGCTGACCGTTCCCACCACGAGCAGGGTCGAGAAGACGAGAGTCGACAGGAGGGCGACCCACGTCGACCGACGCTGCCGCGAGCGGCGGTAGGAGCGCCGGCCCAGCTCGACCTCGCTCGGTGCGGGCAGGAGGCCGCCGCGGGCGTCTCCGAAGACCTCGGTGCCCGGAGCGCTCACCGTGAGGACGTCACTTCAGGACGGGCGCCTGCGCCGCCTCGTCGAGCCACTGCTGCTGCAGCTCGGCGAGCGTGCCGTCCTCGCGGAGGGTGTCGACGGCGCGGCTGACGCACGCGGTGAGCGGCGAGCCCTTGTCGAGCACCATGCCGAAGGTGTCGGTGGGGCCGCCGCTGGGCGTCTGGAGCTGGCCGACCACCTTGCCGGCGTCGAGCTGCGCCGCCGCCATGTAGAAGGCGGTGGGGAGGTCGACGACGATCGCGTCGACCTGGCCGTTCTTCAGCGCGGCGACGGCGTCGTCGTTGGTGTTGAAGACGCTCGGCTGCTGCGAGGGCTTGATCTGGTCAGTGATGGCCGTGTAGCTCGTGGTGCCCACCTGGGCCCCCAAGCGCAGTCCTTGGAGACCGGCCAGGTCGGTCACCGACGCGGCCGGCGAGGTGCTCTCGGTGACCACGGCCTGCGCCACGTCGTAGTAGGGCGTAGAGAAGTCGACGGCCTGCTTGCGCTCGTCGGTGATGGAGAACTGGTTGATGTCGACGTCGAAGTCCTTGGGTCCCGGCGCGATGGCCGCGTTGAAGTCGGCCACCGTCCACGTCACCTGGTCCTGGGAGTAGCCGAGCTGCTCGGCGACGGCGTAGGCGACCGCGGACTCGTAGCCCTTGCCGTTGCTCGGGTCGTCCTCGGAGAACCACGGCTCGTAGGCAGGCTTGCTGGTGGCCACGGTGAAGACCCCGGGCTTCAGCGTCTTGAGGTCGGCGGGCGAGCAGCTCGCCGTCGTCGTCGCCGATCCACCGGTGCTCGCAGCGGCGGCGCCTCCGGCCTCGTCCTGCGGGGCACAGCCGGCCACCAGCACAGCGGTGGCACCCGCGAGGGCCGTGAGCAGGAGGACAGGTCGACGCAGCACGCGCCGAACAGTAGTCAAGACCCGCGCGACCGGATGACGGCCGAGCGCGATGAGCGGCTCGATCAGCCGCTCGATCAGCCGCGGGGCGCGACAGCGCGTCCGCGCAGCACCACGGCGCGTGGGGCGCGGAGCACCTCGACGTCCTCGCGGGGGTCGGCCGGCAACACCAGCAGGTCCGCCGGGGCGCCTTCCTCTAGGGCGGATGCCCCGAGGTAGGCGCGGGAACCCCAGCTGGCGGCGCTGAGCGCCTGCAGCGGCGTGAGCCCCGCCCCGACGAGCGCGGCGACCTCGTCGGCGACCAGCCCGTGCGGCATCTCGGTCCCGGCGTCGGTGCCCACGAGCAACCGCACCCCGGCGTCGACGGCGTCGCGCACGGCCTGCGAGCGACGGGCGTGCAGGGCGCGCATGTGCGCGGCGTAGGTGGGGAACTTCGGCGCTCCGGCGGCGGCGAACTCGAGGAACCGCGCCGTGTTCACGAGGGTCGGCGTGATGGCCACGCCCGCCGCGGCGGCTGCGGCGGCGGTCTCGCCGTCCAGGCCGGTGGCGTGCTCCCAGCAGTCGACACCGGCGGCCAGCAGGTCCGGCAAGGTCTGCTCGGAGAACGTGTGGACGGCCACACGCGCGCCGAGGGCGTGCGCCGCCTCGACAGCGCGGGTCAGCTCCTCGACGGGCCAGCACGGGGCGAGGTCCCCCGTCGTCCTGTCGATCCAGTCCCCCACGATCTTCACCCAGCCGTCGCCAGCGCGGGCCTGCGCGCTGACCGCGGCGACGAGGTCATCCGGCTCGACCTCCTCCCCGACCCCGCGCAGGTAGCGCCGCGAGCGCGCCACGTGCCGCCCGGCGCGCAGCACGCGGGGCATGGCGTCGTCGTCGTCCATCCAGCGGGTGTCGGCCGGGGAGCCGGCGTCGCGCAGCAGCAGCGCGCCGGCGTCGCGGTCGGTCTCGGCCTGACGGCGGGCTGTGGCCTCGTCGACGGGGCCGGCCGGTCCGAGGCCCACGTGGCTGTGGGCGTCGACGAGGCCGGGCAGCACCCACCCGTCGAGCACCTCGACGCCCTCGGTGGACCCCGCGGACGACGGGCGGTCGAAGGTGATCCGGCCATCCAGCACCCACGCCTGGTCACGGACCTCGACCTCGCCGGAGGAGTCGAGGCGGGCCAGTACGGGCCCCGTGAGGTGGAGCACGCTCATCGACGCGTCAGCGGCACGTCGGCGGCCTGTCAACGGCCGAGGTGCTTCTCGAAGCCCGGCGGCAGCTCGAAGCCCGGCGGCAGCTGCGGCTCGTCCTCCCCCGCGCCGAAGGCCGCGCCGGGGCCGAACGCCGAGCCGCGGCTGGCGAGGGCCTTCTCGGCGGCGGCGCGCTCCTGCTCGGCGCGCTTGGCGGGGTTTCCTGACTTGGCCTTCTTGCCCTTGGGCGGCTGAGCCTGCATGCGCCCGCGGGACTTCTTGCCGCCGGCCATGCCCGCCATGCCGCCGCCGGGACCGGCGCCGGCGCCCATGCCGCCGAGAGCGGAGGCGAGCCCACCGCCACCCTTGGCCCGCATGGCGCGCATCACCTTCTGGGCCTCGGTGAACCTGTCGATGAGCTGGTTGACCTCGCTCACCTCAGTACCGGAACCGCGGGCGATGCGGGCGCGCCGCGAGCCGTTGAGCACCTTGGAGTTGCGCCGCTCCAGCGGCGTCATGGACCTCACGATCGCCTCGATGCGCTTCATCGCGCCGTCGCTGGCGAGCTCGTCGAGCTGCTCCTTCATGGCGCCCATGCCGGGCAGCATCCCGAGGACCTTGTTGAGCGGGCCCATCTTCTTGAGGGCCTGCATCTGGGTGAGGAAGTCCTCGAGGGTGAAGTCCTCCCCGGCTTCGAAGCGGCTGGCGAGCGCCGCACTCTCCTGCGCGTCGAAGGCGCGCTCGGCCTGCTCGATGAGGGTGAGCACGTCACCCATGTCGAGGATGCGCGAGGCCATCCGGTCGGGGTGGAAGATCTCGAAGTCGCCCAGGCCCTCACCGGTGGAGGCGAACAGCACCGGGCGGCCGGTGGTCGTGGCCACCGAGAGGGCGGCGCCGCCGCGGGCGTCGCCGTCGAGCTTGGTGAGGACGACGCCGGTGAGGTCGACGCCCTCCTGGAACGCCTGGGCCACGGCGAGGGCGTCCTGGCCGATCATCGCGTCGACGACGAACAGCACCTCGTCGGGCTGCGTGGCGTCACGGATGTCCGAGGCCTGCTGCATCATCTCGGCGTCGACGCCGAGGCGGCCGGCAGTGTCGACGACGACGACGTCGTACTGCTTCTCACGCGCGTGCTCGACGCCGCGGCGCGCCACCTCGACCGGGTTGCCGACGCCGTTGCCCGGCTCGGGCGCGAACACCTCGACGCCGGCGCGCTGCCCGACCACCTGCAACTGGGTGACAGCGTTGGGACGCTGCAGGTCGCAGGCGACGAGCAGCGGCGTATGCCCGCTCTCCTTGAGGTGCTTGCCGAGCTTCCCGGCCAGCGTGGTCTTTCCGGCGCCCTGCAGACCCGCGAGCATGATCACGGTCGGGGGGTTCTTGGCGAAGCGCAGCCGCCGGGTCTGGCCACCGAGGACGCCGACGAGCTCCTCGTTGACGATCTTGACGACCTGCTGCGCCGGGTTCAGCGCCTGGGAGACCTCCGCCGAGAGGGCGCGCTCGCGGATGCTGCCCGTGAACGCGCGCACCACCGGCAGCGCGACGTCGGCCTCGAGCAACGCGCGGCGGATCTCGCGCACCGTCGCGTCGACATCGGCCTCGGTGAGCCGGCCCTTGCCGCGCAGGCCCTTGAAGGTCGCGGTGAGCCGGTCGGACAGGGAGCTGAACACGCCCTCCAGGCTACCGGCGGGCGACCCGTCGCTCGTCGGCTCGGGCGGGACTGGAGCTGCGGCTCAGTCGACGTCGGCTGCGGCGCCGAGCACCGACACCGCGGCGGCCACGCGGGCGGGGGCCAGCGGGCTACCGTCCGGCTCGCCGAGGTAGAGGACGTCGACCGCCTGGCCGCCGTAGGTGGCGACGTGGGCGCTGTGGATCTCGACGCCGATGCTGGCCAGCTCCGACCCGAGGGCGTGCAGCAGCCCGGGCCTGTCGAGCGCGCGGACCTCCACGACGGTCGCCTCACCCGAGGCGCCCGGCAGCACGAGAACGCGGGGCGGAGCGGTGGCGCGCGTGGCGGCGGCGGAGCTGCCCGGCCGCCAGCCGGCGTCGCGCCGGCGCATCGGCTCCAGCACGGTGTCGTCTCCGGAAGCCAGGCGGCGCAGCCCGGTGAGCAGCACGCTCGGGTCCGGCAGGCCGGCGGGTGCCTCCACCCACCAGGTGTCGACGGCCACCCCGGGACCGCCGGGGCCGCCGCACGGCCCCTCCACGGTGCGCACGAGCGCGGAGCGCACCGACAGGCGGTGGGCGGCGAGCAGGCCCGCCTGGTCGGCGAAGAGACCGGGACGGTCGGGGGCGACCACATGGACGGCGTGCAGGCCCGCCACCGCGTCGACGCTGATCCGGGGGTGCCCGTCGGCCTTCACCCCTTGCACGGCCTCGGCCTCCTGCGGCGTCAGTGGGGCCGGGCCGGGCGGCTCGTGTCCTTGGAGCACGCGCCGAGCGCGAGCCGTGAGAGCGTCGACGAGGCGCGCGCGCCACGCCGTCCACGCTGCGGTACCAGCGGCGCGGCCGTCGGCTTCGGTGAGCGCGCGGAGCAGGTCGAGGACGTCCTCGCGGCCGTCGACGGCGTCGACGAGCTCGGCGACGGTGCGCGGGTCGTCGGGGTCGCGGCGGGTGGCGAGGTCGACCAGCGTCAGGTGGTGCAGCACGAGCCTGCCGACGACGTCGGCGTCAGCGGACGACAGGCCCACGCGGCGGGCGACCGCCGCGGCGATCGGTGCTCCCTTAGCGGAGTGCTCCTCACCGTTGCCGATCTTGCCGAGATCGTGCAGGAGGGCCGTGAGCAGGAGCAGGTCGGGGCGGGACACCGAGGATCGCAGCGGCTCGGCTTCCACCGCGGTCTGCACGAGGTGCCTGTCGACGGTGTGGCGATGCACCACGGTGCGCTGGGGCCGGTTGCGCACGGCGGCCCACTCGGGGAACCACTGCACCACGAGCCCGGCCTGGTCGAGGGTCTCCCAGACGGGCACCTGGGCCTCGCCCGTGCCGAGGAGGTCGATGAGCGCCTCGCGGGCCGGCACCGGCCACGGGTCGGGCAGGGGTGCGCCGCCGGAGGCGAGGTGCTCGGCAGTGATGGGCGAGAGGGGGATGCCGGCGCGGGCCGCGGTCGCGGCGGCGCGCAGCGCGAGTGCGGGGTCGGTCTGGGGGCGAGCCTGGGCACCGAGCCATAGCTCGTCCTCGTGCTCGACGAGGTCGGCGCCGAGGCTGCGCAGCCGCGGACGAGCGCGGCGCAGACCCCGGCGGGAGGTCAACGCGCCCCGGGCTCGGCGGGTGGTGCGGTCGAGGGCGTGGGCCACGGCGCGCGCGGCACCGGCCACGCGGGCGAGCAGCTCGTCGGCGTCGGCCAGTCCCAAGGCGGCGGCCACGGCGTCCTGCTCGGGCAGCAGCAGACGGTCGCCAGCGCGGCCCGTGACCGCCTGCAGGCCGTCACGGATGTCGAGCAGCGTCGCGGCGGCGGCGTCGACGGCGCCGTGGGGCCCGTGCGGGGCGTCCGCCACCCAGCTCGCCACCAGGGCACGGAGGACGACGACGTCGCGCAACCCTCCCCGGCCCTCCTTGAGGTCTCCCTCGAGCAGGTAGGCGAGGTCGCCCTGCTGCCGGTGGCGCGCGGCCACCTCGTCGAGCAGCACCGGCAGGCACTTGCGCGCGGAGCGGCGCCAGTCTTCACGGACGGCCTCGCGTGTGCGCAGCACCATGGCGGCGTCTCCGGCGAGGGGGCGCAGGTCGAGCAGGCCTACGGCCGCGGAAGCGTCGGCGGCGGCCACCTCTCGGCACTGGGACGGGGAGCGCACGGAGTGGTCCAGGCGCAGACCGGCGTCCCACACGGGGTACCAGACCCGCTCGGCGAGGGCGGCGACGCCCTGGGTGTCGAGCTGGCGCCCGTCGTGGAGGATCACGAGGTCGAGGTCGCTGGCGGGGCCTGCGTCACGGCGTGCGTGACTGCCGACCGCGGCGAGCGCGATACCGGTGGCGGTGGCGTGGGTTCCGGCCGCGGGCCCGGCGGGGTCGGACAGCACGGCGTCGGTCCAGACGTCTTCCAGCCAGGCGTCGACCAGGCCGGCGAGCCGCTCGCGGCGCTCGGGCCCACGGGCCGGGTCGTCCAGGCCCGCACGCACGGCGAGGGCGAGCCGCTCTCGCCGGAGGTCCCGTCGGGGGATGGCTCCTGCGGTCACGGCTCGCCCTCTCGTCAGTGCAGTGGGGAAGTACGGGGTGTCAGCCCCAGATCACAGCGCGTCCGCGCCGTGCTCCCCGGTACGGACCCTCACGACGTCGTCGACGGGGATCACCCAGACCTTGCCGTCACCGATGCGGCCGGTGGCGGCGGCCTTGACGACCGCCTCCACGACGCCGGTGGCGTCCAGGTCGTCGACGAGGACCTCCAGGCGGACCTTCGGGACCATGTCGACGGTGTACTCCGCGCCGCGGTAGACCTCGGTGTGGCCGCGCTGGCGGCCGTAACCGCTGGCCTCCGAGACCGTCATGCCCTGCACGCCGAACGACTCCAGCGCGCTCTTCACGTCGTCGAGCTTGTGCGGCTTGATGACCGCGGTGACGAGCTTCATGCCGAGGCTCCCTCAGAGGTGCGCTTGCTGGTGGGGGCTGCGGTACCCGCGGACGGGCCGTGGCCGCCGAAGGTGCCGACGAGGTCGTAACCGGACTCGGCGTGCTGGGCCTGGTCGATGCCGGCCACCTCGTCCTCCTCAGGGATGCGCCAGCCCATGGTCGCCTTGAGGGCGAAGCCGATGATGGCGGTCAGCACGGCCGAGTAGGCGAGTACCGCGAAGGCGCCGACGGCCTGGGTGCCGAGGAGCCCGGCCCCGCCGCCGTAGAAGAGGCCATCCGCGCCCGCCGGGGCCGCCGCAGTGGCGAACAGGCCGATGGCCAGGGTGCCCCAGAGGCCGCCGACGAGGTGGACGCCGACGACGTCGAGGGAGTCGTCGTAGCCGAGCTTGTACTTCAGGCCCACCGCGAGGGCGCACAGCACGCCGGCGATGGCGCCCATGATGATCGAGCCGACCGGGCTGAGCGCGTTGCAGGCCGGGGTGATAGCCACCAGGCCGGCCACCGCGCCGGAGGCGGCGCCCAGGGAGGTGGCGTGACCGTCGCGGAAGCGCTCGGTGACGAGCCAGCCGAGCATCGCGGCGCTCGTGGCGACGATGGTGTTGACGAAGACCACCGCGGCGGTGTTGTTGGCCGCGAGGGCGGAACCGGCGTTGAAGCCGAACCAGCCGAACCACAGCAGACCGGCGCCGAGCATCACCAGCGGCAAGTTGTGCGGGCGCATCGGGTCACGGCCGAAGCCGCGGCGCTTGCCGGTGATGATCGCGAGCACCAGGCCCGCCACACCGGCGTTGATGTGGACGGCGGTACCACCGGCGAAGTCGAGGGCCTTGAGGTTGTTCGCGATCCAGCCGCCGACGTGGCCGGTGTCGTCGTTGCTGAAGTCGAACACCCAGTGGGCGACCGGGAAGTAGACGATGGTGGCCCAGATGCCCGCGAAGACCATCCAGGTAGAGAACTTCACGCGGTCGGCGATGGCGCCGGAGATGAGGGCCACGGTGATGATCGCGAAGACAGCCTGGAAGGCGACGAACGCCATGGCCGGAAGACCGCCGGACTCAGAGGTGGTGTCTTCCATGAGGCCCTTGAGACCGAGGTACTCGGTCGGGTTGCCCAGAAGGCCACCGCCGACGTCCTGACCGAAGGCGATCGAGTAGCCGTACAGCACCCACAGAACCCCGATGAGTGCGAGCGACCCGAAGCTCATCATCATCATGTTCAGAACGCTCTTCGGGCGGACCATTCCGCCGTAGAAGAGCGCCAGACCGGGGGTCATGAGCAGCACCAGAGCGGCGCTGGTCAGGACCCAGGCGGTCGCGCCGGTGTCGACCATCGGCATACCTCCTGAGAGAGCGCGGCCCTGCGCGGGCCGAGGAACCCAGAACGGCGCCGTCCCCCTCGCGCCGCGAGCCCCCGGTGTGGGGGCGCTGGGAAGAAGGTGCCGATCCCCTGTTAACCCCGCGTCCCCAGGCTGTTACTGGGTCGTGTCCTCGTACCCCTGTGCGTGAACACTGTGTTTCACAACGGTCCGACGTCCCCCGAACGGTTCCTCAGGCGCCCTCAGGCGAGGATCGCGTCGACGAACGCCTCCGCGTCGAACGGGGCGAGGTCGTCGGGGCCCTCCCCGAGCCCGACCAGCTTCACGGGAACGCCGAGCTCCCGCTGCACCGCCACGACGATGCCGCCCTTGGCCGTGCCGTCGAGCTTGGTCAGCACGATGCCGGTGACGTCGACCACCTGCGAGAAGACCGCGGCCTGCTTGAGCCCGTTCTGCCCGGTGGTGGCGTCGAGCACGAGCAGCACCTCGCTGACCGGCGTGGTGCGCTCGATGACGCGCTTGACCTTGCCGAGCTCGTCCATGAGCCCCGCCTTGTTCTGGAGGCGACCGGCGGTGTCGACCAGGACGACGTCGGCCTCGGACTCGGTACCGACCTTGACGGCCTCGAACGCCACCGAGGCGGGGTCGGCTCCCTCACGGTCGGAGCGGACGGTGGGCACGCCCACGCGCTCCCCCCAGGTCGCGAGCTGGTCTGCGGCAGCGGCGCGGAAGGTGTCCGCCGCTCCCAGCACGACGTCCTTGTTCTCCGCGACGAGCACCCGCGCGAGCTTGCCGACCGTCGTCGTCTTGCCGGTGCCGTTCACCCCGACCACCATGACGACGGCAGGGTGCCCGGGCGAGTCCGCGGGGCGCGAGGTGTTCAGCGTCCTGTCCATGGAGGGGTCGACGACGGCGAGCAGCTCCTCGCGCAGCAGGGCGCGCACGCGCTGCGGGTCACGCTCGCCGAGGGTGCGCACCCGCAGGCGGAGCCTGTCGACGAGCTCGGTGGCTGGGCCCACGCCCAGGTCGGCCAGGAGCAGCGTGTCCTCGACCTCCTCCCAGGTGGCCTCGTCGATGGTGTCGCGACTGAGCAGGGCGAGCAGGCCACGGCCGAGGGCCGTGTTGGAACGGGCCAACCGCTCGCGCAGGCGCACGAGGCGGCCGGCAACAGGCTCGGGCCGCTCCCGGGCCGGCCCTGTCGGCTCGGCCGGCTCCTCCGGCAGCTCGAGGTCGGGAGCGGGGAGGGTGTCGATGGTGCGGGTGGCACTGTCGCGCGGGACCTCGGCGTCGTCGCCGACGCCGGGCAGGTGCCCGTCGTCGCCACTGCCACCGGCGTCCTGGCCAGGGCGGCGACCCAGGGTGCGCCTGGCGGTGTCGCGGCCGCGGCGCACCAGGCCGACCGCGAGTCCCGCGGTGAGCAGCCCGACGAGGACGACGGCGCCGATGATGAGGTCGAGCGTCTCCACGGGGCCAGCCTCGCAGACCTCAGGAACCGGTGGCTGCCCGCTCCCGCAGCCGCTGGCTCACCACCGCGGTCACCCCGTCGGAGCGCATCGTCACGCCGTACAAGGCGTCGGCGATCTCCATGGTCCGCTCCTGGTGGGTGATGACGATGAGCTGGCTGGAAGCCCGCAGCTCCTCGAGCACGGCCAGCAGGCGCCGGAGGTTGGCGTCGTCGAGGGCGGCCTCGACCTCGTCGAGCACGTAGAACGGGCTCGGCCGGGCCGTGAAGATCGCCACCAGCAGACCCACCGCCGTGAGCGACCGCTCGCCCCCCGACAGCAGGCTCAGCCGCTTGACCCGCTTGCCCGCCGGACGCGCCTCCACCTCCACCCCGGTGGTGAGCAGGTCCGAGGGGTCGGTGAGCACGAGGCGCCCCTCGCCGCCGGGGAACAACCGAGGGAAGATCCTGTCGAAGGCGGCGGCGGTGTCGGCGAACGCCTCCGCGAAGGCCTGCTGCACCCGCTCGTCGACGGTCTTGACGATCTCCAGCAGGTCAGCGCGGGTGGTGCGCAGGTCGTCGAGCTGGGCGGTGAGGAACGCTGACCGCTCCTCCAGCGCCGCGTACTCCTCCAGCGCCAGCGGGTTCACCCGCCCCAGCCGCGCGAGCGACTTCTCCGCCTTGGCCAGCCGCGCCTCCTGCTCGGGCCTGTCGAAGTCCTCCCCGGGGGCGAACTCGGCCAGCAGCACCTCGGGGTCGAGGCCCAGCTCGTCGGCGGCGCGAGCGCGCAACGCGTCGAGCACCGCACGCTGCTCCACCCGCGCGACCTCCTCGCGGTGTGCGGCGTCGGTGAGGGCGGCCAGCTCGCTGATCAGCACCTCCACCGCCCGACGCCCCTCGAGCACGGCCGCCGCCGCCCCGTCGCGCTGCTCGCCGGCCTCTTCACGGACCCGCCCGGCCGCGGCGAGCACCCGCTCCAGCACCTCCAGTGACGCCTGCGCACCCGCGAGGACCGCAGCCGCCACTGCCTGGCCGGCGCGATGGCGCCGCGCCTGCTCGGCGGCTCGCTCACGCGCCGCGCGCTCCTGGCGCGCGGCGCGGGCCAGCCCCTCGGCACGCCCGCTGCTGGCACGCTCGCGCTCCTCGGCGGTGCGCAGCGCCAGCCGTGCCTCGACCTCGGCGCCGCGGGCGGCCGTGGCGGCGGTGGCCAGCTCGCTGCTGCGACGGGCGCTGCGGGTGGCGTCGTCGTCGTGCTCCCCCATCGAGGACGGGCCCGGCTCGTCGGCGTCGGAGGCCAGCTCCGCCGCGAGCGCTGCGGCCTTCTGATCGGCGACGACGACGGCGGCGCGGGCGCGCTCGTGCTGCTGCGCGGCGCGCGCGGCGTCGGCTGCAGCGGCGCGGGCCGCGGCAGTGAGCTCCCCGGTGCGGCGGGCCTCGCGCGCGGCAGCGGCGTCACGGGCGGCGAGCTCCGCCAGCGCGGCGTCGCGCCGGTCGCGCGCGGCGGTGACCAGTTCGGTGGCCTCCCGCAGCTCCTGCGACGCAGCGGTGCTGGCGGTCTGCGCCTCCGCGAGGGCTTCGCGGGCGGCGTCGGCAGCGGCCTGCACGTGGACGCGGCTCGTGCCGCCAGCGCCCCCGCCGCGCGCGGAGGTGGCCCGCAGCACGTCGCCGGCTTCCGTCACCGCGACCAGGCAGGGACGGGCGGCCACGAGGGCGCGGGCCTGGGCGAGCCCCGGCACGGCCACGTGCGCCGCGAGGAGCTCGGCCACGGCACGACCCAGCTCACCGTCCGCGGTGACGAGCGATGCGACGGGACGCGCGCTGTCGACGCCGTCCAGGCCGCGCAGGATCGCGCGCAGCTCAGCGGTGGCGTCGCCGATGGCGCCGCCGGCAGCGTGAGCGGCTCTGCGGCCACCGGCAGAGGGCGCCCGTTCCGCGGCAGCCCGCGCGCCCGGCAGCACGACGAGGTCGGCACGACCAGCAGCCTCGTGGCGCAGCAGGCGCAGCGCGTCGACGGCGGCGTCCAGCGACTCCACCACCACGGCCTCGGCGAGGTCACCCAGAGCAGCGGTGACGACGTCCTCCGCGCCCGGCTCCACGTGCAGCAGCCCGGCCACCGCCCCCAGCACCCCCGGCAGGCGTGCGCCGGCCGCCACGAGTGCACCGGCCCCGTCGCGACGGTCCGCCAGGCCCAGCTCCAGGGCTTCCAGCCGGGCAGCGGCCCCGGCCCGGTCTCGCTCGGCGGCCCGCTCGGCCGCACGGGCCGCGGTCAGCCGCTGCTCGGCGTCAGCCAGGGCGCCCGAGGCGGCCGCAGCCGCCTGGTCGACGGAGCGCGTGGACGCGGCCGCTCCGCCGTCGTCGTCCTGAGCATCCGAGGGCTCGCCGACAGCCTGGGCGAGAGCAGCAGCGGCCTCCCCTTCCCGGCCTCGCGCCGCAACGAGCTGCTGCTCGGCGCGCGCGGCCTCGGCGACGGCGGCCTCCAGCGCGCCGCGCGCCGCGGCGACACGCGCCTCCAGACGGGCCCGCCGCTCGCGACGGTCGGCGGCGGCACGCGCGGCGGCCGCGACCGACCGCTCGTGGGCGCCCTGCTCGGCCTCGGCGGCGCGGGCCGCAGCCGCAGCGCGCTGCAGGGCCTCGCGCGCGGCCACCACCTGGGCGGTGAGCGCCTGCTCGGCCTCGCGGGCGCGCTCGGCGGCGGCGTCGAGCTCGTCGGGGTCGCGCCCGCCGGGGACCCCGGACGCCTGCGCGGCGGCGGCGAGGGTCCGCTCGCGTTCAGCAGCCAGGGCGGCCGTGCCGCGCAGGCCCTCGCGCTGAGTCACCAGGGCATGGCACGCCTCCGCGGCGGGAGCCAGCCGCGCGGCGGCGGACTGTTCGGCGGCCTCAGCGGCCGCCAACGCGGTACGCGCCGCGGCCAGGCGCTGCTCCAGGTCGGCACGGAGCTCCACGGACGCGGCTTCGTCGGCGAGGTCTGCCTCGAGGGCCGACTGCGCCTGGGCAAGGTCGTGAGCGAGCAGGCGGCTGCGCGCGTCGCGGACCTCCGCCTGCACCGTCTGGGCGCGGCGGGCGGCGTCGGCCTGGCGGGCCAACGGGCCGAGCTGGCGGCGGACCTCGGCGGCGAGGTCGGTCAGGCGGACGAGGTTGGCCTGCATCGCGTCGAGCTTGCGGAGGGCTTTCTCCTTGCGTCGACGGTGCTTGAGCACGCCGGCGGCCTCCTCGATGAAGCCGCGCCGCTCCTCGGGGGTGGCGTGCAGCACGGCGTCGAGCTGGCCCTGGCCGACGATGACGTGCATCTCGCGGCCGATGCCCGTGTCGGAGAGGAGCTCGGTGACGTCGAGCAGGCGGGCGGGTGTGCCGTTGATGGCGTACTCGCTGCCGCCGGCGCGGAACATCGTGCGGGTGATCGTCACCTCGGGAGCGGCGAACGGCAGCGCGCCGTCGGCGTTGTCGATGGTGAGGGAGACCTCGGCACGGCCCAGCGGTGGCCGCCCCGGCCCGGAGGGGGTGGCGGCGGTGCCGGCGAAGATGACGTCCTGCATGGAGGCGCCGCGCAGCGAGCGGGCTCCCTGTTCTCCCATGACCCAGGCGAGAGCGTCGACCACGTTGGACTTGCCAGAACCGTTGGGCCCGACGACGCACGTGATGCCCGGCTCGAGGTGCAGCGTGGTCGCCGAGGCGAAGGACTTGAAGCCCTTCAGGCTCAGCGTCTTCAGGTGCACCCTCCGACGCTAGCGGGCGGGTCCGACGCCCGAGGCGGGATCGCCGCGCAGACCTGGGAACGCTCCGAGCCGACTTTCGGCAATCTCCCAGCACCAAGATGCCCGTCACCACTGGAACACATCGTTGCCCAGGAGCACGATCGACACCGGCCCGGAGAGCGCCCGGGCCGGACAGACATCCGTGAGACGCATCACCTCAGGAGGCAGGCAACGATGAGCTGGAGCCTGGACCGTCGCGCCGAGCAGAACCACCCCGAGCTGCTGGACGTGCGCAACCGAGAGCACCTGTGGGTGACCGGGCGGACCCTCCACAGGATCCTCGACGGGCACCTCCACGACGACGAGCAGGTGCACGAGCTGCTGATGGGCGCCGTCGGTGACATGCGGGCCGTGCTGGCTGTGACCGACACCCGCGCGATCCTGGCCGCCGAACCCCGCGGGTCGGCGGCGGCCCACTGCGCGGAGCTCCCGCTGGCCGAGGTCACCTCGGTGGAGTGGACCCGGCACGGCCCCACCGGCTGCCTCGTGCTCCGCACCGGGAACGCCTGCCACGTGCTCAAGCACGTCGAGCTCCGTCACGGCCCCGAGGTGGCAGAGCGGGTGCGCCAGCGGTGGCTCGCCGTCCGCACCGCGGTGGAGACCAAGGAGCCCGCACTGGCCTGAGCGCGGTTGACCAGGTCCTGAGCACGCCCTGAGCACACCCTCGGTACGGCCTGGTCAGGGCCGAGCCACGGGAGCACCATCGACGGGTGGCCGCCACGAGGACCCGCGCACCCGCCGTGCTGCTCCTGGTCGGACTGGTGGCGACGCTGGCCGCGGTCTCCCTGGCCGTGGCGGCCGGGCTGGCGGGCTCGGCGGCCTTCCCGGTGCACCCCGCGGGCCTCGGAGCGCTGCTGGTGGCGGGTCTCGCGCTGCTCACCGCGGGCGCACGGCCGACGGCGCGCGGCCCGGCCGTCCTCGTCACCGCGACCGGGGCCGGGTTGCTGGTCTACGCCCTGCTCGGCGCGTCGGCCGCGGCGGCCTCGGTGGGCGTCGTCGCGCCGGGAGCCGCCTCGGTGCTGGCGGTGCTGTGGGGTGCGGCCTGGCTACCGCCCCTGGTGACAGGGAGCGCGTCGGCACTGCTCGCGCTTCCCTCGTCACCCGCGTCCGCCGGACCTGATGCCCAGGACGTAGGCCGGACCGCTGTACGGACCGCTGTACGGACCGCTGTACGGACCGCTGTACGGACCGCTCGGACCGCTGTACGGACCGCCAGCCGGGCCACTGGCCGGGCTGCCGGGCAGGCCGCGATCGTCGTCGTCCTCCTGAGCGGGGGCGCGGTGACCACGGCCGGCATCGCTGCGCTGCAGCGTCCCGTCGAGCCGTTCGCCGGGTTGCCCCCCGCGGCTCCCGCCGCGTGGACGGTCGCGCACGGCGGTGCCCTGGACGCCGCTTCGGCGGTGCTCGCTGCGGCCCTGCTCGCCGCTCCCCTGCTCCTCGCCGCCGCCGGGGTACGGCGTCGGGGTGCGGCGCGGGCACAGGCGGTACTGCTGGCGCTCAGCGCGTCATCGCCGGTGCTCGTGGTGGTCGTGTGCCTCCTGCTGGCCGTTGCTCGGGACCCCGGCGGCGTCGATCCCTCGGTCGGCAGCACGGGCTTTCTCGTGGCCCTCGCCGCCGGGTCGTGGGCCGCGAGCGCGGGGGTGAGGGCGGCGAGCGAGGATCGGCCCGGTGCCGCGCTGCTGGCGGCGAGGTGCGCTGCCGGCGCCGTCGTCGTCCTCGCCGTCCTCGCCGCGGGGGTGCTGCTGGCGGCGCTCCTTGATGGTGCACCCCTACTGCTCCTCGTCGGCGGTGTCGCGCTGCTGGCCGCCGGTGGCCTGGAGGGGTGGCGCCGGGCCTCCGGATGGGCCGCCGCGCTGCTGGAGGAGAGCGCGCCCGCTCCCATCACCGAGCCGGTCGTCGAGCAGGTCGTCGGGCAGGTGGCCGAGTTAGCCAGGTCGCCGGTCGCAGCATCGGCACCGGCGTCTGCATCGCCATCCGGGGCACCCGGCCCCCAGGGGTGGGACGACCTGACGCCCCGGGAGCGCGAGGTGCTGGCCGTGCTCGCCACCGGCGCCAGCAACGCCGGCATCGCCGCGGAGCTGGGCATCTCACCGCGGACGGTCGAGGCGCACCTGCGGTCGGTGTTCAGTCGGTTGTGCCTTGATCCCGCCGACGGCGCCAACCGCCGCGTGGTGGCCGCCCGACTGTGGCTCGAGCACGGGGCCGAGGAGCATCGGGTCAGCGGGTAGGTGCTGGCACCGATGCGCCCCGGCTGCCCCGGGCGCACCGTCGGGCTCCTGACACCGCCCCCGAAGGAGCCCTCGTGTCCGCAGCTGCCGCCGCCCGTCCTGAACAGCTCTCCGTCCGTCGCGCCCGCCGCCACCCCGCCCTGCTCGGCGTCGCTGTGCTCTTCGCACTAGCGGTTCTGGCACGCGCAACGTTTTCCGCTTGGCACCCTCCCCTGGACCAGCACATCTACGACGTCGCCGACATCCGCTCGCACGGGCCGAACACCTGGCTGCTCATGCACGCACTCGTGGGCGGTCCGGGCGTCGCGGTGGCGTTGACGGGGCTGGCGGTCCTGGTCGGAGTGGCCTGCCCAGGACGCGGATCGGCGCTGGCCGCCGTCGGCGGTGTCCTCGCGTCGCTGGGCGGCCTGGCCTTCTGCGCGGCGATGGCTGCCGAGGGCGTCTCCTGGTGGTACGCCACTGCCGACGGCGTGCTGCCGCCCGCCGTCGGCGCGGAGGCGATGGGAGCGTTTGCGGCCCATCCCCTCCCGATCGACGTCCCGGCTCTGGGCGGTTCGCTGACCGCCGCCCTCGGCGTGCTCCTCCTTCTGGGCGCGCTGTGGCGGGCCGCGGTAGCACCCCGGTGGTTGGTGCTCAGCACCGCGGTACTCGCCCTGATCACGACGCTGCGACTACCCACGGCACTCGTCGCGGCGCAGGCGGTGGCGGAGGCGGCAGCGCTGCTCGCGCTGGGCTGGTACGCGCTGCGCGCCGCCGGAGACCACGCGCGGTCCGCGGGCATCAGCCCCGCCCAGGCTCCACGCTGACGTCGACGGCGTCGACGACGCCTGGCCGGCCCGCGCCGCCACCACGCAGGTC
This sequence comes from Quadrisphaera granulorum, assembly GCF_003149145.1. Classification (GTDB taxonomy): domain Bacteria; phylum Actinomycetota; class Actinomycetes; order Actinomycetales; family Quadrisphaeraceae; genus Quadrisphaera; species Quadrisphaera granulorum. The sequence goes on along the minus strand of NZ_QGDQ01000001.1, from coordinate 396,796 downwards.
GGCGAGGAGTTCCTCCAGCGCTGCCGGGTCACCGTCGGCGGTCACCTGCACGGAACCGTCGGCCTGGTTGACCCCGCGCCCCTGCAGCCCCAGCTGCTCGCACCGTCGCGCCACCCACCAGCGGAACCCCACGCCCTGCACGTGGCCCGTCACCGTGGCCCGCAGTGTCGCCATTCAACGATGCTAGGTCGTAGCACATCGGCTACGCCCGACCTACCCTGGACGCGTGACGACGATCCCTTTGCGCGAGCTGCGCAACAACACCAGCGCCGTGCTCCGCCGCGCCGAGGCCGGGGAACGCTTCACCATCACGGTCGACGGCCGTCCCGTGGCTGACCTTGTGCCTCGCTCCGGTGAGCGCTGGGGCAGCGCCGCCGATCTGGAGGCGTTGAAGGCGCTCGGAGGTGACCCCACCTGGAGCGCCGACCTCCGGGCGATGCGTGAGGCGGAGCACGAGGGCGAGTGGACGGACCCTTGGGCGTGAGGGCGCTCCTCGACACCAGCGCCATCATCGATCTGCCTCACCTCACGCTCCCCTCTGACGTGGAGGCCTGGGCGGTCAGCGCTGTCTCGTTCGGCGAGTTGGAGGCCGGCGTGCTGATGGCCACGGACCAGAGTGTGCGGGCCGAGCGCCTGCGACAGGTCGCCGCGCTGTCTTCGCTGGTTGTCCTCGACGTCGACCGAGCCGTCGCGGGCTGCTACGCAGAGCTGCGGGCTGCGGTGGGACGGCGCCCCAGCAACGACCTGTGGATCGCTGCTACCGCCCTCGCTCACGGCCTTGTCCTCATCACGGCCGACGAGCGGCAGGCTTCGCTGCCGCTGGTGAGGACGGCGCTGGTCAGCTAGCCGGCTTCCCGAGAGAGCGTCACCGGCCGCTTGCGGACCGTGGACGCGGCTGGCACACGGGGCAGGAGTGCGAGGAGCGGTTGGCGAACGCCTCGCGTCGTACCGGTGCGCCGCACCGCGGGCACGGGCGGCCTTCGCGGCCGTACACCGCCAGGCCGCGTTCGAAGTAGCCCGAGGCGCCGTTGACGTCGACGTACAGGCTGTCGAAGCTCGTCCCGCCCTGCGCGAGCGCCTCGGCCATCACGTCGCGGACGTCGCCCAGCAACCTGCTCGCTGCCGGGCGGGTCAGCGCTGACGCGGACCGTTCGCCGTGCAGCTTCGAGCGCCACAGCGCCTCGTCGGCGTAGATGTTGCCGACCCCGGAGAGCAGGTCCTGGTCGAGCAGGGCTCGCTTCACGCCACTGCGGCGCGTACGCAACCTGGCCAGGAGCGCGGCGTCGTCGAGGTGGGGGTCGAAGGGATCGCGCGCGATGTGTGCCACGCCCTCCGGCACGCGGGAGCTGGACGGGACGCCGAGCCGCGGCACGCCGTCGTCGTCGTGACCCTCAGCCGCTCTCGGCGGGGCACCACCGGTGCCACCGGGCAGGCCGTCCGGGGTGGGCAGGAGGTCGACGACGGCGAGACCGCCGAACATGCGCTGATCGACGAAGCGGAGCTCACGGCCCTGCAGCGCGCCGCCCTCGCGGTCAGCCAGGCGCAGCCGCACGCGCAGGTGCTTCTCGTCCGGGGCGTCCGGTGGCTCGAGCAGCAGCTGACCGCTCATGCCGAGGTGCGCCAGCAGCGCCTCGCCGGTGTCGAGCTCGAACCACAGGAACTTGCCGCGGCGGACAACGTCGTCGATGCGCGCGCCCACCAGGCGGGCCACGAGGTCGTCCGGGCCCGCGGTGTGACGGCGCACGGGACGCGGGTGGAGCACCTCGACAGCCTCGACGCGCGCGCCGGTGGTCCAGCGGGCCAGACCGCGGCGCACGACCTCGACCTCGGGAAGCTCGGGCACTCGCGCCTCAGGCGCCCTGCTCGACGGGGTGGTCGAACGACGCGGAAGGCGTGGCGCCGCGCAGGGCGTGCAGAGCACGCCACGCGGACGCAGCGGCCTCCTGCTCGGCCTCCTTCTTGCTGCGACCGGCGCCCTCTCCCTGCGGCACGGCACCACCACGGGCGGAGGGCGCTTCGGGGAAGGTCGCCACTGCCGCGAACACCTTGGCGTGGTCGGGGCCCTCCTCGGTCACCTGATACTCCACGGGCCCCAGCCCGTGAGCGGCGCCGAGTTCCTGGAGCGAGGTCTTCCAGTCGAGTCCGGCGCCCAGCTCGGCCGAGACCTCCAGCAGCGGACCCACGAGGCGCAGCACGAACTCGCGCGCGGCGTCGGGTCCGCACGCCAGGTACACGGCGCCGATGACGGCTTCGGTGGTGTCCGCGAGGATCGAGTCCTTGTCGCGACCACCGGTGGCCTCCTCACCACGGCCGAGACGCACAGCGGACCCGAGGTCGAGGCCTCGGGCCACGCTCGCGAGGGCACGCATGTTGACCACGGCCGAACGCAACTTGGCCAGGCGCCCCTCGGGCAGGTCGGGGTGGCGGTGGAACAGCTCGTCGGTGACGACGAGTCCGAGGACGGCGTCGCCGAGGAACTCCAGCCGCTCGTTGGTCGGCACGCCGCCGTTCTCGTAGGACCAGGAACGGTGGACGAGGGCGCGCTCGAGCAGCTCGACCTCGACCGGGAGGCCGAGCTGCTCCAGCAGACGTGCGTGGACCTGGTCGCGCGGCGGCTCGACAGGCCGTCGGCGACGGGCCGTCAGAGGTCCTTGACCTTGCGGCCCTTGTACTCGAGGTACAGGGGGGTGCCAGCGGCGTCGGTGACGACGCGCGCGGTGTGGGGCAGGGAGTACTCGGTGGCGCTACCACGCGTGGTGGCAACGAGCGTCAGCGGCGCCGCCTTCCACTGCGACCGGCGGTGACGGGTGTTGGAACGGGACATCTTGCGCTTGGGGACCGCCACGGTCAGCTCCTCGGGTTTTCCGGTCGAGCGGGACGCTCGTCGGTCGGTGGGGTGGGGGTGGAGTCCGCGGAGGCAGCGAGCTGTCGCAGCGCCGCCCAGCGGGGGTCAGTGTCGTCGTGGCCGTGGAGCGGGTCGTCCGTGAGACGGGCGCCGCACTGCGAGCACAGACCCGGGCAGTCGACGGAGCACACCGGCTGGAACGGCAGCGACGGGACGATGGCGTCACGCAGGGCCGGCTCGAGGTCGAGCAGGTCTCCCTGCAGCTCGAGCACGTCCTCGTCGTCTGCGGAGGACTTGCCCGGGTAGGCGAAGAGCTCCTGGATGCGGACGTCGACCGATCGCTCGACCGGGTCGAGGCAGCGCACGCACTCACCCGTCGCGGCGCCGTGCACGTCACCGGAGACCAGAACGCCCTCCATGACCGACTCCAGGAGGAGGTCGAGCTGGAGGTCGCTGCCCTCGGCGACGGCGATGACCTCGGTGCCGAGGTGCGCCGGCGCCGGGACGGTGCGGGTGAGGGGGTGCGAGAGCCCGGGCCGCCGACCCAGCTCACGGGTGTCGACGACGTACGGGGAGCGCACGTCGAGCTTGTCCATCGTCCTTCTGCCTCTGCGTCACGAGCACGGTCGGGCCACTCACCGCACGGGACGCACGCGAGCTGCCGACAGACCGAGGGACGAGCCTACCGGGTGAGGAGGCGTGACCCCAAACGGCTCGTCAGTGCCGCATCACCGCGCAGCGAGGCGACGCAGCACCGCGGGGGGCACGTAGGGGGCCACCGAGCCCCCGAGGCCGTGCACCTGGCGCACCAGCGAGCTGGACACGTGGCCCCAGCGCGGGTCGGCCACGAGCAGCACGGTCTCGACACCGGCCAGGTCGCGGTTGACGAGAGCCATCGGCTGCTCGTGCTCGACGTCGGTGGCGGAGCGCAGCCCCTTGACGACGGCGGTGGCGCCCACCGAGCGCACGTGGTCGACGAGGAGGCCGCCCTCGACGGCGTCCACGCGCACCCGGGCAGCGTCGCGGGGCGGCAGAGCCTCGGCCAGGCACTCGCGCAGCGCGTCGACACGCTCGGCGGCGGCCCAGCGCGGCGTCTTGGAGGGGTTGACGTGCACCGCGACGACCACCTCGTCGAACAGCGCGGCGGCCCGGGTGATGACGTCGAGGTGGCCCAGCGTCGGCGGGTCGAAGGAGCCGGGGCAGACGCATCGCGTGACCGTGTGCGGGGTGGCAGGCACGCGGCGACCCTACGGCTGAGCCTTGCTCACCTCAGCCGGCTCGGCCCACCAGAGGACGGTCTCTCCGTATCGCTTCTCCCCCAGGACCTCCACGCCCGCCGGCCAGGCCGGCTCGGGGCTGCGGGTGGACCTCTCGACCACGAGGTGCGCCAGCGGCGCCAGCCAGCCGTGCGCGACGAGGTCGGTGAGGAGGTCGGCGAGGGCGTCCTCGGGCAGGTCATAGGGAGGGTCGATGAGGACGACGTCGGCGCCGCCGTCCAGCCCCGCAGCGGCGGCACCGGCTGCCAGCACGGACGCGGCGGTGGCCGCACGCACGGTGACCCCGGGCAGCCCGAGGGCGGCGGCGTTGCGCCGGCAGACCGCCGCCGCGGCGGCGGCCGAGTCGACCAGGAGCACCCGGTCGGCGCCGCGACTGGCGGCCTCCAGACCGAGCGCCCCGGACCCGGCGAAGAGGTCGACGACGGCGGCGCCGGCCAGGTCGCGCTCGTGCTCGAGGCGCGAGAACAGCGCCTCGCGGACGCGGTCGGACGTCGGACGGGTGGCGCCCCGGGGCACCTCGAGGCGCCGTCCTCCGGCAGCCCCGGCGATGATCCGCGTCACCGCTGCCCCGGCGCCGACCGGCGAGCCTGGAGCGCGGCGGCCGCCGCGGACAGCAGCAGCACGGTCCCGGCGACGGCGAGCACGGCGGTGGCGTACAGCGCGCCGTGGTGCTGGGCGAGCCACCCGGCGGCGGCTGCCCCTGCACCCACACCGATGACGATGCCGCTGCCCACGAGGGTCATGGCCGTCGCGCCGCTGCCCGCCGGGCTGCGCTCGGCGGCCATGGACGTGATGGTCACCATGGCCGGCCCGACGGCCAGGCCCGCGAGCGCGGTGGCGGCGGCGAGGGCAAACAGCGACGGCGTCGCGGCCAGCGAAGCGGCCATCGTGGCGACACCGACCAGCAGCACGCCCGACGCGACGGCCAGTCGGGCCGCCAGGGAAACGCGCGCCGGGACGGCGACCATGGCCAGGGCGGTGAAGGCCGAGCCGACGCCCATGGCGGCCACCAGCAGACCGCCGGCGCCGATGCTGCCGGCTTCCTGGGCGGCAGCGGTCAGCGTGGTCTGGCCGGCGCCGAAGAACAGGCCCATGCCCACGGAGGCGACGATGACGACGGCGAGGCGGCGCAGCAGATCGCTGCTGGCGCGCGAGGCGTCGTCGCCGGATGCTGCGGCGGCGGTGGGTTCACCGGCGGTGGTCGCGCTGGGGTGCAGCGCGAACGCCGGGACGGCGACGGCGACCAACGCGGCAGCGACCAGCAGCGATGCCGAGGGTGAGCCCACCAGCGCCACGATGCCGGCGAGCGCCGGGCCGAGGACGTAGGCCACTTCGTCGGCGGCGCTCTCCCCGGCCATGGCCGTGGGCACCAGCGCGGGCGTGCGGCGCATCCACCGGGCACGGGAGAACGAGCCGATGGGGGGCATGGCCACCCCGGCGACGAGGGTGGCGAGCAGGAGCAGCGGCACGGGGAGGGCTCCAGCGCCGACGGCGACCGTCACGACGGCCACGACGTGCACCGCGGCCGCGGCGAGCAGGACGGGGCGCTGCCCGCCGCGGGCGGACAGTCGGTCGGCGAGGTGCCCGAGGGTCGGGCCTCCGACAGCCTCACCCACGGACGTGGCGGCGGCCGCGAGGCCGCCGATGGCCACGGAGCCGGTGCCGGCGGTCACGGCGGCGAGCACCGAGACGGGCACGAGGGTGATGGGCAGACGAGCCGCGAAGGCGGTGACGAGATAGGTGTTGCCCGCGGCGCGCTGCAGCTCGGCGTACGGGGCGAACGTGGTGGTGAGACTCACGGGACGTGCTCCAAAGGACGTGTGCGCCTCCCCACCACAGGACGCACGAATCCCTGAGCTCTGTCCGGGCCATGCTACGGCCCAGCGTCAAGCCAGGCCAGCAGATTCACCCCCGCTCGACGAACGCCTCGCGCTCCTGCAGGCGCTCGAGCGCCTCCCGCACCCGCGGCGCGTCGGTGAGCTCCGGGTCAAAGGCGACGAGGTCGCTGGCGTAACGGCGGGCGCGGGTGATGAGGTCTTCGTTGCCGAGCACCTTGAGGTAGCGCAGCGAGGAGTTGTTCCGGCCCGACTGGGCGGCGCCGAGCACGTCGCCTTCGCGACGGGAGGCGAGGTCGAGGTCGGCCACAGCGAAGCCGTCGGTGGTCTCCGCGAAGCTCTTGAGGCGGCCCAGACCGGCCTCGTCCTCCTGGGCGCCGGTCATGAGCAGGCACAGACCTGGCTGGTCACCGCGGCCGACGCGGCCGCGCAGCTGGTGCAGCTGCGACAGGCCGAACCGCTCCGCGTCGACGATGACCATCACGGTGGCACCGGGGACGTCGACGCCGACCTCCACCACGGTGGTCGCGACGAGCACGTCGAGCTCTCCTGCGGCGAAGGCACGCATGGCAGCGTCCTTGTCGTCGGGGCGCATCCGGCCGTGCAGGGTGCCCAGGCGCAGGCCGGCGAGCTCGGGGCGGGCCCGCAGCTCGGCGAGCACCTCGTAGAGGCCGCGCGGGGGACGGCGACCCTCACCCTCCTCGCCCGGAGCCCCTCCGAAGAGCTGTCCCTCCTCGCCGCCGGGCTGCGCTCGCTCCAGGCGCTCGCCGGGGTCGGGTGCGGAGAGGACGCCCTCGCCGTCGTCGTCCTCCTCACCGATGCGCGGGCAGACGACGTAGACCTGGTGACCGGCGTCGGCGGCCTCACGCACGCGCTGCCAGCACCTGTCGACGTACTTCTCCAGCCAGTCGGGGACGACGGCGGTAGTGATGCCCTGACGCCCGGCGGGCAGCTCGGTGAGCGTGGAGACCTCGAGGTCACCGAACACCGTCATGGCGACCGTCCGCGGGATGGGCGTGGCGGTCATGACGAGCACGTGGGGCGGGACGCCGGACTTGGCGCGCAGCGCGTCGCGCTGTTCCACCCCGAAGCGGTGCTGTTCGTCGACGACGACGAGGCCGAGGTCGTAGAAGTCGACGGTGTCCTGCAGCAGCGCGTGGGTGCCGATGACGATGCCCGCGTCACCGCTGGCGACGTCGAGCAGCGCGGCGCGCCGGTCGGCCGTGGACTGCGAGCCGGTGAGGAGCCGCACCTGCACCTGCGGCCCGTCGCTGCGGGGACCGCCGAGCAGGCCGTGCGCCGCCAGCGGCCCGAGCATCCGGGTCAGCGATCTCACGTGCTGCTGGGCGAGCACCTCGGTGGGCGCGAGCAGGGCGCACTGGGCGCCGGCGTCGACCACCTGGAGCATCGCCCGCAGGGCCACCACCGTCTTGCCGGAGCCGACCTCGCCCTGCAGCAGCCGGTTCATCGGGGACGTGCGCGACAGGTCGGCGGTGAGCGCCGCGCCCACCTCCTGCTGGCCGGCGGTGAGCTCGAAGGGCAGCGAGGCGTCGAAGGCGGCCAGCAGGCCACCCTCGCGCGGCGGGTAGGGCGTGGCGGGCAGGACGGCGAGCGCCGCGCGCCGCTTGGCCAGGGCTACCTGCGTGACGTAGGCCTCCTCGAGCTCGAAGTGCCGGAGCCCGCGGGCCGGCTGCTCGAGGTCCGTCGGACGGTGCAGGTAGATCAGGGCGTCGAGCTTGCTGGGCACCTGCTCCAGCTCGCGCACGCCGCGGGGCAGCACGTCGGGCACGTCCTCGGCGGTGAGCGTGTCGAGCACGGTGGCGACCGCCGGGGGGATCCTCCAGCTGGGAAAGCCCTTGGTGGCCGGGTAGACGGGGATGACCTCGTCAGCGCGGGCGCGCAAGGCAGCGGTGTCGGCCTCGGTGGCCATGGCGGAGTCGAGGTCTCCGGGGAGCAGCTCGTACTCGGGGTGCACCAGCTGCAGACGGCCGCGGTAGCTGTTGACCTTGCCGGAGAACATCGCCGCACGACCCCACTTGAGGCGGCTCTGGTGGTAAGCGATCTGGTTGGTGCGCCCGAAGAACGCCAGCGACAGCTCGTCGCGGCCGTCGGTGACCACCACCTCGACCATCATCCCGCCGCGCTGGCGCAGCGGGCGGGTGCTGGTGCGGACCACCTCGGCGACGACGGTGGCCTGCTCCCCCTCGACGAGCTGCGCCAAGGACGTCAGCTCACCGCGCCGGTAGTAGCGGCGCGGCAGGAACAGCACGAGATCGCCCGCGGTGGTCAGCCCGTGGGCTTTCTCCAGTGCCTGGGCGGTGCGCTCGCCCAGGTCCTTCTTCAGCGGCGACGAGAGCCGGGACACGAGCGGAAGCCTGCCAGCGACCACCGACAGCCGCCGACGGCCCACCACCGGCCTGTGAACAGCCGGTGGCCGGGTCGAAACCACTCGCCGCTTTCGGCTACTCTTGACCGTCCGCTGGGCGCGCGCAGCCCTGCCGTCGGTCATCCGACGCCAGCTGCCCCCCGGCCGAGGAATATGCCTTCGAGATCACTGGAGTAGAGCTGTGGCTGCCACCTGCGACGTCTGCGGCAAGGGCCCTGGGTTCGGCCACGCCATCTCCCACTCGCACCGCCGCACGAAGCGCCGCTTCGACCCGAACATCCAGCGCGTGCGCACCCTGGAGAACGGCGTGACCCCCAAGCGCGTCAACGTGTGCACCTCCTGCCTGAAGGCCGGCAAGGTCACCCGCTGACCATCTGATTGACCAGTAGCGCCCGCCCGGCTCCGGCCCGGCGGGCGCTACTGCGTTCGAAGCGTTCTGGCTGCCACCCCGGTCAGGGGCGGGCGAGGAAGGCGCGCATCTGGGCGGCCGTGCCGCGCAGGTAGCCGAGCACCACGGCCTCCTGCTCCGGTGACAGAGACCCGCTGAGCTCGTCGAGGGCGTCGAGCAACGGACGGATCTCCTCCAGCACGCGGTCCACCACGCCGTACGAGGGGTGCAGCGCCACACGACGGCGGTCGCCGTCGTCCCGACGGCGCTCCAGGTGACCTGCACGCTCCAGCCTGTCGACGAGCTCGGTGCACGAGCCGGTCGAGATGCCCAGGCGGGCGCTGAGCTCGGCGGGACCCAGCGGCGTGGGAGCGGTCATGACGTGCCCGAGCGCTGAGTAGTCCATGGGCCGCAGACCCATCCGGCGCGCGAGCTCGACGTCCACCTCGGCGGCCGCCCGGTTCACCTCGCGCAGGGCCCAGGACACCTCCGAGGCGTCCAGCCTCTGACGCTCGCGGACTTCGACGGCGTCTTGCGGGTGCTCGCTCACGGGGCCATAGTAGCGATCGAAAGCTCCGATTCCGAGATACATGGCATCCGAGGAGACTTCCGTGTCCCACTCGTCAGGTTCGGCCCCTGCCACGCCACCGCCGTCACCTTCCGCGCCTGAGTCACCCTCGTCACCCTTGAGCCCTCGAGCCCTGCGCTGGCTGCTGATCGTGCTGTGCACGGCGCTGGCCCTCGTCATCGCCGGCAACTCCGCCCTGGCCATCGCACTGCCCGACATCGCCGAGGACCTCTCGGCGGACCAGGTGGACCTGACCTGGATCATCGACGCCTACGCCCTGACGTTCGCCGCGCTGCTGCTGCCAGCGGGGATCGCCGCCGACAGGTTCGGCCGGCGCACCGTCCTCGTGACCGGCCTCCTGGTCTTCGGTGCCGCCGGGGTCGCCTCGGCATTCGCCCCTGACCCGACCTGGCTCATCGTCTGGCGAGCCATCGCGGGCGTCGGGGCTGCGGCCACCTTCCCCGTGACGCTGTCGGCACTGGTGGACTCCTACCCGCCTGAGCGCCGCTCCTTCGCCGTCGCCGTGTGGTCCGGCGTCAGCGGCGGCGGCGCGGTGCTGGGCACCCTGGTCGCGGGAGCTCTGCTGGAGGTGTCCGGCTGGGGCAGCGTGCAGCTCGTGTTCGGGGCCGCGGCGCTCGTGCTGCTGCCCGCCGTCGCCGTCCTGGTCCGTCAGGACCGCAACCCCAACCTGCCCCTCGACCCCTGGGGCGCCGCGTGGGCGGTGGTCGCGCTGGCCGGCATCGTCTTCGGCGTGGTGGAGGCTCCGCGCCTGGGCTGGACCAGCCCCGAGACGCTGTCGGCGCTCGGCGTCGGCCTGGGGGCGCTCGCGGCGTTCATCGTGCACGAGCTGAGGACGGCGGCCCCCTCCCTGGACGTGCGCCTCTTCCGCAGCCGCGGCCTGTCCGCCGGGTCACTGCTCGTGAGCCTGCAGTTCTTCGCCTCTCTCGGACTGTTCGTGCTGGCCCCGCAGTACCTGCAGCTGGTCCGCGACTTCAGCCCGCTGCAGGCGGCAACCGCCCTGCTCACCATCGCGATCGGCGTGGGGTCGGGTACGGGGCTCGCACCGCGCCTGCTCGAGCGCCGTGGCGCCCGGCTGCCCGGCGCCGTCGGTCTCGCGGCCATGGCTGTCGGGTTCGCTCTGCTCGCGTGGTCCATCGCCCAGCCGGCCGATGCCGACGCCCTCACCCGCTGGGGCGTGCCCGCCGTGGGCCTGATCGCCTTCGGCTTCGGGTTCGGCCTGGCCATCACGCCCGGCACGGTGCTCATCATCGACGGGCTGCCACCGGAGCGGCGCTCCGTGGCCAGCGCCGTCAACGACATCACCCGCGAGGTCGGCGGCGTGCTCGGTATCGCCGTGCTGTCGAGCGTGCTGGTCAGCCGCTACCGCGACGACATCGCGCCGGCCCTCGCCCAGCTGCCGCCCCCGCTGGTCGAGCCGGTCCGCGACAGCGCCGCAGCTGCTCTGGCCATCGCCGCCGAGGCGGGGCCGCAGGGCGCAGCCCTGGCCTCAGCCGCCACCGACGCCTTCGCCGCGGGACTGTCCGCGGCGCTGTGGATCGGCGCGGCGGTGCTGGCGGTCTCCGCCCTGGGGTGCGCCCTGCTCGCGCCGGCCCACCCGCAGGGAACCGTCGCTGCTCAGACCCCGGAGACGAAGGACGTCGCCGGAGCGAGCGACGCTGCAGAGGCGGTGCCTCAGGCGTAGACGTCCCAGCCGCCGACCACCTCGTCGTCGCCGTTCACGGTCACCGCCGGCCACCCGGACCGCACGGGCAGCACCTCACCGATGCGGACGAAGGGCTCCGGCAGACCGCGGGCGGCGACGCCGGCCGGGAACGTGGCCAACAGGGCGTGGTCCTCTCCCCCGCCACGCACCCAGCTCCGGACCAGCCCGTACCCCCAGGGGTCGTCGTCCCCGCCGAGCCGCCGCGCGGCGACGAGCAGGTCGAGGACGTGCTGGTCCTCCCAGTCCGCGTCGACGTCGAGGTGGACCCGGGAGGCCGCCGCGAGGCGCGCCCCGTCCACCCCGAGGCCGTCGCTGACGTCGAGCATCGCCGTCGCCCCGGCCGCAGCGGCCGCGGGCCCCGCCCCGACCGGCGGCACGGGGCGGCGGTGGGCCGCCAGCAGCTCCGGCGCCACCTCCTCGGCCAGCTCCGGACCACCCGCCAGCAGCAGCGCCAGCCCCGCCGCCGAGCGCCCCACGGACCCCGCGAGCGCCAGCACGTCACCGGGCCGAGCGCCGCTGCGGCACACGGGCGCCCGTCCCTGCAGATCTCCCAGTGCGGTGATGGAGACCAGGAGCTCGGAGGCCCCCGACAGGTCACCACCGATCACCGACGTACTCCACACACTGCACGCTGCCGCGACCCCTCGACCGAGGTCCTCCAGCCAGGCCAGCGGCGTGTCCGACGGCGCCCCCACGGTCAGCAGCAGGCCGGTGGGCACCGCGCCCATCGCGGCAACGTCGGCGAGGTTCTGCGCCACCGCCTTCGCGCCGACGTCGGCGCCCGAGGACCAGTCGGTGCGGAAGTCCCGTCCCTCGACGAGCAGGTCGGTCGTAGCCACCACCCGAGCGTCAGGGGCGACGACGACGGCGGCATCGTCACCCGGCCCCAGCAACGGCGCCTCGACCCCCGAAACGGAGGCGGGGACGGCGAGAGCGGCGAGCAACCGCTCCAGGACGACCGCTTCGCCTGCCTCACCGACCGTGACGAGCTTTCCCACCGGTCCCCTGCGCGCCACACCCGGACGGTAGCGTGACCGGTCCGTGACCAGCGGTGGCGATGGTGCCGCCGAGGCCGGGCTGGGGAGGTGCAGCGGCGTGGTCGAGGCGTACGTGCTCGTGCAGACCGACGTCGGACGCGCCGACCAGGTCGCCTCAGCGCTCGCGGAGCTGGACGGGGTGCTCGCGGCGGATGCCGTGACCGGCCCCTACGACGTGGTGGTGCACATCGGCGCCCGCCCCGTCGACGACCTCGGCGCCCTGTGCTGGGCCAGATCGCCGTGGTGCCGGGGATCGTGAGGACGGTCACCTGCACCGTCATGCGTGAATGACATGCGTGAATGACGGGGTGCACGCTCGTCTCCGTTCGCTCCGCCTGACCGCCGCGCCGCTCGTCGTCGTCCCCGTCCTGTCCTTCGGACTCGTGGGCTGCAGCGGGGCGGTGGCCGTGGAGCCCGCGCCGAGCGGCTACGCGCCGTCGTGCGCGCAGGTCTACACGGGTCTCCCCGATGAGATCGCCGGGCTGCAGCGGCGCCCCACCACGGCGCAGGGCGCGGCTGCCTGGACGGGCGTGCCCACCGGGAGCCAGGACGGCCGCGAGGTCACCGTGGTGCTGCGCTGCGGCGTCGCGCAGCTCAGCGCGATCGACACCGCGGGGGGCTGCCAGGCGGTGGAGGGCGACGGCGTCACGGTGGACTGGATCCCCGTCGACGACGGCGACGGGCGCACCACCTGGACGACCTACGGCCGCGAGCCCGCCGTGGCGTTGGAGATGCCAGCGGACGGGAACGTCACGCTCGCCGTCCCGCAGGCGGTCGCCAAGGCAGTCTCGCTGGTGGAGCAGACGGCGGTCTGCTCCTGAACTCGCGGAAGGGACTCAGCGAAGCCCGGTGCGGCGCGCGAGCGCGAGCCGCAGCAGCCTGTCGAGCAGCTGCGGGTAGGCGAGCCCCGTCGCAGCCCACAGACGCGGGAACATCGACGACGCCGTGAAGCCCGGCATGGTGTTCACCTCGTTGACGAGCAGCTCGCCGTCGGCGGTGAGGAACAGGTCCACCCGGGCCAGGCCCTCGGCGCCGACCGCGGTGAAGACCTCCAGCGCGAGCGCGCGCGCCCGGTCGGCGACGTCGGCCGGCAGGTCGGCGGGGCTGTCGAGGCGCACGGCGTCGTCGTCGAGGTACTTGGCCTCGAAGTCGTAGAAGTCACGCCCGGCACCCACGACGATCTCGCCGACCACCGAGGCGCGAGGAACAGCGTGGACCCCGCCGCCCGGGAGATCGACCAGCTCCTGCAGCACCCCGACCTCCACCTCCCGCGGGGAGGGGACGGCAGCCTCGACCACGACCTTCGGGTCGTGGCAGGCGGCCAGCTCGACGGCGGCGGCCAGCTCCCCCGGCGCGGAGACCTTGGAGACGCCCATGCTCGACCCGGCCCGGGCGGGCTTGACGAACACCGGCCACCCGAGCGCCGCCACCCGCTGCTCGCAGGTCTCGCGGTCGGCCTCCCACTGGCCGGGCAGCAGCGTGACCCACGGCCCCACGGGCAGGCCGGCAGCGGCCAGCACCGTGCGGGTGAAGCCCTTGTCCATCGACAGCGCCGAGGCCAGCACGCCCGAGCCCACGTAGCGGACGTCGCCGAGCTCGAGCAGGCCTTGGAGGGTGCCGTCCTCGCCGTACGGGCCGTGCAGCAACGGCAGCACGACATCGACGTTGCCCAGCTCGCGCGGGGGTGCGCCGGGCTCGCTGACGCGCAGCGCCCTGTCATCGGTGGCCAGGGGGACGAGGACGCCGGGGCCGTCGACCGCACCGACCTCCGGCAGCGGTGCGCCCTCGCGGATGGACCAGCGGGCGGGGTCGTCGTCGACGAGAACCCAGTGCCCACTCGGCGTGACACCCACGGGGACGACGTCCCACTGCGACCTGTCGAGTGCCGCCAGCACGCCCGCCGCGGTGGCGCAGCTGATGGCGTGCTCGCTGGACCGCCCCCCGAAGACGACGGCCACCCGGGGGCGCTCACTCTGCGGCTCGGTGTGAGGCTCGGTGCGCGGCTCGGCCATGGCCAGCGACCCTAGCCGCCGCTCACCAGGCGCCTGCCAGCCACTGTCGGCCCCTGCCAGCCATCGGGTGACGGCGCCTAGCCTGGCCGGGTGCACGACGCCCCCGCCGGTTCCGCCTGGTCACCCGAGACGCTCGCCGTCGCCGCGGGCCGCCCTCCCCGCACGCCCGACGCTCCCGTCAACGCCCCGGTGGAGCTGACGTCGACGTTCGTCGCGAGCACCGAGCCAGGTGCGCGGGGGTACGCGCGGTTCGCCAACCCCACGTGGGAGGCACTGGAGGAGGTGCTCGCGTTCCTGGAGGACGCACGATCGACCGAGGGCAGCCCGGACGGTGGCGGTGCGCGGGCGTTCGCCTCGGGCATGGCGGCCGTCAGCGCGGTCATCGAGCAGGTGCCGGTCGGTGGGCTCGTCATCGCGCCGGAGAGTGCCTACAACACGACTCTGGGGCTGCTGGACCACCTCGAGGCGAACGGGCGGCTGCGTCAGCGTCGCGTTCCCCCCGCCGACACCGCCGCCGTCGTCGCGGCCCTGTCCGACACCTCACCCGGTGACCTGCTCTGGCTCGAGTCACCCACGAACCCGATGCTCGAGGTGGCCGACCTGCCCGCACTGTGCGCGGCCGCGCGGGAGGCCGGCGTGCGGGTGGCCGTGGACAACACCTTCGCGACGCCGCTGGTGCAGCAGCCGCTGGCGCTGGGCGCGGACGTCGTCGTCCACTCGGTGACGAAGTACCTCGCCGGGCACTCGGACGTGGTGATGGGCGCCGTCGTCACCCGCGACCCCGGGATCCTGGCGGCGATCACCAAGCACCGGACGGTGGTCGGCGCGATCCCCGGGCCGTTCGAGGCATGGCTGGCGCTGCGCGGCGTCCGCACGCTGCACCTGCGGGTGGAGCGCTCGCAGGCCAGCGCCGCGGAGCTGGCGCGCCGACTGGCCGGCCACCCGGCCGTGAAGCGGGTGCGCCATCCCTCGCTGCCGTCCGACCCGGGCCACGCCCGCGCGGCTGCGCAGATGCGGGGCTTCGGGTCGGTGCTGTCGATCGAGGTACACGGCGGCGCAGCGGGCGCTCAGGCGGTCCAGGAGGCGACCCGTCTGTGGCTGCCCGCCACCAGCCTGGGCGGCGTGGAGTCGCTCATCGAACGCCGCCGCCGCCACCCGTTGGAGCCCGTCGTCGTCCCCGAAGACCTGCTGCGGCTGTCGGTGGGCATCGAGGACGTCGAGGACCTGTGGACCGACCTGTCCCAGGCCCTCGACGCCGTGTCAGCTGCCCCGGCGAGCGAGCATCGGGGCCAGCAGGGCTGAGACCAGCGCTGCCCGCGCCACGCGGCCCGGGCGCAGCGGACGCGGCACCCGCACACGCGCCGAACGGCCCGCCTGGCGCACCTCGGTGAGGTCGATGAGCTCCACGCCGCTGGTGTCAGCGGGTACGAGCAGGGCGAGCACGGCCTCGGCAGGGTCGCCCAGGTCGAGCCTGCGGCGACCACGCGCCAGCGCCGAGCGCAGCGCGGGCGCCAGCTCCTCGTCGGTGCGCGCCCACGGCGCGAGGCGCGCGCCCTCGAGCACGGCGGCGTTGGCGCGCCCGTGGCCGGGGATGCACTTGTAGCTGACGGCGGGGAGCCCCGCCACGAGGGCCTCCGTGTACGAGAGACCACCGGCGTTCTGCACGAGCACATCGGCGACGCTGAGCAGCTCGTGCACGTCGCTGCGCCAGCCCAGCGCCACCGCGCCGGGCACCTGGGCCACACGGGCGCGCAGCTCCTCGTTGCGACCGCACAGGACCATCGGCACCAGCCCGGCCTCACCGACGCGGGCGGCGCTCTCCTCCACCTCACCCAGGCCCAGCGACCCCGCCACGAGCAGGGCCACCCGGCGCGAAGGATCGATGCCGAGTTCACGGCGCAGCTCGGCGCCGCGCTTGGCCGGCACCTGGGTGAACTTCTCGGGCACGAGCGGCCCCACCGCGGTCATGGGGATGCCGTAGTCACGGCGGCCCTGACGCGCCGTGGCGTCGGTGACGGTCCAGTGGTGGTCGACACCGGGGTGAATCCACGAGCGGTGTGCCGCCGGATCGCACAGATAGGTGACCACGGGAACCCGCAGCTTGCCGCGCTCGCGCAAGTGACCGAGAGCCTGGCTGGCCAGCGGGTACGTCGACACGACGAGGGAGTAGGGGCGCCGCCGCGACCAGCGCATCAGCCGGCGGCAGCTGGTGCGGCACAGCAGCGTCAGGAGGAACCGCCAGAAGCGCGAGTCCTCCAGCACGCGGAACAGCCACTCGAAGAGGTCGGGAACCCGGCCGACGCTCTGGGTGTACCCCTGCCGCAGGAACAGCGCGGCGCCGGGCATGAGGGCCCGCAGGTGGTCCTCCACGTCGACGTGCACGCCCAGCGCGCGCAGGCGCTGGGCGAGCTCGTGGGCGGCGCCGTCGTGTCCGGCACCGACGCTGCCGGACACCACGAGGACGCTCGCCCAGGGCTCAGGCTCGACCCGCTCTTCTCGGGGCTTCAGCACAGCTCCTCCTCAGGGGAGTGGGGTGGTTCGGGGGTGGTCTGGGTGGGCGCGGCTGCCGAGGACTCCTCAGCGGTGATCCGCGCCAGCTGGACGACGGCGGTGACCATGAGCGCGAGGCCCGCGGCCTGAGCGGCCACGGCGCCGCCCCCGTTCGACATCCGCTCGTCGAAGGCCAGGGCGCCGACAGCAGCAGCGGCGACGGGCTCGGCGATGGTGATAGCAGGCTGCGAGGCGGTGAGCACGCCCACGCGGTAGCTGGACTGGTTGAGGACGACGCCGACGACGGCGGCCAGCACGAGCGCCCACAGCGGCCAGGAGCCCAGGGCGCTGAGCAGGCCGTCAACCGCGTAGCGGCCGGTGACCTCCTTGAGCAGCGCTCCGGCGAGCCCCAGGGCCGTGCCGCCGCCGAGGCCGAGCAGCAGCGCGCGGTAGCGACCGCTGCCCGCGCGCGACAGCCCCGCGGCGACGAGCACCACCGCGGCGCCCGCCAGCAGACAGGTCCGCAGGGCGGTGGCGTCCGCGACGTCGCGGCCGGCACCAGGCTGGGCGGACACGAGGAAGACCGCCAGCCCGACGACGACGGCGCTGGCCCAGATCCATTCGGCACGCGCCGGGCGGCGCCCCTCCAGGAGCACCGACAGCGGCAGGGCCAGCAGCAGACCGCTGACGAGCAGCGGCTGCACGACCAGCAGGGCTCCCTGGGACAGCGCGACCGTCTGCAGCACCGCGCCCGCGAGGCCGAAGGCCAGGCCGACCAGCCACAGCGGCTGGCGCAGCAGCGCCAGGACGAGGCGCACCCCGGTGCCGCTCTCGGGCGGCGCGGTGGAGGCTGCGCGGTGCTGGGTGACAGTGGAGCTGGCGAAGCAGGCGGCGGCCACCAGGGCGAGGACGACGGCGAGCACGGTCAGCGCACCTCCCGCGTCACGGGCCGTTCGTGGAGGCCCGGACGCTCGTGGAGGTCGGGGACGACGGCGGCGATGCCGATGACCCCGGCCACCATGAGCAGCGCCCCGAGCACCTGACCGGTGACGGGCAGGACGCCCACGGCGAGGTGCTCGGCGAAGGCGGTGGCACCGATGGCGGCGGCCACCGCGGGCTCGGCGATGGAGTGCGCCGGCTGCGACGCCGACAGGTGCCCCGCGGCGTACCCGGCCTGCGTGGCGATGAGCCCGGCAACACCGGTGATGACGACGCCGACGGTGGCGGGGTCGAGCAGGGCGGCAGCGGGATCACGCCCGAACAAGCCCACCACCTGCTTCAACAGGGCGCTGGAGACGCCGATGAGCGCCCCGCCGGACAAGCCCAGCAACAGCGCTTTGCGACGGCGCAGCACCGTCTCGCCGAGCAGCGCGGCCAGCAGCGCGGCGCCCGTCCACCCGCCGGCGACGAGCAGCAGATGGCCGGGCTCGGCGATGGGGGTGCCGCGGTCGGGGTCGGCGGAGACGATGAAGACGCCGAGCCCCACGAGCACGGCCAGCGCCGCCAGCACCTCACCCCGGCCGGGCAGGCGGCGAGCAAAGGCGTCGGAGATCGGCAGCGCCAGCAGCAGGCCCAGCAGGAGGATCGGCTGGACGACGACGAGCGCGCCGCGGCTCAGCGCCAGCGCCTGCAGGAGCAGCGCGGCGAGGGCGACGACGAGGCCGACGAGCCACAGCGGGTTGCGCGCCAGGCGCAGCATGAGCTTCACGGGCGACGTCGACGTGCCGTCATCGGCACCGTCCACGGCGGCGCGGTGCTGCGCGACGGTGGAGACCGCGAAGCAGGCCGCCGAGGCCAGCGCGAGCCAGATGTCAGCCCTCACGGGAGCACCGCCGTCGTCGTCCTGCTCGACCCGATGTCCCTGGGCTCCGCGAGGTCCCCGCTGTCCTGGAGGTGCTCCGACAGCAGGCGCGGCTCCCAGCCGCGCTCGCGCACCGCTGCGACCAGCGTCGGCAGCGCCGCGACCGTGCCGCGCCAGGAGCCGGGCACGGACGTGCAGTCGGAGTCGTGAAGGAGCACCGTGCCACCGCCCTGCCGGACGGGGGTGGGCGTGTCGGGGGCGTCGCGGGCAAGGTCGGCCAGCACCGTGGCGGCGACCCGGTCGCCACGGTGGCCGAGCCAGTCGCGTCCCCAGGCCGTCCACAGCACCGGCCGCAGCCGCGAGGCGCGGGCGGCCCACAGGGTGCCCCCGGAGACGGCGCCGTACGGGGGGCGGGTGAACAGCAGGCCCGCTTCGACGGCGAGGGGGTCCAGCCCGCTCGCCACGGCGTCGCGGACTACGGCGGCGCGGGCACGATCGAGGTCGGCTACGAGCGCGGGAGCGGTACGGGTCAGGTGGTTGCGGTGCTCGTACCCGTGCAGGGCCACCTCGTGGCCGTCGGCCAGGAGAGCCGCGACGTGACCGGGGTGGCGGTCCACCTGGCTCCCCAGGACGAAGAACGTGGCGCGCACGCCGAGTTCGTCGAGAGCGCGCCGGACGGCGGGGGTGCCCTCGGGGTGCGGACCGTCGTCGAAGGTGAGGGCCACCCCGCCGGGAGCGCCGCGGCCGAGCAGTCCGGGCACGACACGCTCGCGCCACCGGCCCCGCCCGAGGACGGCCGGGCCGGCGTGGCCGAGCACCGCCGCGCCAGCGAGAGCGGCGGCGGTGGCTCTGATCAGCCTCGAGCCCCTCACGAGACGGGCTCCCGGTCATCGACGACGAGGTAACCGGCGCCGCGAGAGGTGCGGATGCTGTCGCGACCGAAGGGCCTGTCGACCTTCTCGCGCAGGCGCCGCACGTGGACCTCCACGACGTTGGAGGCGCCGTCGTACGCGGAGTCCCAGACGTGGTCGATGAGGTGGCTGCGCGAGAGCACCTGGCCGGGGCGGCGCATGAGCTCGGCGAGCAGCGCGAACTCCTTGCTCGTGAGCTCGACGGGCACGCCGTCTCGCTCGACGCGGCGGCTGCCCGGGTCGAGCTCGAGGTCTCCCACGCACATCACGGCGGGGCGGGGCACGGCGCCGCGGCGCACCAGGGCCCGTACCCGGGCGAACAGCTCGTCGAGGGCGAAGGGTTTGGTGAGGTAGTCGTCGGCGCCGGAGTCGAGGCCGCGGACCCGATCGGCGACGTCGGCGCGGGCGGTGAGCATGAGGATCGGTGCCCAGCGGCGGCTCTCGCGCAGCTGGCGAGCCACCTCGAAACCGTTGGGCGCCGGGATCATCGCATCGAGCACCACGACGTCGTAGTCGTTCTCGGTGGCGGCCCACAGCCCGTCGGCTCCGGTACCGGCGACGTCGACGGCGTACCCCTCGGACGCCAGTGCCCTGCGCAGCAGCCGTGCCATCGCCGCGTCATCCTCGACGACGAGGATCCTCACGGCGACACCCCCCTGAGGTGGCGTCGCTCGGCGCGGCGGGCGGTCATGCTGTCCTCTCGTCGGGCTCGTGTGCGTCCGCTTCTTCTCTGAAAGATTCCTGGACGCCAGTTCATACAGGCTCGACTGAGAGGGTGCCCCGTGCAGGATGACGGAGCGGTGAACACGCCCCGGCGCGTCCCCCTCGGCATGAGCAGAATCCTCCCTTCGGCCCTGCGCTCCCGCCTGGCAGTGCTGTTCGCCGCCGCCGTGGCCGTGGTCATCGCGGCCGGGGTAGGTCTGCTGGCCTTCGCCACCGACCGCCAGTTCGACGCTGCCGTGGACACCGGCCTCGTCACCCGAACGTCGGCACTCCACCAGGCGATCCAGCGCGGTGACGTGCGCGTGGTGCGCGAAGACCCGATCGCCGAGCTGGTGGCCCCCGACGGGACGGTGGTAGAGACCTCACCCGCCGCGGCGGTGCTCGAGGCGCGCGGCGGGCGCGCGAGCAGCACGTCGTCGTTCCTCCCGGCGACGGTACTCGCGGAAGTACGCCGCTCCGGTGAGGTCAGCGACAGCATCGAACTGCCCCGCCAGGGTCGCGTCCGCTTCACGGCGTCGCCGGTGTCGGTGCCGGAGGCAGGCTCGGTACTCGTGGTGGGCACCCGGATGCGCGAGCTCGACGAGGCCGAGACGCGACTGGTGCTGCTGTTCCTGGCCGGGGCCCCGGTGCTCGTGGCAAGCCTCGGCCTGGCGGGGTGGCTGCTCGCGGGCGCGGCGCTGCGGCCCGTGGCCGACCTGACCCGCCGCGCCGCGCGGATCTCCGCGGCGGAGCTCGACCAGCGCCTGCCGCAACCGCCAGGCGCGGACGAGGTGGCGGTGCTGGCCCGCACCCTCAACGGCATGCTCGACAGGCTCGAGGCGGCCGTGCGGCGCGAGCGGGAGTTCGTCGACGACGCCGCCCACGAGCTGCGCACGCCGATCGCCGTCCTGCGCGGTGAGCTGGAGCTCGCGCTGAGGTTGGGCCGTGACCTGCCCGCCGACGCGGCCGAGTCGCTCGAGGCGGCGCTCAGCGAGGCCGATCGCCTGGAGCACCTCGCCCAGGACCTGCTGCTGCTCGCCTCCGCCGAGCGCGGTGTCAGCGTGCGCGCCCCCGTCGACCTCACGGCCCTCGCCGAGCGCGAGGCGCCGCGTCTGGCCGCAGCGCACCCTGTGCAGGTGCACGTCAGTGGGCTCCCGGCCGTCGTCGACGGCGACGAGCGGGCGCTCGGGAGGTTGCTGGCCAACCTCGTCGCGAACGCCGAGTCCGCGGGAGCCTCACGAGTGCAGGTCAGGACTTCGCTGGTCGACGGCTCCGGCGACGTGGATGGCTCTGCTGGCACTGGCGGCTCTGCTCGACCATGGGTGCGGCTCGTCGTCGCCGACGACGGCCGCGGGTTCCCCCCGGAGCTCATGGCGACGGCCACCGAGAGGTTCACGCGTGGTGACGCCGCGCGCACGCGCTCCTCGAGCGGCGCGGGGCTCGGCCTGGCGATCGTCGCAGCCGTGGTCACCGATCACGGAGGTCGCCTGGAACTCGGCCACGACGCCGAGCTGGGCGGCGCCGCCGTCAGCGTGGAGCTGCCGCTCGCGCGCTGACGCCCCTCGGTCGACTGCTCAGCGCCAGGGCAGCCGCTCGTCGCGCAGCGGCTGGGACAGCAGGTGCAGGGCGGCGTCGCGGGGGTCGCGACCCTCGACGAGCACGGCGGCCACCTGCTCGATCACGCCCATCGCGACACCGGCGCCCTCGG
Source organism: Quadrisphaera granulorum (assembly GCF_003149145.1). Taxonomy (GTDB): domain Bacteria; phylum Actinomycetota; class Actinomycetes; order Actinomycetales; family Quadrisphaeraceae; genus Quadrisphaera; species Quadrisphaera granulorum. The sequence goes on along the minus strand of NZ_QGDQ01000001.1, from coordinate 375,113 downwards.
CGAGCGCGGTGATGGAGCGCGCCGTGCCGACGGCCTCGGCGGTGCCGCCGAGCCCATCCAGCACCTCCTGCAGGGGCCGGCCCTGCGACAGCCCCACCCCGAGGCGGTGGTTGCGCGAGAGCGTGGACGCGCACGTGGCAAAGGCGTCTCCCGCACCGGCCAGCCCCGCGACCGTGGCGGCCGAACCACCCATCGCGACGACGAGTCGCGTCACCTCTGCCAGCCCGAGGGCGATGACGGACGCCTTGGCGTTGTCACCCAGGCCCAGGCCCTCGGCCAGGCCCACCCCGACCGCCAGGAGGTTCTTGGCGGCGCCGGCCACCTCGACGCCGATGACGTCGCGTGCGGTGAAGGGGCGGAAGTAGTCGGTGGCGCACAGCGCGGCGGCGCGGTCGGCGATGTCCTCCTGCTCGGCGGCCGCGACGGTGGCGCACGGGCGCCGCTCGGCGATCTCGCGGGCCAGGTTGGGCCCGGAGACCACCGCGAACGGCAGGTCACCGAGGACCTCGCGGACGACCTGGCTGACGCGCAGGTGGGTCTCGAGCTCCAGCCCCTTGAGGAGGCTGATCACCGTCGGGCCGGTGGAGCTGCCCCCCGGGCGCGGTGCCAGATGAGATGCGGCGGTGGCGAGCACGCCTCGCAGGCGCTGTACGGGCACAGCCAGCACGACGTCGTCGACGTCCCCCAGTGCCGCGGCGAGGTCAGTGGTGCCGCTGACGCCTGCGGGCAGGCGCAGACCCTTGAGGTACCGCGAGTTGGCGTGGGCTCGGCTGATCTCCTCGGTGACGGCGGCGTCGCGACCCCACACCACCACCCGGGCGCTCGGGTCGGCATCGGCCACGAGCTGCGCGAACGTCGTACCCCAGCTGCCCGCACCCAGCACGGTGACGCGGCGAGGCGCGCTCACGGGGTGCCCTCGACGGCGGGTCGCCGCGAGCCGGTCCGAGGATCCCACCGGGCAGGCGCCGGCTCACCCCGCAGCTGCGAGAGCAGCTCCACGACGGCGTCGACCACGAGATCGGTCACCTCGCGCAGCACGGTCGCGGTGATGGGCTGGCCCTGGTAGGCGGACAGGTCGACAGGGGGCCCCACGAGCACCTGCATGCGGGGCCGAGGCCACAGGCGCGGCCTGCCGGTGCGCGGCAGCAGCTGCTGCGGACCCCACTGGGCGATCGGCACGAGCGGCGCCCCCGTGGTGAGCGCCAGCCGTGCGGCGCCCGTCTTGCCGACCATGGGCCAGCCCTCCGGGTCCTTCGTGAGCGTGCCGTCAGGGAAGATCACCACGCGGTCGCCGCCGCGGACCGCCTCGGCGGCATGCTGCAGCGCCGCCGCCGCATCGCCCGTGCCGCGGCTGACGGGTACCCCGCGCATGGTGCGCAGCAGCTGCCCCAGCACCGGCACCCGGAACAGGCTCTCCTTGGCGAGGATGCGCGGCACCGGGCCGGACGCGACGAGCACGTCGGCCAGGGTCACCGGGTCGAGCCAGGAGACGTGGTTGGCCACGATGACGCAGCCGCCGTCGGGCAGGTTCTCGAGGCCGTGCCAGTCGGGGCGCGACACGGTGCGCAGCACGCTCCGCACGACGATCGCCGCAGCTCCGAGGGGAAGGCCCAGGCCGGGCTGCACGAGTGACACGGCTCAGGAGGCTATCCGGGCGAGCTCGCCACCTGCAGCACGGGCACCGCCGGGTGGGGCTGACAGGATCGGCAGGTGCTTGAGGACACCTCACGGGACGTCACAGCGGACCTCGCACGGGACGTCGTGGGATGGCGCCTGCTGATGCCGGTCAAGGGCGGTCCCACGGCCAAGAGCCGCCTCGGTGACGTCGTCCGCCACCTCCCCGGTCTGCCCGAGGCGATCGCGCTCGACTCCGTCGAGGCGGCACTGGCGTGCCCGCGGGTGGTGTCCGTGCACGTGATCTGCGCCGACGTCGGTCGCGGTGAGCGCCTCGCGGCGCTGGGCGCTCGCGTGGTGCGCGAGTCCGCGCCGGGCAGTGGTCTGCTGGCCGCGCTCGACGAGGGCCTGGCGGCGCTGCGCACCGAAGACGACAAGGACCACGACGATGACGACGACGGCGGCAGCGGCCAGCGGGACGGCGCGCCCGTCGCCGTCCTGCTGGCCGACGTCCCGAGCCTGCTCCCCGCCGACCTGGCCACGGCTCTGGACGAGGCGCGCGGTGTGCTCGACGCGGGCGGCACCGCGGTGGTCCCCGACGCGGACGGCACCGGCACGGTTCTGCTCGCCGGGCGACTGCGCGGCCCTGAGACCAGCCTCCTGCGCCCGCGCTTCGGCCCGGGGTCGGCGCTGGCGCACCGCCGTGACGGCGCCGTGCCCGTGGGCATGGGCCTGGCGCGCCTGCGCCGCGACGTCGACACCCCCGCCGAGCTCGAGCAGGCGCGCGAACTCGGGCTGGGGCCTCGGACCGCGCAGATCCTCGACGCCCAGACCCGAGACGCGCAGGACCGCGGTGGTGCTCAGACCCGGGCGGGCTCCTCGTCGCGCACGGCCTGCGCGCCCAGCGCCGCGAGCTTCTCGGCGAAGTGCTCGTAGCCGCGGTCGATGAGGTCGATGCCGTGCACCCGTGAGGTGCCGTCGGCGGCGAGCGCCGCGATGAGCTGGCTGAAGCCGCCGCGCAGGTCCGGCACGGTGATGTCAGCGCCCTGCAGCCGCGTGGGCCCGGACACCACGGCGGAGTGGCGGAAGTCCTGCGCGCCGAAGCGGCACGGGGTCGACCCCAGGCACTCGCGGTAGACCTGGATGGTGGCGCCCATCCGCACGAGGGCGTCGGTGAAGCCGAGGCGGTTCTCGTAGACGGTCTCGTGGAGGATCGACAGACCCTGCGCCTGGGTGAGGGCGACGACGAGGGGCTGCTGCCAGTCCGTCATGAAGCCGGGGTGCACGTCGGTCTCGAGCGCGATGGAGCGCAGCGGACCACCGGGGTGCATGAACCGGATGCCGGAGTCGTCGACGTCGAAGGCGCCGCCGATCTTCCGGAAGGTGTTGAGGAAGGTCATCATGTCGGGCTGGCGGGCGCCCTCGACGTAGACGTCTCCTCCGGTGGCCAGCGCCGCGGCACCCCAGCTGGCCGCCTCGATGCGGTCGGGCAGGGCGCGGTGCTCGTACCCGGTGAGGGAGTCGACGCCTTCGATGCGGATGACGCGGTCGGTGTCGACGCTGATGATCGACCCCATCTTCTGCAGCACCGCGATGAGGTCGAGCACCTCCGGCTCGACGGCGGCGTTGCGCAGCTCCGTGACGCCCTCGGCGCGCACGGCCGTGAGCAGCACCTGCTCCGTCGTCCCGACGCTGGGGTAGGGCAGGGAGATGCGGGTGCCGCGCAGGCGGCGCGGGGCGGAGAGGGCGATGCCCGAGGGGCGTTTGTCGACGACGGCGCCGAACTGGCGGAGCACGTCGAGGTGGTAGTTGATGGGCCGGTCGCCGATGCGGCAGCCGCCGAGGTCCGGGATGAACGCCTCGCCCAGGCGGTGCACGAGCGGGCCGCAGAACAGCACGGGGATGCGGCTGGAGCCGGCGTGGGCGTCGATGTCGGCCACGGCGGCCACCTCGACGTCGGCCGGGTCGAGCACGAGCTCGCCGTCCTCGGCGCCCTCCGAGACGCGCACGCCGTGCAGTTCGAGCAGGCCGCGGACCACCGCGACGTCGCTGATGTCGGGAACGTTGCGCAGGCGGGAGGTGGTCTCACCCAGGAGGGAAGCGACCATCGCCTTGGTCACGAAGTTCTTGGCGCCTCGCACGGCGACGCTGCCCTTCAGAGGCGCGCCGCCGGTGACGGTCAGAGTGCTGCTCATGGGTCCCCTCGTGTGCGCCCCGGGGTGTGCGGTTGGAGTCGGTGCGAGACCACCGGCCGCAGGGGCGTCCGGCAAGTCTGCACCAGGTCTGCACCTGGGCAGAACGGGCAGTGACCACCCGGTGCGTCACCGAGTGGTCACTGCCCGATCACGGACGTCTCAGGACAGGACGGGCAGCGTGGCCGGCTTCCAGCTGGGACGCGCGGCCTCGAACGCGTCGATCTCGGCCTCGTGGCGCAGGGTGAGGCCGATGTCGTCGAGGCCCTCCATGAGGCGCCAGCGGGTGTAGTCGTCGACCTGGAAGGTGAACACCGCGGTGCCGCAGGTGGCGGTCTTCTCGGCAAGGTCGACGGTGATCGTGGCGCCCGGGTCGTTGTCGAGGAGCTTCCAGAGCTGCTCGATGTCGTCCTGGGACATCTGCCCGGCGAGCAGGCCCTGCTTGCCCGAGTTACCGCGGAAGATGTCGGCGAAGCGCGAGCTCAGCACCACACGGAAGCCGTAGTCCTTGAGGGCCCAGACGGCGTGCTCGCGGGAGGAGCCGGTGCCGAAGTCCGGACCGGCGACGAGCACCGACCCGTTGCGGAACGCGTCCTGGTTGAGCACGAACGTCGGGTCGTTGCGCCAGGCGGCGAACAGGCCGTCCTCGAAGCCGGTCTTGGTGACCCGCTTGAGGTAGACCGCCGGGATGATCTGGTCGGTGTCGACGTTGCTGCGGCGCAGCGGCACGCCGACGCCGGTGTGGGTGGTGAAGGGCTCCAGGGCCATGTCAGTTCCTCGGGCTCGTCAGCGGCGGGGGCGGCGGGGCGGCGCTCAGACCAGGGCCGGCTGGGCGGCCGGTGCCAGGTCGGCGGGGCTGGACAGGGTCCCGCGCACGGCGGTGGCGGCAGCCACCGGCACGGACACGAGGTGGGTGCGCCCGCCCTTGCCCTGTCGGCCCTCGAAGTTGCGGTTGGAGGTGCTGGCCGCGCGCTCGCCGACGGCGAGCTGGTCGGGGTTCATGCCCAGGCACATGGAGCAGCCCGCGCCGCGCCACTCACCGCCCGCCTCGAGGAAGACCTTGTCCAGCCCCTCCTCCATGGCCTGGAGGCGCACGCGAACGGAGCCGGGAACCACCATGAGGCGAACGCCATCGGCAACCTTGCGCCCCTTGAGCACCTCGGCGGCGACGCGCAGGTCCTCGATGCGGCCGTTCGTGCAGGAGCCGATGAAGACCGTGTCGACCGGGATCTCACGCATCGGCGTGCCAGCCTTGAGACCCATGTACTCCAGGGAGCGCTCGGCGGCGGCGCGCTCGCCCTCATCGGTCATCTGGGCCGGGTCGGGCACGGAGCCGCTCAGCGGCACGCCCTGGCCGGGGTTGGTGCCCCAGGTGACGAAGGGCTCCAGGTCGGCAGCGGAGATGACGACCTCGGCGTCGAAGACGGCGTCGTCGTCGGTGACCAGCTCGCGCCAGTTCGCGACGGCAGCGTCCCAGTCGGCGCCCTTGGGGGCGTGGGGCTTGTCCTTGATGTAGGCAAAGGTCTTCTCGTCCGGAGCGATCATGCCGGCGCGGGCGCCGGCCTCGATCGACATGTTGCAGACGGTCAGGCGCGACTCCATGGACAGCGCGCGGATCGCCTCGCCGCGGTACTCGAGCACGTAGCCCTGACCGCCGCCGGTGCCGATCTTGGCGATGACCGCGAGGATGATGTCCTTGCTGGTGGTGCCCTCGGGCAGCTCGCCGTCGACGGTGATGGCCATGGTCTTGAACGGCGCCAGCGGCAGCGTCTGGGTGGCGAGCACGTGCTCGACCTCGGACGTGCCGATGCCGAAGGCCAGCGCGCCGAACGCGCCGTGCGTGGAGGTGTGGGAGTCACCGCAGACGATCGTCATGCCCGGCTGGGTGAGCCCGGTCTGCGGGCCGACGACGTGCACGATGCCCTGGTCGACGTCGCCCAGGGAGTGGATGCGGACGCCGAACTCCGCGGCGTTGCGACGCAGCGTGTCGACCTGCGTGCGGCTGACGAGGTCGGCAATGGGCTTGTCGATGTCCACCGTCGGGATGTTGTGGTCCTCGGTGGCGATCGTCAGGTCGGGACGGCGCACGGGGCGGCCGGCCTCACGCAGGCCGTCGAAGGCCTGCGGGCTCGTGACCTCGTGGATGAGGTGCAGGTCGATGTAGAGCAGGTCGGGCTCGCCCGCAGCCCCCTTGCGCACGACGTGTGCGTCCCAGACCTTCTCGGCCAGCGTGCGTCCCACTGAGTCCTCCACCAGATCCTGCGTCACGCCCGGGCAGGTGCGCCGCGGGCCCGCGGCCCGGTCACTTGCATCTCACAGACTGAGACGGGAGTATCGAGCCGTGGACAAGTCTAGCGGAGTCGGCGTCCTGGACAAGGCCGTTGGAGTGCTGACCGCCCTCGAGGCAGGCCCGCTCTCGCTCGCGCAGCTCGTCAGCGCCACGCAGCTGTCACGCCCCACGGCCCACCGACTGGCCGTGGCGCTCGAGCACCACCGGCTCGTGACGCGAGACCTCCAGGGCCGCTTCGTACTCGGCTCTCGCCTGGGAGAACTCGCCGCCGCCGCTGGCGAAGACCGACTGCTCGCCAGTGCCGGCCCGGTGCTGGCGGCCCTGCGCGACGCCGCCCACGAGAGCGCCCAGCTGTACCGCCGCCAGGGCGACGTGCGCGTCTGCGTGGCCGCCGCCGACCGCCCCGGCCCCGGCCTGCGCGACTCCGTCCCCGTGGGCGCGTCCCTGTCCATGCACGCAGGGTCGGCCGCGCAGGTGCTCCTGGCCTGGGAAGACCCGGAGCGTCTGCACCGGGGGCTCTCCGGTGCGGCCTTCACGGCTGCCGGGCTCGCCGCGGTGCGCCGGCGGGGCTGGGCCAGCTCGGCGGCAGAGCGTGAAGACGGCGTTGCGTCCGTGTCCGCGCCGGTGCGCTCCCCCGCCGGGCGCGTCGTCGCCGCAGTGTCGATCTCGGGGCCGCTGCAGCGGCTGGGCCGCCAGCCCGGGCGCCTGCACGCCGAGGCGGTGCTCACCGCGGCCTCACGGCTGTCCGAAGCCCTCGCTCGCTCCGCCTGACCCTGCCGCGTCCGCAGCCGGGCGCCCCGTTGCGGTCCAGCCCGATACGAAAAAAGAGGCCCGGTGCGCATCTGCGCACCGGGCCTCAGGTGTAGCCCCGACGGGATTCGAACCCGCGCTACCGCCTTGAGAGGGCGGCGTGCTAGGCCACTACACAACGGGGCCGCTGGGGTACCAGGACTCGAACCTAGACTAAGGGAATCAGAATCCCTTGTGCTGCCAATTACACCATACCCCACCACTCACCAGCGCTGATCACATGGAGTGAGCAAACACTGAGTAAGCAAAGCGTCGGAACTGCCAGCGGTTCCGGTCTTAGACCGGGCCGTTGACCGCGCCGAGGGAAGACTCTACCCGAGGTGGCACCGAGAGCCGAACCAACCCCCTCCGGCGCGCCATCCGCGCCGCGCCCAGGGCAATCACGGCAAACCCCACCGCGTCGACCACCACGAGCAGGGGCGACGCCGACGTCGTCCCCAGCGACTCCGAGAGCCCACCCGCGAGCACCGTCGGGACGAAGACGACGATGTTGTTCACCGCGTGGAAGGCAATGCCCGTCTCCAGTCCCCCCGTGCGCCACGCGAGGTAGCTGGCGGTCAGCCCGAAGAGGAACCTGTCGGCGTACAGCCAAGGGTCCTGGTCGCCGTGGGCGTAGGCGAACGCCGTCGCCGACACCAACGCCGCCACCACGGCCCCCACCCCGGGTCGCCGGAACCACGAGCCGATCGCCTGGGACATCCAGCCGCGGAAGAAGTACTCCTCCCCCGCCGCCTGCAGCGGCGTGGTGAGCACGACGACGACGAGCAGCGCCACCACCGCGCCCGTGCGCCGCTGGTCACCGGAGCCGAACGGCTCCTCACCGGCGGCGGCCGAGAGGAGCCCCAGCCCACCCACGGTGACCAGGACGACGACGGCGGGCAGCAGCCCGGACACGAACAGCCAGCGCCAGCGCAGCCTGCCCATGACGGACACCACCCACCGCGGACCGATGCCGTGCCCGAGTCGCACGGCCGCCCAGCTGAGCGGGATGAGCGCGGCGAGCACGAGGTTGTTCGCGAGGAACGCCACCGGGCTCGCCAGCAGCTCCTCGTCCGTCAGCGGCCGTCCCAGCACCACCTCCGCCACGGCGTAGGCGACCCCGATGAGCGCGATGAGCACGCCGACGCCCGCAACCGCCACGGCAGCGCCGACGAGCGGCCGCCACCAGCGGTGCCGCGGCCCCCGCAGGAGTTGCGGGTAGGGCCGCGGCCCCCACCTGACGGCGAGGTCGGCGTCGTCCACCGAGCCCGCTGTCACCCCAGGGAGGCGCGCAGCGACGCCAGGCGCGCCAGCGCGCTGTCGCGCCCCAGCAGCTCCATCGACTCGAACAGCGGCGGGGAGACCCGCCGGCCGGTGACGGCCACGCGCAACGGCGCGAACGCGAACTTGGGCTTGACGCCCAGCCCGTCCACGAGCGCCTCGCGCAGCGCGGCCTCCAACGACGCCGCGGCCCACGCGTCGTCCTCGAGGGCCTCCAGGGCCCGCACCGAGGCGTCGAGCACGTCGGCAGCCTCGGGGCGCAGGGACCCGCGGGCGTCCTCCTCGACGACGAGCGCGTCGTCGTCGACGAAGAGGAAGCCGAGCATCCCGGCGGCCTCCCCCAGCAGCACCATGCGCTCCTGCACGAGCGGCGCGGCCGCGGCCAGCACGGCCACCTGCCGCTCGGTGGGCTCGGCGGGCAGCACGCCGTCGTCCTGGAGGCGGGCGAGCACGCGGTCGCGGAACGCTTCCGGGGTCAGCAGCCGCATGTGGGCCGCGTTGATGGCCTCGGCCTTCTTGAGGTCGAACCGGGAGGGGCTGGCGACGACGTCGGCGATGTCGAACGCCTCCACCATCTCCGCCGGGGTGAAGACGTCGCGGTGGGGCCCGATCGACCATCCGAGCAGCGCGAGGTAGTTGAGCAGCCCCTCGGGCAGGAAGCCGCGCTCGCGGTGGACGAAGAGGTTGGACTCCGGGTCGCGCTTGGACAGCTTCCGGTTGCCCTCGCCCATGACGTAGGGCATGTGCCCGTACAGGGGCGTGACGTGCGCCGTCCCGATGGCCTTGAGCGCGTCGAACAGCGCCAGCTGGCGCGGCGTGGAGGAGAGCAGGTCCTCACCGCGCAGCACGTGGGTGATGCCCATGAGCGCGTCGTCGACGGGGTTGACCAGCGTGTACAGCGGGGTGCCGTCGGCGCGGGCCACCACGTAGTCGGGCACCGACCCGGCGGGGAAGCGCACCTCGCCGCGGACGAGGTCGTGGAAGGAGTGGTCTCCGTCGGGCATCCGCAGGCGCCACACGGGCTCGCGGCCCGCCGCGCGGAAGGCGGCCTTCTGCTCCTCGGTGGTGTCGCGGTCGGCGTTGTCGTAGCCGCGCTGGGGGTCCTCCCCCGCGGCGCGGCGGCGCTCCGCGGCCTCCTCCGGGCTGGAGAACGACTCGTAGACGTACCCGCCCTCGACGAGCTCGGCGAGCACGTCGGCGTACAGCGCGCTGCGCTGGGACTGCCGGTAGGGCTCGTGCGGGCCGCCGACCTCGACGCCCTCGTCCCACTCCAGGCCCAGCCAGCGCAGCGCCTCCACCATCTGGTGGTAGCTCTCCTCGCTGTGGCGCGCGAGGTCGGTGTCCTCGATGCGCAGCACGAACGTGCCGCCGGTGTGGCGGGCGTAGGCCCAGTTGAACAGCGCTGTGCGCAGGAAGCCGACGTGGGGCACGCCGGTCGGGGACGGCGCGATGCGCACCCTCACCGGGCTCGCGCTCGCCGTCGTCGTCGTGGTCACCGTCGTGCTGGTCTCGCTCATCGCCGCACCACCGGGTTGCTCAGCACGCCGATGCCCTCGACCTCGACCTCGACGCGCTGGCCCTCGCGCAGCTGCCCGACGCCGGCGGGGGTGCCGGTGAGGATGACGTCACCCGGGAGCAGCGTGAACGCCCGGCTGGCGGTGGCGACGAGCTCGGCGACGCCGAAGACCATGTCCTTGGTGGTGCCGTCCTGCACGGTCTTCCCGTCCAGGCGGGTCTGCAGGCGCAGGTCCTCGACGTCCTCGAGGGTCAGGTCCGGGACGATGTACGGCCCGAGGGGCTTGGAGGAGTCGAAGCCCTTGGCGCGGGCCCACTGCCCGTCGCCCTTCTGCCAGTCGCGGGCGGTGACGTCGTTGGCGACCGTGTAGCCGAAGACCACCTCGGCCACGCGCTCCTCGGGGACGTCCTTGCAGACGCGGCCGATGACGACGGCGAGCTCGCCCTCGTAGTCCACCCGCTCGGAGCCCTCGGGCATGACGATCGGGTCCGAGGGGCCGATGACGGCGGTGTTCGGCACGAGGAACATCAGCGGCTTCTCGGGGAGCTCGTTGCCCATCTCGCGGGCGTGGTCGGCGTAGTTGCGGCCGATGCCCACGACCTTGCTGCGCGGGATGACCGGGGCCAGCAGGCGGGCGTCGGCCAACGGCACGCGCTCACCCGTGGGCTGCAGGGGGGCGTAGAGCGGGTCTCCCACGACGACGTGGATCACCTCCTCGCCGGCGTCTCCCTCGACGAGGCCGAACCTCGGGTCGTCTCCGGTGGTGAACCTGGCGATGCGCACCGGTCAAGCCTAGGAGGGAGACCGGCCACCTGCTCAGGTGGCCGGTCTCCCATGATCAGGACGGAGGGGTGCCGGTCAGCCGCGGGCGCCGACGAGGTCAGGGCGGGCGGCGATGACGACGCCCATGCCTGTGTAGCCGAGGAGGACCACCGTGCCGCTGGCGATGTCGGCGGCGTCGCGGCCGAAGAGGAGGATCGAGCCCATGACCAGCGGGAAGTAGGCCTCGGCGATGGACGGGTAGAAGCGCAGGACGCCCTGCCACCGGCCAGCGACCGCGATGCGGACGCCGCAGACGAGCATGCCCAGCATCGACAGCGGCCAGAACGGGTCGGTCCAGAACTGGACCGGGTTGCCCATGTCGGCGACCGTCGCGGCGAGGAGGCTGTTGACCATCGCCAGGCCCAGCAGCACCGCCTCCACCCGCAGGAAGCCGCGAGCCACGCGGCCCGGGCCGAGCGCCTGGGTCCGGTGGATGATCGTCAGCAGCGCCATCACTCCGGCCTGGAAGCAGAAGCTGGACAGGTCGGCGATCCGCCCGGGCAGCTCTCCCGCGGGGGTGTTGAGGCCGACGGCGTAGGTGGTGAGCGACCAGGCGAGCCCCCCGGCGACGAGGACGGCGGCCCGGCGCCGCACCCAGGACGCGGTGGGCGGGTCGGCCAGCGGCTCGTGCTGGCGACGAGTGCGCTGGGCGGGCACCCGGCTGCTGGTCGCGGCGGAGGTGTCGGCGCCGGAGACGTCGGTGCGGGCGGGGGCGGGACGGTCGGTGAGGGACACGGTGGGCTCCTGTGCGGTGTGTGGGGTGGCAGGTCGCCATCCCGAAGCGGTGGTGCTGGTGAGGAAGACGCTCCTCGCCGCAGCGTCCCGGGCGTCAGGGCCGAGCGCTCCCGCGCTGGTCACGCCTGGTGTCCCGGGCGCACGGGACACCGCGACCCGGGACAGCGGGACGCCCCCGGTGCCACCATCGGCGGATGCGCGCTCCGGTGCGCCCGTCGGGGGCGCTCGTGGTGGCCGCCTGCGCGGCGGCCCTCGTGATCAGCGCCGTGCTCGACGCCCTCTCCCCCACCTCGTCCGTCCCGGATGCTGCGAGCACCGGCTGGAGCACCGCCCTGACGGGACTGCTCCTCGCCGTCCCCGGCGCCGTCGTGCAGGCGCTCGGTCCGCGGACGACGACGCGGGGTCGGGACCGGGCGCACCCCGTCGCCGTCGTCCTGCTCCTCGGGGGGCTGCTGTGGGCCGTGGACGGCGTCTCGGCGTCGTGGCTGCTTCACGCCCTCACCGCCGGCGACGGCACCGGCGCCACGGCGGCGTTCTGGTCCTACAACCGGCTCGGTGCGTGGCTGCTGCTGCCGCTCCCGCTGGTGCTGCTGCTCGTGCACGACGGCGCGCTCCCCCGCGGGCGGGTCTGGCGCCCCGCGGCCCTCGTCGGGCTGGCGAGCACGGCGCTGCTCCCGGTGGTCGTGCTCGGCGTCCCGTCGTCCGTGGTGGGGCAGCCCCCCGTGCCCGGCGTGGACCTCGACCCGGTGCCGGTGCCCCTGCCCGAGCCGGTCTGGGAGGCGGTGTGGGTGCTGGCGCGGGCGCTGGTGCCGGTGAGCCTGCTCGTGCCGTTCGCGCTGCTCGTGGCGCGCTCGCGCGGACCCGCCGGGCCGGCGCGCGACCGCAGCCGCTGGATGCTCTGGTCAGCGCTGGTGGCCCTGCTCACGATGCTCACCGTCTGGGCCCTGCCCGACGGGTTCACCTCGGCGGCGCTCACGGTCTCCTGCGCGGTGGTAGCCGCCTCCTGCGCGGTGGCGCTCGTGCGCCCCGACCTCGTCGACGTCGACAGGCTGCTCGGCGGCACCCTCGTATGGGCGCTGGTGGCGGGGTCGGTGCTCGTGGTCGACGTGGTCCTCGTGGCCGCCGCCTCGGCGCTGCTGGGGGGTGCCCTGCCCGAGAGGGAGGCAGCACTCGTGGCGGTGCTGCTTGTCACGGCCGTGTACGGGCCGCTGCGCGAGCGCGTGTGGAGCGCCGTGCGCCGCCTCGTGCTGGGTGACCGCGACGACCCCTGGCACGCGCTCTCGTCGCTGGCGCAGGCGCTCGAGCGGTCGGGGTCGGCGCGCGAGCAGCTGCTCGTCGTGGCGGAGTCCGTGGCGCACGCGTTCCGCGTGGACGACGTGGTGGTGGAGGTCGACCGCGCCGACGGCGGCAGCCTCGTGGCCGTGCACGGACGCCACCTGGAGCCGGACGCGCGCCGCGAGCTGCCCCTGGTCTACCGGGGCGAACCCCTCGGACGGCTGCTGCTGCCGGCGGGCCCGGGCTGCGGCACGGGGCGCAGCCGGCTGTCGCGCCGCGACGAGCGCCTCCTCGGCGACCTCGTGCGCCAGGCCGCCCTCGCCGCTCGCGCCGAGGCGCTCGCGGAGGACCTGCAGGCCAGCCGGGCCCGCATCCTCGCCGTCCGCGAGGAGGACCGCCGCCGGGTGCGCCGCGACCTGCACGACGGGCTCGGCCCGGTGCTGGGGGCGGCCGTCATGGCCGTGGACACCGTCCGCAACCTGGCCCCGGACCTGCCGGAGCCCGCGCAGCGGATGCTCGGGCGGGTCCGCGACGACGTCCAGGAGGCGCTGGCCGAGGTCCGGCGCCTCGTGCACGAGCTGCGCCCGCCGGCCCTGGACGACCTCGGGCTGGTCGGCGCGCTGCGCCAGCACGCCGACCGCCTCGGGGTCGCTGGCCTCGACGTGAGCGTACGAGCGGCCGCCGACCTCGAGGCCGCCTCCCTGCCGGCCGCGGTGGAGGTGGCCGCCTACCGCATCGCCGGCGAGGCCGTGACCAACGCCGCCCGGCACGCCCGCGCGACCCGGTGCTCGGTGCACCTGGGGCGCCGCGGCAGCGCGCTGGAGGTGGTGGTGGACGACGACGGCCGCGGCATCGACCCCGCTGCTCCCGCCGGCGTGGGCCTGGCCTCACTGAAGGAGCGCGCCCGCGAGCTCGGGGGCAGCTGCACGGTGACCTGCCCGCCGGGCGGCGGCACCCGCGTCGAGGCGCTGCTGCCGCTGACAGCCATCGAGCCCGCCGTGCCCCAGCAGGTGGCCCGTGCCTGAGCCCGGGACCACGCGCCCGCTGCCGCGGGTGCTCGTCGTGGACGACCACCCGCTCTTCCGCGACGGCGTCGCCGCGCTGCTGGCCTCCACCGGCGTGGTCGACGTGGTGGGCACGGCGGCCGACGGCGAGCAGGCCGTCGCCGCTGTCGCGGAGCACGACCCCGACGTCGTGCTCATGGACGTGCAGATGCCCGTCCTCGACGGTGTGGACGCCACGCGCCGGCTCGTGGACTCGCGCGCCCGGGCCGCCGTCGTCGTCCTGACGATGTCGGAGGAGGACGCCACCGTGTTCGCGGCCGTGCGCGCGGGGGCCCGCGGCTACCTGCTCAAGGGAGCGGGGCAGGAGGAGCTGGTGGCCGCCGTGCGCACTGCGGCGACCGGTGGGGCGGTGTTCGGCGCGGCGCTGGCGGGCCGCATGGCGGCCTTCTTCGCCGCTCCCCCGGCGCCGCCGACGGCCGCTGCGGCCTTCCCCGAGCTCACTGCGCGCGAGGCGGAGGTGCTGGAGCTGCTGGCGGCGGGCCGCACCAACGCGGAGATCGCGCAGGCGCTGTTCCTCTCGCCCAAGACCGTCCGCAACGTGGTCTCGGCGGTGCTCGCCAAGCTCCAGGCCTCCGACCGGACCGAGGCGGCCGCCCGCGCCCGCGAGGCCGGGATCACCCCGGCCTGACCGGGGAGGCTGACGTCCGGAGGGGAGGCTGACGTCCGGATCCGGGGCCGGAAGCGGACGCGAGGCTGCCCACCGGACGTCAGCCTGCCCACCTCTCACCCCGCTGATCGCCCAGGCTGCAGCCACAGCCGCGGCGCGCCTCCCCGACGCCCTGCCAGCTCGACCACCACCGGCAGGTCCGCGCCGGCCAGCTGCGCCCTCCTCACGGCGGCCACCTCCAGCACCTCCCGACGGCAGGCCTCCGGCTCGGTCGTCAGGCGCCGGTGCGAGAACCTCAGCGTCTGGACGCCGAGCCCCGCCACCCGTGCATCTCGGGCGATGTCGCGCTCCCGCTGCCACGGTGAGTCGTGGTAGGCCCGCCCGTCAAGCTCGACGGCGAGCGCAGCAGCCTCGTCGTAGCCGTCCAGGACGGACAGCTGGCCGGCGGCGACCACCTCGACCTGCCGGCGCAGGTGCATGAACTCGGGTCCGGTGAAGACGTGGTCGTAGCCCCACAGCTCCAGCTCGCTGCGGCAGCCGGCCCGGATCTTCCCGACCAGCTGGCGGAGCTCGGCAGCGCCGGCCACCTGCCGGCGCGCGGTGAGCTCGTCGTCCAGGTCGGCGGCCGTCAACAGCCGCTTCCTCACGCCGACCAGCGCCGGTGCCCGCTGGTCGCTGCCGGTCAGCAGCGACCAGCTCTCCACGACGGCGCGCGGGGCGGAGACCACCTGGAGCCCGTCACGCAGCCCCCGTCCCGGTCGGCGCGGCTGCGGTGCAGCTCCAGCCGCCAGGCCTCGGACGCCGGGACCGTGCGGCGTCGAGGATGGGGGACGACGACGTGCACTGCCGCCGCCGCGACGTCCGCGGGCACGGGCAGTCCGTACAGGCCGAGCGCCGTCGTGTGCGACAGCGCCGCCGGCGAGCCCGCGAAGAGGAGCGCGGCGCGCTGACGGATCCGTGGTCCGTCGGTGTGGTCCGGCGCGGTGAGGACGCCGGGCAGCACCCTCACCACGCTGCCCGAAGCGAGCGCCCTCGCGACTGCCGCGCTGCTGGTGGCGCTGGCCAACGAGGCGTAGGACGCGACGCCACCGAGCACGGCGAGCGCGGCGGGCACGCGGGACGAGGGAGGCACGCCTCACCGTGGCGCTCCCCGTGCCTCGCTCGCGGGGCCCTCGTGACGCCGGTGGACAGCACGCCGCGGATGCGGTGCGGCAAGCGCACTGTGGGCGGACGCGCGGCCGGCAGAGGTGGGCAGTCTGGCGTCCGGTGGGCAGCGTGACGTCCGGATCCAGGCCCGGAGGCGGACGCCAGCTACCCCACCGGACGTGAGCCTCCCCACCAGCTCAGCGACGTCTGCCGGTCAGCGACGTCTGCCGGTCAGCGGGCGGCGGACCGGACCTGGGCGACGCCCTGGTTGGCGAGGGCGTCCGCGGCCTCGTTGCCGGGGTCGCCGGCGTGGCCCTTCACCCAGCGCCACTGCACGTCGTGCTGGGCGACGGCCTCGTCGAGGGCCCGCCACAGCTCGGCGTTCTTCACCGGCTGCTTGGACGCCGTGCGCCACCCGTTGCGCTTCCACCCGGCGATCCAGCTCTGGATGCCCTGCATGACGTAGGTCGAGTCGACGTGCAGCAGCACCGTCGAGCGGCGCTTCAGCGCCCCCAGGCCCTCGATGACGGCGGTGAGCTCCATGCGGTTGTTCGTGGTGGTGGCCTCACCGCCGAACAGCTCCTTGGTGTGCTCCCCGGAGCGCATGAGCACGCCCCAGCCGCCGACGCCGGGGTTGCCCTTGCAGGCGCCGTCGGTCCACATCTCGACCACCGGCTGGTCGGGCTGGTCCTCGCTCACGCTGCTCAGGCGGGAGACGGGGCAGCTGGAACGGCCGAGGGCACCGGCAGACCAGCCTTGAGCAGGCCGTACGTGATGCCGTCGACCAGGGCCTGCCAGGAGGCCTCGACGAGGTTGGGGGCCACGCCCACCGTCGTCCACGTGGCCCGTCCGTCGGTGGTGTCGATGAGCACGCGCGTGGTGGCGTCGGTACCCGCGTCGGCGTCGAGGATGCGCACCCGGAAGTCGGTCAGGTCGAGCCCCGCGATCTGCGGGTACACCGGGATGAGCGCCTGGCGCAGCGCGGCGTCGAGGGCGTTGACCGGGCCGTTGCCCTCGCCGGTGGCCACGAGGCGCTGGCCGCCGGCGCGCAGCTTGACGGTGGCCTCCGACGTCGGGCCGGTGCCCTTGCCGTGCTCGATGAACGCGCGCCAGCTCTCCACCTCGAAGTAGCTGGGGCGGGCGCCCTCGCGGACCTCGCGCAGCAGGAGGTCGAAGCTGGCGTCGGCGGCCTCGAAGGTCCACCCCGCCAGCTCGAGCTCCTTGACCCGGGCGACCGTGCGAGACAGCACGTCCTGGTCTCCGGCGAGGTCGTGGCCGAGCTCGCGGCCCTTGAGCTCGATGGAGGCGCGACCGGCCATGTCGGAGACGAGCATGCGCATGTCGTTGCCGACGGCGGTCGGGTCGGTGTGCTGGTAGAGGTCGGGGTCCACGCGGATGGCGCTGGCGTGCAGCCCCGCCTTGTGGGCGAAGGCCGATGCGCCCACGTACGGCGAGCGCGCGTACATCGCCACGTTGGTGATCTCCGCGACGGCGTGGGCGATCCGGGTCGCCTCGCCCAGGCACTCAGCGGGCACCACCTGGCGGCCCAGCTTGAGGACCAGGTCGGCGACGACGACGACGAGGTCGGCGTTGCCCGTCCGCTCCCCGTACCCGTTCACGCAGCCCTGGACGTGAGTGGCGCCGGCGCGCACGGCCGCCAGCGAGTTGGCGACGGCGCAGCCGGAGTCGTTGTGGGCGTGCATGCCCACCCGGGTGCCCTCGGGTGATGCCGCGAGCGTCGCCGCGACGACCTCCTCGACCTCGTGCGGCAGCCGCCCGCCGTTGGTGTCGCACAGGACGACGGCCTCCGCGCCCGCCTCCACGGCGGTGCGGACGACGGCGAGGGCGTGGTCCCTGTCGAGCTCGTACCCGTCGAAGTAGTGCTCGGCGTCGAGGAAGACGCGCCGGCCGTGCGCCACGAGGTGCTCCACAGTGTCGCGCACCATGGCGAGGTTCTCCTCCTCGGTGGTGCGCAGCGCGAGCTTCACGTGCCCGACGTGGCTCTTGGCGACGATCGTCACCACCGGGGTCTGCGCGTCGAGCAGCGCCTGCACCTGCGGGTCGGTGGCCGCCGAGCCGCCGGCCCGGCGCGTGGCGCCGAACGCCGCGAGCACCGCGTGGCGCAGCGGCAGCTCGGTGCGGGCGCGGGCGAAGAACTCGGTGTCGCGCGGGTTGGCCCCCGGCCAGCCGCCCTCGATGAAGCCGACGCCCAGCTCGTCGAGGCGGGCGGCGATGGCCAGCTTGTCGGCGACGGAGAGGTTGAGCCCCTCCTGCTGCGCGCCGTCGCGCAGCGTCGTGTCGTAGACCTGGACGTCGGTCGTCGTCGCCGTCGTCCGGGTCGTGCTCGGGGTGCTCATCGCAGGTCGTCTCCTCTGCCTCAGACGAGGCGGTGCATCCAGCCGCGGCGGTCTTCGGCGCGGCCGTACTGGACGTCGAGCAGGGTGGCGCGGACCGCCTCGGTGACCTTCCCGGCGACCTCGGTCTCGGCCGCGGCCGGCTTGGTGCCACCGCCGTCGACGAAGCTGCCGATGGGGGTGACCACGGCCGCGGTGCCGCACGCGAAGGCCTCGGTGACCTCACCGCTGGCGACCATCGACAGCCAGTCGTCGAGGGCGATGCGCTGCTCG
Source organism: Quadrisphaera granulorum (assembly GCF_003149145.1). Taxonomy (GTDB): domain Bacteria; phylum Actinomycetota; class Actinomycetes; order Actinomycetales; family Quadrisphaeraceae; genus Quadrisphaera; species Quadrisphaera granulorum. The sequence goes on along the minus strand of NZ_QGDQ01000001.1, from coordinate 357,155 downwards.
ACGGGCTCCAGGCCCATGTCGCGCGCGATCTCGAGGATGGAGTCTCGTGTGACGCCCTCGAGGATGGAGCCGGTCAGCTCGGGGGTGAGCAGGCGGCCGTCTGCGGTGACGAGGAAGACGTTCATGCCGCCCAGCTCCTCCACCCACCGCTGCTCGGCGGCGTCGAGGAAGACCACCTGGTCACAACCGGCGGCGTAGGCCTCCTGCTGGGCGAGCAGGCTGGCGGCGTAGTTGCCACCGCACTTGGCGGCGCCGGTGCCGCCGGCGGCAGCGCGCGTGTACGTGCGGCTGACGAGCAGCTTCACCGGGCGGGGGCCGCTGGTGAAGTAGGCGCCGGCCGGGGAGGCGATGACGAGGTAGTCGACCTTGGCCGCGGGGCGCACGCCGAGGAAGGCCTCGGAGGCGAACATGAACGGCCTCAGGTACAGGCTGGTCTCGCCGCCGGTGGGCACCCAGGCCTCGTCAGCCGCCACGAGGGCCTCGAGAGAGGCGATGAAGTCGGCCTCGGGCAGCTCGGGCAGCGCCAGGCGGCGCGCTGACCGCGCGAACCGGGCGGCGTTGGCCTGCGGGCGGAAGGTCCACACCGAGCCGTCGGCCCAGCGGTAGGCCTTCATGCCCTCGAAGATCTCCTGCGCGTAGTGCAGGACGGCGGCCGACGGGTCGAGCTGGAGCGGCCCGTAGGGCTCGACGCGGGCCTGGCCCCAACCGCCGTCAGCGGTCCAGACGGCGTGCGCCATGTGGTCGGTGAAGTGCTTGCCGAACCCGGGAGAGGCCAGCACGGCCGCGCGGTCGGCGTCCGAGGTGGGAGCGGGGTGCGGCTGGCGCTCGAAGGACAGCGGCGCAGGGGCCTGGAGGCTGTCAGCGGACATGCTACGGGAGCGTAGCTTGCGCCGGCGGTGCACCGTCGCTGGTGCGTGCTCCTCTCGGGGCAGTGTCCTTCGCGGAGTTCCTCGCGTGCGCTGTGTGTCCTCCAGCCGGCCGCCAGCGCGCCGATGACTCAGGGATGGGGCACAGGACCGGTCGCAGCACGGTCGGCGGCCGACTGATGTCGGCCGACCCGCTTCAGCGCCGACCCACCATGACGACGTCCCCCGCTCGACCCATCCGGGTGCTCCAGTCGTTCCCCCCGCCGCGCCCCACGACGAACCCTTACATCGTCATGCTCCACGACGCCCTCACCGACGAGGGCTCGCTGGAGGTCTCCACCTTCAGCTGGTCGACGGCGCTCTTCGGCTCCTACGACGTGCTGCACCTGCACTGGCCGGAGAACCTCGCCCAGGGGCACTCGCCCCTGAAGTCCCTCGTGCGCGAGGCACTCACGGGGTTGTTGTGCGCGCGCCTGCTGCTGCGACGGACCGCGGTGGTACGCACAGTGCACAACCTCGAGGTACCCAGCGAGGCGACGCGTCACCAGCGACTGCTGCTCGCCGCGCTCGACAAGCTGACCACGCTGCGAATCGCCTTGAACACCGTCACTCCTGCCGCCGAGGGCGAGCTATGGGAGCTCATCCCCCACGGTCATTACCGCGGCTGGATGGCCCGGTACGAAGAACCGCCGTCCGTCCCCGGAAGGATCGCGTACGCGGGCATGATCCGCCGCTACAAGAACGTCGAGCACCTGATCCAGGTCTTCTCGCAGGTGCCAGGCCCCCTGACGTTGCGCGTGGCAGGGGCGCCGTCCACGGCGCAGCTGCGCTCCTCGCTGGAGTCGCTCGCCGCCGACGACCCGAGGGTGCAGCTGCGACTCGAGCACGTCTCGGACGCGGAGCTGGCCATCGTCATCGGTGAGTCGGAGCTGGTGGTCCTGCCCTACAGCCACATGCACAACTCCGGGAGCGCCCTCATGGCCCTCTCGCTGGACCGGCCGGTGCTGGTTCCGGCCGGTGAGGTGAACGAGCTGCTCGCGCGGGAAGTCGGCCCCGGGTGGGTCCACCAGTACGCGGGCACCCTGACACCCGCCGCCCTGGCCGCAGCCGTGAACACCGCCGCCGGAAGCCACCGAGGCAGCTCCCCGGACCTGTCAGCCCGCGAGTGGGTGCCAGCAGCAGATGCGCATGCGCGCGCCTACCGCCGCGCCGTCGCTGCGCGGCGAGGACGCCGGTACTCGTCGTAGCCGACCTCCAGGGCGCCCATGAGCATGCCCGCGCCGCGTGCGGCCGTGCGGACACCCCGAGCGCGCGACGACAGTCCCCGTGCCCCGGGGCGCAGGGCGCCGGCGCCCAGACGTCCGAGCCCCGCGACGAGCCTGACGCCGCCGCGAGCCACGCCGGCGGTACGCGCGCTCGTCCGGGCCAGGGACCCCGGGGCCATCAAGACGGCCGTCCGAGTCCAGGCGTTGCCGCTGCTGTAGGCCCGGCGCACCACCCACCGCCGCGTCGCGCGCTCGCAGGGCACGATGTCGGTCACGCCGGCCTCAGCGCACCACAGCAGTTCCCCGCCCCGTGCGTGCAGCCGGCGGGTGAACAGGGTGTCCTCGCCTCCGGCGGTGCCGAAGCCCGCGTCGAAGGAGAGTCCTGCGGCGCGCACCGCCCTCAGGTCGAGCAGCAGGTTGTTCGTGGCGGCCACACTGACGGCGCTGCCGGTGGGCAGGCGGCGTCGGTGGAAGAACCCGCCGGCCTGGACCCACGGGTCGAGATGGGTGGCGAAAGCGGAGGTCACGGGGCCGACGACGGCGGCGGGTCGGCGCGCACGCCAGGTCGCGAGGTGCGCGGACAGCCAGCCCGGAACGGGGCGTTCGTCGTCGTCGATGAACACGAGGAGATCCTCGTGCGCGGCGTCGCGCAGCGCTCGGTCGCGAGCCGCCGCGATACCCGGTCGGGGTTCGTGGACGTGCACCACCTCCACCCCCGGCGGGGATGACGCCGCCGCGGCTGCCACCACCGCGGCCGCTCCCGCGTCAGGGTCGTTGTCGACGACGAGCAGTCGGCCCCGCGAGACCCGTTCGGACACCTCGGCGAGCTGGGCCGTCAGCTGCGGCAGGAGCTCGGCGAGGTCACGCGGCCGGCGGTAGGTGAGCACGGCGACGACGACGGCGGGCCGATCTGCGGTAGTCCGCGGCAGCGCCGCAGCCGGCTTCTCCCAGCGGCGCAGGAGACCCGCGAGCACTCCGCGCGCAGCGGCGACCAGGGGCTGCCGATCCTGCAGGAGCCGCCGGCGCTCGCCGTGGAGCACGACGCGCCAGGCGACACGCGGAGTAGCGGCGATCCAGCGCACCCGGGCGCGGCGGTCGAGGCCGGTGGCGGCGAACAACAGCCTGTTCCGCGCCGTGTAGTAGTAGTGGGTCGTCGATTTGGCCGAGCCGCGGCCGTCCATCCGCTGAGTGCCACCCTCGTCGTGGATGACGACCGCGTCGGCGTCCACCTCGACACGCCCGCCGGCCTGCTGCACGCGATGGCACAGGTCGATGTCCTCCCAGTAGAGGAAGTACTCCGCGCGGAATCCGCCGACGGTGTCCCACAGGTGGTCGGTCACGGCGAAGCACGCTCCGCTGACCCACGGCACCACGGCGTCGTCCTCGCGACGGTGACGGGCGGAGCGCACGCTCCCGTCGACGAGGTGCAGGTCGTTCAGCGCCGACCACAGCGTGCCCTCGGGCGTCCTGACCTCGGGGGCGACCAGCAGCATCGGATCCGATTCGACGCGGCGCAGCAGCACGTCGAGGTCGGCGGCGCTCGCCGTGGCGTCGGGGTTGATCACTACATGTACCGCGGCACCCGCCGCTCGGGCCGCGGCGATCCCCGTGTTGACACCGTCTCCGAAGCCGGTGTTCGGCGCCTCGACCAGCACCCATCCTTCGCGCTCGGCCATCGCCCGAGCGCGCTGCCGTTCGGGCGCACTGGACCAGTTGTCGACGACGACAACAACGGCGTCCGGCCGCTGAGACCTCACCTCACGGGCGAGCGGCGCGAGCCCGACCTCGAGCAGCGACGCCGAGGCGTAGTTGACGACGACCAGGGAGGGGCGAGCCCTGCGGGGTTGCCCGGTCAGGAGCTCAGCGCCGTCATGCATGGCCTGTGCGGTGTCGCTGTCCCCTCCACACATCACAAACCCCTCGACGACGCAGCGTGATCACTGCTCCTATCGGGACGGACGGGCGGTGAATGAGGAAGATCTACTGGGCCACATCGGTGGTCGAGTGGCGACGCCCTCGAGTCGAGCGCCCGCTGTTCCGATGGACCCTGCGTGAAGCAGCACCTCACCTCACGCACCATCGAGGTGACAGCAGCGACGACGTGCGCCATCGCGGTCGGCGCAGCCCCGCTGCTGCCGGTGGGCCCGGTGCTCGGCGTGGTGATCGCGATCCTGCCCCTGCTGGTCCTCCTGGTGCTGGCTGTCCGGCACCGGCTGTGGTGGGTCGCCGCAGCGGCGGCACTGCTCACCTGCTCGAACGCCATCTTCCACGTCCTCTGGTGGCAGCACGGAGCGCCGGTGCTGCCCTCCCTGTCGGACGTGTTCTCGGTGCTGGGGTACCTGGCCCTGGCGAGAGCGGCCTGGGTGGCGGCGGGACCCGCAGGTCGTGAGGCGAGCTTCGACGCGCTGCTCGTCGTGCTCGGGCCCGCCGTCGTCATCGTGGCGGCCATCGCACCGCCCGTCGTGACCAACGGGCCCTCACTGGCGGGGGCCCTCACCATCGCCTACCCCGTGCTGGACCTCGTGATGCTGCTGGCGGTGGTGCGAGCGGTGCTGGTGGGGGCGCTGTCCCGCGGCCAGGCGGTCGCGCTGCAGGCGGGGAGCGCGCTCCTGCTGTTCGCCAACGCCGGGTACGTGGCGCTCCTCGCGTGGGCCCCTCACGCCATGACCCACTGGATGGCCGCTCCCTTCGGCCTGGCATGGGCGCTCACCGCGGTGGCGGTGGCGCTCGACGGGAGCGGAGGACGCCCGGCGCGCCCCGTTCCGGCGCGGCGCCGGCGGGTCCGGTCCCGCGTGGTGCTGGTGCTGCTGCCCGCCTCGGCCTGCCTCCCCTCCGCGGCGCTCGTGGCCCAGGGCCTGGCCGGGTGGGACGTCGACTGGCGCGTGCTGGGCACGGGAGCGATGCTCACCGCCGTCCTCAGCACTGTCCGGCTGCACGGCGCGCTGCGTACGGCTGCCGAGCAGGCCGCCGAGCTGGAGCGCCTCGCACACGTGGACGAGCTGACGGGACTGCCCAACCGCCGCGCCTGCACGGCCGCCCTCGAGGAGCTGGCCGTCACAGGGACCGGCTCCGTGGCCTTGGCGCTGCTGGACCTCGACAGGTTCAAGTGCGTCAACGACGCTCAAGGGCACGCAGCCGGTGACGCGCTCCTGCGTGACGCGGCACACGCGTGGCTCGCGGCGCTCCCGGGCACGGCGGACCTCTACCGCTGGGGCGGCGAGGAGTTCGTGGTGCTGCTGCGCGGCGCCTCGCCGGAGGTCGCGCGCGCCGTCCTCGAGGACGTCCGCCTGGCCACCCCGACGCCGCACACCGTCTCCGGCGGGCTGGTGGGCCAGCGGCCGGGCGAGGACTCCGCCTCGGCGCTGGTGCGCGCGGACGCCCTGCTCTACCGGGCCAAGGAGGGGGGCAGGAACCGCATCTGCGACGACGCCACCGAGCGCCCGGCCGACGCGACGACCGCGGGCGCGCCCGGTCCGGACGCGCCCGCGGTCGTCGCAGGGAGGTGAGCCGGCCCGTCGATCAGGCCGTCGGTCAGGCCAGGCGCGCGGCCAGGGCGTCGCCCACCTCGGAGGTGGAGCGCTTCGCCGTCCCGCGCTCGGCCAGGTCGGCCGCGACGGCCGCCTCGACGCGGGCGGCGGCGTCGGTGTGGCCGAGGTGCGCCAGCAGCATGCCCACGCTGAGCACGGTGGCGGTGGGGTCGGCGATGCCCTGCCCGGCGATGTCGGGAGCGGAGCCGTGGACGGGCTCGAACATCGACGGCGCGGTGCGGTCGGGGTTGATGTTGCCGCTGGCCGCGAGGCCGATGCCGCCGCAGACGGCGGCGGCGAGGTCGGTGACGATGTCGCCGAAGAGGTTGTCGGTGACGATGACGTCGTAGCGGGACGGGTCCTGCACGAGGTAGATCGTGGCGGCGTCGACGTGGTTGTAGTCGACAGCGACCTCGGGGAACTCCGCCCCGACGCGCTCGACGGTGCGCCGCCACAGGTGCCCCGCGAACGTCAGCACGTTGTGCTTGTGCACCAGGGTGAGCTTCTTGCGGGGGCGGGCCTGGGCACGGGCGAAGGCGTCGCGCACCACGCGCTCCACGCCGAAGGCGGTGTTGACGCTGACCTCGGTGGCCACCTCGTGGGGCGTGCCGACGCGCAGCGCGCCGCCGTTGCCGGTGTACGGGCCCTCGGTGCCCTCGCGGACGACGACGAAGTCGACGTCGCCCGGGTCGGCCAGGGGCCCGCGCACGCCCGGGAAGAGCTTGCCGGGGCGCAGGTTGACGTAGTGGTCGAGCTCGAAGCGCAGCTTGAGCAGCAGGCCGCGCTCAAGGACGCCGGAGGGCACCCCCGGGTCGCCGACGGCGCCGAGCAGGATCGCGTCCGCGCCGCGGACCTCCTCGAGCACGCTGTCGGGCAGCGTCTCGCCGGTGGCGTGCCAGCGCTTGGCGCCGAGGTCGTACTCGGTGGTGGAGACCTTCGCGCCGGACGGCTCGAGCGCGACGCCCAGCACCTTGAGGCCCTCGGCCACGACCTCCGGGCCGATGCCGTCACCGGCGATGACGGCGAGGTCGATGCTCGAGGGCGGGGTCGACGGCACAGGGGACGCTGCAGCGGTGCTGGTCATGGCCCCAGAGGCTACCGACGCTGCATCTACCCGGCGTCCAGCGGCGGTGCGGGCTCAGCCGTGCAGGGGGCCACCGGCCCGGCGACCACGAGGAACTCGACCCGGGACGTCGTCGCGCTGTCGACGAAGACGTTGTCACCTGGGTCCTCGTCGAGTGCCCGCAGCTCGGCGTCCGTCATCGACCGGGCGGACGCGGTGATGACGAGGGTGGTCCCTTCCGGCGCTCCGCCGGCCGGGACGGAAGCACCGAAGTGCCCCTCGCCGATGGCGACGCTGGTCCCGGAGGGCGTGCGGTCCTGGTCCTCGTCATAGCGACCGGGGGCGCACCAGGTGCCGTCCGGCAGGAACGTCACATCGGCGTGGATCCCCTCCGCCTCCAGCGCCCGTTCCAGGCCCGCGGCGTCGTCGAAGCGGTTGACCTGCACGTCGACGTCCCCCGCTGCGTCACGGCTGACCGCCCACGCCGGTTCGGCCTGGAGGGTGGGGACGACGACGAGCCCACCGGCCACCACGGCTGCGGCGGCTGCCGCCACGAGGAGCGGGTTGCGGGTCCAGCGCCTGCGGGCGCGCTCGTGGGCGCCGCCCGGCGCGGCGCTGCTCTGCTCGGCGCTGCTCTGCTCGGCGACGAGCTCGCGCAGCGCGGTGAGCATGCGGGCGTCGTAGGCGCCCATGCGCTGGTCCTGCTCGAACCGGTCAGGTCGGTCGAGCCTGTCGTTCTCGGCGTCCATGTCAAGCCTCCGTCGATCGGTCAGCTGGGTCGGTGGGGTCGGTGGGGTCGGTGGGGTCGGTGGGGTCGGTGGGGTCGGTGAGAGCAGGGAGGGCGCGGCGCAGGCGCACCCGGGCGCGGTGCAGCCGCACGCGTGCCGCGCCGGGGCTGATGCCGAGCACCTGGGCCACGTCGACGAGTGGGAGGTCGTCGACGACGACGAGCTCCAGCACCGCGCGCAGCGGCGGCGGCAGCGCCGCGAGCTCGCCGTGCAGGTGGCGGGCGCGGGCGGCGGCGTCGACCTGCTCGGCGAGCCGCTCGTGGGCGTCGTCGTCGACGAAGCGCCGCGCCTCGACGCGGCGCTCGACGTGCTGGCGGCGGGCGGTGGCCTCGTGGTGACCGGCGACCACGTGGCGGGCGATGCCGAGCAGCCACGCGACGGGGCTGGCGCGCGCGGCGTCGTAGGTGCCGGCGGAGCCGATGGCGCGGACGAAGACGTCGGCCGTGAGGTCGGCGACGTCGTACGGGTCGCGCACACGCCGCGCGACGAAGCGCTCCACGTCGCGGACGCAGGCGCGATACAGCGCCTCGAGCGCGTCGGGGTCGGCGCCGATGCGGCCACACAGATGCGGCAGCTCGTTCGTGCTGCCGGGCCGGCCATCAGACCGGCTTGGTCGGCTCCTCGCGGCGGGAGGCGTGCTCACACCCCTCCTTGCCGTGGGGCAGCGGAAGCGTTACACGGTGCCGCCAGGGTGGCGGACGTCCATGATCACGGAGAGGAGGGGGCGTGCTCGCCGGTCTGCACGGCCCACAGGCCGGCGTAGGCGCCACCGCGGGCGACGAGCTCGTCGTGCGTGCCGCTCTCCGCCACGCGCCCGGCGGACAGCACCCAGATCCGGTCGGCGTCGCGGACGGTGGACAGGCGGTGCGCCACCACGAGGGCCGTCCGGGTGGCCGTGACCCGCGCCAGAGACCGTTGGATGGCGGCCTCGGTCTCGGTGTCGACGGCGGAGGTCGCCTCGTCGAGCACGAGCAGCGCTGGGTCGCGCAGCAGCGCCCGTGCCAGGGCGAGCCGCTGGCGCTGTCCGCCCGACAGCGTCTGGCCGCGCTCCCCCACCACGGTGGCGTACCCGTCGGGCAGGGCCGCCACGAAGTCGTGCGCCTCGGCGGCGCGGGCGGCCTCCTCGACCTGGGCGTCGGTGGCGTCGGGGCGGCCGTAGGCGATGTTCTCGCGCACGGTGCCGTGGAAGAGGAAGGCGTCCTGGCTGACGTAGCCGATGGCGCCCCGCAGCGAGTCCCAGGTGAGCTCGCGCACGTCGCGCCCGTCGAGCAGCACCGATCCCGCGCGCGGGTCGGCGAAGCGCAGCACGAGGCGCAGCAGGGAGGACTTGCCCGCGCCCGTCGTCCCCACCACGGCGTGGGTCTCGCCGGCGGGGACCACCAGGTCGACGCCCTGCAGGACGTCGGGTCCGTCGTCGTACCCGAACCGCACCCCGCGCAGCTCCAGGGCCCCGCGCGGCGGAGACGGCAGCGCGACGCTCCCCTCCACGGCGGACGGGCGCAGCTCGAGCAGCCCGAAGATGCGCCGCGTGGAGGCCATGGCGCGCTGGTAGAGGTCGAGGGTCTGGCCGAGGTCGGTGAGCGGCCACAGCAGGCGCTGCGTCATGAAGACGAGCACGGTGAACAGGCCCACCTCGAGGCGGCCCTGGAGCGTGTACCAGCCGCCGAGCAGCAGCGTGGCGGAGAACCCGGCGAGGATCGCCATCCGGATCAGCGGCACGAACGCGGAGCTGGAGCGGATGGCCCGCGCGTTGGCCAGCCGGTACTCGCGCGAGGCCCTCGCCACGCGGGCGCTCTCGCGCTGCTCGGCGGTGAAGGCACGGATGGTGGCGACGCCGCCGAGGTTCCCGGCCACGACCGCCGCAACCTCACCCGCGGTGGAGCGCACGTCGGCGTAGAGCGGCTCCAGGCGGCGTTGGAACCGGATCGAACCCCACGCGATGACGGGCACCGGCAGGAACGCGAGCACCGTCACCTGCCACGACGTCGCCCCGAAGACGATCCCCACGAACACCACCGTGAGCGCCGTGTGCAGCACCGTGCGCGCGCCGACGTCGAGGAAGCGCTCCAGCTGGTTGACGTCGTCGGAGAGCACGGAGAGCACCTGGCCGGACGGCGTGCGCTCGTGCCAGCCGATGTCCATGGCCTGCACCGCCGTGTACGCCTCGGTGCGCAGCTCGTCCTGCACGGCCTGCGCCAGGCCCCGCCACAGGACGGACGCTGCGTAGTCGGTGAGCGACTCCACCACCCACACGAGGGCGTTGACGACGGCGACGACGACGAGCTGCTCGAAGCGCCCCTCGATCCCGAAGACCGTGCCCACGAAGGAGTCGGACCCGCGCACCACGATGTCGATGGCCACGCCCAGCAGCAGCTCCGGCGCGACGTCCGCGGCGGTGTTGAGCACGGTCATGAGCACCGCGAGGGCGAAGCGCGGCCGGTACCTGCGGTGGTGGCGCCAGAGGGCGCGCAGCGGCGGCGTGGCAGAGGTCACGGACCACCACCTTAGATGGCGGGTAAGGATCCCCTTACTTCCGCTGGGCCGGGTCGAGATGGGACGCTCCGGCCTCGTGGGCATCGAGACCGGACACCTCCGCGAGCCGGGCCGTCCCGGGCACGTGGTGTTGGCGCAGGCAGACTCCGCTCCCTACGGCTCTCTGCGCTCGCGGCCGCTTCCTCGCGCGGAGCGGTACGCACTGGGGAAGGACCTGCGGCATCAGGTGCCGCGCTCCGCTTTGGCGGACTGGCAGCCCGCGGCAGACCGGCGCAGCGTCGTCGACCAGATCCGCGAGGCCCACGAGGGCCGTCTGGAGCGGCTCGTTCCGGTGCGCATCGGCCGCATGGCGGCGAGCCCCTACGGCTTCCTGCGGGGCACAGCGGGTCTCATGGCCGCCGACCTCGCCACCCTTCCGGCCACCGGCATCACGCCGGTGATCTGCGGTGACTCCCACATCGGCAACGTCGGCCTGTACGGCTCGCCGTCGCGGGAGCTGGTGCTGGACCTCAACGACTTCGACGAGGCGCACCCCGGCCCGTGGGAGTGGGACCTGCGGCGGCTCGTGGCGAGCACCTGGGTCGCCGGCCGGCAGGCCGGGCTCACGGAGGACTCCTGCGCTCGCGCGGTCCGAGCAGCCGTGCGGGGCTACCGAGAGCACCTCCACGAGCTGTCCGAGCAACCGCTGCTGGAGCGCAGCTGGACGAGCTTCGGCGTCGATCGCCTGGCCAGCGCCACGAAGGACCCGGGCCTGCGCCACGAGGTGGAGCGGGCCGCCAAGCGGGCCCGCCACCGCACCAGTGACCGCGCGCTGCCCCGCTTCACCGAGGTGGTGGCCCAGGAGGCACCCGACGACACCCCGGGCGGGGCCGTGTTCACGCGGCGCATCGTGGTCGAGCCACCGCTCATTACCCGCCCCGAGCCCGACGACGCCCCCCTGCTCGCCGAGGCACTCGACAACTACCTGTCCACGCTCGCGCCGCACTGGGGCCGTCTGCTCGGCGGGTACACGCTGGTCGACATCGCGCACAAGGTGGTCGGCGTCGGCAGCGTGGGGCTGCGCGCCTACGTGGCGCTGCTCGAGGGCTCCGACAGCAACGACGTGGTGTTCCTGCAGCTCAAGCAGGCTCGACGCTCCGTCGTCGCCCCCTTCGTCCACGGCGACAACGCCTGGCACAAGCACCAGGGCCAGCGGGTGGTGGAGTACGAGCAGGCGCTGCAGACCACCTCCGACCCGCTGCTGGGATGGACGACGGTCGGCGAGCGGCAGTACTACGTGCGGCAGTTCCGGAACATGAAGGGCAGCGTGGTGCTCGACGGCATCGGCGCCAACGCGCTCCGCGACTACGCCGGCGTGTGCGCCCAGCTCCTGGCCAAGGGGCACGCCCGCACGTCGGGTGCCTCGATGATCGCCGGGTACCTCGGCTCCTCCGACAAGGCCGACGACGCGCTGGCCACCTTCGCGCGCCGCTACGCCGACCAGACCGAGGCCGACCACGCCGAGCTCGTCAAGGCGGTCCAGCGGGGCCTGCTGCCCGCTGAGCGGGGCGTCTGAGCACCTCTGCCCCAGGCCTCCTGAACAACGACTGCCCCGTTCTCGAAACGCGTCTGTCACAGCTGAGGTGCAAGCTGTGCTGCCATGGCGACGACGACGACGGGCACCGTCTCCGACGAAGGCCTCAAGCGGACCATCACCGGCCGGCTCCTGTACTTCTACGTTCTCGGGGACGTTCTCGGCTCCGGCGTGTACGTGCTCATCGGCCTCGTGGCCGGCGCAGTCGGCGGGGCGTTCTGGATCGCCTTCGCAGCGGGCGTCACCGTCGCCGCGATCACGGGTCTGGCCTACGCGGAGCTCGTCACGAAGTATCCGCAGGCCGCCGGGGCGTCGCTGTACGTCAGCAAGGCGTTCCGCAATCCGACGCTGACGTTCTTCATCACCATCTGCATGCTCTCGGCGTCGTTCGCCGCCATCGGCTCCCTGGCCAGCGGCTTCTCGCGGTACTTCGGCTCCCTCTTCGACCTGCCACCGGCCCTGCTGGTCTCGGTGGTCTTCGTGGCGCTCGTCGCGGTGGTCAACTACATCGGCATCACGGAGTCCGTAGTCATCAACATGGTGATGACCTTCGTCGAGGTCGCCGGTCTCGTCATCATCGCCGCCATCGGCGTCATCGCCCTGACCAGCGGTGATGCTGACCTGTCGGTGCTGACCGAGTTCTCCACCGAGGGAAGCCCGATCATCGCCGTCGTCGCCGGAGTCACGCTGGCGTTCTTCGCCATGACCGGCTTCGAGAACGCGGCGAACGTCGCGGAGGAGACCATCAATCCCTCGCGGAACTTCCCCCGCGCACTCGTCGGCGGCATGGTCACAGCCGGCGTCATCTACGTCATCGTCGCCGTATCGGCGGCGCTCGTCGTCCCCGTCGACCAGCTGGCCGGCGCCGACGCCGCCCTGCTCGAGGTGGTGGAGGCGGGGCTGCTGCCGCTGCCCGTCGGAGTCATGATCATCCTGTTCTCCATCATCGCGATGATTGCCATCAGCAACACCACGCTCGTCACCACCGCCGCCGGGGCACGGATCCTCTACGGCATGGGCCGCGTCGGGGTGATGCCCCGCGTGTTCGCCCGGGTGCATCCCACGCGGCGCAGCCCGGTCGTGGCGCTGGGCTTCACGCTGGCCGTCGTCGTCCTGCTCATGATCGTGGGGTCACTCTTGACCGCGCTGGGCGGGCCCGACGTCGTGGAACGGCTCGCCACCATCACGGTGGTCTTCCTCGTGTTCGTGTACGCGCTGGTCATCGTCTGCGCGCTCAAGCAGCGCGGCAAGGACGAGCACGACGGCGTCTTCCGCGCCAACACGCCGCTGCTGCTGCTGGGGATCGTCGGCAACGCGGCGATCCTCGTCTACACCATCGTGGATGACCCGACGTCCCTGTACTGGGTGGCCGGGCTGCTGGCGGTCGGCGGGGTGCTCTACGCGGTGCAGCGTGCCCGTGGCGGCGGGGCGAACCACGAGGCGCTGCTCGCGGACGGTGTCGAACGTGCGGGCGACCCGGACGTGCCCGACGGTGTGCCTGACGAGAGGAGCCGCTGATGGCGACGAGGGTGGTCGTGGCGACCGACGGGTCGCTGGAGTCACTGGAGGCCGCGCGGGCGCTGCCCGGGCTGCTCGACGCCGCGCACGTCGAGGAGGTCCTCGTGGTCGCGGTGCTGAGCCCGACGGCCGCGGTGCCGTTCCGTGACGAGATCGGCTCCGCCGGACGACCCAGCCCGGGGCCCGACCCGACGTCACCGAGCTACCGCCAGGAGGCCGAGTCCGCCGTGGCCGTGGTGGCTGCGGCCCTCGAAGGCTGGGCCGCGCGCGTGCGCACCCAGGTGCGCAGCGGCTCGGCGGCGGCCGAGATCGTCGAGGCGGCCGAGGAGTTCCGCGGCGACCTCATCGTGCTGGCCTCCGGCAGCAAGGGCCTCACCAAGACCGTGCTGCTGGGGTCGACGGCGCTGCGGGTGCAGCACTCCGCGCCGTGCTCGGTGCTCGTCTGGCGCCCCACCCGCACCTGAGGTCAGTGGGGGCGGAGGTCAACGAGGCCGGCGCACCCGGATCGGACCCTTGGCGGTGTCGGGGTCGACGACGACGCCGCGCTGCGTGATCTGAGCACGGCCCGCCACGACGAGCCGACGGGCCGCAGCGCGGACGGGCTCCATGAGGTCGCGCCAGCCCTCGCCGTCGTCGCCCAGCATGCCCAGCTCCCCGGCGACCACGCGGGCCGCCTCGGACGGGCACACCGAGGACGACGACGGGCGCGCGTCCAGCAATCGCTCCAGCGAGGCCTCGAGGGCGGCGTCGACGTCCCGGCCGGTTTCCGAGCGGGCGCGGCGCCGGCAGGCATCGGAGCAGTAGCGGACGCCGTCCCAGTCGCGCTCCCACTTCCTTCGCCACGTGATGGTGCGACCGCACACCGCGCACGGCTTGGTCGGCAGCTCCACTCGGCCGGCGCTCCTGCTCACGCCAGCGTCAACGCTGGGTGGATCCGCGCCACTCCCTGGATGGCACAGGGCCACCCCGTGCCATTCCGGGGGACGTGGCGTGGGATGGCCCTGTGCGGGACGCGAGGCGTCAGCGGGCGGCAGAGCCCTCGACGTAGTCGTCGTCCTTGGTCTCGACCCAGCTCATGAGCTTGCGCAGCTCGGCGCCGGTCTTCTCCAGCTGCGAGCCCTGCTGCTCGGCGCGGAACTTCTTGAACTCCGGCGCGCCGGCGTCCTGGTCCTCGATGAAGCGGCGGGCGAACTCGCCCTTCTGGATGTCGGTGAGGACGTCCTTCATGCGCGCCTTGACCGAGGCGTCGATGACGCGGGGGCCGGAGACGTAGTCGCCGTACTCGGCGGTGTCGGACACCGACCAGCGCTGCTTGGCCAGGCCGCCCTCGTACATGAGGTCGACGATGAGCTTGAGCTCGTGGAGGCACTCGAAGTAGGCGACCTCGGGCTGGTAGCCCGCCTCGACGAGGGTCTCGAAGCCGGCCTGCACCAGCGCGGACGCGCCGCCGCACAGCACGGCCTGCTCGCCGAACAGGTCGGTCTCGGTCTCCTCGGTGAAGGTGGTCTTGATGCCACCCGCACGCAGACCGCCGATGCCCTTGGCGTAGGAGAGGGCCAGCGGCCACGCCTTGCCGGACGCGTCCTGCTCCACGGCCACGATCACCGGGACGCCACGGCCCTCGGCGTACTCACGGCGCACGAGGTGGCCCGGGCCCTTGGGGGCGACCATGGCGACGTCGACGTCGGCCGGGGGCTTGATGTAGCCGAAGCGGATGTTGAAGCCGTGGCCGAAGAAGAGCGCCTTGCCGGCGGTCAGGTGCGGCTCGACGGACTCGGCGTACACGTGGCGGGCCACGTGGTCCGGCACGAGCAGCATGATGACGTCGGCCCACTCGGCAGCCTCGGTGGCCGAGACCACCGTCAGGCCCTCGGCCTCGGCCTTGGCGCGGCTCTTGGAGCCCTCGGCCAGACCGACCTTCACCTCGACGCCGGAGTCGCGCAGCGACAGCGAGTGGGCGTGGCCCTGGCTGCCGTAGCCGATGACCGCGACCTTGCGGCCCTGGATGATCGACAGGTCGGCGTCGTCGTCGTAGAACATCTCAGCCACGGTGGCTGTCACTCCTTCAGTAGGGATCTCGGAAAGTCTTGCGGACGGGTGTCAGGCGCTGCGCGGTGCCCTCATGCGCTGCGCAGGGCCCGGTCCGTGATGGAACGCGAGCCGCGGCCGACGGCCACGACGCCCGACTGGACGATCTCGCGGATGCCGAACGGGTCGAGCACCTTGAGCAGCGCGGCGTTCTTCTCCGGCGCGCCGATCGCCTCGATGGTGAGGGCCTCCGGGGCGACGTCGACGACGGACGCCCGGAAAACGTTGACCACGTCTAGCACCTGGCCACGGGTGGTGGCGTCGGCGCGGACCTTGACGAGGAGCACCTCGCGCTGGACCGAGGTCTCCGGCTCCAGCTCGACCACCTTGAGGACGTTGACCAGCTTGTTGAGCTGCTTGACGACCTGCTCCAACGGGGAGTCCTCGACGTCGACGACCACGGTGATGCGTGAGAGCGACGGGTGCTCGGTGGGGCCGACGGCGAGGGAGTGGATGTTGAACGCGCGGCGCGCGAACAGCGAGGCGACGCGTGCCAGGACGGCGGGCTTGTCCTCGACGAGGACGGACAGCGTGTGCCGCTCGGTGCCGTTACCAGTGCTCATCGCGTCGTCCCGTTCATCTCCAGGCCGGTCTCCGGGTCCTGCTCTTCGCGGTCCCACACGGGCGAGAGCCCGCGGGCGTACTGGATGGCGTCGTTGGAGACGCCGGCAGCGACCATCGGCCAGACCATGGCGTCACGGTGGACGACGAAGTCGACGACGACGGGCCGGTCGTTGACGCTCATCGCCTTGTCGATGACGGCGTCGAGGTCGGACGGGTCCTCGCAGCGCAGGCCGACGCAGGCGTACGCCTCGGCCAGCTTGACGAAGTCAGGGACGCGCTGGCCCTTGGCCCGCCCGACGCCGGTGTGCAGGTCGGTGTTGGAGTAGCGGCCGTCGTAGAACAGCGTCTGCCACTGCCGGACCATGCCGAGGCTGGAGTTGTTGATGACCGCCACCTTGATCGGGATGCCCTCGATCGCGCAGGTGGCGAGCTCCTGATTGGTCATCTGGAAGCAGCCGTCGCCGTCGATGGCCCAGACGGTGGCGTCCGGACGGCCGACCTTGGCGCCCATCGCGGCGGGCACGGAGTAGCCCATGGTGCCCAGGCCGCCGGAGTTCAGCCAGGTGTTGGGGTTCTCGTACCGGATGAACTGCGCGGCCCACATCTGGTGCTGGCCGACGCCGGAGGTGAAGATCGTCTCCGGGCCGCTGATCTCGCCCAGGCGCTGGATGACCTTCTGCGGGCTCAGCGAGCCGTCCTCGGGCTCGTCGTAGCCGAGCGGGTAGGTGGTGCGCAGGTCGTCGAGCTGGCGCCACCAGCCGGCCAGGTCCGCGCGGCGGCCCGCGGTGTGCTCGGCCTGCAGTGCCGGGACGAGGTCGGAGATGACCTCCTTGGCGTCACCGACGATCGGGACGTCGGCGCGGCGGTTCTTGCCGATCTCCGCCGGGTCGATGTCCGCGTGGACGATGGCGGCGCCGGGCGCGAAGCTCGAGAGCAGGCCGGTCACGCGGTCGTCGAAGCGGGCGCCCAGGCTGACGATGAGGTCGGCCCGCTGCAGCGCAGTCACGGCGGCCACGGTGCCGTGCATGCCGGGCATGCCCAGGTTGGCCGGGTGGGAGTCGGGCAGCGCACCGCGCGCCATCAGGGTGGTGACCACGGGCGCGCCGGACAGGTCGACCAGGCGGCGCAGCTCGGCGGAGGCACCGGCGCGGATAACGCCGCCACCGACGTAGAGCACCGGGCGCTTCGCCTCGGCGATCATCCGGGCTGCCTCGCGCACCTGCTTGGAGTGCGGGCGCGTGGTCGGGTGGTAGCCGGGCAGGTCGAGCTCGGCCAGCGACGTCGGCCACTGGAACGTGGTCATCGCCTGCTGGGCGTCCTTGGTGACGTCGACCAGGACCGGTCCGGGGCGGCCCGTCGAGGCCAGGTGGAAGGCCTCGGCGATGACACGGGGGATGTCGGCGGGGTCGGTGACCAGGTAGTTGTGCTTGGTGATCGGCTGGGTGATGCCGACGATGTCGGCCTCCTGGAAGGCGTCGGTACCGATCGCCTTGGAGGAGACCTGCCCGGTCACCGCGACCATCGGCACCGAGTCCATGTGGGCGTCGGCGATGGCGGTGACGAGGTTGGTGGCGCCGGGGCCCGACGTCGCCATGCAGACGCCGACGCGGCCGGTGGCGGCGGCGTAGCCCTGCGCGGCGTGCCCGGCGCCCTGCTCGTGGCGCACGAGCACGTGGCGCAGCTTCGTGGAGTCGAGCAGCGGGTCGTACGTGGGCAGGATCGCACCGCCCGGGAGGCCGAAGACGACCTCTACTCCGGCGCTCTCGAGGGAGCGCACGATGCTCTGCGCCCCCGTGATCCGCTCGGTCGTGCGCTCCGGCGCGCTGCTGTCCGACGGGGCTGCGGTGCCCTCGGTGCTGGCCGTGCTCATCGGTCCTCCTGGTGCTGCTGTGCTGCTGGTCCGGCGTGGACGGGTGCTGACTGGCGGTGCGAGCAGCCCGGCACCCCTTTCCCGCCGGGCATGGAAAGACCCTCCGGCTCCGGTGGTCGGGAGCTCAGGAGGGTCGCGCGCGGCGGGACGTCGACGACGGCGTCAGCTCGCGCGCGGCGCGAGTACGACGACGAGGATGCCCATGCCGCGAGAGTAGCCCCCTCCGGCGGACCCTGTCAGCCACCGGGACGCCACGTCTCACCTGTTGAGACGTGGCGTCCCGCTGGTTGAGCCGGACGTGTCTCAGGCGAGGACGGCGCCGCCGCTCGCCGAGCCCACCAGCTTGGTGTACTTCGCCAGGACGCCGCGCGTGTAGCGCGGGGGCAGCGGCTCCCAGCCCTCGCGGCGCGCGGCCAGCTCGGACGCCTCCACCAGCACGTCGAGCGTCTTGTTCTTGACGTCGAGGCGGATGCGGTCGCCGCTGCGCACGAAGGCGATCGGGCCGGCGTCCACGGCCTCGGGAGCCACATGGCCCACGCACAGGCCGGTGGTGCCACCGGAGAAGCGCCCGTCGGTGAGCAGCAGCACGTCCTTGCCGAGGCCCGCGCCCTTGATGGCACCGGTGATGGCGAGCATCTCGCGCATGCCCGGCCCGCCCTTGGGGCCCTCGTAGCGGATGACCACCACGTCACCAGCGGTGATGGTGCCGTCCTCCAGGGCGTCCATGGCGGCGCGCTCCCGGTCGAAGACACGGGCGGTGCCCTCGAAGACGTCGGACTCGAAGCCCGCGGACTTCACGACCGCGCCGCCCGGCGCGAGCGACCCGTGAAGGACCGTGATGCCGCCCGTGGGGTGGATGGGGTTCGCCAGGGCTCGCAACACCTTGCCGTCCGGGTCCGGCGGGGCGATGTCGGCGAGGTTCTCCGCCATCGTCTTGCCGGTCACGGTCATGACGTCGCCGTGGAGCAGGCCCGCGTCGAGCAGCGCCCGCATGACCACCGGCACGCCGCCGATCCTGTCGACGTCGGTCATGACGTGCTGCCCGAAGGGCTTCACGTCGGCCAGGTGCGGCACGCGGGAGCCGACCCTGTCGAAGTCGGCCAGGGTCAGGTCGACCTCGGCCTCGTGGGCGATGGCCAGCAGGTGCAGCACCGCGTTGGTGGAGCCGCCGAACGCCATGACCACGGAGATCGCGTTCTCGAACGCCTCCTTGGTCATGATGTCGCGGGCGGTGATGCCCTGCGCGAGCATCTCCACCACGGCCTGGCCGGATCGTCGGGCGAAGCCGTCACGGCGGCGATCGGTAGCAGGCGGGGCGGCCGAACCGGGCAGGCTCATGCCGAGCGCCTCGGCGGCGCTGGCCATGGTGTTGGCGGTGTACATGCCACCGCAGGCGCCCTCGCCCGGACAGATCGCCCTCTCGATGGCGGTGACGTCCTCACGGCTCATGAGCCCGCGCGAGCACGCGCCGACAGCCTCGAACGCGTCGATGATCGTCACCTGCTTCTCCGTGCCGTCGGAGAGCTTGGCGAAGCCCGGCAGGATCGACCCGGCGTAGAGGAACACGCTGGCGAGGTCGAGGCGGGCGGCGGCCATGAGCATGCCCGGCAGCGACTTGTCGCAGCCGGCCAGCAGCACTGAGCCGTCGAGGCGCTCGGCCTGCATGACGGTCTCCACGGAGTCAGCGATGACCTCGCGGCTCACGAGGGAGAAGTGCATGCCCTCGTGGCCCATGGAGATGCCGTCGGAGACGGAGATGGTGCCGAACTCCAGCGGGTAGCCCTGGGCGGCGTGCACGCCGTCCTTGACGGCCTTCGCCAGCCGGTCGAGCGAGAGGTTGCAGGGGGTGATCTCGTTCCACGACGACGCCACGCCGATCTGCGGCTTGGCGAAGTCGTCGTCGCCGAGTCCGACGGCACGGAGCATGCCGCGGCTGGCGGTGGCCTCGAGCCCGTCGGTGACCTGGCGGGAGCGGGGCTTCATATCGGCCTGGGTCATGCTCGCGATCCTACGGTGGCGTAGGAAGTCACCCGACGACGACGTTGAGCGGCTCCTGACCCGCCACCAGCCGCTCGACCTGGGTGCGGAGCAGCCGCAACGCCCGCGGACGCATCGCCGTCGTGTGGCCACCGACGTGCGGCGAGATCAGCACGTTCGGCGCAGCCCACAGCGGGTGGTCGGCCGGCAGCGGCTCGGGGTCGGTCACGTCGAGGGCTGCGTAGAGCCGCTCGGAGCGCAGCTCCGCGAGCAGAGCGTCGGTGTCGACGATGGGGCCACGGCCGACGTTCACCACCAGCGCCCCGTCGGGCAGGGCCGCGAGGAACGCCGCGTCGACGAGCCCGCGGGTGGTGTCGTTCAGAGGTAGGCCGATGAACACCACCTCCACCGACGGCAGCAGCGTGGGCAGCTCGTCGATGCCGTGCACCGGGCCGCGCTCGTCGCTGCGAGCGGTGGTGGCCACCCGCACGAGGTCGACCTCGAACGGGCCGAGCCGGTCGGCGATGGCCCCGCCGATGCCGCCGGTGCCGAGCACGAGCACGCGCCGGTCGGCCAGGGAGGGGCGCTGGACGGTACGCCACCGGCCCTGCTGGGCGTCGCGGACGGCATCGTCGAGGCCGCGCAGACTCGCCAGCGCGAGAGCGAGCGCCAGCTCGGAGGTGGACGCGTCGTGGATACCCGCGCCGTTGGCCAGGCGCACGCCCTCGGGGAGGCTCTCGACCAGGTTGTCGTAGCCGGCCGACAGGGCCTGCACCAGCTGCAGGGCGGGCAGGCCTCCGACGGTCTCGAGCGCACCTGCCGGATGTGCGTACGGCACCACCACGTACGCCACGTGGTCGGCGTCGTCTCCGAGCGCCTCGCGCGGATCGGAGTCGACGTCCCAGACGAGGCTGCGCACCCCGGCGGGCAGGTGCGGCGCGAGCGCCTCCTGCCAGTCGGCGTCAGGCAAAGTGATCAGCAGCTGGCCGGTCGTCTGGTCGGTCACGGGCAGCAACCCTGTCAGCCGTCCGGCCCGTCGTGCCACTCAGTGCCCACCCCCGACTGGCCACGCGACCTGCGGCGGGTGACGCTGGAGCGTGGATCACGGACGCCCCTCCCGCCGCCGCACCGCTCTGCCCGCCGTCCTCCTCAGCGCGGCAGCAGTGGCGCTGGCGGGCTGCTCCGGTCAGGACGCCGCGGCGCCGGCGCCCGCGTCCACCAGGCAGCTGCCCGCGCCGTCGTCGTCCTCCCCCTCCTCCCCCGAGGCGCCGCTGTCACCCGGTGCGCAGCTGCCGGCGGCCCTGGCCGCCGGGCACGCGCTGCGCGGCACCCCGGGCACCGCGCAGGACGTCGTCACCGGTCTCGACGTGCCCTGGAGCATCGCCGTGCTGCCCGACGGCAGCGCGCTCATCAGCGAGCGCGACACCGCGCGGGTGCTGCGGGTCTCGCAGACCGGCGGCACGTGGCGCGCGGAGCAGGTCACGGCGACCGGCCCCGCTGGAGCCGTGCCCGACGTCGAGCCCCGCGGGGAGGGCGGCCTGCTGGGGCTGGCGCTCTCGCCGTCGTTCGCCCAGGACAGCTGGCTGTACGCCTACACGACCACCGCCACGGACGACCGGGTGGTCAGGATGCGGTACTCGGCCGACGACGCCGGAGGCGCCGGCACCCTGTCGGCTCCGGAGCCGATCATCACGGGCATCACCTCCGCCACCGTCCACCACGGCGGCCGACTGGCGTTCGGTCCCGACAGGATGCTCTACGTCACCACCGGTGACGCCAGCGCACCGTCGACGGCGCAGGATCCGCAGGCCCTCACCGGCAAGGTGCTGCGCCTCACCCCCGACGGGCAGCCGGCGCCGGGCAACCCCGTCGCGGGTTCACCGGTGTGGACGTGGGGCCACCGCAACCCCCAGGGCATCGGCTGGGACAGCGCCGGGCGGATGTTCGCGGCGGAGTTCGGGCAGAACACGCAAGACGAGCTCAACCTCCTGCAGCCGCAGCGCAACTACGGCTGGCCGCTGGTGGAGGGCGCCGTCCCGGGACCGGACGGCAGCGACGCCGACGTCACCGACCCGGCGTTCACGGCCCCGCTGGTGACCTGGCCCACCTCGGACGCCTCCCCCAGCGGGCTGCTCGTCACCGCCGACGCGGTCTACGTCGCGGCGCTGCGTGGGCAGCGGCTCTGGCGCATCCCCCTGGACGACGGGGTGCTCGGGCAGCCCGAGGCGCTCCTCGACAGCGAGCACGGGCGCCTGCGCGACGTCGTCGCGGGGCCCGACGGTTCACTGTGGGTGCTGACCGACAACACGTCGCGCGGGCGCCCCACCGCCGGCGACGACAGACTCCTGCGTCTGCCGCTCACCTGACGCCACGTGACCCACCTGCGAGGGACCTGGCTGCGAGGGACCTGGCTGCGAGGGACCTGACTGCGAGGGACCTGGCTGCGAGGGAACAGCGAGGTGGGCGACGAACTCCTCCGGGGTCAAGGCCTTCGACCACAGCCACCCCTGCCCGAGGACGATGCCGAACTCGCTGACCATGCAGGCCTGCGCCTGGTCCTCGATGCCCTCCGCGATCACCTGCAGCTCCATCGCCCGGCTCACGGAGGCGATGGCGGCGAGCAGCGCCCGCGACCGCTCGCTGCGGGAGGCCGCGGCGACGAGCGACCTGTCGACCTTGACGTAGGTCACCGGAAGCCGCTCCAGGTAGCTCAGGGAGGAGAACCCGGTGCCGAAGTCGTCGATGGCGAGGGCCACACCGGCGGCGTCGAGCTCGAGCAGGGTGCGGAAGCCGGGATCGTCTCGGGCGACGAACAGCGACTCGGTGACCTCGACCGTGATGAGCTCCAGCGGCACGCCGCAGGCGGCGGCGGTGGCGCGCATCCGCTGGGTGTAGTCGGGTCGGCGCAGCTCGTGCACGGAAGCGTTCACCGCGACCCGTAGGCGCCGCTGGAGTCCCCCGGCCGCCACGTAGGCCTGCAGGCCGTGGCGCAGCACCGACGTCCCCAGTGGGTGGACCAGCCCGGTGGACTCCGCCAGCGGCACGAACTCGTCGGGGCGCACGTGGCCGAGCTCCGCGTCGTTCCAGCGGGCGAGCAGCTCCACTCCGGAGGTGCGGCCGGTGGGGATGTCGACCACGGGCTGCAGGTGCGCCACCACGCCGTCGTGAGCGAGGGCCCGGCGCAGCGCGGCCGTCACGGCCTGATGCCGCTGCGAGCTCGCCGCCATGGCCGTGTCGTGGACGGCGGTGCCGCCGTCCTGAGCCTTCTTGGTGGCGCGCAGGGCCGCGGAGGCGTCAGCGAGCACGGCGGTCGGGTCGGCGGCTCCAGGGTGGGTCGCCGCCACGCCGGCGCTCGCACTGAGCGGGGTCGATCCCGGCACCGACGCGGCAGCGACGGCCGCCAGGGCCGCCCGGGCGCACGTCAGGCCGGCCGCTGCGTCACCCGGGCCTCGGAGCACGAACTGGTCTCCGCCGAGACGGTGCACGGTCCACCCCGACGGGGCGGCGTCGCGCAGCGCACGGGCCACGCTCCGCAGCGCCTCGTCTCCGAGGGTCGCGCCGAGCTGGGCGTTGTACTCGTAGAAGGAGTCGATGCCCACCTCGACGACGGCGGTGCCGGCGCGGTCGCGCTCCCGCTCGACCAGCTCCAGGAGGTCGCGGCGGTTGGGCAGGCCGGTCAGGTCGTCGGTGCGGACCTGCCGCTCGAGGTCGGCGACGAGCGCGGAGCGGACCCTGCGGGCGACGAGTTCACGGACGGACCCCAGCACGGCCACCAGGCCGAGCAGGGACCCGCTGACGACGTCGAGGTACCGACCGCCCGGCCCCACGGTGATGGCCATGGCGCCGACCACGGACCCCGACACCGCGAGCACGGCCACCACGCCGGACGTCACGGGACGCGCGCCCGACAGGGTCAGCACCGCGACGGCCGCCAGGCTGCAGCCGAGGACGACGGCGGCCGCACCGACCGCCACCTTCCAGAACGGGCCTGGCGCGGCGTCCAGCGCGGGCTGTACACGCAGCAGCCACAGGATCAGGGCAGCGGCGGCACCGATGACGACGGCGTCGAGCCAGCTGGACCGCCGCGCCTCACCTGCACTGATCGCGTGACCGCCCATACCCGTGTGTCGGTCTCCCGTAAGGGATACTTGATGCGTCAGGCTCTCACGGAAACGCGCTCCAGGACGAGTTCTCTCACACGCGCCGCGTCCGCAGAGCCACGAGTGGCCTTCATGACCGCTCCCACGATGGCACCGGCCGCCTGGACCTTGCCGTCGCGGATCTTTCCGGCGACGTCGGGGTTGGCGGCCAGCGCCTCGTCGATGGCGACGAGCAGCGCGCCGTCGTCGGAGACCACGGCCAGGCCACGCGCGTCGACCACCTGCTGCGGGTCGCCCTCGCCGTCGAGCACGTGCTCGAGGACCTGGCGGGCGAGCTTGTCGTTGAGCTTGCCGCCGTCGACCAGCGCCTGCAGCTGCGCCACCTGCGCCGGGGTGACGGGCAGCTGCTCCAGGGAGGTGCCGCGGGTGTTGGCGGCGCGGCTGAGCTCACCGGTCCACCACTTGCGGGCAGCGGCCGGCGGCGCCCCGAGCGCCACGGTCGCCTCGACGAGGTCGAGCGCGCCGGCGTTGAGCAGGTCACGCATGTCGAGGTCGGTCAGGCCCCAGTCGGTCTGAAGACGACGACGGCGCGCGGCGGGCGGCTCGGGCAGCGCGGCGCGCAGCTCCTCCACCCAGGCAGGGTCCGGAGCGACGGGCACCAGGTCGGGCTCGGGGAAGTAGCGGTAGTCCTCGGCGTCGGACTTCACGCGGCCCGACGTCGTCAGGCCCGTGTCCTCGTGCCAGTGGCGCGTCTCCTGCACCACCGTGCCGCCGCCCAGCAGCACGGCGGCCTGGCGGGACACCTCGTAGCGCACCGCCCGCTCCACCGACCGCAGCGAGTTGACGTTCTTGGTCTCGGTGCGGGTGCCGAGCTTCGCGTCCGGCGCGTCACGCAGCGAGAGGTTGACGTCGCAGCGCATCGAGCCCTGCTCCATCTTGACGTCGGAGACGTCCAGGCCGCGGAGCAGGTCGCGCAGGGTGGCAACGTAGGCGCGCGCCACCTCGCCGACACGGGCACCAGCGCCTGCGATGGGACGCGTGACGATCTCGATGAGCGGGATGCCGGCGCGGTTGTAGTCGACCAGGGAGTACTCGGCGCCGTGGATGCGACCGGTGGCCCCGCCCACGTGCGAGGACTTGCCGGTGTCTTCCTCCATGTGGGCGCGCTCGATCTCCACGCGGTGCGTGAAGGCCGGCAGTGAACCGTCCTCGGAGGCCGGCACCTCGACGTCAAGCCAGCCGTCGAACGCGATGGGCTCGTCGTACTGGCTGGTCTGGAAGTTCTTCGGCATGTCCGGGTAGAAGTAGTTCTTCCGCGCGAACCGGCACTGCGCCGCGATGGAGCAGTTCAGCGCCAGCCCGATCCGGACCGCAGACTCCACCGCCTTCGCGTTGAGCACCGGCATCGACCCCGGCAGACCGAGCGACGTCGGGTCGACCTGGGTGTTCGGCGCAGCGCCGAACTCCGTGGGAGCGCCGCTGAACATCTTCGTCGCGGTGTTGAGCTCGACGTGCACCTCGAGGCCCACCACGGGGTCGAAACGGGCGACGGCGTCGTCGTAGGCGATCAGGTCCGGCTGAGTGTTGGTGGTGCTCATGCGGAAGCTCCGGCGGTGGTCGCGAGGCTGGTCGCGGGGATGGTGGGTGCGGGCGTCCACGCAGGGATGCGGTCGAGCAGCAACCCGCCCCAGTCGGCCTTGAGGCGCGCCTCGAGGGCGGCACCGACGCGGTACAGGCGCGCGTCCTCGCGGACGGGCGCGAGCAGCTGCAGTCCCACGGGCAGGCCGTCCTCGGGGGCCAGGCCCACCGGAAGGCTCATGCCGGGGATGCCCGCGAGGTTGGCGGGAATGGTGGCGACGTCGCCGAGGTACATGGCCAGCGGGTCGTCAAGCTTCTCGCCGAGGGTGAACGCCGTGGTCGGTGCCGTGGGGCTGACGAGCACGTCGACCTGCTCGAACGCGGCGTTGAAATCGCGCTGCACGAGCGTGCGGATCTTCTGGGCGCTGCCGTAGTAGGCGTCGTAGTAGCCGCTGGAGAGGGCGTACGTGCCCAGGATGATGCGGCGCTTGGCCTCCGCGCCGAAGCCCTTGGCGCGCGTCGCGGCCATGACCTGCTCGGCCGTGACCTCGGAGGGGTGAACGCCGTCGGGCATGACGCGCAGCCCGTACCGCATGCCGTCGTAGCGGGCAAGGTTGCTGCTCGCCTCGCTAGGGAGGATGAGGTAGTAGGCGCCCAGGGCGTGCTCGAGGCTGGGGCAGCTGACCTCGACCACCTCGGCTCCGGCGGCGCGCAGGTGGTCCAGCGCCTCCGCGAACCGCTGCAGCACTCCCGACTGGAAGCCCTCGGCGTGCCCGGTGCCACCCAGCTCGGCCACGACGCCGACGCGCACGCCCGTGAGGTCACCGCGCGCGCCCTCGCGGGCGGCGGCGACGACGGCGGGCACCGGGTCCTTCAGAGAGGTGGAGTCGCGCGGGTCGTGGCCGCCCATGACCTCGTGCAGCAGCGCGGTGTCGAGCACGGTGCGGGCGCACGGCCCGCCCTGGTCGAGGCTGCTCGCCAGCGCGATGAGGCCGTAGCGGGAGACACCGCCGTAGGTCGGCTTCACGCCGACGGTACCCGTGAGCGCCGCGGGCTGGCGGATGGAACCGCCGGTGTCGGTGCCGGTGGCCAGCGGCGCCTCGAAAGCGGCCAGCGCCGCGGCCGACCCACCGCCGGAGCCGCCGGGGATGCGGTCGAAGGCCCACGGGTTGCGGGTGGGGCCGAACGCGGAGTGCTCGGTGCTCGACCCCATGGCGAACTCGTCCATGTTGGTCTTGCCGAGGGTCACCAGGCCAGCGGCGTGCATCTTCTCGACGACGGTCGCGTCGTACGGCGGGATCCAGCCCTCCAGCATGCGCGAGCCCGCGGTGCTCGGCAGGCCGCGCGTGACCATGACGTCCTTGACGGCCACCGGCACGCCGGCCAGCGGGTGCAGCTCCTCGCCGCGGGCACGGTCAGCGTCGAGCTCGGCGGCACGGGCGAGCGCGCCCTCGCCGTCGACGTGGAGGAAGGCGTGGACGCCGGCTTCGACGGGGCCGTCGACCTCGGCGATGCGGTCGAGGTGGGCCTGGGTGAGCTCGACGGCGGAGACCTCACGGGCGGCCAGCGCGGCGGCCATGGCGGCGGCATCGAGGCGCGTGAGGTCGCTCATGCGTCCTCCCCCAGGATCCGCGGCACGCGGAACTTGTCGTCCTCGGCCTCGGGGGCCGCAGCCAGCGCGTCGGCGGCGGTGAGCACGCCGTGCACGACGTCGGGGCGGGTGACGTTGGTGAGCGGCACCGGGTGGCTGGTGGCCGGGACCGGCTCGCCCGTGGCGCGCTCCGCGGCAGCGACGGCACCGGTCACCGAGGCGACCGCGTCGACGATGGCGGTGAGCTGATCGGCGAGGTGGTCGAGTTCGGCGTCGGGCATGTCGATGCGGGCCAGCCGCGCGAGGTGCGCGACCTCCTCGCGGGGAAGGGCGGGCATGGGAGCCGAGTCTAGGAGGCTCCCCTGGTCGCCGTCCGGCGGTCGCCCCCCACCCAACCCCTCGCCCACGATCAAGGAAACTGCGCACGCCTCGGCGCGTGCACAGCTTCCTTGATCGTCGCGGGGTGAGGACTACTGGTCGGAGTGAACCTGCTCGGGCTGGTCGGCGTCGAAGACGCCCTGCGCTTCGGGGGCCTGCTCCGCGGGTGCCTCCTCCACGGGCGCGGCCGACTCGGCGGCCGCGGGGGTCTCCGCCGCAGCGGCGCGCGGGCGGCGGGTGCGCGGAGTCGTGGTGCGCGGGGTGGTGGTCCCGGCGGCTCGGCGCGTGCGGGTGGTACGCGGGGGCGCGGCCTCGCCGTCGGCGCCCTCGGTGGCGGTCCCAGCGGAGGCCGCGGGGGTGCGCCGCGCGCGGGTGCGGCGCACCGGAGCCGGGGCAGGAGCGTCAGCAGCGACCGCCGGCTCTGTCGGCTCCGTCGCCTCGGCAGGTGCGGCGGGCAGCTCGGCGACGGGCTCCGGTGCCTCGACGGCAGCGGTGGCGGTGGCCTCGTCGGCCTGGCCCTGGCGACGGGCGAGCTTGCGCGAGAGCTCTTCGTGCTCGCGGCGCGCCTCGTCAGCAGCGACATCGGCGCTGCGGGCGGCCTTGTCAGCCTTCTTGGTCTTGGTCTTGAGGTCGTCGAGGGTGCCCTTGGCCTTCACGAAGGCCTTCTCGGCGACGGCCAGGGCCTTGCGGGCCTCCTTGCGCGCGGCCTTGGCGGCATCGACAGCGGCGGTGGCATCGTCGTGGCGGCGGGTCGCCTCCTCGCGACGGGCGGCCGTCTCGGCCTTGGTGGCGATCGCAGTGTCCAAGGCGACCTGCGCGGCGCGCACCCGGTCCGCGAGGTCCACCGAGGGGCTCTTGCTCTTCTTCTTGGCCATGGATGTACGTCCTACACCCCGTGAGCTGGGACGTCCTCTCGGGGTCGCCCGTCTGCCCAGCGCGGCACCGGTCCGGCGGGCAGCCGAGTGGTGGCATCGCCGCGCGCGCCGTCGAGCTGGGCGGTCGTGAGAAACAGGGCTCCGGTGAGATCAGCGCCGCGCAGATCCGCTGCCCGCAGGTCAGCGCCGAGCAGGTCGGCGAGCCTGAGGTCGGCGTCGCGCAGGTCGGCCCCGAGCAGCAGCGCGCCCCGCAGGTCAGCTCCCCGAAGGCGTGCGCCGCGCCACCGCTTCCCGGAGAGGTCGGCGCCCCGGTGACGGGCGAGGCGGCCGGGCACCGCGGCGCGCAGGGCACGGCTGGTGCGCTCCAACAGGGGACCGGCAGCCCGCCGCTGCGCGGCGACGTCGACCTCGACCAGCTCCTCGCGGCCGGCCCCCGCGACCTCCTCGACGTGCGCCCTCAGCGCCGCGACCTCGTCGCGCAGCCGCCCCGGGTGCAGCAGCTCGCAGGCCTCGGTGAGGTGCCAGAGCACTTCGTGCACGCCCCGCAGGGCAGCCAGTACGCCGGGAAGGTCGGGGGCTTCGCGCAGCAGGTCCGCCGGAGCCGGTGGCCCACCGGGCCGCTGCCCGAAGACCACCTCGACGGCACGCTGCCCCGCGCCGAAGCAGTCGAAGGTCACGCACCCCGGGAAGCCACGCGGCACCAGCTCGTCGTGGATGCGGCACCGCGCGTCGGCCCGCAGGTTCGGACAGGGCATGCCGGCGGGCTTGTCGAAGGCGAAGTCGGCCGATCGGGAGAACGCCGGCAGCACGCAGCACAGCCCGGCGCACCGGCCGCAGTCGGCCCGCAGCGCCGACCTGTCAGGCACCCGGCTCCCCGGACTCGCCCTCGGCGCCGCCCTGGGGTTCGTCCTGGGATTCACCCTGGGGTTCGGCCTCGGCCTCGGCGTCAGGTGCCGGCGGCGGGCCGTCACGCAGCAGCGCTTCGAACCCGGCCTCGTCGAGCACGGGCACGCCCAGCTCCTCGGCCTTGGCGGCCTTGCTGCCGGGGCTGTCGCCCACCACCACGTAGGAGGTCTTCTTCGACACCGACGACGACGCCTTGCCCCCGCGCGACAAGATCGCCTCCTTGGCCTCGTCGCGGCTGAACCTCTCCAGCGATCCGGTGACGACGATGGTCAGCCCCTCGAGGTTCTTCTCCACCCCGGCGACGGCCTCGTCCGCCATGGACACCCCCGCCGCGGCCCAGGCGTCGACGACGGCGACGTGCCAGTCGTGCGAGAACCACTCCACCACCGCCTCGGCGATGATCGGTCCGACGCCGTCGGCGGCGGCCAGCTCCTCCTGGGAGGCCGCGCGGAGGGCGTCCATCGAGCCGAACCGCTGCGCGAGCGCCCGCGCCGCCGTCGGCCCCACGTGCCGGATGGACAGGCCGACGAGCACGCGCCACAGCGGTCGGTCCTTGGCGGCCTCGAGGTTGGCGAGCAGCCGCATCCCGTTGGCGTTGAGGACGCGCGCCTCGCCCTCACCCTTCTTCGGGGCACGGGTGAACAAGGGCACGGCCAGCAGGTCTTCCGCCGTGAGCGCGAACAGGCCGGACTCGTCGGGGAGCACCTGGCGCCCGTCGTCGTCCTTCTCGGTCAGCGCCGCGGCCGCCTCGTACCCCAGGGCCTCGATGTCGAAGGCACCACGCCCGGCCAGGTGGAAGACCCGCTCGCGCAGCTGCGCCGGGCAGGTACGCGCGTTGGGGCAGCGCAGGTCGGCGTCGCCCTCCTTCTCGAAGCGCAGCTCGGTGCCGCACTCGGGGCAGTGGGTGGGCATCTCGAAGGCGCGCTCGGTGCCGTCCCGCAGGTCGACGACGGGCCCGAGCACCTCGGGGATGACGTCGCCGGCTTTGCGGACCACCACCGTGTCGCCGATGAGCACGCCCTTGCGGACCACTTCGCTGCCGTTGTGGAGGGTGGCCATCTGCACGGTGGAGCCGGAGACCTTGACGGGTTCCATGTGCGCGAACGGGGTGACCCGGCCGGTGCGGCCCACGTTGACGCGGATGTCGAGGAGCTTGGTGGTGACCTCCTCGGGCGGGTACTTCCACGCGATGGCCCACCGCGGGGCACGGGACGTGGCGCCGAGGCGACGCTGCTGGGCCACCTCGTCGACCTTGACCACCACACCGTCGATCTCGTGCGCGATCGCCGCGGCTCCCGATCGCGAGTGGCGGTGCTCGCCGTAATAGTCGATGTACGCCTGGATCTCCTCCAGCGACTCCACCACGCGGTACGCCGGCGAGGTGGGCAGGCCCCAGGAGCGCAACAGCTCGTACGTCTGCGACTGGCTGGCAGGCTCCAGGCCGCCGCGCACGCCCAGACCGTGGACGATCATCGACAGCGGGCGCGAGGCGGTGACGCGCGGGTCCTTCTGGCGCAGCGACCCGGCGGCGGCGTTGCGGGGGTTGGCGAAGGGAGCCTTCCCGGCCTCCACGAGGGAGGCGTTGAGCGCCTCGAAGTCGGCGACGGGGAAGAACACTTCCCCGCGCACCTCGAACCGGTCCGGGAAGCTCGAAGGGTCGCCGTTGAGCTGCTGCGGCACGGCGTCGATGGTGCGGATGTTGTGGGTGACGTCCTCACCGGTGCGCCCGTCGCCGCGGGTGGCCGCCAGCACGAGGCGCCCGCGTTCGTAGCGCAGGTTCACTGCCAGGCCGTCGATCTTGAGCTCGCACAGCCAGCGCACGGGCGGGGCCTCCTCGCGCCCGTCGGACAGGTCGCGCTGCACCCGCGCCACCCACGCCGCCAGCTCCTCGCGGGTGAAGACGTTGTCGAGGCTGAGCATCCGCTCGAGGTGGTCGACCGGGGTGAAGTCCGTGCTGAACGTCCCCCCGACGACCTGCGTCGGGGAATCGGGCACGCGCAGGTCGGGGTAGCTGTCCTCCAGGGCCTCCAGGCGGCGCAGCAGCGCGTCGAACTCGCCGTCGGCCAGAGTCGGGGCGTCGCGCACGTAGTAGGCGAACCTGGCCGCGCGGACCTGCTCGGCCAGCTCGTCCCACTCCCGGCGCGCCTCCGGCGGGGCGCTCTGGAGCTCCGGCGCCGTCTGCGAGGAAGCGTCCTGCGATGTCACCCGTCCAGTCTGCCCAGCACCCCTGACAGTCCGACCAGCAGCCGACCAGCAGCCGACCAGCAACCGGTCGGCAGCTACCTGCGGCCACCCCGTCGGCGCACCACCACCACGCCGAGCACCGCGGCGGTGAGCGCCAGGTAGGCCATGACCAGCAGCTCCGCCCCCTCCCCCGTCCGCAGTGCGAGGCCCGTGACGGCCGGGTCACCGAGCAGGAGGCGGTTCACCACGAGGAACGCCAGGTGGTAGCCCACGCACGCCCACACCGACCCGACCACGGCCCGCACCAGCAGGAGCACCACACCGAAGCTCGCCAGCAGCACGGCATAGGCGACCGGGTCCTGCCCGCCGGGTGCGAAGGTCGCGGGCGGCACCGCCACGCCGAACCACTCCCCCAGCTGCGCCGTCGCCCAGATCGCGGCGGCCGGCGCGAGCACGAAGGCGGCCGTCGTCACCAGGCCCGCCAGCCACCCGGGCAGGTGTCCACGCAGCCCGCCGAACACGCCGCCCCGCAGCGCCAGCTCCTCCGGCACCGCCTCCAGAGCCGCGGCCAGCAGCAGCGTCACCACGAGCCAGCGCACCAGCAGCCATCCGTCCACCCCGGTCACCGTGAAGCCCGCCGCACCACCCGCCAGGTGGTCGGCGAGCAGCACGAGCCCGGCCGCCGTCAGCCCGACGGCCGCTCCCGCGAGCGCCAGCACCGGCGTGCGCAGCGCCAGGACGGACGGCCAGCGGGCGCGGCCGTGGGCCATGAGCACCAGCGGCACGGTGACGAGGAGGACGACGACGGCGGGCACCGCGTCCAGCACCGCCCCGGAGGCCCCGGCGCCGCGGGCGGCGGCGAGGGCGACCCCGGCCAGGCCGAGGGCCAGCACGAAGGCGAGCCAGGAGGCCACGGCACGGGCGACGTCACCGGTGAGCCTGTCCTGCGAGGACGGTCGAGCAGGTGCCACACCTCCACCCTGCCGGGCGCCTCAGGCCTCGGCGAGCACCTCGTCCAGCGCGTCGGCGGTCGCCGCGAGGCGGCGCAGCGCGGCGGCGGCGGCAGCCGGTGACAGCGCCGCGAGCCCCGTCGACGTCGTTACCACCACCTGCGCCAGCTGGGAGGCGGGCAGGCCGATCCGGTCCCAGGGGGTCCGGACGGCTGCCAGCAGGGCGGAGACCTCGGGAAGCGGCGCGCCGCCTGCCACGGCGGGTACGTCGAGGACGCCCAGGTGCAGCTCCTGGCCGGCCTCGAGGGCCTCGGCGAGCTGCTCCCACAGTGCGGTGCCGAGCGGCCGGGACGGTGGCGCCGCGATCACGAGGGCATCGGCGCCTGCGGTGCGCAGCAGAGGCCAGACCTCCGTCGACGAGGAGGACGACGACGGCGCGTCTCCTGCTGCGGGTGCGGCGCTGCGCAGCGCGGTCCGCACGCCCGCGGCGCGCAGCGCGCCGGTGAGCTCGCGGAGGGCGTCGCGGGCGCGCTGGGCGTCGACGGCGCGCAGCCGGCCCCAGCCGCTCGCGGTGGGCACGCGGCCCTCGAGGACGGCGGACAGCGACGGTTCGTCGACCTGCACGAGCAGCTGCGCGCCCGGCACGAGGCGCTGGACATCGGCGGTGTGCTGCAGCAGTCCCTCGACGAGGGAGCCCAGCAGGTCGCGGGCGGCGCCCTCGTCGACGACGGCGCGCTCACCGCGTGGCAGCCACACGGACGCGGCGAGGCTCCACGGACCCAGGACCTGCAGCTTCAGCGGTCCGCTGTAGCCGTCGGCGGCCTCGGCGAGGGCGTCGAGATCGGCGGTGCGCATCGACGCCGCGCGCCGGGCGTCGCGCCCGGGGTGGTCGACCAGGCGCCACCCCACTGGCTGCAGGTCGACAGGCATCTCGACCAGCAGCGCCGCGGTGCGGCCCGTGGGGTCGGCGCCCGGGCCGCGGGCGGGCAGCTCGGGCGCGAAGGGCACGTGCTCGGCGCCCAGCTCGCCGATGACGGCGCGGGCAGCCTCCAGGGGGTGCTCCCCGGGCCAGGCCCCGGTGGCGGTGGCTCTCACGCGGCGAGGGTCGCTGACCCGACGACGCGCGTGCCGTCGTACAGCGCGAGCAGCTGACCGGGTGCCACGCCGCGGGCGGGCTCGTCGAGCCGGACGCGCACGCCGCCGTCGTCGTCGAGGTCTTCCACCGTGCAGGGCAGCTCGGCGCCGTGGGCGCGCACCTGCGCGCCCAGACGCTGCCCCGACTGGGGGGCAGGGCCGCACCAGACGGCGCCGTCGCCGGACAGGACGTCGACGGCGAGCTCCTCGGCGGAGCCGACCACCACCCGCCGCTCGGCCACGGACACCGACAGCACGTAGCGGGGCTTGCCGTCGGCCGCGGGCACCCCCAGGCGCAGCCCGCGGCGCTGGCCAACGGTGTACCCGGCGGCGCCGTCGTGAGTACCGACACGGCGGCCGGAGCTGTCAACGACGTCGCCGGGCTCGCGTGCGCCCTCGGGCAGCCGGGCTCCCAACCAGGCGCGGGTGTCACCGTCTGGCACGAAGCAGATGTCGGTGCTGTCGGGCTTGTCCGCGAGCGCGAGCCCGCGGGCGGCGGCCTCGGCGCGGACCTCGTCCTTGGTGGCCGCCGTGCCCAGGGGGAACAGGGCCGTCGCGAGGCGGTGCGGCGGCAGTACTGCCAGCACGTACGACTGGTCCTTGGCGAGGTCGTGGCTGCGGTGCAGCTCCCGGGTGCCCGTGACCGCTTCAGCACCCTCGACGATGCGCGCGTAGTGGCCGGTGGCCACGGCGTCGAAGCCCAGCGCGAGCGCCCGGTCGGCCAGCGCGGCGAACTTCACCTTCTGGTTGCACCGCACGCACGGGTTGGGGGTGCGGCCGGCGGCGTACTCGGCGACGAAGTCGTCGACGACGTCGCGCCCGAACCGCTCCGACAGGTCCCACACGTAGAACGGGATGCCGAGGACGTCGGCGGCACGCCGCGCGTCGCGGGAGTCCTCGATGGTGCAGCAACCGCGTGCCCGGCCCGGTGTTGCGCTCGGAGAAGCGCTGGCCAGAGCCAGGTGAACGGCGACGACCTCGTGCCCGGCGTCGACGGCACGCGCCGCGGCGACCGCGGAGTCGACGCCGCCGGACAGCGCCGCGAGGACCCTCATCGCCGCCTCACGACCCCGCGAGCGCGAGGCCCGCAGTGCGCGCCCGCTCGACCACGGGGCCGAGCACCTCGACGACGCGCGCGACGTCGGCGGTGGTGCTCGTGCGGCCCAGGCTGAAGCGCAGGGCCCCTGCGGCGTCGGCGTCGGACAGGCCCATCGCGCGCAGCACGTGGCTGGGCTGGGGCACGCCGGCGGTGCACGCCGAGCCGGTGGAGCACTCCACGCCGCGGGCGTCGAGCAGGTAGAGCAGGGCGTCGCCCTCGGCGCCCGGCACGGTGATGTGGAGGAGCCCGGGGAGGCGGTGCTCCTCGCGGACCGCGCCGCGCACCACCGCGTCGGGGACGACGGCGAGCACCCCCGCGGCCAGCTGGTCACGCAGGGCGCGCAGGGCCGCGGCGCGCTCGTCGAGGGTGGCGACGGCGGCCGTGGTGGCCACGGCGAGCCCGCGGGCGGCGGCGGCATCGACGCTGCCGGAGCGCACGCCGCCCTCCTGGCCGCCGCCGTGGAGCACGGGCACGAGCGGGGTGCCGCGGCGCAGCACGAGACCACCGACCCCGGTCGTGGCTCCCAGCTTGTGGCCGGTGAACGACAGGGCCGTCAGACCCGAGGCGGCGAAGTCGACGGGGACCTGGCCGACGGCCTGCACGGCGTCGGAGTGCACCGGGATGCCGTGGCGCGCCGCGAGCTCGACCACCTCGGCGATCGGCTGCAGCGTGCCGACCTCGTTGTTGGCCCACATGACGCTGATGAGCGCCACGGACGCGGGGTCGCGCTCGACGGACTCGCGCAGCGCGTCGAGGCGCAGCCGCCCCTCGCCGTCGACGGGGAGCTCCTCGACCTGGGCGCCCAGGCCCGCCGGGTGCTCGCCGAGCCAGTGCGCCGGGTCGAGCACGCCGTGGTGCTCCACCGCGGAGACCAGGATCCGCGTGCGTCGCGGATCTCCGTCCGCACCGGAGCGGCGCGCCCAGTACAGGCCCTTGACCGCGAGGTTGTCGGACTCGGTGCCTCCGCCGGTGAGCACCACTTCACCCGGTCGGGCGCCGATGGCCGCGGCGATCTCCTCGCGCGACTCCTCCACGACACGCCGCGCGGCGCGCCCGGAGCTGTGCAGAGCGGAGGCGTTGCCGGCGCGGGTCATCTCGGCGAGCACCGCCTCGGCCGCAGCGGGCAGCACCGGGGTGTCGGCAGCATGGTCAAGGTATGCCGTCACACGACCGAGGGTACGTGCATGCGGCAGAGTCTTCCCTCGTGAGCAGCACGAGCAGCACGTCTTCGACGCTCGGCGTCCGCCTGCACGAGACGGGCGCGAGCGCCGCCGTCGTCGCTACCCACGCCGACGCCGTCGACGTCTGCCTGCTCGACCCCACGCCGGCCTCCTCGGGCGCGCCGGGCTGGGTGGAGCGGCGCGTGCCCCTGACCCGCCGGCCCGGTGGCCTGTGGACGGGCGAGCTGCCCGGCGTGCGTGCCGGCCAGCGGTACGGCCTGCGCGTCGACGGCCCCTGGGAGCCGGCCGCCGGCCTGCGCCACGACCCCTCGAAGCTGCTGCTCGACCCGTACGCCCTCGCCGTCGAGGGCGAGCTGCGGTGGGGTCCGGAGCTGTTCGCGCACGAGGTCGACGGGCCGCAGTGGCTCCCCCGCGACCCGGCCGCGAGCCAGCGGCGCAGCGGGCTCGACAGCGCCGGGCACGTGCCCGTCGGCGTCGTCGTCGAGGCTCCCGTGGCCGACCCGGCGAGCCGCCCCCGCACCCCCTGGTCGAGCACGGTGGTCTACGAGGCCCACCTGCGCGGCCTCACCATGCTGCACCCCGACGTGCCGCCGGAGCTGCGCGGCACCTGGGCGGGCCTGGCACACCCCGCCGTCGTCGAGCACCTCTCCGGGCTGGGTGTCACGGCGGTGGAGCTGCTGCCGGTGCAGGCCATCGGCAACGAGGTGTCCCTGGCCCGCCGCGACCAGAAGAACTACTGGGGCTACTCCACGCTGAGCTGGTTCGCCCCCGAGCCGCGCTACGCGAGCGCCGCGGCGCGGGCCGCGGGTCCGGCGGCCGTGCTCGCCGAGGTGCGCGACGCGATCGCGGCGCTGCACGCGGCGGGGCTGGAGGTGCTGCTCGACGTCGTCTACAACCACTCCTGCGAGGGGCACGCTCACGACGGGCCGACGCTGTCGCTGCGCGGGATCGACGCCGCCGGCTACTACCGGCTCGA
This sequence comes from Quadrisphaera granulorum, assembly GCF_003149145.1. Taxonomy (GTDB): domain Bacteria; phylum Actinomycetota; class Actinomycetes; order Actinomycetales; family Quadrisphaeraceae; genus Quadrisphaera; species Quadrisphaera granulorum. The sequence continues at coordinate 320,611 of NZ_QGDQ01000001.1, read as the reverse complement.
CGGCGGTCGCGACGTCGACTCCACCGGCTGCGGCAACAGCCTCGACTTCGGCCGCCCGCAGTGCGTGCGCCTGGCGATGGACTCCCTGCGCCACTGGGTCACGGCCTTCGGGGTGGACGGGTTCCGCTTCGACCTGGCGCCCACGCTGGGGCGCGGTCTGGACGGCGCCTACCGCCCCGACGCCCCGCTGCTGCTGGCGATGGGCGCCGACCCGGTGCTGTCCGACGTGAAGCTCATCTCCGAGCCGTGGGACCTGGGGCCGAACGGGTGGCGCACGGGTGACTTCCCGCAGCCGTTCGCGGAGTGGAACGACAGGTTCCGCGACGGCGCCCGCGAGTTCTGGCTCGCCGTGCCCGGCCGCGCCTCGCGCGGGGAGCCCACCGGCTCGGGCCTGGGCGAGCTGGCGCTGCGTCTGACGGGCTCGGCGGACCTGTTCGGCGGCGGCCCGAACGACCGCGGGCCGCTGGCGTCGATGAGCTTCATCACCGCCCACGACGGGTTCACCCTGGCCGACGCGTGCGCCTTCGACTACAAGCACAACCACGCCAACGGCGAGGACAACCGCGACGGCACCGACTCCAACCGGTCCTGGAACCACGGCATGGAGGGATGGCCGGGCGAGGGCGGTACCGCCGCCGGTCCGCTGGACGTTATCGACGACGCGCACCCCGTCGACCCCGACGAGCTCATGATCTCGGCGATGCGGCGCCGCTCCATGCGCAACCTCCTGGCCACGCTGGTGCTCTCGGCCGGCGTCCCGATGATCACTGCCGGTGACGAGATCGGCAGGACGCAGGGCGGCAACAACAACCCGTACTGCCTCGACGACGAGACCTCGTGGATCGACTGGCACCTGGCGCCCTGGCAGGAAGACCTGCTGGCCAGCACCCGTGAGCTGCTCGGGCTGCGCGCCGCGCACCCGGTGCTGCACGCGGAGCAGCCGCCGCGTTCAGCCCGCGCCGACGCCGTGGCCGGCGCCCCGCAGCTCACGTGGTGGGACGTCGAGGGCGGCCCGATGGACCCCGAGGACTGGCAGGACCCGCAGAACCGCACGGTGCAGGTGTACCTGGGCGCCGACCAGACCGGCGGGGACGACGTCCTGCTCGTGCTCGCCGGTGACCTCGACGACGAGTCACTCGTGCTGCCGCCCCAGCCCGGGGTCCGCGGGTACCGGCTGCTGTGGGACAGCGCCGTCGAGCGCTACCCCGCCGGCGCGCTCGGCGAGCTGGACGTCGTCGGCACGAAGGTGCCGGTCAGCGCCCTGTCGGTGCGCCTGTACCGGCCCTACGCCTCATCTCACGACGACGACGGCGACGGCGACGGCGAGCCGGCCGGCCAGAGCACGGCTCCGTCGGAGCCGACGACGGCCGTGAGGTAGGTCTCGTCGAAGACGGTGGTCGGGTCCGGGACGGTCGTCAGTTCTCCGGACCCGACCAGCACCTGGGCCTCGGCGCTCAGCGCCGCAGCGTCGACGAAGCCGATGGGCTTCCCGGCGGGGGTGGAGTCCGCGACGAGCTTCGACTCGGTGGTGAACACCTGCTCGTTGTGCGCCACGTCGAAGCCAGCGCTGCTGCCTGACTTGTCGGCCGCGGCCTGCACGCACTGCTGCAGTTCGGTCTGGCAGACCTCGTGGGCGTGCAGCAGGGCACGGAGGAAGTCCTGCACGGCCGTGGGGTGCTCCTTGGCGAACGCGGGGTTGGCGATCACCTGCCCGAACGAGCCGACAACGCCGTAGTCCTCGGGGTTCCACTGGGTGATCTGGTCGCCCATGGCCGCCAGCGTCAGCGGCTCGTTGGACTTGTACCCCGTCAGCGACTGCACCTGGCCGCGCACCAGCACGGTGGGGTCGTAGCCGACCTTCACCTGCTGGATGGACCCCAGGTCGACCCCGGCGGTGACGAGCATGGCGCGCAGCGGCGCCGGGAGGCTGCCCTTGTGGCCGAGGGTGGTGCCGTCGAGCTGCTTGAGGTCGGTGATGCTCGGCTCGGTCATGAGGGTGGCGATCGGCACGTGACCGAAGGTGGCAACACCGACGACGTCGGCTCCCCCGACCACCGCGAGCATCGCCTCCGCCGCGCTCCCGACGCCCGACAGCTGGGCGCGGCCGGCAGCCGTGAGCTGAGCGCCCTGGGCGGTGTCACCGCTGCCGGGCTGCAGCTGGACGTCGAGGCAGACGTCCTTGAAGAACCCCATCGACTCCGCGGCGACGGCCTCCAGGATGGTGGTGCTCGCCTGGTACTGGTAGCCGGTGAGGTAGGTGACGGTGCCGGCGTCACGGTTCTTCGCGCAGCGGTCGGCATCGATGACGCCGCTGGCGCTCGACGCGCCCCCGGAGGCCCCGGCCGGCTCGTCGGAGGAGCCTGAACAGGCGGACAGCAGGAGGACGGCGGTGGAGGCGGCCGCGAGCGCGGCCAGCGGAGAGCGGCGTCGGAGCGGGGTCACAGCGCCGATTGTCGGGCCTCGCGGCCCGGTGCGGTCCTGGACCGGTCGCGGTGCGGCCGCCGCGGTGGAGTCGAGAGTCAGGATCGAGCGGATCCTGCCCCGGGACTCCGCCGCCGCGGAGCCGCTCGAGTCGGCGGTCAGGAGCCGGCGGAGGCGGCCGCGATCGCCGTGCCCACCGCGCCCAGGTGGGCCGCACCCTGCAGGCCGTCGGTGGCGCCCGCTCGAGCGGACGGCTCGTGGCGGTAGCCGGGGTGGTTGCCGTAGCGGCGCTCGTTCGGGAACCCGAAGACGATGCCGTAGGCGTACGCGCCGGCCCGCCGCGGCAGCGACACCAACGCCCTGACCAGTGCAGACGTGATCGTCATGGCCGAACGGTAGACCCGGCGGGACCAGCCGTCCACAGCGCCGCGCGCGGGCGACCCGCCGGACATGCAGAAGTGCGCCACCAGTGCCGTGGATGCGCTCACAGCGGACTTCGGCATGCCCGGCGGGACGCCGGGTGTGACGTCAGACGTGCAGAACCCGGCCGGAGGCGGCCCTGGGGGCTTCCCAGCCGAGTTCTGCACGTCGGGCGTCACGCGCCCCAGCGAGACGGCCGCGGTCCAGCACTCGCTCAGCGCCGCCCCGGGGCGTAGCGGGCCAGCACCCGCCGCTCGACAGCGACCACCACGCCCAGCAGTGCCACGCCCATGACGGCGAGCACGATGATCGCGGCGTACACGGGCGCGAGCTGGTAGTTGGCGGCCGAGGTGGTGATGAGGGTTCCCAGGCCCGACGACGAGCCCGCCGCGACGAACTCCGCGACCACCGCTCCCACCACCGACAGCGGCAGCACCACGCGCAGCGCGGTGAACAGCGCGGGCAGCGCCGAGGGCAGCCGCAGCCGCAGGAGCACCTCGGCGCGGGAGGCGCGCAGCGAGCGCAGCACCATGAGCGCGTCCGGCGGGGCGGCCCGCAGCCCCTGCAGCAGCGTGACCAGCACGGGGAAGAAGACGACGACGGCGGTGACCAGCACCTTCGGCGTACGCCCGAAGCCGAACGCCACCACCAGGGCGGGGGCGAAGGCCACCACGGGCGTGGTGTTGAGCACTACAGCCAGCGGCAGGATGGCGCGCGCGAGCAGCGGCACCTCGCTCAGCAGGACGGCGAGCACGGCGGCCAGAACCCCGCCCAGCAGCACGCCCAGCAGGGCCGTCGACAGCGTGGTCCAGGCATCGGACAGGTAGGTGCCGGGTGAGCCGACCAGCTCGGCGACCACGTCGGCGGGCAGCGGCAGCAGGTACGTCTGGCCGCGCTCCACGAGGCGGGCGGCCACGAGCTGCCAGACCACCGCAAGGACCAGGAGCGCCACCACCGCCGGGGCCCAGATAGCCGGGTGCCACCAACGCCTCACCCGTGCTCCCCCGCCCAGGCGGCCGCCAGCTCACGGCGGAGCCGGTCCTCGACGGCGTGCATCGCGGCACCTCCCAGGTCGGCGCCGGCACGCGGTCGCGGCAGCCCGACGTCGACGACGTCGACCACGCGCCCCGGCGGGCCGGCCATGACCACCACCGTGTCGGACAGCACCACCGCCTCGCGCACCGAGTGCGTCACGAAGATCACGGTGGTGCGTACGTGCTCCCACAGCGCGAGCAGCTGGCGCCGCAGCGCCTCGCGGGTGATCTCGTCGACAGCGCTGAACGGCTCGTCGAGCAGCAGCACGCGCGGGCGCATCGCCACGGCACGGGCTAGGGCCACGCGCTGCTGCATGCCGCCGGACAGCTCGTGGGGGTACCTGTCGAGCGCGTCGCCCAGGCCGACCTCGCGGAGCACCTCCACGACGTCGCCGCGCTGCGCCACCCCGCCGGCGCGCTGGCGGCGGCGGTCGGCGGAGCGGTTGACGCGCGCTGGCAGCTCGACGTTGGAGCGCACCGTGAGCCAGGGCAGCAGCGCGGGGGTCTGCGGCACCAGGCCGATCTCCTTGTCGGCGGCAGCGACGCCGGGCGGGCGCCCGCAGACGAGCACCTCGCCGTCGTCGGGATCCTCCAGACCGGCGACGGCGCGCAGCAGGGTCGACTTCCCGCAACCGCTCGGTCCGATGAGACTGGTGAAGCTCCCCTCGGGTACGTGCAGGTCGAGGCCTGCGATGGCGTCAAACCTGCCGTCGACCCTGCCGTCGACCCTGCCCCCGACAGCCCCGCGGCCTGCGGCGCCCGGATAGGAGCGCCGCAGGCCGCGGACAGTGATCATCGGTGGCTCAGCGACGGGTCACGCGCTGGTGACGAGCGCGGTCTCGGCGGCGCTGGCCTGCGCGCCGTGGCGCGGCAGGACACGCACGGTGTAGCCGAACGCGCCGGAGCGCCGCAGCACCACGGTGCCGCTGAAGAGGTGGCGGCCCTCCTCGTAGCTCTCCTCCAGTGCCAGCGGGGCGGCGGACGTCTCCAGCAGCTCGTCGTCGACGTCGACGCGGCCGTGCACCACCTGCACCTCGACGTCGGACGGCGAGAGCTGCCCGAGCGAGACGTAGGCGGCGACGCGCACCTCGTCGCCGACTTCCGGTGAGTCGCTGACGCCGCCGGACTCGACGTGGTCGACCCGCACGCCGTTCCACATCGCGCGGACGCGGCCCTTCCACGCGGCGAGGTCGCGCGCCCCGGCGAAGTCATCGGCCGCGAGCGCGGCACCGGAGGTCGCCGCGGGCACGTACAGGGTGGTGACGTAGTCCTGCACCATACGCGTGGCCTGCACCTTGGGCGCGAGCGTGGCGAGGGTGTGCTTGATCATCTCCAGCCAGCGGCCGGGAAGGCCTGCGGCGTCTCGGTCGTAGAAGCGCGGCGCGACCTGGGTCTCGATGAGGTCGTAGAGCGCGGCGGCCTCGAGGTCGTCGCGGCGGTCGGGGTCCTCGACGCCGTCGGCGGTCGGGATCGCCCAGCCGTTCTCGCCGTCGAACCACTCGTCCCACCACCCGTCGAGGATCGACAGGTTGAGACCGCCGTTGAGGGCGGCCTTCATGCCGGAGGTGCCGCAGGCCTCGAGCGGGCGCAGCGGGTTGTTGAGCCACACGTCGACGCCCGGGTACATGGTCTGCGCCATGCGGATGTCGTAGTTGGGCAGGACGACGATGCGGTGGCGCACGCCGGCGTCGTCGGCGAACTGCACCATCCGCTGCAGGAGCCGCTTGCCGGAGTCGTCCGCAGGGTGGCTCTTGCCGGCGATGACCAGCTGCACCGGGCGGGTCGGGTGGGTGAGCAGCGCCTTGAGGCGCTCGGGGTCGCGCAGCATGAGCGTGAGGCGCTTGTACGTGGGCACGCGGCGGGCGAAGCCGATGGTGAGCACGTCGGGGTCGAGCGCGTCGTTCACCCAGGCCAGCTCGGCCGGTGACGCCCCGCGCCGCAGCCAGGAGGAGCGCACGCGGCGGCGGGCGTCGGCCACGAGCTGGGCGCGCAGCTCGCCGCGCAGGCTCCACAGTTCCTTCTCGTCGAGCGCGGCGGCGGCACCGGCCTGGTCGGAGGCGTCGGCACCGCCACCGGCGGCGGCGAGCAGGTCCACGACCTTGCGGTCGACCCAGGTCGGGGCGTGCACGCCGTTGGTGATGGAGGTGATGGGCGTCTCGTCGGCGTCGAAGCCCGGCCACAGGCCGGAGAACATGCCTCGGGAGACCTCGCCGTGCAGGGCGGAGACGCCGTTGGCGCGCTGCGCCAGGCGGAAGCCCATGACGGCCATGTTGAACACCGAGGGGTCACCGCCGGCGTAGTCCTCCGCGCCGAGGGCGAGCACCCTGTCGAGGGGGAGGTCGCCGAGGAAGCCGGACCCGCCGAGGTGCTCGGCGACGGCGTCGCGGCCGAACCTGTCGATGCCGGCGGGCACGGGCGTGTGCGTGGTGAACACGGTGGCGGCGCGGACGGCCTCGACGGCCTCGTCGAAGGTGAGGCCCTGCGCCGTGAGCTCGCGGATGCGCTCGACGCCAAGGAAGCCGGCGTGGCCCTCGTTGGTGTGGTAGACGGTCGGCTCCGGGGCGCCGGACAGACGCGACCACAGCCGTAGTGCGCGGACACCGCCGGCGCCGAGCAGCAGCTCCTGCTGGAGGCGGTGGTCGCCGCCGCCGCCGTAGAGGCGGTCGGTGACGTTGATGGCGGCCTCGTCGTTGCCGGTGACGTCGGAGTCGAGCAGGAGCAGCGGGACGCGGCCGACGTCGGCCTTCCACACGTGCGCCAGTAGAGTCCGGCCGTGCGGCAGCGGGAGGGACACCACGGCGGGTGTGCCGTCGGCCTCGCGCAGCTGCGTCAGGGGCAGCCCGTCGGGGTCGGAGACGGGGTAGGTCTCCGTCTGCCAGCCGTCGCGGCTGAAGGCCTGCTTGAAGTAGCCGGCCTTGTAGAGCAGCCCGACGCCGACGATCGGCACGCCCAGGTCGGAGGCGGCCTTGAGGTGGTCACCAGCCAGGATGCCCAGACCACCGGAGTACTGCGGCAGCACCGAGGTGATGCCGAACTCCGGGGAGAAGTAGGCGATGGCCTCCGGCAGCAGAGCGGGGCCCCCGGCTGGGCTCTGGCGGGCCTGCTCCTGATACCAGCGGTCGCCCGTGAGGTAGGCCTTGAGGTCAGCCGCGGCCGCCGTGACGGCCTTCACCACGGCGCGGTCGGCCGCGAGTTCGGCGAGGCGCTCGGGCGACAGGGAGCCCAGGAGCGCCACCGGGTCATGACGCAGGGACTGCCACTTCGCAGGGTCGAGGCTGGCGAAGAGGTCCTGCGTCGGGGCGTGCCAGGACCACCGCAGGTTGGTGGCCAGCTCTCCGAGAGGCGCCAGCTTCTCCGGTAGCGCAGTGCGGACGGTGAACCGTCGGATCGCTCTCACGGTGGCCGAACCTATGCCAGCGCCTCCCCGGTCTGCGAGCGCACCGACAGCTGCACTGTGGGCGCAGACGGGTAACGCCGCCGGCCGCTGATCCGGATCGATCTCGGGTGTCGTTCGCGCGGGCGGCTCGATAGGTTCGACGTCGTGACCGCTGAGTCCCTCGTGACCGCTGAGTCCCCCCTCGAGCCCGAGCTGAGCCTGGACGAGCCCCAGCCGCGGCCCGACGACGTCTCCGAGCCCGGACCGGAGCCCGAGCCGGTGATCGCCCCCTCCCCCAGCGGGCTGGGGCGCATCCCCGTCCTCGACACCAGCCCGGTGGTCGACGGCGGCCGGTGGGCGGCCAAGGCCGTCGTCGGAGAGGCCGTGCCCGTGCGCGCCACGGTCTTCCGTGAAGGGCATGACGCCGTCAACGCCTCGGCGGTGCTCGCCCGCCCCGACGGCACCATCCGCACGCGCATCACGATGACTCCGCTCGACCCCGGCACCGACCGCTGGGAGGCGTGGGTGGTGCCCGACTCCCCGGGCGACTGGACGTTCTGGGTCGAGGGCTGGAGCGACCCGTACGGCACATGGGACCACGACGCCACCATCAAGGTCCGCGCCGGCGTCGACGTCGAGCTCATGCTCATCGAGGGGGCGCTCCTGCTGGAGCGCGCCGCGGCCCGCGAGGGCCTGCCCGAGCAGGCCGTCCACGTGCTGCACGGCGCGGCGTGGGCCCTGCGCGACGCCGGCCGCCCCGCCGAGGCGCGCCTGGCCGCGGGCACCGCCGACCAGGTGCGCGCCGTCCTCGACGAGCACCCGCTGCGCGACATGGTCTCCCCCGGGCCGGTGATGCGGCTACGGGTGGAGCGCGAGCGCGCGCTGGTGGGCGCCTGGTACGAGATCTTCCCGCGCTCGGAGGGCGCCTGGCGCGACGAGCACGGCTCCTGGCACAGCGGCACGCTGCGCACCGCCACCACGGCCATCGACAGGGCCAAGGCGATGGGCTTCGACGTCGTCTACCTCACGCCCATCCACCCCATCGGCTCCACCAACCGCAAGGGCCGCAACAACACCCTCACCACCGAACCGGGAGACCCGGGCTCGCCGTACGGCATCGGCTCCGAGGCCGGCGGACACGACGCCATCCACCCCGACCTGGGCACCTTCGACGACTTCGACCACTTCGTGAGGTACGCGAACGACCGCGGCCTCGAGGTCGCCCTCGACATCGCCCTGCAGGCCTCGCCGGACCACCCGTGGGTGGGCGAGCACCCGGAGTGGTTCACCCGCCGCTCCGACGGCTCCATCGCCTACGCCGAGAACCCGCCGAAGAAGTACCAGGACATCTACCCGGTCAACTTCGACAACGACCCCGACGGCATCTACGCCGAGGTGCTGCGCGTGGTGCTGGTGTGGGTGCGGCACGGCGTGAAGCTGTTCCGCGTCGACAACCCGCACACCAAGCCGGTGGTGTTCTGGGAGTGGCTCATCGCGAAGGTCCGCGAGGTCGACCCGGACGTGCTGTTCCTGTCCGAGGCCTTCACCAAGCCCGCCATGATGCGGGCGCTGGCCAAGGTCGGCTTCGCGCAGAGCTACACGTACTACGCGTGGCGCAACACCCGCCAGCAGCTCACCGACTACCTGCTGGAGCTCACCACCGGCGGTGACGAGCCCGGCACCGGTGACGCCGCCCGCGGCGGCACCGCCGACTACCTGCGGCCCAGCTTCTGGCCCACCACCCACGACATCCTCACGCCGTACATGCAGTTCGGTGGCCCGACGGCGCACGCCCTGCGCGCCGTCATCGCGGCCACGGCGGTGCCCACCTACGGCATCTACGCCGGGTACGAGCTGGTGGAGAACGTCGCGCGGCCGGGCGCCGAGGAGCACATCGACAACGAGAAGTACGAGTACAAGCAGCGCGACTGGGACGCCGGCGCCGCGTCCGGCCGTTCGCTGGCTCCGCTGCTCGCCAAGCTCAACTACGCGCGCCACCACCACCCGGCGCTGCAGCGTCTGCGGGGGCTGACCTTCCACACCGCCGACGACGACAACGTGCTCGCCTACTCGCGGCGCGTGCCGGCGGAGCAGTCGCCGACCGGCGCGGAGGACGTCGTCCTCGTCGTCGTCAATCTCGACCCGCACGCGACCCGCGAGACGATCGTCCACTTCGACATGCCGGCGCTTGGTCTGGCCCCGTGGGACTCGTTCTCCGCGCGCGACCTCATCAGCGGTGACACGTGGACGTGGTGGGAGAACACCTACGTCAAGCTCGGCCCCTCCACGACGCCCTTCCACGTGGTGGCCGTGACCCGTTCCGCCCCGGCGCCCAGTGACGACGATCACGACAGCCAGGACGACGGCGACGGCGACGGGGGCCAGCTCGCATGAGCACGCAGACCGCCCAGACAACGCCGACGACGGCGACGGCACCGACCGCCACTCCGGCCACTGGCACGCACCTGCACGACCTGCTCGGCCCGTGGGTGCCCCACCAGCGGTGGTACCCCGCCAAGGGCCGCGAGGCCCGCACCGAAGTGGTGGGGCGGCTCCTGCTGCCGTGGGCCGACCCGGAGGACGTGCGCGTCATCGTCCACGTGCTGCGCGTGACCACGGTCGCGGGCGGCGGCGCGGGACACGTCGACATCGTCCAGGTGCCGCTGGTGCACCGGCGCGCTCCGCGCTCCGGGTCCGACGCGGTCGCGGCGCTGCTCGGGGTGCTCACGGACCCCGACGGCATCGGCTGGTTCGTCTACGACGGCCCGCACGACCCGGCCTACGTCGAGGCGCTCCTGGCGCTGCTGGACGGGCAGATTTGCGGGGTTGCGCTGGACGCCACCGGGGAGCAGGCCGAGCACGCCGGCACTGCCGTGGGCCATCACCCCGCCGGCGTCGCGCCGCCGGAGCCCGGCACCCCGGCCCGCGTGCTGCGCGGTGAGCAGTCCAACACCTCGATCATCGTCGAGCCGGACGACGGCTCCGCGCCCGTCATCGTCAAGGTCTTCCGGACGCTGCACCCCGGCCGCAACCCCGATGTCGAGGTGCAGGCCTCGCTCGCCCCGACCGGCGTGCGCGCCGTCCCCGCGCTGGCGGGCTGGGTCGAGGGCTCCTGGCCGGTCAGCTCCGACCCGTCGCAGCCGCTGGTCTCCGGAGACCTCGCCGTCGCCTCGGAGTTCCTCGCCGGCGCGCAGGACGCCTGGCGCGAGGCCACTGCCGCCGTGGTGTCCGGAACCGACTTTTCCGAGCGGGCCCGCGCACTGGGCGCCGCGACCGCCCAGGTGCACGCCGCCCTGGCCGAGCAGCTGCCCAGCCGCCCGGCCGACGACGACGACGCCCGCCGCCTCGCCGAGGGCTGGCTCCAGCGGCTGGAGTGGGCGCTGTCCGAGGCTGACGTGCTGGCGCCGCGGGCCGACGCGCTCCGCGCGCGCGTGGCCTCCTCGGGATCGCTGGACGCTGCAACCCTCGGGACGCTGCAGCGCGTCCACGGCGACTACCACCTGGGCCAGGTGCTCGACGTGCCGGGCCGCGGCTGGGTGCTGCTCGACTTCGAGGGCGAGCCGCTGCGTCCGCTCGCCGAGCGGACCCTGCCCGACCTCGCACTGCGCGACGTCGCCGGGATGCTCCGCTCCTTCGACTACGCGGCCCGCCAGACGACGGTCGGGCTCACGGAGGGACCGGAAGCCGCAGCGGCCCGCGAAGCCGCGAGGAGCTGGGCAGACGCCGCGCGCGCGGCGTTCTGCGAGGGCTACGCCGCGGTGACCGGCGCCGACCCGCGCTCGGCGGGGACGCTGCTCGACGCGCTCGAGCTCGACAAGGCGCTCTACGAGGTGGTCTACGAGGTGCGCAACCGCCCCGCGTGGGTGCCGGTGCCGCTCGCCGCCATCGACAGGGTGCTCGCTGCGGGACCGGCGGCGTAGCAGCCTGTCGGACCTCGTGCCAGGGTGAGGGGCATGGACACCAGCAAGGCTCCCGCCAGCCTCGACGCCGAGCTCCTGCGCCAGGTGGCGCGCGGTGAGAGTCCGTTCCCCCACGACGTGCTGGGCGTGCACCAGGCTGACGACGGCACCATCGTCGTGCGGACGGTCCGTCCGCTCGCCGAGCAGGTGGTGCTCCTCACGCCCGATGGCAGCCGCACGCCCTTCACGCACGAGGTCGAGGGGATCTGGGCCGCCGTCATGCCCGGTGACCAGGTCACCGACTACCGGATCGAAGTGACGATGCCGGGAGAGGAGCCCGTCGTCGTCGACGACGGCTACCGCTTCCTCCCGACGCTGACCCCGTTCGACCTCCACCTCATCTCCGAGGGCCGCCACGAAGACCTGTGGACCGTGCTGGGCGCTCACGTGCGCCGCTGGCCGGGCACCATGGGCGAGGTCAACGGCACCTCGTTCGCCGTGTGGGCGCCGCGGGCGCGCGCCGTGCAGGTGGTCGGAGACTTCAACGGCTGGGACGGGCGCCAGAGTTCGATGCGCTCCCTGGGCGGCTCCGGCGTCTGGGAGCTCTTCGTGCCCGCGGTAGGCGTGGGCACCCGGTACAAGTTCCGCATCCACACGCAGTCGAGTGGCTGGGTGGAGCGGGCCGACCCGATGGCGCGCGCCACGGAGGTGCCGCCGCTGACCGCCTCGGTGGTCACCGAGTCGAACTACACCTGGAACGACGAGGAGTGGCTGGCGCAGCGCGCCAGCACCGACGTCATCACCTCGCCCATGAGCGTGTACGAGGTGCACCTGGCCTCCTGGCGCCCGGGCCTGAGCTACCGCGAAGCTGCCGACCAGCTGGCCGAGTACGCCTCGGCCGCCGGCTTCACCCACGTCGAGCTGCTCCCCATCGCCGAGCACCCCTTCGGTGGCTCGTGGGGCTACCAGGTCACCGGCTACTACGCGCCCACGTCGCGCCTGGGCACCCCGGACGACGCCAAGTACCTCGTCGACAGGCTGCACCAGGCGGGCCTCGGCGTGATCCTCGACTGGGTGCCCGCACACTTCCCCAAGGACGAGTGGGCCCTGGCGCGCTTCGACGGCGAGCCGCTGTACGAGTACCCCGACCCCCGCAAGGGTGAGCACCCCGACTGGGGCACCCTCGTGCCCGACTTCGGCCGCCCCGAGGTCCGCAACTTCCTCGTGGCCAACGCCGTGTACTGGCTGCAGGAGTTCCACATCGACGGGCTCCGGGTCGACGCCGTCGCCTCGATGCTCTACCTCGACTACTCCCGCCAGAGCGGGCAGTGGGTGCCCAACCGGTTCGGCGGTCGCGAGCACCTGGAGGCCATCGAGTTCCTCCAGGAGGTCAACGCCACCGCCTACAAGCGAGTCCCCGGCATCGTCATGATCGCCGAGGAGTCGACGGCGTGGCCGGGCGTGACGCGCCCCACCGACGCCGGGGGCCTCGGGTTCGGTCTGAAGTGGAACATGGGCTGGATGCACGACTCCCTGCGCTACCTGGGAGAAGACCCGGTCAACCGCAGCTGGCACCACGGCGAGATGACGTTCGCCATGGTCTACGCCTACTCCGAGAACTACGTGCTGCCCATCAGCCACGACGAGGTCGTGCACGGCAAGGGCTCCCTGCTGCGCAAGGCTCCGGGAGACCGCTGGCAGCAGGTGGCCACGCTGCGCGCCTTCCTGGCGTTCATGTGGGCCCACCCCGGCAAGCAGCTGCTGTTCATGGGCCAGGAGTTCGGCCAGGAGGCCGAGTGGTCCGAGGGCCGCGGGCTGGACTGGTGGCTGCTCGACCAGCCGCTGCACGCCGGCGTGCTGGAGTGCCTCACCGAGCTGAACCGGCTCTACAAGGAGACGCCGGCGCTGTACGAGCTCGACACCGACCCGGCGGGCTTCTCCTGGATCAGCTCCGACGACTCCGCGCACAACACGTTCTCGTTCATCCGCTGGGACACGCAGCGCCGCCCGCTGGTGTTCGTCGTGAACTTCGCCGGTGTCCCCCACGAGGACTACCGCCTCGGATTCCCCGGCGCCGGCCGCTGGACCGAGGTCCTCAACACCGACGACAAGACCTACGGCGGCTCCGGGGTCACCAACGGCGGCACCGTCGAGGCCGCCGCCACGCCGCACTGGGGTCAGCCGGCGTCAGCGCTGGTGCGGATCCCGCCGCTGGGTGCCATCTGGTTCACGCCCGAGGAGTGGCCTCCGGCCGAGGGCCTCACGCCCGTTACCGCCGCGACGGACGTCTCCGAGGCCGTCGCCCGCGAGACGGACGACGCGACGCTCGACACGCTCGTCGTCGCGGCAGACCCGCCGGAGTTCCTCAAGAACGGCGAGGAGTCCGACGAGGCCGTGGCCAAGATCACGAAGGCTGCGGCCCCGAAGTCTGCGGCTCCCAAGGCAAAGGCCCCCCGGACCAGGACCCCGAAGGCCAAGGCAGAGACGGCCGCGGCTTCCGGGGCCAGCACTCCTGAGGCCAGTACTCCGGAGGCTCCTGCTCCCGAGGCTGCCGCGTCAGAGGGCTGAGCGAGCGCTGGCGGCCGTCCTCGGTCGAGGACGGCCGCCAGCGCCGTCAGTAGCCGTCAGTAGAGGGCGGCCGCCAAAGCCCGACGGGCGGCTGCGGTGCGCGGGTCGTCAGGTCCGACGACCTCGAAGAGCTCCACGAGGCGAGCGCGCACGCGGTCGCGGTCGTCTCCGAAGTTCGCGCGCACCAGCGCCACGAGGCGCGAGAAGGCGCCCTCGGCGTCACCGGCGAGCACCTGGTGGTCCGCGGCGAGCAGACCCGCATCGACGTCGCTCGGAGCGGCGTCAGCGGCAGCCAGCGCAGCGGACGCTGTCGAGCCCCGGGTGCGGCGGCGCAGCTCGATGCTCGCGAGCCCGACGGCGGCTTCGGTGTCGGCCGGGGCGTCCGCGAGGGCGCGCCGGTAGGCGTCGGCGGCGGCGTCGAGATCTCCGCGGGCAATGGCCTCCCGCGCCTCCGCGTGCAGCGGGGGCAGCGGCGGCTCGGCGGGGGCGGGCGCCTCGTCGTCGTCCTCGGCACCGGTGGGCACACGACCGGTGACCCCGTTGGCTGCGGCGACCTTGAGCAGCTCGTCGAGGACCTGGCGCACCTGCGCCTCGGGGTAGGCACCCTGGAAGAGGGGCACCGGCTGCCCGGCGAGCACCGCGACGACGGTCGGGACGGACTGCACCTGGAAGGCCGCGGCGACCTGCGGGCTCTCGTCGACGTCGACCTTGGCCAGCAGGAAGGCGCCGGCGTACTCCTCCGCCAGCCGCTCCAGCACGGGCGAGAGCTGCTTGCACGGGCCGCACCAGGTGGCCCACAGGTCCACCACCACCGGCACCTGGGCCGACAGCTGGACCAGCGAGGAGAAGTCGGCATCCGTGACGTCGACGACGACGCGGGAGGCTCCTGCGGGCGCTGCTGGCGCCGTCCGGGCGGGTGCTCCCGCGGGGGGTGCCGCCGGTGGCGCAGCGGGGGCCGGGGCGGCGGGGCGCTGGGCGCGATGGGCCAGGCCAGAGAGGTCGACAGCGCCGCGCAGGTTGAGGCGCGGGCCGGGGCGGCTCGCCGGGGTACTCATGTCCCCCATCCTCCCCCAGGCGCCCGAGCAAGCTGTCAGCGGACCGTGACGCCCGTGGTGCCGCGCTGTCCGGCCACCAGGGCCACCCGGCCCTGCTCCTGGCCCTGGTCCTTGCCCTGGTTCTTGCCCTGCCCCGTGCCCTGGGCCGGCACGTGGAGGACGACGACCTCCGCCGTCGACACCTCCAGCCCGTGCGGCGCGGACGCCGCGCCCGCCAGCGCCGCCAGGTCGGGCGGGAGCGACTGGCTGACCCCGACGCCGCGCGGCGTGAAGGTGCGCGTCCCCGACAGGACTCCGACGACGAGCGCGCCGCCGTCAGCGGTGCGCAGTGACCACAGCCCTGCGTCACGCGGGGTGTGTGCCGCGGAATAGGCCATGTACTGCGAGACGCCGTCGCGCTCCGCCTGCTGCTCGGCGAGGACCTGCGCGCTCAGCGCATCGGGCGCCATGGTGGCGGCCGCGGGTGAGGCGCCGCCGTGGGTGAGCATGTCGGCGTAGCCCGCCACCGCCTCGGCCGGTGTGGCCACCAGACCTGATGCGTCAGCGGCCAGGGGCTGCGCGGCGCCGTCCTGCTGGATCAGGTCGGGCAGCGTCGCGCCGGGCAGCAGCGTGGCGCACGCGACCACGCGGTACGGGTCGCGCGGGCCGTCCTGGACGAGCACGGCCACCTGGGGCACGGCCCCGCCGCCGGGCTGCAGCGCGACGAGGAACCACCGGGGCCACTCCCCCGCGGGTGGGACGGCCGTCAGCAGTCGTTTCCCGGTGAGCGAGGCGGGCTCCGGGCTCGTGGGCACCCGCTCGCGCACGGTGAGGGCAGCTCGGCGCACCTCGAGCACCGCGCCCCCGTAGCGACTCTCC
The DNA here is from genome assembly GCF_003149145.1 of Quadrisphaera granulorum. Classification (GTDB taxonomy): domain Bacteria; phylum Actinomycetota; class Actinomycetes; order Actinomycetales; family Quadrisphaeraceae; genus Quadrisphaera; species Quadrisphaera granulorum. The sequence goes on along the minus strand of NZ_QGDQ01000001.1, from coordinate 304,980 downwards.
AGCGCGGCGGGCTGCACCGCGGCGACGGCACGCAGCACGCGAGTCACCTGGGCCTGGCTGACCGCAGGCGACGCCTCCCGGGGGCTCGCCGCGGAGGAGACGGGCTGCATCGAGACCGCGGAGCATCCGGTCAGGCCTCCCATGAGGACGGCGAGGACGACGACGGCGAGTAGGGCAGCTCCCGCCCACCAGCCCCGCGTAACGCAGGCCCCCGCTCCCCGGCGGCGCCACGAGATCACCGCGCAGCCCTTCGGCGTCCGGCCGGTCGGCGCACGACCAGCAGCACGGCCGCGGCACCGGCAAGCACACCGGCGGCGAGGAGGCCCCATGCGAGCACCGGCACCGAGGATGAGGTCCACGTCAGCTCGACGCGTGAGGGGGCCGCGTCAGTGCCGTTGGTGGCGACGAGCACCGCGTCAGCCAGCGGGCCTGACGGCGCGGGGGCCGCGAGGACGAGCTCGGCGCGGCCGCTGCCGCTGGCCTCCGCCATCCACAGGTCGCTTCCCGACGGGTCGGGCGCGGGGGCGGAGCCGTCGGTGCGCTGGACGCGCACACCGCCGCCGTCGTCGAGCCCCGAGGCCGTGGTGAGGGTGGCTCCACGGGCCCACGCGGCGACATCGCCGGCGCGGCCCTGCGCGACCACCACGGCGCCCTGGCCGTCAGCGCTCACGGTGACGGGTCCACCGTGGGCCGCCAGGAGCGCCGGTTCGAGGACGACGAGGGGTGTGGCAGCCCCGGGCACCGGCGGCACCAGTGCGGACGTGGTCGCCGCTGGCCGGAGGACGGTGGCCAGCAGGGCCCCCGCCACCAGCAGCAGGACGGCGACGATGCCGACCGCGGCGGCGGGGCGCGCTCTCACTGACCGCGGCCTGATTCACCCTCGGCGCGCTCCACGGCGGCCTCGAGCCTGTCGAGCTTGCCCTGGAGCTCGCCCGAGCGGCCGGGGCGGATGTCGGCCTTGAGCACCAGGGAGACGCGCGGGCTCACCGCGGCGACGGCGTCGCAGGCGCGCCGCACGACGTCGAAGCACTCGTCCCACTCGCCCTCGAGGGTGGTGAACATGGCGTCGGTGCGATGCGGCAGGCCGCTGGCGCGGACCACGCGAACGGCTGCAGCCACGGCGTCGGTGACGGAGCCGTCGGGATCACTGGCGGCGGTCGGTGCCACGGAGAACGCGACGAGCATGCGCCCACGGTAGCGACGCGGCCCGCTGCGCGTGGGTGGTTACCTCAGGGGTGTCAGCGCCGGGTCAGCGAGGACGACGATGCGCCCGGGCGCGCCAGCACGAGCGGTGCCAGTGCCGTCGCTCCGAGGGGCCCACGCCGGGCGGTGCGTCAGCGGGCCACGCGACCACGTGGGCGGTGCCCGGCGGGATGAGCTGCTCGCACCCCGGGCACCGGTAGGGCTTGAGCGCAGCCGCACCGGGCACGGCGCGCACCAGCCACTCGCCGTCGGCCCCGCTCTCCGCCGTGGCCCAGCCCACCGGACGCGGCGCGGGTCCGGGTTCCACCGGACCACGCCGGCGGGGCAGACGACGGCGCGGCACCGCACCATCATCGGGCCCTGCACAGGGGCCGGCGTCAGGCCCATCATCGGGGCCGGCGTCGGGCCCGGTGTCAGGCCCAGTCCTGTGTCACCGACTAGCCTGCCCGCTCGTGCGCTTGGTCATCGCCCGCTGCTCGGTCGACTACGAAGGTCGTCTCGATGCCCACCTGCCCCTCGCGACGCGGCTGCTGCTCGTCAAGGCCGACGGGAGCGTCCTCGTCCACGCCGACGGCGGCTCCTACAAGCCCCTGAACTGGATGAGCCCGCCGTGCACGCTGGCGGTGGAGCCCGCGACCGGTCCCCACGCGGAGGCGGGCGCTGTCGAGGTGTGGACGGTGAAGGCCTCCAAGACCGAGGACCGGCTGGTCGTCGCCGTCCACGAGGTCCTCCATGACTCCACGCACGAGCTGGGCACGGACCCCGGCCTGGTCAAGGACGGCGTGGAGGCGCAGCTGCAGAAGCTGCTGGCCGAGCAGGTGGAGCTGCTCGGAGAGGGCCACCAGCTCGTCCGCCGCGAGTACCCCACGGCGATCGGCCCCGTTGACCTGCTCGTGCGCTCTCCCCGCGGCGGCACCGTGGCCGTCGAGGTCAAGCGGCGCGCGGAGATCGACGGCGTGGAGCAGCTCACGCGGTACCTGCAGCTGCTCAACCGCGACCCGCTGCTCTCCCCCGTCGAGGGAGTGCTCGCCGCACAGGAGATCCGGCCCCAGGCCCGGGTGCTGGCCACCGACCGCGGGATCCGCTGCCTCGTGCTCGACTACGACGCGCTGCGCGGCGTCGACGACGTGGAGTCGCGCCTGTTCTGAGGGCTGGTGGCGCGAGCTGCGCTGACGCACCATGTGCGGGTGAGCGGCGTCGCGGTCGGCAGCGCGTGGGGCACCTTCGCCCTGTCCCTGCTGATGCTCGGAGTTCTGGTGCTGGCGCTGCGCTGGACGTTCTCGCGAGGCCACTCGCTCGTGACCAAGAAGCCGCGCACCGGGCGGGCCAGCGAGTACGGGTTGCTCGTCGTCGTCAGTGAACCAGGGACGTTCGTCGAGGCCGAAGTGGACCGTCAACGCCTCGAAGCGGCGGGCGTACGCGCCACGCTGGCGCCCACCACCGACGGTCCGCGGGTGCTGGTCTTCCCCGAGGACGCCCGGGTGGCCCGGGCCCTGCTCGACGCCGCTTGACGTCTCCCCAGGGCGCTAGGGGCGACTCAGAGCGCCGGGCGGCCCTCCGGGGAGCCCGGAGGAGCCGCCTCGAGCCACGAGATGAACCCTGTGGCCGCGTCGGAGGTCATGCCGAGCTCCAGACAGGCGCCCCGGTGGGTGCACCGCACGACGACGTCGCCGGGCTGCAGCGATACCGACTCCTCAGCGCTCGGCGCACGCCGACCCACGACTTCGAGGTCGGTGCGCGCCCACGTCGAGCGTGGCCCGGGCCTCAGCGAGATCACACCCCACCACTGCACGTGATGGCTGCCGAACCTGCCGATGCCCGAAGACCATGCCCGCCCGCGGCGCCGCACCGAGCACTCGAAGCTGCCCGGCACGCTGACAAGAGCACGACGCCGCAGCGCGACCCCCAGGAGCAGGAGCCCGAGCAGCACCAGCACCGACGCCGCGGCGATCGCGGCGTCCAGGAGGAGGACGTCGAGGGGCACTCCCGTCAGCTGGCTGTCAGCTGCTGGTCAGCGTCAGGCCCGCTCGCCCACGCGAGCGCGCTCAGCCACGACGAGCACGGTGTCGTGCTCGACCGAGAGGAAGCCGCCGTCGACGTGAGCGGTAATGCCAGCGGCTCCACCGACACCGTCCACCCGCACCTCACCCGCGGCGAGCACCGCGAGCATGGGCTCGTGGCCGGTGAGGATGCCGATCTCGCCCTCGAGCGTCCGGGCGAGGACCATCGTGGCCTCGCCCGTCCACACCTCGCGCTCGGCGGAGACCACCTGCACCTGCAGGCTCACTCGCCGGTCTCCTTCTTGATCTCAGCCCACTTCTTCTCGACGTCCTCGATGGAGCCGACGTTGAAGAAGGCCTGCTCGGCGACGTGGTCGTACTCGCCGTCAGCGATCATCTTGAAGGACTCGACGGTGTCCTTGAGCGGCACGGTCGAGCCGGGCACGCCCGTGAACTTCTCGGCCATGTACGTGTTCTGGCTGAGGAACTGCTGGATACGGCGCGCGCGGTTGACGACGACCTTGTCCTCCTCGGACAGCTCGTCGACGCCGAGGATCGCGATGATGTCCTGCAGCTCCTTGTTGCGCTGGAGGATCTGCTTCACGCGCGTCGCGGTCTGGTAGTGGTCCTGCCCCAGGAAGCGCGGGTCGAGGATGCGGCTCGTGGAGGTCAGCGGGTCCACCGCGGGGTACAGACCGCGGCTGGCGATCTCGCGGGAGAGCTCAGTGGTCGCGTCAAGGTGGGCGAACGTCGTCGCCGGGGCCGGGTCGGTGTAGTCGTCAGCGGGCACGTAGATCGCCTGCAGCGAGGTGATCGAGTGGCCGCGCGTGGAGGTGATGCGCTCCTGGAGCACACCCATCTCGTCGGCGAGGTTGGGCTGGTAGCCCACCGCGGACGGCATGCGGCCGAGCAGCGTCGACACCTCGGAGCCGGCCTGGGTGAACCGGAAGATGTTGTCGATGAAGAGCAGCACGTCCTGGTTCTGGACGTCGCGGAAGTACTCCGCCATCGTCAGAGCGCTCAGGGCGACGCGCAAGCGGGTGCCCGGCGGCTCGTCCATCTGGCCGAAGACCAGCGCGGTCTTGTCGAAGACGCCGGCCTCCTCCATCTCACCGATGAGGTCGTTGCCCTCACGGGTGCGCTCGCCGACACCCGCGAACACCGACACACCGCCGTGGTTCTGGGCGACGCGCTGGATCATCTCCTGGATCAGCACGGTCTTGCCCACGCCGGCGCCGCCGAACAGACCGATCTTGCCGCCCTGCACGTACGGGGTCAGCAGGTCGATGACCTTGATGCCCGTCTCGAACATCGTGGTCTTCGACTCGAGCTGGTCGAACGCCGGCGCCTTGCGGTGGATGGGCCAGCGGTCGGTGATCTCGAGGGTCTCGCCCTCGGCGAGGTTCAGCGGCACGCCGCTGACGTTGAAGACGTGACCCAGGGTGACGTCGCCCACGGGCACCGAGATCGGGTTCCCGGTGTCCTTGACCTCCATGCCGCGCACGAGGCCGTCGGTGGGCTTCAGGGCGATGGCGCGCGCCTGGTTGTCACCGATGTGCTGGGCGACCTCGAGCGTCAGCGAGGTGGCCTCGCCGAGCAGGGTGTAGTCGATGGTGAGGGCGTTGTAGATGTCGGGCATCCCGTCCGCCGGGAACTCGACGTCGACGACCGGTCCGGTCACCCGGATGATGCGGCCGGTCGCCGGGGCTGCGGCGGAATGGGGGCGCTCGGTGGCGATCGCGGTCATCTCGGTGCGGTCCTCTCAGCGGACGAACTAGGCGGTGGTCAGCGGGCCGAGGTCATGGCGTCAGCACCGCTGACGATCTCGGAGATCTCCTGCGTGATCTCGGCCTGGCGCGCCTGGTTCGCCAGGCGGGTGAAGTCCTTGATGATGTCGTCGGCGTTGTCGCCGGCGGCCTTCATCGCGCGCTGGCGAGCAGCGTGCTCGCTGGCGGAGGCCTGCAGGAGCAGGTTGAAGATGCGGGCGCTGATGTACCGGGGCAGGAGCGCGTCGAGCACGGTCTCGGGGTCCGGCTCGAAGGAGTACAGCGGCAGCACCTCGTGCGACGGGGGCGCCTCGACGCCTTCGACGACCTCCAGCGGCAGCAGGCGCAGTGCCTGCGGCTCCTGCGTCACCATCGACAGGAAGCGCGTCGAGACGATGTGGATCTCGTCCACGCCGCCCTCGGCGCCACCGCGCTGGAACGCCTCGACCAGGGTCTCGCCGACCTCGTCGGCGATCTCGTAGGTCGGCGACTCGGAGTTCCCCGTCCAGGAGGCCTCGATGTCGCGACGCCGGAAGCGGAAGTACGTGACGCCCTTGCGGCCGAGCACGTAGAGGACGGGCTCCACGCCGCGCTCGCGCAGCGTCACGATGAGGCGCTCGGCCTCCCGGAGCGTGTTCGAGGAGTAGGCGCCTGCCATGCCGCGGTCACTGGTGACCACGAGCACCGCCGCCCGCTGCGGGTTCTCCCGCTCGGTGAGCAGCGGGTGCTCGGCGTCGGTGTAGGTCGCCACGGCGGAGACCGCGCGGGTCAGCGCCCGGGCGTAGGGGCTGGAGGCCGCGACGGCCTGGCGCGCCTTGGCGATCCGCGACGTGGCGATGAGCTCCATCGCGCGGAAGATCTTCTGGATCGACTTGGTCGACTTGATGCGACCGCGGTACTCACGCAGCTGACCGGCCACCGGTGCCTCCCCTCGTCATCGTCGTCATCGTCAGGGCGAACACGTCAGGACTTCTGCCGGACGATCTGCTCGTTCTGGACGTCGTCCAGTGCGCCTGCAGCCGCGCCGTCGTCAAGGCCGCCGCCCTCCTCGGAGGTGCGGAAGGTCGCGTTGAACTCGTCGACGGCCTTGTTGAGGGCGGCCACCGTGTCGTCACCGAGCTGGCCGGTTTCCCGGATGGTGCCGAGCGCGATGTCGTGGCGACGCAGGTAGTCGAGCAGCTCGGACTCCCAGCGGCGCACGTCCGCGACGGGGATCTTGTCCATCTTGCCCTTGGTGCCGGCCCAGACGGACACGACCTGCTCCTCGACCGGGTAGGGCGTGTACTGCGGCTGCTTGAGCAGCTCGGTCAGGCGCTCACCGCGGGCCAGCTGGTTGCGGCTGGCGGCGTCGAGGTCGGAGGCGAACAGCGCGAACGCCTGCAGCGAGCGGTACTGGGCCAGCTCGAGCTTGAGCGTGCCGGACACCTTCTTCATCGCCTTGATCTGGGCGTCACCACCGACGCGCGACACCGAGATGCCGACGTCGACGGCGGGGCGCTGGTTGGCGTTGAAGAGGTCGGACTGGAGGAAGATCTGCCCGTCCGTGATGGAGATGACGTTGGTCGGGATGTACGCCGAGACGTCGTTGGCCTTCGTCTCGATGATCGGCAGACCCGTCATGGAGCCGGCGCCGAGCTCGTCGGAGAGCTTCGCGCAACGCTCCAGCAGCCGGGAGTGCAAGTAGAAGACGTCACCCGGGTACGCCTCGCGGCCCGGCGGGCGGCGCAGCAGCAGCGACACGGCGCGGTAGGCCTCGGCCTGCTTGGACAGGTCGTCGAAGATGATCAGGACGTGCTTGCCGCCGTACATCCAGTGCTGGCCGATGGCCGAGCCGGTGTAGGGAGCGAGGTACTTGAAGCCGGCCGGGTCAGAGGCGGGCGAGGCCACGATGGTCGTGTACTCCATCGCGCCGGCCTCCTCGAGGGCGCCGCGCACAGAGGCGATCGTGGAGCCCTTCTGGCCGATTCCCACGTAGATGCAGCGGACCTGCTTCTTCGGGTCGCCCGAGTCCCAGTTGGCCTTCTGGTTGATGATCGTGTCGAGCGCGATCGCCGTCTTGCCGGTCTGGCGGTCACCGATGATGAGCTCGCGCTGGCCGCGGCCGATCGGGATCATCGCGTCGATGGCCTTGATGCCGGTCTGCAGCGGCTCGTGCACCGACTTGCGCTGCACGACCGTGGGCGCCTGCAGCTCGAGGGCGCGGGTGCCTTCGGCCTTGATCTCGCCCAGGCCGTCGATCGGGTTACCCAGCGGGTCGACCACGCGACCGAGGAAGGCGTCGCCAACGGGCGCCGACAGCACCTCACCCGTGCGGTGCACCGGCTGACCGGCTTCGATCCCGGCGAACTCGCCCAGGACGATGGCGCCGATCTCGCGCTCCTCGAGGTTCAGCGCGAGGCCCAGCGTGCCGTCCTCGAAGCGGAGCAGCTCGTTGGCCATGGCGCCGGGCAGGCCCTCGATGCGGGCGATGCCGTCACCGGCCTCGGTGACCGTGCCGATCTCCTCACGGGAGCTCCCGCCGGGCGTGAAGGAGGAGACGAAGTCCTCCAGCGCGCCGCGGATCTCCTCAGGCCGGATCGTCAGCTCCGCCATCGTTTGTTCCTGCTCCCTGATCGTCAAGTGGTACGTGGTGTGGAGAGGTCGTGCGTCGTCTATCAGTGTCCCCGCTGGAGCGAGGTCAGCCGACCACGCGCCGACGGGCCGCCGCGAGGCGGCTGGCGGTGGTCGCGTCGAGGACCTCTCCGCCGACCTGCACGCGCAGGCCGCCGAGCACCTCGGGGTCGACGTCCACCTGGACCTGGACCCGCTTGCCGTAGACGCGGGTGAGCCCCGCGGCCAGGCGCTGCCGCTGCACCGCGGTGAGCGGCACCGCAGCGGTCACGACGGCGAGCAGACGCGAGCGGCGCTCTGCGGCAGCCTCGAGGAGGTCCTCGAGGGAGGCCGCGACGCGGCGACCGCGGGGGGCGGTCACCACCTGGCGCACCAGCGCCGTCGTCGTGGGGTCGGCGCGGCGGGCCAGCAGGTCATCGACCAGGGCTCCCCGCTGCGCCGGGGTGGCACGGCCATCGTCGAGGGCGGCCGCGAGAGCACGGTCGCCGGCGACGAGGCGCGAGAACCGGAACAGCTCGTCCTCGACGGTGTCGAGCACCCGGTCGGACTCGGCGCCGGCCAGCATGGCCTGCGTTCCGAGCGCCTCGAGGGCGTCGCCCAGGTCACGCTGCTCCGACCACCGCGACCGCACCAGGCCGGAGACCACGTCGAGCGTGGGACCGGAGACCTGGCGGGCCAGCAGCTTCTGGGCCAGCGCGGCCCGGTCGGTCTCGGTACGCGTGCTGTCCGTGAGGGCGCGGCGCAGCCCGACCGAGGAGTCGAGGAGGCCTGCCACCGCGTACAGCTCCTGCCCGAGGGCCGAAGCACCGCCACGAGCCAGGAGCGGCTCGAGCCGATCCCGGGCCGCGGCGAGGGAGTCTCGCGAAGCGCCGCGCATCAGCGGCTCGTGCCCCGGCTGGTGCTCGGAGCGGCCGGCTCCGCGGGGGCCGCGGTGGCGCGGACCTCCTCGGGCGAGGACTGCTCGAGCTCGGTGAGGAACCGCTCGACGATGCGCGACTGGCGCGCGGAGTCGGTCAGGGACTCACCGACGATGCGGCTGGCGAGCTCGGTGGCCAGGCCACCCAGCTCGGTGCGCAGCGACGTGACCGCCGCCTGGCGCTCGGCCTCCACCTGGCGACCGGCTGCCTCCGTGATGCGCTCCGCCTCGGCGGCGGCACGCTCACGCATCTCAGCGATGATCTTTGCGCCTTCAGCGCGCGCCTCCTCACGGATACGCGCGGCCTCGGCACGCGCGTCGGCGAGCTGGGCGCGGTACTCCTCCAGCGCCGCCGCTGCTTCTGCCTGAGCCTTCTCGGCCTTCTCCATGCCACCCTGGATGGCTGCCTGGCGCTGGGCCAGCATCGTCTCCAGACGCGGCACGGCAACCTTGTAGGCGACCACCAGGAGGACGATGAAGCAGATGGTCCCGGCAATGATTTCGCCCGGGTGCGGGATGACCGGGTAGGCCGTGGCCCAGAAGCCCTCTTCCGCGGTCAGGACCGGTGTCATCGTCACTCCTCCTAGGAGTTCCAGCGAGGCGGCGTCAGCCGCTGAAGACGAACGCGAGGGCGATGCCGAAGATGGCGAACTGCTCACAGAGCACGAAGCCGAGGATGGCGATCGTCTGGAGCATGCCGCGGGCCTCGGGCTGGCGAGCAACACCGCTGACGTACGCGGCGAAGATCAGGCCGACGCCGACGCCGGGCCCGATGGCCGAGAGGCCGTAGCCCACGATCGCAAGACTGCCGGTCATTGTTCCGTTCCGTTCCTCTCGTGGTTCCGCACGGCGGCTGCCGGCGGAGTGGTGGGTCTAGTGGTCGTCTGCGTAGACCTCGGCGATGTACAGCGAGGTCAGGAGGACGAAGACGTAGGCCTGCAGGAACGAGACAAGGATCTCGAAGGCCGTGATGAAGAAGAAGATGGCGAAGGTCGGGACGGACACGACCTTCAGGAAGGCTCCACCGTGGAGCAGCATGAACTCGCCGCCCAGCGCGAACAGCAGCAGCAGCGTGTGACCGGCAAACATGTTGCCGAACAGACGTAGCGCCAGCGTGACCGGCCGGATGACGAGGAAGGTCAGGAGCTCGAGGACGAACACGACCGGCACCGCGAACACCGGCAGACCCGGGGGCACGAGGTGCTTCAGGAAGCCGATGAGGCCGTTCCGGCGGACGTGCGCCACGAGGTAGACCGCCCAGACCGCGACTGCCAGCACGATCGGGAAACCGATGCGGCTGAAAGTCGGGTACTGCACCAGCGGCGTGATGCCCATGACGTTGTTGACGAGCACCAGCGTGAAGATCGCCAGAAGCAGGCCAAGGTAGGGCCGCACATGGGCAGCGCCAATGACGTCGCGGCCGACCGAGTTACGTACGAAGCCGTAGACGCCCTCGAGCGCCCACTGCCCACGTCCCGGAACGAGCGTCAGGCGACGAGTGCCCAGCACGAGTACCAGGCAAATGGCCGCCGTCGTCAGCACCATGAGGAACATGGGGCGGGTGATGGCGAATCCGCCGTCACCGATCAGGGGCTGCCAGAAGTCGGCGGGACTCGGGGGCACGAAGCCCGCTGAAGTCGGCACACCGATCATCCGTGGGCATCCTCTCGGTCGAAGTGCGGCCGGGTGGGTGCGATGACGCGCGGGCTACGACGTCCGCGCCCTTGAGCACCACCTGCATGAGCGGGAACACCGTATCGGACTGCCAGAGCCCGCTCGTCCGCCCGGGTCACCGAGGTCACCGGCGTCACCGACCTGCGCCGCGATCTGCGCCGTCTGCCGCGGGCTGCTCCTCGAACAGGAGGGTGCGGACCTTGGTGAAGGCGACGATCTGCCCGACGGTCCACGACAGGGAGACCGCGCACGCCGCGACGGCGAACGCCACCGGCGAGAGCCACGTCGCGTCACGGAAGACGATGAGGAAGAGGCCGAGCAGCAGCACCACGCTCATGTAGCTGACCATGGCGATGCCCAGCACGATGACGGGCTCGAGGTGGCGGACCCGCTGGAGCACGACCACGCTGGACGCAAACGTGAGTCCCACCAGCAGCGCAGCGGTGACGGCGCCCACTGCGCCGCGGCCACCGTCGAGGATCGTGAACACCACCACCGCGACGACGGCGAGGGCGGCGGCGGGCAGCGAGCCGCCCAGGAGCATGGCGCGGTAGGGGTCCTGCGGGCGCGAGGCCTGCACGGGTGTCTCCAGACGTCGGTGGCGGGTGGCGCGGCGATCCTAGCCGCGCGGCGTCGGCCCTCCGGTCGGCGCGGACGCCCGTTCGGGGCTCCCCTCCTGGTCTGTGGGGGTCTGGGGACGTGACGCACGCCTCACCCGATCGGACGCACCGGCGCCGGGTCCGCCACGGCGTTTGAGCAGCACCGGCCCGTGCGTGCGCGACCGGCGGCGGGCAGGTCCGAGCGTGACCACCACTGCCACCGCCAGCGCGACACCCCACCCGGGCAGCGCGACGTGCAGCGGCACGAAGGCCGGCGAGATCGCCCCGAAGGAGACCACGGCCGTCCACAGCCACAGCACGAGCACGGCGCGACCGTGCGTGTGTCCCAGTGACAGCAGCCGATGGTGCAGGTGGAGCTTGTCCGCGGCGAACGGTGACTGCCCTGCGAGCATGCGTCGCACGACGGCCAGGACGAGGTCGGTCAGGGGCAGCAACAGCACCGCGATCGGCAGGAGCACCGGCAGCAGCAACGGTGCCACCTGGGCGCCGGTGACCTGGCCCAGGGCCGCCGGGTCGAACCTGCCGTTCACCGAGACGGCGGAGGCCGCGAGCAGCAGGCCGATGAGCATGGAGCCCGAGTCGCCCATGAAGATGCGCGCGGGGTGCACGTTGTGCGGCAGGAAGCCCAGGCAGACGCCCACGAGCACCGCGACCGTCATCGACGCGAGGTTGGCGTAGTTGTCGGTGCTCACCGAGCGCGTCAGCAGGTAGGAGTAGACGAAGAACGCCGCTCCCCCGATGCCGACGACGCCCGCGGCCAGCCCGTCGAGCCCGTCGACGAAGTTCACCGCGTTGACCGCGACGACGACGGCGAGCACGGTCACCGTGAGCAGCAGGCCGCCCGACCCGACCACCAGCCCTCCGCCCCAGGGCAGTCCCAGCAGCTGCACGCCCTGCCACGCCATGAGACCGGCCGCGAGGACCTGCCCGGCGAGCTTGGTCAGCGGGTCCAGGCCCCACACGTCGTCGGCGACGCCCAGGAGGCTGACGATCGCGGCGGCGCCGAGCACTGCCCACGGCTGGCGGGAGTCGCTGAACAGGTCGGACAGGAACGGCATCTGGCTCGCGGCGGCGAACGCCACCGCCACCCCAGCGAGCATCGCCAACCCACCGAGCCGCGGGGTGGGCACGGAGTGGACGTCGCGGTCCCGCACGGGGCTCAGCGCACCGGCGCGCTCCGCCATCCGGCGCACCAGGGGCGTCGCGAGGTAGGTGGTGCCCGCCGCGATGAGCAGCAGGAGCAGGTACGCCCTCACCCGGTGGGCTCGTCGTCGTCCTCGACGGGGGCCACCGCCCGCAGCGCGGCCGTCGAGACGGCGCCGCGGCGCAGCACGCGCAGCTGCTCTCCGGTGGCGTCGACGATGGTGGAGGGCGGGGCGTCGGTGCGGGCCGGCGATCCGTCGTCGAGGTAGGCGGCCACCACGTCGCCCAGCTGCTCCTCGGCCTCGGCGGCAGAGGTTGCCGCGGGCCTGCCGGTCTTGTTGGCGCTGCTCACGGCCAGCGGGCCGGTCGAGCGCAGCAGCTCGCGCACGAGGTCGTGGTTAGGCACGCGCACCGCCACGGTGCCGCCGGTGTCTCCCAGGTCCCAGCGCAACGACGGTTGTGCGCGGCACACGAGGGTGAGGCCTCCCGGCCAGAAGGCCTCCGCGAGCGCGCGGGCCGTGGCCGGGACGCCCGCGGCGAGGCCGTCGAGGACGGCGACGTCGGAGACGAGCACCGGCGGCGGCATCGCCCGGCCGCGCCCCTTGGCGGCCAGCAGGCGGGCGACCGCCTCGGGGTCGAACGCGTCGGCGGCGATGCCGTGCACCGTGTCCGTGGGGAAGACCACCAGCTCGCCCCGGGCGAGGGCGTCACGGGCGTGGCGCAGGCCCGCCTCGCGGGCAGCGGGGTCGGTGCAGTCGTAGCGGCTGCTCACGCCGACCAGTGTGTCACTGCGCCGCGGCGAAGCCTGGCGGCGCGCTAGCCGGCAGCTGGCTGAGCGAGGCGGGCGCTCGTCGCGCGGGGGCGGCCGGTGGCGTCGTCGTGAGTGGTCGCGCCCACCCAGGTGGGCGCGACCAGCAGCGCGCGGAGCGCGGCGCCCTGCACCTCGGCGTGCTCGACGACGACGAATCCCCCCGGCCGCAGCAGCGCCGCAGCTCGGGCGAGCACGCCGCGGGGCACGAGCAGGCCGTCGTCCCCACCGCCCCACAGGGCGAGGGCTGGGTCGTGGTCGCGCACCTCCGGCTCGCGGGGCACCGCCCCCGGCGGCACGTACGGCGGGTTGGAGACGACGACGTCGACGTCGCCGTCCAGGTCGGGGATCACCTCCGGCGACGTCGCGTCGCCGGCCACGAGCCGCACCCGATCCCCCGCGCCGCCGTCCTGGGAGTGCCCCTGGACGTTGCGCTGGGCCCAGGCGCGCGCGGCCGGGTCGAGTTCGACGGCGACGACGCGCGCGGTCGGCACCTCGTCGGCCACGGCCAGCGCAATGGCGGCCGAGCCGGTGCACAGGTCCACCACGAGCGGCGAGCGGCCGGTGGCCGCGACCGCGGCGGCGGCCTCGACGGCCAGCCCCGCGGTGGTCTCCGTCTCGGGCCGGGGCACGAAGACGCCCGGGCCCACCAGGAGCTCGAGCCTGCGGAACGGCGCCGTCCCCAGGAGGTGCTGCAGCGGCTCGCGCGCCTCGCGTCGGGCGACCAGGGCCGCCAGCTCCCCCGCCTGCTCGGGCGCCAGGGCGGCGCCTCGCAGTGCCGCGGCCCGCAGTTCCCCGAGCCCGAGGCCGAGGACGTGACCGGCCAGCAGGTCGGCGTCCGCGGCCGGCGAGGGGACGCCCGCGGCGGCCAGGCGCTGCCGGGTGGCACGCAGGACGGCCGCGAGGTCGCCGCCGCGCGCCCCAGCGACCTCGGGGACCCGCAGCTCAGGCACCGGCGTCGGCGAGGCGGGCGGCGAGGTCGGCGTCGACGCAGGACTGGACCACCGGGTCGAGGTCTCCGGCGAGCACCTGGTCGAGGTTGTACGCCTTGTAGCCGGTGCGGTGGTCGCTGATGCGGTTCTCGGGGTAGTTGTAGGTGCGGATCCGCTCGGACCTGTCCACCGTGCGCACCTGCGAGCGGCGCGCGGCCGCGGCTGACGCCTCGGCGGCCTCCAGCTGCGCGGCACGTAGGCGCGCCCGTAGGATGCGCATCGCCTGCTCGCGGTTCTGCAGCTGGCTTTTCTCGTTCTGGCAGCTCACCACCGTGCCGGTGGGGAGGTGGGTGATGCGCACGGCGGAGTCGGTGGTGTTGACGCTCTGCCCGCCCGGCCCCGACGACCTGAAGACGTCGATGCGCAGGTCGTTCTGGCTGATCTCCACGTCGCCGGCGTCCTCGACCTCCGGGACGACGAGGACGCCGACGGCTGAGGTGTGGATGCGTCCCTGCGACTCCGTGACCGGCACGCGCTGGACGCGGTGTACGCCGCCCTCGAACTTCAGCCGGGCCCACGGACCGTCGGGGCTGTCGTCACCGGAGCGGCGCTTCACCGCGACGGACACGTCCTTGTACCCACCCAGGTCGGAATCGGTGGAGGACAGCACCTCCGTGCGCCAGCCGACGCGCTCCGCCCAGCGCAAGTACATCCGCAGCACGTCACCGGCGAACAGGGCCGACTCCTCGCCCCCCTCCCCCGCCTTGACCTCGAGGATGACGTCGGAGCCGTCCTCCGGGTCGCGCGGGGCCAGCACCTCGCGCAGCTTGTCGGCGCTGGCGCGCTCGGTCTCCTCCAGTGCGGGCAGTTCCTCGGCGAAGGCGGCATCCTCCGCGGCCAGCTGACGGCCCGCGGTGAGGTCGGCGACGGCGGCCTCCCGCGCCGCCGCGGCCGCGGCCACCCGTCCCAGCTCGGCGTAGCGGCGGCCCAGCGCGCGGGCGCGCGCTGCGTCGGCGTGGACCGCCGGGTCGGCGAGCTGGCGCTCGACGTCGGCGTGCTCGGCCAGCAGCGCCGACAGGCGGTCGACAGGGGTGCTCACGAGATCTCCTGGGCGTATCGGGTCGCAGACGGGCGTCGACGAGGCGTCGACGAGGCAGGACGACGAACGCCGGCCCACCCCGCGGGGTGGGCCGGCGTCGAGGGAGCCTGCGTCAGCTCTTCTTGCCGTAGCGCGCGTTGAAGCGCGCGACGCGACCGCCGGTGTCGAGGATCTTTTGCTTGCCCGTGTAGAACGGGTGGCAGGCGCTGCACACGTCAGCGCGGATCTCGGTGCCGGGCGCGGCGCTGCGGGTGCTGAACGTGTTCCCGCAGGTGCAGGTCACGGTGGTCTGGTGGTAGTCCGGGTGGATCTCGCTCTTCACAGGTGCTCCTCGGGTGTCGGTGGCCGCCGGGTCGTGCGGGCCCCTCGGACAGGGCGCACGTGAGCCGGAGCCGGCGAGCAGTCTGCCAGCACTGCTGGCCCTGCTCACAATTGCTCATAACGCAGCGGCCCCCGCGAGACTTCCCGCGGGGGCACGCTGGTATGGACAGGCCGCTGGGTCAGTCCTTCGTCGGCACGCGGGCTGCGCCCGTCGTCGGGGTCTGGGCCTTGACCTGCATGAGGAACTCGGCGTTGCTCTTCGTGTCACGCATCTTGCCCAGCAGCAGCTCGAGCGCCTGCTGGCTGTCGAGTGCGGTGAGCACCCGGCGCAGCTTCCACATGACGGCCAGCTCGTCACGGCCAAGGAGGATCTCCTCACGACGCGTGCCGGAGGGGTTGACGTCGACGGCAGGGAAGACCCGCTTGTCGGCCAGGCGCCGGTCGAGCCGCAGCTCCATGTTCCCGGTGCCCTTGAACTCCTCGAAGATGACCTCGTCGGCCTTCGAGCCGGTCTCGACCAGCGCCGAGGCGATGATCGTCAGCGAGCCACCGTTCTCGATGTTGCGCGCGGCTCCGAAGAACTTCTTCGGGTGGTACAGCGCGGCGGCGTCGACACCACCGGACAGGATGCGCCCGCTCGCCGGGGCGGCGAGGTTGTAGGCGCGACCCAGACGGGTCAGCGAGTCGAGCAGGACGACGACGTCGTGACCGAGCTCCACCAGACGCTTCGCCCGCTCGATGGCGAGCTCGGCGGCGGCGGTGTGGTCGGAGGCGGGCCGGTCGAAGGTCGAGGCGATGACCTCGCCCTTCACGGTCCGCTGCATGTCCGTGACCTCCTCGGGGCGCTCGTCGACGAGCACGACCATGAGGTGGACCTCGGGGTTGTTGATGCTGATCGCGTTGGCGATGGCCTGCATCATCAGCGTCTTGCCCGCCTTGGGCGGGGAGACGATGAGACCGCGCTGGCCCTTGCCGATGGGGGCGACCAGGTCGACGATGCGGGTCGCCGTGATGCCCGGCTCGGTCTCCAGACGCAGCCGCTCGTTCGGGTAGAGCGGCGTCAGCTTGTTGAACTCCGGACGGCGACGCGCCTCGTCGGGCGACATGCCGTTGATGGTGTCGAGGCGCACCAGGGCGTTGAACTTCTGCGCGCTTCGCCCGGCGCTGCCGTGCTGCGGCTGCTGGGTCTGCTCGCCGTCGCGCGGGGCCTTGACGGCACCGGTCACGGCGTCACCCGGGCGCATCCCGGCCTTCTTGACCTGGCCGAGCGGCACGTACACGTCGTTCGGGCCGGCCAGGTAGCCAGACGTCCTGATGAACGCGTAGTTGTCGAGCACGTCGAGGATCCCGGCGACGGGAACGAGCACGTCATCGGGCGAGACCTCGACGGGGACCTCGGTCTCGAGGCCGGCCTCGGGGCGCCCACGGCGGCCTTTGCGGTCACGGTCGCGGTAGCGACCACGGCGACCGCGGCGACCACGCAGATCGTCGTCGTCGTCCTCGAGGGGGCCCTGGTCTACGCGGTCGGTGCGCTGCGGCGGCGGCGTCACCGCCGTGCGCTGCGGAGCAGCCGCGCGGTCATCCGTGCGAGGCAGCTCGCCGCGCTCACGGCGCGCCCTGTCGTTGCGCTCGCTGCGCTCGGCGAGGGCGCGGTCGAGGTCGAGGCGCACCTCCTCAGCGCGGTCGCGGGCCTCGCGCGGCGCCTGCCGCTCAGTGCGCTCGGATCGTTCGGTGCGCTCGGAGCGGGCTTCCGTACGGACTTCAGCGCGGACGTCGGGGCGCTCGGTCTCGGGGCGCTCAGTGCGGACGCCAGCGGGCTCGGCACGCGGGTCAGCGAGCTCGGCGAGCTCCGGCAGCGGCTCGTGAACGTCCTGGTCAGAGCGCTGGCGGGGTGCGCGGGTGCGACGGGCGGGACGCTGCTCGGCACTCGTCGAGGTGGTCTCGCCGTCCTGGCGCGTGGTCTCGGCCTGAGCAGGCGCCTCTGCCTGCGCAAGCGCCTCTGCCTGAGCAGGGGCCTCGGCCCGCACCTCTGCCGGGGCGGGAGCCTCGGACTCCGGGGAGCGGCGCTGACGGCGCACCCCCGTGGTGCGGGTGGTCGTGCGGGCGGTGGCACGGGGCGTGGACGCCGCGGCGCCGTCGGCCTGAGCAGCCTTGATGACGTCGAGCAGCTCGCTCTTGCGCATGCGGCCGGTGCCGGTGACGCCCAGCTGCTGCGCCAGCGCCTGCAGCTCGGGCAGTCGCAGCGCGGTCAGTCCGGTGCGTCGTGCGCCGGAGTCGGTCGCGTCGCCGGTCTCGACCGGTGCTGCGATCTCGGTGGTGTCGGTCACGAAGGTCCTTCCCCCTCGTCAGCGCCTCGGTGGACACCGGAGGCGGATCACCGGGCAGCTGTGGACAGGCCGGTGCAAGAAGCCTCGCTCGCAGGACCTGGACCGGCGTGACGACCGGCGGAGCGAGGAGGGCCCGTGGATCTCCACGGCAGGTATTGACCCTTGGATCCAGCAGAAGGCGGCGACATCGGCGCCGCGGCGCGGACCAGCAGGGCTGCCCCCACAGTAGCACCCGGTCGGAGCAGCCGGCCCGATGACGAAAACGGCAGCACCGCCATCATCCGAACAGCCGCACGCGGCCGTTCCCTCCGATGGTGTTCTGGCTACTCCATCGGCTGACGACGGCGGCAGCTGAGGATTTCTCAGGCGGTGTGCACCGCGACGTCGGCCCCGCGCCGGTCGACGCCCGGCGCGTGCACTGTCCACCCTTCATGGGCTCTCACCAGGTCTTGTGCGCGTGCAGCCGCCTCGGACGACGGGCACAGCACGAGCACCGAGGGGCCGGCACCGGAGACGACGGCGGCGTGCCCGGCGCCCCGCAGATCAGCGAGCAGCGCCGCGCTCTCGGGCATCGCCGCGGCGCGTTGCTCCTGGTGGAGGCGGTCTTCGGTGGCGGCCAGCAGCAGGTCGGGACGGCGGGTCATCGCCTCCACGAGCAGCGCGGCGCGCCCCGCGGTGTGCGCGGCGTCGCCGTGGGGCACGTGCAGCGGGAGCATCGCGCGCGCCCTCGCCGTCGACAGCTCCACCCCGGGGACGCACAGCAGCGGGACGACGTCGTCGTGGGGATCGACGCGCACCGCACGCCACGCGCCGTGCGCGCTCTCGCGCCACCCGAGCGTGAAGCCCCCGAGCAGGGAGGCAGCGGCGTTGTCGGGATGGCCTTCGAGACCGCAGACCAGGTCGAGCAGGCGCTCCGGCGCCAGCGGCTGGTCGAGGAGGGCGGACCCGGCGGCCGCGCCGGCCACCACGGCTGCCGCAGAGGACCCCACACCGCGTCCGTGCGGGACACCGTTGCAGGAGCTGACGCGCAGGTGGGGCTGGTCGGACTGCAGGACGCCGGCCGCATGGAACGCGGCCCGCACCGACCGCACGAGGAGGTTGCCCTCGCCGCCCGCGATCGACTCCGCCCCCTCGCCGCTGACCTGCACGTGCGCGCTCGGCACGCCGTTGGTGGCTCCGGGCAGCACCTCGACGTGCACCTCGTCGCGCAGACCGAGCGCCAGGCCGAGGGCGTCGAAGCCTGGCCCCAGGTTGGCGCTGGAGCCGGGCACGACGACGCGGACCCGGCGCCCGACGACGGGCGCGCTCACTCCAGCCCTCACTCCGGGCTCACTCCAGGCCGAGCGCCGCGGCGGCGGAGACGGCGTCGACGCCGACCCTGACCGGGCTGACCTCACTGCCGTCCGCCTCGCGCAGTGCCCACTGCGGGTCCTTGAGGCCGTGACCGGTGACCGTGATGACGATGCTCAGCCCGGACTCGACGAGGCCTGCGGCGTGCCGCTTGAGCAGGCCCGCAACGCCCGCGGCGGAGGCAGGCTCGACGAAAACGCCGTCCCGAGAGGACAGCAGCCGGTGCGCGGCGAGGATCTCCTCGTCGGTGACGGCCTCGATGACACCACCGGACTCGTCGCGGGCCGCGACGGCCTGCTCCCACGAGGCGGGGTTACCGATGCGGATGGCGGTGGCGATGGTGTCGGGAGCGTCCACGGGGTGGCCCTGGACGATCGGCGCGGCACCGGCGGCCTGGAAACCCCACATCCGCGGGCGGCGCGTGGCGGGGCCCGGCTGACCGTTGGTCGCAGCATCGGTGTACTGCGTGTACCCGCGCCAGTAGGCCGTGATGTTGCCGGCGTTGCCGACGGGCAGGCAGTGGACGTCGGGAGCGTCACCGAGGGCGTCGACCACCTCGAACGCCGCCGTCTTCTGCCCCTCGATGCGCGCCGGGTTGACGGAGTTCACCAGCTCCACCGGGTAGGACTCGGCGAGCTTGCGCGCCAGGGTCAGGCAGTCGTCGAAGTTGCCGTCGACCTGCAGCAATGTCGCGCCGTGCGCGACGGCCTGGCTGAGCTTGCCCATCGCGATGCGCCCGTCGGGAACGAGCACACCGCACGACAGGCCCGCGGCCGTTGCGTACGCCGCCGCCGAGGCGGAGGTGTTGCCGGTTGAAGCACAGATGACGGCGCGGGCGCCGTCGGCGGCGGCGCGCGTCATCGCCACCGTCATGCCGCGGTCCTTGAAGGACCCGGTGGGGTTGCAGCCCTCGACCTTGAGGCGCACGTCGCAGCCGGTCAGCTCGGACAGGTGGCGGGCCCTCACGAGCGGCGTTCCGCCCTCGCCCAGGGTCACTGCGGGGGCTCCCGCGACCACCGCCAGGCGGTCCCGGTACTCCTCGACGACCCCGCGCCACTGGTGCGCCATCAGCTGTCCCCTTCCACACGCAGCACCGAGGCCACCGAGGCCACGGCGTCGAGCTCCGACAGGTCCGCCACGCACCCGGCCAGGGCGGCGTCGGCGGCGGTATGCGTCACGACGACGAGCGACGCGACGCCACCGTCACCGGCAAGAGCGCCCGCCACCGACGGGCGCTGGCGCACGGTCTCGATGGAGACGCCGTGCGCGGCGAACGCCTGCGCCACCGCGGCCAGCACGCCCGGCCGGTCGGCCACGACGAGCCTGACCTGGTAGCGGGTGCGCACGGCGTCGGTGGGCAGCACGGGCAGGTCGGCGTGGCCGAGCACGCGCGGGCCCTGGCTGCCGTCCTGGCGGTGCCGCGCGAGCGTCACGAGGTCTCCCAGGACGGCACTGGCGGTGGGCCGCCCGCCGGCACCCTGGCCATAGAACATGAGGTCACCGGCACCGGCAGCCTCGACGAAGACGGCGTTGTACGCGCCGCGGACGCTGGCCAGCGGGTGGTCTCGGCTCAGCAGCACCGGGTGCACGCGGGCCTGGACGCCCTCGAACGCGGCGCCGTCGTCGTCCTGACCCGTCGTGCGCTCCGCGACGGCGAGCAGTTTGACCACCGCGCCGGCCTCGCGCGCGGCGGCGACGTCCTCCGCGGAGACGCCGCGGATGCCCTCGCGGTGCACGTCGTCCAGGGTCACCGGGGTGTGGAAGGCGAGCGTGGCCAGGATGGCGGCCTTCGCGGCGGCGTCCCACCCGTCGACGTCGGCGGTGGGGTCGGCCTCGGCGTAGCCGAGCTCCTGCGCGCGGGACACCGCGTCGTCGAAGGACGCGCCGCGGGAGTCCATCTCGTCGAGGACGAAGTTCGTGGTGCCGTTGACGATGCCCAGCACCCGCTCGACGCGGTCACCGGCCAGCGACTCGCGCAGCGGCCTGATGATCGGGATGGCGCCGGCCACGGCAGCCTCGAAGTAGAGGTCGACACCGGCGGCGTCGGCAGCGGCGTGCAGCTCGCGGCCGTGCGCGGCCAGCAGCGCCTTGTTGCCGGTCACGACGCTGGCGCCGTGCTCGAAAGCCTTCAGCAGCAGGCTGCGCGCGGGCTCCAGGCCACCGATGAGCTCGACGACGACGTCGGCCCTGGTCACGAGGCCTTCGGCGTCGGTGGTGAGCAGCTCGTCGTCGACGCCCTCGCGCGGGGTGCTCGCGTCACGCACGGCGACACCGACCAGCTCGATCGTCGCTCCGGCTCGCGCCGAGAGCTCGTGCACGCTCTCCGACCCTGCCGCCAGCGCCGCCGCCACCTGGCTGCCGACCGAGCCGCAGCCCAGCAGCGCCACCCGCACCCGCTCCACAACAGCTCCCGTCCACCGGCCCGATCACGGGTCGTGCCCGCGGCCCGTCAGTCTCCCAGACCGTCGGGGCCGCCGTGCGCCCCGCGTACCCTTCGGGCCGTGGAGGACTCGGTGCCCATGTGGACGGCGGTGCTGGTGGGCGCCGTCCTGCTCGGGGCCGGTGGTTTGACCCCCTACGTCGTGGCGCGGGCAGCGAACGGCCGACTGGCCCGCAACCGGTGGGTCGGCGTCAGGACGCCCGGCACGCTGGCCTCCGACGGCGCATGGCGCTCCGGTCACGCCGCGGCGCGCCCGTGGGCCCTGGCGGCCGGCGCACTGATGGCCCTGGCCGGGCTCGCCTCGCTGGTCATCGGTGCGGCCTCGGGTTCGCCCGGCATGTTCGCCCTCGCCGTCGTCGGCGGGGCTGCGCTGGGCTCCGTCGTCCTCGTGGCCGGCGCGGTGCGCGCCGACGCCGCGGCCCGGGGAGACGTCAAGCGCTGACTCACGCGCGCAGGCAGCGGGCGATCTCGGCGTTGCGGTCTTCCAGCAGTCCCTCCAGCGTGCGGCGCACGAACAGCGCGTCGGCGAGGCGGCCCAGGGGGCCAAGGGGGCTGGTCCAGGTCATGCGGTCGGTCGACCGGGTGCGCGGGGAGCCGTCGGGCGCGGGCGACAGGGGCTCGAAGAGGTGCTCGTGGCGGAAGCTCGCAAAAGCGCCCGAGACCATGGTGTCGACGAAGCTGGCTCCCCCACCGGGCGCGTGCTCGACCACCTCGAGGATCTGCGTCGTGTGACGCAGCGGCACGAGGCCATAGAGGCGCAGCGACCAGCGCACCCGCTCCCCCGCGCCGATCCGGCCGCTCGTCCGGCTGCCGGGGCCGGCGGGCACCGGGCGCACGCGGTGGCGACGGCCGGCGGCGCGTTCGACGTCGAGGTCGAGCGAGACGTCGAGCACGGTGGCGACGTCGCCGGGAAGGTCGGTGTGGACCTCGATCATGGGCACTCCACCACTGTCGGTGAGGGCTCCTCCCCTCGCCACCCCTCCCCCGTGATCATGGAGGATGGGGGCGGTTAGAGCTGCGCGAGGAGGTAGTCGCGGCGCTTCTCCAGGATCTCCACCGACGCCGAGGCCGACGCCGGCCCCGGCACCGCCTTGCGCAGCGCCACGTGCACCCGGGCGTGCGGCTCGCCGGAGCGTGACGCCACCCTCGCCACCAGCTGGTTCACCTCGCGGCGCAGCTCCGCGGCGGCCCGCCAGCCTGCCTGGCCCTCGTCGGGCTCAAAGCGCCCCGCCTCGCCTCCGGCGGCACCAGCCCGGCGGTCGCCGTCGTCGTCGCCCAGCCCACCGAACAGGTCGTCCTGGACGGCGGCAGCGGCGGCAGCCCGGCGGTGCTCGTCGTCACGCCGGGACAGCAGCGCGGCGGTCTGCTCCGGGGTGAGCATGCCCGCGAGCAGGCCCAGGTGCTCGCCGTCCTCCTCCGAGAGCTCGGCGGACGGCGATCCCGCCAGCACGGCGCGGCCACCGTGCAGCACGTGCGCGAACTGCGCGTCGGCGTCGAGCGCGCGCCACTCGCGGGTCTCTCCCGCGGCGCGCTCGCGAGGGGGCAGCGGGTCAAGGTCTTCCGACGCCTCAGCAGGCGGCGGGATGACGTGGTTGCGCTCCTCCTCCATCGAGGCCGCAAGCGTCAGCAGGGGGCGCACGGCGGGCAGGAACACCGTGGCGGCCTCGTGCGGGCCGCGGCTGCGGACCACGCGCCCGACGGCCTGGGCGAAGAACAGCGGCGTGCGATAGCTCGTCATCCACGCGAGCACGGCGGCGCGCGGCACGTCGACGCCCTCGGAGACCATGCGCACGCACACGGCGATGCGCTTGGTGCTCGTGCCGAACTTCTCGATCTTCTTGGAGGCGGACGGGTCGTCGGAGAGGATCAGCTCGGGTGCCTGCCCGGTGACCTTCTTGACGATGGCGGCGTAGGCGCGGGCGTCGTCCTGGTCGGAGGCGAGCACGAGGCCCGCGGCGTCGGGCATGCCGTGGGCGCGCAGGTGCGTGATGCGCTCGTCGACGGCGGCGATGACGTGCGGCACCCACTGGCCCTTGGGGTCGAGCACGGTCTTCCAGGCCGTGGCCTCGACGCTCTTGGTGCTCGGCTCGCTCAGGGACGCGGCGATGACCTCGCCGGCGCTGTTCCGCCACCGCGCGGTGCCCGTGTACGCCGCGAACACCACGGGGCGGACCACGCCGTCACGCAGCGCCTCGCGGTAGCCGTAGGTGTAGTCGGCGGAGCTCCGGAGCTCTCCCGGTTCACCATCGGGCACCTCGGCGTACCTCACGAACGGGATGCGCTCGCCCGGCTTGGTGCGGAACGGCGTCCCGGTGAGGCACAGGCGGCGGGCGGCACGCCCGAAGGCCTCCTCCGCGGCCTCGCCCCAGCTGAGGCCGTCACCGGCGTGGTGGACCTCGTCGAGGATGACGAGCGTCTTGGCCGCGGTGCAGCGGGCCGCGTGCAGCGCGGGCTTGCCCGCCACCTGCGCGTACGTGGTGACGTAGCCCTTGGTGCCTGCGCGCACCGGGCCGACGGCGTTGGTGAGCGTCGGGTCGAGCACGATGCCCGCCGCGTCGGCGGCCTCGGCCCACTGGGTACGTAGGTGGTCGGTCGGGGCGACGACGACGACGCGCGCCACCTCGCGGCGAGCCAGCAGCCGCGCCGCCAGCGTCAGGGCGAACGTCGTCTTGCCGGCGCCCGGCGTTGCCGTGACGAGGAAGTCGGTGGGCTTCTCTGCCTCGTAGCGCTCCAGCGCCGCGGTCTGCCAGGCACGCAGCGGCCGCCCGCCGTGAGACTCCACGGGCCCGGCCACGGCGCCGGGGTCGCCAGGGACCTCCGCGGGCAGACTCATCTGGGTGCGGGCTCTCTGGAGCGGGGAGGTGCTCACGATCCCGCCACGCTAGCCGCTCCGGAGCCCACCGCGGGCGGGTCCGGCCAGCCTCCCGCGGGGCGCACGCGCAGCGCCACGACCGCCGCCAGCAGCCCCACGAGCGACAGCCCGCCGAAGACCAGCGCAAACGTCACGCCGCCGTCGGAGCTGACGCCAGCGCCGGGCACTCCGGAACCCAGGCCGGACAGGCCTCCGTGAAGGTCCGGCGCAGCCCCGAGGCGCGCCGCGAAGACCGCCCCCGCCACCCCGATGCCGATCACCGCACCCAGCGCGTCGGAGAGCTGCAGCGCGGCGCTGTGGCGTCCGCGCAGGTCAGGAGGGCTCATCGACAGCGTGAGCACGCTGGTGCTGGACAGCGTCAGCCCCATCCCCAGCCCGCCGACGGCCCAGACACCGAGCACCGCCAGGCCCGGCAGCAGGTGCAGCGACGGCAGCACGAGCAACCCCACCGAGGTGGCCACGAGCAGCCCGCCGAGCGCCATGAGGCGCGACCTATCGATCCGCAGCCCCTGCCGACCCTGCAGCGCCGAACCGAGGGTCCAGCCCATCGCGGCTCCGGTGAGCGCCAGCCCGGCGAGGGTCACCGGCATCCCCCGCTCGAGGACGAGCATCAGCGGCACGTACGCCTCGGCCCCCATGAAGCCCGCCGTCATGAGGCCCCGCACCGCCACGACGCTGGGCAGCCCTCGATCGGCTCGCAGGGTGCCGGCCGGCAGCAGGGCCGGGAGGGCGACGACGACGACGGCGACCCCCACGAGCACCGATACCACCGGCAGCGCCCGCAACGGCACGAGCGCGGCGGCACCGGCCTGCGCCACCCCCGCGCCCGCGGCCACGCCGAAGCCGCGCAGCGCCCGGTTGCGCTGGCTCAGCAGGCCGGTGCGCTGCGGGGCGCCCGCCTCGGGCGCCGGTGCTCCGAGGTGCCACAGCCGAGGCAGCAGCACCGCGCCCACCACCAACGCCAACGGAGCGACGAGGAGGAACACCGCCCGCCAGCTCCACGCCGTAGCCAGCCACCCGGCGACCAGGGGCCCGACGACGGCGGGCAGCACCCACGCCGAGCTGATCCACGCGAACACGCGCGGGCGCACGGCCTCGTCGAAGACCGCCCCCACCACGGCGTACAGCGAGACGACCAGCAACCCACCGCCCAGGCCTGACACGGCCCGCCCCGCGAGGAGCGCCGTGAAGGTGGGCGCGGTGCCGCAGAGCACCAGCCCCCCGGCGAAGGCGACCAGCCCGGCGACCACCGGGGCGCGCGGGCCGCGGGCGTCGGCCCAGCCGCCGGCCAGCACGGTGCCGAGCAGGCTGGCGGTGAGGAAGAGGGAGAAGGCCAGGCCGTAGCGCCGTAGACCGCCCAGCTCGTCGGCGACGACGGGCATGGCGGTGCTGACCGCCATCGCCTCGAAGGCGACGAGCGTGACGAGGGAGACGATGCCGGCGAGCGCGACCCGCAGCTCGCCGCGGATCACTCCCCCGCGCCGGAGCCCTTGCCCGAACCCTTGCCGGAGCCGCCCTCGCGAGCGCGCATGCCCTCGATGACCTCCTTGCACATCGGGCAGACGGGGAACTTGTTCGGGTCGCGACCGGGGACCCAGACCTTGCCGCACAGAGCGATCACCGGCTCACCCGTGAGCGCGGACTCGAGCACCTTCTCCTTGCGGACGTAGTGCGCGTAGCGCTCGTGGTCACCCGGCTCGACGGGCTGCTCGACCAGCTGACGGTCGAGCAGCGCGGTACCCGAGGAGGAGGTCCGCGGGTCCGCCGTTGCGGGGCTGGCGCTGGGGTCCGACAGCGGCTCGCTCATGGCGCTCAGCCTACGACGGCCACCCCGTGGTGGGAGCCCAGCGTGGGGTCGCCAGGTCAGTTGAGGGAGGGGTCGGACGGGTACGTGGCCACCCACGCGAGCCGTCCGCCCTGGCGGCGCAGCACGGAGGCCCACAGGTGCTCCGGCTGCGCCGTGAAGGCGTCACCGGCTTCGCCGTCGACGACGTACCAGGAGCCCTCGGCGACCTCGTCCTCGAGCTGGCCGGCGCTCCAGCCGGCGTAGCCAGCGAAGATCCGCAACCCGGCGACGCCGGGAACCACCACCTCGGGCGGCGCGTCGAGGTCGACGACGCCCACCGACCCGATGATGCGGCGCACGCCGAGTGGCTCGGCGTCGTCGCCCGGAACCGTCACCAGGCCGAGGGCGCTGTCGAGCCCCACGGGGCCACCGCGGAACAGCCGCCCCGGAGCCGTGGCGAACGGCTGCCAGTCGGGCAGGACGGCGTCGACGGCGGTGGTCGTCGGGCGGTTGACCACCACGCCGAAGGCCCCGCCGTCGGCGGTGTGGTCGAGCAGGAGCACCACGCTGCGGTGGAACTCCTCCCCCGTCAGCGCGGGCGTCGCCACGAGCAGCCGGCCCGTCATCGACCACCCGTCGACGTCCGCGCCGGCCCGTTCCTCGCCCCTACCGAGCGTCACGAGACCAGTCTGCCGCTGCGCCGGGCGATGAGCAGCCCAACGAGCACACCGGTCGCGTCGGCGACCGCGTCCCACGGGTCACCGCTGCGGTGGGGCAACACCCAGTGCTGCAGCAGCTCGGACACCACGGCGTGGGCCAGCAGCACCAGCGCGAGCGGGAGCGCCGGCAGGCCGGCCCGCCGTCCGGTCCAGGCGACAGCGGCGAACACTGCCGCGTGGACGGCCTTGTCGACGACGCCGCCCACCAGCGGGATCCCGTCGGTGGCAGGCGCCCGCGGGGCGTACAGCACCACGAGCTGGACGAGCACGGCCGCGGCGAAAGCCAGCCGCTTCACCGGCCAGTGCGGCCGGACGTTCGGGCGCGCTCGGCGCGGCGCCGGCGCTTGTCCTCGTACATGGCGGCATCCGCCGCCGCGACGGCCTCCGCCACCGTGCGCCCGGGCTCGGCGCGCGCTGCGCCCACGGACACCCGCAGCGGCAGGCCGTCGGCGGTACGCGCCGCCTCGACGCCCGCCCGCAGGCGCGCCACGAGCGCGTCGACGTCGCCGACGCGGGGCACGAGCACAGCGAACTCGTCACCGCCCACGCGGGCGACGACGTCGGAGCTGTCACGCAGGCACCCCCGCAGGGCGGCGCCGCACGTGCGCAGCAGTTCGTCACCGGCGGCGTGGCCGTGCTCGTCGTTGACGAGCTTGAGGTCGTCGAGGTCGAGCAGTGCCACGGCAACGGGCACACCGGCGTTGACCAGACCCTGAGCCGCGGCCAGCTCGGAGTCCCAGCGGTGGCGGCTGCCGACGTCGGTGAGCGCGTCACGGCCCAGCTGGAGCCGGGTGTCGCTCAGCTGCTGCTCGACCTTTTGCCGCGCGAGGACCACGGCCATCACCGTGCCGGCCGTGTGCACAAGCTGGGTGGCGATGCGGCGGCGCAGCGGGCTGAAGGGCTGGGCCTCGGGGCCACTGCGCACCGCCAGCACCCCACCGGTGGGGCCGCCTGCGGCCTCGGCGCCGCCCAGCGGGAGCACCAGCGCGGCCACGGCGCCGTCCTCGGGGCGCAGGGGTGCCCCGAGCGTCGCCGACGCCGCTGCGGCGGCCCGTGCCGCCACCAGAACATCGGTGTCGGTGGCCCGGTCCAGCGCGACCCCGTCAAGGCTTCCAGGGCCGCCCTTGCCGGTACGGCCAGTCTGGACAGCCCTCACCACGGTCGCCGGGCCGCCGTCGAGCCACACAGCCGCCAGCTGGCAGCCGAGGGCCTCCTGCAGCACCCGCGCCACGCGCTCGACCGCCTCGGCGGGCGAACGACGCAGGGCGCCGGTGAGCTCCTGGACGGCGTGCAACGCGCGAAGCTCGTCGACCACCGGCCCTTCCAGGGAGCCGGTGCCCGTCAGCCCTCCCGAAGCCGGGACGTCCAGCACCGCCGCGAGGCGCCGAGCGGCGGCGCGCAGCTCGTCGTCGCTGGCGGCGAGCAGGCGCTCGCTGCGTGTGGGTGAGCCGATGACCACGACGACGTCGTCCTCGCAGGCGACGACGGCGGCCGTGGCGGCCCGGTAGTCGGCCGCGACCGTGACAGGGCTCCCCGAGAGCACCCTGACCACTCCGCCCCCGCGCACGGCACGGTCCGCGAGGTGGTCAGCGGACCTGTCGGCGCGGCGCTCGGCGCGTTGTACCGCGGACGGCGCTCCCGCGCCGTGCCCGGCGACGTGCCGCCAGCCGCCGGTGGGGGCGGCGCGCAGGAGCAACGCATCCGTGGCGCCGACCGCCGCCAGGAGCTCACCAGCCGCTGAAGCGCGATCAGCGGGATCCGTCGTGTGCACCCCCGCCTCCCGCCCGGTCTCGACCGCGACGGGCCTCCCCGCAGCGTCCCGGTGGGGGAGTATGTCGCAGGCAGGAGGCAGCTCGCGTCCGCCGGACACCCCTGGTGCACGCAGAGCCACCATCCCGTCACCATAGGTCAGAAAGACGGATCCCAGCGGAATCCGCTGATCTCTCGTGGGTCCTCGCCGGTCTCGTAGGCGTGAGCGCGGGCCGCCAACCGGGCGTCGACCATCTCCTGGCGCAGCCCCGCGTGGCGCACGCCCAGTCCCGGCACATGGTCGATGACGTCCATGACCAGCCGGAACCTGTCGAGGTCATTGCGGTGCACCATGTCGAACGGCGTCGTCGTCGTTCCCTCCTCGATGAAGCCGCGCACGTGCAGGTTGTGGTGGCCGGTGCGCCGGTAGGTGAGGCGGTGCACGAGCGTCGGGTACCCGTGGAAGGCGAAGAGCACCGGCTTGTCGGTGGTGAACAGCGCGTCGAACTCCCGGTCGGGCATCCCGTGCGGGTGCTCTGACGTGGGCTGCAGCCGCATGAGGTCGACGACGTTGACGAAGCGCACCCGCAGCTCCGGCAGGCGCTCGCGCAGGACCGCGGTGGCCGCGAGCGCCTCCTGGGTGGGGATGTCACCGGCGCAGGCGATGACGACGTCGGGCTCGGCGCCGTCGTCGTTCGAGGCCCATGCCCATCGGCCCAGGCCCCGGGTGCAGTGGGCGATGGCCTCGTCCATCGTCAGGTAGTCGAGGGCCTGTTGCTTGCCGGCGACGACGACGTTGACGTAGTGCTCGCTGCGCAGCACGTGGTCCATGGTCGACAGCAGGGTGTTCGCGTCCGGCGGCAGGTACACCCGGGTGACCTCGGCCTTCTTGGTGACCACGTGGTCGATGAAGCCCGGGTCCTGGTGGGAGAAACCGTTGTGGTCCTGGCGCCACACGTGGCTGCTGAGCAGGTAGTTCAGCGAGGCCAGGGGCCGACGCCACGGCAGCTGGCGGGTGGTCTTGAGCCACTTGGCGTGCTGGTTGACCATCGAGTCGACGATGTGGATGAACGCCTCGTAGCTCGTGAACAGGCCGTGGCGCCCGGTGAGCAGGTAGCCCTCCAGCCAGCCCTGGCACAGGTGCTCGGACAGCACCTCCATGACGCGGCCGTCGCGGCGGACGTGACTGTCGCCGTCCTGAGGGCCATCGGCGAGCTGGCGACCGGTCACGTCGAAGACGGCCTGGAGCCGGTTGCTGGCCACCTCGTCCGGGCCGAAGAGGCGGAACGTCTCGGGGTTGGCGGCCATGACGTCGCGCAGCCAGTCGCCGAAGACCGCAGTGGGGCTGTGCAGCTGCTCTCCCGGCCGCGGCACGTCGACGCCGTAGTCGCGGAAGTCGGGCAGGCGCAGCGGCTTCTTGACCAGTCCTCCGTTGGTGCGGGGGTTGGCGCTCATGCGGCGCTCGTCGCGGGGGCGGTTGGCGAGCACGGCGTCGGTCGGGGCGCCGTCGTCGCCGAAGAGCTCGGCGGCGCGGTAGCTCTCCAGCCAGGCGCGCAGCTGCTCGCGGTGGCCCTCGTCGGAGCGGACCTCGCTCAGCGGCACCTGGTGGGCGCGCCAAGTGCCCGCCACGGGCTGGCCGTCCACGTCGTGAGGTCCGGTCCACCCCTTGGGCGTGCGCAGCACGAGCACGGGCCAGCGGGGGCGGTCGCCCGGGTCGCCGTCGTGGGCGGCGGCGTGCTCACGGGCGGCGCGCTGGTTCTCGCTGATGCGGTCCAGAGCGGTGTCGAGGGCCCAGGCCATCCGCTGGTGGACGGGCGCGGCGTCCTCGCCGTCGCCGGGTCCAGAGACCCACAGCGGGTCCCAGCCGGTGCCCCGCAGGTACTGCTCGAGCTCGTCGTCGTCC
The DNA here is from genome assembly GCF_003149145.1 of Quadrisphaera granulorum. Lineage (GTDB taxonomy): Bacteria > Actinomycetota > Actinomycetes > Actinomycetales > Quadrisphaeraceae > Quadrisphaera > Quadrisphaera granulorum. The sequence goes on along the minus strand of NZ_QGDQ01000001.1, from coordinate 274,742 downwards.
ATGCGGGCCAGCACGGTGGGGTTGGCGATCTTGTAGCCGTTGAGGTGCAGCACGGGCAGCACCGCGCCGTCACGAGCGGCGTCGAGGAACTTGTTCGCCTGCCAGGAGGCCGCCAGCGGACCGGTCTCGGCCTCGCCGTCGCCGATGACGCAGACCGCCACGAGGTCGGGATCGTCGAAGACCGCACCGGTCGCGTGCACCAGGGAGTACCCCAGTTCACCGCCCTCGTGCAGGGACCCGGGTACGTCGGCCGCGGCGTGGCTGGGGATGCCGCCCGGGAAGGAGAACTGCTTGAACAGCAGACGCATCCCCTCCTCAGTCATGTCGACGTCGGGGTAGGCCTCCGTCCACGCACCCTCCAACCAGGCGTTGGCCACCACCGCCGGGCCGCCGTGACCGGGACCGGCGACGAACAGGGCCTGGGTGTCGCGCTCGCGGATGGCGCGGTTGACATGGCTCCACACGAAGTTGAGCCCGGGCGTGGTGCCCCAGTGGCCCAGCAGCCGCGCCTTGACGTGGTCGGGGCTCAGCGGCTCGCGCTGCAGCGGGTCGGCCTGGAGGTAGATCTGGCCGACGGAGAGGTAGTTGGCTGCGCGCCACCAGTGGTCGACGGCGGCGAGGGCCTGCGCGTCCAGGACGTCGGGCACCAGGTCGCCCCCGGGGACGACGGGCACGGCGGGGCGGGTCGCGAGGTCTGTCACCCCTTCTGCCTACCCGCGCACCGGGGTGCTCAGACGGGTCGGAGGTCCCCCGTCGGCAGGTCATGCGAACCACTCGCCCGTGGCGTGGGACAGGCTGGGCCCGTGACCGCTGCAGATGGTGAGCGCTTCGCGTACGGGCCGGGCACGGCCCTGGTGGTGGTAGACGTCCAGGTCGACTTCGCCGACCCGGGCGGCTCCCTATACGTCTCCGGCGGCGAGGACGTCGTCCCGCTCGTCAACGCCGAGGTGGAGGCCGCCGCGGCGGCTGGGTCTCCGGTGGTCTTCACCCAGGACTGGCACCCCGAGCACACCCCGCACTTCGCCGTCGACGGCGGCATCTGGCCCGTGCACTGCGTGGCCGGCACGCCCGGCGCCGAGCTACACCCGGCGCTGGTGGTGCCCGAGGGTGCACCGCGCGTGCGCAAGGGGACCGGCGCGGAGGACGGGTACTCCGGCTTCTCCGAGCTGGACCTCGCCTCCGGACGACGCGAAGCCACGGTGCTGGGTGACCTGCTCGACTCCCACGGGGTGCGGCGGATCGTCGTCGTCGGGCTCGCGGGCGACTACTGCGTCAAGGCCACGGCCCTCGACGGCGCCGCGCGCGGGCTGGCGGTGCAGGTGCCGCTGGAGCTGACGCGGTTCGTGCAGCTCGCCGACGGCGACGACGAGCGCGCCATCGCCGAGATGCGCTCCGCCGGCGTCGCCGTCCTCTGACCCACCTCCCCATCGGCCACGATCTAGGAAGTTCTGCACGCCTCGTGTGCACAACTTCCTTGATCGTCGCGTAGGGGTGGTTGGGGACTCACGGACGGAAGATCACGATCACGTCACGGCGCGCTGGCCGCTGCAACAGGAACGCCACCGGGTGACGTCTCCGGGACATGACTCGCCTGAGCAAGCGCAGCACCCCCCTGACCGGTGCCGTGGCGCTGGGCGCCGCCGCGCTCATCGCCCTCTCCGGCTGCACGTCCAGCGAAAGCGGCAGCTCGGCGACGTCGGATGCCGGCTCCGGCCGCGCCGGAAACAGTGCACTGAGCGGAACCGCCGCCGAGCCCGCGTCCGCGCCCGACGCGGCGACCTCTGGCATGGCGAACTCCGCGGCGGAGTCGTTCCAGAGCTCTGCCGCGGGGTCGAGCGGACTCGTCGCCGACGAGGCGCGCCAGATCATCACGACGGCCACCGCGAGCATCGTGGTGGCCGACGTCGCCGGCACGGCCGGCCAGGTCGCCGTCCTCGTCGAAGGTGCCGGTGGCCGGGTCGAGCAGCGGTCCGTGCAGACCCCCGAGGAGGGCCCCGCGAGCGCCACGCTCGTGCTGCGGATCCCCGCGGAGCGGCTCAGCACCACCGTCGACGGCTTGTCCCGGTTCGGGACGGTCAGCGACGTCAACGTCACGGCCACGGACGTCACCGCGCAGGCCACCGACCTCGACGCGCGCATCGCCGCGCTGCGCACCTCCACCGACCGGCTGACCCAGCTGCTCGCGCAGGCCAACAGCACGGAGGCGGTGGTCGCCGCAGAGGGAGCGCTGACCCAGCGGCAGGCCGAGCTGGACTCCCTGACGCAGCAGCGGGCGCTGCTCGCCGGTCAGGTGCAGCTGGCCACCCTGACGCTCTCGGTGAACGGTCGCGCGGCGGCTCCGGAGGCCGGGCCGAACGACTTCCTCGACGGGCTGGCCTCAGGGTGGCGCTCGCTCGTCTCGGCGCTGGGAACGGCGCTCGTGGTGGCGGGTGTGCTGCTGCCGTGGCTGGTCACCGCGGGCGTCGTCGTCGCCGTCGTCATCGCGGTGAGCCGCCTGGTGCAGCGGGTGCAGGCTCGCCGGAGCGAGGCCGACCGTCAGGAGGTGGCGGGGACGGAGGAACCGTCCTGAGGTGGCTGCGCCGACGGGACGGGAGCCAGACCGAGCTGGTCGAAGGTCCACACGAGGCCGTGGGCGATGCCGATCCCAGCGAAGTCCCAGTCGTGCTCCTGGTCCGCCTCGATGTGGTGCTGGAACGGCAGCCCCTTGGCCCGGAGCTCCGTCACGAGCGTCTGCGTCGCGCGTGCGGAGATCGGGTCGCCGTCCTCCGCCGTGTCCAGGTACACGGGCGTGCGTCGGGTCATCTCCAGCTGCGGCAGGTAGAACCTCGGGGAGACAGCCCGGAACTGCGCCTCGGAGGTGAGGGCGTCACGCCCTCCCTGGCCCGGGCCGGCGTACGCCTCCAGGCCGATGATGGCGCCGTAGACGTCCTGGTGGCGTAGGCCCTGGTCGACGGCGCAGAAGGCTCCCATCGACATGCCGGCGGCGATGCGGTGCTCCGGGTCGGCCTGGGTCGCGTAGTGGGCGTCGACGTAGGAGACGACGTCGAGGATGTGCGTCTCCACCTGCGGGCCGCCCGGCCGGGTGCTGTCGAGGCACTCGGTGTCGTCGGTGTCCGGTGCGGTGAGGTCGGGAGCCACGAGGATCACCGGGGGGATGAGGCGCTCGCGGATGAGCTCGTCGGCGGTGCGGGCGACGTCGCCGGCGGTGAACCAGTCGGCCGAGGAGCCGGGCTCACCGTGGAACAGGTAGACGACCGGGTAGCGCGGGCCGCCCTGCCCCCCTGCGGAGCCGGCGTACCCCGGTGGCGTGTAGATCCAGGTGTCGCTGGGCTCCAGACCGGAGCCGGGACGGAGCGGCACCTGCACCTGCGTGACCGCGCCGTCGGTGCCGGGTACCTCATCGCTGGCGACCGTCTTCGCCGCCCGGGCGGACGGCACGGACCCGGTCCACGCGCCGGCCGCGGTCGCGCCGGCCACGACGAGCACCACCGCAGCGGCCGCGAAGGGCAGCGCTGGCCTGCGTCCGCGGCGACGGCGCCGGGCGCCGAGCGCGAGCAGCCCGACCGCGAGGACGCCGAGCAGCACCGCCGGCCACCAGGAGTCCCGGAGGTCGACGGCGAGCGCCTGCAGGTCCACCCGCAGCATGATGCGCCCTCGACCTGGGTCGTGCCTGGGGGCGCAGCAGAGTGGCGACCGAGGCGGTGCCCGGATCCGCAGCGCGGGTGCCGTCAGGTCCCGCGGCGCGGTAGCCGAACATCTTCCTGTGGACCAGCTCGTCCGTCGTGACCGCCGCCGCCGGCTCGCCGCTCTGCTCACCGGAGCCGTAGGTGTGCTCGCCCTGCTGTCGGCGTCCCTGCCACCGCTGCGCGACCGGCTGGAGACACTCATCGGGCTCACGCCCTTCCTCGTGCCCTCCACCGCCGCCGGGGTGACGGCGCTGGCCGGGTGCACCCTGCTCGTGGTGGCCCGCGGCCTGCGCCGCGGGAGCCGCTTGGCCTGGGCCGCGGCCCTAGCCCTGCTCGCGGTGCTGACCCTGCTGCACCTCGTCAAGGGCATCGACTGGGAAGAGGCCGTCATCACGGCCGGGGTCGGTGCCTACCTCGTGACGCAGCGGCGCGCCTTCCCGGTGCTGCCGAGCCGGGCTGTGGCCTTGAGGGCGGTGGTGCTGAGCATCGGTGGTGCGGTGCTGGCGGTGTTCGTCGCCGTGGCGATCAGCATGAGCTTCGGCGGTCACCGCCACCACCACTACTTCGGGGAGACCGCCCGCGAGGCCGCCGGCCGCCTCGTGGGGGTGGAAGAGGCGCGTCGGGTGGGCGTACCCGCTGGCGTCGTCCCCGGCCTGGGACCGGCGTCCAGCCGCGTGCTGCCCGTGGTGGGGGTGGGCCTGGTCTGCTCAGCGCTGTGGCTGCTGTTCGCCCCGCGGCGCGCCCCGAAGCTCTCCCGCCACGACCATGACCGCGAGCGCGAACGCGCCCGTCACGTGGTCAGCCGGTGGGGCGGTGACACGCTGGCGTACTTCGCGCTGCGCGACGACAAGGACTGGTTCTTCACCGGTTCCTCCGTGGTGGCGCACTCGGTACGCGGCGACGTGTGCCTCGTGTCCCCTGACCCGATCGGCCCGCCCGAGGAGCGCGAGGCCGCCTGGGCCGACTTCCGCGAGTACGCGGAGCGCAACGGCTGGACGGTGCTCGTCATCGGCGCATCGGAGACGTGGCTGCCGATCTACGAGCGCACCGGCATGCGCGGGGTCTACCTCGGCGACGAGGCGGTGCTCGACTGCAGCACGTTCACGCTGCAGGGCGGCCACATGAAGTCGTTGCGGCAGGCCTACAACCGGGTGGGGCGCGCCGGGGTCACCTACTCCTTCCACTCCCCCGCGGACCTCACCCCGGAGCAGCGCGCCGAGCTGGTGGCTCTCAGCGTGCAGAGCCGTCGCGGTGAGGCCGAGCGGGGCTTCTCCATGACGCTCTCCCGCCTGGCCGAGCCGGTCGACCCCGACCTGCTGCTCACCCTGGCCTACCAGGCGCTCGAGGGCGGGGGCAGCCGGCTCGTGGGGTTCATCCAGTGGGTTCCCGCCGCGGACGTCCAGGGATGGTCGCTCGACGTCATGCGCCGCTCCACCGACGAGGACCTGCCCTCCGGCATCGTCGACGCGATGATCATCGCGACCGCCGAGCACCTGCGCGACACCGGCCAGAAGGGCCTCGGCCTGAACTTCGCGGTGCTGCGCACGGTGGTCAGCGGCGAGCAGGAGGGCCGCGTGCCCGAGCTCGCCCGCCAGGTGCTCGCGCGCCTGGGCAGCCACTCCCAGATGGAGTCGCTGTGGCGCTTCAACGCCAAGTACGACCCGGCCTGGCGTGCCCGCTACATCGTCGTCGACGACCTCGCCCAGCTCGCCACCGACGGACTCGCGATGGCCCGCGCCGAGGGCCTGACCGGCGAGCTGCCGCTGCTCTCGACGCTGCAGGGCGTCGGGACGGCCCTGAAGGAGCGGCTCCCCTTGCGGTCCCGCGACGACGGCGACGACGACGACGACGCCCAGGACCAGAGCCAGGGCGAGAGCCACGACCAGGGCGACGACGACGGCGGGGCGCCGTCCCGATGACGGCGGCGCTGGGCCCGACCGCGATGGTGGGCCCGACCGCGCTCGTGGGCCTCACCGCGGCGCTCGTCGCGGCGGTGGCCTACGGCCTCGCCTCGGTGCTGCAGGCGGTCGGTGCGCGCCGGGCCGAGGCCGCCGCGGTGCCAGGTGCCGGAGCGGCCGCCGCGGGCCTGGCCCGCCAGCCGGCCTACCTCGCCGGGGTGGTGCTCGACGGCGCCGCGTGGCTGGTGTCGCTGCTGGCGCTGCGCACCCTGCCGCTGTTCGCGGTGCAGGCGTTGCTGGCCGGGTCGCTGGCGGTCACGGCCGTGGTCGGCGCCCGCGTGCTGGGGGTGCGGCTGGGGCGTGGTGGAGCGGCGGCCGTGGGGGTCGCCGTCGTCGGGCTGGGCCTCGTCGCCGCGGGCGCCCGACCCGGGCGGCCCGAGCCCGCACCGGCCGGCACCGTCGAGTGGTGCCTGGCCCTGGCGATCGCCCTGGCGCTGCTCGCGGCGGTGCCCGCCGGGCGGGGCGGGCGGTGGCTCACCGGGCGCACCGGCGCCGTCGTGTTCTCGACCAGCGCGGGCCTCGCCTACTCGATCGCCGCGCTGTGCGCCCGGCTGGTGGAGCCCGCCTCCTGGCTGGGTCTGCTGGCCGAACCCGCGACCTGGGCCGTCGTCGTCTCAGGGGTAGCCGGCACGCTGCTGTACGGACGGTCACTGGCCGGGGACGGCGTCGTCGTCGCCACCGCCACGCTGTGGGTGGTGGAGGTGGTCGTCGGGGGTGCCGCTGGACTGCTGCTGCTCGACGACGGTGTCCGCGCGGGCTGGGCGGTGCCTGTCGTCGTCGGGGTCCTGCTGGCGCTGGGGGCGTGCGTGCAGCTGGCGCGCCCTGCGGCGGCCGCCGGCACCTGATCAGGCCGACAAGGCCAGGTCGGCGAGGATCGGCGAGTGCGTGCTGGGCCCGCGGGGCCCCTCCCAGATGCGCAGCGGCGTGAAACCGTCTACCAGGACGACGTCGACCCGCGCGAGGCCCGGCCACGAACCGCGCGTCAGGTGCGGCCACCGTCCGACGGCGGCCTGGACGTCGACGAGGCCCTGGGACGTCAGCACCCCCAGCGGCTGGTTCAGCTCGGAGGAGTTGATATCACCGGCGAGGATCACGAGGTCTCCGGCCGCGCGCCGCTGCGCCGCGAGCTCCGCGAAGCGGTGGGACTCCGCCACCCGCACCGCCGCCGACTGCGCGGTGCTGCCGGAGGGGTTACCCCGGTCTCCGGACGGGCCGCACAGCAAGCAGGGGCTGGCCAGGTGCACGGAGAAGACCGACGTCGGGTGACCTTTCACGTCCAGGTGCACGAGATCGGCCGGGCGCGCACCCTCCGGGAGGCCCGTCACGGGCTCGACCGCGGTGATCGGGAACCGGGAGAGCACCGCGTCGCCGTCGCCCTGCTCCTGGCTGCGCGGGCCGAAGGACCGGTGGGGGTAGGTCTCGGCGAGCTGGCGGTCCAGCAGCGTCATCTGGCGGCCGGTGAGCTCCTGCAGGAGCAGCACATCGGGATCGCCGTCGTGCACCAGGGCGAGCACTCCGTCGGTGCCGACACCGTGGGTGGCGTTGTACGTGGCCACACGCAGGTCCTGCTTCTCGGTATGCACCGGCGCCAGCGACGGCCCCCACGTGGTCACGAAGACCAGGGCTGGGACCACCAGCGCAGCTGCAGACCGCCACTTCCGGCGCAGTGCTGCGAGAACCAGCAGGGGCAGGGTGGGCACGAGCCACCAGAAGGCGAACAGCGCCAAGGCGTAGGTCTGCGCGGTGGAGTCTCGCAGGACGGCGATGGCGAGCAACGCTGCGCTCGCCAGGGTCCCGTAGCGCACCCGGGCACACTCCCACAGGCGCGCGGGGGTCAGGCTGGCTCGCCGTCCAGGTAGCTCCACCGACCCTGCTCCCTCACGAAGCGGCTGCGCTCGCGCAGCACACCCCGCTCAGTGCCCCGATCAGTGACCCGGCGCCAGCGGGCCTCGAACAGCACGGTCCCGTCGTCGTCGAAGGGGCCACCTGCCGCCGTCTCCAGGACGTCGAGGCGGAGCCAGCGCTGCTCCTCGTCGAGGTCCAGATCCTCCGTGCCGACGTCGGCGGGCCGGGTGGAGGGGTGCCAGGTGCGGGCCAGGTAGACGACGTCGCGGACGGCGAAAGCGCTGTACCGCGAGCGCATGAGCGCCTCGGCGGTGGGAGCGTGGGCCTCGCCGCGGTGGAACCTGCCGCAGCAGGAGCCGTAGACCTCACCGGTACCGCAGGGGCAGCGGGCGCTGTCGGTGGTGCTGTCTACGTTCCCGGCCATGACGTCAAGTCTGGGGCCGACAGCTGATCGACCGACCATGCCCGAGGGCTACGGGCTCCCGGAGACAGTGGACGGGGTGCTCCCGTGGAGCGCCGTCGAAGAGCGGCTGGTGGCCGCACAGCACTACTGGCTGGCCACGGTGCGGCCCGACGGGCGCCCGCACGTCGTGCCGCGCTGGGGAGTCTGGGTAGACGGGCGGTTCTGGTACGACGGCGCGTCCACGACCGTCCACGCGCGCAACCTCGCCACCAACCCCGCGTGCACGCTGAACCTCGAGAGCGGGGCGCAGGCCGTGATCGTCGAGGGCGAGTCGCACGCCACCCGCGCTGACGCCGACGGGCTGGGTCAGCGGTTGTCCTCGGCGTTCGCCAAGTACCACTCAGCCGGCTACTCCCCCGAGGCCAATGCGTGGGCCGGGGACGACGGCGGGGGTCTGCGTGTGCTCGTGCCGCAGCGGGCGCTGGCGTGGTTCTCCTTCCCCACCGACTGCACGCGCTTCACTTTCGGCTGACAGGCAGGGCGCAGTCAGCGCCTGCCCAGGTGGCGAGCAGGGTGCCGTCATGCACCAGGCGCCACGCTGGTGATCGTGCGCCGTCCTCATCGTCTCCTCGCCGCTGCCGCGCTGGTGGCAGGGGTCGCCGCGGCCCTGAGCGCCTGCTCGGGTGCCGCCGCGCCCCAGTCGTCGTCGGGTTCTTCAGCAGCCGGGGCAGCCTCGACGACGAGCGCGGGCACCCCGACGTCGTCGTCCAGTCCCTCGCCTACGCCGACGTCGAGGCACGTCGCTGACGGGCAGAAGTGGACCCCGACGAGTTTCGGCGATCAGACGGTGCTGCAGACCACGCTGACCGGCGCGAAGTCCGGCGTGACGATGAAGGTGTGGGTGTGGACGCCGCCGCAGTACAACGACCCGGCCTACGCCCACAGCGACTTCCCCGTGCTGTTCCTCTATCCCGGAGGTGACGGCGCCACGTACAACAACTGGACCGACAGATCCTACGGCGCACAAGACGTGGTGAGCGAAGGCGCGAAGAACGGGACCGTGCTGCCGTTCGTCTTCGTCATGCCGGAGATGCAGGTGTCCAAGAACGTCGACACCGAGTGCACCGACCTGCCGGGCGAGCCCGCGGTGGGCACCTTCCTCGACACCGACCTGCCCACCGTGGTGCAGCACGACTTCCGCGTCATGCCCCAGGGGAAGGGCTGGGGCGTGGCGGGGGCCTCCTCCGGCGGGTACTGCGCCGCCGCGATCGCCCTGCGGCACCCCGGCCAGTACGGGGCGGTGGTGAGCATCGCCGGGTACTTCTCGATGGAGACCACGCTGCCGGGGCGCAAGGATCCCGCCGTCGAAGCGCTGTACCCGACGGCACTGGCGCCGCACTACACCGGCGACACGGCGTGGCTGTTCGTGGCGGGCACGGACAGCTCCCTCGATGTGAAGGAGGCGAAGGCGTTCGCGCCGCTGCTTCCTCCGCCGTCGACCACGCAGATCTACCTGCAGCCGGGCGGGCAACACCTCACGACGTCCTTCAAGGCGGCGATGCCGCAGGTGTTCGCGTTCTTCAGCCAGCGCCTGGCCGCACCGCAGAAGAGCTGAGAAGAGCTGAACGGACGAAGGGCCCGACCTGGTGGTCGGGCCCTTCGACGGGTGGGGTGCCGCTCTTCTGACTTCTGAGTGGAACTTTTGAGAGCGACGAGTGGAGGTGGCGGGAATCGAACCCGCGTCCGCCGTCGTACCCCCAGGGCTTCTCCGGGTGCAGACCGTGAATCGTTCTACTCGGCCCCAGCGCTCACACGGACGTTGCGCTGACGGGCCCAGTCACCTTGATTTCCCACCGACCCCGGTGACACTGGTCGGTGGTGGAGCCCCCTAGCTGACGCCGGTACCCGGGCCGGGAGCACTCCCGGGCCGACGGACTTTCAACTCAGCTGATCAGGCAGCGAGAGCGAAGTCGGTGCTCTTGGAATCGGCACCTATGGGTTTGCAAGGAACGTTAACGAGATGACCTTGCCTTCTCGACCCGCTTCCCCTGGTTCGACGATGCGACGTCGAGACCTGGCACCCCCTGTGGAGTTGTGCAGAGCACTCTACGCGCTCCGCCGGGTACAACGCCTCCGGTTTCCTCCCGTGTTCCCGCGGCCCGCGGCGTCGGGGCCCAGACTGGTGCGGTGGACGACGAGGTCGGTCGGGTGGTGGCGGTCGAGCGACAGCTCCAGCGCTCGCTGGGCGCATGGGTGGGCGTGAGCACGGTGGGTGGCGCGGCGGCGATCGCCGTCGGCCGGTCGCGGAAGGACCCGCTGCTGCGCGCGTTCGGCCTGCAGACCCTGCTCTGGGCTGCGGCCGACGCGGGCGTGCTGGCGGCGAGCACCCGCGGGAACACCCCGCCGGCGGGACGGCTGCGGGCGCTACTGATCGCCAACGCCGCCGCGGACGTGGCGTACGTCGGTATCGGCTCCGCGCTGGCCGCCCGTCCCGACCGCGTGCCGCAGCGCCTGCGCGGGCTGGGCCGGCAGGAGCGCCGGCGCACGAGCGACGCCGCTGTGCGCGGCCACGGGCTCGCCGTGGTGGTGCAGGGCCTGGCGCTGCTCGTCATCGACTCCACCGCAGCCGCCCGCCTGCGCCCGCCCCGCCCCTGACCGCGCCCTACCTCCGCCACGATCAAGCATCTGAGCGCCATCTCCCCGGGGGTGCCCGCTCCAGCGCCCGATCGATCGCCACGATCCGGACAGCGGGGCACCACCGCACTCCCCCAGAGCTGCGGACGGGGAAGGCTGAGCGCCGGTGGGCAGGCTGAGGTCCGCGTCCGGGCCCTGACCCGGCGCTGAACCTGCCCACCGGCCCTCAGGTACCCCACCGGGCGCGGCCACGTGGTGCGCAGCCGCATGATCGTCGCCGTCTAACGGGCCGGCGACGACCTGACCGCGCAGAGCGCCCCTTGGATGCACAGATGGCCCCATCGACCAGGCGGATGGGGCCATCTGCGCATCGATGGGGCCACCTGCGCATCGATGAGGCCGTCTGCACTCCGGCTGGGGCCGTCTGCACACCGGCTGGGGGCGCGCGTCAGGAGATCGGATCGCCGACGCGGACGACGACCTTCGAGCCCATCCCCTTGGCCGCCTCCTGGACCGTCCGGAGCTGCAGCAGCGCCGGGTTCTCGGCGAGCATCCGCGCCGCGTTGGCGAGCGCCCGCGTGGCCGCCACCTCACCGCGCGCCCGCTCCAGGGCCGCCTGACCCTCCTGGACGGCGGTGGCCGTAGCAAGCAGCGCCCGGCGCAGCTCGCCCGGGACGCTGACGTCACGGACCGACGCCTCGGCCACGGTGATGCCCAGCCGGGCGCCCTCGACCGCGACCCGGGAGGTCAGGACCTGCGCCGCCGCCGCCCGACCGGCGAGCAGCTCGGCGAGCGGGGCCGCCGCGGCCCAGTCGCGGACAGCGAGCTGCAGCGACATCCGCAGCTCGGCGACCGGGTCCGCGGACGCGTCGAGGAAGGCGACCGGGTCGGTGACCGTCCAGCGCGCGGAGGCGCTGACGCGCACACCCGGGACGTCGGCCGCCGCCAGCTCCTGGCCGGTGAGGACGAGCAGCTGGTCGCGGACGTCGACGGTATCGACGCTGCGCCGCCAGGCACGACCCCGCAGCCGGTGCCGGCCAGCACCGAGGACGGCGACGACGCGGCCGTCGTAGCGGACCACCGCCCTCCGGCCCTCGCGGACCACCAGGTGCTTGATGAACACGTTGCTCGCCTCCGTCCGTCGCCGTCGTGAGCAGCACGACAACGACCGGCGCCCCGCGGCCCGGACGGGCGCCGAGGCGCACAGGTCCGAGCACTGCGTGCCGCGCCCTCGCGGGCACGGCAGGGCCACCGGCCGCCGTCCAGAGAGGAGTTGAACCTCAGCGCGTGACAGGCGCCAGCATCCTGAGTGCTGCGCTGCTCGCTGGTGCGGGACGCGACCGGTGATCCACCGGGGCGCCGCTGGTCGGGCAGCACGACCACTATGACGACGACGAAGCCCCGCCCGCCAGCGGTTTTCCACCACCCGATGTGACGCTCAACCGCATGATCGTCGCGAAGAAGTGACGCGAAGGCGCATGATCGTCGCGGGGAGGGGAGAGGCGCGCCGCTCCCTCAGGGGAAATGGCGAGCCGCCACACTCCTGGCGACGATCATGCGGATCCACGCCACACCCGCAGGTGCTCAGACGGTGAGGACGAGCTTTCCGCGGACGTGGCCGTCCATCTGGGCCTTCCACGCGTCGGCGGCGCGCTCCAGCGGGAACGCCTCCTGCACCTCCACGCGCACCGCCCCGTCGGCGACGAGCGCCGCGAGCTGGGCCAGCTGCGCCGCGTCAGGCTTGACGAAGCAGTAGAGGCCGCCGACCTTCGCCACGGCTTGCGGGTCGACGTTGGACGCCGTCCGCGCCGGGTCCTTCGCGAGCTCCGCGGACTGCCGGATGGCATCACCACCGATGTAGTCGACGGCGGCGTCGACGCCCTCGGGAGCGAGCGCACGCACGGCGTCGACGAGCCCGTCGCCGTAGAGCACGGGCTCGGCACCGAGGGAACGGACGAAGTCGTGGTTGCGTTCGCTCGCCGTCCCGATGACGCGCGCCCCGCGGGCCCTGGCGATCTGGACGGCGAGGTGCCCGACCCCGCCGGACGCCGCGTGCACGAGCACCGTGTCACCCGAGCCCGCGCGCACGGCCTCCAGCGACTGCAGCGCCGTGAGGCCGGCCAGGGGCAGCGCGCCCGCCACCTCCCACGAGAGCGCGGGCGGCTTCAGCGCCCAGTGACGCTCGTTGCCGGCCACGAGCTCGGCGTAGCAGCCGTCCCGGACGAAGTCCTTGCGGAGGTAGCCGAGCACCTCGTCACCGGGGGCCAGGTCGTGGACGGCGGGGCCGACGGCCTCGACGACGCCCGCGGCATCCCAGCCGGCGATCGTCGGCAGGAACGACGGGAAGGCACCCTGGAGGTACCCGGCGCCGATCTTGAAGTCGACCGGGTTCACCCCGGCGGCCTTGACGCGGACGAGCACGGAGTCCGGGCCGACCACGGGGTCGGGCTGCTCGCCGACCTCCAGGACCTCAGGACCGCCGTAGGACGAGTGGAAGACAGCGCGCACGGCTCACCACCCTGCGCCGGGTGGCACTTCCCCGCGACCCGAAGACCTCAGAGCAGGACGACGACGACCCGCCCCCGCCAGTGACGCCCACACCAGACGTGGCGCGAACGCGCATGATCGTCATCGGGGAAGGGCGACGATCGCGCTCGTCCGCGCCGCAACGCTCGACGCACCCACACGACGTGGCGCTGAGGCGCGTGATCGTCGCGGGGGGACGACGACGGCGGGAGGCTACTCGCCGATGCGGCTGCGCGTGCGCATGGCGCGCTGCGCCTCGCGCTCGTCGGTGGCGGTGCGCAGCGCCTGGCGCTTGTCGAAGGTCTTCTTGCCCTTCGCCACGCCGATCTCCACCTTGGCGCGGCCCCCGCGGAAGTACAGCTGCAGCGGGATGAGCGTGTACCCGGACTGCCCGGCGGCCTGCGCGAGCTTGTCGATCTCGGCCGCGTGCAGCAGCAGCTTGCGGCGCCGGCGCGGCTCGTGGTTGGTCCACGTGCCCTGCGTGTACTCCGGGATGTGCACGGCCTCCAGCCACGCCTCACCGCGCTCCACCTCGGCGAAGCCGTCGACCAGGGACGCACGGCCCAGCCGCAGCGACTTCACCTCGGTGCCCGTGAGCACGAGGCCGGCCTCGAAGACGTCTTCGATGGCGTAGTCGAACCGAGCGCGCCGGTTGGAGGCCACGACCGTGCGCGTGGTGGTGTCACGGCCGGTGGCGGCTACGGGCTTGTTGGTCTGCGGCGCGTGCCACTCCCCGCGCCCTCCTCGTCCGGCCATCCGTCCAGTCTACGGACGGCGCCACCGGTTTCTCGCTAGAGCCAGCCGGCCATCGCGTCCGTCGGTGTCCCGTCGACGCGCACTTCGAAGTGCAGGTGGCAGGCGGTACCGACCCCGGTGCTGCCGGAGTAGGCCACGAGGTCGCCCTTCTTGACGTCCTTGCCGACGGACGCGGCGAAGCGCGACAGGTGGGCGTACGCCGTCGCGACGTCGCGCCCGCCGATGGTGCCGTGGTCGATGACGAGGATGTTGCCGTAGCCCGTGCCGGGCCCCGCGCGCACGACCTCGCCGTCGGCGGCGGCGTACACCGGGGTGCCGCACGCGGCCCGCAGGTCCGTGCCCGCGTGCAAGCGGCGCACGTGGTAGACGGGGTGGATCCGATAGCCGAACGACGACGTCACGGTCATCGAGGCCAGCGGGTTGCCGAGCAGCCCGCGCTGGGGCGCCGCCGAACCGCCACCACCACCGCCTGAGCTTCCCGACGACGAGCCCGACGACGGCTTGCCGGCACGGGCCTTGGCGCGGGCGCGCAGCTGTGCGGCGATGTCGTCGCTCTCGGCCTGGGCCTGGTCCACCTGCTGCTGGTAGACCTTCTTCTGCGCCTCGATGTCGGCGAGGGCCTGCTCCTTGGTCACCTCCAGCGCGGCGAGCTCGTCCGTGGCCGCCTGCGCCTGCGCCTGCACGCGCTGCGTCTCGACGAGCTGGTCGGCGGCCTGCTGGCGCAGGTCAGCCATCTGCACGCGCACCGCCTCGAGCCGGTCGGCGCGGTGCTGCTGCTCGGCGCGGACCTGGGCAAGCTTGGCGGTGGAGCCCTGCTGCAGCCTTGCCGCGGCGTCGACGAGCGCCAGGCGGTCAGCGAGCTCGCTGGGACCCTCGCCGCCCATGACGGCAGCGGCCAGCCCCGCGTCGACACCACCCCCGCGGTAGGTCGCGGAGACCAACCGCGAGACGCGCTTCTCGGCGTCAGCAAGGTCGGCTTGTCCCTGCGCCAGCTCCTGCACAGCCACCTGCTCGGCGGCCTCGGCGGCGGCGAGCTGACCGGCGAGCTCGACGTCGCGGTCCTGGGCGGTCCGTACCTCGCCCTGCGCGGTTACGAGCGCCGCCTGCGCGGCGGGCTGGCGAGCCTGCACGTCGGCGAGCTCCGCGGCAGCCTTCTCGGCCTTCTCACCGGTGTCGGCCAGCCCCTCCTGCGCCTGAGCCAGGGCGTCCTTGAGGGCCTGCTGCTTGGCCTTCAGCTGGGCGACGGTGTCCGCGCTGGCCGGCTGGGCGCTCTCCCCCACCCCGGCGACGCCCATCACGAGGGCGATCGCCAGCGCGAACGCCGACAGCCGTCGTCGTCGTCCCATCCCTGAACCCCGGACCGTCTCCACGGCGCGGTTCAGACGCGCAGGTAGCGCGACAGCGTGGTGACCGAGGCGGTCCCGGCCAGGAGCACCGCGATGCCCACCAGCACCGGCGCGACCAGCCACACCTGGTGCGTGCCGATGTAGCCGAACAGCGGCAGCGCCTCCACGAGCCAGCCCTGCACGCCGAACCTCACTGCGGCGTACAGCGCACCCACGGCCAGACCCGCGCCGACGACCGACGCGAGCACCCCCTCGAGGAGGAACGGCAGCTGGATGACGACCTTGGACGCCCCGACCAGGCGCATGATCCCCGTCTCGCGGCGACGGCTGAAGGCGGACAGACGGATGGTCGTGGCAATGAGCAGCGCTGCGGCGATGATCATGACGACGGCGAAGCCGCCGGCCACCGCCGTGGCCACGTTGAGCACGGTGAAGAACGGGTCGAGCACGCGGCGCTGGTCCTGCACCTCCTCCACGCCGGGCGTCCCCGCGAAGTACTGCGTGACCACCTCGTACTTGGTGGGGTCCTTGAGCTTGACGCGGTAGGACTCGTTGAGCTGGTCCTCGGTGGCGGAGTCGGCGATGGCCGTGCCCTTGAACTGCTCCTGGAACCGCTTGAAGGCGTCGGCCTTCGACTCGAACTGCACCGACTCGACGTAGGGCGCGAGCGTGGGCGACTGGAGCTCGGCGAGCACCGCGTCGCGCTGGGCGGCGGTCACCTCACCGCTGGTGCAGGTGGGCGCCTCGGAGTCCTTGGCGCAGAGGAAAACGGACACCTGCACGCGGTCGTACCAGTAGTCCTTCATCTGGGCCACCTGCAGCTGCAGCAGGCCGCCGGCCCCGACGAAGACGAGGGAGACGAAGGTCACCAGCACCACGGAGATGGCCATGGCGAGGTTGCGGCGCAGCCCGGAGGCGATCTCGCCGATGAGGAATCCGACGTTCACCAGCGGGCCCCCTCGCGCTCGCCGGCCGCCTGGGCGGGCGGAACCGCGGGCATCTGCGCGCTGATCATGCCCGTGACCGGCGCCAGGCCGTAGCCGCCGTCGGCCTCGTCACGGACGACGACGCCGCCCTCGAGCTCCACCACGCGCTTCTTGCTCGCGTCGACCAGGCCGTGGTCGTGCGTGGCCATGACGATGGTGGTGCCGGTCCGGTTGATCCGCTCCAGCAGCTTCATGATGCCCTCGCTCGTCGCGGGGTCGAGGTTGCCGGTGGGCTCGTCCGCCAGGAGGATCGCCGGCCGGTTGACGAAGGCGCGGGCCACCGCCACGCGCTGCTGCTCACCGCCGGACAGCTCGTGCGGCAGGCGCCGCTCCTTGCCGGCCAGCCCGACCAGCTCCAGGGTCTCGGGCACCACCTGCGCGATGTGATGACGGCTCTTGCCGATCACCTGCAGGGCGAACGCCACGTTGTCGAAGACGGACTTGCTCGGCAGCAGGCGGAAGTCCTGGAACACCACGCCCATCTGGCGGCGCAGGTGCGGCACCTTCCAGCTGGACAACCGGGCGACGTCACGGCCGGCCACGTACACGTGGCCGCGGGTGGCGACGTCCTCACGCAGCACCAGGCGCAGCAGCGTCGACTTGCCGGAGCCGGAAGCGCCGACGAGGAAGACGAACTCCCCGCGCTCCACGTCGAGGTTCACGCGGTGCAGGGCCGGGCGCCGGGAGCGGGGGTAGGCCTTGGAGACGGATTCGAAACGGATCACAGTCGCCTGCCAGCTCGGGTGCGGGGTTCAGCTCCGAGGCTAGGCAGGTGAGGGTGGCGAACCCGGGCATCTCGCCCGGCGTGTCGCGCTCCGGCGCGTCTGACTCCCCGTCAGGTCGCGGCCGTCAGGTCGCGACCGTCAGTTCTCCGAAGCGCGCTCACGCTGGCGGCGCCAGCGGATGCCCGACTCCAGGAAGTCATCGATCTCGCCGTCGAAGACCGAGGCGGGGTTGCCGACCTCGTGCTCGGTGCGCAGGTCCTTGACCATCTGGTACGGGTTGAGCACGTAGGAGCGCATCTGGTTGCCCCAGCTGCCGGAGTCGTCGCCCTTGAGGGCGTCGAGCTCGGCCTGGCGCTCCTCACGGGCCTTGACCAGCAGGCGCGCCTGGAGCACGCGCAGCGCCGCGGCCTTGTTCTGCAGCTGGCTCTTCTCGTTCTGGCAGCTCACGACGATGCCGGTGGGGATGTGCGTGAGGCGCACCGCGGAGTCGGTGGTGTTCACCGACTGCCCACCGGGGCCGGAGGAGCGGAACACGTCGACGCGGAGGTCGTTCTCGGGGATCTCGATGTGGTCGGTCTCCTCGGTGACGGGGAGCACCTCCACACCGGCGAAGGAGGTCTGGCGGCGGCCCTGGTTGTCGAACGGGCTGATGCGCACGAGGCGGTGCGTGCCCTGCTCGACCGAGAGCGTGCCGTAGGCGTAGGGGGCGTGGACGGCCATGGTGGCCGACTTGATGCCCGCCTCTTCGGCGTAGGAGGTGTCCATGACCTCGGCCTTGTGACCGTGACGCTCGGCCCAGCGCAGGTACATGCGCAGGAGCATCTCCGCGAAGTCGGCGGCGTCGACACCGCCGGCCTCGGCGCGGATGGTCACGAGGGCCTCGCGCTGGTCGTACTCGCCGGACAGCAGCGTGCGGACCTCGAGCTCCGAGAGCGCCTTGCGCAGGGAGACCAGCTCGCGCTCGGCTTCTTCGCGGGTCTCTGCGGCAGTGGCGGCGTCGCCCTCGTTGGCGGCCTCGTCGGCCATCTCGACGAGGGTCTCGAGGTCGTCGATGCGGGCGCCCATCTTCTCGAGGCGCTCCAGCTCGGACTGCGCGTGGGAGAGCTTGCTCGTGACGGCCTGGGCGTTGTCGACGTCGTCCCACAGGTCCGAGGCGGAGGCCTGCTCGGTGAGCTTGGCGACGGTGGCCTTGAGGGCGTCGACGTCGCTGACCTCGCGGACCGCGCGGTAGGTGCTGCGGAGGGAGGAGATCTCAGCGGGGAGGTCGACGGCTGCCACGACCGGCAAGACTACGACGGCGGATGATGCGGCCATGACCCAGCAGAACCGCGAGCAGCAGCCCCTCGTCGTCGTGCCGGAGACCGAGGGCGTGGCTGCGCTGGCCGGCACCGGGGTACGCACGGTCGTCGTGGCGCCCGACGCCGAGGTCCCGGAGCACGCGCGCGGCGCGTCGGTGCTGGTGGTCGGCCCGGCGGAGTCGGCCGCCGAGGTGGAAGCAGCGCTGGCCCAGGTGGCGCAGCTGCCCGACCTGCGCCTGCTCGTGAGCCTGGGCCAGGGCAGCGAGCAGTGGGGCGACCTGCGCGAGGGAGTGGCGATCGCCACCGCCCGCGGCGCGCACGGCGGCTCGACGGCGGAGTGGGTGCTGGCGGCGGTGCTGGCGCAGCTGCGGCTGCTGCCGGAGCACCTCGACGCGCAGCGCAAGCACCGATGGGGCGGTCGCACGGCACGCACCCTGATGCGCTCGAACGTGCTGATCCTGGGCGCGGGCGACCTCGGCGAGAACGTCCGGGCCCGGCTGCTGCCCTTCGGGGCGACCGTCACGGTGGCCGCGAGGACGGCGCGCGACGGCGTGGTGAGCATGGAGGCCGCGCAAGAGCTGCTGGGCTCGACGGACGTGCTCGTCGTCGTCCTGCCCCTTACCGACGCCACGCACCACGTGGTGGACGCCGAGCTGCTGGCCGCCCTGCCCGACGGCGCGCTGGTGGTCAACGCCGGGCGCGGGCCGCTCGTGGACACCGCCGCGCTGCTTGCGGAGCTGCAGCGCGGGCGGCTGCTCGCGGCGCTCGACGTCACCGACCCCGAGCCGCTGCCCGCCGACCACCCCCTGTGGGACGCGCCGGGTCTGCTGCTGACCTCCCACGTCGCCGGGAACACCGAGGGAGCCGGCGAGCGGGCGTGGGCGCAAGTGGCCGAGCAGGTCGCGGCGTTCGCCCGCGGGGAGCGGCCGCCGAACCTCGTCCGCTGATCCGCTGATCCGCTGAGGCCTTCGGGCCCTGAGGCGACCCCTGGCGCGGGCACGCTTGCCCCGCTACCTTGCGGAACATGGAACCTGGCGGCACAGCACTGCCACAGCTGCGGCGCGGAGTGCTCGAGGGCTGCGTGCTCGCGCTGCTCAGCGACGAACCGCGCTACGGCTTCGACCTCGTGCGGTCTCTGTCCACCACCGGCCTGCTGACCAGCGAGGGCACGATCTACCCGCTGCTCGCGCGGCTACGCAAGGACGGCCTGGTCGAGACCACCTGGAGGGAGTCGGTCAGCGGCCCCCCGCGTCGCTACTACTCGACCACCCCCGCGGGGGTCGCTGCGCTGGGCTCCTTCAGCGCCGAGTGGGCGCGGTTCCGCGACGGCGTCGATGCCGTGCTCACCTCCGCTACCCGGCCCGTGGAAGGACCCCGCCCGTGACCGCCGAGACCCACTCCCCCGCCGTCGCCGGCTACCTGGCGCGGCTCGACGAAGCGTCCCGCCTGCTGCCCGACGCACTGCGCGCCGAGCTGCTGGCCCAGGTGCGCGAGCACCTCGCCGAGCTGGAGGCCAGCGGCCTGGACGACGCCGGCCTGCGCGTGGCACTCGAGCGGTTCGGGACCCCGGAGCAGTTGGTCGCCGCCGAGGCCGAGCAGGCCGGCCTGGTGCTCGTGCCCCTCGGAACCACCACCACGACGAGAACGACGACGACGGCCGCCGCCTCGCCATCTGCCGCACCGCCCGTTGCGCCGGATCGCCGCGTCTGGGGCGGCCTGGAGCTCTCCGCAGTGCTGCTGCTCGCGCTCGGCGGGTTCGTGGTGCCCGTGCTGGCGCCGCTGGTCGGCATGGTGCTGGCGTGGCTCTCGCCACGGTGGACTCGTCGCACCAAGGTCGGTGCGGCGCTGGCGTTCTGCGCCCCCGTCGTCCTGGTCGCCGTCGGTGCGCTGGTCTACGCGCTGTGGCCCGAGCACCGAACCGTCACGGTGGTGTCGTCAGACCAAGGCACCATCGAGGTGCCCGTGCCCGACGACGTGGCCGGCGACGTCTCCGACGGTGACGAGGAGACGTACGTCGGAGGCTTCTGGGACTCCGCCTACCCGCTCTTGAACGACGCGAGCTCGATGATGCTCTTCGCGGTGCCGTTCGCTCTGTCCGTGCTCACCCTTGCAGGCGGCATGGTGTCCGGGCTGTGGCTGGCGCTGACCGGTCGGGTCAGTTCAGGAGGTCGTTGAGGAAGCCGCCCTGGTTGTTGCCGTGGCCGCCCTCACCACCGAGCGGACGGCCCTCACTGGGCTGCACGAGCACGAAGCCGGGGCCGTGGAAGAGGTACTGGAACGCCTCGCCGGAGCCGCCCCGCAGCAGGGACCGCACGTTCATGCTGCTCACGAGCTGCGGGCGCAGGTGGCTGGACCAGGCCACGGCGGCCTGGATGTCGACACCGGTGGGCTGCTGGGAACAGTCCAGCAGCACGGGCGGCCCGTCGCTGGTGAGCGCGACGACGCCGTGCCCGCTCACCTCGACGTTCCACATGCCGCCGGACAGGCGACCCGCGCCCTGGACGCGGCGGATGTCCCAGTCGAGGTTCGCGTCGAACGCGAGGAGGTTCTTGCCGTCGACGCTGATGCCGTCACCCTCGAGCAGGATCAGGTGGACGTGCTCGGCGGTGTTGGCAAAGAACACCTCGCCCTGACCGGAGACGCGCATGAGCGGCGTGTCCTCGTTGGTCACGAGCTTCTTGATGAACTTCGCCATGGTGCCGGAGCCCTCGTGGTCGAAGCGCACCGAACCCTGGTAGGCGACCATCGAGCCTTTGGCCGCCAGTACGTCCTGGGTGAGGTTCACCCGCAGCATCGAGGAGTTCTGCAGCACCCACCGCTCGCTGGTCTGCTTCTCGGCGGTCGCGGCGTCGAAGAGGTTGCTGCGCACGGGTGAACCCTGGCATCCCGGGCCCCGGAGGTCCAGTACCTCCGGGGCCCGGTGGCGACAGGGAACGTCAGCGGATGTCAGGCCGCCGGGAGCGGCCGAGCCACGGCACGCTGTGCGGCGCGATCGGCCAGACGCTGGGCCTTCGCCGCCAGGCGAGCCGCCCGGCGGGCGTCTCGCCGTGACGCGGCCTGGCGCGACCACATGGCCTGCTCGCGCAGCTCGGCGCTGCGCTGGTGATGCCACGCCAGAGCGAAATCGGGGTGGTGATGCACGGCGGTCTCCTCGATCAGGGGGTGTCCGCCCGCGGGTCGGGTCGCGCTCACGCGACGGCTCCGACGGGCTCGGGAAGGGGGTGCTTGCGGGGGCGGCCGCGGGGCCGCTTACGGGGCACGACGACTCCGGCCAGGACCAGTTCGCCGCCCCAGACGCCCCACGGCTCGGAACGGGCCAGGGCCCCGTCGAGGCATTCGGCGCGCAGGGGGCAGCCCGTGCACAGGGCCTTGGCGGCCTCGACGTCCTGCGGAAGCTCGGCGAACCAGAGCTCCGGGTCGTTGACCCGGCAGGGCAGCGACGACATGGGGTGTTCCTCTCGGTGTGGCGGTGCTGCGGAGCGGGAGAGGAGACCGCTGGCAGCACAAAGGCCGCGGTCCCCTGGGTCGGGGATCCGCGGCCTGGCGCCGGGAGAGGAGCGGACCTAGCTGGTCAGCACCTGCCGGCGGACAGGGGGGAGCCCCGAGACGGGCGGGTTCGAGATGAGGGCGACGGCGTCAGGGCGCTGGCGCAGGGCGTGGCCGTAGCCAGCA
Organism: Quadrisphaera granulorum; assembly: GCF_003149145.1. GTDB lineage: Bacteria > Actinomycetota > Actinomycetes > Actinomycetales > Quadrisphaeraceae > Quadrisphaera > Quadrisphaera granulorum. Next base: position 252,907 of record NZ_QGDQ01000001.1, on the reverse strand, counting down.
GCCCCTCCGCGGCGCTGTCCACTGAGCTGTCCGCTGGGCGCTCCGCCGATGAGGAAGGCGGCCGGGCCGTCAGCGAAGGAGCCGACGGGCGCGGGCACAGCGGTGCCGTGGAACCCACCGGCGGTGGGCACGCGGAGGTCGAAGGACGACACCTCGAACTGGTTGTCCATGAACCACGTCATCGCGCGCACCTCCTTCGTCAGAGCACCGCCCGTTGCGGACAGTGCTGATCGCTTGTCCCAGAGGCTAGGGGGCCCCGCGAGAACGGCACAACAGGTTTTTCCGAAGTCTTCGCCAGCCGGGTGTCCGGGCTGTCCCACCAGCCGCCCCGCAAGCCGCGGGCAAGGCGCTCCGGTGACCCTCCGGAACGCGATCGAGACGCCCGCGGATCCCGTTCCTCGTCCCCAACGTCGTCCCCCGGGAACTAGGTGCCAGCACCGTGGTGCAGGCCACCTCCCGCACGCCAGGGTCGCCTCATGACTGCGCCGTGCCCGACGGACATGCAGCGCACCCACACCGCGCACCACCGCGCGCGGCGCCTCGTCGGGTTGGCGCTCGCGTGGGCCGTGCTCTCGGAGTCCGTGCCGCTGTACCCGCTCTACTCGTTGCTGTTCGCCGACCACGGCCTCAGCGAGGCGCAGATCTCGGGGCTGTTCGCCGTCTGGGCGCTCACCACCGTGCTCGCGCAGGTTCCGTGCGGGGCCCTGGCCGACCGAACGTCACGACGCACCGCCCTGGTGCTGTCAGGAGTGCTGCAGGCCGTGGGCTACGTGCTGTGGACCGTCTGGCCCACCGCGCCGTCGTTCGCCGCGGGCTTCGTCCTGTGGGGGTTGGCGCTCGCCCTCGCGGTCGGCGCCCTCGAGGCTCTCGTCTGGGACGGCCTCGCAGAAGCCGACGAGCAGCACCGCTACGCGAAGGTCATCGGCCGGGTGCGCGCCGCGCAGCTGCTCGGCCAGCTGCCCGGCACCCTCGCGGCGGTCGCCCTGGCGTCGTGGGGTGGCTACCCCGCCGTCGGCTGGGCCAGTGCCGCGTCGTGCCTGCTCGCCGCCGCGGTGGCCGTCCTCGTGCGGGAGCCGCCCCACAGCACGGTCGCTCCCCCGGAAGACGCCGACGTCGGCGAGGTCGTCACCGCACCCGGTGCGCTCCGGCAGGGCATCGGCGTGCTCGTCCACCACCGGCGCCTCGCGGCCGTCGTCGTCGTGGTGGGTCTGCTCACCGGACTCGACGCCATCGACGAGTACACCCCGCTGCTGGCTCGGGCGTGGGGCGTGCCCGACGCGGTGAACCCCCTCGTCGTCCTCGTCATCCCCATGGCCGGGGCACTCGGCGCCGCCTTCGGTGAGCGGCTGGCCGGGATCCGCCCGCTCGTGCTGGGCGGGTGGCTCGTGGCGGCAGCCGCCAGCCTGGAGGTCGCCGATCTGCTGCACCAGGTGGCGGGGACGGCGCTGGTGGCGCTGGGCTACGGCGCCTACCGGGCAGTGCTCGTCGTGGCCGACGCCCGCCTGCAGGAGCACGTCGTGGGAGATGCACGCGCCACCGTGACCTCTGTGGCCGGAGTCGTCAGTCAGCTGGGCAGCCTGGCGCTGTACGGGCTGTGGGCACTGTGGTCGCTGCCAGGGGCGGTGGGGCTCTTCGCGCTGTGCGCCGTCGGTGCCTGGCTGGCGCTGCGGCCTCCGCGAGCGCGGTCCCTCGCCACCCGGCCGGGCCTCGTGGCCGCGCAGCCCTCGCCCCTTGTGACGATCACGGAAGCTCTGCCGGCGGCGCGTGCACAACTTCCTTGATCGTCGCGGAGGGGCTGTCAGGTCTGGTCTGCCGAACGCTTGAGGACGTCGAGCACTGCCTCGCCGTACTTCTCGAGCTTGGCCGGGCCGACGCCGGGGATGCGGGCAAGTCCCGCCGTGTCGGACGGGGTGGTCTCGGCGATCGCGACGAGCGTCGCGTCGGTGAAAACGACGTACGCGGGCACCTTCGCCTCTGACGCGGTGGCGGAACGCCAGGTGCGCAGGGCGTCGAAGACACCCTCGTCATAGGTGGGCGGGCAGCTCTCGCAGCGCCCGACCTTCCGCTCGGCGGGAGTGTCGAGGACCGCGCCGCAGGAGCGACAGACACGGGCCAGTCCGGGGCCCTTCTTCGAGCGGCCACCCCCTGACCCACCCGCTCCCCCGCCGGAACCGCCCCCGCGGCGGCGCTCGGCCGGGTCGACGGGGCGCAGACCGTCGAGGAACCGCGACGGCGTACGGCTCGCACGCCCGCCCGGCGTGCGAGCCCGCCCCCAGGAGAGCGCCAGGTGCTCGCGGGCCCGCGTGATGCCCACGTAGAGGAGCCGCCGCTCCTCCTCGACCTTCTCCGGGTCGTCCGCGGAGAAGCTGATCGGCAGCAGGCCCTCGCTCACCCCGACCAACCACACCGCGTCCCACTCGAGGCCCTTGGCCGCATGGAAGGACGCCAGCGTGACGCCCTGCACCGTGGGGGCGTGCTGGGCGGCGGACCGCTCGTCGATCTCGGTGACGAGGTCGGCCACGCGCGCACCGGGGCGGGCCGCGGCGACGTCGTCGGCAAGAGCGGCCAGAGCCTGCAGGGATGACCATCGCTCGCGCGCCGCTCCCGCGGTGGTCGGCGGTTCAGCGGTCCAGCCGGCGCTGGCCAGCACGTCGCGCACGGCCTCACCGAGAGGGCGGCTGCCGTCGTCGGAGCGGGCGGCACCACGCAGCAGCAGCACGGCCTGGCGGACCTCGGCGCGGAAGAAGAACTTCTCCCCACCGCGCAGCTGGTAGCCCACGCCCGCGTCGGACAGGGCGGCTTCGAGCGGCTCGGACTGGCCGTTGGTGCGGAACAGCACCGCGATCTCGGCCGGTGGCGTACCCGCGTCGATACGGCGGCGCACCGCGGCGGCCACGCCGGCCGCCTCGGCGACGTCGTCGTCGTACTCCGTGAAGGTCGGGTCCGGGCCGGGCGGCCGCTGGGCGACGAGCTCCACCCGGGCCCTCACCGCGGCAGCCGGCGCCCTGTCGAGCAGGCGGTTGGCCAGCGCCACGACCTGCGGGGTGGAGCGGTAGTCGCGCACGAGCCGGATCACGGACGCGCCGGGGTGGCGGCGCGGGAACTCCAGCAGGTGCGCCGGCGTGGCCCCCGCGAAGGAGTAGATGGTCTGACTGGCGTCTCCGACCACGCAGACGTCTTCACGGCCGCCGAGCCACAGGTCGAGCAGGCGCTGCTGCAGCGGGGAGACGTCCTGGTACTCGTCGACCGTGAAGTAGCGGTACTGGCGGCGGACGCTCTCGGCGACGTCGCCGCGCTCGGCGAGGATGCCGCAGGTCAGGAGCAGCACGTCCTCGAAGTCCATGGCGCCGCGGTCGGTCTTGACGTCCTCGTAGGACTGCATGACGCGGCTCATGGCGCTCGGGTCGAGCCCGGCCGGTGGGGTGCGCCCGGCGCGCGTGACGGCCGCCGGGTAGGCCTCCGGGGTGAGCAGGGCGACCTTGGCCCACTCGACCTCGGCCGACAGGTCGCGGACGGCCGTCCGGTCCACCGAAAGACGCAGCCGGCTCGCGGCCTCGGCCACGATGCGCGCCTTGTGCTCGACGAGCACCGGCAGCGGGCCGCCCACCGCGGTCGGCCAGAAGTACTGCAGCTGGCGGAGCGCCGCGGCGTGGAACGTGCGGGCCTGCACCGCGGGAACCCCGAGGTCACGCAGACGCGAGCGCATCTCCCCCGCAGCGCGGGAGGTGAACGTCAGCGCGAGCACGCTGCGCGGGTCGTACACACCGGCGTGCACCCCGTGGGCGATGCGGTGGGTGATGGCGCGGGTCTTGCCGGTGCCTGCGCCCGCCAGCACGCACACGGGCCCGCGCAGCGCGGAGGCCACCGCCCGCTGCTCGGGGTCGAGCGAGGCGAGGACGGCGTCCGCGAGGGTCGCGTGTGTGGTCTGGGACATGACCCGGCCATGATGGCTGACCGTGCCGACATCGCCGTCTCACCGTCCACAGACGATCACGACGACGACGGCCAGCACGGCCGAGCTCGTCCATCGGGCTCGCGCCCTCGTGGCCGCGGCCGGCGGTCAGCGGGTGCTGCTCGGCCTGGCCGGCGCGCCAGGCGCCGGCAAGTCGACGCTGGCCGGGCGGCTGGTGGAGACCCTCGACGCCGAGCTGGACGGCGGCGCGGCGCTGGTGGGGATGGACGGGTTCCACCTCGCGCAGGCGACGCTGGACCGCTGGGGGCGGGCCGGGCGCAAGGGAGCGCCGGACACCTTCGACGTCGGCGGCTACGTGGCGCTGCTGCGCCGACTGCGCGCCCGCAACGAGGACGTGGTGCACGCGCCGGAGTTCCGCCGCGACCTGGAGGAGCCGGTCGGCAGCGCCGTCCCGGTGCCCCGGGAGGTGCCGCTGGTGGTCACGGAGGGCAACTACCTGCTGCTCGACGGGCCATGGGCGCCGGTGCGCGAGCTGCTCGACGAGGCGTGGTTCCTCGCTCCGGACGACGACCTTCGCGTGGCGCGCCTCGTCGCGCGGCACGAGGCGTTCGGCAAGGCACCGGACGCGGCGCTGGCCTGGTCGCACGGGCCAGACCAGGCCAACGCCGTCGTCGTCCTCGGCTCCGCCCCCCGAGCCGACCTCGTGGTGAGTCTCAGCGACTGACGCCCGAGCCCACGCCGTGAGAGGCCGCCACGGCGTCGACCTCGGCAAGGTACTCGGCGATGCGCTCCGACGGCGCCCAACTGGCTTCGAAGCTGTTGCGGGCCAGCTGCACGACGTCGGCCGCGGACAGGTCCGCCGCAGCCGCGAGCGCGGCGAGGTTCTCCTTGAGGTAGCCGCCGAAGTAGGCGGGGTCGTCACCGTTGACGCACACCTTGGCGCCGGCGCGCAGCAGCGTGACGATCTCAGGCGCCTTCATCTGCTCGGTGACGAAGCCGTTCGACAGGGGGCATGCGGTGAAGCCGAGACCCCGCTGGACGGCGACGGCGAGCAGGTCCGGGGCGTCGACGATGTTGCTGCCGTGGTCGATCCTGTCGACGGCGATGTCCTCGATGACCTGCCGCAGGTGCTCCAGCGTGCCCTGCTGGTCGATGTCGCAGTGCATCGTGAGCTTGAAGCCGGCCGCGCGGGCGCGGGCGAACACCGCGGCGAAGTCGGCGGGAGGGTGGTCGCGCTCGTCGGAGTCGAGGCCGACGCCGAGGATCCGGCCCGCGTACGGCAGCGCGGCCGTCAGCGTCTCCTCCGCGCTGGCCACGGGGTGGTCACGCAGGAAGCAGAGGATGAGCTCGGCGTCGATGCCCAGTTCACCGGGAGCGCGCTCGACGGCGTCCAGCAGACCCTCGACCACCACCTCGAACGGCACTCCGCGACTCGTGTGCGCCTGCGGGTCGAAGAACATCTCGGCGCGACGGACGTTCTGCGCGGCGGCGCGCGTCAGGTAGGCGGTGGCGAGGTCGAAGAAGTCACGCCGGGTCTGGAGCACCTCCATCGCCGGGTAGTAGACGGCCAGGAAGGACGCCAGGGAGTCGAAGACGTGCGTGGCGCGGACCTCCTCGACCGTCGTCGTCGGCAGCTCGATGCCGTTGCGGGCGGCGAGTCCGAGCAGCAGCTCGGGCTCCAGCGTGCCTTCGAGGTGCACGTGCAGCTCGCAGGCGGGCAGGTCGGTCACGAGGGCCGCGAGGGAGGGGACGAGCTGCGGTGCGGGAGCCATCGCCGCACCCCACCACAGGAGCGCGGCGCTGGGGAGAGGGTGAGCGGGATGACGACGACGACGTCCGGCGTTGAGCACCTGCGGAACGCCTGACCCGACCGTCAGTCACTCGTCAACCACTGAGGAGAACGATGTCTGCGCCCACGCTGCCCGAGCAGGGAAGCATCACGATGTACACGACCACGTGGTGCGGCTACTGCAAGATCCTCAAGAAGGGTCTGCAGCGCGAGGGCATCACCTGGAACGAGGTGAACATCGAGGAGGTCCCGGGCGCCGCCGAGTACGTGCAGAGCGTCAACGGCGGCAACCAGACCGTGCCGACCGTCGTGTTCCCCGACGGCTCCTCCGCCACCAACCCCTCCCTCGCCGAGGTCAAGGCGCGCCTGTCCTGAAGGTCGAGCCGCTCGACGCCGCCGGTCTCGCGCAGCGGGCCCTGGCGGCGCTCGAGCGGTCTCCCGGCCGGCGCCTCGGCATCGACGCCGCGGTGCCGGCTGACGCCGCCGTGGTCGCTGACGCGGTGGTGGGTGTCCTCGAGGCTGAAGGTCGGCCGGTGCTGCGGGTCAGCGCCGAAAACTTCCTGCGCCCCCGCTCGCTGCGGCTGGAGCACGGCCCGCACGATCCCGACGCCGGCTACGAGGGCTGGTACGACACCTACGCGCTGCTGCGTGAGGTGCTCGACCCGCTGGGCCCGGGCGGCGCCGGTACCTGGCTTCCCGCCCTGTGGGACGCCGAGCGCGACCGCGCCACCCGGCAGTCGCGCCGCGCGGCACCGCCGGGCGCCGTGCTGGTGCTGACCGGGCCGTTCCTCCTGCGGTGGGAGCTGTCGGGCGCGTTGGACGCCGTCGTCCACCTGCAGACCTCTGCTGCCGCGCAACGTCGGCGGCTGCCCGCGGCCGACGTGGACCGGGTGGTGGGCGCGTGGGCGCGCTACCTGGAGGAGACCGATCCCGCCTCGCGCGCCGACCTCGTGGTGCGCTGCGAGGACCCCCGCCACCCCGCGCTCGTCCTCCCCTGACCGCCCCTCCCCTCAGCCGGAGCAGCCGGGGGCAGGTGCCTGCTCGGCGAGCTGCCGCGCCTGGCAGTCCTGGGGAGAGATCAGTGAGCAGGTGTTGCAGTAGTGGCGTCCGTGCCGGTCCGCGGGGAACAGCGCGTACCAGGCCCGGGTCTGCTCGTCGAGGTCCTCGTCGGGCGGTGTGGGGCACTGGTAGGCGAGGCAGCAGCCACCCTTCTGCCCGACGATCGTGGCACGTCCACCGGGGCCGTTGGTGATCCAGAGGCGGGCGGGGCTGCGCCACGGAGCGCCGGGCGTGCGGACGGCGGCGTTCAGCCGCTCGACGACGGCTCCTGGGCTGGCGTGGCCGGTCGAGCGGCCCGCAAGGACGAAGGCATCCGCGACCTCAGCCCAGAGTGCCGCCCTCCCCACCCTCGCGAGGGTCCGGACGGCGTCCACCACCGGCTCCGCGGCGCAGACGAGCGACGTGAGCCCGGTCGCGACCACATCTGCCTCGTCGGCGACGACGTCGACACCCGGCGAGCCTGCCCACGGGTGTGCCTCGCTGACCACGAACCTGGCCGACCCGAAGTCGACGACCTGGGTCCACCCGTCAGGGTGTCGACCGAACCTGAGCTGGTCCGCGTCGACGGTGATGGAGGCGGCCCGGTTGGCGTACGCGTAGCCGAGCGCGTGGGCGACCCGCCCCGGGTACCAGCCAACGAGCCACTTGGCCGCCGCGGCGGGAGTGGCCGAGTGCTCCTTCATGATGCGCCGATGACTCTCCCGCAGGTGGGCGGCGCCGTCGGCGAAGAGGTCCGCGCTGGTCAGCCAGGCCCGTTCGCGCTCGTCGACGGAGGGGTCCTCACTGCGGAGGAAGGAGCGCAGACAGGTGTCCGCCCACTCCTGCGGCGACTCGGCGGAGGACACGAGAAGGGAGGTCTCATGGTGCGCCACGGGAGTCCTCCGGTCAGGCGAGGTCGCGGGAGCGGTTGGTCCTGACGAGCAGCCACACCAGGTAGGGGGCACCGATCAGGCCCGTGACGACCCCGACGGGCATCTCGACGCCGTCGACCGCGGTGCGGGCGACCAGGTCGGCGACGGTGACGAGCAGGGCTCCGAAGAGCCCCGAGGTGAGCAGGGCGAGATCTCCGTTGCCGAGCACACGGCGGGCGACTGGTGCGGCCACGAAGGCCACGAACACCACTGGTCCGGCAGCGGCGGTGGCGAACGCTGCGAGCGCGACTCCCACCACCAGGATCGCGCCCTTGGCCGCTCCGACACGCAGCCCGAGGGCCTTGGCGGCGTCGTCCCCCAGCTGGAGGCCGCGGAGGGAGCGTCGGAGCACGAGGGCTCCGGGCACCAGCGCGACCATCGCGAGCGCCAGCGGGGCCACCTGCTCCCAGTCTCGGTTGTTGAGGCTGCCCGTGAGCCACGCGTCGGCCCGGCGCAGGTCGGTGATGTCTGCTCGCAGCAGGAGGTACGACGTGAAGGCGCTCAACGCCGCGGCGACGCCGATGCCGACCAGGATCAACCGGTAGCCGCTGATCCCCTGCTGGTGTGCGAGCAGGTACACGAGGGCTGCGGTGCCGAGCCCTCCGACGAGGGCAGCGAGCGACAGCTGGAGGGCGCCGGCACCGACGACAACGATCATGAGCACGGCAGCGGCGCTCGCGCCTGCGGTGACGCCGATGACGTCGGGGCTGGCCAGCTCGTTGCGGACCAGGGACTGGAAGATCGCTCCCGACATGCCGAAGGCCAGCCCGACGAGCAGCCCGCACACGGCGCGCGGCAGGCGGATGTCGACGACGAGGGTCACGTGGCGAGGCTCTCCGAGACCGAGCAGCGCCCCGGGTACCGACGACATCGGGATGGGCACCGCACCGACGCTGACCGACAGGCAGCCTGTGACGCCGAGGGCCACGGCGAGGAGGCCGATGACGGTCGCGGTCCGTGAACGCCTTCGGCGTACGGCATCCGGAACCCTCACAGCTCCACCATCCGCTTCTGCCGGACCAGCCACACGAAGAACGGGGCCCCCACAGCCGCGGTCACGATGCCCACCTGCAGCTCGTTCGGGGGCACGGCGATGCGTCCGATGATGTCGGCCAGCAAGAGGAACGCCGGTGCGATGACCATCGAGTACGGGAGGACCCACCGATAGTCGGCACCCGTGAGCAACCTGGCGACGTGCGGGACGACGAGCCCCAGGAAGCCGATCGGACCGACGACAGCCGTTGCCGCACCGCACAGGAGGACGACGGCGACCGCCCCGACGGCCCTGGCTGCCGCCACGCGCTGGCCGAGCCCTCGCGCTAGGTCGTCGCCCAGGGCCAACGCGTTGAGGGCCGACCCGCACACCAGCGCCAGCAGCGTCCCCACCAGGACGAACGAGCTCATCTGGAGGACGGTCTCCATGTCCTTGCCCGCCAGTGAGCCCACCGCCCAGGAGCGAATGTCGGCGCGGATCTCGGGTTCGGCCAGCAGCAAGGCAGTGGTCGCGGACCCCATGAAGACGGTGAGGGCGGCCCCCGCGAGAGCGAGCTTCACCGGAGTCGCACCGGTGCGGCCGAGCGCACCGATGGCGTACACGGCGAGCGCGGCGAGCGCCGCCCCGGCGAAGGCGAACCACACGCTTCCGTAGAACGTGGACACGCCGAAGAACGACGCCGCGCACACCACGGACAGGGCCGCACCGGCGTTGACCCCGAGGATCCCGGGGTCGGCCAGCGGATTGCGCGTGACCCCCTGCATGAGGGCTCCGCTCAGACCCAGCGCCACGCCGACCACGACCGCCAGGACCGTCCTCGGGAGGCGCAACGTCTGCACGATCACGTGGTTGGAGTTCGTCACGTCGGGGGTGTCCAGGGCCGCCCACACGTCGTGGAGGGGGATCACCCTCGCCCCCACGGCAAGGCTCGCCCCGGTGAGGACGACGACGACCACCGTCCACGCGGCCAGCCCCACGACCCGGCCGGTCGCCCTGGAGAGCTGGGCCGCGGCTGTGTGCTGGGTTCTCAGGGCTTCAGCACTCCGCTCAGCGCGTCAATGAGCACGGGCACGGTCATGGGGGTCACCGGGAACCCGGCGCCCGTCTGCACGTCGGTGAACCTCGTTACGTGACCCGAGGCGATGACGGGGATGTCCGCCACGACCGGGTTGTCGAGGAACCGCTGCTGCAGGTCGTCACCGCTGCTGAGCACGATGACGTGGTCGACGCCGGCCAGTCGTTCGGCCAGGAGTTCCAGGGAGACGTCCTCGTACCCGTCGACCGCGGTGTCGGACCCGGCCACCGTGATGTTGAGGTCTCCCAGGAAGTTCGGCAGCTCGGCTCCGAGCACCTGCGTGCCCACCGTCCCGTTCTCCTGGTAGGGCCACAGCACGGCCGCGGTGACCGGCTCCGCCAACCGCGCGTCAGCGATCGTCGCCTCGGTGGTGGCAATGACGTCTTCGGCAACGTCGGGCTTCTGGAAGATCTCGCCCAGGAGCGTGGTGGTGGCGCGCCAGTCGGTCTCCGGGAGCTGCACGAGGGGGCCGGCCTCACGAGCCGGCTCCCAGAAGTCCCCCACGTTGCCGTTGGCGATCAGCAGATCGGCGTCCCAGGCCGCGTACTCCTCCACGTTGGGGCCGTCGCTGTCGTCCACGGCTGTGAACGCCTCGAGCTCGGCCTGGATCCAGGGGTACTTCTCAGGGTCCGCCTCGTTGCCGTACCCGACCAGCACGTGGCCCTCGTCGAGGAAAGGCTGCACGAACGGGATCACCCGGTTCCCGTTGAGGGCACCGACGCGGGCAGGAGCCGCGGTGAGCACGACCTCGCCGTCGTCCGGCGTCGTGACGGTGACGGAGTAGTCGCCACTGGCGGCGGGGCCGGCAGGACCGGCGCACCCCGTCACGGCGACGGCGCCAGCGACCACCAGGGACAGGATGGCAAGAGCAGGACGGCGCACGGTCTTCACTTCCGTCTGTAGGCAAGGCTAGCCTTACCATGCTAGCCGGGACGAGCACGGCGCAAGCGCCGCGGCATCGAGAACCACGAGCCGGCCCCTGTGGACAGCGGCAGCGGGACCGGCGACGCTTCTGCCACCGTGGACGACGACATCGACACCCCGCACGAGACCGGCAGGAGGGTGACCCCCGTGAGCACGTTCTTCGCGGAAACCCCACCCGACGTCGAGAGCTGGCTGCAGCGCCGCCGCGATCTCGGACTCGACGGGCGGGACGAGATCTGGGAAGGCGTCCTCCACGTGGCCCCCCTCGAGCACCGCCGCAATACCCGCGCCGCTCAGCGCCTCGCGCGGCTCCTCCAAGGCGCAGCGGACGCCGCAGGACTGGAAGTGACCGGGCCCTTCAACCTGGGGCAGGCGACGGACTTCCGGGTGCCCGACATGGGCCTCGTGCGTCGAGACGACGCGGATGAGCTGTACAACGACTCGGCGGCCATCGTCATCGAGACGCTGTCACCTCATGACGAGACGTTCGCCAAGTTCGGCTTCTACGCGGCCCACGCCGTGCAGGAGCTGTGGGTGCTCGACGTGCTGGCGCGCACCATCCGGATCTGGCAGCTGGGCGCGCAGCGCGATGGCGAGTACGCCGAGACGGGCCACAGCGACCTGCTCGGCCTCGATGCCGTCTCCGTCCAGGCGCAGCTCGACTGGCCGGTGGGCTGACGCCCGTGAGCACGTACTTCGCGGAAACCCCGCCGGACGTCGAGAGCTGGCTGCAGCGCCGCCGCGACCTCGGGCTCGACGGGCGGGACGAGATCTGGGAAGGCGTCCTCCACGTGACCCCCTTCGAGCACGCGCGCAACGTCGCTGCAGCGACCGCGCTGACAGCCCTCACGTATGCGCGGGCGCGCGCCGCAGGGCTAGTGCCCTGTGGTCCCTTCAACCTCGGTGAGCCAGGGGACTACCGCATCCCGGACGCCGGGTTCTTCCGCGGGAGCACGGCGCTCTACCTGGAGACGGCGGCGATCGTCGTCGAGGTGCTCTCGCCACGCGACGAGGCATTCGCCAAGTTCGGCTTCTACGCCGCCCACGGCGTGCAGGAGCTGTGGGTGCTCGACGTGCTGGCGCGCACCATCCGGATCTGGCAGCTGGGCGCAGAGCGCGACGGCGAGTACGCCGAGACAGGCCGCAGCGACCTGCTCGACCTCGATGCCGCCACGGTCCAGCAGCAACTCGACTGGCCGGAGGGCTGACCCAACCGACCGATCCGTCAGCGCCAGACACCGCCGGCGTTGTCCAGCGGGCCGCCGTACCAGTGCTCGATGATCCGCCGGGCGATGGAGACCGGCGGCGGCAGCAGCACCTCGCCGTCGCGCAGCGCCGCGACGAGCTCGGAGCGGGAGAACCAGCGGGCGTCGGTGATCTCGACGTCGTCGGTGACGACCTCCGTGCTCACCGCGGTGCCGCGGAACCCAAGCATGAGCGACGCGGGAAACGGCCAGGGCTGGTTGCCGAGGTAGTCGACGTCGCCGACCTCGATGCCGACCTCCTCGAGCACCTCGCGGCGCACCGCGGCCTCGAGCGACTCCCCCGGCTCCACGAACCCGGCGAGCGTCGAGTACCGCTTGGCGGGCCAGAGGTCGTTGTGCCCGAGCAGCAGCCGGTCGGAAGAATCGACCACGGACATGATCACCGCCGGGTCGGTGCGCGGGAAGTGCTCGCTGCCGTCGGCGGTGCACTTCCGCACCCAGCCCGCCTGTTCCACCGATGTGGGGGCGCCGCACCGCGGGCAGCGCGGGTTGACGGCGTGCCAGCGCAGCACCGCGACGGCCTGCGTGAGCAGGCCTGCCTCGAGGGCGTCGAGCTCACCGCCGAGGGAGCGGAGGTCGGCCCAGTCGTCGCCGCCTCCCGGGTCGAGCGAAGGGTCGGCCACCTCCTGCGCGACGTACCAGGTGCCGTCGGGGCCGGTGCCCAGCAGCACGCGCACGCCATGCATCGCGCCGCCCGGCACGTGCGACGGCGGCACGAGGGCCAGCTTCGGCGCACGAGCGCGTCCGCCGTCACCCGCGCCGTCGTCCCGCGACACGGGGGTTCGGCCGTCGTGCACGCGCAGCACGCGGACGGCGTCGTCGGACCAGAGCTTCTCCAGCAGGCCGGCGTCGCCGCGGCGGGCGCCCTGACGGTCGGACGCCGACCGCGACAGGGACAGGTCGGGCAGAGGTGCGGGGGCCACGTCGACACCGTAGGCAGCGACCCGATGGTCCGCGCGAGCACCACCTGCCCGGTGACGCCCTAGCGTTGGCCCGTGCGCCGCGACCCGTACCTCATGGCCGCGCTGGCCAGCGCCGCTCTGCCCGGCGCTGAGCCCACGCGGGTGCAGCTGCTGGACGGCGACGGCGCCGACCTCGACATCGCTCTCGTCGAGGACGACGGCGGCACCCGCCACGTCATCAGCGTCCCCCGCAGTCCCGCGGCCGGCGCCGACCTGGAACGCGAGGCCGCGGCGCTCGGTCTGCTGGCCCGCCTGGCGGGCAACCCGGCGGTCGGGGTGCAGCTGCCCTTCGTCGTCCCTGCCGTCGCCGGGTCGACCCCGCTGCCCGAGGGCGGCCGAGCAGTGGTCACGACCTGGGTGCCCGGTGAGGAGGTCGACGTCACCGCCCTCGGTCCGGGGCCGTTGACGGCGTCGCTCGCGCAGGCGCTGGCCGTCGTCCACGGGCTGCCAGGTGCGCTCGTCGACGACGCCGGGCTGCCCGTGTGGAGCGCCTCGGAGGTACGCGGCCGCCGCCTGTCCGAACTCGACAGGGCCGCCTCCACCGGCAGGGTTCCCCCGCGGCTGCTCTCGCGCTGGGAGCTGGCCCTGGAGGAGGTGCGCTGGTGGCGGTTCTCCCCCGTCGTGGTCCACGGAGACCTCGACGGCACCCGCGTGCTCACCGACGGGCGCACCGTCACCGGCATCACCGGCTGGGGCTCCCTCAGCGTGGGCGACCCCGCCGACGACCTCGGCTGGCTCGCCGCCGCCGCGCCGACCGAGGCGCTGGAGGCGGTGCTGACCGCCCACGCGCAGGCCCGGCACGAGCCGCTCGACCCTGCGCTGGGTGCCCGCGCCCGCCTGGCCGGGGAGATGGCGCTGGCGCGCTACCTCCTCCACGGCGTGGCACTCGACGACGACGACGTGCTCGACGACGCCACGGTCATGCTCGAAGACCTCGATGCCTCCCTCGACGACGGCGACCAGCTCTCCGACGAGCTCGGCTGACCCGCGGACGATCGGGAGGGTCTCCGTGAGGGTCGCGGCGCTGAACATCGCCTCGGGGCGGGGCAGCGCGTCGCTGCGCGACGGGTTGGCGCCACTCGCCGGCTGCGACGTGCTCGCACTCTCGGAGGTCGACGACGCCCAGCCCCGTTCCGGCGGCATCGACCAGGCCGCTGTCGCTGCCGAGGTCCTCGGGGTGGAGCACTGGCGGATGGCGCCGACGCTGGCGGGGACGCCGGGGCTGCGACGTGACTGGACGCCCCTGGCCGGAACGCTGCGTTCCACCGCCACAGATCCCACCGAGGCAGATTCCCCCGAGACAGATCAGGACGACGACGAACGCGGCCACCCGCCTCGACGTCGCCCGACCTACGGTGTCGCGCTGCTCGTCAGCCAGCCCGTCACTGCGTGGCACGCCCTCGGCCTCGGCACGGGCCGCGGGAAGCTGCCGCTCGTCGTCCCCGACCCGGTCAGCGGACGCACGGGCGTGATGCTGTTCCCGGACGAGCCGCGCGCGGCCGTCGCCGCGGTACTCACCGACGGCACCGTTGTCGCGGCGACGCATCTGTCGTTCGCCCCGCCGACGGCGCTGAGCCAGCTGCGCCGGCTCGCCTCCTGGCTGCGGGGGTTGGCTCCGGCGGGCCCGGACGGAGCCACCCGGCCGGTCCTGCTCGCCGGAGACCTCAACCTGCCCGCGCCGCTGGTGGGGTTGGCCGCCGGCGCTCCGACCCTCGTCCGCGCCCCTACCTTCCCGGGGGCAGCGCCGCGCGTGCAGCTCGATCACGTCGTCTCCCTCGGCGCCCCCGTCACCGCCACGGGGCGCGCGGAGCAGCTCGCGGTGGGTGATCACCGGGCGCTCGTCGTCGACGTCGTGCGCTAGTCGTCCCAGCCGGTCTGCGGGGTCGCGCAGGTCTCGCGGAACACGTACTGCGAGGGCGCTCGCCGCTCGCTGCTCGACCAGTCGATGGCGGGCCGGCGCTGCTCGGGAGGCACGTGGCCGATGCGGTAGACGGCCATGAGGTCGAGGTCCTCCGGGACCTCCAGCAGCGCCTCGATGCGCTCCCAGGCGCCCGGTACCTCCATTGGGAAGGAGACGAACTGGATGCCCAGCCCCAGCTCGACGGTGGTCAGCCAGATGTTCTCGACGGCGGCACCGAGGGAGAACAGCGAGTAGAACGCCGACAGCTCCCCGGGCCGGTGCTCGGCCTTGTCGAGCAGGGCCGCCAGCAGCAGCGGTGCCCCGGCGACGAGCTTGCGGTTCTCCTCCCCCAGCGTCTGCGGCACGCGCAGCGCGTTCATGAGCTTCTGCCCGCGCCGCGTGAACACCTGCCCGGTGAACGGCCGCAGTGGCGCGGGCAGCCTGTCGAAGAGCATGCCGCTGCGGTGCTGGGCCATCTCCGCGGCGCTGAACCTGAAGTAGCGCTTGTACCGCTCGAAGAACGTGCCGTTCGACATCGCCGTGGTCATGCTCTCGCCGCTGATCGCGGCGATGCGCTCGATGGTCGACCGGTCCTCGATGAGCACGAACCGCCACGGCTGGCTGTTGAGCTGGCTCGGCGCGCGACCTGCGACCTCCACGAGGAGGCGCTGGTGCTCGGCGCTCACCGGGTCGGGCAGGAAGGGACCGTTGGTGGTGCGCCGGAGACGGATGGCGTCGAGCAGCTCCACCGGGTCAGTCTCCTCCCACGACGTCGGCCCAGGCAGCGGCGGCCGCACCCAGGAACGGGGGCGCCAGCGACGCCGCGAGCAGCACATGGCCCGTGCCGCCCGCTCTGACCCTGGGGACGACGACGAGCGGCAGCAGCGCGGGCGCGAGCACCGCCGTCGTCGTCCTGCTCCGGCTGTTCACCGCGGAGGCGGCCAGCGCGAGCAGCGTCCAGGTGCACGTCGAGACGTAGAGGGCGTGGTGCTGCCAGTGGCTCCCCCGGCGCCCGCGCCATGCCGCCAGGCCGACCGCGCAGTTCGCGGCCCAGCTGACCGTTGCAGCGCTGACCAGCACCGCGGGAAGGACCACCGAGCGTCGTGTCGTCACCCCGTCACGCTAGTAGCTCCCTCAAGGGAGACACCGCACCGTCCGACGCAAGGGGGTCTGCGTCAACGCCTGAGGGGGAGGACCCACCCGTGTCCGCTGAAGCCACGCACCCACCAGTCCTGCGGTCGTCGAGGTGGAGCGTGCGCACCCGCCTGCTCGCACTCGTCGTGACCCTTGTGGTCGCAGTCCTGGGGATGGGAGGCGTCGGGGTCTCCCAGGTCCTCACGGTGAACCAGCGGGCCCAGGAGGTGCGGCAGTCCGGCACCGTCCCGCTCGAGAAGCTCGGCGCGCTCAACAGCGACTGGCAGACCTACCTGACCAACAATGCCCGCATCTACGTCACCGGTCTGACTCCCGAGCAGGTGGCCCAGTTCACGAAGGAGAGGGACGACGCTGTCGCGGTGGTCAAGAAGGACCTCGAGGACATGGCGGAGGTCACCATGACGCCGGCGGCCGGCACGGCGCTCCAGACCGTCAACACCACCGTGGTCGCGTACTTCGAGAACATCGCGAAGGTGGCCACCGCCCTCCAGACCGGCGACACCGCGACGGCGACGGCGCTGATCCCGAAGGCGCTCGACCAGGAGGCGACCATCCAGAAGGCCATCACCGCGTCGCTGACGGCCCAGTCCACCGCAGCCGCGGCCGCTGCGACCCAGGCGCAAGAAGCTTCCGACACCGCGGTGAAGGTCCTCGTGGGGATCGCGCTGGTGGCGCTCGTGGCCTCCGTCACCCTGGCCCTGATCATCACCCGCAGCATCACCCGCCCTCTCGACCACGTCCGGGCCGTGCTCCGCACGGTGGCCGCTGGTGACCTGCGCGCCCGCGCCGGCATCGTCGGCCAGGACGAGCTCGCCTCCGTCTCGACCTCCCTGGACCACACCCTCGACGAGTTCGGCCGCGCGATGACCGCCGTCATCGCCACCACCGGGCAGCTCACGGGCACCGCGCAGGTGCTGGACCAGCTCGCCGCGGACGTGGCCGCCAAGGCCGACGAGTCCTCCGCGCAGGCCGACCTCGTCTCCGCCGCCGCAGCGTCGGTGTCCATGAGCGTCGACACCGTCGCCATGGGCTCCGGTGAGATGCAGACCGCCATCGGGGAGATCTCCGCCAGCGCCGCCGAAGCCGCCGCTGTGGCCTCGCAGGCCGTCGAGGCGGTGGAGGCCACCACCACCACCGTCGCCCGCCTCGGCACCTCCAGCCAGGAGATCGTCTCGGTGGTGAACCTCATCACCTCCATCGCTGAGCAGACCAACCTGCTGGCCCTCAACGCCACCATCGAGGCCGCCCGCGCCGGGGAGCTCGGCAAGGGCTTCGCCGTGGTCGCCGGAGAGGTCAAGGAGCTGGCCCGCCAGACCGCGCAGGCCACCGAGGAGATCTCCCAGCGCGTCAGCAGCATCCAGGGAGACACCAACGGCGCGGTCTCGGCGATCGAGCGGATCAGCGAGGTCATCAGCCGCATCAACGACCACCAGACCACCATCGCCGCGGCGGTGGAGGAGCAGTCGGCCACCTCCCAGGAGATGACCCGCAACGTCGCCGACGCGGCCTCCGGGTCTCAGGAGATCGCCGCGAACGTCTCCTCGCTCGCGGCCGGAGCGGCGGACAGCCGCAGCCGTGCCACCGAGGCGCGCGACGCGTCCTCGGAACTGGCTGCGCTGGGCTCCCGCCTGCAGGCAGCGGTGGCCGGCTTCACCGTCTGAACACCGAGTGCCCGCGGCTGATCCGGCCTGGTGCGGGCTCACCAGCGCCGCCGCTGACCACCGCCTGCCCTCCCGGGGAGGCGGTGGTCAGCTGCCCATGAGAAGTCCTCGGAGCGTGCGCAGCGCCCTCATCGCGGTGCTGCGCACGGTCACAGAGGTCACGTCGAGCAACGCGGCGATCTCCGCGTCGGGCAGTTCCTCGACATAGCGCAGGACGACGACGGCGCGCTGGCGCGGTGGCAGCTGGCGCAGCGCCTCCAGCGCAGCCCGGCGCTCGTCGAGCAGCAGCACGCGGTGCTCGCCGTCGCCGTCGTCGTGGTGCGCGGCGGTGAACCACAACGAGCCGCGGTCACGGCCGTCCCCCGCCATGACGTGCTCGGCGGAGTGCTCGTGCATCTCGCGGTGACGCCGCCGCCACGTGCTGGTGCTGGCGTTCACCATGACGCGGCGGGCGTAGAGATAGGTGTCGTCGGCGGCAGCCACGCGCTCCCACCTCTCGAGGACGGTGGCGAGCACGTCCTGGAGGAGGTCCTCCGCGTCCGCAGCGCTGGAGGTCAGGCCGCGGGCCAGCCCAGCGAGCGCCTGACCGCGCTGCTGGACGAACTCCTCGAAAGCGGTGCGTTCGGCGGGGTCCGGCCGACGCCAGCGGCTCACGGCGTGTCCGTCGCGGCAGCGGCGGCATCAGCAGCTGCGGCTGATGCTGCGTCGGCGTTGCGCTGCGCTTCGGCTACTGCGGCGGACTGCGACGCGAGGGTGACGACGCGCTGTGCGGCCTGCGTCGCCGCGACGCGGCTGGCCTCACCGGGAACCCACGCCAGCACCGTCGCCGCGGTGCTGCCGCGCACCACCACGGCGGCGTACCCGTGTCGGTGGTTCACCTCGTCGTAGGCGTTGGTCAGCAGCGCGTCGGCAGCGCCCGCAGGAAGCAGGTCGACAGGTGCGGGCGGAAGCACGTGGTCACCGCGCAGGCAGGTGCTCGCGCTGCCCTGATAGGCCGTGGCGTACGCCTGCGCATCGGCCGGTGAAGCAAAGTCATTGGTGATGACCACGACGTCTGCCAGCCCCATCGCGGTTGGCTTCTGCCCGTCGACGCCGAAGTCGACAGACTCGTCGTGGGGATCAGACCACGCACCTCGAGACATGTATTCGAGATCGGCGACGCCAGTGAGCGGGTCGGTGCCGCAGGCGTCGCGCGGCCGCGAGTCCAACGAAAGCTTTGCGGCATAGACAGACATCGGCTGGGCACCAGGCAGCACCGCGTCGACGTCGGCGGTCGTGACAGGCGTCCGCGCCAGGTCGACGGGTTCCTCCGTACCTGGGCGAGAGTCGGCGCGAGCGGCCGCGACACGTGCAAGGCGCTCGAGGTCCAAGCCCACCTGCTGCCTCGCCACATCCTCCTCGCTCCCATTCGACAGGTTGACGATTGCGGAGATGACCGCCACGTGCGCTCCACTCGCTCCGGCCGTCATCACCCGGTAGTGGCCGGGCGCGGACGCGATGGCGGAGCCGAGCAGCACGTCGTAGCGGAACATCTCCTGCACGAACGGGCTCGAGGGTTGGGACTCACCCGGCGCTGGAGTACACGTGCGCGCGCTCTCGCGGAGTGCGTCGACGGCCGCCCGCGCCTGGGTGGCGTCGGCGTAGGTGTCGACCTGCGAGGTAAGCGACGCGAACTCCGTGGTGGTCACGGCCTGCGGGGCTGGCCCAGCGTTGGCGGACGCATCCTTGAACGTCTGGACGGCGAGCGTGTCCTTCCACGTGGCGGTCTCGCGCTGAATGGGGCCCGTGACAGGTAGCACTGCCGTGGCGCACGCGTCGTCCAGCGAGAGGTCGGCCCCCGACTCCCCCGCGCCCTCTGACAGCTGAGCCGCCGCGCCGGGAATCACCCACTGCACCTCGGCGGTGAACAGCCGGCCGGCAGCCTCGGCGGCGTCGACAACCGCGGGGTCGGGCGCGATGGTCTGGATCGTCGAAGGTCCCGACGGTGCGGGCCGACCCGCTGCGGGCAGGGACGTTCCCTCCGCCGTGACGATCGCGGGGAAGACGGCGAGACCCGTGGCGACGGCCGCCGCAGCGGCGAGCAGCGCCGCAGGCGCCACCACCAACCGGCGGCGACGACGCCGCGCAGCCCGGCGGTCGGCCTGTGCCGCAATGAAGCTCGCCCGGTCGGCGGACCACACGTCGTCGCCCTGTACTGCCTGGCGCACCGCCAGGACGAGGCTGCGCTCGCCGTCGTCGTCCGTGCCCCGGGGATCACCGCTCATGCTCGGTAGACGCGGATCATCCCGAGATCGTTGCTTCGGCACCGTGCAGGCTCACGGTGGTCGACCCCAGCTGCAGCTGGATCGGAGCGGCGCAGACGCCCGTGGCGGTCACTGCGCGCGGTGTGGCCGTGACGCGCCGGTCGGAGGTAGGGAACCACGGTCGACCCTCGGCGACGACGATGAGTAGGCCGTCGTCGTCGCCCACCGCCGCGAACGTCTCGCCGACACCCTCGCCGAACACCTTCAGCCCCGTCGCCTCCTGCAGCAGCCGGATGGCGGCGGGGACGTCGGGGACGGCGACGCCGACCTCGCTGACACAGAGCAGGTGCTCCGGGCCAAAGGGCACGTCGCCGGCGAGTGCGGGCAGCCGGTGGCGCGCAATGAGCTCGAGCACGCTGCCGCTCGGGCCCGAGAAGTAGAGCGACCGGCTGCGCCAGCTGAGGGAGCCCTCGAACTCGTCCTGGCCGTCGAGCGTCATCAGCTCGACGCGCTCCCGCAGCCAGCTCTTCGCGGCGGAGAAGGCATCGGCAGGGACGGTGATGGCGAGGTGGTCGACCGCGCGTTCGGACTGCTGCTCCACGAGGCGCACCTCGGTGCCGCCCACGGTGACCACGAGCGCAGCGCCGCGATCGCGCCTGACGGGCAGTCCGAGCGTGCGGCCGTAGAAGCGCTCGGCCTCGGCCAGGTCATCGACGGGGACGGTCACGCTGGTGATCTTCATGCACCCCAGTGGAATACCTGCAGTGCACTTGAGGTCAAGCCCGGCACCGCGGCACCCTTCGGCCCGTGACGGCAGACGCCACGCTCACCATCGGCCAGCTCGCCCAGCGAGCGGGCGTCAGCGTTGCCGCCATCCGGCACTACGAGGCGCGCGGGCTGCTGACCTCCCGGCGCACCGCCGGTGGGCACCGATTGTTCCCGCGGCACGCGCTGCGGCGACTGGCCGTCATCGCCGCTGGTCAGCGGGTGGGCTTGAGCCTGCACCAGGTTGCCGACGCCCTGTCCGACCTGCCCGCCGACACGGCACCCACGCAGGCCGAGTGGACGGTGATGAGCGCCCGGTGGTCCGTGCTCGTGCGGGAACGGATCCGTGAGCTGGAGGCACTGGAGCGCGACCTCGACGGATGCATCGGCTGCGGATGCCTGTCACTCACCCGCTGCGCGCTCTTCAACCCCGCCGACGTCGCTGCGGTCGAGGGCACAGGTTCGCGCTGGTTGCGCGCCGCGGGTGCGGCGCGCAACCAGCGCGAAGTGCTCGGCCGCGAGGGTGACGATCAGTAGCGGAAGCGCCCCACGAGGCCGTCCAGGGTGGCGGCCATCTGCGACAGCTCCGTCACCGCGGTCCGCGTCTCACCCAGACCACGACTGGTCGAGGTGATCGCACCGGCCACCGTGTCCAGCGTCCCCGCGAACGTCGACGTGCCCGCCGAAGCATCCGAGATCGCCCGGCTCATCTCCGTGGTGGTCGCCGCCTGCTCCTCCACCGCCGCCGAGATCGTCATCTGGAACTCGTTGATCTTGCCGATGATCGTGGTGATGTCAGCGATCGCCGCCACCGCCGAATCCGTCGCACTCTGAATCTGCGTGATCTTGGAGGTGATGTCCGAGGTCGCACGGGCCGTGCCCTGAGCCAGGTCCTTGACCTCACTGGCCACCACCGCGAAGCCCTTACCGGCCTCACCGGCACGGGCGGCTTCGATGGTGGCGTTCAACGCCAGCAGGTTGGTCTGCTCGGCGATGGAGGTGATGACCTTCACGACGTCACCGATCTCCCGGCTGGACGCACCCAGGGAGCTGATGGTGGCGCTGGTGGTCTCCGCGGCGGCCACGGCCTGGTTGGTGACCTCGGCGGCGCGGCTGGTGCTGCGGGCGATCTCCTCGATCGAGGCGCGCATCTCCTCCGCGCCCGCCGACACCGTCTCCACGCTGCTGGCCACCGTCCCGGCGGTGCTCGTGGCGGTGCTGGCCTGTCCGGCCGCCTCCTGGGCGTTCGCGTCGATCATCGAGGACGTCGCGGCAAGTTCTTCGCTGGCCGCGGCCACGGCCTGCGCGCTGGCAGCGGCGGACGCGATGGTGGCGCGGATCGTCTCCACGAACTTGTTGAAGGACTTGGTCACGGCGCCGAACTCGTCGGTGCGTGACTCGTCGAGGCGGGCGGTGAGGTCGCCGTCGCCACTGGCAATGCCCTCCAGGCCGTCACCCAGCTCCTTGAGCGGGCGCTTGATGGCGCGGGTGACGACGACGGCGATGAGCGTGAACGCCACGGCGCCACCGAGCGTGCCACTGATCATGACGATCATCGCGTTGCGGCGGGCAGCGTCCGACGTCTTCTGGCGCTCACCGAGCAGCGAGGACTCGTCGCTGGACATCTGGCCCGCCGTCGCGCGGATCTGGTCCATGACCGCCTTGCCGGCGTTGCTGAGCACCACGGCCTGCGCCGCGTCGAAGCCCTGCGTCTTGCGGAGGTCGATGGTCTTCTGCATCTCGGCGAACTTCTGGTCGATCAGCGGGCGAAGCGTCGCGATGCGCTCCTGCTGCTTCGGGTTGTCAGAGGTGAGCGAGGCCACGCTGTCGAGCTCCTTGGCCACCGTCTTCTTGGCGGCC
This sequence comes from Quadrisphaera granulorum, assembly GCF_003149145.1. Taxonomy (GTDB): domain Bacteria; phylum Actinomycetota; class Actinomycetes; order Actinomycetales; family Quadrisphaeraceae; genus Quadrisphaera; species Quadrisphaera granulorum. Next base: position 230,431 of record NZ_QGDQ01000001.1, on the reverse strand, counting down.
GTGAACGGCGCAAGGTAGGCGTCGTCGCCGGTAATGAGGTAGCCGCGCTGCCCCGTCTCAGCATCCTTGAGCCCGCTATCAAGCGCGGTGAGGGCGCCGAGCACCTGGTACGTGTGGGTCACGGTCCGCTGGTTGGCGTAGAGCGACTCGGTGAAGTTCAGCGCCAGGGCGCCCAACGTGGCGAGCAGCACCGTCGCCAGGACGAACCCCGCCGCCAGGCGACGACCAACTGTCCAGCGCAACGACCTCACATCAACCTCCTGCTCGGGCGGCGATGTCTCTCGTCGCTGTCCTCCCTATCGGCTCAGAGATCATCAAACCTGAGGATTTGGATCCCCAAAGGGGGACACAGAATCGCGGACGAGCATTTCCAGCCCCTCGGCGTCGAGAAGGTCTGCCGGCCGGCTCGTCGTGCCGGTGGCGGCGTAGAAGAACGCCGCACCCACCTGCTCCAGCGGCACGCCCTTCCAACGCGACCACGCCAACCGGTACACGGCCAGCTGCACCGCTGCCGCTCGGGCGGCCTCACCAGTGGGCGGTCGTCCGGTCTTCCAGTCGACGACGTCGACGCCCCCGCCCTCGCTGGCCGGGCGCGTGAAGACGGCGTCGACACGGCAGCGCACCACGAGCCCCGCCACCGGCGTCTCGAGGTCGACCTCAACGGCGATCGGCTCCCGCTGCGCCCACTCCGAGGCGAGGAAACTCGCCTGCAGCGCGGCGAGCTCCTCCTCGTCGGCGCCGAGCGGGCCGAGGCCGTCGCCAGGTGCATCAGCCACGCCCACGTGGTGGAGTGCGCCGTCGTCGTCCTCCTCACCATCGGGACCGAGCACCTCGTCGAGGTCGAGGAGGGCAGCGGACCTGAACCGTTCCTCCAGCCAGGCGTGGAAGGCGACGCCGCGGCGGGTCGCCACACGCGGCTGAACGGGCACCGGGCGGCGCACCGCGAGCGCGAGGGCCGCCGGGTCGGCGGCGAGCTGCACGAGGCGCGAGGCCGACAGGTGGGCGGGCAGCTCGACGTCCGGCGTACCACCTGCGTCACCGCGGGCGCGCTCGGAAAGCAGCGCCTCGACCTCCTCCGCCCACGGGCCCGCGTCGGGAGCGGGGTGCTCGGCGGCCTCACGGACGGCGGCTGCGGCCGCTTCGAGGGCGGGGCGGCGCGGGCCGAGCGGGTCGAACGGCCAGGTGGCGCGCCGAGGCTCGCGCAGCTCGGGGTTCTCCGCCTCCTCAGGCGCCTCGGGCAGCTCGGGCACATCACCGGAGCCGGAGGCCCGCAGATGCTCGACCACCTCCACGAGGAACGCCGAGGGCACCCGCTCCTTCTTCCGCTCCCCACCCCACCAGGCGCCGGTGAGCAGCAGCAGCGATCGGGCGCGGGTCAGCGCCACGTAGGCCAGGCGCCGCTCCTCGGCGCGGTGGGCCTGCGCGCAGCGCTCGGCGTACGCCGCTCGCTCGGCCTCGGCACCCTTGGCGTCCAGCGCGGTCTCCCAAGCCAGGTGGGGCAGCGAGTCGGCGTCGCCGCGCAGGGGATGCGGCAGCACGCCCAGACCCGACAACCACCCCTGCGACGTGCGCGGCGCGGTCGGGAAGCCGCGCTCGGCGAGTCCGGCGACGGCGACGACGTCCCACTCCAGCCCCTTGGACGCGTGCACCGTCAGCAGCTGCACGGCCGTGCGGCTGGGCTCGGCGCCTTCGTCACCGCCGTCGCTCAATCCCGGAGTCGGATCCTCGGCGTCCGCTGAAGACGCCTGGTCGAGACCGTGCTCGTGCTCCTCCGCGAGGCTCAGCCACGCGAGGAACGCCCGCAGCGACGCCCGATGCGACGTGCCAGCCCCCGTGGCCGCGGTGAAGGACGCCGCCACCTCGGCGAGCGCGTCGAGCCCGGCCCGCGCTGCCGCGGGGCTGCTGCCGTTCGTCGAGGCGCGCGCGGCAAGCTCGACGTCCAGGAGCAGGGCGCGTTCGACGGCGACGACGAGGTCGGCGAGGGGCAGGTCCAGCTCCCGCAGCCGGCGCAGCAGCAGCCCGGCCTCGCGCACGCGCTCCCGGGCGGCATCTGACAGGCGGGAGCCGTCGGCGGTCTCCCAGTCAGCGGGGGGTGGATCGTCGACGGCGTCGACGAGGCTCGCCTCCTCGGCGACCTCCGGCTGGGCTGGCTGGCCCGTGCGGCCGTCGGCCGGCTGCTCGGCACGAGAGCGACGCGACGTGGCGCGGCGGCGCGCCCAGGCCGCCAGCACCGCCAGGTCGCGCGGACCGAGGCGCCAGCGCGGCCCGGTGAGCAACCGGATGAGCGCGTCACCGCGGGTGGGGTCGGCGAGGGCGCGCAGCGCGGAGACGACGTCGACAACCTCCGGGCGAAGCAACAGACCGCCCAGGCCCACCACCTCGACGGGCACGTCACGGGCGCGCAGCGCCTCCTCGATGAGGGGGAACTGGGAGCGCGCGCGGCACAGCACCGCAGCAGTGCGCAGCTCGTCGGGAGGACGGCGGGCGTCGGCGTGCCAGATGACGGCGATCCGGTCGGCCAGGAGCGCCGCCTCCTCCCCCGCGGTCTGCGCCCACGCGACCTCCACCCGTCCCTGGCCGGCGCCGGGGCGCGGCCCGAGCACGGGCAGCGGCAGACGTGAGGCAGCGCGCAGCGGCTGGGCGACGACGGCGGCGGCGTCGAGCACGGCGACGTCGTTGCGCCAGCTCGTCGAGAGCGCCAGGTGTGTGGCCGCCGCTCCGTCCGCGCGGCGGAACCGGGTGGGAAAGGCCTGCAGGCCCCCGGCGCTCGCCCCGCGCCAGCCGTATATGGCCTGGTGGGGGTCGCCGACGGCGGTGACGGGGTGCCCGCCACCGAACAGCCGTGAGAGCAGCTCGGCCTGGGCGGTGGAGGTGTCCTGGTACTCGTCGAGCAGCACCACGCCCCAGCGGGCACGCTCCAACGCGGCGACAGCGGGTACCTCGGCGGCGATGCGCGCGGCCAGGCGCACCTGGTCTCCGTGGTCGAGCACACCGAGCTCGCGCTTGCGCTCGGCGTAGCGGCGCAGCAGCGGCAGCACGCGGCGGCGCTTGCGCAGCACGTCGAGCGCCGTCGCCACCTTCACGGGCTGCTTGCCCGGCAGGGCGCTGACCCGTGCCACCACCCCGGCGAGCGTCGCGTCGACGGCGTCGACGTCCACGAGGTGCTCCGCGCACTCCCCCGCCAGCCCCAGCACGGCCGTGACCAGGGTGGACGGCGCGGCGTCGAGGTCTCCCAGACCGTCGGCACCGTCTGCGTCGGCCGCCTCGGCGGTATCGACGATGTCGGCCGCCAGCTGCCACGCCGCCGCCGGGCCGATGAGCTGCGAGCGCGGCTCCACACCGATCCGCAGCCCGTGGTCGGTCACCAGGCCGGCGGCGTAGGCGTGATACGTCGCGACGGTCGGTGAGGCGTCGCTCACCGAGCCCTTGGCTCTGCCGGTTCCCGCAGCCCCCTCCACGCCGGCGGGGGCGGGCAGCAGACCGGCCTTGTCGAGGGCGGCCAAGCGCAGCCGCACCCGCTCGGCCAGCTCACCCGCGGCCTTGCGCGTGAACGTCAGGCCGAGCACCCGCTCCGGCTCCACATGTCCGTTGGCCACCAGCCACACCACGCGCGCGGCCATCGTCTCGGTCTTGCCCGAGCCCGCTCCGGCCACCACGAGCAGCGGCGAGAGCGGTGCTTCGATCACGGCCGCCTGCTCTGGCGTGGGCGGGTGCTGACCCAGCGCGGAGGCGATGTCGGCGGCGCTGAGCCTCTGAGGGGCGCTGTGCGCCGTCACGGGCCCGCCCGTCGCCGTCGTCGTCGTCGTTGTTGTTGTTGGTTCCGGAGGGGTCACTTGACGCACCCGCCCTCGGGGCGCAGCGGGCAGCTCGTGCGGACGGGGCACTTCGAGCACAGGTCATTGGCGACGGCGTCGAAGGCGCTGGCGGCCATGCCCTCCGCCGTGCGCTGCAGCAGGTCGTTGGCCCACTGCGGGTCTGCCGCGTCGGAGAGACGCTCCTGCGTCTGCACACCGGGCTTGGTGCGCTTGCCGCCGAGCTGCACGAGGGCCGCTCCCCCGCTGCGCTCGCCCTCGCCGAGGGCGCCCGAGTCGACCACGGCCTGGTAGAGGCCGAGCTGGGGGTGGGTGGCCAGCTCGTCGGCCTTGGGCGCGCTGGCTCCGGTCTTGAGGTCCACCACGCGCAGGGACCCGTCGGGCTCGCGCTCGAGTCTGTCGAGGCGGCCCCTGACGAGGGCGCGGCCGATGGCGGCGTCGACCTCCACCTCCACCCCCGCCAGCGTCCGCCCAGCGGCGCGGGCATCCATGACGTACGCCGCGAGCAGCCGCACCATCCGCTCGGCCTTGCGTCGCTCGCGCTGACCCACCCAGGTGTCGGGCAGCCCGAGCGTCGGCCACAGCTCGTCGAGGCGGCTCGCCATCTCGGGCAGGGTGCCCTCAGGCAGCTCCTGCGCGATGCGGTGCACCAGGTTGCCCACGCCCTGCTGCACCGAGTCGGCAGGGCGCCCGCCGCTGGCCTCCAGCAGCCAGCGCAGGCCGCAGCGGCTGAACGACTCCACCGCCGACGGGCTGACGGTGACGGGCTGGTCGGGGTCACGGAGGGGCCGCTCGTCGGAGACCGGCGGCAGCCCGTACCAGTCGCGAGGGTCGGCGCCGGGAACCCCCGCGGCGGCGAGGCGGGCCAGGGCCGCGGCGGCGTGATCGAGGCGGTTCTGGTCAACCGTGGCGCCCGTGCAGTCACGCGCGCCCACCGGCGTGAGCAGCACCGAACGCAACTCGGCGACGAGCGCCGGCAGCGAAGTCGCCCGCGGAACGCTGCTCAGCGGCCGCTCGCCCTCGACGGCCGGGTCGGGCGGGCAGACGAGGTCGACGAAGGGCGAGGGCCGCTCGTCCTCGTTGCGCACCGCCGTCACCACCACGCGTCGGCGCGCCCGCGAGACGGCGACCTGCAGCAGACGGTGCTCGTCATCAAGAACCTGCCGGCGCGCCGCCGCAGCGGCGACCGTCGCGGCCACCTGCTCGTCCGCGGACAGCCGCCCCGCCAGCACGTCCGCAAGCTCCGGCGCCCCCAGGAGGGACCCGCGCAGGCGGGTGTCGGGCCAGGCGCCCTCCTGCAGCCCGGGGACGACGACGACGTCCCACTCGCGCCCGGCCGCCGCCGTCGGCGTGAGCAGCTCCACCGCGCCGGCGCCGGTCGCGCGGGCAGCGAGGGAGTCGGCGGGGACGTCCTGCGCCTCCAGGTGCTCGAGGAAGCGCTGCGGAGGTGACCCCGGCTCGCGCTCCTCGTAGCGGGAGGCTGCATCGAAGAGGGCGACGACGGCGTCGAGGTCGCGGTCGGCCAGCGCCGCCGCGGACTCCGCGCCCAGACCCGACGCCGAGGGCGCCGCGAGCGCCCGCGCCCGCCAGCGCTCCGCGAGGCCGGTGGCCGCCCACAGGGCCCACAGCACTTCCTCGGCGCTGCCTCCCGCCTGCGCGGCGGAGCGCCCCGCGGCCAGCACCTTGGCGACGTGCCAGGCGGGCCGCGCCGCTCGCGCCGGAAGGTCGGGCCAGCGGTCGGGGTGCAGGACGACGTCGACCAGCAGCGCGTCGCTGCTGCGCAGCTCGCTCTGACGTGCGTCTGTCAGTGCGCCTGCGTCGGCCTGCGCCGCCGCGTCGGCGACGCGTTGCCGCTCGGCGGCCAGCAGCACCTGGCGCAGCCGGCGCAGCGCGAGCGGATCCGCCCCGCCGATGGGAGGGGCGAGCAGCGTGAGCACGTCGTCGATGGACGGACAGCGGCCGCCGTCGTCGTCACCGCCGTCGTGGTCAGGGCCGCCCTCAGGCGAGTCCCACGCGTCGGAGAGCACGATCCGCAGGGCGACGAGCAGTGGCACCACGGCGGGCTCGGCGCGCACGGGGACCTCAGCGGGCGGCACGACGACGGGCACGCCCGCGCGGCCCAGCTCGCGCCGCAGCGTGCCGGTGCCGCCGGCGCTGCGGACCACCACCGCCATCTCCCGCCACGGCGTTCCGTGCGTGACGTGCTCCTCGCGCAGCAGCGCCGCCACCAGCGCGGCCTGCTGCGCGGGGGTCGGCAGGAGGTGGGCCTCGACGGAGCCGTCCTCGGCGGTGGCAGCCGCGTCGGCGTCCCGGTGCACCACCGCGCCAACGCTCCCGGTGCGCCGCGCGATGCGCACCGACGCCTCGGCGACCGCGCGAGACGAACGCCAGCGCGTGGGCAACACCACGACCGGCGCCGGTCCGGACGTGCCACCGAACCGCTCGGCGGCCCCTGCGATCAGCGTGGGATCACCGCCGCGGAACGTCGTCGTCGTGGAGTCGGGGTCTCCGAAGAGCAGCAGGTCACCGCCGCTGCCCGCGAGCAGGTCCAGCAGTTCGGCGGTGGCGGCGGTGGACTCCTGGTGGTCGTCGACGGCGACCAGTGACAGGCGCGCCCGCTCCACGGCGAGCAGCTCCGGGTCTGCGCGCAGCGCGGCGCAGGCGTCGTGCACGATGGCGGCCGGGTCATGGGCACCCGGGGTCGCCAAAGCTGTGACCTGCAGGTACTCGGCGAGCAGGACGGCTACAGCACCCCAGGCAGGGCGGCCGTGGACGTCGCCGAGGCGGGCCAGGTCACGCGGGCCCAGACCGCGCTCCAGGGCGCGCATGAGCAGGTCGCGCAGTTCACCGCGGAACGCCGGGACGCTCCGGACGGCCGCGGCGATGTCATCGGGCCAAGGTGGGGCGGGCGCGTCGCCGTCGTCGTGACCGCGGAGCAGCTCAGCGAGCACCTGGTCTTGCTCCGGGCCGGTCAGCAGGCGCGGCGCCGGCCCCCCGGACCGCTGCGCGGCGCGGCGCAGCAGCGCCCACGCGAGGGAGGGCGGCGTGCGGACCAGCGCCTCGGTGGTGGTGCGGCCCAGGCGGGAGCTGACGCGGTCACGCAGGGAGGCCGCCGCGCGGCGGGAGGGGGCCAGCACCAGCAGGGACGACGGGTCGGCGCCGTCACGCTCGACCCGGGTGACCAGCGCCTCGAGCAGTGCCGTGGTCTTGCCGGTGCCGGGGGCGCCGAGGACGACGAGCGAGCCACCGCCGCGAGGGTGCTCGGCGACGCGGCGCTGCACCTCGTCGAGTTCGGGCGGGGCGACGGCAGGCGCAGCCGACGGCGTGCCGCGCACGAAGCGCGGGACGGCGACAGCGGTCATGTCCCTCCCTTCTCTCGACGGCTGATGCCGAAGCGGGCCCCACCGTGGTGCTGGACACGCCTGCCAGGGACGGGTCCGTGCCCGCAGCTGTGAGGATTGGCCCCTTGCGTGAGCAGGATTGGCCCCTTGGGAGTGAGCGCCTGGTCACGCTGATGGGGCCGATCGAACGCGCCCAAGGGGCCAACACTCACAGCTCCCGACACCAGCGCCCCCGCTCCACGATGTCCACAACGTCCACGACAGGTAGTGCCGCCGTCGGCGGCCCCTGGGAATCAACGATCTCGGGCATGACCGTGCCACCCACCACCGACAGTCCGTCAGACACCCCGGCAGAGCGAAGCCTCACCAGGCGGTGACCAGCAGGTGCACCGCGAAGGCCGCCACTCCCAGGTTGCCGACCACGCCCACCGCACGGCGTCCCCGCGCGCTGACGCGCCGCAGCCCCTACGCACCCGCAGCAACCAGCGTCGAGCACCACGACAGCGAGGCCAGCGCCTGGAGACCACCGGCACCATCCGCGGCTACCGTGTGGTGCTGTCCGAAGAGCTCGACGACGACGGCGACGCGTCAGGCATCGAGGCGTACATCGACGTGCGTCTGAACGCCGGAGAGGACGGCGGTGACTTCCTGCACTGGACGCGCAAGCGCCCGAGCGTCCTGGACGCCGTCCACGTCACCGGCGCCTACGACTACCTGCTGCACGTCACGCGCCAGCGCCTCAGGCTCCGTCGGACCCTCCGTCGTGTGATCCGAGTCAAGACCTGACCAACTGGCAGACGCGAGCGCTCGGCGCGACCAGACTCGCTGATCTGCCCAGCCCTGCCCGTGGGCTCCCTGTCCAAAGGTCGTGACCACCCGTGCCTGCCCCCTCATCCCGCCACACCCGACACCGTGGTGCCCGAAGCCTCGCCGCGGCCTGGGCAGGAGCAGCGACCTTGACGCTGGTGGCCGGCTTGAGCAGCTCAGCACAAGCCGCGACCACGACCAGGACGACGACGGCGGCCGCAGAGGTGGCAGCCGCAGGGCCCGCAACGCCGCGCAACTCCGTCGTGAAGTACAACCACGGCACGATCAGCCTGTCTTTCGACGACCCGGGCGCCACCACCCCGGCGATCACGAGCTATGAGATCAGCCTGGACGGCGGCGCCACCTGGACCACGCTGAACACCACGGCCAGCACCGCTGGCGACGGCACTCGCCTGCGCACCGCGACCGCCGTCGTCACTGACGGCTACGTCTACCGGGTTGCTGTCCGAGCGGTCTCCAGCGCCGGGAAGGGGACCCCCACCCAGGCCTGGTCGAGCGCCCCTACCGACGGCCGCAGCACCCGCCTCCTGGGACCGGACCGCATCGCCACCGCGATCGCCGTCAGCCAGGACACCTTCCCTGACCTCGCGGGGGCACCGGCAGCAGTGCTGACCACCTCGGGCACCTACGCCGACGCCCTCGCCGGCGGCGCGCTGGCCGCCAAGGTCGGCGGCCCCCTGCTGCTCACTACGCCCGGGCACCTGGACGACTCCGTGGCGCGGGAGCTGCGCCGCGTGGTCAAGGCCGGCGGCACCGTCTACGTCCTGGGCGACACCGGCGCCGTCACCGGCGACGTCGAGACCCAGCTGCGCTCGACCTTCACGGTCAAGCGCCTGGCCGGCAAGACCCGGTTCAGCACCGCCCTGGCCGTGGCCGACACGATGCGCGCCCTGGGCGCCAAGGGCCCGGCGTACCTGGTGACCGGAACCAACTTCCCTGACGGCCTGGCCGTGGCAGCGCTGGCCGCACACAAGGATGGCCTCGTCGTCCTCAGCAACGACACCGTGATGGACGCCGCCACCCAGGCGTGGCTGGCGAAGGACGACCCGAACGGCACCCACACGGTGCCCGTCGGAGGTCCGGCGCACACCGCCGCCTCCGTCCTCTCGGCAGCGACGAATGCCAGTGCCATCGACGGGGTGGACCGCTACGACACCGCCCGCCGCGTAGCCGCCGCCTTCGGTGCGATCCGCACCGGCACCACCGCGCCGTGGATCGGGATGGCCACCGTTCGCAACTGGCCCGACGCGCTGGTCGCCGGAGCTGCCATCGCCCACCGCGGCGGACCGCTGCTGCTGACCGACGGTGCGTCACAGACCCTGACCCCGGCCACCGCGCTGGCCATCGGCGACCTCACCGCAGACGGCTACCCCGCCTACGGAATGCTCTTCGGTGGAGCAGACGTGCTCTCCGACGGCGTCATGAAAGACCTCAGTCTTCGGCTGCCCGCACCAGGTGCCTGACCACGGGCGCCACAGCGTCCCTGTGCCGGATGCAGTCTTCGACCGGTCACCTCTGGGCGCAGGCGAGGATCGACGAGCGGACGGGCCCAGGAGGACGGAGCGGTCACGAGGAGCTGGTGCACGTTCCCAGGTCACTCAACGACGAGGCATCGAGACATGCCTGCTGCTGCCACGCTCCGCTCCCGAACGTGTCGTCAGTGGAGTCAATGAGCACATGTAGGTCTGGCGCGCCGGATAGCTTGCGGTACTGGGTCCGGATGGGGTCACCTTCGGTGGTCGGCGTGGTCACCACCAGCTCGGCCCCGGCCTCCTCTGCAGCGTCACTGTCAGGCGGCGGGTCCGGACCTCGCGAGACCCAAGGCCACCCGGCGCTTGTGTACACAGTGATAAGAGTCGACACTTGTGATGTGGACACCCTCTCCAGCGCCGTCAGCATCCGCGAGCTGCGCGCCCAACTCGCCGACGTCCTCGGCCGCGCCGGGTACGGCGGCCAGCGCATCGGCATCACACGCAACGGCAAGCTCGCCGCTGTGGTCATCAGCGTCGAGGACCTCGAGGCGCTCGAGGCCTTCGAGCTTGCCCAGGACACCGCCGCCTACCGCACCGCCAAGGCCAACGACGACGGCACCCGCGTCAGCCTCGAGCAGCTGCGCGCCGAGATCGACGCCGAGGAGGCTGCCGACGACGCCGCGGGGGGCGGTGACCGGGCCCCCGACGCGCTTCGCGGAGGGCATGCCAGCTGATGAGCTACCGCCTGGACTTCACCAGCTCAGCGGCCCGAGAGGTGAAGAAGCTCCCGCGCCCTGCTCGTGACCGGGTTCTCATCGCCATCGAGGACCTCACCGAAGACCCGCGCCCGCATGGAGCCAAGAGGCTCGTGGGCACAGGCGCCGCGTGGCGCATCCGCGTCGGTAACTACCGAGTCATCTACGAGATCGTCGACGACGTCCTCACCGTCACCGTCGTTCGCGTCGGTCACCGACGTGAGGTCTACGACCGCTGACGCCAGCCGCGTGAGCGTCCCGCTGACGATCCCTTGCGGCACATGATCACGAGCGTTCCTAGTGACGGCGCTGGGGGCCTCTGAGCGTGCCGGTCATCGGTCCTCGACTGGGCCACAGCCAGACGAGCACGCGTGAGCGGCCGGGTGACCTCGAGCCAGGTGCTTGCGTCGCGACGCACGGTCTGCGATCTTGCTATTCGTAAGGTGCAGCGCGCCAGCAAGGCGCGTGTCGGGGCTTCCGGCCGGCACGGCGACCACACCGGTCGTCTCATCCCCCCAGACGGGGAGTGCCTTGCCATGCCTTCAACCAACCCGACGTCACCACGGGCCCGCTGGTGGGTCTTCGCGGCCGTCCTGATCGCTGACGTCCTGGACCTGCTCGACTCCACCATCACCAACATCGCCGCGCCCTCCATCGTGCGCCAGCTGCACGCCCCGACGACCCTGGTGCCCTGGCTGGGTCTGAGCTACGCCCTGGCCCTGGGTTCCCTGCTCGTCATCGGTGCGCGCTTGGGAGACCGATACGGCGCCCGGCGCACCTTCCTGGTCGGCTTGGCCGGCTTCACCGCCGCCACCGCCCTCGTCGCCGGGGCATGGGCGCCTATACCTCTGATCGCCTTCCGCACCGTCCAAGGCGGCTTCGGCGCCCTCCTGATCCCCCAAGGCTTCACCCTGCTGCTGCGGGTCTTCCCCCGCGACCAGCTCGGCAAGGTCTTCGCCCTGTTCGGCCCACTGATGGCGCTGTCCTCCATCAGTGGCCCCGTCGTGGCTGCGTTGCTGCTGCAGGTCGCCCCGTTCGGCCTTGGCTGGCGCGCGGTGTTCGCCCTGTTCACCGTGCTGGGTGCCGCGCTGCTGGCTCTCAGCGCCGTTGTCCTTCCCCACCTGGAGCCCGACCCGGCGGCGCGGATCCCGGTGGTCTCCTGCGTGCTGGTCATGGCGGGGCTGCTCAGCCTGCTCGGCGGCATCATCACTGGCGGCCAGGACCGGTGGGGTGCCCGTGAGGTCGCCCTCGTCCTGGGAGGCGTGCTGCTCTTGGGCGCCTTCGGGCTCACCCAGCGCCGCAGCACCACTCCGCTGCTGGCTCGGGCCCTGTTCGCCGACCGGGGCTTCGTCGCCGGCATCAGCGTCGCCAGCCTGTTCTTCGCTGCGGTGGCCGGTCTGCTGTACGCCACCTCCCTGTTCCTGCAGACCGGGGTGCACCTTGCTGTGCTTCCGACAGCGGCTCTCATGGCGCCGATGTCCGTGGGGATCATCGCCACGTCCTTCACCTTCCACAGCCGCATCCAGCAGCTCGGACGGCGCCTCGTGCTCGCCGGAGTCCTGGCCACAGCAGCAGGCACAGGCCTCTTCCTGGCCCTGCTGCCGGTGCTCGTGCACTCGCCGGCGTTCATCACCGCGCCGTTGGCTGTCATTGGAGCGGGCATGGGCTGTTGCTTCGGTTCGCTGTTCGCCACCGCTCTCGGTGACGTCGACCCTAAGTTGGCCGGTAGCGCCAGCGGTGCCCTGAACGCTCTGCAGCAGGTCGCGAACGCCTGCGGGGCGGCTCTGGTGTCCACCACCTTCTTGGCCTTGAGCGGCCGTGGGACCACGACAGCTGCAGCCGTCAGCCTGGGTGTGGTGCTCTTGGTCCTCGTCGTGTGCCTGGCGGTGTTGCCGATCCTTCCGCGGCGAGCTGCCGCAGACAGTCACTGAGCATGCACGCGGTCGTGCCCGAGGCGCGATGGCCTCGGGCACGACCTGCCTGTACTACCAGCAGGGGCACGTACCTCGCCTCGGCTAGCTCGACGTTTCTGATCACTACACCGTGTCGCTCGGCGATCGTCGTGCGGGAGCTTGCCGCTGACGATCCTCGTGCGGGAGCGTGTCGCTGCGGATCCTCGTGCGGGAGCGTGCCGCTGCGGATCCTCGTGCGGGAGCGTGCCGCTGCGGATCGCGCTGCGGGAGCGTGCCGCGGCTGGATCCTCGTGCGGGAGCGTGCCGCTGCGGATCCTCGTGCGGGAGCGTGCCGCTGCGGATCGCTGACGGGACGGGGCTTCGGCCGCCTGCCCTGCCGGGCGACTCTGCAGTCGCCCCCGGTGATTGCGCCGGTCACGCGGGACGAGGTGCGAGGACCTGCAGGACCTCGTCGCTAGCCATGGGGGTCGCGGCTAGCTGCAACGTGGCCCCAGTGGTGCTGGTCACCTCCACGAGGCGTGCCCCCGGCGACACCGACCAGGCTGAGCGCCATCCACTGCGGAGCGCGGTGTTCGTGTCGATGGCCACCACGTTCACGACCACCGGTGCCATCGGGAAGATGCGCAGCCCCCAGCGATAGGGGCGCAAGGTGATGCTGCCCGGTTCCAGTGCCGCTCGGCCGTGTCGCCAGCGGCGGCTCAGGCCTGGCTGGTCGCCGGTGAGGACGCGCAGGCCGGCGTCGAGGGTCCAGCGTTGGGTGTGCGGGTTCGCATCGGTCCTGCGGGGGCCGCCGACGCGTCGTTGCACCCAGGCGGACAGGGCGCCGCCGAGGACCACCGCCACGATGACGAGCAGCACGAGGCTGACCCAGTTTTCAGGCATGGGTGCCGTTGACCGAGGTCGTGCTGGCCGCCGCGAGGGTCATGGCGGAACTTTGGAGGTGTTGCGTGTCGCCAAGCAAGAGGACCGCTCACAGCTAGCCGGCTCCCAGCGACGTATACAGCGCGGGCCTGCACGAGCAGGCATCGGACGAGCGGCCAGCTGATCAGGCGATCCACTGCTCGCCGTGCCTGCGAGGCGTCTCATTCAGGGACCCTTCTCCGGAGCGGCGCTGTTCAGCACCCACCCTTGTGGAACGCGCTGACCAGCGGTGCCCGGATGACCCGCCCGCGAAACTGCCCGGTGAAGGGACCTCGAACGGATGCCGGGGACGCCGTGTCAACCAGACCAGACGTCGCGACGGCGAGCTCGACCGTCTCGCTGGCGCGCACAGCGTCCACGACCCGCATTGGATGGAAGGCCAGCACAACAGCCCGAGCAAGATCAGCGCGGACGCGTTCGTCGTCGTCGTCCTGATCTCCCGCGCCGTGCCCACCCTGGGGCCGTCAGGCGGGGAGGTCCTCGGGGCCGTCCCAGCGGCACTTCGCCAGGTCGAGTCGGCTGGTGCCGAGCAGCAGAGGGTGCCCCTCGTCGGCCCAGTGGATCATCGCCCGCGGCGTCAGCCCCTCCGGCAGGGAGCCGTCGGCGCGGACGACGCGCCACCAGGGCAGCTCGTCGCCGTGCCGGCTCATCACGGCGCCGACGGCGCGCGGGGCGCCCCAGCCGGTGAGCTCGGCGACGTCGCCGTACGTCAGCGCCATGCCCTCGGGGATGGCGAGGACGAGCGGGCCGACGTCGTCGATGTAGGCGCGGTCGGGTGGGCGCTGCCGGTGCTGCGGCGGCGGGGTCAGCGAGCCACCCCGCGGGAGAGGTCAAGGACCTGGCTGAGCTGGCCCAGCTGCAGCACGGCCCACGGAGAGATGGCGAACGGGGTGCGCGCGGCGAGGGTCACGGCGTCGTCCCACTCGACCCACGCCCACTCGGCGACCTCGTCAGGGTCGGGCACCGGGTCGGCGTCGGCGACGGCGGTGAAGACCGGGCAGAACTCGTTCTCCACCACGCCGGAGGCGTCGACGGCGCGGTAGGCGAAGTCGGGAAGGCGCTCGGTGAGGTCGCGGATCTCCAGGCCTAGCTCCTGGCGGGCGCGGCGGCGCACAGCGTCGTCGAAGGCCTCCCCCGGCGCGGGGTGGCCGCAGACGGAGTTGGTCCAGACGCCGGGCCAGGTCAGCTTGGTGACCGCGCGGCGCGTGAGCAGCAGGCGGCCGCGGGTGTCGCTGATGTAGCAGGAGAACGCGAGGTGCAGCGGGGTGTCCGCGGTGTGCACGGCCACCTTGGGGGTGCTGCCGACGGGACGGCGCTCGTCGTCGAGGAGCACCACGAGCTCGGGCGCCGCGGTCTGCGCGCCGGGGGCGGCCAGGGAGGTCGTCACTGATCGAGCGTAGGCGCTGCAGGGACACCTCGCCGAGGCGACGCCGGCGCCCTGGACGCCGAGGTCGCCGCGGGGCGGGCTTCCGACCGGTCCGACGCGGTGCGTCGCAGCACCGCCCGCGACCACGTCGTCGGCTGCACGGGCAGGATGCCCGGGTGACCCCGCTGCGCGTCGAGGCAATGCTCGAGGACCTCAAGACGCTGGTGGACGTCGAGTCGCCCTCTCGCGACGTCACCGCCGTGACCGCGTCGGCGGTCGCTGTTGCCGCCCTGCTCGAAGGTCGCCTCGGTGGACGCGCGCGGCTCATCGACGGCGAGGCCGGCCCCCACGTTCACTGGTCGGGCCCGGGTCAGCCCCGGGTGCTCGTCCTCGGTCACCACGACACCGTCTTTCCCCTCGGCACCACGGCGCTGCGCCCCTTCGCCGTGCACGACGGACGGGCAACCGGCCCTGGTGTCTTCGACATGCTCGGAGGACTGGTCCAGGCCGTGCACGGTCTGGCCACCCTCGATGACCTGTCCGGGGTCGAGGTGCTCGTCACTGCCGACGAAGAGATCGGTTCCGGCACGTCCCGCGCGCTCCTCGAGGAGCGCGCCCTGACGTGCGGTGCAGTCCTCGTGCTCGAGGGCGCCTGTGACGACGGCGCCCTGAAGACCGCACGCAAGGGTTGCGGCACCTTCACCGTCAACATCACCGGGCGCGCTGCGCACGCAGGCCTCGAACCCGCCGCAGGCATCAACGCGCTCATGGAGGCGGCCCACCAGGTCCTCGCCATCGCGGCGTTGGAGGACCCGGCGCGGGGTACGACCGTCACCCCGCCCGTCGCTCACGCCGGGACGACGGACAACGTCGTGCCAGCCAGCTCGACGTCGTCGCGGAGATGGTCGGCAGGGCTGAGCTCGTCGCCGGGCTCGTGCGCGCGATCTGCGGCTCCGCCGGGCGTTCGGGCGAGCAGCGCAGTCACCGCAGCATCGCGCTCACTCCACCTCGGGCCAGTCGCTCGTGAGGTAGGCCTCAACCGCCCGGTGGCGGAACGAGTACTTCTTGCCACGCTGGATGATGCCGCGCACCGTGTCGAGTCGCTGGGACGTGGGTCCGGCGGCAGCTGCCGTGGAGAAGCCAGCCCGGTGGGCGATGGTGGTGAGTCGTCGATCGGCGGCCGGCAGTTCGGCCATCGCCTCGAGAAGTTCGCGCTCGCGCTGCGGAAGCCGCCCAAGAATCCGCTCCACATGAGCTGTCGCCTCCCGCTGAGCGGTCCGCCAGCCCGCCGCGACCTGATCAGCAGTGATGAGCGGCCCTTGACCGGCGTACCAGGCTTGCTGTCCAGCGAGCTGGAACAGGAAGGGCTCACCGCGGCAGAGGTCAACGAGTGTGGCGACGGCGTCTTGGGTCATATGGACACGGGTCGATCGTCCGGCACCGTCAGCCGTCTCCCATCCATGGATGACGAACTCATGGAGAGCCTGGGTGAGGTCATCATCGTCGATCGCCTGCAGGACGGTGGTGGCGAAGCGGCGA
Organism: Quadrisphaera granulorum; assembly: GCF_003149145.1. Taxonomy (GTDB): domain Bacteria; phylum Actinomycetota; class Actinomycetes; order Actinomycetales; family Quadrisphaeraceae; genus Quadrisphaera; species Quadrisphaera granulorum. Next base: position 214,484 of record NZ_QGDQ01000001.1, on the reverse strand, counting down.
GCGAACGTCGCGCCCTTCTTGGCCCCGGCTCTGTCTTCGAACTCCGGCAGTCCGGTCAGGTAGACCGCGATCGGTAGCGACTGCTCGACCTCGAGTCCTCCGGGGACGGTGACGGTCGTGCGATGGGTGATCGCGTCACCGAGCGCGATGAGGAGCTGGGATAGGGCCGCGTCGTCCGAGATGTTCTGGACCTCGTCAACGTGGACGAGACACACCACGCCCTTGCTCATGGCCGCGAGGCCGATCTCCACCAGAAGCTGCGTCAGTGCAACATGAGGATTGGGCCCTCTGCTCTCCCTCAGCGCCAGCGACACTCCGCTCGCCGCGACGGACTGGACCCTGCCGAGCAGATCATCGAGACGCTTCTCGCGCCGCGAGGCCAGCCCCGCCGCGTGGGCTAACTGCAGGAGCGCATCGGCGACGAGCTTGAGGGGATCAGATCCGGACGGCACACGAATCTGCGGTGTGACCCAGTCACCGTTCTCCGCAGCCTCGGCTGCGATCTTCCTCACGAGGGCCGACTTGCCCAGACCAGGTTCACCCAGAATCGTCCGTCCACGCTCGGGCAGCCCGTGGATGAGACGCGGTCGGAGAACGGCACGCCAGTCTTCGAGCTGGACCGTCCGGCCGGCCCAGACGAGGGGCACGACGTCGGACCCCGGGTTGAAGGGGTTGTCGACGGCCGATCTCACGTTGATAACTTTATCAGGAACCTCACCCCTTGATAAAGTTATCAATACCTCGCGACGACGTCAGACCACGACAAGGGTCGGGTCGACGTCTGCGGCCCACGCCAGCAGCCCGCCACGCAGGTGCGCCACCTCGCCGTGACCAGCAGCGCGCAGCGCCCGCACGGCCCGCTCCGAACGGGCGCCGGAGCGGCAGTGGACGACGACGCGGCCCGGCGGCAGATCCGGCAGGACCCCGGCGACGGCGTCCTCCAGCGGGACGGCGACGGCGCCCGGCAGCGCCCCCAGCGCTCGCTCAGCCTCCGTCCTGACGTCGACGAGGACGACGTCGACCCCGCCCGCCAGCGCCTCGGCGAGCTGGCGTGGCGTCACCTCGGCGTCAGCGGGCAGCGGCTCCTCCTCCGCGCGCGGCGGAGGCACAGCAGCGCGAGCGGCACGGGCGCGGCCGCGTCCGTCGTCGTCCTGATCAGTGGAAGCCCGGACGTGCACGGTCCGCCAGGACATCGACAGCGCATCCAGCACGAGCACACGACCGAGCAGCGGCTCCCCCGCCCCCACCAGCAGCTTCACCGCCTCGACGGCCATCACCGAGCCGACCGCGCCGCACAGCGCGCCGAGCACCCCGGCCTCGGCGCACGAGGCAACGGAGCCGGCCGGCGGAGGGTCGGGGAACAGGTCGCGGTAGCCCGGCCCGGGACCCCCGGCGGCGGTCGACCAGAGGACGGCGACCTGCGCGTCGTGCTGCAGCAGCGACCCGAACACCTCCGGCACGCCCAGCTGCTCGCAGGCGTCGGCCACGGCGTAGCGGGTGGCGAAGTTGTCAGCGCCGTCGATGACGAGGTGGCAGCCAGCGAGCAGGCGCGCGGCGTTGTCGCTGGTCAGACGCTCGGGCGCGCGGATCACGCGCGTCCAGGGGGCCTGGCGGGCCAGGGCGTCGGCGGCGGAGTCGACCTTGGGCCGGCCGACGTCGGCGGCGCCGTGCAGCACCTGCCGCTGGAGGTTGGAAGCCTCGACGGCGTCGTCGTCGACCAACACCAGCTCACCCACGCCCGCGGCCGCGAGGTAGGCGAGCACCGGAGAGCCCAGGCCTCCGGCACCGACCACGCCGACACGTGCGGCGCGCAGGCGGCGCTGGCCGAGGTCACCGATCGAGGGCAGCAGGAGGTGGCGCGACCACCGCTGGCGCTCTTCAGCGGTCAGCGGCGGGCCGGGCTCGACGAGCGGCTCCACCGCTCAACTCTCGCACGCCCCCCGTTCCCGCACTTGCCGCGGAAAGTGCGGGACCCGGGACCCGAGTGGCGCACTTGCCTCGGAAAGTGCGGGAAAGAGGGGGGCGGGTCAGCGCAGCTCGGGCGCCAGACGGCGGTTGCACGCTGCCAGCACAGCCCTGACGACGGCGGGCTGCGTGCCACCTTCCAGCGCCGAGCCGACCAGCTGCTCGCTCCCGCGGGAGCTCGCCGTCCCGATCATCACCGTGACCGCGGCGCGCCCGTCGAGCTCGCACGGACGCACGGCCTCGATCTCGGCACGCAGGCTGCCGCCCGCGGCGGACTCCAGCGCCCGCAGCGTCGCGGATGCCAGCGCCCGGGGGCCACCGGCCGGCGTGTTCGCCGACTCCGCGACCCCCGTGTGCACCGCGCGGCCACGCACGAGCACCACGGTCGCCGTCGTCGACAGCCCCTCGGTCACCACCTGCACGCGCTCCAGCACGAGGCGCTCGCTGCCCTCGCCCTTCGGCTCGGGGGCGGAGTCGTTGAGCCACTGCGGGGCGGGCGTCGCCGCCACGGACGAGGCGCTCAGCGGCGGCACGGAAATCCGACCCGTGCGGGGACGGTCGGCGCGCTCGGGCCGCTCGGGCGTGAGGGCGGGCATCGGCACCCGGGCCGCTGCCCGGGGAGCCTCTGCCGCGGGCGACGACGACGGCGAGGGCGTGCCAGCGGCAGCCGCCACAGGCGCCACGAGCGCCACCGGGCCGGGGCCGGGCTCGACACCGGGTGCACCAGCAGACGCAGCGTCGGAGGCGGTATCGCTGGCCACGGGCCCGACGGCAGCCTCACGCGCCAGCGCGGCCTGGACCGCGGCGGCCACCTGCTGCTCGTCGGCGCCCGGCGCCAGCTCGAGACGCAGGAGGGCGGAACCATCGGTGTCGGGCTCGATACGCACGCCCGTGACGCCGGGGACGGTCAGTGCCACCCTGACGACCTCATCGACGCGGGACGGAGACCCGTCCGCGTCGTCACGCGCCGCGGGGCGGTCGGTGGTCTGGCCGATCGTCACGTCGCCTCCCAGCAGGTCAGATGCACCCTGTATCGAGTGCTCTACGGAGTGTCACAGACCGGTGAGGTTCGGCGAGGGCGAACGCCAGCACTCGTCCTGCCACCCCGTCGGAGGGCTCAGTGCAGGATGGTCTCCGCGCGGTCCCGCGCACCGAGCAGATCAGCCGAGCAGACCAGCTGCCAGCGACCAAGCACCAGGAGGCCCCGTGGAGATCCGGATCGGCGTGCAGAACAGCCCGCGCGAGGTGGTGCTGGAGTCCAACGACAGCGTCGCCGACGTCAGCGCCGCCGTCAGCGCGGCGCTCAAGGGCGGCACCACCCTCAGCCTCAAGGACGAGCGCGGCCGCACCGTCCTCGTGCCCGGAGCGGCGATCGCCTTCGTGGAGATCGGCTCCGAGGAGAAGCGCGGCGTCGGCTTCGGCGCGCTCTGACTCGTCCGTGAGCCGCATCGCGGTGGCCGGCGGCACGGGTGCCGTCGGTCGCCTCGTGGTGGAGCGGCTGCGGGCGGCGGGCCACGAGCCCGTCGTCCTCAGCCGCTCGACTGGCGTCGATCTGCTCTCCGGATCAGCGAACTCGCTGGTGGCGGCAGTGGAAGGCTGCGAGGCGGTGGTCGACGTCCTCGGCCCCACCGGCCTCGCGGCGCAGAGCGCCGCGGGTAGCCGGCACTTCTTCAGGACGACGACGACGGCGCTGCTCGCGGCCGGCCGCACCGCTGGCGTGGGCCACCACGTGGCTCTGTCGATCGTGGGGGCCGCCCACATCGACGCCGGTTACTACGCGGGCAAGGCGCTCCAGGAGCGCCTGCTCATCGCCCGGCGGGACGGCAACTGGACGCTGCTGCGGACTACGCAGTTCCACGAGTTCGCGCCCAGGCTGGCCGCCCTCGGCGCGCTGGCCCGGCCCGGGCGGAGGCAGAAGCACGACCCTCGCGTGGTGCTCGTGCCGGAGTTCGTCAGCCAGCCCGTCGCGGCGGCTGAGGTGGCCGACGAGCTGGTGTCGCTGGCCGTGGGGCCGCCACGCCGAGCGGTGCGCGACCTCGCGGGTCCGCGCGTGGAGGTCATGGCCGACCTGGTCCGCCGCTGGCTGCGCGCCCAGGGCCGTGACGCGCGAGTGGTCTCGGTGCCGCTACCGGGGCGCTTCGGCAACGGACTGCGGCACGGTCTGGCCCTGCCCGGGCCGTGGGCGCGCCTGGGTCGGCAGACCTTCGCCGATTGGCTCGCCACGCAGCCGCTCCCCCACCCCTGACCGCCACCCCCGCCGTGATCATGGGCGCTGGCCACCCTACGGCCGCGTAGGGTGGCGGAAGTCCATGATCACGGGGGGTTAGGCGGTGAGGCCGAGGCGCAGCATGCGGCGCACGTGGTTCTCCGTGAGCCGGTTGAACATCTTCCCGATGGCCACGAGGTCCGTGCCGGCGCCGCCGCCCTCCACGAGCAGGGTCGTCAGCGACGAGCGGTCAGCGGCCACGCGCTGCGCCTGGCTCAGCGCCTCCCCCACCAGGCGGCGACCCCACAGGGCCAACCGGCCCGCCACGCGCGGGTCGCGCTCGGTGGCTTCGAGCACCGCCCCCACAACGAACTCGGCACCGCTCGTCTCGTCGAGGAGGCGCACCACCAGGTCGCGCGTGGGCTCGGGGGCGAACGCCGCCACCTCGCGGTAGAAGTCAGTGGCGATGCCCTCCCCCACGTAGGCCTTGAGCAGGCCCTCCAGCCAGTCGTTGGGGGTGGTGCGTTCGTGATACGCGTCCACTGCGGCGACGAAGGGTCGCATCGCGCCCTGTGGATCCGCGCCGAGCTCACGCAGCCGCTCGACCAGCAGCTGGTAGTGGTGGAACTCCTCCACCGCGAGGGCGCCGACCTCGGCGGTCTGCTCCAGCGTGGGCGCCTTGTCGGCGTGCGCCGACAGTCGGAGGAATCCGGTGAGCTCGCCGTAGGCGAGGGCTCCCAGCAGGTCGATCTCGGCCTGCAGCGTCTCGCCCCGGGCGCCGCCCCTGTCGGCCCCGTCGGAAGATCGGCTCAGGCGCGGCGGCGTCATGCCGATCAGACTAGGACGACGGCTCGCGGCCGCTCACCGGCAGCGCCGGTAGCATGGGCCGTTGACAACCCTCGGTCGACCGGTCGCTGCCACGATCGGCAGCCGAACCGCAGCGGAGCCGTCCGAGCAGCGCCGTCACCACCGACCGGCGCCCGACGAGCTCCCGCCACTGAGAACTGAGGCCGCACGTGCCCGACACCAGCACCGAAACCATCACCGACCAGAGCACCGACCAGAGCACCGACGAGCAGGTCGCCGAGATCCCCGCGAGCGACGCCGACCGCGCCGCCCTCCCCGAGGACGCGATCCTCGCCGGTGACGACGAGACGCCCACCGTCGAGGCGCTGGCGGAGAAGTCCTTCGCCGACTACGGCGTCGAGCCGAAGATCGTCGCCGCGCTCGAGCGGGCCGGCATCACCCACCCGTTCCCGATCCAGGCCATGACGCTGCCGGTCGCGCTGGCGGGCCACGACATCATCGGCCAGGCCAAGACCGGCACCGGCAAGACGCTGGGCTTCGGCGTTCCCGTCATCCAGCGCGTCACGGGCCCCGGCGAGGACGGCTGGGACAGTCTCGAGGCGCCCGGCAAGCCGCAGGCGCTCGTCGTCGTCCCCACCCGTGAGCTCGCCGTGCAGGTGGCTCGTGACCTGGAGCGCGCCGCCACCGACCGCGCCGCCCGCGTGCTGGTCATCTACGGCGGTCGCGCCTTCGAGCCGCAGGTCGAGGCGCTGCAGCGCGGCGTCGAGGTGGTCGTCGGTACGCCCGGCCGCCTGCTCGACCTGACGCAGCAGGGTCACCTCAGCCTGGCGGCGGCCCGCGCCGTCGTCCTCGACGAGGCCGACGAGATGCTCGACCTGGGCTTCCTGCCCGACGTCGAGAAGCTTCTGTCGATGACCCCCGCCGGCCGCCAGACGCTGCTGTTCTCCGCCACCATGCCCGGCCCTGTGGTCGCCATGGCCCGGCGGTACATGAGCCAGCCGACGCACATCCGCGCCGCCGACCCGGACGACGACGGCGCCACCGTCAAGGCGACCACGCAGTACATCTACCGCGCCCACGCGATGGACAAGGTGGAGGTGCTCGCGCGCATCCTGCAGGCCGACGGTCGCGGCCTGACCATCGTGTTCGCCCGCACCAAGCGGACCGCCGCCAAGGTGGCCGACGAGCTCATCGACCGCGGGTTCGCCGCGGCCCCCCTCCACGGCGACCTGGGCCAGGGCGCCCGCGAGCAGGCGCTGCGCGCCTTCCGCAACGGCAAGGTCGACGTGCTGGTCGCCACTGACGTCGCCGCCCGTGGCATCGACGTCAGCAACGTCACGCACGTCGTGAACTACCAGTGCCCCGAGGACGAGAAGACCTACCTGCACCGCATCGGTCGCACCGGCCGCGCGGGCGCGACGGGCACCGCGGTGACGTTCGTCGACTGGGACGACCTGCACCGCTGGACGATGATCGACAGGACGCTCGACCTGGGCATCCCCGAGCCGGTCGAGACGTACTCCACCTCGCCGCACCTCTTCGACGACCTCAGCATCCCGGCCGGCACCAAGGGCCGCCTGCCGCGTGCGTCGCGCACCCGTGCCGGGCTGGACGCCGAGGAGCTCGAGGACCTCGGCGAGACCGGCCGCCAGCACGGCGGTCGCGGTGGCCGTGACGGCGGGCGCGACGGTGGCCGCAGCGGCGGTCGTGATGGCGGCCGCGGTGGTCGCGACGGCGAGCGCGGTGGCCGCGGCCGCGGTGACCGCCCCGAGCGCGGTGACCGCCCCGAGCGGGGCGAGCGCGCCGAGCGCCCGGCCCGCGCCGAGCGGCCCGCGCGGGTCGAGGGTCAGGACGGCGCCGGCAGCGAGACCGCCGCGGCCGCCGAGGGCGCGCCGCGTCGTCGTCGTCGCCGCGGTGGTGCCGGTTCGGCCGGCGACGGTGCTGCGGTGGAGAGCACGTCGCCCGAGACCACCTTGCCCGAGGGCGGTTCGGCGACCACCCTCGCCGAGATCACCCTGCCCGACCGCTCGGGTGGCGCCGGTCCGGACGGCGAGGGCGCCGAGGGCGCGCCGCGTCGTCGCCGTCGCCGCGGTGGGCGCGGGCGGGGTCGTTCGGCGGGCTCGACCGACACCAGCACCGAGGACGGACCCGAGGCCAGCTCAGAAGCCAGCCCCGAGACCAGCTCCTCCGAGGCTTCGCCCCCCGACGCCTGACCCTTCTCTCTCTTCCGCAGCCGAGCGCCTGGTTGCTGTTCCGACACCCCTCGGAACCGCAACCAGGCGCTCGGCTGCAATCCGGGGAGAGGTGCCCGATCTGCGGTGATCACGGCGCGTGATCGGCTCGCGGCCCGTCGCCGCGAGCATGAGGCTGGCCGCATGGCCGAGCATCCCGTCGACACCCGCCCCCGCCCCTCGGCGGTGGCCCCGCGGCCGCTGCTGCTGCGCATCCTCGACGCGCCGGTGCACTGGGCGTGGCTCGACCCGCTCGCCCGACCGGTCTGCGATGTGGTCCATCGCCGCATCCCCCGCGGCCTGGCGGACGTGCTGCACGGCACGCCCATCGGCCACCCGCTGCACCCGATCCTCGCGCAGGTGGTGGTCGGCTCGTGGACCAGCGCGGCCCTGCTCGACGCGCTGACGCTCGCCGGCCTGGTACCCAACGAGCTCGAGGATGGTGCCGAGTCGGCGGCCACCACCCTGGCCGCCACGGGTCTGGCGTCGTCGCTGCCGACCATCGCCGCGGGCTGGACCGACTGGTCCGACCTCCACGAAGACCAGCAGCGCGTGGGGCTGGTCCACGCCGCCGGCAACTATGCGGCGACGGCGATGGTGGCGCTCTCCCTCGTGCAGCGGTGGCGCGGTCGCCGTACCAGCGGGCGGCTCTGGTCGCTGGCCGCGGTGACGACGGCGACGGCCGGCGCCGCGCTCGGCGGCCACCTCGCCTACCGCTGGGCCGCTGGCGCCTCCCACGTCGAGCACGTGCCCCATGTGGCGCCCGAGGGTTGGTACCCGGTGGCCACGTGGGACGAGCTGACCGTCGACGCCCCGGCGCGGGCGTCGGTGGGCGACGTCGCCGTCGTCGTCGTCCGCACCACCACCGGCATCAGCGTGCTGGCGGACACCTGCAGTCACCTGGCGGCCTCGCTCGCCGGCGGCACGGTGGTGCGCGAGCGCAGCGAGGAATGCCTGGTGTGCCCGTGGCACGGCAGCACGTTCCGCCTCTCCGACGGCTCCGCGGTGCACGGGCCCGCCACCGCGCCGCAGCCGGTGCTCGCGAGCCGTGTCGAGCCCGACGGCACCGTGCTCGCGCGGGTGGTGGAGCTGCCGGGCGTCTCCGGCTCGCCGAGCACAGCGGCCCGGGCGGGGTGACGATGAGGTGGTGGGAGATCACGACGACGACGGCCTGTTCGGTCCCGGCAGCGCCACCTGGGAGCTGCACACCGACCCGATGATCGGCCCCGCCGGGCTGCGCGCCCTGGTGCTCCAGGCCCTGCATCCGCTCGCCATGCACGTGGTGGCGCAGCACTCCACGTTCAAGCAGGAGACTTGGCAGCGGCTGCACCGCACCGGGGAGTACGTCGACGCCATCACCTTCGGCAGCACGGCCGAGGCGCACCGCGCTGCAGCGCGTGTGCGCGGCATCCACGCCCGCGTCCGCGGCACCGACCCCGAGACGGGCCTGGAGTACCGCGCCGACGACGAGGACCTGCTGCTGTGGATCCACTGCGCCCTCGTCGACAGCATCCTCGACGTCGTGGCCCGCAGCCGCCCGGCGCGCGAGGCCCTCAGCGACGCGACGGCGGACCGCTACGTCGCCGAGCAGGTGATCTCTGCCGAGCTGGTGGGCGTGCGCCCCGAGGTCGTGCCCGCCAGCCGCGCTGACCTGGCGGCGTACTTCGAGGAGGTCCGCCCGCACTTGCGTGTGACACGGGAGGCGCGGGAGGCGGCGTCGTACGTCATCGCTCCCCCGCTGGAGGCGCGCACGCTGCTCAGCACGCCCGTCGCGCCGGTGTGGTTCGGGGTGGCGGGCACGGCGGCCGCCTCGCTGCCGGGCTGGGCTCGGCGCATGTACGCAGTTCCGGAGCTGCCAGGGGCCGAGGCGTCGAACGACGCGGCGGTCACGGTCGGGCTGCGAGGGCTGCGGCTGGCGCTGGTGCGCTCGGCGGGCAAGGTGCCCGGGGTGGAACTGTCCGAGCACCGCCGTCGCGCTCTGGCCCGCCTGGCCGAGGCTTCCTGACCACGCGCCCGCACCCCCTCGCCCGCGACGATCAGGCGGGGTCGAGAGCGGCCCAGGGCTCGGCAGCCGGCGCGGTGCGCTGACCCGTCGGGCACGACGGGCGGAAGTCGCACCAGGCGCACAGCGCCGACGGCGCCGCTGGGAACGCCTCGTCGGGGTCGGCGCCGGCAGCCAGCGCCGCTTCGGCCCGCACGGCATCGGAGGCGATGGACTCCGCTCGCCGCACCACGCGCTCCAGTGACGTGCTCGTGTGCTCGGCGGCCGCCACCGTTCCGGACGGCACGTGGTGCAGCTCCACCCGGCGGCACCGCGTGCGCAGCGTCCGCCCCGTGGCCAGGGCGTAGAGGCCGAGCGCGAGGGAGAAGCGCGCGTCGTCGTCGTCAGGCACGCGCCGACCGAGCTTGTAGTCGACCACCACGGGCTCGTCGCCGTCGCCCTCCGGGCGGGGGCGCCTGTCGATCCTGTCGACACGGCCCGAGAACGCCAGCCGCTGCGTCGGGGTGCCCACCGTGCGCTCCACGCCCACCGGCTCGGCCTGCGGGTCGAGCCGTGCCGCATACGCCTCCACCGCGGCCTGCGCCCGCAGCCGCTGCGCCTCGGACTGGGCCTCGTCGCGGAACCCTCCGCTGGCGGGCGTCGGCCAGGCCCTCCACGCCTCCCCCACCAGCTCGGCCGCGCGCTGCGGCGTCCGCCGTTCTAGCGGCTGGTCCCACCAGCGTGCCAACGCGGTGTGGACGGCCGCGCCGACGCTCGTGTGCGCGAACGCACCACCGCGCTGCGGCGTGGGCCGGTCCAGGTAGGTGAAGCGGTACCGGCGGGGACAGTCCTCGAAGGTCGTGAGCTTGGTGGGCGTGCACCGGAACAGCCGCACCGGCATGCCCGGCAGCGCTACCTGCTCCGCCCCCTGCCAGCCACCGCTCACGGCATCGCCCTGAGCGTGCCCACCGGCTCGATCCCGCGCCCCTCAGCGAGCAGCCGCTGCAGCGACTCCGGCGACGTCGAGTTCTCCGCCAACCGGTTCTGCTTGCCCGTGCCGTGATAGTCGCTCGAGCCGGTGGTGAGCAGGTCGTGCGCCTTCGCGAAGTCCCGCAACCACGCCTTGTCGTCTTCGGTGTGGTCGCGGTGGTCGACCTCGACGCCCGCCATGCCCGCGGCCACCATCTCCTCGAGCACGTCCTCCCCCACGATCTTGCCGCGCGCCGAGGCAAGGGCATGCGCGATCACCGGCACACCTCCCGCCGCGCGGATGCGCTGCACCGCCTCCACCGGGTGCGGGGCGCCGTGGTGGACGACGTACGGCGACCCGTCCGCCAGCAGCCCCGCGAAAGCCTCGTCACGGTCGACGACGACGCCCGCCGCCACGAGTGCGTCGGCGACATGCGGGCGGCCCACCGTCGCGCCGTGCGCAGCCTGGGCGAGCACGTCGTCCCAGGTGATCGGGTAGTCGCGGCTGAGCAGCTCGGCCATGGTCTTGGCCCGGCTGAAGCGGATGTCACGGGAAGCGGCGAGCGTCTGAGCCAGCACCGGCTCCTGCGGGTCGTGCAGGTAGCTCAACAGGTGCACGGTGATGCCCCGGACCCGACAGGACACTTCCGCGCCGGGGATCAGCAGCACCCCGCACCGCTCGGCCTGGCGCCCCGCGCGCGCCCACCCCGCGGTGGTGTCATGGTCGGTGATCGCCAGGGCCTGCACGCCGACCTCCGCCGCGGCGGAGACGAGCCCGGCGGGGTCGTCCGTGCCGTCCGAGGCGGTGGAGTGGGTGTGCAGGTCGATGAGCACCCCGAAAGCCTAGGTCGCCGAGGCGACATCGTCCGCCCCAGACCGCCGACCACGGTCAGCGAGAGGGCTCCTCGCTGGGCGACGCCGTCGACTCATGGTGGTGGTCGTGCTCGTGTTCGTGGTGATCAGTGGGGGTCGAGGAGGCGCTCTCACTCGATGAGGACGACGACGAGGGCGTCGCCGTCTCGGTCGCTGTCGCTGACTCGGTCGCTGTCGCTGACTCGGTCGCTGTCGCTGACTCGGTCGCTGTCGCTGTCGCGGTGGGCGTCGATGTCTGCGACTCCGTGGGCGTCTGGGACGGCGTGGGCGTCGGGCTCGGCTCCGCCGACCTCGAGGTTGCCTGCGCCGACGCTGTCGACGACGTCTCCGCGGCCGGCGTCGGCGAAGCCGTCTCCGTCGGCGTGGCTGTTTCCGTCGGCGTGGGCACCGGCTCGCACGCGACCGCCGTCGCCGTGGGTTCCGTGGTCGCCGTCGCCCTGGGGTCCGCCGTCGCCGTGGGTTCCGGTGCCGTGGCGGTCAGGGTGGCCGTCGGCGTTGCGGTCGCCGTCGCGGTCGGGGTCGGGGTCGGGGTCGGGGTCCCGCTCTCCGTCGGGGTGGGGGTCGCCGTCGGGGCCGGGCAGCTCGGGGCGGGTGACGGCGCAACAGGCGTCGGCGCAGCGGCGCTGGGGGTGCTGGGCGGGGCCGGCAAAGCGAGGAGCTCCGGCAGCGGCGGGAGCACCGACAGTCCCTCGGCGTACGCCTGGGCCCAGGCGAGCACGGTGGCCGCGTACGTCGTCGACCGGTTGTACCGCCACAGGGCCGCCACCTGGCCGTCGTGGGTGGACAGGTCGGCTCCGCTCCCGCACAGGTAGTGCGCGGCGCCCAGGGCGGCGTCGTCGACGTCGTGCGGGTCGGCGATGCCGTCCCCGTCGGCGTCGGCGCCCCAGGCACGCCATGTGGTCGGGAGGAACTGCATCGGGCCGACGGCACGGTCGACGCCTGCGTCGCCGTCGAGACGCCCTCCGTCGCCGTCGGCGATCACCGCGGTGCCGGGGAGGCTGCCGTCCAGCCGCGGGCCGAGGATGCTGGTGAGGGTGCGGCCGGCCGCGTCGACGCGGCCTCCGGCGGCGTGACCCGACTCCACCTTGCCGATGCCGGCAAGCAGCTGCCACGGGATGCGGCAGCTCGGGTCGGTGAGGGCGGTGCGGTCGGCGGCGGCGCGGTAGGCGGCCAGCACGCGTTCGGGGATGCCGGCCTCGGTGCCCTGCACGACGAGCGGACCGACCTCGCGGCCGCCGTCGGCCGGAGGCTCCGTGCTGCCGCTGGGGGTGGGCACCTCGGCGGACAGGGGCACCACCCCGGCGGGCGCGCCCTGGGCGGAGCTCGTGCTCGGCGACGCCGCCCCCGCGGGGGCGACCAGGACGACGTCGGAGCCGGGCTCCTCGTATGTGGACGACGCGACCGACGCGGCGGTGAGCACCGCCACCGCGCAGATCGCCGTGGTGGACCTGGCCCGGGCGCGACCGGACCGCCCGCCGCTGGCGCGACCGGCAGAGCGCATGGAACCCCCCTCGCTGCGCCACCACGTGCAGGTGAACGACCGCGGAGGCTCCAGCATGCGGGTGCGTGAACCAGGACACAAACGGCAGCGAGTTGACCTGAGAGCAACGGGCAGATGGCGCAGCGTGATCATCTCGCGGGCGCCAGACCTCACGCACCGCGACAGACGGCGACGGGCTGCGCGCGGACCGTCGGTGGGAGGATCGGCACATGAGCGAGGGCACGAGCACCGCCGTCGTCGAGGGCGGCCCCCAGAACGGACCCGGGCACGGCTCGGACGACGGATCCGAGGGTCGTGAGGAGGCGCAGCGGCTCGCCGAGCGGGGCTCCAACCGCAGCCAGCGGCCGACGTCGCAGGCCTTCCGCGACTTCATCGCCCAGGGCTGGGCCCCGCGCCCCGCTCCCCCCGAGCGCCTGGCGGCCGCTCCCTGGGCCGCGGCGCGGCGCGAGCGCATCAGCGAGCGGTTCCCGGGTGACCGTCTGGTGCTGCCCGCCGGTCCGCTGAAGGTCCGCAGCAACGACACCGACTACCGCTTCCGCCCGCACTCCGCCTTCGCGCACCTCACGGGGCTCGGCGCCGACCGCGAGCCCGACGCCGTGCTGGTGCTGGAGCCCCGGGCCGAGGGCGGCCACGAGGCGCAGCTGTTCTTCCGCCCCCGCGCGGAGCGCACCACCGACGAGTTCTGGGCCAACGCCCGCTACGGGGAGTTCTGGGTGGGGGTGCGCCCGTCGCTGGAGGACGTCGAGGCCGAGCTCGGCCTGACGTGCCGCCACATCGACGAGCTCGAGAAGGCGCTGGGCGGGCCGCTGCCCGACCCCACCGGCACGGTGCGCGTCGTCCCCGATGCCGACCCGGGGGTACTGGCTCTCGTCACGTCCTCGCGGCCGGCGCCCGTGGACGACGCCACCGATGACACGAACGATTCCGACGACGACGAAGCCGACAACGACTCAGACGACGAAGCCCCCAGCCCCGACGCCGAGCTCGCCGAGGCCCTGTCCGAGCTGCGTCTGGTCAAGGACGCCTGGGAGGTCGAGCAGCTGCGCGACGCTGTCGCAGCGACCATCGCCGGCTTCGCCGACGTCGCCCGCTCGCTGCACGCCGCCGTGCGGCACGAGCGCGGCGAGCGCGTCATCGAGAGCGCTTTCGAGGGCGTCGCGCGGCGCGAGGGCAACGGCGTCGGCTACGAGACCATCGCCGCGGCCGGGCCGCACGCGTGCACGCTCCACTGGATCCGCAACGACGGTCCGGTCCGCCCGGGTCAGCTCGTGCTCGTCGACGCGGGCGTCGAGGCGACGTCGTTGTACACCGCTGACGTCACGCGCACCCTCCCGGTGGACGGCCGCTTCTCCCCTGCCCAGCGGCGCGTCTACCAGGCGGTGCTCGACGCCGCCGACGCCGCGTTCGCCGTGGCCAGGCCGGGCTCGAAGTTCCGTGACCTGCACGCGGCGGCCATGGAGGTCATCGCTGCTCGCCTGGAGTCGTGGGGCCTGCTGCCCGTGAGCGCCGCCGAGGCACTCGACCCGGAGAAGGGCGGCCAGCACCGCCGGTGGATGGTGCACGGCACCTCCCACCACCTCGGGCTGGACGTGCACGACTGCGCACAGGCGCGCCGTGAGATGTACCTCGACGCCGAGCTGGTGCCGGGCATGGTCTTCACCATCGAGCCGGGGCTGTACTTCAAGTCCGACGACCTACTGGTGCCCGACGAGCTGCGCGGCATCGGCGTGCGCATCGAGGACGACGTCCTGGTCACCGAGGACGGCTGCGTCAACCTCTCGGCAGCCCTGCCGCGCCGCCCCGCCGACGTCGAGGAGTGGATGGCTTCTCTGCGCTGATCCCGCGAGACGCACTGCGGCGCTCGTCGTCGTCCTGATCAGGACGACGACGAGCGCCGCGTGGTTCCTGCAGAGCGCCGCTCAGAGCTGGCCGGTCTCCCGCTGGAGCGGGCGTACGCCCTCCAGGCCCGCCAGGAGCTGCCGGGCTCGGCCGGCCTCCTCGTCGGCGCAGATCACCGAGTACCGCGACGCGAGGATCGCGTTGACGGAGCTGAAGTCGCGTCGGCCGCCGGTGAGGGCGTAGCTGATGACGCCGAACAGCATCCCCGAGCCGGCACCGATGAGCATCGCCGCCAGCCAGAGGTTCAGGCCTCCGTCACCCACGAAGAGCGTCAGCAACAGACCGAGGAAGAGGCCGAACCACAGGCCCGACGCAGCTCCCGCGAGCGCCACCCGCGCGTAGGTGAGGCGGCCGGTGACGCGCTCGACGCTGCGCAGGTCGGTCCCGACGATGCTCACCAACTGCACCGGGAAGCCCTCGTCGGAGAGGTGGTCGACCGCCTTCTGCGCCTCCAGGTAGGTGGCGTAGGTGGCGATCTCCGAGCCGGTGGGCAGGCTGATCCCGCCGGTGATGCCGCCGCGCACGCGCGGCTGCGGGGAGGCACCTGTCACACGGACTCCTGACTGCCGGCCTCGGCGAGCTGCGCCGCCTCGACCTCGCTCTTCGCCCCCGCCGTGGAGAGCTCGCCGCCGGCGTTCTCCAGGTGGGCGCGGACGAACCAGTGGTACTGCTCCAGCTGCCCGGTCTGCCCGATGAGCAGGTCTTCGGTGATGGGGTCGATGTCACCGACGGCCTCGATGGCCTCGCGGTGGCTGGTGATGACACCCGCGTAGACGAGGTCGAGCGCGCCCAGGTGCTCGATCGCGCCGGCGCGACCGATGGAGTACTCGTTCCAGGTGCGGGCGTTCACCAGCGCGCCGGGGGTGCCGCTGGGCGACTGACCGAGGGTGGCGATGCGCTCGGCCACCTGGTCCGCGTACTCACGGACGGTGTCGACCTGGGGGTCGAGCATCTCGTGCACCGCGATGAAGTGCGGGCCGACGACGTTCCAGTGGATGTGCTTCAGCGTGAGGTGCAGGTCGTTGAGGGCGTGCAGGCGATCCTGGAGGACCGTGGCGACCTTTGCGCTGTCGCCCTCGCCCAGACCGGGCACGCCGTAGTGGTTGGTAGCCATGCCGCCACGCTAGATCGACCCGCCGACCGCCGCCCGTTGGAACGTCCCTCGGTCGGGCGACCATGTCCAGGGGGTGCCCAGGGTGCGCCACTACGCTCGGTGCACGTGAGTGGCGCACCGACCCGGGTCTTCGTCGCGCGCCTGGCCGGGCTGCCGGTCTTCGACCCCGTGGGTGACCGTGTGGGGCGCGTGCGCGACGTCGTCGTCGTCCCCCGGGCCGCCCGCCGACCGCGGGCCGTGGGCCTGGTGGTGGAGGTGCCGGGCAAGAAGCGGATCTTCGTGCCGATGACCCGCGTGACCAGCATGGACACCGGCCAGGTCATCACCACCGGGGTGCTCAACGTGCGGCGCTTCGAGCAGCGCGAGGCCGAGGTGCTCGTCATCACCGACCTGTTCGACAGGGAGGTCGTGCTCAACGGGTCGGCCGCACGCGCGGTGCATGGCAGCGACGTCGACGGTCCCGTCGAGGCCGTCGTGGAGGACGTCGCGCTGGAGCAGGCCCGCTCGCGCGACTGGGAGGTCGGACGCCTCTTCGTGCGCGAGGCAGGGCAGGGCAGCAAGAAGCGCGGGCTGCGCCGTAAGGGCTCCACGGCCCTCATCGACGTGCACGACGCCGCCGGCCTGTTCGGCACACCGCAGGAGCAGGGCGCCACGCTTCTGGCGGCCTCCCTGGAGGAGATGAAGCCGGCCGACATCGCCGACCTCCTCCATGACATGCCGCTCAAGCGCCGCGTGGAGCTTGCTTCCGAGCTCGACGACGAGCGCCTGGCCGACGTCGTCCAGGAGCTCCCCAACGACGACCAGGTGCACCTCCTGTCAGCGCTGGGCCGAGAGCGCGCCGCGCACGTCCTGGAGGCGATGGAGCCGGACGACGCCGCCGACCTGCTCGGAGAGCTCACCGAGGAGGCCGCGGAGCAGCTGCTGGGCCTCATGGAGCCGGAGGACGCGCGCGGCGTGCGCCGCCTGCTCGCGTACGAGGACCACACCGCCGGGGGTCTCATGACCACCGAGCCCGTGATCATGGGCCCGGAGGCGACGGTGGCGCAGGCGCTGGCGACGGTGCGCCGCGCCTCGGTGCCGTACACGCTGGCGGCAGCGGTCTACGTGGTGCGCCCGCCGAACGAGACGCCGACCGGCCGGTTGCTCGGCGTGGTCCATCTGCAGCGGCTGTTGCGCGAGCCGCCGCACGAGGCGATCGGCGGGCTGATCGACAAGGACGTCGAGCCGCTGTCCCCGGACACGCCGCTGGCTGTGGTGACGCGTCGCCTGGCCACGTATGACCTGGTGTCCCTGCCCGTCACCGACCCGAAGGGACGGCTGCTCGGCGCGGTCACCGTCGACGACGTGCTCGACCACCTGCTCCCGGAGGACTGGCGCGAGGTCGACGAGGAGGCCGTCGAGCCGGAGCAGACGCTCGAGACGGTGACCGGCTCGCTGCGCGCTGTCGACCCCGGCCAGAGCAAGGGCTCAGGCGGCTCGGGCGGCAAGAAGAAGGGCGCCGGCCGTGGCTGAGGACCGGGAGAGCCGCCGCCGCGACGCCCTCGACGTGCCGCGCGAGAACCGCAAGCGGCTGGCCTCGCGCGTGCCCAAGCTCGACCGGGAGCGCTTCGGGCGGCTGTCGGAAGCCTTCGCCCGCTTCATGGGCACGCCGCAGTTCATCCTCTACATGACGATCTTCTGCGTCGCCTGGATCGCCTGGAACACGCTGGCGCCGGCGCCGCTGCAGTTCGACCCGAAGTCGCTGAACTACACGCTGCTCACGCTCATCCTGTCGCTGCAGGCCTCCTATGCCGCTCCCTTGATCCTCCTGGCGCAGAACCGCCAGGACGACCGTGACCGCGTGGGCCTGGAGCAAGACCGTCAGCGCGCCGAGCGCAACCTCGCCGACACCGAGTACCTGGCCCGCGAGGTGGCGGCGCTGCGCATCGCCGTCAACGAGGTGGCCACCCGTGACTTCGTGAGGTCCGAGCTGCGCTCGCTGCTGGAGGAGCTGGAGCTGCTCGCCGCTGACCAGCGGCGCCTCGACGATCCCGATGACCCCGACACCCGGCTCGACCAGCCGCTCGAACGGGGCCGCGACAGGTCGACGGCCAAAGCGCGCGACAAGGCCCGCGAGAAGGCGCGCAAGCGCGCCCGTGACGAGGCAGCGGCGGCGGCAGCCCCGCAGGAACCAGCGCCGGACAGCGATGACGACGACGGCGACAGCCGCATCCCCGGCGACGACGAGCGCGGCAACGGCAACGGGGCGACGGTGGGTGGCCACCTGGCGCGCGAGGGCTGACGTCCTGCCCACGAAAGGGGACTGACGCGTTAACCCCGGCGGTTCACGTGCCGATGGACCGTTCGTGACGACCCTCCGTCCCGCACACACTCTGTCGTCGCTGCAGTCGATGCAGCGACGACGCATCGGCGACGTCCTCGTCGATGCCGGCGTGCTGTCCCCGGAGCAGCTGGCCGAGGTCCTCGCCAGCCAGCAGAGCGCCTCCGGGCGCCGTCGCAAGCTCGGTGAGCTGCTGGTCGAGTCGGGCATCACCGATGAGAAGACCATTGCGCGCGCGCTGGCCGACCAGCTCGGGCTGACGGTGGCTGACCTGTCGCGTATGGCCGTGGACCCCGAGGTGGTGCGCTCCCTGCCGCGCGCGGTGGCCGAACGCACGCGCGTGGTGCCGCTGGAGCGTACGAGCACGGGCCTCGTCGTCGCCGTCGCCGATCCCACCAACGTGCTCGCCCTCGACGACGTGCGGCTGCACACCGGGTCCACCGACCTCGTGGTCACGGTGGCCACAGAGAGCCAGGTCCGCGAGCAGCTCGCGCGTGCCTGGGCGCTCGACCAGGACCGCTCCACCGCCTCGGCGGTGGAGGAGTCGGGCCTGGACCGTGACGCGGGCCTGAGTGCCGCCGCCGCGCTGGAGTCCGACGCCGCCGTCAGCGACGAAGACTCCCCCGTCGTCAAGCTCGTCAACCGGATCCTGTCCGACGCCGTGCGCGCGCGGGCCTCGGACATCCACGTCGAGACCCAGCGCGACGAGCTGCGCGTCCGGTTCCGTGTGGACGGCATGCTGCGCGAGGTCATGAGCGCCTCCAAGCGCGCCGCCGGCCCCGTCATCAGCCGCATCAAGATCATGTCCGGGCTGGACATCGCGGAACGGCGCGTCCCCCAGGACGGCCGCAGCCGCGTCACGGTGGACGGCTCCGCCTTCGACTGCCGCGTCTCCACCCTGCCGACGCTGCACGGCGAGAAGGTGGTCATTCGTCTGCTCACCCGCGGCGACGCCGTGCCGAGCCTCGACGACCTTGGCTTCTCCGCCGAGCAGCTAGCGGTCTTCCGCAAGTCGCTGTCCGTGCCCCAGGGCCTGGTGCTCATCACCGGCCCCACCGGCTCGGGCAAGACCAACACGCTGTACTCGGCGCTGGCCGAGGTGCTGACCCCCGAGAAGAACATCATCACCCTCGAAGACCCCGTCGAGGTGCAGCTGGCGGGCATCACGCAGGTGCAGGTCAACGTCAAGACCGGCATGACGTTCCAGGCCGGGCTGCGGTCCGTGCTGCGCCAGGACCCCGACATCGTGCTGGTCGGCGAGGTCCGCGACTCCGAGACCGCCGAGCTGGCGCTCAAGGCGTCGCTGACCGGCCACCTCGTGCTCACCACGCTGCACACGAACTCCGCGGTGGCGGCCCTGACGCGCCTCGTGGACATGGGCGTGCAGCCGTTCCTCGTCGCGTCCTCGCTCACCGCCGCGATCGCCCAGCGCCTCGTCCGCAAGCCCTGCCGGGCCTGCGCTGCGCCGTACGACCCCCCGGTGGACGTGCTGCGCACCCTCGGCCTGCACCCCTCCGACCTGGTCGACGCGACCCCGCGCAAGGGCACCGGCTGCCCCGACTGCGGCGGCACCGGCTACAACGGCCGCACCGCCGTCTACGAGGTGCTCGAGGTCGACGCCGAGCTGCGACGGGTGCTGGTGGCCGACCCTCGCGAGGCCGCCGTCGCCGAGGCTGCCGCGCAGCGGGGAATGCTCTCGCTGCGCGACTCCGCCGTCCGCAAGGCCCTCGCCGGCGAGACCACCTTCGAGGAGGCACTGCGCGTCACCGCCTCCGACGACGCCGCCCCCACCACCTGCCACGCCTGCGAACGCACGCTCGAAGAGGGCATGATCGCCTGCCCGTGGTGCGGGACGTCCCAGCAGCCCAGCGGCTGCGTCTCGTGCCACCGTTCGCTGCGCCAGGAGTGGACGTTCTGCCCGTGGTGCTCCACCGCCGTGGCCGGACGTACCCCCGCGGCGGTGGCCAGCGCAGCCGAGCCGACCGTCGACGCACTCGTCGAAGCGGTTGTCGAAGCAGCCATCGACGCAACCGCTGAGCACACCCTGCCTGGGCTGCCGATCTCGGCGCTCCCGCGCCAGGAGGCCAGCCCGACGTCTGAGGCTTAGCCTCGCCACAGACCGGTGCGCGCACCGCGCGCCGGCTGCTGAGGGACCGAGCTAGTGGGGGCCGCGTGCCAGGGGCGGACGTCGACGATGACGACGATCTGCTCGTCGACCTGGGCTCCACCGAGCCCGAGCCCGACGAACCTGAGCTCGGCGATCCAGCTACCAGGACCGGCTCGGACCGGGGTCCCCTGGCGCGTACCGCTGCGGGGATCGCCGCGGGCGCCGTCGTCCTGGTCGCCGTGCTGCTGGGCGCGTCCGAGGTGCTGCGCGGCCCGCAGGAGCGCCTCGAAGACCGGCTGAGCGAGGCGCTGGCCGGCGCCGGCGTCGAGCTGGTCACCCCGGTCTCCCTGTCCGACGACGACGGCGACGGCGTGTGGACCGGCCGCCTCCGGGTGGCTGACGCCGACGGCGGCGTGACAGGTCTGCGGGTGGCGCTTCGGCCCCACTCCGTGAACGCAGGCGACAGCGCCGCCGCCCCAGCGCGTGAGGTGCTCCCCCTTGTCGACTGTGAGTCCCGCTACCCGCTGAGCTGGCCCGGAGACAGCGACACCAGCTACCGCACCACCCGCTCCGACCTCGCCGAGTGCGTCACCGAGTCCGATGGTGACGGGCGGATCACCACGGTCGCCTGGCGCGACGACGACTCCGACGACGGCGACGGCGGCGGCGCGGTGGGCCGCCAGACCTGGCGCACGGATGCCGACGGTGGCCTCGTATGGCTTCACAACGGCGTCGTCGGCGGTGGTAGCGGTGACCGGGGAGATAGCTGGAGCCGCACCGGTCTCAGCGGCGAGCAGCAGCGCGCCGTCGTTCGCACGAACGGCCTGCTCGACAGTCTCTGACGGCCGCTGACAGACGCTGACGGCCTCGGCCGGCCGATGACGAGCTCGGGCGCACCTACCCTCGGAGGGTGAGTCAGCTCCGCCCTCCGTCGTCCGCGCACGGCCCGCTGCCCGACGAGTCCACCGTGCGCGCGGCGCTGAGCAGCGTGCTCGACCCGGAGATCCGCCGCCCGATTACCGAGCTGGGCATGGTAAGCTCGCTGGAGGTCTCGGCTGCGGGCGCCGTCGTCGTCGAGGTGTTGCTCACCACGTCAGGGTGCCCGTTGCGCGACACCCTCCAGCGTGACGTCACCGAGGCGGTGTCCGGCGTCGAAGGCGTGAGCGCCGTGCAGGTGGAGCTGGGCGTCATGAACGACGAGCAGCGGTCGGCGCTGCGGGGCGTGCTCCGAGGGCAGTCCGGATCATCGGGGGCCGAGCGGGACGTGCCGTTCGCGCGGCCGGGCTCGCTGACGCGGGTGTACTGCGTGGCCTCCGGCAAGGGTGGGGTCGGCAAGTCGACGCTCACGGTGAACCTGGCCGTGGCGATGGCCCGCGACGGGCTGCGCGTGGGCCTGGTGGATGCCGACGTCCACGGCTTCTCCGTGCCGGGCCTGCTCGGAGCGACCGGACGGCCGGTGAAGATCGACGACGTCGTCATCCCCCCGGTGGCGCACGGCGTCAAGGTCATCTCCATGGGGATGGTCGTGCCGGACGGGCAGCCGGTGATGCACCGTGGGCCGCTGCTGCACCGGGCGCTGCAGCAGTTCCTCACCGAGGTCCACTTCGGTGACCTCGACGTGCTCCTGCTCGACATGCCACCCGGCACCGGAGACGTACCGATCAGCGCCGCGCAGCTGCTGCCGGGCTCGGAGCTGCTCGTGGTGACGACGCCGCAGCCGGCGGCCGCCGAGGTGGCGCACCGCTCGGGCGGGCTCGCCGCGCGCACCGGTCAGGGCGTCGTCGGCGTGGTGGAGAACATGAGCTGGATGCCCATGCCCGACGGGTCGCGCCTGGAGGTCTTCGGCTCCGGCGGCGGCGCCGCGGTGGCCGAGCGGCTCTCGCGCGACTCCGGCACGCCCGTGCCCCTGCTTGCCCAGGTGCCGCTGGACGTCGCGGTCCGCGAAGGCGGCGACGCGGGCACGCCCGTAGTCCTGGCGGCTCCGGACTCCCCCGCCGCCGTGGTGCTCTCCGACCTGGCGCGCACGCTCGGCCGCCGCGCCCGCGGCCTGGCCGGCCGCCCGCTCGGCGTCGTCCCCGCCTGACCGCCCCGCGAGGGTCAGGTGGCCTCGAGGTCGACGGGAGCGCCCGCCGCGGAGCGGGCCATCGGCACGGCGGGGGCGTCGGCGCCGTCGGATGCAGGATCCACGACGGCGGGAGACGCTTCGTCCGAGCCAGCGGGCCGCTTGTCCGCGGGGCTGACGGAGGGGTGACCGGCGTTGCTCGGGCTGGCGCTCGCCTCGTCGCCCGGCGACGCAGCTGCCGCAACGGCACCCGCGGCAGTAGCTCCCGCGGCAACCCCCGCAGCACCAGCCCCAGCGGCGGCAGCACCCGAGACAGCAGCAGGACCCCCGCTGCTGACGGGCTTCGTGGCGGGAGCGGCCGGCTCGTCGTCGTCCTCGAGCGGCGCACTCAGCGCATCGGCGATGATCTTGCGGGGGTCGTACTGGCGCGGGTCGAGCTTCTTCCAGTCGACGTCGTCGAACTCGGGACCGAGCTCCCCGCGGACCTGCTCGCGCAGTCCCATCGCCATCTTCCGGCCTTCGCGCACCATCCGCCCGAGCTGCTGGGCGTACTGCGGCAGCCGCTCCGGTCCGACGACGATGAGCACGACGAGCAGCAGGACGGCGAACTCACCCGGGTTGATGCCGAACACTGCCTGCTCCCTCGCTCCCTGCACGCTGCCTGGGTCGGCGCCTCGCGAGGCCTTCGACCCACCGGACCCCATCCTGCCCCCGCCGGACGCGTCCCAGCGCCGAGCCTGTGTCGCCGCGGGCTCACCCGACGAGCGGAACCACCCGTCCGGGGCCACCGATGGCGCGGGGCCCGGTGCGCCGCGGCGCTGGGGCGCGGTGCTCCAGGTGACGCCGCAGCTGCGCCCGGGCGCGGTGCAACCGCGAGCGGACCGTGCCGCTCTTGACGCCCAGCACGTCGGCGACCTCGTCGTAGGTGAGGCCCTCGACGTCGGCGAGGACGACGACGGCGCGGAAGTCGGGCGAGAGCCGCTCCAGGGCTGCCCGGACGTCGACGTCGAAACGCCCGGCCTCGAACGCCCGCTCGGGGCCGGCGCCGCGGTCAGGAAGGCGCGCGGCGATCTCCTCGGTGAGCGCGTCGAAGCGGAGCCGACGGCGACGCCGCGTCTGGTCGAGGAAGAGGTTGGTAGTGATGCGGTGCAGCCAGCCCTCGAACGTGCCGGGCACGTAGGAGTCGAGGGAGCGGAACACGCGGACGAAGACCTCTTGCGTGAGGTCGTCGGCGTCGTCGCGGTTGCCGGTGAGGCGGTACGCGAGCCGGTGCACCCGCGCGGAGTGCTCCCGGACCAGCTCGTCCCAGGAGGGCGGGGTCCACGGCTGCTCCTCCGGCGACGGGGTCGCAGCAGAAGGGCGCGGGGCACCGTCCGGAGATGGCATGGATCCCACTGTGGCCCTCCTTTCTGCGAACGTCCTGGGCGGAGAGTGTGAGCCGAGTCACGCCCGGGCTCATGAATCAGTGGCGGCGCGCCGCCAGGAGCAGCCCCTCGCTGCTGGGCACGAGCGCGGGCAGCAGGTCCGGGGAGTTCCGCAGCGCCCTCGACAGGCCGCGCACCGCCGTCGTCACGGGGTCGCGCTGGGCGGGGTCTCCGGCACGGTCGGCGGAGAGCGCACCGTGCAGGGCCACGACCCCGCCGGGCCGCAGCAGCCGTACGGCGCGCTCGAGGTAGACCTCGGTGCCGATCGGGTCGGCGTCGAGGAGCACCAGGTCGTACCCGCCCTCGGTGAGCCGCGGCAGGACGTCGACGGCGCGACCGGTGATGCCGCGGATCCGTCCGCTGCGCACGCCCAGTTCCGCGAAGGCGACGCGGGCCGCCCGCAGGTGCTCGGGCTCGGCGTCGATGGTGGTGAGCACGCCGTCACGCGGCATACCGCCGAGCATCCACAGCCCGGAGACCCCGGCGCCGGTCCCGATCTCGACGACGGCGCGCGCGTCGACGGCGGTGCACATCAGCTGCAGCAGCGCTCCGGCACCGTTGCCGACGGCGGAGATGCCCAGCTCACGGGCGCGCGTGCGGGCGCGCTCCACGGCTTCGGACTCCGGCACGAAGTGCTCGGCGTACTGCCAGCTCGCGGCCTTGGACCCGCCCGCCGAGCTCATGGGGGAACGCCGCCCCGGACCGGTAGCAGGCGCGGGCACGCCACCGGTCGGTACGCCCGGCAGTCCGGGCACGCCCGGGGTCACGGCAGGTCTTCCAGGAGACGCAGCAGAACCCGCGCGCCCCAGCCGGTGGCGCCGCGGGGTACCTCGTGCGACTCCTTCTCCGAGCGCCCGACACCGGCGATGTCCAGGTGAGCCCACCGCCGCGCCCCCGCGAACTCCCGCAGGAACAGCGCCGCGGTGACCGATCCCGCCCCGGGAGCCGGGGACGACGGCACGTGGCGCAGGTCGGCGACGTCGGAGTCGAGGCTGGCGCGGTATTCCTCCACCAGCGGCATCCGCCAGATGCGCTCGCCGGTGGCCTGGCCGGCGGCGGTCAGGGCCTCGGCCAGCGCATCGTCCTCGGTGAACAGCGCGGCGTGCTGGCGGCCCAGGCCGAGCGTCGCGGCGCCGGTGAGGGTGGCGACGTCGATGAGCAGCGCCGGGTCGAGCGTGGCATCGGCCAGGGCGAGCGCATCGGCCAGGACGAGGCGGCCTTCGGCGTCGGGGTTGTCGACCTCGACGGTGGTGCCGTCGAGCACGCGGATGACGTCTCCGGGCCGGTAGCTGGCCGCACCGAGAGAGTTCTCCGCCAGCGGCAGCAGCGCGGTCACGGGGCGGGGCAGCCCGGTCTCGGCCGCAGCGACCGCCGTCGCGAGCACCACGGCGGCGCCGGCCATGTCGGTCTTCATGGCCACCATCGACTCGCGCGGCTTGAGCGCCAGACCGCCGGTGTCGAAGGTGATGCCCTTGCCGACGAGCACCGCGCGCCCGCGGGCTGCGGCCGCCGCATCCGCGGGGGTCCAGTCGATGCGGACCAGGCACGGCGGGTGCTGCGAGGCGGCGCCCACGGCCAGCAGGCCCCCGGCACGGCGCTGCGCGAGCTCCACCTCATCGAGCACGGTGGCGGTGAGCGTGCCGGAGCCAGGGACGACGGCGGCCGCAGCCACCAGCGCGCGGGCCTGGCCGGCCACCCAGTCCGGGGTCTTGGTCGACGACGGCGTGGCGGCCAGGTCGCGCACACGCCACGTCGCGGTGGCCGAGATGGTGGCGGCGGCGATCTCGCCGGGTGCGCCCTCCGGGGCGCCGAGTAGTACGACGGTGCGCACCGCGGGCTCGGGTCCGGTCTCGATGCCGGTACGCGGGGGTGCCCACGCGCCAAGCAGGAGGCCCTCGACGAAGGCCCTCAGGCCCGCCGCGTCGAGGTCAGCGGTGGGCGTGCTCACCCGGTCCAGTCCGCGAGCGGCACGCGCCAGGGCAGCGCCCGCGCGGCGGAGGTCCTTCGCAGAGCCGGAGCCGATGCCCAGCAGCAGCACACGCACGGGGGCGTCGTCGGCGTCACGGGGGTCACCGGCCAGGCGGGCACCGTGCAGGGGCAGGGTGGACCCGGCGCCGGCGCGCCAACGCGCGAGCCGGCAGACCTCGCCGAGGTCGAGACCGGTACGGGTGGCCACCCACTGCCCGGCAGGGCCGAGCACGGGCTCGGCGGGGGTACCGCTGGCGTCGTCGTCATCGGTCTTCCCACGGGCGGGAGCGCCCACGGGCACGACGAGGAGCGAGGGACCCGCCAGCGCACCGACGCCACCGGCGGGACCGGTGGCGTCGGTGAGGGGGGCTGCGACCTCGAGCTGCGGGAGCGGACGACCGGGCCGAGGCCCGACCGCGAGGTCAGCGGCCGCGTCGGGAGCCCTGTCGAGCGCGGGCGGCGCCGAGGGGGAAGGCGCGCCGGCCACGCTCAGCCTGCGGCGGTCTTGAGCGCGTCGCCCAGGGCGTTGGCCTCGTCGGGGTTCATCTCGACGACCAGGCGGCCACCGCCCTCGAGCGGCATGCGCATGACGATGCCCCGCCCCTCCTTGGTGACCTCCAGGGGACCGTCACCAGTCCTGGGCTTCATGGCAGCCATGCGGCACACCCCTTCCACGTGCAAGGCACGCCATCGGTGGAGAGCGGACGCCGGAGCATCCGCGGACTGTGAGCATCATCCCATCGGGGACCGACGTCCGGTAACCGAGGCATCCACCGGATGGGCGGCCCTGCAGGTCATCGGCCGGTCACCCGCAGGTCAGCCGTCAACAGCAGCCCGTCACGGTGGCCAGTCCGAGGGTGGGGAGAACCTCCACAGCCAGGCGACCCAGACCACCTGCAGCGCGAGCCCGGCGACCGCCCAGGCACCCACGGCGGCCCGCGAGCGCACCTGGACGGCGATGAGCAGCGCGACGGGCACCTGGAGCAGCAGGTAGCGGAACAGCGACGTCCACGGGTCGAGCACCACCAGCAGGTACGCCTGCTGGGCGAGCACCCAGGCAGGCAGCTCCGGGCCCAGGGAGCGCGCCGCCGGCCCGGTGCACCACCACACCAGCGCCGCCAGCGCCGCCACGAGGAGCACCGGGCCGGCGACGTCGCCGAAGAGCTGGGACGAGGCCCGCAGCCACGGCACCACCCAGACCACCTGCCCGCTGCGCCAGGCCGACTGGACCTCCGTGTAGGCGTCGGGGATGCCGGTGGCCACGCCCACCGCCACCGGCCAGGCGAGGCCGGCAACACCGCTGGCGACCAGCAGGCCCAGAAGGGCGAACCGGTCGCGCAGCGTCACGGAGCGCCCCTCCGCGCGCCACCGTGCGACGGCGTGCACGAGCACCACCAGCGCGAACGGCAGAGCGACGGCACGGGTGGCGCCGAGCAGCAGCACGGCGAGCACGCACCAGCCGTAGCGGCGCTCCACCAGCGTGAGCAGTGCCCACGCCAGCGCCAGCAGCGCGAGGGACTCCGTGTACGCGTACTGCAGGACGGGCGCCGCGGGGGCGCAGAGCACGAGCAGCAGCCCCGCGAGGGCCGCCTGCTCCCCCGCCACGCGGGCGAAGAGCCTCCTCAGGACGACGGCGGCAGCAGCGCCCAGCAGCAGCGCGGTGGTCGGTGCCACGACCTCCCAGCTCCCGCCGGTGACCGTCATGAGCAGCCGCACGAGCAGCGGGTAGGCGGGGAAGAAGGCCCACTCGCTCTGGGCGGCGGCGCCGTCGGCCGAGCGGGGCAGCGGCAGCGGGTACCCGCCCTCGGCGATCTTGCGGTACCAGGTCGCGTCCCACAGGTCCGCGGCCATGATCGGGTAGGACGGCGAGGCCGGCGTCCACACCGACTGCTCCTGGAACCGCGCGACGCTGACCGTCACCGCCGCGGCGAACACCCGGGTGGCCGCGTAGAGCAGCAGCGCCTGCGCCCAGCCGGGCAGGGCGGTGAATCGCAGCCAGGCGCGGGCTCCCGCAGCGTGCAGGGCG
Source organism: Quadrisphaera granulorum (assembly GCF_003149145.1). Lineage (GTDB taxonomy): Bacteria > Actinomycetota > Actinomycetes > Actinomycetales > Quadrisphaeraceae > Quadrisphaera > Quadrisphaera granulorum. The sequence continues at coordinate 187,031 of NZ_QGDQ01000001.1, read as the reverse complement.
GATCCGGCGCGCTGGCGCGCGGAGAGCAGCCCGTCCAGGAGGACGATCACGCGGCGAAGCTCACCGGGATGCCCGGGCCTCGGCTTCGGCGGCGACCTTCTTGAGGGTGTTGCCGAACGCCAGCCACCCGCCCACCGCGATCGGCAGGGTGACAGCGCGCGACAGCTTCTTGTTGACGAAGGAGATGTCCTCGGTCCACCGCAGCCGGCTGCGGCCCCCCGGCAGCGGCACCACCTGCACCTCCGCGTGACCCAGCACCAGCCGGCCGCGGTGCTCGATGGCCGCGGTCCCGGCGCGAGTGGGGGTGGGAGGTTCCCAGGAGGTGACCTCCATGGGGTCGTCGAAGGCGGCACGGCCGATGCCGCTGCGACCGACGAAACGCGTGCCCACACCGCCGGTGTCGTGCTCGACGGTCATGGTGGTCAGCGGGATCCAGTCGCCGTGGCGGGACCAGTCGGTGACCAGCTCCCAGACCACGTCAGCGGGGGCAGCCACCTCGCGGTGCGCGGTGAAGCGGGCCACGTCAGCTCTCCTCGTCACGGGTGGATGGGCGGGCCACGGGGGTGCTCGCAGCAGCGGCCAGCGCCTCCAGACGGCGGTCGCGCTCGGCCAGCTCGGCGCGCAGCCTGGCGAGCGTGGCGTCGACCTCGTCCATGCGGTAGCCGCGCGGCACCACGGAGAAGCGCAGCGCGTCGAGGTCCGCCGGCTCCAGGCTGCGGGCCGGCAGCGGCCGGTGCGGACTGCCGCCCGTCGGGCCTGGCATTCCCGCCGGCAGGCGGCCCGCCGCGACAGCGACGACCACCCCCACCACGGCTACCGCCACGAGCAGCAGGACGAGGGTCACGCGGCGATGCTGCCAGACGATCGCGCACGCGGCGCCCGTGAGCCTGAGCGGGCGCCGATGCACCGGCAGCCGCTCAGGCGCCGGACTCCAGACCCTCCTGGGTGCGCACCGACTCCGGAGCGAGCGCGGGGACCGAGCTGGCAGCGGCGAGGCCCGCTTCGACGGCGTCGAGCGCCTCGGCGGCGCTCGCCGTCCACACCACCTCGTCGGCTGCGGCACGCTGCACGAACCCGCCGACGACGAGCGCCTCGACGGCCTCACGCAACGGCGCGAGCACGCCCGTCGGGTCGCACACGACGACGGGCTTGCCGTGCAACGCGAGCGCCTTGGCGCTCCACACTTCCAGCAGCTCCTCGAGGGTGCCCAGGCCTCCGGGCAGCACGACGAAGGCGTCGGCGGCGTCGTCCATGAGGCCCTTGCGCTCGCGCATGCCCTCGGTGACCACCAGCTCGTCGGCGTAGCGGTCTCCGACCTCCTTCTCCAGGAGGGCGCGGGGGATGACGCCGTAGGTGCGGCCGCCTCCCTCACGGGTGGCCTTGGCGACAGCACCCATCATCGACACCGAGCCACCGCCCGAGACCAGGGAGTGACCGCGGGCGGCGATCAGGGAGCCGACCTCGGCCGCCAGCTGCACGTGGCGGGGGTCGATGCGCTCGGAGGCGGAGCAGTACACGGCGATCGCGGGCACGGGCCCACCTTGCCAGCCGCCCCGGAAGCAGGTGCGTGATCATGCAGAAGACCCGCACGATCGGCGCCCATCGTGCATGACTTCCTTGATCGTCGCAGGGAGATGACCTCGTAACGATCAAGGAAGTTGTGCACACCGCGGTCAGCTGGCGGCGGCGATCTCACCCGTCGTCGGTCCGTGCGGTGAGCGGGGCCGACGCGGCGCCGCGGCAACGGCGGCGTCGGTCAGGGCTCGCACGAGGTCGGCGGCGTCCTCGGGGTCCAGCCGCAGCGTGGTGGTGCACACGTCACCGTCCCAGAGCGAGAGCACCACGAGGCCACCGCCGGGAGCGTCGGGATGGGTCGTCACGCGCAGGGCGCGGGCGGGACGGTCGCGGTCGCGCACGACAGCGCTGCGGGCGGGGGCCGGGACGACGCGCATGACCGATCATCACCCCACCTCCCAGGGTTCCACCAGCCCCCGGACGGTCGACCGAGATGCGCGTGCGCGTGGCGGCGGCGTGTCTGCCGCTCCTCAGCCATCGCTCCGGCAGGCGGACTCCACGGCCTGAGCGGCCTTGCGGGCGGCGATGAGCACCGGGTCCCACACGGGCGCGAACGGCGGGGCGTAGGCGAGGTCGAGGGAGAGCACCTCCTCGACCGTCATCTCGTTCCACACGCAGATCGCGAGCGCGTCGATCCTCTTGCCAGCACCGGAGCGCCCCACGACCTGGCCGCCGAGCAGCCTGCCGCTGCGCTCGTCGGCGACGAGCTTGACGCGCACGGGCTCCGCACCGGGCATGTACCCGGCGGTGGTCGTGGAGTCGACAGCGACGGTCACCACCTGGAACCCCGCATCGGTGGCTTCCTCGGTGGACAGACCCGTGCGTCCGATCTCCACCCGGCACACCTTGGTGATGGCGGTGCCGACCACCCCCGGGAACGTCGCGTACCCGCCGCCGAGATTGATCCCCGCGACCCGGCCCTGCTTGTTGGCGTGGGTGCCCAGTGGCACGTGAACCCCGCGGCCGGAGACGCGGTGGCGCACCTCGGTGCAGTCGCCCGCGGCCCACACCCCCTCGGCCCGGGTGCGCTGGGCGACGTCGACGGCGATGGCGCCCGACTCCCCCAGCGGCACGCCCGCCTCGCGCGCAAGCGCCACCGACGGGGCCACGCCGAGCCCCATGACCACGAGGTCACACGGCAGCTCCAGGCCGCCGGCCGTGTGCACGGCGCGCACGCGTCCGCCCTCGGAGGCGGGCGCGAGCTCCAGGCCGCAGACCTCTTCGCCGGTGACCAGGTGCACGCCCTCACCTCGGACGGCCTCGGCGATGAGGGCGCCCATGTCGTCGTCGACGGTGCCCAGCGGCGTCGCGCCGCGCTGCACCACGGTGACGTGCAGGCCGCGGAGCACACAGGCCTCGGCCACCTCCAGGCCGATGTAGCCGCCGCCGACCACCACCACCCGGCGCACGCGACCGGACTCGAGGTCGGCGATGAGCGCCGAGCCGTCGTCCAGGGTCTGCACCCCATGCACGCCGGCCTCCGGGCCGGCGTCGAAGCCGGGCGCGTCGGGGCGGCGCGGCACCGCGCCGGTGGCGATGACGAGCTGGTCGAAGCCGTCGCTGCCCTCGCGCGGGCCGTCGTCGTCCTGATCACCCACCCGACGCCAGGTCACGGTGCGAGCGGCGAGGTCGACGCCGACCACCTCGGTGCCCATCCGCAGGTCGATCCCGCGGCGCCGGTGCTCCTCCGGGCTTCTCGCGATCAGCCCCTCGCGGGACCCGACCAGCCCGCCGACCCAGTACGGAATGCCGCACGCCGAGTACGACGTGGCGCTGCCGCGCTCGAACGCGACCACCTCCAGCTCGCGCCCGCGGGGCTGCCGTTGACGGGCCTGCTGGAGGGCCTGCGAGGCCGCCGCCATGCCGGCGGCGTCACCTCCGACGACGACGACGCGCGAGCGGCCTGCAGCCATGTCGGTGACGCTAGCCGGAGATCGCGGACGCGCTCGGCGAGCGTCCTCCCCGCGCGCCGGCGGCCCATTCCTCGTTGACCAGACCGCCCAGCAGCACGACGCCGCTGCCCAACCAGCCCAGGAGCATCGCGGCCACGAGCGCGCCCACCACGGTGGACGCGGCCTGCACGGCCTCGTCGCCCGATGTCGTCACCGGGCCGGGGGTACCCAGCACCGCCAGGGAGGCCCGGAACGCGACCACCAACCCGACCAGGGCCGCGGTCGCGAAGACCGCGCCCGGAACCACCGAGCGCCACGTCACCCGCACCGGGGCACCGACCCGGTAGAGCAGCGCCAGCCCGGCCGCGACCACGAGCAGCAGCACCGGCCAGCGGCCGATCTCCCAGACGGTGGCAAAGACATCTCCCAGACCCAGGGCTTGGGCCAGGCGCTCGCCGCCGCCCAGCAGCGGCCCCACCACGAGGACGACGAGCATGAGCGCCCCCGCCACCACGGACACCGCCGTGAGTGCGAGCGAGAGGACGAAGAGCAGCACCGGGCGGCGCTCCTCGACGGGCGTCTCGCCCTCGCGCAGCACCCGCAACGCCGAGCGCACCACGCGGCTGGCCACCACGAGGGCCACCACCGCCGATCCGACGGCGACGCCCGTCTGCTCCTGCGCCAGCAGCTCGCGCACCAGCGGCGCCCCCAGGCTGGCGGCCAGAGCCGGGCTGAGGACGGCGTCGAGCAGCTGCACGAGGAAGGCCTGCGCGGCGCCGACGTCGTCGGGGTCGAGCACACGCCCCAGCAGGCCCAGGCCGGCCCCGAGGGCAGTGACCAGCGGCACCGCCGACAGCAGCAGGTAGAAACACATTTCCGCGGCGCGCCCACCGAGCCGCAGCCCTGATGCCCGCAGCGCCACCCGCGCGGCCACGGCCACCGGGTTGCGGCCCCTCAGCCGCCACGGCGCCCGCTGCGCGGGAGCCTGGAGCCTGACGACGAGCCGCGTCGGGGGCACGGCCCGGCTACCCCCTGGACGACGAGGACGCGCTCGTCGTCGTCGGCAGCAGCCAGGCGAGGAGCCCCTCACGGCACTCGCGGATCTCCTCGACGGAGCACCACTCGCCGGCGGTGTGTGCGAGCAGCGGGTCTCCGGGGCCGAAGTTCACCGCGGGCACCCCGAGCTCGGAGAAGCGGGCGACGTCGGTCCAGCCAAGCTTGGCGACGGGCTGGCGGCCACTGCGGGCCTGCACCTGCTGCACGAAGTCGCGGGTGGCGGGGTGGTCCAGTCCGGGGCGGGCGCCGGGCGCGGCGTCGACGACGACGATCTCCGCGCCGACCTGCTCGTCCAGCCCGGCGAACACCTCACGCACGTGCTGCTCGGCCTGCGCCGGGGTGAAGCAGGGGGCGAAGCGGTGGTTGACCGTGACGGTGCAGGCATCGGGGATGACGTTGCCCGCCACGCCACCGCTGATACCGACGGCGTTGAGGCCCTCCCGGTAGACAAGACCGTCCACTTCGATGCTGCGCGCCTCGTACGCGGCCAGCCGGGACAGCACCGGTGCGGCGAGGTGGATGGCGTTGACGCCCACCCATGAGCGCGCCGAGTGCGCGGCGCGGCCGGTGAGCCGGATCTCCGCGCGCAGCGTGCCGTTACAGCCGCCCTCGATGCTCGCGTTGGTGGGTTCTCCGAGGACGGCGACGTCGCCCGCGAGCCATTCGGGGCGGCGACGCGCCAAACGCCCGAGGCCGTTGAGGGACGAGTCCACCTCCTCGTGGTCGTAGAACACCCAGGTGACGTCACGCACCACGCGGCGCGGCTCGCTGGCCAGCGCCTCCGCCACGGCAGCCGCTGCCGACAGGGCCATCGCGACGCCGCCCTTCATGTCCGTGGCGCCGCGGGCCACGAGCCGGTCCACACCGTCGACCACCTCGCGGCGCGAGGGCACGTCGCCCCCGGCCAGCGGGACGGTGTCGAGGTGACCGGCGACGACGACGCGCTCGGCGCGGCCGAGCCGGGTGCGGGCCACCACGGCGTCGCCGTGGCGCAGCACCTCGTAGTGTCCGCCGCCAGCTCCCTCGCGGGAGCCGAGGTGTCGTAGGGCGTCTTCGACGAGGTCGGCGAGGGGACCCTCGCGGCCGCTCACCGACTCGACGTCGCACAGGGCGGCGGCCAGGTCGACGACGTCGCCGGTGAGGTCGAGCCGGTGGTGGGGAGCTGGGTCGTGGGTCCGCCCGGTGGTACTGCTCACAGCGACGACCCTAGGTGCCGTCGGGCCTCCGGTCGGTGATCCCGGTCCGGTGCCACCCCGCTGCACCACACCTCACCTGTCAGCACGCGGTCAGCACCGCCAACCGTGCCCCACGCGTCACACGCCCTCCTACCCTGGAGCCATGACCACCGGCACCCCCCGCACGGCCTGGGGCTACGGCCTGGCCACCAGCTCCACGAGCGACCAGACCGTGCTCGACACCTGGTACCCCAGCCCCGCGCTCGGCGCCGCCCCCAGCGACGACAGCCCCTCCGCCGTCCCCGCGGCCCTGGCCGCCCTCGCCGGCGAGGACCCGGCCCGCGGCGTGCGGACGCACGTGGTGCGCACCGAGATCGACCTCGACGCCGCGCCGGCCGACGCGCCCGACGCCTACCTGCGTCTGCACCTGCTGTCCGCGCGGCTCGCGGCGCCGCGCAGCATCAACCTCGACGGGATCTTCGGCAAGCTCGCCAACGTCGTGTGGACCGACCGCGGCCCCTGCCCGGTGGCCGGGTTCGAGCAGACCCGGTTGCGCCTGCGCGCGAGCGGGCCGGTGCAGGTGCTCGGCGTCGACAAGTTCCCCCGCATGGTCGACTACGTGCTCCCGACCGGCGTGCGCATCGCCGACGCCGACAGGGTGCGCCTGGGCGCGCACCTCGCCGAGGGCACCACCGTCATGCACGAGGGCTTCGTGAACTTCAACGCCGGCACGCTCGGCGCCTCGATGGTGGAAGGCCGGATCTCGGCGGGCGTCGTCGTCGGAGACGGCAGCGACGTCGGCGGCGGCGCCTCGATCATGGGGACGCTCTCCGGCGGGGGCACGCAGGTCATCTCCGTGGGGAAGCGGTCGCTGCTGGGCGCCAACGCCGGCATCGGCATCTCCCTCGGTGACGACTGCGTCGTCGAGGCGGGCCTCTACGTCACGGCCGGCACCAAGGTGGTGCTCACCGGCGAGCTGGCGTTGGCGCACGCCCCCGAGGGCTGGCAGCCGGGCGACGAGCCCGTCGTCGTCAAGGCCCGTGACCTGTCAGGGCGCGACGGTCTGCTGCTGCGTCGCAACTCCACGAGCGGAGCAGTGGAGGCGGTGGCGCTCACCAAGGCCGCCGTCGTCCTCAACGACGCCCTGCACGCCAACTGACGGCTGCGGCGACCGTTCAGGAACCCGGGCAACCCGGCTGACCCGGCCGAGACCGTGGCGACAGTGCAACAGCGCAGGCGTCCCGCGCCGCCGCCCCCGCGCCGGGGCGGCGGCTCCGGCGCCTTCGGCAGGCTGGTGGGGACGGCGGCCGTGCTCGCCGTCCTCGCCGGTGGCGCGTGGGTCGCCGTGAATCAGGTGGCACCCTCGAGCACCGTGGTGGTGGAGCGGTGCACCGCCGTCAGCGGCGAGGGCGCCCAGCGCACCGAGTACGACCTGGCGCCCGACCAGGCCGCCAACGCCGCGCTCATCACCGCCATCACGCAGCAGCGCGGCATGCCCGCGCGCGCCGCCACTATCGCGCTGGCGACGGCCGTGCAGGAGAGCAAGCTGCGCAACATCGCCTACGGAGACCGCGACTCCCTGGGCCTGTTCCAGCAGCGCCCCTCGCAGGGCTGGGGAACCCCCGAGCAGATCCAGGACCCGGTGTACTCCACCAACGCGTTCCTCGACGTGCTCATCAAGGTCGACGGGTACGCCGACGAGCCCATCACCGAGGTGGCGCAGCGCGTGCAGCGGTCAGCCTTCCCCGATGCCTATGCCGACCACGAGCCGGAGGGCCGCGCCTACGCCTCCGCGCTGACCGGGTACTCCCCCGCCGCGCTGACGTGCCGGCTGCGTCCGGTGCCGGACTCCTCGGCGGAGGCCGCGGCGGCGGACGGGTACTGGCCGCGCACGCAGCCGCTGGTGGACGCCTTCGCGCGGGAACGCGGCACCCGGGTGGCGATCGCTCCGGCCGACGAGGGAGCGGGCGCGCTCATCGGTGCGCCGGTCTCACGCGGCGCCGTCGAGGACGCGCAGCGGCGCACCGGCTGGTCGGCCGCGCAGTGGGCGGTGGCGCACGCCGCCGACTTCCAGGTGGTGGCCGTCGGCACGGACGGCAAGCAGTGGCGCCGCGACCGGCCCGATGACGGCTGGGTGGACGTCCCGGAGGCGGACCGGGCGCGGCTGGCGCCGGCTGGTGCCGCCGTCGTCCTCGTCGCCGGTGGTCGCGTCGAGTAGCCCCCGGAACCGCAACCAGGCGCTCGGCTGCGGTTCCAAAGGGGTCCGGAACCGCAACCAGGCGCCCGGCTGCGGGAAGGGGTGCGGGGTCAGCGCTCCGCGAAGGGCACGTACTGGCGCTCGGCGGAGCCGGTGTAGACCTGGCGCGGCCGGTTGATCTTCATGTTGGGGTCGGTGACACCCTCGCGCCACTGCGCGATCCAGCCGGGCAGGCGCCCGAGGGCGAACAGCACCGTGAACATCCGCGTCGGGAAGCCCATCGCCTGGTAGATGAGGCCGGTGTAGAAGTCGACGTTGGGGTACAGCTTGCGCTGGACGAAGTAGTCGTCCTGGAGGGCGATCTCCTCGAGGCGCTTGGCGATGTCGAGGAGCGGGTTGTCGGCGCGGGCCAGCACCCGGTCGGCCGTCTTCTTCACGATGGCGGCGCGCGGGTCGTAGTTCTTGTACACACGGTGCCCGAAGCCCATGAGGCGCACGCCGTCGCGCTTGTCCTTCACCTTGGCCATGAAGGAGTCGGCGTCGTCGTCGCCGCGGTGGATCGCCTCGAGCATCTCCAGCACCGCCGAGTTGGCGCCGCCGTGAGCGGGGCCCGACAGCGCGTGGATGCCGGCGGAGACGGACGCGAAGAGGTTGGCGCCCGACGAGCCGACCATGCGGACCGTGGACGTGGAGCAGTTCTGCTCGTGGTCGGCGTGGAGCACGAAGAGCAGGTCGAGCGCCTTGACCATCTCCGGGTCGGGCTCGTAGGGCTCGGCCGGCCAGCCGAACGTCATCCGCAGGAAGTTCTCCACCAGGCCCTTGGAGTTATCCGGGTAGAGCATCGGGCGGCCGGTGGACTTGGAGTAGGCGTACGCCGCGATGGTCGGCAGCTTGGCCAGGAGGCGGAAGGTCGACAGTTCGACCTGTGCGGCGTCCTTGGGGTTCAGCGAGTCCTGGTAGAAGGTCGACAGCGTCGAGACCGCCGAGCTCAGCACCGGCATCGGGTGCGCGTCACGCGGGAAGCCGTCGAAGAAGCGTTTGAGGTCTTCGTGGAGGATCGTGTGGCGGTTGATCCGCGCGGTGAAGTCTTCCAGCTGCGCCGGCGTGGGCAGCTCCCCGTTGATGAGCAGGTAGCTCACCTCGGCGAAGGTGGAGTGCTCGGCCAGCTGCTCGATCGGGTAGCCGCGATAGCGCAGCACACCGGCATCGCCGTCGATGTAGGTGATGTTGCTCTGGCACGAGGCGGTGTTGACGAAGCCCGGGTCGAGCGTGACGTACTCGGTCCGCTTCAGCAGACCTGACACGTCGAGCCCGTCGTTGCCGTCGACCGCGGGCACCACCGTGAGCGGCAGCGTCCCGCCTGGGTGGATCAGGGCCACGGGCGATTCCGCAGGTACGGCGGTCATGGGACCGGTTGCGGGGTCGGTCATGGCGCGGCTCCTCGTCGTCGGGGTGGTGATGAGACTGTGGATTCAGGCTTCGGGACGCAGCAGCGGTCGAGCATCGGAGCGGCAGCAGGCGAGGCGCTGGCGACCCGGAGGTGAAGCTACCCGGCCAGGGCGGCGAGCCGCGCAGCGGCGGCAGAGACGCGTTCGTCGGAGGCCGTGAGAGCCACTCTGATGTGAGCACTCGCTGACGGTCCGTAGAAGTCTCCGGGCGCCACCAGGATGCCCAGGTCGGCGAGGCGGTCGAGCAGCTCCCAGCCACTGCCGCTAGCAGTTCCGGCGGCGCCAGCGGCGCGCGTCCACAGGTACAGGCCCGCCTCGGAGTGCTCCACCCGCAGGCCGGCGCCCTCCAGCGCCGCCCGCAGCACGCTGCGGCGGGCGCGGTACCGCTCGCGCTGCACGGCGACGTGCTCGTCGTCGGAGAAGGCCGCCGCCACGGCCGCCTGCACGGGCGCCGGGACGATCATGCCGGCGTGCTTGCGCACCGCGAGCAGCTGCGCCACGAGGCGGGGGTCTCCCAGCACCGCGCCGCCGCGGTAGCCCGCGAGGTTGGACCGCTTGGACAGCGACGTCACGAGCAGCAGGCCGTCGTGGCTGCCCTTCCCGGTGCCGCAGACGCGCGGGTCGAGCACGCTGGGCACCTCCTCGACGTCCCACGCGAGCTCGGCGTAGCACTCGTCGGAGGCCACCACGGCGCCCTCGGCGCGGGCGCGCTCGACGGCGGAGCGCAGTTGCTCGACACCGGCGACCGCACCCGTGGGGTTGGAGGGGCTGTTCAGCCACACCAGGCGCACCCGCCCGGGGGCGCCGTCGGGACCGCGCAGCTGCTCCTCGGTCGGCCAGCCGCCCGGGGGGACGGCGACGGCGCGCGCACCCGCCAGGCGGGCGCCGACGTCGTACGTGGGGTAGGCGACCTCGGGGATGACGACGACGTCGCCCGGGCCCAACCCGAGCAGCGTCGGTAGCCACGCCACGAGCTCCTTGGAGCCGATGGTCGGGAGCACCGCCTCCGGGTCGAGCCCGACGGCTCCCCGCGAGCGGGCGGCCCACCCAGCGGCGGCCTCGCGCAGCGCGGGCGTGCCCGCTGTCAGCGGGTACCCGGGGGCGTCGGCGGCGTCACGTAGGGCGCGCTGCACCACCTCGGGGGTCGGATCGACGGGGGTGCCGACCGACAGGTCGACGATGCCGCCGGGGTGGGCGCGAGCACGCCGCGCCGCCGGGCCGAGCGCGTCCCAGGGGAAATCGGGAAGGGATCCCGTCCGCGACGTCCCCGGGCCGGTCAGCGCGGTCAGTGCCCCGTCTCCTGAGGGGGCAGCGACGCCACGAGCGGGGCGTCCTTGGAGATGGCGCCCAGCTTGGCGGCACCCCCGGGGGAGCCGAGGTCATCGAAGAACGCCGCGTTGTCCGTGGTGTAGTCGGCCCACTGCGCGGGCACGTCGTCCTCGTAGTAGATGGCCTCTACGGGGCACACGGGCTCGCAGGCGCCACAGTCGACGCACTCGTCGGGGTGGATGTACAGCGATCGACTGCCCTCGTAGATGCAGTCGACCGGGCACTCCTCCACGCAGGCGCGGTCCTTCAGGTCGACGCAGGGCTGCGCGATCACGTAGGTCACGGGACCAGTCTTCCACCTGCCCGCGCGCGATGACGACCCACCGTCCAGGTGAGGCCAGCGTGTCGGGAAAACGCCGGGTCAGTGCGAGGTCAGTCCAGCGACGGAGGGAGGCCGCCCACCGCCGCGGCAGTGCACGTGATGGCCGCCCGCGGCGCGTACGTCGTGACGAGGTCGTCGGTGGCGGGCTGTCCGCCCTGCGGGGTGATGGTGCGTGTCACGGTGGCGGTGAAGCCGTCCATGCCGGGCTGGGGCACGCACCGCGGCGAGGGATCCGACAGCTGCGGCGCCGTCCGCACATCGGTGGCGGGCGACGTGGACAGGGTCACCGTGCGCCCAGCCGGGCCCCAGACCTGCACGCGCAGCGCACCGTCGACGACCTCCACGCGCAGCACGGCTCCCGGCCCTGCCACCTCGCTGAGCTGCAACGGCGCGTCCGGCTCGACAACGGCGTCCAGCCCGACGGGGTCACGCGGGTTCCACGACTCGGGGGCGGTGCGGGCGTCGACCTGCAGGCCGGCGGCGTAGGCCGCCGCATGGACGGCGGAGGCGACCTGGGTGGTGCCCGCGGACAGCGTCGAGGTAGCCCTGCCGTCGACGACGACGACCGCGGGAACCCAGCCCGCCTCAGCGCTGGGCTCGCCCAGGCGAGCGCCCACGTCGAGCGACTGGCCCTGCGCGAGGACGGCACCGTCGAGGGCGCGGGCGGCGACGGTGACGTCCTGCGTGCGGGCGGGGTCGGCCGTGAGCGGCGAGACCACCTGGCCGAGCAGCGTCGTGATGCCCATCGCCGTGAGCGCCTCGGTGGTCAACGCCGGCTCCACGGCACGGGTCGCGACACGCGCGGTGCGCTCGTCTCCACTCGCGACGAGAGCCTCGGCGGCCGAGGCGGCGAGCGCCTGCGGGTCGGGCTCGGCCCCGGGGACGGCGGGTACCACCACGGGGACGGCACCGCTGGTGTCCAGGCGAGCGTCCTGCGCGGGCGTGAGGGTCGAGGGGTCGGCCGTAGCGACGGCAGCGGCGAGGGCGGCGCCGTCGACGTGCAGGCGCAGACCGTCGGCGTCCGCGCCCACGGACAGCGCGGGCACCACCGCGGCCGGCGGCAGCACGACGCTGCGCTCCCCGACCACGACGGTGAGCGGTCCGGCGACGGCGGGCGCAGCCTGGGTACGGAGGGCCTCGGCCAGCGCGTCGGCGGAGACGTGAGGTGCGGCCGACGTCGCCGGGAGCGCCAGCGGACGCTCTCCGCCGGCCTCTCCCGGGCCCGCCAGCCAGGCCCGCCGCACGAGGTCGGCCGCCGCGTCCCGGTCGAGGGCCGCTCCCTCGACCGGGGGCACCACGACCGGCGCACCGGAGGCGAAGCTGATGGAGCCCTCGGTGGGCGGCACGTCCAGGGCTACCGCCGCACGCTCCACCGCCGAGGCCAGGTCGGCGGGGTCACCCCGCAGCACCGGCTCGACAGCGCCGCGACCGCTGAGCTGGTGCCACAGGGTGGTAGGCAGTCCGACCGGCCCGATCGCGCGGGAGACGGTGGCGGCAGCGTCGAGGCGCAGGTCCGCCACGGCGGGGTCGATCGCCGTCGTCCGGCCCTGGGCAAGCGGCGCGTCCAGGCGCACCTCCAGCGGCTGCGTCAGCCGGGGTTCGAGCATGCGGGCCAGCAGCGTGACGGCCTCCGTGCGGTCGAGCCCACCGATGGCGACCCCCGCGACGGTGGTGCCATCCGGCACCCGGTCGGCCAGGCGGGTCGAGACGCCGGACCAGGCGGCCGCGACGAGCCCCGCCGCAGCCACCAGTGCCAGCACCCGGATCCGCTGACCGCGCATGACCGCCGTCGTCGTCGTTGTGGTCGTTGTGGTCGCCGCTGCAGTCGTTGTCGACGGCGGTGCTGCGGCGAAGGGGCCTGCGAGGTGCCCGGCGACGGGCTCCAGGACCGGCTCGGTCACCAGCCCGGCGAGGCGCTGAGGCGCGGGAGGGCCTGCCACGCGAGCGGCGCCGGTCTCGGGGAGGACGAGGACGTCGGCGTCGGATCCGGCGGCGGTGCGCTCACGGCGGTGCTGGGGCCTACGAGGCGCCGGCACCACCCCCGTGGTCCCGCGCTCGGACTCGCCGCTGCGCTCGAGCATCTCCAGCAGCTGCGCCGCTCCCCCCGGCATCACCATGCCAGGAAGGCTAGGGATGATCAGACGAGCGCGTGGTAAGAACGCGCGAACCTGACCAGCGGCTTTGTCGAGGGGCCGGTCGGCGACTGACCGAGACCCACCACGAGCCCCAGCACCACGGCGTGGTCACCGGCGGGGTGCACCGCAGTGGTCCGGCACTCGAAGGTGGCCAGGCAGCCGTCCAGCAGCGGCACCCCGGTGACGGGTCCGGCCTGGTGGGGCACCCTGTCGAGCTGCCCACGAGCGGGCCGTCCCGGAGTCGCCAACCAGTTCGCGACGGCGCGGGCGCTGTCGGGCAGCAGCGACAGGCCCCAGACGCCCGCTTCCTCCACGGCGTCGAGGAAGCGGGCGTCCTCGTGCACGCACACGAGCAGGACGGGCGGTTCACGACTGACCCACGTGTACGAGGTGACCGTGATGGCGTGGTCGACGCCGCGCCAGCGGGTGCTGGCGACGGCGACCCCCGCCGCGATCGACTGGAACGCCGCCGCGGCGGCGTCCGGGTCCGCGTGCTGGTCTGCGTGGTCTCTCGAGTGCTGGTCCGAGTGCTGGTCTGGAAGCCCGCTCACGCGCCCACGGTAGGAGCGGACGCCGACCCCGTGCCGGGCAGGACGACGACGGCGGCCCCACGCGGCGCCGCGCTCACCCCAGAGATCTCCACGGCGGGCCCGGCGGCGGCGAGCACGTCGGTGATCTCGTGCCCGATGAGCTCGTGGCGCTCGAGCAGCGCGTCGCGCAGGGCCGCCACGAGGTGGGTGTTCGCGCCGAGCAGGGCGCGCACGGCATCCCGCTGCTCCCCGAGCAGCTGCTCCAGCTGGGCGCGGGTGCTGCTGTCACCGAGCACCCTGCCGACCAGCCCCTCCCCCACGGGCGAGGCTTCGGCTGCGGCGAAGGAGACCAGCGTGCCGGCCATGCCGGCCGAGCCGACCATCTGCGCGCCGATGCGCGTGGCGTAGGCGAGGTCGGAGCTGGGGCCGGTGGAGACGTCGCCGAACGCGAGCTCCTCGGCCACCTGCCCACCGAAGGCGATCTGCACCAGCGAGACCAGCTCGCTGCGCGAGCGGGTCCACACCTCCTCGGCGTCGCCGTGCGCGAGCAGACCGAGCGCCCCGGCGCGCTTGATGATGGTCAGCACCTCCAGGCGGCGCTGCGGGGCCACGAGGTGGGCGACGACGGCGTGGCCGGCCTCGTGGGTGGCGATGAGTCGGGCCTCGCGGTCGGTGTAGCCGACCGGCGAGCCCAGCCCTACGGACGTCACCAGGCGGGCGTGCTCGACGTCCTTCCAGTTCATGGCCGACGCGCCACGACGCACCGCGTTGACCAGGGCCTCGTCGAGGAGGTTCTCGATCATCACCGGCGTGGAGCCCGCGGTGATGCCGGCGAGGGCGTCGCGGCGCTCGTCGTCGTCCAGCTCCGCCTCGTGGGCCTTGCGCGCCAGGAAGTGGTCGAGCACCTCGCGGCGTCCCCGCTGGTCGGGGGCGTCGAAGGTGAGGCGGCGGTCGAAGCGGCCCGGGCGCAGGAGTGCGGGGTCGAGGGAGTCGGCGCGGTTGGTGGCGGCGATGAGCAGGACGTCGACGGGCTCGACCCGCGGACGCGGCAGCTGGCGGTGCGCCGGGAGCAGCAGGTTCACCGCGTCGACGAGTCTGCCGACCAGCTGCTGTGCCCCCGTGGGCTCGTCGAAGGACTGCATCTGCACCAGCAGCTCGTTGACCACGCCGCCGACGCCCTCAGTGGTCATCGCCGAGACGGTGGTGGCGCGCGAGGACTGCATCGGCAGGCCCTCGAGGCCGCCGCAGCACACGACGCTGCTCGAGCTCACCGGCGCTGCGGGCGCCATGGGCATCCCGTGGCGGACGGTGGCGATGGCGTCGATCTCTTCGATGAAGCCGATGGCCCCACCCTCGGCGCGCGCGGCCTTGCGCAACGCCCGGAAGTAGGAGCGGATCTTGCGGGCGGTGGCGCCGTAGTACATCGACTGGAAGCTGGTGCCGGAGACGTAGAGGAAGGGCACGCCGGCCTCGCGGGCCATCGCCTTGGCCATGTGGGTCTTGCCGGTGCCGGGAGGTCCCTCGAAGAGCAGCCCGCGGCGCGGGGTGCCGCCCATGTCGCGCCGGAAGGTGCGCCCGGCGAGGAACAGGTCGAGCGACCGCTGCACCTCCTCCTTGACCGGGCCCAGGCCCTTGACGTCGTCCATCGAGACGTCGATCTGCTCGGGGCGGTAGACCACGTGCGGCGAGCGCCCCGAGACCACGACCTGCGCCAGCAGCACGCCGATCATCACGAGGAAGAACAGCCCGATGATGACGTACAGCGGGTCGACGACGGGCAGCGCGACGTCCGCGGCACTGACCGGGTCGCCCGTGAGGATCCGGTACCAGAGGTACCCGGCCACAGGACCGAGCACGACGGCGATCCGCAGCAGCCGCCGCTGGCGCCGACGCTCGCGGTTGCGGCCGACATCGGCGCTGTCCCGGCGCACACCCTGCTGTGACTTCATGCGTACTCCCCGTGTCGACTCGGGACCATGACAGCGAGAAGTCGAAACGCTCCGCAACCGTTCACTCACGCAAGAAGGGAGATCCCTACATTGCGTGAGCGAAGGTCACGCTGAGCATCAGGCGGGTGGGGCGATCCCCGCGAAGAGGTCGCTCTCCAGCCCGTCGGCGCGGCGGGTGTCCGGGGCCGCCACCCCGCGAGCCAGCCGGTAGGCCTCGGTGGTCCACACGGCCAGCCAGCGGTCCTGGCTGACCATGAACTCCGGAACGCCCTCACCCGCGAGACGCAGGCGGATCTGGCTGCGGTGGGCACGCAGGGCCGCGGCCTTGGCGGACAGCTGCTCGGGCGCCTCCACGACACACGTGACCTCGTCGTCGTCGACGACCATCGACGGCCAGGACGAGCGGTCGTCCCCGAAGGAGTCGGCGGCCACGGACGCCGGCACGACGCCCTCGTAGAACTTCGCGACCTCCCACGGCACGCCGCCCGGCACCTGCGGCGCGGCCGGGTCTGCCGCGAGCTCGACGGCGCGGCGCGCCACGGCAGCAGCCTGCACGTGGTCGGGGTGGCCGTAGCCGCCACCGGGCTCGTAGGTGATGACCACCTGCGGGCGCACCTCGCGCAGTACACCGGCCAGGCGGGAGGCGGCCTCGTCGAGGTCGGCGCGGACGAACGCCGCGGGTCCGGTGTCGGGCGCGGCGACGGCGCGCATGCCCTCGCCCCACGCCATGCCGGAGTCTTCGTAGCGTGCGGCGGCCGTGGCCGCCGGGTCTTCACCGGCCAGCGGGGCGTCGTCGAGGAAGCGGTGGTCGGTGACGCCGAGCGCCTCCATCGCCGCGGCGAGCTCCAGCACGCGGTGGGCACCCAGAGCGGCGTGGTCACCCTCGAGATGCGCCAGCTCCGGCTCCACCACCTCGCCGCGCTCGCCGCGGGTACAGGTGACGAGCGTGACGCCCGCGCCGGCCGCGGCGTAGCGGGCCATGGTGGCGCCGTTGCCGATGGTCTCGTCGTCGGGGTGGGCGTGCACGAGCAGCATCCGCCGCGGGACGTCGAGCGACTCCATCGCCGCGAGCTCCTCCGGCTCGAAGGCACGCTCGGCGACGTCGTCGACCACGTCCGCCAGCTGGGCGATCACGTCATCGGCAGCCGGCGCCACGGTGCCGGCACCCGCGGACTGGTCGGGATCAGGGGCGGGCGCGTCAGGCGTCGTCGTCACGATCGGCCACGCTAGCTGCCCCCCGCGAACCGCTGCCTGACGTCGCGGAGCGCCCTCGCCAGGCTCGGCGACACGGCAGCTGCGACGGCCGGCCTCCAGGCCTCTCGGCAGTAGTCCCCCATGAGCGCGACGTACTCAGGCCCCACTCGCCGACGGGCTTGAGCCGACGGCACGATTCCTGCACGAACGGCACGAGATCTCGAGGACCGACAGGCGTTGACCAACGCGACTTTGGCATCGTCCAGATCGTCGGGGTGAGGCGGCAGTTTTGACAGCGGCACCGCGAAGTGGTCCGCGAATGCCTCGGCGTCCGCGAGCAGCCAGGCCTCCAGGGACGTGACAGCAACACGGAGGACAAGGTGTGGCTCCTGCTGACCGGGCGGGAGCAAACGTCGGCGGAGCGCCAGAGCGCATCGCCCTTCGTCGCGGTCAAGGTCTCGGAGGACGAGCCACCTCTGGTGCCGCGCGTTCCGGTTCAGGGCGGCAACGCGCGAGTCGAGCTGGCCCTTGCCGAGGGCAACGACGGTTCGCGCGGAATCCCTGACAAGACCACACGTCTCAAGGATGGCGTCGGTCGCGGGAACGTCGGTCTCCCCTTCCACCAGGACCCCGACGAGCCCGGTGTGGTTAGGCACTGGCGAAGACAGCCTTCACCAGCTGCTCCACGCTCTGGGGTGCCGTCCTGGGGAGGCCCACATCGGCGAGGTTCATCCCGTCCTCGACGGCCTGCGCGGCCTCGGGGATGTCCGCCACGAGAGTCGCCGTCGTGCCGTCGCCTCCCACTGTGAGGAGAAGGACCTCATCAGCTCCCAGCGACTCGTCACTGAGGAGTTCGGGACTGTGCGTCGTCAAGATCACCTGGACACCGTTCCGCTGCTGGGCACGGGACAACACGGACGGAAGCGTCCTCACGACGGCCGGGTGGAGCGAAAGCTCCGGTTCCTCCAGCAACACCGGCCCCCGCTTGCGCCCCCCCTCGACCAGCGACCACAGGAGTCCGATGAGGCGCAGGGTCCCGTCGCTCATGTCCCGCTCATCCTGCCGGGCACCCTGCTGCCTCCAGTTCGTGTAGCGGCTCTCCAGGTGGGGGTGCCCGTCGGCATCGACGACGACGTCGAGCGACTCGAACTGCGGGACTGCGAGAGCGAGCGCTGCGGTGACTCGCTTGAGGTAGCGATCGCGATTGCCCTTGGTCACCCGGTTCATTCGGGCGATGAAGTCGCCGCCAAAGGGGTCATCCGCCTGGTCTCCCGCTCGGGTGGCGTCTCTGATGACTTGCGGGACAAGGTGCAGGTATCTGACACCTGCCAGGAAGTCGGCGACGTCCCGGAACTCGTGGTTCGCGGAAATCTGCTCTAGAGCCGTCTGCGTGAGCCGTTCAGGGTCCTGCTCGTCAAAAGCGTCGGGCCTTTCGAGCAGGACCGCCCCATCGCGTGTGACAACCTCCTTGGCGACGAGCGGTCGCCGAGGGCCACGCCCTTCGCTCTTCACATCGACTCGGTAGCTCCACCGCGCGCCACCGTCGTCGTCACCGAGCTCCACTTCCACGGACACCCAGCCGTTGTTGTTGTTGCGGGCGAAGAGGCACCTCACGCGGCTCAGACCTCCCCGGGAGGTCACGGCGTTCTGCAGCCCACCGCTGGGCAGCGCGATGTCGCGGAGAAAGCGCACCGCATCGAGCAGGTTCGACTTGCCGCTCGCGTTGGGGCCGACGACGACCAGACGTTCACCGACGATGACGTCGACGTTCTTGAAGTTCCGCCAGTTGCGCAGCTTGAGGCGGGTGATCCGCATCGAACCATCTTCCCAGTTCGAGGCGCCCCACATGCATCTCAAGCCGGACAGGACGACCCGTGCCCGCGGATCAGGCCAGGACGGCGGCCACGAAGAGGCGCTCCAGCACCTCGCCGTAGCGGGCGGGTGTCCACCCCCGCTGCACCACGAGCTGGTCCCACAGCTGAATGCCGTTCAGGGCCCACAGGGCGTCGCGCAACGCCTCGAGGTCCATGTCGGGTCGCGTCTGGCCGGTCCCCAGGAGGTGCCGCGCGAGGCCTGTCATGCCGGCCAGCCGCTCGCCGTCGGCCTTGGCGAGCAGCGCCGCGGCGCCGGTGTCACCTGTGGAGCGCAGCGCCAAGAGCAGCAGCGGTGCGGTGCGCTCCTGCACCGCCACGGCGACAGCGGTGTACCCGTGGAGGACCTCGCGGGCGTCGGTCAGGGATCGCAGCGCCATGATCGCCTCGCGCTCGGCGAGGGCGACCGGCTCGTCGTCACCACCGATGGCGACGTCGAGCAGCGTGGCGAGGAGAGCGGCACGGCCGCCGACCGCCTTGTAGACGAGCTCAGCGGAGACCTCCGCCGCGGCGGCGACCCGGGACACGGAGAACTCCGCGAACCCCTCGGTGAGCAGCAGGTCTCGGGCAACGGCAAGCACGCGGGCCCGGTTCTCCGCAGCGCGTGCCCGACGGCCGCTGGCGTCGTAGGAACGCCGGCCTGTGGCCTGACCCACCGTCGGTTCCACACTCCCGTATCGGATGCAGGCGCCTGGATCTGGATGGATACGACGGGATCTGGCCGCAGCCGCGCGGACCTCACGGGCGCGACCGCCGTCGTCGTCGCCCTGAGTGTCAACCCCGCTACCGGGTGGATCTGGGCCACTCCCTGAGTGGCACGGGGTGGCCCTGTGCCAGTAGGAGTGGCACAGGGCCACCCCGTGCCAGTCAGGCGGAGGGGGCGGCGCGAACGAGGCGAGGCGCCTCAGCGACGGGCGCGGGCGACCTTGCTGCGCTCGGTCTGGTCGAGGACGACCTTGCGGATGCGCACGGCGTCGTGGGTGACCTCGACGCACTCGTCCTCGCGGCAGAACTCCAGGCACTGCTCGAGGGAGAGCTTGCGGGCCGGCACGAGGCGCTCCAGCTCGTCCGCGTTGGAGCGGACGTTGGTCATCTTCTTTTCCTTGGTGATGTTGACGTCCATGTCGTCAGCGCGGGAGTTCTCCCCCACCACCATGCCCTCGTAGACCTCGGTCGAGGGCTCCACGAAGAGCGTGCCGCGCTCCTGCAGCGACGTCATCGCGTAGGAGGTCGCCTGGCCGGCGCGGTCGGCGATCATCGAGCCCGACGGGCGGGTGCGCAGCTCGCCGAACCACGGCTCGTACTTCTCGAAGGTCGCGTGGGCGATGCCGGTGCCGCGGGTCTCGGTGAGGAACTCCGTACGGAAGCCGATGAGGCCGCGCGAGGGCACGAGGAACTCCATGCGGACCCAGCCGGTGCCATGGTTGGTCATCTGCTCCATACGGCCCTTGCGGACGGCGAGGAGCTGCGTGACGGCGCCGAGGTAGTCCTGCGGGACGTCGATGGTGAGGCGCTCGACGGGCTCGTGGACCTTGCCGTTGATCTCCTTGGTGACCACCTGCGGCTTGCCGACGGTCAGCTCGAAGTTCTCGCGGCGCATCTGCTCGACGAGGATGGCCAGCGCCAGCTCGCCGCGGCCCTGCACCTCCCACGCGTCGGGGCGCTCGGTGGGCAGCACACGCATGGACACGTTGCCGACCAGCTCGCGGTCGAGGCGGTCCTTGACCAGACGCGCGGTGACCTTGGCGCCCTTGACCTTGCCGGCCGTGGGCGCGGTGTTGGTGCCGATGGTCATGGAGATGGCGGGCTCGTCGACCGTGATGAGCGGCAGCGGGACCGGGTTCTCGGCGTCGGCGAGGGTCTCACCGATGGTGATCTCAGGGATGCCCGCGACGGCGCAGATGTCACCCGGGCCGGCCGACTCGGCGGGCTTGCGCTCGAGCGCCTCGGTCATGAGGAGCTCGGTGAGCTTCACGCGCTGCTGCGTGCCGTCGGCGCGGCACCACATCACGGAGTCGCCCTTGTGGAGCTCGCCCTCGTGGATGCGGCACAGCGCGATGCGGCCCAGGAACGGGGAGGCGTCGAGGTTGGTGACGTGCGCCTGCAGCGGCGCGCCCGGCGTGTACGAGGGCGCCGGCACCGTCTCGAGGATGGTGCGGAACAGCGGCTCGAGGTTCTCCTCGTCCGGCATGCCGCCGTCGGCGGGCTGGTTCAGCGAGGCCCGGCCGGCGCGCGCCGAGGCATAGACCACCGGGAAGTCGAGCAGGTCGTCGGCGTTGGGCAGGTCACCGGCGAGGTCGAGGAAGAGGTCACCGGTCTCCTCGACGACCTCGGAGATGCGAGCGTCGGGCCGGTCGACCTTGTTGACCACGAGGATCACGGGCAGCTTCGCGGCGAGGGCCTTGCGGAGCACGAAGCGCGTCTGGGGCAGCGGGCCCTCGCTGGCGTCGACCAGCAGGGCGATCGCGTCGACCATGGACAGGCCGCGCTCGACCTCGCCGCCGAAGTCGGCGTGGCCGGGGGTGTCGATGATGTTGATGGTCACGCCGTCGGGAGCGCCCACCGCCGCCGCCGACGGACCGGTGTACCGGACCGCCGTGTTCTTGGCGAGGATGGTGATGCCCTTCTCGCGCTCCAGGTCGCCGGAGTCCATGACGCGGTCGTCCACGTGCTGGTGGTCTCCGAAGGCGCCGGACTGCTTGAGCATCGCGTCGACCAGGGTGGTCTTGCCGTGGTCGACGTGGGCGACGATCGCGATGTTGCGCAGGTCAGCGCGGGTCGCGGTCTTGCTGGAGGTGCCAGCGGACATGGATGTGCACTCGATCCGTCGTGGGGTGAAGACCCTCAGCGTACCGGCGCGACGACCACCCCTCGGTTGGCTCCGACGCGGGGCAGACGGGCCTCGAGCTCCCGGGCGCTCAGCGCCGGGCAGAACTGCCACCCCTGCGCGCCCGTGCACCCGGCGCGCGCGGCGCGCGCCGCCTGCTCCGCGGTCTCGACGCCCTCGGCCACCACCTCCAGCCCGAACGCCGTGCCCGCGCGGGCCATGAGCTCGAGCAGCTGCTCGGCCGCGGGCCCTTCGGCGGTGACGAAGCCGGCGTCGACCTTGAGCTGGTCGGCGGGGGTGGTAGCGAGCGCCGCGACGGAGGTGAACCCGGTGCCGAAGTCGTCGATGGCCACGCGCACGCCGTGCGAGCGCAGCGCCCCCAGGTGGGCCGCGGCGCGCGGGTCGTCCACGAGCACCGTCTCGGTGATCTCCAGCTGCAGCCGCTGCGGCTCCAGCCCGGCGGTGGCCAGCGCCTCCAGCACGTCGGGCACCACGCGCGGATCGGCAAGGTGGCGCCGGGAGACGTTCACCGAGACCACCGGGACGGCGTAGCCGCGCACGCTCCAGCGCACCAGCTGCAGCGCCGCCTCGGCCAGCACGAAGCAGCCGAGGTCGCGCACGAGGGAGCTGCGCTCGGCGACGGCGATGAACGCGGCCGGGTCGACAGGTCCGTGACCGGGACGGTCCCAGCGCAGCAGCGCCTCCACGCCGAGCAGCGCGCCGCCGTCGTCGTCGTCCTGGTCCTGGTCCTGGTCCTGGTCCTGGTCCCGGTCCTGGTCCTGGTCCTGGTCCTGGTCCTGGTCCTGGTCCTGAGAGAGGGGGACGACGGGTTGGTAGACCACGCGCAGCTGCCCCAGCGCCAGCGCGGTCCGCAGCGCCTGCTCGGTCTGGGCGAGCTCGGTGAGCTGCGCGCGCAGCGCGTCGTCGAAGAGCTCCACGCGCCCCCGGCCGGCCGCCTTGGCGCGGTGGGCGGCGGTGTCGGCCTCGGCGAGCAGCGTGCGCGCGACGGCACCGGCGGAGGCCTTCGCGTGGGCGCCCCCAGTGAGCGCGACACCGACGCTGGCGCCGACCACGAGGCCGAAATCGCCCAGCCGCACCGGCTCGCTGACGGCGCGCACGATCCTGCTCGCCTGCCCTAGCAGCGCCTCGCCGTCGGGGGCATCGGGGACGACGACGACGAACTCGTCGCCACCGAGGCGTCCGACGACGTCGCCCTCACGCACCGCAGCTCGCAGTCGCGCGGCGACCGCCGCGAGAAGCTGGTCGCCGACCGCGGTGCCGTGGACGTCGTTGAGCGTCGCGAAGTCGTCGAGGTCGACGAAGAGCAGCCCGGTGCGTCGCCCCTGGGCGCGGTCGCTCTCCAGCAGCTGCTCCAGGTCACTGAGCACGCGGGCGCGCACGGCCAGGCCGGTCAGAGCGTCGTGGGAGGCCAGGTGCGCGACCTGCACCTGCAGCTGCTCCTCCACCTGAGTCGCGCGGACGGCTTCCACCGCCCACGCCCGCAGGTCCTGTCCGAGGGGTCCGGGAAGGGCCGGTAGGGCGAGGGCTTGTTCGGGGCGCCCGTCCGCGACGAGGCGCGCCTGCCGTTGCAATTGCTGGAGGGCGACGACGACGGCGGCCAGCGCCCGTGCCACGGTGCGCAGCTCGCGCGGTCCGGCCTCGGCCACCTCCGCGAGATCCCCTCGGGAAGCCCGCCCCGCCGTCGCGGTGATCGCGGCGGCGCTCCCACTGATCCAGCGGTCCACGAGCAGCGCCCCGGCCACGGCCGCCAGCACCACGGCAGCGCACAGCTGGACGAGGGCACTCACCCGCGCCCGCGCCGACGCCGCGTCCTGCTCGGCCGCGGCGCGCGCCCCGGTGACGGCGTCGGCGAGCTGCCCGGCCAGTGCGGCGTCGCGGTCGGCGCTGGCTGCTGCGGCGGCGGAGAGCGAGGCGACCGGAGGGGGCGCGGAGTCGAGCAGGAGAGGCAGTTGTGATCCCGTGACCTGCCCTTGCAGGGCCAGCTGCTGCACCTGGATGACCGCAGCAGCGGTCGCGGGGGTGAGGTCGCCGGTGAGAGCGGTGGCGGTGGCGCGCTGTGCCGTGTCCGCCAGCTCGTCCGCCGCGGCCCGGTAGGCCGTCGAGACATGACGGGCATCCGTCTGCGAGCGCGCCACCGCGAGCTGGGTGACGACCGACCGTCGCTCCGCCCCCTCCAGCCGTCGCAGGGCGTCGTCGGTGGCAGCACGGCGTTCGGCGAGGCGACTCTCCTGCGCCTCGCGCTCGGGTCCGGTGACGACGGCGAGCCGGAGCGCCGGCACCGCCTCCGCGTCGATCGAGCGACGGACGGCGCTGAGATCCTCGACGCCGGACACGGCACGCTGAGCCGCGACAGCACTGCGCTCCTGCTGCTGCCACGTCATCACCAGCAGCCCCGCGAAGGTCACCGCTGCGAGCGCGGGGATCAGGACGAGCGCCACGAGCACCTGCCACAGCGGCCGGCCGGGCGCCGCCCGCGGCGCTGCGTCGGCCTGGGTCACACCTGTCCATCGGGTGCCGCACCGGAGGGCAGGAGTGCGCGGACGGGTGACCTCGGGGCGGCCTACCGGCCGTCCACCAGGGACCCCGCGACGCCGGAGTACCCGAGACCTGACAGGCGCCTCGAGGAACCATCTATCGAGAGTGGAACTATCGGGAGTGAAACTATCGACAGTGGCACTATCCATGTCGTAGCGTCACTCCCGTGCGCATCTCCGAGCTCGCTGAGCGCAGCGGTACGTCACCCGCGACGATCAAGTTCTACGTCCGCGAGGGCCTCCTCCCACCCGCTGCCAAGACCGGCTACAACCAGGTCTCCTACGGCGAGGAGCACGTGCGCCGGCTGCACCTCGTGCGAGCCCTCGTCGACGTGGGCGGACTGCCGATCTCCCGCGTGCGCGCCGTCGTCGCCGCCGTCGACGATCCGCAGGTCCCCCTCACCGAGGTGATGGGCGTCGCGCAGCACGCCCTCCCCGGCCGGGAGGCGTCGTCGCCGCCGTCGGACCCGTCACGCGCCGCCGTCCTCGACCTCGTCGCCGCGCAGGGGTGGGCCGTGCATGACGGCAACCCCGGGCTCGCGCAGGTCGCCGCGGTACTCGACACGTGGGTCGCGATGGGCCGCAAGGACCTCTTCGACGGCCTGCCCCACTATGCGCGCGCCGCCGAGGCGGTCGCCCGCACCGACCTCGCCCTCGTCTGGCCCGACGCCGCCGATCGCGACCGCAGCGCCGAGACCGTGGTGGTCGGCACCGTCCTCGGTGACGTTCTCGTGGCGGGCCTGCGGCGTATCGCCCAGGAGCACGTCGCCCGCACCACCTCCCACTCCCACTCCCACTCCACCGAGGAGCCG
Source organism: Quadrisphaera granulorum (assembly GCF_003149145.1). Taxonomy (GTDB): domain Bacteria; phylum Actinomycetota; class Actinomycetes; order Actinomycetales; family Quadrisphaeraceae; genus Quadrisphaera; species Quadrisphaera granulorum. Next base: position 162,164 of record NZ_QGDQ01000001.1, on the reverse strand, counting down.
TCATGACTGCGTCCGGCCTGCGCCGCTCACCCCTGGTGTGGCTGGCCGCCGCGATGCTCGTCCTCGCCGTCCCGACGACGGCGCTCGCCGTGCTCGACCCGGTGCAGATCACGGGGACGAACGGCTGGGTGAAGCCGCTGAAGTTCGAGCTGTCGATCGCCCTCTACGGCGTGACGCTCGCCTGGCTCATCACGCGGCTACGCCGCGGGCAGCGCCTCGCGCGGGCCCTCGGTGCCGTGGCTGCGGCGCTCCTCGCCGTCGAGATGGTCATCATCATCGGCGCCGCAGTACTCGGGACGACGAGCCACTTCAACGTCTCCACCCCCGCCCACGCCGTGGCGTTCGCGGTGATGGGCGTGAGCATCGCCGTCGTCTGGCTGATCACGGCGGTGGTCGGCGTGCTCCTCTGGCGCAGCCCCTCCGGTGACGCCGCCTTCGACCTGTCGGTGCGCGCCGGGGTCGTGCTCTCCCTCGCGGGGATGGCGGTGGCCTTCCTCATGACGTCGCCGACGTCCGCGCAGCTCGCGGACTTCCGCGGCATCTCGGGAGCTCACACCGTCGGCGCCGGCGACGGCGGCCCCGGTCTCCCGCTGCTGGGGTGGAGCACCGTCGCGGGCGACCTGCGCGTGCCGCACTTCGTCGGCATGCACGCGCTGCAGGGCCTGCCGCTGCTGGTGCTCGCGCTGTCGCTCGTGGCGCGTCGCTGGCCCGCGGCCGCCACCGCTCTCACTGCTCGCACACGGCTGGAGCTGGTCACCCTGGCCAGCGTGGGATGGGGCGCCGCGCTGGGACTGCTGACGTGGCAGGCGCTGGCCGGTCAGTCCGTGACGTCACCCGCTGGCGGGGTGCTGGTCGCGGGAGCCGCCACGACGGCTCTGCTGGTCGGCGCCGCCGTCGTCGTCCTGCTCCACGCCGCCCACCCGACGCCGGCCCCGCCAGCCACGCCTGTGACCCCCTGACAGTGACGAGGACGACGGCGAGAGCCTGTCAACGCGGGTGCTGCGAGGCACGCAGCGCAGTCACCACGGGCATGTCGGCGGGCAGCCACGCCACGCCGCCCACCCAGTCGTCGAGGTTCAGCCAGCGCAGTGCGTCGTGGTCTTCCAGAGGCGCGGGCTCCCCGGAGGTCACCCGTGCCCACCAGACCCGCATCACGCCGACGCCAGGCAGGGGCCACACGCCGTCGCCCGCGTAGAGACCACCAGCGCCCGGTCGCTGCGCCGGGACCAGCTCCACACCCAGCTCCACCATGACGCCAAGCTCTTCGCGCAGCTCCCGGCGCAGCGCATCCTCCGGAGACTCCCCCGGTTCCACCTTCCCGCCGGGCAGCTCCCAGCCGCCCGCCAGCGATGACGGCTTGCTACGCCGCGCCGCGAGCAGACGGCGGGGCGCCGCGAGGTCGTCGACCAGCGCGGCGCCCACCACGAGCAGCCCCCGGCGGCTCGGTGACGAGGTCAGGCGGCCTCCCCGCCGGCCCGACCGCTCAGCACAGGCAGCGCGGTCCGCCCGCCGGGGTGACCGACCTCGGTGGAGGCGAAGTGGCACGCGATCTGGTGGCCGGCACCGCCGCCGTCCTTCTCCACCAGCGGCGGCTCGGTGGTCGCACAGATGTCTTGCGCCTTCCAGCAGCGGGTGCGGAAGCGGCAGCCCGAGGGCGGATTGAGGGGCGAGGGCACGTCGCCCTCGAGGACGATGCGCTCCTTCGCCGCAGCCCGCGCGACCCCCGGATCGGCCGACGGCGCGGCCGAGAGCAGCGCCTGCGTGTACGGGTGCATGGGGCGGTCGTAGATGTCGTCCCGGGGGCCGATCTCCACGATCTTGCCCAGGTACATCACCGCGACGCGGTCGGAGATGTGCCGCACCACCGAGAGGTCGTGGGCGATGAACATGTACGCGATCCCCAGCTCGGCCTGGAGGTCCTCGAGGAGGTTGACGATGCCGGCCTGCACCGAGACGTCGAGCGCGGAGACCGGCTCGTCGAGCACGAGCAGCTTGGGTCCCAGCGCGAGCGCCCGGGCGATGCCGATGCGCTGGCGCTGACCGCCGGAGAACTCGTGCGGGTAGCGGTTGCCGTGCTCGGGCGAAAGGCCTACCAGCTGCAGCAACTCGCGCACGCGCTCCTTGCGGGCGGCCTTGTCGGTGATGGTCCCGTGGATGACCAGGGGCTCGCCGATGATGTCGTTGACCGGCAGCCGCGGGTTGAGCGAGGCGTACGGGTCCTGGAAGACGATCTGCAGGTCGCGGCGCACCGGGCGCAGGTCCTTCTCGGACAGCCCGATGAGCTCCTTCCCGTCGAAGCGCACCGAGCCCGACGTCGGCTTGTGCAGCTGGAGAAGCGCACGTCCCGTCGTCGACTTGCCGCAGCCGGACTCCCCGACCACGCCGAGGGTCTCCCCCGCGTCGGGGCTGAAGCTCACGCCCGAGACCGCCTGCACGTGGTTGACCACGCGCTGGAAGACGCCGCCGCCCCGCACGGGGAAGTTCATCACCAGGTCGCGGACGTCGAGCAGGTGCGCGTCGCGCTCCGCGATCGGCGCCCCAGAGCGCGCTGGGTCTTGCGGGTTCGTGCTCACGAGGTGACCTCGCTCTCGGCGCGGAAGAAGCGGGTGGCGTCGGCGGCAGCCAGCAGCTCGTCGCTGTGGTGGCACGCGGCGAGGTGGTTCGGACTGACCACGGGCAGCGGTGCCCCCGCAGCCACCCCAGCAAGCGCCGCGCCTGTGGCGCCGCGGTGGCGTAGTTCCGGCTCGCTGGCGCGGCAGTCGTCGCGGACGAGCGGGCAGCGCGGCCCGAAGGGGCAACCCTGCGGAAGGGAGATGAGCGACGGCGGCGCGCCCGAGATGGGTCGGAGGCGCTCACCGGCTCGGGTGCCCTCGGCCGACGGCGTCGACCCGAGCAGGCCCGCCGTGTACGGCATGAGGGGCTTGCTGAAGACCTCGGTGGTGGTGCCGATCTCGACAGGCTTGCCCGCGTACATGACCAGCACGCGGTCGGCCACCTGCGCGATGACGCCGAGGTCGTGGGTGATGAAGACGATGGCGGCGTCGACGGCGTCCTTGACGGACATCAGCGTGTCGAGCACCTGCGCCTGCACCGTCACGTCGAGAGCGGTGGTCGGCTCATCGGCGATGATGACGTCGGGGTCGTTGATGATCGCCATGGCGATCATCGCGCGCTGGCGCATGCCGCCGGAGAACTCGTGCGGGTAGGCGCGAAGCCGCGCTTCCGCCTGGGGGATGCCGACCAGGTCGAGCATGTCCTTGGCCCGCTTCAGCGCCACCTTCTGCGGGACGGCACTGTGCGAGCGCACGGCCTCGGCCAGCTGGTCACCGACGGTGTAGACGGGGTTCATCGCCGTCATCGGGTCCTGGAAGATCATGCTGACCCTCCGGCCCCGGAGTCCGCGCTGCTGGCGCGGGCTCATGGAGAGCACGTCCTCGCCGCGGAACAGGATGCGACCGGTGATCTGCGCGCTCCGCGGCAGCAGACCCATGACCGCCATGGACGAGACGGACTTGCCCGAGCCCGACTCACCGACGATGCCGAGCACCTCACGGGGCGCCACCGCGTAGTTCATACCGCGCACCGCGCGGACCACGCCGTCTTCAGTGGGGAAGGCAACCGTGAGGTTCTCGACCTGAAGGACGGGCGCCTCGGCCGCGGGCGCTCCGGGCGCCGGGGTCGCGGCGCTCACGAGCGCACCCTCGCCTGGCGCGGGTCGAAGGCGTCACGCAGGCCGTCACCGATGAAGTTGACGCTCAGGGCGATGAGCACGATGAACAGGCCTGGCCACCAGAAGAGCCACGGTCTGGTGGTGAAGGCTGACTCGTAGTCGCTGATGAGCAGGCCGAGGGAGGTCTCCGGCGCCCGCACACCGAGGCCGAGGTAGCTCAAGGCGCTCTCCGTGAGGATGGCGACGGCGATGACCAGCGTGGCGGCCACGATGATGACGCCGAGGCTGTTGGGCAGGATGTGCTTGAAGATGATGCGGCTGCTGGATGCGCCCATCGCACGGGCCGCCTCCACGAACTCCTTCTCACGCAGCGAGAGGAAGCTGCCGCGCACGAGGCGCGCGAGCGAGGTCCAGAGCAGCACCCCGAGGATCGCCCCGAAGAGGGCGATCGGCAGCGCCCCGAAGCGGCGGCCCAGCACGGCGCCGATGACGATCACCGGGATGGTGATGAAGACATCGGTGACGCGCATGAGGAGGCTGTCCGCCCAGCCACGGAAGTAGCCGGCGAGGGCCCCGATGAGCGTGCCGATGATGGTCGCGACGACGCCCACCATGAAGGCGATGATCAAGGATCGCTGCGCCCCGCGCATGGTCAGCGCGAAGTAGTCGACGCCGATGTTGTCCTGGCCGAAGGGGTGGTCGCCCCAGGCCAGGCCGTCACCGTCGAGCCAGGGCACCACGTCGAGCGTGGGTCGACCACCGTTCTCGATGGGCGTGGGTTGGGTGAAGCTGTAGTGCCACCACCCCGGGATGCCGGCGAAGCCGATGCTGCTGAACGCCAGCACGATGACGAAGAGCAGCACGGCCATGCCAGCCAGTGCGCCCCGGTGGCGGAAGAACCGCCGGCGGACCAGCTGGCCCTGGGAGAGAGCGACGACGGACAGGCCCGAGGCGTCGCCGGAGTCGCCAGCAGCACCTGGCCCCCCGGGCTCGCCGGCAGTCGTGCGCGGATCGGTGGTGGTCATGAGAGGCGGATCCTCGGGTCGAGGTAGGCGTAGACGATGTCGGCGACGATGTTGAGCAGCAGGACCGCAGCGGCGGACACGACGAAGAAGGCCATGACCGGCGGCGGGTCCACCGTGTAGACGCCCTCGATGAACAGCGCCCCCATGCCCTTCCAGCCAAAGATCCGCTCGGTAATGACCGCGCCGCCGACAACCGCAGCGAAGTCGAGGGCGACCAGGGTGGTCACGGGGATGAGCGCGTTGCGGAAGGCGTGCCGCATGATCACGGTGCGCTCGGTGAGGCCCTTGGCCCGGGCGGTGCGCACGTAGTCCTGATTCATCGTCTCGAGCATGCTCGAGCGGGTGTAGCGCGTGTACTGCGCGAACGAGATGAGGACGAGCGTGATGCTGGGCAGCACGATGTGGGTCAGGGAGTCGAGCGTGGTCTGCCAGAGGTTGCCCGTGTAGTTCGGCGTGTTGGAGCCGATGGTGGCGATGGGGCGCCCGAAGGAGTTCGCCACGTAGTCAGGCCACGCGAACATCAGCCAGTCGACCAGGCCGAGCCCCGCGACAACAGCGCCCGAGAGCACCGCAGCACGCACCGCTCGGCTCCTGTCGATGCCTCCGATGCCGGCACCGACACCACCGGCCACCACGAGAGTGATCGCGAACAGGCCGAGCAAGAGCGGCCAGGTCGCATCGACGAGCACGCTGAGCGTGGCGACGTAGATGATGATCCCGACCACCGCACCGGCCAGCGAGGCGATGAGCACACGACGGGCCGCCAGACCCGAGACCAGTGCCGTGATGCCCACCGCGGCGGCCAGGCCCAGCACCGAAACCCCCACGGGGCCGAGGCTCGGGCGCGCCAGGAAGTCGGTCTGCGACAGCACGAGCAGAACGGCTGCGACGGCGAGGAAGCCCCCGGCGAACGAGGCACCCCGGAGCAGCCACGTGCGACCGCCCACCAGGCTCACCGCGAACAGCCCGCCCAGGGCCGCGAGCAGCACGAAGACCGGCAGCGGGACCACGGGGTCTCCCAGCCAGTCGTTGAAGGCGATCGCGCCGAACTGCTTGAGCAGCACCGCCGCCCAGAAGATGGGCAGCGAGTAGAAGACGAACGAGAAGAAGGTGATGGTGTAGTCGAAGCTCGTGTACTGGCGCAGCGCGGAGACGATGCCCACCGCCACGCCCGTGACGATGGCGAGCACCGTGGACAGCAGCACCAGGCGCAGCGTGCTGCTGAGCGCTAGACCCAGCAGCGGCGCGACGGCCTGGCCGGCGCGGTTGACGCCGAGGCTCCCGGCCCCCCAGAGGTAGCCCAGGAGATCGCCCAGCCAATGGACGTAGCGCACCACCACGGGCGTGTCGAGCTGCATGATCTGGGTGCGCGCCGCGATGCGGGCGGCGCGGTCGCCCGGGTCAGAGATGTTGTAGAGGTCCTCGAGCGGGTCGCCGGCGTTGGCGACCAGCACGTACATGAGGAACGTGGCGACGAAGAAGACGCCGATCGAGATCAGCAGGCGCCTCAAGATGAAAGCGACCACGGGCAGGGAACCCTTTCACGGGCGGCGGTGCGGAAGAGCGGACGGGGCGCTCGGCGAGTGCCCGGGCCAGCGGGCTGCAGGCGCCCCGGCTCGGAGCCGTGCACCAGAGTGCTCTTCCGCCGACATCAGGTCGGGCCGGGGTGTCCGCAAGGACGCGTCCGGCGTGGGACAGGCGTCGGCCGGGCCCTCCCGGGGAAGGGCCCGGCCGACGGTGCGGATCAGATCACGACTGCTGCGCGACCGCCCACTCGTTGTCGTTCCACGTCTGCTGGCTCTGCGCCGGCTGGAACGCGGGTCCGCTCACCTTGGTGTCGTTGGCCTGGACACCGGGGAAGGTGAAGATCGGGATGGTGGCCAGGTCGTCCCAGAGGATCTTCTCGATCTGCCCGATGGTCTGGTCCTGCTGGGCCGTGTCGGTCTGCGTGAGCAGGGTCGCGGTCAGCTGGTCGACCTGGGGGTTGGAGTACTTGCCGTTGTTGTTGCCGCCGCCGGTGATGTACGTCGAGGCGTTGCCGGAGACCAGCGGCGAGCCCGACCAGGCGAAGAGCGCCACGTCGAAGTTACCGGCGGCGAGGCCGTTGCCGAAGAAGTCTTCCTGGCCTGCGTCCTGGACGTTGAAGCCGGCCTGGTCGCAGGAGGCCTTGATGAGGGAGACGGCGTTGGTGCGGCGCTGGTTGGGGGTCTGGTAGCCGATGCGCACGGTGACGCCCGTCTTGCCGCCCAGCAGCTGCTTGGCCTGCTCGATGTTCGGCTGGTCGTACTGTCCGCTGTAGGAGGCCTGGACCACGCCCTGGTAGCCCTCCTGGAACGCCAGCTTGTAGCGGGAGTTCAGCACGGTCGCGTTCTCGTTGACCGGCTTGATCAGGTTGTCGACGATCTGCTGGCGCGGCACGCACAGGGCGAACGCCTTGCGCAGGTTCGCGTCCTTGAACTCGCCCTGGAAGTTGAAGTCCAGGTGCTCGAACGTGTACTCGTCACCCTGGTCGATCTTGACCGGCGGATTGATGGCCTGCAGCTGCTTGAGGATGTCAGCGGCGGGCTGCGGTCGCGCCACCTGGATCTCACCGTTGGCCAGAGCCTGGGCCTGGGCCGTGGCGTCGATGAACCGGATGACGATCGTGCCCGTCTTGGCGGGGGTGCCCCACCACTTCGGGTTGGCCTTGAGGGTGATCGACTGCCCCGCCTGCCAGGAATCGATCAGGTACGGGCCGGAGGAGACCCAGTTGGCCTTGTCCACGGTGCCGGGGTTGCCGATGAAACCGGTGTTGTAGAACTTCGCCAGCGCGGCCACCTGGTCGGCAGTGTTGTTCTTCAGAGCGCCGATGAGGTCGGAAACGCCTGCGTTCTTCGCCACGATGTGCGCGGGCATGATGTTCGGATTGATGCCAAACGCGCTGGCCCAGTCGGCAAAGGTCTTGGTGTAGGTGACGGTGACCGTCTTGTCCCCGGCGTTGCACTCGGGGAAGTTCATGTCCTCGTAGCCGCTCGTCGAGGCGGAGGAGAAGCCCGAGAGCGGGTTGCCGTTCTCGTCCGTCTCCTGGCTGGCGAACTTGCCGGAGTTGGCGGCCCAGGTGAGCACGATGTCGTCGCAGTCGATGGGCTCACCGTCGGACCAGACGGCCTTGTCGTTGATCGTGTACTTGACGGTCAGCGGGTCGTCGCTCGTCTTCTCGAAGGTGCCGAACTCGGTGTTGTTACGCAGCCCACCATCGGGCCCGAAGTCCCAGAAGCCGTCGAGCACGTTGTTGAGCACGACAGAGTTCTGCACGGCGTTCTGGTCCGCCGTGTTGTTGTTGTAGGCGTTGAACTCCTGCTCGTGCGCCACGGTGATCGTCGCGTTGCTCGGGCCGGTGGCACCCGCGCTCCCACTGGCGTCGCTGGAGCTTCCTCCACGATCGGCGGAACATCCGGAGATGAGCAGGGCGCCGCCTGCGAGGACGGCAAGAGCGGCTGGGGCTCTGCGAGAGGTGAACACGCGAGGAGGACCCTTCGTCGGGCATCACGGCACGGGGGACCGCAGATCGTGCGGGCTCCCGACTGGACGGCTCACTCCATCCCGACGCCCAGCCGTCGCGCAACCTGTCAAGGGGTTTCCTGTGCCAGCCGTTACCGATTCGCAACCAGGAAGGCTGACCCGTCCTACCCGGCGTTCACCGCTTGATCACGCGCGGTGAGCGCCTCGCCCGCGCGATCCTCCGGCAGCCTCGGCCCCTGACCGGTCAGACCCCACTCGGCCGCGGCGGCGGGCACGCAGCACCTCGAACGCCACCGGGAGCACGGAGACCAGCACGATGAGGATGAGGATGACCTCGATGTTGTCGCGGACGAAGGCGATGCCGCCGAGCAGGTAGCCGAGGGTGGTGACGCCCGCACCCCATAGCACTCCCCCGGCGACGTTCCAGGCCAGGAAGTGCTTGTAGTCCATGCGCCCCACACCAGCGACGACGGGCACGAAGGTACGCACCACCGGCACGAAGCGGGCCAGCAGCACCGCCCGCCCCCCGTACTTGTCGAAGAAGGCGTAGGCGTCCTCGACGTACTTGGGCTTGAAGAACCGAGCGTCCTGCTTCTTGAAGACCGCCGGGCCGAGCCGCCGACCGATGAGGTAGCCGCACTGGTCGCCCAGCACCGCAGCGAGCGGAACCAGCAGCAGCGCCAGCCACAGCGGCACCGGGAGCTGTCCGGTAGCGATCAGCAGGCCGCCGGTGAACAACAGAGAGTCACCGGGGAGGAAGAACCCGACGAGCAGCCCCGACTCGACGAAGACGATGACAAGGAGCCCGACGAAGCCCAGAGTCCTGATGAGCGAGTCGGGGTCAAGCCAGGCGGGGCCCAGCGCGAGGATCGGGGTCACGCCGCTCAGGCTAGGGGCGCCCATCGCAGCGGGGCGCCGGATCTCTCACGTCTCCTCCGCCCGCTCCGTCCCGGCTCGTCCGCGAACGTCCGTCCGTGGGAACTTCCTGGGGATCCGGAGTTCTCCAGACAGTGACGGGACGATCACCTAGCGTCGCTGTCGTGGCTCGTACTGCACGGCACCGCGCACCGGTGCGTCCCCTCGTCGACGTCAGCACCGTCACCCGCATGGTGGTGACGACGGGCGCCCTTGCAGCGGTCCCCGTCGTCGCGACGGCGGGCGCCGCCTCCGCTCACGTCCCCGGGACCTCGCACGCCGGTACTCCCGCCGTGAAGGCCGCCAGCACCCTGTCGGTGGCCGCCTCCCCGGTTCCGGCCAACGGCAACCTCGGCGGCGGAACGGTCACCGTGAGGTCCGGCGACACCGTCTCGAAGATCGCCCGCGCCGCTGGCGTCAGCACCCAGGCGGTGCTCGCCGCCAACAACCTCGCCTGGAGCTCGACGATCTACCCCGGCCAGGTGCTCTCCATCCCTACGGGCGGCGCCCCCGCCACCGACGCGGCGCCCGCCGCCGCACCGGCTCCGGCCGAGCCCTCCGCAGGCGAGGCGGCCGTCGCCGTCGCCAAGGAGAGCGTGGGCCTCGCCTACCGGTTCGGCGGCACGAGCCCGACGTCGGGCTTCGACTGCTCCGGCCTCGTGCAGTACGCGTACGCCAAGGTCGGGGTGCCGCTGCCCCGGACCTCTGCGGCCATGCGGTCGGCCGGGTACGCGGTCTCCGAGCCCCGCGTGGGTGACCTGGTGCTCTTCGACAACTACGGCCACGTGGCCATGTACGCCGGCGACGGCAAGATCATCGACTCGCCGCGTACCGGTGAGAGCGTCTCGGTCCGCTCACTGTGGACCGACGATGTGCAGTTCCGCCGCGTCGTCTGACGACGACGGGAGGGTGTGCAGCATGCACACATCTCAACGGCGAACCGTGCACGTCATCCACTGACGCTCACGCCGCCTGACCCTACGTTCTCGCTCCATCGCTCGAACGGTGGAGAAGGAGGCAGGGCCGTGGCTGGTGGTGTGCACGGAGTTGACGACTACGCGATGGGACGGGTGCCCCTGGAGGCCCGCTACTCGTGGTTCTCGGTGGCGGTTCAGCGGTTCGGGCAGGTGTCCGCACTGAGCCAGTTCCTCCTCGGAGCCGCCCTCGGGTTCGGCATGGGCTTCTGGCAGGCATTCCTGGCGTTCACCCTCGGCGCCGTCATCCTCGAGGTGGTGTCGATCTTTGTCGGCATCATCGGGTGCAAGGAGGGCATGTCCACCTCACTGATCGCCCGGTGGCTCGGGTTCGGCCGCGGCGGCTCGGCACTCATGGGTCTCGCCATCGGGATGAGTCTCATCGGCTGGTTTGGCGTGCAGTCCGCCGTCTCCGCCCAGGGCCTCGCGTCCACCGTCGGCGTCCTGCCCGTCTGGGGCTGGTCCATCGTCTTCGGCCTGGTGGTCACGGCCATCTGCGTCTTCGGCTTCGGCTCGATGGCGTGGACGGCCTACCTCACCGTGCCGGCCTTCCTCGTCCTCGTCGGGTGGGCAATCATCAGCGAGCTTTCGAAGACCGACGTCACCGCCCTCATGGCGTCCGCTCCCCCGGGCCCGCAGATCGACCTGGCCACCGGCACCACCCTCGTGGCGGGCGGCTTCATCGTCGGTGCGGTCATCACGCCGGACATGTCCCGCTACAACCGGAGCTCCTCGGACGTCGTGAAGCAGACGGTGGTCGGCTTCACCATCGGTGAGTACCTCATCGGCATGTCGGGCGTGCTGCTCGCCCACGCCATCGGCTCCAGCGACATCACCGCTATCCTCACGTCATCGGTGGGCTGGGTGGCCGTGCTCGTCGTCCTCCTGGGCACCGTGAAGATCAATGACTGGAACCTCTACTCCGCGGGCCTCGCGGTGGTGAACTTCATCGGCACCCTCACCGGCCGCACCATCAACCGCGCTCTCGTCACGGGGCTGCTGGGCCTGGTCGGCAGTCTCCTTGCGGCGGCCGGCATCCTCACGAAGTTCACCGACTTCCTCATCATCCTGGGCGTCGTGTTCCCGCCGGTCGCGGGGATCATGGTGGCCGAGTACTTCGTGGTGAAGCGCTGGCGCGGCGAGCTTGAGGCCTCCCGCGCCAACGGCGGCGCCGTCCCCGCCAGCTCCCCCACCTGGGTGCCCGCCACCCTCGCAGTGTGGGCGATCGCCTCGGTGAGCGGCTACTTCCTCACCGTGGGTCTGGGCTCCATCAACTCCCTCGTCATCGCCTTCGTGCTGTACGTGGTGGCCGGCAAGGCCGGCTTGCTGCGCGAAGTGGGCCTGTCTCGCACCACGGACGCCTCAGCCGACGTCATCGACCTGACCGACGCTCGCGGTGCCACCGCTCCCGCCAGTGGGCCGACCAGCCCGACCAGCCCGAGCAGCACCGCGCCGTCCTCGGCGCGCTGAGCACCCCGCACCCACGGCACGAGGAGACCTGGCATGCGCATCGGCATCGACGTCGGCGGCACCAATACCGACGCCGTCCTCCTGGGCGACGACGACAGCGTGCTGGCGGCCGTCAAGAGCCCCACCACCTCTGACGTGTCCAGCGGCATCACCGCCTCCCTGGGCGCGCTACAGGACCAGCGGGCGTTCGACCCTGCTGGCGTCAAGGCGGTGATGATCGGCACCACGCACTTCATCAACGCCCTCGTCGAGGCGCGGCGCCTCGCCCCGACGGCCGCGCTGCGCCTCGGGCTGCCGGCCACGGCGGCTCTGCCGCCGATGGTCGACTGGCCGCAGCGGCTCGTGGAGGCGGTCTCCGGTCGCTCCTACCTGGCGCACGGCGGCCACGAGTTCGACGGACGGACCATCTCCGAGCTCGACCCCGACGAGCTGCGCCGCCACGCCGCCGACATGGCCGCGCACGGCGTGCGCAGCGTGGCCATCACGTCGGTGTTCTCTCCGGTCAACACGGAGTTCGAGCTGCGCGCGGCGGAGGTGCTGGCCGAGGAACTGCCCGACGTCGCGATCTCCCTGTCGCACCAGATCGGGCGGATCGGCCTGCTGGAACGCGAGAACGCCACCATCGTCAACGCCGCTCTCCGCGAGCTCGCCTCCGACATCGTCGGTGGCCTGTTCGCCGCGGTGGCGGGCGCCGGCATCGACGCGCCGATCTACCTCAGCCAGAACGACGGCACGCTCATGGACGTCGAGCACGCCCGCCGCTACCCCGTCTCCACGTTCGCCTCCGGCCCGACCAACTCCATGCGCGGCGCCGCGGTGCTGTCGGGCGTCACGACGTGCGCCGTCGTCGACGTCGGCGGGACGACGTCGGACGTCGGCGTCCTGACCCGCGGCTTTCCCCGCGAGGCGACCACCGAGGTGTCGGTGGCCGGGATCCGGACCAACTTCCGGATGCCCGACGTGCTCTCCATCGGCATCGGCGGCGGCTCGCTGGTCCGCGGCGCCGGCTCCTCGGCCACCGTGGGTCCGGACTCGGTGGGCTACCGCCTCACCGAGCGGGCGCTGGTCTTCGGCGGTGACACCCTCACCGCCACCGACATCGCCGTGGCCGCCGGCCGCGCCGACATCGGCGACCGCGCCCGGGTCGCGCACCTCGACAAGGAGCTCGTGGCTGCCGCCCTCGCGCGGATCGCGGCCGATGTCGCCGACGCGGTGGACCGGATGCGCACCTCCTCCCAGCCGCTACCGGTCGTGGCCGTGGGCGGCGGGTCGGTGCTGCTGCCGGAGCATCTCCCCGGCAGCGGCGAGGTGCTCCGCCCGGAGAACTTCGCGGTGGCCAACGCCATCGGCGCCGCCATCGCGCAGGTCGGCGGGGAGGTCGACAGGGTCTTCACCATCGAGCCGGGTCGGCGCGGCGACGTGCTCGAGGCTGCGCGCGCCGAGGCCGTCGAGCGCGCCATCTCCAACGGTGCCGTCCCGTCGAGCGTCGAGGTGCTCGAGATCGACGAGGTGCCGCTGCCCTACCTGCCCGGCGGCGCCACGCGGATTCGGGTCAAGGCCGTGGGTGACCTGTCCCTGACCGCCCGTTCGTCGGTCGACCTGCGCGAGCCGCTGCCGGTGGGGTCCCGGGCATGAGCGCGGCCACGGCACCACGGCAGCTGCGGGAGGTGGGGCTGGCGGAGGTCCGCGCCATCTCCCGCGGCGCCGCCGTCCTCGGCACCGGCGGAGGCGGCGACCCGCACATCGGTGCCCTCATGGCCGCCGCGGCCATCCGCGCCTACGGTCCCGTGGCCCTGACACCGCTGGCCGAGCTCCCTGACGACGCCGTGGTGCTGCCCGTGGCGATGATGGGCGCCCCCACGGTCATGGTGGAGAAGATCCCCTCGGCAGACCAGGTCGGCCGCGCCGTCGAGGCCCTCACTCGGCACCTCGGCCTGGGCGTCACGCACGTCGCGTGCATCGAGGCCGGAGGGGTCAACTCCCTGGTCCCGGTGGCCGCGGCCGCGGAGCTGGGCCTGCCGCTGGTGGACGGCGACGGCATGGGCCGCGCCTTCCCCGAGCTGCAGCAGGTGCTGCTCACGCTGACCGGGGTCCGGGCCACCCCCATGTCCGTGGTGGACGAGAAGGGCAACTGCGCGGTGCTCGACACCGTCGACAACCGCTGGGCCGAGCGCTTGGCCCGCTCGGTCACCATCGACATGGGCTGCTCGGCGATGATCTCCAACTACGCCATGGACGGCGCCGCAGCCCGCCGCGGCCTCGTCCCCGGGACGCTCTCGCTGGCCGCGTCCCTCGGTGATCTGCTGGAGCCCGGCGCTGCCGGAGACGACCCGGCGGCCGCCGTCGCCGAGCACCTGGGCGGCCGCGTGCTGGCCCGGGCCAAGGTGATCGACGTCGAGCGGCGCACCACCACGGGCTTCGCTCGCGGCACCGCGGTCCTCGAAGGCTCCGGCTGCGACGTGGGGCGCACGCTCACCATCGACTTCCAGAACGAGAACCTCCTCGTCCGCGACCGCCCTGCGGACAGGGACGACGACGGCGAACGCGTGATCGCCACCGCCCCCGACCTCATCTGCCTGCTCGACACCGCCACGGGCGCGGCGATCACCACGGAGCAGCTCCGCTTCGGCCACCGCGTCAGCGTGATCGTCGCCCCCTGCGACCCGCGCTGGCGTAGCCCGGAGGGCTTGGCGCTGGCCGGCCCCTCCGCGTTCGGCTACCCCGACGATGCCGTCCTCCTCGAAGGAGTCTCCGCATGAGCTGGCTGCTCGACGAGTCCCACCTGGCCGACCTCTCACGCGGCGCCACCCTGCTCGGCACCGGCGGCGGGGGCGACCCGTACATCGGCCGCCTTCTCGTCGCGGAGGCCATCAAGGAGCACGGCCCGATCACCGTGCTCGACCCCGACGAGGTGGACGACGACCTCTTCGTCATTCCCACCGCGATGATGGGCGCCCCCACCGTCATGGTGGAGAAGATTCCGCGCGGCACCGAGCCGGTGCTGGCCCTGCGCACCCTCGAGGCGCACCTGGGCCGTACGGCGCAGGCCACGATGCCCATCGAGTGCGGCGGACTGAACTCGATGATCCCGCTGCTCGTGGCGGCCCGCGCAGGGCTGCCGATCATCGACGCCGACGGGATGGGCCGCGCCTTCCCCGAGCTGCAGATGGAGACGTTCAGCGTCTACGGGGTGCACGCCTCCCCCATGGTGGTCGCCGGTGACCGCCACGAGACCGTCATCGTCGACACCGGCGACGACGACGTGCGCATGGAGCGCCTCTCCCGCGCCTGCGCCATCCAGTTCGGTGGCGCGGCGCTCATCGCCGAGTACGCGATGACGGGGGCGGACGTGAAGCGCGTGGCCATCCCGCGCACCCTGTCGCTGGGCATCGGCGCGGGCCGCGCCATCCGGGAGGCCCGCGAGGAGCACCGGGACCCGTTCGCGGCGCTCGCCGAGTTCTTCGCCGGGACCATCTACCAGAACGTGCGGCCGCTGTTCCGCGGCAAGGTCAGCGACGTCGAGCGGCGCACCGTCGGCGGCTTCACCCGCGGCGGGTGCACCGTCGCCGGCTTCGACGGTGGTGAGCTGGAGCTGCGCTTCCAGAACGAGCACCTGCTGGCCCTGCGCGACGGCGAGCCCGTGTGCGTGGTGCCCGACCTCATCTGCGTGCTGGACGACACCTCCGCCGAGCCCATCACCACGGAGTCCCTGCGCTACGGGCAGCGCGTGGTGGTGCTCGGCATCTCCACCCCGCCGATCATGCGGACGCCGGAGGCCCTCGCGGTGTTCGGTCCTGCCGCGTTCGGTCTGGAGCAGCCGTTCGTGCCGGTGGAGGAGCTCGTGTCCGAGCGGTTCTCCGAGCCCGTGGCTGTCTGAGCGGGCGCCTGACGTCGGCCTCACCGCTCTCGGGGGGCGTGCGGTGCCAGGGTGTTCCCCGTGCACGGCTCGCCCCCCGATGACGTGTGGGACCTCCGCAGGGTCACGGCAGCGGACGTCCCCGCGCTGGTGCGCGGCGCGGACGTGCTCGGGTCCGGCGGGGGCGGCGACGCCCGCCCGGCCGGGCTGATGTTCGGTCACGCCGTCGGTGACGGGTACGTCCGGCTGCTCGATCCCGACGGCGCCACCCACCTCGCCGTGTCCTTCGTCGGGATGGTGGGCGCCGCGAGCGCCTTCACCGAGGAGCTGGCCGGCGGTGGGGAGTTCGCCCGGGCGCTGCGCGCCATCGAGCGGTGGAGCAGGCGGAGCGCCACCGCACTCGCCTCCATCGAGGCGGCCGGGCTCAACGGCGTGACAGCGCTGGCCACGGCGGTGTGGTGCGACCTTCCCGTGGTGGACGTCGACCTGTGCGGACGTGCCCTGCCGCGGCTCGACCAGTTCTCGCTGGCCGTGGTGGACGGTGCGCTACCCCCTCTGGCGTTGGCGCTGCCCCGAGGGCAGGTGGTGCTCGTGGACGGCGGTGACGCCGTGCGCTGCGAGCGTGTGGTGCGCGCGGTGCTGGCCGCCGAGGGCGGTTGGGCCGCGCTGGCCACCGCGCCCGTGGTCCGCGAGGACTGGAGCCTCGAAGGTCCGGTGCGCGCCACGCGGCGCTGCCTGGAGCTGGGCGCACGGCTGGAGGCGCTGGGGACGTCGGCGTCTCCCGACGACGTCGTGGCAGCGCTGGGCGCCCGGCTGCTCGGCGCCGGCAGGGTGGTGGAGGTGGCCCGGCACGCGGGGGCGGGCTTCGGGCGGGGCTCGGTGTGCGTGCGCGACCAGCAGACCAGCGCGCTGCTGCGGCTGGAGATGGAGAACGAGTACCTCGTGGTCTTCGAAGACGGCGCCCCGGTGGCCACCGCTCCCGACCTGCTCGTGGTGGTGGAGCGGCGCACGGCGCGCGTCGTCGCGTGCGACAGGATCCGCCGCGGCGACGACGTCGTCGTGCTGCAGCTCCCCGCGCCCGCCTTCTGGGCCAGGCCCGAGCACGTCGGCCGGGTGATGCCGCGGTCGTTCGGTCTCGACGTCGACCCGGTGCTCGTGGCGCAGCCCGCCGGGGCTGCGTGGTGACCGGGTCGCTTGCTGGGTCCTTTGCCGGGCCCGGTGCGGTGACCGGCCCGGCGGTGGGCCCTTCGCTCGCCTCGGTCAGGGCGCTGCCGGAGTGGCGCAGTGCGGTGGTGCTCGCGGGTGACCCCGCGGGAGTGCCGCTGAGCAGAGTCGTCCTGCTCGACTCCCCCGATGAGCTGGGTACCGCTGCGGCGGTCGACGCGCTGGTGGTGCTGGCCGGGCCCTCGTGGCGCACGGCGCCGGCGTGGCGCCTGGACGCCGTGCTGCGCCGTGCTGCCGATGCCGGTGCCCGGGCCGCGCTCCTCGCGGGCACCGAGCCGCTGCCGGGCCCCACCCGGCTGCTGTGCACCCGCCTTGACCTGTGCGTCGTGGGGGCCGGCGGGCCGCTGCTCGACCTGGCGGCGTCCGCTGCGGTGCACCTCGCAGCTCCCGAGGTCGCCGCGGCACGGGCGGTGCTGACCGTCTCGCGCGCCGTCGCCGAGGGGAGGGTCACCGCCCCCGGTCCGCTCGTCGACCTGTGCTCCCAGCTGCTCGCGGTGCCCGTGGCACTGACGGACGCCTCCGGTGCGGTGCTGCACGGAGACCCGTCCCTGGTGGTGCCGAGACCCGACACGCCGGTGCCCCAGCGCGAACGCGGCTCCGACGGGGCCGGCAACGCGACCACTGGCGAGACCACGGTCGCGCGGCCGGTACTGCTCGCCGGGCTCCTCCCCGGACTGCGCAGCGTGCAGCGATGGCTCGTGGCCCGCGTGCCGACGTCCGCCGTCGTCGTCACCGACGATGTGCTGGCCGCGGCCAGCACCGCCGTCGCCGGATGGCTCGCTGCCGACCGCACCGCGGTGGAGCGCGACGCCCGCGGCCGCGCCGCACTGCTCACCGACGTGCTCAGGCTCACCGGCGAACCCAGCCCCGAGCTGCGCCAGCGCGCCGCGGCAGCCGGCTGGCCGATGGCCGGCTGGCACGTGGGCGTACGGGTCCGCACCGGGAACACCACCGACGTCGCGGGCCTGCGCCACGAGGCGCTGAGGTGCGCCTCAGAGGCCGGCCTGCAGCTGGTGGTGGCCGAGCACGGTGACGGCTGGAGCGGCTGGTGGAGCAGCGACAGGTCTCCCAGCGCCGTGGAGGTGCGGCACCTGGCGGAGCGCTTCCGGCGTCTG
The DNA here is from genome assembly GCF_003149145.1 of Quadrisphaera granulorum. Classification (GTDB taxonomy): domain Bacteria; phylum Actinomycetota; class Actinomycetes; order Actinomycetales; family Quadrisphaeraceae; genus Quadrisphaera; species Quadrisphaera granulorum. Next base: position 144,414 of record NZ_QGDQ01000001.1, on the reverse strand, counting down.
CACAACGCACTGCGCCACATCACCGGGTGCGCCACCGGGGTCGGCAGACCTCACCAGGGACCGGCAGGCATTGCGAGAACGCTCTCGGAGGCCACCGACGCCGCTCTGCTGGCCGCCGGACGCCCCGAGCAGGGACGGTTCCTCCACGTCGACCAGCTGGGCGTGGCCCAGACGCTGCTCGCGTGGACCCGCACGGAGACCTTCGAGCCGGCGGCCCGCAGTCTTCTGGAGCCCCTGCTCTCCGACCCCTCGCTGGTGCAGACCCTGCGGGTCTACCTCGACGCGGAATCGTCACTGTCGGAGACCGCGACCACCCTCGGCATCCACCGCAACACCGCGGCCCAGCGTGTGGCCCGCATCGAACGGCTCCTCGGCGTCAGCCTGAACGACCACGAGCAGCGCCTGGCACTGCAGCTCGCCTGCCGCGCTGTCGGACCGAGAACCTAGCCCTAGAGCCTCGCCCGCCCTAGAACCTGAAGGACGCGACCTCGCGGCGCAGCTCCGAGGCACGGCCCGCCAGGTCGTCCACAGCACTGCGGGTCTGCGCCAGCGCGGCGCTCGTCGAGGTGGCCGCACCGGCCATCGAGTCCGCGCTCGCGGCGATCCTGTCGGCGCCACCGGCGGCTTCCACCGCGGAGCGCGACATCTCCTGGGTGGTGGCCGTCTGCTGCTCCACCGCCGCGGCGATGGTCGACTGGTGCGCTGAGATCTCCTGGATGACCTCGGAGATCGCGGCGATGGCCGCGACGGCACCGCTGGTGCCCTGCTGGATGGTCTCCACGCGCCGCGCGACGTTCTCCGTGGCGGCGGCGGTCTCGCGGGCGAGCTCCTTGACCTCGGCGGCCACCACCGCGAAGCCCTTGCCGGCCTCGCCGGCGCGAGCGGCCTCGATGGTGGCGTTGAGGGCGAGCAGGTTGGTCTGCTCGGCGATGGAGGTGATGGCCTTGACGACGTCGCCGATCTCCCGACTGGCAACCCCCAGGCCGGTGACGGTCTGCGTGGCGGTCGAGGCGGCCTCGACAGCGGTGTTGGCCACGCGCGTCGCTTCGCCGGTGGAGCGCGCGATCTCGCGGATCGCCGAGCCCATCTCGTCGGCGCCGGCCGCCACCGTGCGCACGCCCGAGGAGACCTCCCCGACCGTGTCCGCCACCGACCGCGTCTGCGCGCTCGCCTCCTGCGAGGAAGCGGCCAGCTGAGCGGCCGTGCCGCGCAGCTGCTCGGAGGCGCTGGCGACGGCGTCGGCCTGTGCGGCGGCTCCGGAGAGCACGGTGCGCAGCGAGCCGAGCGCGCGATCCAGCGCGGCAGCGGTGACGCCGAGCTCGTCGGCGCGGTGCAGGTCGGCGCTGCGGGTGAGGTCGCCGTCCGCGAGCGCGGTCACCACGTCCGTGACGGTGCGCAGCGGCCTGGTGACCGACCGGGTGACGGCGACGCCGAGCGCGCTTAACACCGCCAGGGAGATGGCGGCGGTGGTGGCCAGGGAGACCAGGGCCGTGCGGAACTGGGCGGCAACACCTGCCCGTGTCTGCTCCACACCGGCGTCGACGGCGTCACCCACGGTCGGCATCGACTCTTCGAGCGCGCTGAAGGCCTTCTGGAAGGCGGGGAAGGCGGCCAGAGCGGCGGCCGGGTCGCCGACGGCGAGGGCGGAGGCATCGGCAGCGGCCTTGAGGTAGGCGTCGACGTCGGGACGGACGGCGGTGACCGCGGCCGTCACGTCGGCGCTGAGCCCGCTGTCAGCGACGGCCTGCAGGTGGTCGTTCAGTGCCTTGGAGTGCTCGGCGAGGTCGGCGGCAGCGGCCTGGCGGTCGGCGGCGTCCTTGGTGACGATCATGCGGAGCAGGTCCCCGCGGACGGCGTCGTGCATCATGTCCGCTTCGAGCGCCTCCTGGGTGGCGTGGTTGCTCGCGCTGAGGGCATCGACCTCACGGGCGACGTCGCGCAGCGCCGCCACGGCGAAGCCGCCCATCGCGACCGTCGCCAGTCCACCCACGGCCACGAGGACTGCGAGCTTGCCTCCCAGGCGGATGTCCGCCCACCGCGTCATCGCCACGTCGGCCCCCTCGAGAGCAGGCGCCGTCTGCACCTATACCTCTCCCCATCGGTTCGCTGGCGGCGGACTTGAGGCAGGGTCAGGAGCTGGGGCCTCCCCAGCGCAGGCTGGTGTACGCCTTGGCAGATTTCGGCATGCGCGTCTTCGGGGTGACCAGGAGGAACTTGCGGTTGGAGCCGTCCATGTCCACGTTGAACTGGACTTCGTAGAGCAATTCACCGGCCCCGGTGCCGCCGTGGCGGGAGAAGAACTCGTGCATCTTCTGCACGAACACGGGGTAGTCGCCCTCGTCGGCGTTGCCGGACCACTCCGACACCGCCAGCGGTAGGCCGACCTGCTTCGCGAAGTCCAGGTGGCCCTGCAGACCCTTGGGTGCGCCGAAGGCGTCCTTCGAGGTCATCGACGCGTCCCACTGCTCCGCGGTCTCGATGGCGCCGAACTGGTTGTAGTAGTCGACGCCCATGACGTCGACGAGCCCGTCGCCGGGGTACAGCTCGCGCCAGTCGTACCCGGACTTCGACGACTCCCGGTTGAAGCAGAGCACGAGCTTCGATGCGGAGAACACGGCCTGCTGGATGGAGCGGTAGCGGTCCCACGCCGTCTTGAAGTCGGCGACGTCGTCCGAGACGACCTTCCATGGGTACCAGTCGCCGTTCATCTCGTGGGCGAACCGGATGTAGGCGGTGGCCTGGCGGTCTCCCCAGATGTCACGGAGCAACGTCAGCGACTGGCGCCAGCGGTCCTCGTAGGCGCCCGCCGCGGCCTGGGCCCAGGTCTCCCCGTGGTTTTTCATGTCGATGGCGCCGAGGGAGATGTCCAGCGGCTTGTCCCAGGTGGCGAACTCCGCCCCCGGCTGCAGCGTGTACAGCTCGAGCTGCGCCTCGTTGTTGTCGAACCACGTGGCCGACACCGCGATGTCGCTGCCGCGGGCGGCGGCGTACGCGCCGTCAGCCACGCCTTCTCCCGCGGCACCGGAGATCCAGGACCGGGGGACGAAGGAGGACGACGACGGCGACGGCGCGGCGCCGTCCTCGTCTCCCCCGCCGAACCGCACCGCTGCCCAGGTGGCGAGCCCAGCGGCGGCGACAGCGCCGACGCCCGCGCCGATCACCGCGCGGCGTGACGGCTTCGCGCCGCCTGGGCGCTTCTCTCCGGCGTGCTCGCCCGGCACCTCGGCGGACTGTTGGGCGGACTGTTGGGCGGGAGCTTCGGCCTGCTCAGGCGCCGGCGAACGCTCGACCATCGGTGACTCCCCTCGCATCGTGAGATCAGATGACCACACGGACCTGGGAGCAGCAACGTCGACAGGCAGGTGCACCCGCCCGGGCGCACAGACCGCAGCCCGAAACGCGCCTTGACCCAGGGTCAGACGTTGAAGCGGAACTCCACGACGTCGCCGTCGGTCATGACGTACTCCTTGCCCTCGATGCGGGCCTTGCCGCTCTTGCGGGCCTCCGCCACGGAGCCGGCCGCCACGAGGTCCTCGAAGCCGATGACCTCGGCCTTGATGAAGCCCTTCTGGAAGTCGGTGTGGATGACGCCGGCTGCCTCGGGCGCGGTGGCGCCGCGGCGGATGGTCCACGCGCGCGACTCCTTGGGGCCGGCTGTGAGGTAGGTCTGCAGGCCGAGGGTCTCGAAGCCCGCGCGCGCCAGGATGTCGAGTCCGGGCTCGCTCTGGCCGACGCTGGCGAGGAGCTCGGCGGCTTCGTCGTCGTCGAGCTCGGCCAGGTCGGCCTCGAGCTGGGCATCGAGGAACACCGCTTGGGCGGGCGCCACGAGGGAGGTCAGCTCGGCACGGCGCGCCTCGTCGACGAGGCCGGCCTCGTCGACGTTGAAGACGAAGAGGAACGGCTTGGTGGTGAGCAGACCGAGGGTGCGCAGCTGCTCGACGTCCACTCCGGCGGCGCCAGCTCCGGCGAACAGGGTGATGCCCTGGTCGAGCACGCCCTGTGCCGCGACCGCCGCCGCGAGCACCGCGGGGTCGGTTTTCTTGCCCTTGACCTCCTTCTCGAGGCGCGGCACCGCGCGCTCGAGGGTCTGCAGGTCGGCGAGCACGAGCTCGGTGGCGATCGTCTCGATGTCGGCCTTGGGGTCGACGCGACCGTCGACGTGGACGACGTCCGGGTCGGCGAAGGCACGGACCACCTGGCAGATCGCGTCGGCCTCGCGGATGTTGGCGAGGAACTTGTTGCCCAGGCCCTCGCCCTCGGAGGCGCCGCGGACGATGCCCGCGATGTCCACGAAGGTCACGGTGGCGGGCACCGTGCGCTCACTGCCGAACACCTCGGCGAGCCTGTCGAGCCGCGGGTCGTTGAGGGGGACGACGCCCGTGTTCGGCTCGATCGTCGCGAACGGGTAGTTCGCCGCCAGCACCGAGTTCTTCGTCAGGGCGTTGAAGAGGGTGGACTTGCCGACGTTGGGCAGGCCGACGATGCCGATGGTGAGCGCCACGGGAAGGGGAGCCTACGCGAGCGCGGCGTCAGTCACGGCGACGCGCCGTGCTGCGCAGTTCAGGCACGGGCTGTCGGTGCCGCGTGGGACCGTCGAGGACGTGGACGCGCTCTCGCTGCTGGTGGTGCTGCTCGCCCTCGTCGCGGGGGCGGCGGTCGGCGCTGCGGGCGCATGGCAGGTGGTCATCGGGCGCGAACGGCTCCGGGCCGCGCAGGTAGCCGCCGAGCGAGACCTGCTCGCGTCCCGGGTCGACGTGCTCGAGGCCCAGCTGGCTTCCGAGCACGAGGAGGAGCGGGAGCTGGCCGCCGTCCTGGCGCCCGTGAGCAGCTCGGTGGCGCGCATCGAGCGGCAGGTGCAGCAGCTCGAGCGCGATCGTGCCGAGCAGTACGGGCGCCTCGGGGCCACGCTGCAGCAGGTCGCCGCCTCCGGGGAGGCGCTGCGCCACCAGACCGAGTCGCTGGCGGGCGCGCTCCGCTCCCCCAACGTGCGCGGCGCCTGGGGCGAGGTGCAGCTGCGCCGGGTGGTGGAGCACGCCGGGATGCTCGAACGGGTCGACTTCGACGTGCAGGCCGTCGGTGTCAACAGCGACGGCGAGGCGGTGCGCCCCGACGCCGTCGTCCACCTGCCCGGGGGCAAGCACGTCGTGGTCGACGCGAAGGCGCCGCTGGCGGCGTTCCTCAACGCGCGTGACGGTCTGGCGCCCGGGGCGGCGCTCGGCGAGCGGCGCGCCGCCGCGGCGGCCACCGAGCACGCTCGCGCGCTGCGCGGCCACGTCGAGGCCCTGGCCGGTAAGCAGTACTGGACGGCGTTCCAGCCCGCCCCGGAGATCGTCATCTGCTTCGTCCCCGGTGAGGCCTTCCTCGCCTCGGCCTGCGAGGCCGACCCGGCCCTGCTCGAACACGCCATGGCCCGCAAGGTGGTGCTGGCCACGCCCACCACACTGTTGGCCCTGCTGCGCACGGTCGCCATCACCTGGCAGCAGGCGGCGCTGTCCGACGGCGCGCGCGAGCTGTTCACCATCGGCCGTGAGCTGCACGGACGGCTCGCCACCCTCGGGGAGCACACGGGCAAGCTCGGCCGAACCCTGGCGCGCGCCGTCGACGACTACAACAAGGTCGTCGGCACCCTGGAGACCCGCGTGCTGGTCTCGGCACGGCGGATGGGCGCGCTCGACCTCACCGACGTCACCGTGCCCGACGTCCCCGTCGTCGACACCCTGCCCCGTCCCCTCACGGCCCCCGAGCTCGTGGTGCCACCCAGCAGCCACGACGGGCGCCAGACGGTCACCGACCTGACCGGCCCGCCGATCCACGCCCAGCGGAGCGTCTAAATCGTCCGCCTGAGCCGCCGTCCGAACCCCGGCGCGGAGACACGGTTCACTAGGGTTCCGGCGTGCCTGACCGCTACCTGCCGATCGAGGAGCACGGTGTCATCGGAGACCTGCGCACCACCGCGCTGGTCGGCACCGACGGCACCGTCGACTGGTACTGCCCGGCCCGCTTCGACGCGCCGTCGCTGTTCGCGTCGTTGCTCGACGCCGACCGCGGCGGCTCCTTCCGGCTCAGTGCCCGGACGGCCTCCCGGCCCAAGCAGCTGTACCTGCCCGACACGAACATCCTGCTGACGCGCTTCCTCGGCAGGGACGCGGTGGGTGAAGTCGTCGACTTCATGGTCCCGGAGACCTCCAGCACCGCAGCCCCGCGCGACCTCCTGGTCCGCCGCGCGCGGGCCGTGCGCGGCCGGGCGGAGTTCACCCTCGACTGCTCCCCCGCCTTCGACTACGGACGAGCGCGTCACGAGGTGCACCTCGTGGACGGAGTGGGCGCCGTCTTCACCTCCCCCGCCGGGCGCTTCGTCCTGCGCGTCAAGCCACCGGTGCACCTGAAGGTGGTGGAGCGCGGGCGCGGCGGCCCCGGCGTCGTCGCCGAGCTCGCCCTGGAGGACGGCGAGCAGGTCGACGTCGTCCTGGAGTGGCGCGGCGAGGTGCACCCGCTGAAGGACGGGGAGGTCGACGAGCTCTTCGAGACCACCAACGACTACTGGCAGCGGTGGTCGGCGAAGTCGCGCTACCGCGGCCGCTGGCGCGAGGTGGTGCAGCGCTCCGCGCTGACGCTCAAGCTGCTCGTCTACCACCCCACCGGCGCGCTGGTCGCCGCACCGACGACGTCGCTGCCGGAGGCGCTCGGGGGCTCACGGAACTGGGACTACCGCTACTCCTGGCTGCGCGACGCCGCGTTCACCACCTACGGCCTCATGCGACTGGGGTACCTGGACGAGGCGTCGGCGTTCATGGACTGGGTGCAACGGCGCTGCGAGGCCGCCGACGCCGAACGCGACGTTATGATCATGTACGCGGTGGACGGCAGCGAGCACATCCCCGAGCAGGTGCTCGACCACCTCGAGGGCTACCGCGGCTCACGCCCGGTGCGCATCGGCAACAACGCCGTCGGTCAGCGCCAGCTCGACGTCTACGGCGAGCTCATGGACTCCGTCTACCTCTTCAACCGCGAGGTGCCGATCTCGTGGGACCTGTGGTCCACCCTGTCGCGCCGGCTCGACTGGCTGGCCGACAACTGGGACACCCCCGACGAGGGCGTCTGGGAGGTCCGCGGCCCCCGGCAGCGGTTCACGTACTCGGCACTCATGACGTGGGTCGCGTACGACCGCGCCGTCCGCCTGGCCCGCTCCCGCGGGCTGCCGGCGCCCACCGAGCGGTGGCGGCGCCTGGGCGCCAAGGCCTACCGCTTCGTGCAGGAGGAGTGCTGGGACCCCGAGCTCGGCGCCTACACGATGTACCCGGGCAGCCGCACGCTCGACGCCTCGCTGCTGGTCATGCCGCTGGTGAAGTTCTCCGGCCCCACCGACCCGCGCTTCCTGTCCACGCTCGACCGGATCGGCGACACGCTCGTGGCGGACAGCCTCGTCTCCCGCTACGCCATCGACGGCCACGACGGTCTCGACGACGACGAAGGCACCTTCAACCTCTGCTCCTTCTGGTACGTCGAGGCGCTCACCCGGGCCGGGCGGCTGCGGGAGGCGCGCCTGACCTTCGAGAAGATGCTCACCTACGCCAACCACCTGGGGCTGTACGCCGAGGAGATCGGCCCGGCCGGGGAGGCCCTGGGCAACTTCCCGCAGGCGTTCACGCACCTGGCGCTCATCAGCGCGGCCGTGAACCTCGACCGCGCCCTCGGCGGCTGACCCGCCCCGTCGTCGTCCTGCCCTGCCCTGCCCTGCCCTGCCCTGCCCTGCCGCGACGATCAAGCACCTCCGCGCCACCCTCACCGCGACGATCAAGCGGATCCGCGTCACCCTCACCGCGTCGATCAAGCGGATCCGCGTCACCACATTCGCCTGCGGATCTTCGGTTCCAGGCCCAACAGCTCCCCGACGGCGCGCTCGAGGTTCATGTCCCAGCCAAGGACGTCGCCCTTGCGCACCGGCCACACGGTCCAGCCGTAGTCGCGGCGGAGCCTCTCGCGGCGATCGTCGTCACGGTCGCGGTCGTCGTCCTTGGAGTGGTCCTCCTCGCCATCGAACTCGATCGCACGACGCACCTCCCGCCACCCCATGTCGAGGCGAAACGCGCCTGGACGCTCCTCGGGCACCCAGATCTGAGGCTCGGGTCGCGGGAAGCCCGCGTCGATGACGCGCAGCCGCGTCCACGACTCGCCGAATGACTCCGACTTCGGCTCGCACAGCTCCAGGGTCCGCTTGCCCCGCCCCATCCACCGCTGCCGCTCGGGCCACTCCTCGTAGCGCTGCCGCAGCGACGCGGGGTCGATGAGGCCGGCGTGGGCCATGGCGTCCACCACGGCCAGTCCCATGTGCGGCGCGAGGAACCTCGCGACGTCGAGCGCAGTCCGGTCGACGCTCGTCACAGGGATCCCGCCCACCGCGATGACGTCTCCGGCCGGAAGCCGGTCGTGATGGGTGATCAGCCCCCGGCGCCGTGGCAGGAGGAGCCCGGAGCTGGGGTCGACGACGCACTCCAGCTGCAGCGGACCTCCGCGTTCGTGCGGTGCGCGCGGGTCGAAGCCGTGGATCCACGCCGCCGTGCCCCTCGTGGCCGCGGCCCCCTCGGGCATCGCGAGCGCCAGAATCTGGATCCGCACGGCGTCGTCATCAACGGTCCGGGCGTCGCAGTACACACCGGTGACCGGCTCGCAGAGGAGGCCGGCGGCGAGATACCTGTCGACCGTCCGCTGACTCACCCCCACGCTGCGGAGGTCACGTCGGGTGAACGGCAGGAGCGGTTCACGAGGCGGCATCCGTCGGTGAGACACCGTCGCAGAGTGGCGGGGAGAGCCCTCACCCCGCTTCGGTCATCCACAGGCGAGCGGTTACCTGTGGACAACTGCGTGGGGTGGCGCGGATCTGCTTGATCGTCGCGGGGAAGTGGCGCGCAGGCGCGTGATCGTCGCGGAGGGGCGTGGGTGGGTCAGCGGACGCCGTAGGCGCGCACGGCAGCCCGGACGGCGGTCAGCGCCGCCTCGTCGACGCGGTCCGCGGGCTGGTCGGAGGAGCCCAGGCGTGACCCCACCACGTCCAGCGGCACGTCAGCCGGCGCGCAGCCACGAAAGGCCGCCTCCTCCCGCAGCACCGCCCACACGCGGACCACGGCCTCCCGCACCCGCTCGTGGGAGGCGTCGGGCACCGCCTCGCGCACCACCGGCACGAGCCAGTCAGCGTCGAACGTGCCGGCAGGCGGCCCGAACACCCGCTCCCCGGAGACCCAGTCGCCCCCCAGCGGGCCACCGCCAGCACCAGGCACCTGCGTCAGCTGGTCGAGCAGGACGACGACGCGCCGCCGCGCCCCGAGCCGCCCGTGGGCGTCAGCCCGAGGTTGGTGCGCAGCTCGCGCGGCAGCGAGAAGACGAGGTCCTCGGTGGCGGTGCGGACCTCCTCCGGCTCTCCGTAGCCGCGATCGGCGAGGGAGGCCAGCACGTCGTCGACGAGGACCTCCGGCACCGAGGCGCCCGAGGTCACCCCCACGACGTCCACGCCGTCGAACCACTCGTCGCGCAGCTCGGCGGCGGAGTCGACGCGGTAGGAGGACGTCGCCCCGTGCTGCAGCGCCACCTCGACGAGGCGCACGGAGTTGGAGGAGTTGGCCGAGCCGACCACGATCACGAGGTCAGCGCGAGCGGCCACCTTCTTCACCGCGACCTGGCGGTTCTGCGTGGCGTAGCAGATGTCGTCCGAGGGCGGGTCCGCCAGCTGCGGGAACTTCTCGCGCAGGCGGCGGACGGTCTCCATGGTCTCGTCGACGGACAACGTGGTCTGCGACAGCCAGACCACCCGGGAGGGGTCGGGAACCTCGATGGCGTCCACTGATTCGGGTCCGTCGACCAAGGTGACGTGGTCGGGGGCCTCGCCCGCGGTGCCCTCGACCTCCTCGTGGCCCTCGTGGCCGACCAGGAGGATCGAGTACCCGTCTCGGGCGAAGCGCACGGCCTCGCGGTGGACCTTGGTGACCAGCGGGCAGGTGGCGTCGAGGGTCTGCAGCGACCGGGCCGCGGCGGCCTCGCGGACCGCCGGGGAGACGCCGTGGGCGGAGAAGACGACGCGGGCGCCCTCGGGCACCTGGTCGGTCTCGTCGACGAAGACGGCGCCGCGACGGCTCAGCACCTCGACGACGTGCTTGTTGTGGACGATCTCCTTGCGCACGTAGACGGGGGCGCCGTAGTGCTCGAGGGCCTTCTCCACCGTCTCGACCGCCCTGTCGACCCCGGCGCAGTAGCCACGGGGCGCTGCGAGCAGCACCTGCTTGCGGCGGGGCCCCCCATCGCGCGCGTCGGCGGCTGCGCCGTCCACAGGGGCGGCGTTCGTCTCCAGCGCTGTCACACGTCCATCGTAAGGTCGCGGCGTGGTGGAAGCCGGAGCGCAAGCGGCCGAGCGGGGGGCCGGACAGAAGCAGGCAACCCCTGCCCCGGCGCTCCCGCCGACCGCCGCGCAGACCAGCGCGGAGCACCCGTGGCCGGTGCGGCTGCTCACCATGAAGATCAGCGACTACGTGGCGAAGATGCCGCAGGTCTGGGTGGAGGGCCAGGTGGTCCAGGCCACCCGGCGCCCTGGGACGACGACGGCATACCTCACCCTCCGCGACACCGACGTCGACATGTCCCTGCCGGTCAGCGCCCACGTGCGCCTGCTCGACGCGCTGCCCGGGGGGCTCGCCGAGGGCGCCCGCGTGGTGGTGCGGGCCAGCCCCGAGTTCTGGACCAAGCGCGGCGTGCTGCAGCTGCAGGCCACCGACATCCGCCCGGTGGGCGTGGGCGAGCTGCTGGCGCGCATCGAGCACCTCAAGCGCGTGCTCGCCTCCGAGGGCCTGCTCGACGAGCACCGCAAGAAACCGCTGCCGTTCCTGCCGCGCTGCGTGGGTCTGGTCTGCGGGCGCGCCAGCGCGGCCGAGCGCGACGTGGTGCGCACCGCCAGCGACCGCTGGCCCGGTGTCCGCTTCGAGATCCGGCAGGTGGCCGTGCAGGGCACCGGCGCGGTGTCCGAGGTGAGCGCGGCCGTGGCCGAACTCGACGACCACCCCGACGTCGACGTCATCGTCGTCGCCCGCGGCGGCGGCTCCCTGGAGGACCTGCTCCCCTTCAGCAACGAGGCCCTGTGCCGCGCGGTGGCCGCCTGCGCCACGCCCGTGGTGAGCGCGATCGGGCACGAGGTCGACAACGTCCTGCTCGACCTCGTGGCGGACGTGCGCGCCTCCACCCCCACCGACGCCGGACGGCGCGTGGTCCCCGCGGTCGCCGAGGAGCTGGCGGGTCTCGAGGTCGCTCGCTCCCGGCTGCGGCGCACGGTGCTGCGCCTTGTCGACTCTGAGCAGACCCACCTTGCGCAGCTGCGCTCGCGCCCGGTGCTGGCCGACCCGCGCGCCCTGCTCGCCGAGCCCACCCGCACGGTCACCGAGGCCCGCGAGCGCGGGCGCCGGGCGCTGGAGGGTCGGCTGCGCGAGCAGGCGGGGGTGCTGGCGGGGTTGACCGCGAGCGTGCGGGCGCTGAGCCCTGCGGCTGTGCTGGAGCGCGGGTACGCGGTGCTGCAGACCGACGAGGGCCAGGTGGTCCGCTCTCCCGAGGACGCCCCGGCCGGTGAGTGGCTGCGGGCGCGGCTGGCGCGTGGGTCGATCGTCGTTGAGGTGGTCGACAGCGAAGACGACGAGAACTTCCAGGAGGACGACGATGGCTGACGCACCGGCACTGCCCGAGGAGATCGCACAGCTCGGCTACGAGCAGGCGCGCGACCAGCTGGTCGAGGTGGTGCGCCGCCTGGAGACCGGCGGCGCGAGCCTGGAGGAGTCGCTGCGCCTGTGGGAGCGCGGCGAGGCGCTGGCCACGCGGTGCCAACAGTGGCTGGACGGCGCCCGCGAGCGTCTGGAGGCGGCTCGCTCCCAGGGCTGAGCGTCAGTCCGGCGACAGCCGCACGTCAGCCTTGCGCCGCCGGGGTCCCGACGGAGGCGACGGCGGCCTGAGCGAGCGTCTGGAGCGCGGCGTCGTCCCCTCGGCTGGTCACGGCGACGGCCGGGCCCGTGACGTCGGCGGTCGGGTTGGTCGCCGGGTCGCTGACCAGGGTGATGCCGCGGGTGTCGGCGTTGGTCCACACGTCCCAGGTGCGCCCGGCGAGGTCGCGGGTGCCGTCGGCGACAGCAGCCTCACCGGCCACGCCCTCCACCCACCCGGGTGTGGTGGCCTGGGTGACGCTGATGCCGCCGTAGGCGCCGGCCGGGTCGAGGTAGCCGACGTGGAAGGTCGGCAGGCCCTCCGCGGCGTCCGGGCCGAAGCGGGTGGTGGAGGGCTTCCACCCCTCGGGCAGTGACGGCACGCTCGCGGTCAGGCCGCTGGCGGTGGCCTGCGCCGCGGTGGCGGCGACGTCGGCAGGGGGTCGGTGGTCACCGGGCGGGCGAGCGGTGATGAAGACGAGCACCAGCACGAGCCCCAGCACGAAGAGCATGGTGCGGAGCATGTCGCCGGGTGTCTCGAACCCCCGTGGCCGCTTGCCCGCAGGGGGCGGCACAGGGTTCGCTGCTGACCGGACCTCGCTCACCCCACCATGCTCGCACTCGCACGGGTGAGGTCACGGCGATCGCTGCCGCTACAGTCCGCTTCCCAGCGTCCGCACCGGGCGCGTGACAGGAGGTCACCCGTGAGCTCTGTGCTCGTCATCGGCGAGGCGTTGGTCGACGTCGTCCACTCCGCCGACGGCAGCGCCCGGGAGTACCCCGGCGGCAGTCCGTTGAACGTGGCCATCGGCCTGTCGCGGCTGGGTCGTGCCACGCAGCTGCTCGCCCACCTGGGCGATGACGAGCGCGGCGCGGCCGTCCTGGCCCACCTGCGGGCCTCCGGAGTCGAGATCGTCGACGGCACCGTGCGGCCCGGCGCGACGTCTACCGCTCAGGCGACGCTGGCGGCCGACGGGTCGGCCTCGTACGTGTTCGACCTCACGTGGGAGCTGCCCGAGGGTTCGGCCCTTGACGCGGCGCTGCCGGAGGCTCCCCTGGCGGTTCACACCGGGTCGATCGGCTCGTGGTTCGAACCGGGCGCCGGGGCTGTGAGCCAGCTGGTGCAGCGCTACCGCGCCACCGCCACCACCTCGTTCGACCCGAACGTGCGGCCTTCGCTCATGGGTGACCCGACGCTGGTGCGCGAGCGCATCGACGCGCTCATCGATCACTGCGACGTGGTGAAGCTGTCCGACGAAGACGCCGACTGGCTCCAGCCGGGCGGCGACCACGAGGCCTTGCTGGCCTCCTGGGTGGACCGCGGCGTGTCGCTCGCTGTGATGACCCGCGGGGCGCAGGGCCTGGTGGCCCGGGCGCGCAGCGGACGCGCGGAGGTGCGGGCTCAGAAGGTGACGGTGGCCGACACCGTCGGCGCCGGTGACTCGGTGATGGCGGCCCTCATCGACGGTCTCGCCGAGCACGACCTGCTGGGCGCTGCGCGCCGCGAGGCGCTGCGCGACATCCACAACGACGACGTGCAGACCCTCCTCGCGCACGCCGCGCGCGTCGGCGCGATCACCGTGTCCCGTCCGGGCGCCGACCCGCCGTGGCGCCGGGAGCTGCTCGGCGTCTGAGGGCTGACCTCAGGCGTCGGCGCTCACGCGTCGGTGGTGGCCCGCAGCAGGGCGAGGGCGTGCGCGGAGCTGCTGCCCGGCGGCGCCGTGTACAGCACCATGCGCTGGCCGTCGGCCTCTAGGAGCTCCATGACCTGGAAGTCGACGTCCAGGTCACCCACCTGAGGGTGCCGCAGCAGCTTGGTGCCGCTGGAGCACTTGACCACCCCTTGCCGGCTCCACAGCGCCGCGAACTCGGGGCTGGAAAGGCTCAGCTCCCCCACGAGCTCGGCGAACGCCGGATCGTCGACGGCGGCCCCCGCGAGGAAACGCAGACCAGCGACGACGCGTGACGCTTCGTCCCGCCACTCGCGGAACACTCCGCGGACGTGCGGGTCGAGGAAGACCATCCGCGGGAAGTTGGGCCGGGCCGCCGGGTCGTCGGGTGCCTCGAAGGGGAGGTGACCGGCGAAGAGCGCGTGGCCGCTGCGGTTCCAGCCGAGCACGTCGTTACGGCGCCCGAACAGGATGGCCGGGACCTCGTCGACGGCTGCGAGGACCTGGCTCGCCGCGGGGGTGGCGTGCTCGGCCCGGCGAGGACGACGACGCGAGGCGTGGCGCGGACCGGCGAGGGCCAGCAGGTGCGTGCGCTCGTCGTCGGTGAGGAGGAGCGCCCGGGCGAGAGCCTCCAGGATCGGCACCGACGCCGTCGTCGCCGTCCCCTGCTCCAGCCGGGTGTAGTAGGCGACCGAGACCCCGGCGATCTGGGCCACCTCCTCGCGCCGCAGGCCCTGCACCCGACGCCGGCCGTAGCTGTGCACTCCCGCGCGCTCAGGGGTGAGCGCCTCCCGGCGGGCCCGCAGGAAGTCACCCAGCGGACCGGGCGGACGCGACGGTGACGAGGGCTGGCGCGTGGCGGACGGCGGAGGGGCAGACACGGTCACCGAGCCATGATCGATGATGCGCGCCGTCCTCAGCCTGACCCTGCCGCTGGTAGGAAAACGCAGGACCTGGCTGGCCACCGCCCTCCCCCGCCACCGTCGAGACCTCCGCAATCGCTCCATCCAGGAGGTCCGATGCCCACGTCAGCCGCGTCACCAGCTCCCGCAGCACCCCCATCAGCTCCCTCGGCGCCATCAACGCGGCTCTCCCTCCGCGAGCGCCTGGCCGTGCTCGTGCTGTTCACCGCCAGCTTCACGCTGGCGGTCGACTTCTCGATCCTCACGGTGGCGCTGCCGCGGATCGGGAGGGACGTCGGCCTCGGCGTCGACGACCTGCAGTGGGTCACTAGCGGCTTCGCGGTGTGCGCGGCCGGTTTCACCCTGCTGTTCGGGCGCCTTGCCGACCTGGTGGGGCGCCGGCGGATCTTTCTGCTCGGCGCGGCCCTGCTGGGTGTCGCCTCCCTCGTTGGCGGGTTGGCCACCGACCCCGCGGTGCTGCTCTCCTCTCGGGTGGCCCAGGGCGTGGCGACGGCGATGGTCACGCCCGCCGCGCTGTCGCTGCTGACCACCGCGTTCCCCGAAGGGCCCGCCCGAGACCGTGTGCTCGGCCTCAACAGCGCGCTCATGGCGGCGGGGTTCACGTGCGGGGCCCTGCTGGGCGGTGTGCTCACCGAGGCGGTGAGCTGGCGGTGGGCCTTCTTCCTCAACGTGGCGGTGGCGGCGTTCGTGCTGGTGGCGGGGCCGCTGTCACTGCGCGAGGCAGCCGGGACCTCGCCGGGGCGGGCCACTGGCGCACCTCGTGAGCGCCTGGACGTGCCGGGGGCTCTCACGGTGACCACGGCGCTGGTCGCGCTGGTCTTCGCCATCTCGCGGGCGGGCACCCACAGCTGGTTCGACCCTGCGGTGGCGGGCGCTCTGGCCGTTGCTGTGGTCTCTGCGGCGGTGTTCGTGTCCGTGGAGCGTCGCGCCGCGCACCCGCTGGTGCGGCTGGAGGTGCTGCGCCAGCGCCAGGTGAGCTGGGGGAACCTCACGCTGGTCACGGTGTTCGCCACCGAGACAGCGTTGGTGTTCGTGCTCACCCTGCACCTGCAGGAGGTGCTGGGGTTCTCGCCGCTCGTCACCGGCCTGGTGTTCGGGGCTCTCGGCGTCGCGTCCGTCACCGGTGGGGTGCTGGCCCCTCGCGTCATCGCCAAGGCCGGGGTGACGCGCACGATCTGCCTGGGCTTCCTCGTGCAGGGGGCCGCCGTCGGGGCGCTGGCGCTGGGAGGTGACCAGCGGGCGTGGGTGCTCCCTCTGACGGTGCTGGGTGTGGTCACGGGGGTGGCCCACCTGCTCGCCATCGTGGCGGGGGTCGTGTCTGCTACCTCGGGAGTGCCGGACGAGCTGCAGGGCATGGCCACGGGCCTGGTGACGATGTCCCAGCAGGTCGGGATGACGCTCGGCACGCCGGTGCTGGCGGCGGTCATCACGGCCTTCAGCGCCGGTGGCGCCGCGGGCGGCCTGCTGCCCGGCGTGCGCGCGGCACTGGTGGTGGACGCCGCGCTGTGCCTGGTCGCAGCCGCCGCGGTGGGTTTCGCGTTGCGCACGCGGTCACCACGCGCTCAGTGACGATCACGACGGGCGGTACCGGTGCGTCTGCGGCATCATGCGGCCGTGCCCGTGCTGCCGCCCTCCGTCCGCCCAGACAGCCCGCCGCCCTCTGCAGAGCGGCCTTCGACTCCAGCCCAGGCGTGGGCAGCCCTCGCCGCGGGCAACGAACGGTTTGTGGTGGAACGGAGCTCGGAGGTCGGCACCGCCTCCAAGCGCGCCGAGCTGGTCACCGAGCAGCGTCCGTTCGCGCTGGTGGTGGGCTGCTCGGACTCCCGCGTCCCGGCGGAGTTCGTCTTCGACGCCGACCTGGGCGACCTCTTCGTCGTGAGGACGGCGGGGCACGTGGTCGACTCCGCGGTGCTCGGCTCCGTCGAGTACGGGGTGGACGTGCTGGGCGTGCCGCTCGTCGTCGTCCTCGGCCACGAGCGGTGCGGTGCGGTGGGCGCAGCCCTGGACGCGCTCGACGGCGGCTCCGTGCCCGGCGGGTACGTCCGCGACATCGTCGAGCGGGTCGCCCCGAGCATCCTCGTGGCGCGGCATGGCCGGGCCCGCGACGACGACCCGGCCGTCGAGGCCACCATCGTGGGCGCCGCCCACGTCAAGGCCACCGCCAACCTCCTCCGCGACCGTTCCTCGGCGCTGGCCCGCGCCGTCGAGGCGGGCCGCGCCGCCGTCGTGGGTGCCGCGTACGAGTTGGCCACCGGGCGCGTGACGCTGCTCGAAGGCGCCGACTCGGTCAACGCCTGAGGGCCGGCGTGACCGCAGCCGGTCCGATAGGGATCGGGTTAGGAGGAGTCGGGCCGGTAGGAGTCGGACCGGTCTGGACCGAACTCGGCCGCGCTGACGGTGTCTCCGGTGAGGTGGTGCTGCGCCGCCGCGACACGGCCCCCGGAGAGGT
Organism: Quadrisphaera granulorum; assembly: GCF_003149145.1. Classification (GTDB taxonomy): domain Bacteria; phylum Actinomycetota; class Actinomycetes; order Actinomycetales; family Quadrisphaeraceae; genus Quadrisphaera; species Quadrisphaera granulorum. Next base: position 127,427 of record NZ_QGDQ01000001.1, on the reverse strand, counting down.
TGCACTGGTGGAGCTGGCGGTCGGTGGGGTCCTCGTCATGGACGACGGCGACGCCTCCACCGAGCGCCTCCTCGCCAGCGTCGCGCTCGACCTCCTGGGAGCCGACGAGGCTGCCAGGAGCGACGACGGCGGCGGGTGGCGCGTGCTCGTCGGGGGCCTCGGGCTCGGATTCACCCTCGCCGAGGTGCTCACCGACGCCCGCGTGGTCCGCGCGGTGGTGGTGGAGCTCGAGCCGAGCGTCGTCGAGTGGGTGCGCGCGGGGCTTGTGCCCGCCACCGCTGACGTGCTGGCGGACCCGCGGGTCGACGTCGTCGTCGACGATGTCGCCGCTGCGCTGCGCGCGGCGGAGCCTGCCTCGCTCGACGCTGTGCTCCTCGACATCGACAACGGCCCCGGCTTCCTCGTGGCGCCGACCAACACCCACCTGTACGACGACGCCGGCCTGGCAGCGGCTGCGGCGGCGCTGGCGCCCGACGGGGTGCTGGCCGTGTGGTGCTCCCACGAGCCGTCGGCGCTGGCCGCTGTCGCGCGCGGCACACGAGGTCTGCGCGACGTCCAGATCGTGCGGCAGGTAGTGGAGCGGGAAGGCCGCTCGCTGGAGTACTGGCTGGTGGTGGCCCGCGGTGCCGCCCGATCGGGTGGTCACGTGCCGGGAGCCGGTGTCGGCGCGCCGAGCGGTTCTGCGACGATCGGCACCATGGTTGACGCGAAGGGCCCGACGGTGGGCACGGTAGATGGCGCGGAGTACCGCATCGAGCACGACACCATGGGTGAGGTCCGCGTTCCCGCGGCAGCCCTGTGGCGCGCGCAGACGCAGCGCGCCGTCGAGAACTTCCCCATCAGCGGCACCCCGCTGGAGCGCAGCCACATCGAGGCCCTGGCGCGCGTCAAGAAGGCCGCGGCACTGGCCAACGCCGAGCTGGGTGTGCTCCCCCAGGCCGTGGCGGACGCGATCGCAGCCGCCGCGGAGGAGGTGGCCACCGGCGCCCACGACGACCAGTTCCCCGTCGACGTGTTCCAGACCGGGTCGGGCACCAGCTCGAACATGAATGCCAACGAGGTCATCGCCACGCTCGCCAGCCGTTCCCTCGGCGAGGCCGTGCACCCCAACGACCACGTCAACGCCTCCCAGTCCAGCAACGACGTCTTCCCGACGTCGGTGCACGTGGCGGCCACCAGCGCCGTCGTCAACGACCTCGTGCCGGCCCTGGAGCAGCTCGCCGCCTCCCTGGAGGCCAAGGCGTCGGAGTTCGCGCAGGTCGTGAAGTCGGGGCGCACCCACCTCATGGACGCGACCCCCGTGACGCTCGGGCAGGAGTTCGGCGGGTACGCCGCGGCGGTCCGCTACGGCATCGAGCGGCTGCAGGCGGTGCTGCCCCGCGTGGCCGAGGTGCCCCTGGGCGGCACCGCGGTGGGCACCGGCATCAACACCCCCGCCGGGTTCCCGCAGCGCGTCATCGAGCTGCTCGCCGAAGACACCGGCCTGCCGCTCACCGAGGCACGCGACCACTTCGAGGCACAGTCCGCGCGTGACGGCCTGGTGGAGCTGTCGGGTCAGCTGAAGACCATTGCCGTGAGCCTGACCAAGGTCAACAACGACCTGCGGTGGATGGGATCCGGCCCCAACACGGGCCTAGGCGAACTGCGCATCCCCGACCTCCAGCCGGGCTCCTCGATCATGCCGGGCAAGGTCAACCCGGTCATCAACGAGGCCGTGCTCATGGTGTGCGCCCGCGTCATCGGCAACGACGCGACCGTCGCCTGGGCGGGCGCGTCGGGCGCCTTCGAACTCAACGTGCAGATCCCGGTGATGGCGCTCGGCGTGCTGGAGAGCACGCGACTGCTCGCCAACGGCTCCCGGGTGCTGGCCACCAAGGTGGTCGACGGGCTCGAGGCCGACGTCGAGCAGGCCCGCCACTACGCCGAGGCCTCGCCCTCGATCGTCACACCGCTCAACCGCGTCATCGGCTACGAGGCGGCCGCCAAGGTGGCCAAGCACGCCGTGGCCAAGGGCGTCACGGTGCGCCAGGCCGTCATCGACCTGGGCTTCGTCGAGCGCGGTGAGGTCACCGAGGCTCAGCTCGACACGGCCCTCGACGTCATGGCGATGACCCGCCCGCCCACAAAGGCCTAGCCTCACCAGCGCAGGAGAACGCCCGAGGGCCCCGCAGACCAGGTCTGCGGGGCCCTCGGGCGTTCGTGTCAGCCGGCGGTGTGAGCCGGGCAACCGGTCAACACCAGCGACAGATCAGTACCAATTGACGGCCTGGCTGTGGCCCCAGGCCCGGCACGGCGTGCCGTAGACGTCAGCGATGTAGTCCAGGCCCCAGGCGATCTGAACGCGGGGATCGTCGACCCACCCTTCACCGTGGGAGGCCATCTTCTTCCCGGGCAAGGCCTGCGGGATGCCGTAGGCGCTCGACGAGGGGTTGTCCGCGGACCACTTCCACCCGGACTCCTTGGTCCACAGGCGGTCCAGGCACTGGAACTGGCCGGCATCCCACCCGCGGGCGGCGACCAGCGGGGCCGCCACCGACCGGGGGTCGGCCTGGGCGGCCGCCAGAGCCGCCTGCTCCGCTTCGGCGGCCCGCTGCTGCTCGGCTGCGGCCACCGCCTGGCGTGCCTCAGCCGCCGAGACCTGTGATGCCTCGTCGTGGAGCTCGGTGTCGGCCTCGTCGGCCACCTTCTGGTCCTGCAGGTCCTGGATCCGCTGCTGCGCCTGGGCGACGGGATCGTCGGACACTGCGACGGCCCCGGCGTCCGCAGTGGCCGCGCTGGGTGCAGAGTCCGCGCCGGCTGAGGCCGCAGGAGCTGTCGGAGCAGCCGCACGGTCGAGGCTGCGGCTCGCGCCCTGCCCGCGCTCGCCGGCCAGCTCCCCGAGCAGCTGCGCGTCGGCGGCGGCGCGAGGGGCTTCGTCGCCAGCGGCGCGCCACACCGCGGCGACGCGCTCATGCGTGGTCGGACCCGCCTCGGAGGTCGTCCCCGTCGGCGTGAGGAGGGACGCACCCGATGCCGTCAGCACCACGGCGCCTGCGGCCAGCAAGCCGGTGGCGGTGCGCACCGGTCCGCGGGATGGACGTCGACGGGGTGACGGACGGAGCACTCAGGGCCTTCCAGACCAGCGCACCCGCGTGGGCGCGCAGCACGGAGCCCCGGGTGGTCCGCGAGGACCCGGGGGAAGGCGGGTCTGGTGCGAGTGGGCCCGGAGGGCGCCACCGCGACGCGGCAGGCGGGCACCACCGGCGGGCCCGGAGCGCTGTCGGTCACCGACAGTGCCATCCCGGCGTCCGGTCTGTCCAGGTTCAACCATCGCAGCCCAGGTCAACGTGAGAACGGTCACGAGCAAGGGGGCCATCTGGGCGACCTTGATCACCGTGAGTGATCATTCGCGACCGGAGGTACTGCGTCCTGCAGCCGCCCCCGAGTCGCCCCGGAACGGTGCCCGGGGCGACTCAAGCGCGGCTCACGAACTGCTCAGATGTCGAGGCCGTCCATCATCTCGGTGACCAGCGCCGCCACGGGCGAGCGCTCCGAGCGGGTCAGCGTCACGTGCGCGAACAGCGGGTGCCCCTTGAAGGCCTCGATGACGGCAGCGACGCCATCGTGGCGGCCCACGCGGAGGTTGTCACGCTGGGCGACGTCGTGCGTGAGCACCACCCGGGAGTTCTGTCCGATGCGCGACAGCACCGTGAGGAGCACGTTGCGCTCGAGGGACTGGGCCTCGTCGACGACGACGAAGGCGTCGTGAAGGCTGCGACCGCGGATGTGCGTCAGGGGCAGCACCTCGAGCAGGCCGCGGGCCATGACCTCTTCGACCACGGCGGGGCTGACGAGCGCCCCGAGGGTGTCGAAGACGGCCTGGGCCCAGGGGTTCATCTTCTCGGCCTCCGAGCCCGGCAGGTAGCCGAGCTCCTGACCGCCGACGGCGTACAGCGGGCGGAAGACCATGACCTTGCGGTGCTGGCGGCGTTCCATGACCGCTTCCAGCCCGGCGCACAGGGCGAGCGCCGACTTGCCGGTGCCCGCCCGGCCCCCGAGGGAGACGATGCCGATGGAGGGGTCCAGCAGCAGGTCGACGGCGATGCGCTGCTCCGCACTGCGACCGTGAACGCCGAAGACTTCGCGGTCTCCCTTGACCAGCCGGACCTGCTTGTCAGCTCCGACCCTGCCGAGCGCCGAGCCGCGGCTGGACAGCAGCACCAGGCCGGTGTGGCAGGGAAGCTCGCGGGCGCTCTCGAGGTCGAGGGAGCCGGCGTCGTAGAGGTCCTGCACCTCCTCCGTGCTCACGTCGAGCTCGACGACGCCGGTCCAGCCGGTGTCGACGGGGCCGGTGGCCACGTACTCCTCGGCCGCCAGGCCCACTGCGGAGGCCTTGACGCGCATCGGCAGGTCCTTGCTGACCACCGTGACTCGACGACCCTCGTGAGCCAGGTTGGCCGCTACGGCGAGGATGCGCGTGTCGGCGTCACCGAGGTGGAAACCATCGGGCAGGCCCGCCGGGTCGGTGTGGTTGAGCTCGACCACGAGCGTGCCGCCCACCTCGCCGACCGGGACGGGGGCGTCCAGGCGGCCGTGGCGGATGCGCAGATCGTCCAGGAGGCGCAGGGCCGCCCGGGCGAAGTAGCCCAGCTCGGCGTGGTGGCGCTTGGCCTCCAGCTCGGTGATGACGACCACCGGCAGCACGACTTCGTGTTCGGCGAAGCGCAGCAGCGCCCGCGGATCCGAGAGCAGCACCGAAGTGTCGAGCACGAAGGTCCGCACATCCGGGGAACCCGGCGATGAGACGGACGGGACAACGGCCGAGGCGTCGCTCACGAGACCGACGCTAACCCCGAACGCCGACGTCCCGTGGGAGGACTGACAGGAACACTCACTCGTCGAGCGGATGGGGGCTCACCCGAGCAGCCCTCCGCCACCGCCCCTCACCCTCCGTAGCGACGCTCGCGCTCGGCATAAGACCGCAGGGCCCGCAGGAAGTCGACCCTCCGGAAGTCGGGCCAGTAGGCCTCGCAGAAGTAGAACTCGCTGTGCGCGCTCTGCCACAGCAGGAAGCCCGACAGTCGCTGCTCCCCCGAGGTGCGGATGACGAGGTCCGGGTCGGGTTGGCCCGCGGTGTAGAGGTGCTCGGCGATGTGCTCGACGTCCAGCACCTCCACGAGCTCCTCCAGCGACGTTCCACGGGCGGCGTGCTCGGCCAGCAGCGAGCGGACGGCGTCGGCAATCTCGCGGCGGCCTCCGTACCCCACGGCCACGTTGATGTGCAGACCGGTGTGCGACGCCGTCTGCTTGGCGGCGTCTTCGAGGGCGCCGCGCGTGCTCGCCGGCAGCAGGTCAAGGGCACCCACGGGGTGGACCCGCCACCGCCCGTCGCGGGCCAACCTGTCGACCGTGTCTTCGATGATGGCCAGCAGAGGGCCGAGCTCCGCGGCCGGGCGCGTGAGGTTGTCGGTGGAGAGCATCCACAGCGTCACCACCTCGACGCCGACCTGCTCGCACCATTCCGTGAGCTCGAGCACCTTGTCCGCACCGGCCTGATGCCCGGAACGCGGCTCGAAGCCCGCCTCACGTGCCCAACGACGGTTCCCGTCGAGGATGACCGCGACGTGGCGCGGAGCACGGGCCGGGTCGACGGAGGTGACCAGCCGGCGCTCGTAACCCCGTTCCAGCACGACGCGCAGCGGTGCGCGCATGCTCCTCAGGCGAGGGGCCACCCAGCGCCTGGCGCGTTGCACCTGAAGGAGCGCGCGCGTGCGCGCCCCGTCGTCCGCTGCGACCACGACCGCCTCCTCCACGACTGCTGATGAGCCTAGGGTGTGCCGCGCGACTCCGACGCGTGCACCCGCGCGCCACCAAGAGGGACCTCAGGACGTCTTGAGGTCCGCCCTGCGCGCCGTGAACCCGTGTTGAGTGGCCGCGTTCGTGCACGTCACACCCAAGGTCTGACTACTCGTGCAGGTGATCGGCGCGAACGTGATCGACTGCCCGTACTGCAACACCTCGGCCCCGGCACCGTCCAACGGGCCGCCGGAGATCAGGCATAGCCGCTGCGCCGGACCGTCGCCAAGGCCGACGCTCCCCCGACCATCCTGACCGCTCCCCACGGTGCTCGGGCAGCCGGCGTCGAGCGGGGGCTCGTCGCGCCACTGGGTGCTGGCCAGGTCACAACGGACGTAGGGGCCAGCGCCCTCGACGGGCACCATGGAGCAGGTGATGTTGCGCTCCGGCAGGATGAAGGTGGTCAGGGATGTCACCGTGCGCCCCGAGGGCGCGGAAGTAGCACTGGCACCGGCGCTGGCCGTCGGTGCGCCGCTGGCGGCATCTGCCGAGGCTGCTGCGCCCGGGCCCGCTGTGGCACTCGCGGGTGACGCGCCAGCAGGTGCCGTGGGTTCCGACGCTCCGCTGCACCCGGCCGACAGCAGCACCGCGCACACCGTGATCGCCGCGCCGATGCCGAGCCGTACCCGCCCGGAAGTACAGGATCGACCGTTGCTCGCGATGCGTCTGGTGGTGCTGGGGCGGGTGAAGCGGCTCACGGCTCCATCGTGGGCCTCCCCGCCGGATCACACGGCCGAACCGGACATCCCGGAAACCTCGGGCGTCAGGAGCAGCCGCGCAGCACCAGGCCCTGGGCCAGCACATCGGGGTCGGAACCAATCGCGTCGACGTTGGCGGCGTACAGGGCGCGCCAGCGAGCGTCGATGTCGGCGGCGGACGCGCTCTCCCCCAGCTGCGCCTGCGCCAGCCGCCAGAGGGAGTCGCCACGTACCACGACCAGCTCGCAGCCCGCTCCGGCGGTGGCCGCCGGGGGCAGCTGGGACGGCGAGACGGCAGTCGACTGCGGCGGAGCCGGCTGGATCGAGGGCTGCGACAACGACGACGACGGCGGCGCTGACGACGTGGCAGGAGCCGACGGCGTCGTCGTCTCCGGCGGCGTGGTCGTCTCCGACGGAGTCTGCGAGGCTGCCGCGAGCTCGGCGGCGGCAGACGCACTGCCGCGGGCCAGCACGAGGACGACGAGCGCCGGAGCCGACGTGGCCACCGCGAGGACGACCAGCGCCGCGAGCGGAGCCGCCGCGCGGCCCGGCGTCGTCGTCGTGAGGGGAGCACCGGAGACCGGGACCCTCACGAGCACCTGGGGTGGAGCCGGAGGCCGTAGCGCCGCAAGGGCGGCGAGGACGACGACGGTCAGCAGCCCCGCCACGGCCACGAGGCCCGTCACGCGCAGGGCCAGCAGCCAACCCCCTGCGAGCGCGTCGGCGCGCCAGACCACGAGCGCGACCAGCGCCAGCAGCGCCACCACGGCACTTCCGGCGATCCGCCACGCGCGCGCGTCCACGCCACCTCCGAGCTCCGATGCCTCGACCGGCAGCGAGGGCCGCCCGGTCACCGGCAGAGCGCCGGCCGCTCGTCACCCTAAGCGGGTGGGCGGCGAGGGGTGTCGGGTTCGTCCCGGTCTGTGGTCGTCTCGCGGCTGACCTCGCCCTGGACGACGTCGGGCCCCGCCGCCAGCTCGTCACGAGGCTCATTGCCGCCGTCGCCCCTGGCAGTCCCGTCGAGCTCGCGCCCGCGGGCGGCCTCTTCACGGGCTCGCTCGGCGGCCTCCTCCAGGAACGCCCGGTGCCGGATGCGGCGCATCCGGCCGACCAGGTTGACGATGAGGAAGATCGACACGACGACGACGACGGCCGTCGCGAGGAAGCCCTGGACCCCGGGGGTGATGTCGGTGTCCTGCAGGCCGCGCGGCAGGTCGTCCCCACCGGGGATCGGCGAGGGACCCAGGCCCGTCAGAGGGCCCAGGAGCAGCAGCACGCTCACCAGGCGCTCACCGAGGGCTCGTGGCACTCACCGCAGAGGCTCACGCGGCGCTGCCGGCGGCGAGGTGCTCGCGGACCCCGGCGAACAGGTCGGACTCGACCTCGCCCTCGGCGAGCGCCGGAAGGGCCACACGGGACCGTGCCAGTTCGAAGTCCTCCGTGGGCCACAGCCGGGCCTCGAGGTCACGCCCGGCGGCGAACCAGAAGCCGTCGGGGTCGATCTGTGTGGCGTGGGCCAGCAGGGCGGCGTCGCGCTGGGGGAAGAACTCCGCCACCGGCACGCGCGTGGTGACGATGCGCTCCTCGCGCTCGCTCCACCGCTCCATCCACTCGGTGAAGGGCGACTCGCCCTTCTCGCGCAGCAGGTGCTCGTGGATGGCGAGGATCCGGGCCCGCGACATGGTGTTGTAGTAGAGCTTCAGCGGTGTCCAGGGCTCGCCCTCGCCGGGGTAGGCGTCGGGATCGCCGGCAGCATCGAAGGCCGCCATCGACACCTTGTGGCACATGATGTGGTCGGGGTGGGGGTAGCCGCCGTTCTCGTCGTATGTCGTCATGACGTGCGGCTTGAAGCGGCGGACCACGCGCACGAGCGCCTCCGCCGCCACGTGCAGGGGCTCCAGCGCGAAGCAGCCGTCGGGCAGCGGCGGCAGCGGGTCTCCCTCGGGCAGGCCGGAGTCGACGAAGCCCAGCCACTCGTGCTGCACGCCGAGCGCGGCAGCGGCGGCGGCCATCTCCTCGCGGCGGACCTGGGCGATGTCGCGCAGCACGCGCGGGTCGTCGGCGAGCTTGGGGTTGAGGATGGACCCGCGCTCACCGCCCGTGCAGCTGACGACCAGCACCTCGACGCCCTCGCTGACGTAGCGGGCGCAGGTAGCGGCGCCCTTGCTCGACTCGTCGTCGGGGTGGGCGTGGACCGCCATGAGGCGCAGCGGCTCGGGGCCGCCGAGCTGACTACTGGCCTGGGTGCTGGCGCGGCCGGGCAGGGGACTGCTCACGGGAGGGGACCTCCGGGTGCACGGGTGGGCGACAATCATCGCGCACCACCACCACCCAGCGCCGACCGACCGGACCAGAGGAGCACCACCGCGTGAGCAGCGCCCACCACAGCGCACCGGAGCGACCGGCCGGCCGCTACGGCACCCGCGGCCCGGTGCGCCGGCACCTACGGCTCGTGGTGAGCGTCGCGCTCGGCCTCGCGCTCGCGGCGTGGGCGGTCTGGGCGGGGCTGGGCAGTGCATCCGGGCACATCCAGGCCGACGAGCAGGGCTACAAGATCGTCGATGACTCCACCGTCGTCGTCGTGTTCCGCGTGGCCAAGCCCGCTGACCAGGAGGTCGTCTGCACCGTGCAGGCACTCAGCTCGACGTCGGCGGTGGTGGGCTTGCAGCAGTGGCCCGTGGGCGCGGATGCGGGCGCCTCCAGCGTGCAGACCGTCACCGTCAAGACGCAGCAGCGGGCCGTCACCGGCGTCGTCGACGGCTGCCGCCCCACCTGACGGCGCGGGCGCCCCGATCAGCACGCGGACGGCCAGACCGCAGTGCGCTGGTAGCCTCGTCGTTTCCGCGCTCTGCGCCGGCCGTTGTCGTCCTGCCGCGGAGCACAGCCCTGAGACCGACCGAGGAGGACCGGTGACCGACACCACGACCGCCACCACCTGGCTGACGCAGGAGGCCTACGACCGCCTCCAGGCCGAGCACGCCCACCTGACCGGGCCGGGCCGGCTCGAGATCACCAAGCGCATCGACGCGGCGCGCCAGGAGGGTGACCTCAAGGAGAACGGCGGGTACCACGCCGCCAAGGACGAGCAGGGCAAGATGGAGGCCCGCATCCGGCAGCTCGAGCAGCTGCTGCGCGAGGCTCAGGTCGGCCAGGCTCCCGCTGCCGCCAGCGGCGTCGTCGCGCCGGGCACCGTGGTCACGGCCACCGTGAACGGCAGCATGAAGATGCGCTTCCTGCTGGGCAGCCGTGAGGCCGCCGGCACCACCGACCTCGACGTGTACAGCGAGAAGTCGCCCATCGGCTCAGCGATCCTGGGCAAGAAGAAGGGCGACTCGGCGAGCTACCACGCGCCGAACGGCAAGGAGCTGTCCGTCGTGGTCGACGACGTCGAGGCCTACGCCGGCTGACACGTCCTCCGTGCGCACGAGAGGCGCCCCTCCCCGACCGGGGTGGGGCGCCTCTCGCGTGTCACACCGCGCCAGGGATCTCAGCGTGCGGCGGAGCGCTTGAACTGGCGGGTGGCCAGCGGGAGGAACACCGCGACGAGCACGAACGCCCACACGAGCGTGTAGAGCACGGGGTGCTGCAGCGGCCAGGCAGCGCCGGTGTCGACGAGCGAGGGGTTGCCGAACAGCTCGCGGCTGGCCTGCGTCACCGCGGAGACCGGGTTCCAGTCCGCGATGAACCGCAGCACGGTCGGGAAGTTGGTCGTGGGGACGAAGGTGTTGGCGATGAACGTGATCGGGAAGATCACGATGAAGCTGACGTTGTTGAACACCTCCGGGCTGCGCACGATGAGCCCCACGAACGCCATGACCCACGAGCAGGCGTAGGCGAACAGCAGCAGCAGCGCGAAACCGGCCAGCGCCTCCAGCGGGGAGGTCGTGATGCGCCACCCGACCGCGAGCCCGGTGGCCGTCATGATGAGGATGACCAGCACGTTGGTGACGACGTCGGACGTCGTCCTGCCCACGAGCACCGCTGAGGGCGCGATGGGCAGCGAGCGGAACCTGTCGATGACGCCCTTCTGCATGTCGTCGGCGAGGCCGCTGCCGGTGACCGTGGCGCCGAAGATCACCGTCTGGGCGAAGATGCCGGGCACGAGGAAGCTGGCGTAGTTCGTGCCCGGCGGCACCGGGATGGCGCTGCCGAAGACGTAGACGAACAGCAGGATGAACATGATCGGCGAGATGAGCGTGCCGACCAGCAGGTCCGGCACGCGCCGCACCTTGATGAGGTTGCGCTGGGCGATGGTCGCCCCGTCTCCCACCGCGGACCAGAACGCGCTCATGCCGGTGCCCCCGCCTTCTGCTCGTCGGTCGTGTCGGGGCCCGCAGTGCCGCCGGCCGGGTCGGTCTCGTCGGTGCGCTTGCCGGTGAGGGTGAGGAAGACGTCGTCCATGGTGGGGCGGCGCAGCCCCGCGTCGGACAGCCGCACGCCCTCGGCGTCGAGGCGGGACAGCACCCTCACGAGCGTCTGCGCGCCGCCGTCGACAGGGGCGATGAGGCGGCGCGTGTGCGGCTCGACCTCCACCTCACCGACAGCCACCTCGGCCAGCGCGGAGCGCACCCGCTCGACCTGGGCCGGATCATTGGCGACGATCTCGAGGCGCTCGCCGCCTACCTGGGCCTTGAGCTGGTCGGCCGTGCCGCGGGCGATGGCGTGGCCGTGGTCGATGACGACGATGTCGTCCGCGAGCAGATCGGCCTCTTCGAGGTACTGCGTGGTGAGGACCACGGTGGTGCCGCCGCGAACCATGCCCTGCAGCAGCTCCCACATGTCGGCACGACTGCGCGGGTCGAGGCCGGTGGTGGGCTCGTCGAGGAAGAGCACCGGCGGATCGGCCACGAGCGCGCCGGCGAGGTCGAGACGGCGCCGCATGCCGCCGGAGTACCCCTTGACGGGCCGGTCACCGGCGTCGGTGAGCGTGAACAGCTCCAGCAGCTCACGCGCCCGCGCCGACGCCCGGGCAGCGCCGAGGTGGTAGAGCTTGCCGATCATCCGGAGGTTCTCGAAACCGGTGAGGTACTCGTCGACGGCGGCGTACTGCCCGGAGACGCCGATCCGCCGGCGGACCTCCTGCGGGTCGGCCAGCACGTCGACCCCGGCCACCTGCGCCTCCCCCGCGTCCGGCACGAGCAGCGTGGTGAGGATCCTCACGGTGGTGGTCTTGCCCGCCCCGTTGGGACCGAGCAAGCCCAGCACGGTGCCCTCAGGTACGTCGAGGTCGACCCCGTCGAGGGCGCGAGTCACCCCGCTACCTCGCCCCGGCGTTCCGTAGGTCTTCACCAGACCCCTGGCCCGCACCGCGAGCCCCCTGCCGCTGCTTCCCACCACGGGACGCACGCTAGGCGCAGGCACCGACAGCCGGGACCCGCGACGCCGGGAGTTCAGCTGACGAGCACCTCGTAGCCTGCCCGCCGCAGCCCCTCCACCAGGCGCTCGGCATGCGCGGGTCCCTGCGTCTGCAGGCGCAGGTCGACCTCGGCCTCGTCGACGGCGACGCGACCCGAGGTCCGAGCGTGCCCCACGTCGATGACGTCAGCACCCGCCTCCGCCACCCGCGCGAGCAGCGCAGCGAGTGATCCGGGGCGGTCCGGCAGGCGCCGCACCGAGAGGGCGAGGAAGCGCCCCGCGGCGGCCATGCCGTGCCGGATGACGCGCATGAGCAGCAGCGGGTCGACGTTGCCACCGGAGAGCACCACGCCCACGGGAGGTTCGTAGGCGGTGGGGTCGGCCAGCAGCGCCGCCACCCCCGCCGCTCCCCCGGGCTCGACCACGAGCTTGGCGCGCTCGAGCAGGAGCAGCAGCGCGCGGGAGACGTCCTCCTCGGACACCGTGACCACGTCGGCGGGCGGCAACAGCGACGACACCGTCGCGAAGGGCACGTCACCGGGCCTGGCGACGGCGATGCCGTCGGCCATCGTCGCCATCCGGTCCAGCACCACCGGGTGCCCAGCCACCAGGGACGCCGGCCACGCGGCAGCCCCAGCAGCCTGCACGCCCACCACTCTCACCCCGGGCGCCGCACCCGCGAGCGCCGCCGCCGTGCCCGCCAGCAGCCCGCCGCCGCCGAGACAGACGAGCACCGTGCGCAGGCCGGCCACCTGCTCGACCAGCTCCAGGCCCACCGTGCCCTGGCCCGCGACGACGTCGGGGTGGTCGAAGGGGTGCACGAGCACCGCGCCGGTGGCCTCGACGTGCTCGTGCGCCGCCACCAGCGCCTCGTCGACGGTGGCGCCCGCCAGCTCGACGCGCGCGCCATAGCGGCTGGTGGCCTCGAGCTTCGGCAGGGAGGCACCCACCGGCATGAAGACCGTGGCGGGAGCGCCCAGCTCCCGCGCCGCGATGGCCACGCCCTGCGCGTGGTTGCCGGCGCTCGCGGCGACCAGTCCGCGGCGGCGCTCGTCGCTCGTCAGCCGAGCCGCGCGCACGTACGCCCCGCGGACCTTGAACGAGCCACCGCGCTGGAGGTTCTCGAGCTTCAGGTGCACCGGGCCGCCGACCAGGTCGGACAGCGCGCGGCTGCGCACCACCGGGGTACGCCGGACAACGCCGTCCAGGACCGGTCGTGCCGCCAGCACGTCCTCCGGTCCCACCGCTGGCACCGGCGAGGGCGCAGGCGTCACCGCGCGCCGTCCTCCCCCGGGCCGCCGGCGTCGCCGGAGCCCACCGGGCCCGGAGCAGGCGGCTGCCCGGAGTGACGTGCCTGCAGGGCAGCGGCCTCGTCGGCGGCGCGCCGCTCTCCGTCCGCGGTGGGCTCCTCGTCGTCGTCCTCGAAGTGCTCGACGAGGTCGGGCGGCAGCGCCGCATCCCCGCGGACGAGGTAGACGATCACGGTGTTGGCCACCGCGATGATCGGGACGGCGAAGAGCACCCCCGGGATGCCGGCGAGCGTGCCGCCGGCGGCGATGGCCACGAACACAGCCAACGGGTGGACGGAGACAGCCTTGCCCAGCAGGAGCGGCTGCAGCACGTGGCTCTCGAGCTGCTGCACGAGGAGCACCACGAGGAGCATGATCAACGCCTTGATCGGGCCCACCGCGACCAGACCCACGAGGACGGCGACGGCGCCGGTGACCACCGCGCCGACGATCGGCACGAACGCGCCCAGGAACACCAGCACGGCCAGCGGCACGGCCAGCGGGATCTGCAGGGCCAGCGCTCCGATGCCGATGCCGATCGCGTCGACGGCAGCCACGATGATCGTCGCGCGGACGTACGAGGTGAGGGTGATCCAGCCGCGGTGCATGGCCGCGTCGAAGGGAGCCTCGGCCGGGGCGGGCAGCAGCCGCACGAGCCACGACCACACGCGGCGGCCGTCCCAGGTGAGGAAGATCGTGAAGAACAGCACGAGGAAGCTGCCCGTGAGGAACGTCGCGGCGGTGCCGCCGACGGCCACGGCCCCGTTGACCAGCGACTGGCTGTTCTCCTGCAGCGCCGAGCGGGCCTGGCTGATGTAGGCGTTGATCTGGCTGCTCGACAGGTTGAGCGGACCGTTGGAGAGCCACAGCTGCAGCTGGGTGATGCCGTCGGAGGCCTGCTTGGCGAGGTCGTCGAAGCCCGAGGCGATCTGCGTGACCACCAGCGTGAAGAGGCCCGCGATCAGGGCGATGCCCAGCAGGAGGCTCACCAGCGTGGCGAGCACGCGCGGCCAGCCGAGCCGGTCCAGGAAGTCGACGAAGGGCACCAGCAGCGCCACGAACAGCAGCGAGACGAACAGCGCGATGGTCAGGTCGGCGAAGTACGCCAGCACCCGGCCGATGCCGTAGAGGACGACGGCGACGACGAGGATCCGCCAGGCCCACGCACCGGCCACCCGCACCGGGAAGCTCACGGCGTCAGCAGCGGTGCGCTCCGGGCGCGGTGTACGAGTCAGGCGGCTCTGGGTGGGAGGCACACCCGCCAGTGTGGCGGGCTGTCAGCTGAGTGCGCGGTCGAGGTCGCCGATCAGGTCATCGACGTCCTCCAGACCCACCGACAGGCGCACGAGGTCATCCGGGACCTCCAGCGCCGAGCCCGCAACGGACGCGTGCGTCATCGCTGCCGGGTGCTCGATGAGCGACTCCACGCCCCCGAGGGACTCGGCCAGGGTGAACACCTGCGTGCACTCGCACACCTGCAGGGCCGTGGCGCGCGAGCCGACGCGGAAGCTGACCATGCCGCCGCCGCGGCGCATCTGCTTCGCGGCGACGTCGTGGCCAGGGTGCCCCTCCAGGCCCGGGTGGAGCACGGTGGTCACGGCGGGGTGCTCGGTCAGCCAGGCGGCCACGGCCTCGGCGGAGTCGCAGTGGCGCTCCATCCGCACCGCGAGCGTCTTGAGGCCGCGCAGCACCAGCCACGCATCGAACGGCCCGGCCACGGCGCCCATGGCGTTCTGGTGGAAGCCGACGGACTCGGCCACGGCGTCGAGGTGGTCTCCCTTGCCGACGACGAGCGCGCCGCCGACCACGTCGGAGTGACCGCCGCAGTACTTGGTGGTCGAGTGGACGACGACGTCCGCGCCGAGCGCCAGCGGCTGCTGCAGGTACGGGGTGGCGAAGGTGTTGTCGACGGCGAGCAGCGCGCCGGCCTCGTGCGCGACGGCCGCGAGCGCGCCGATGTCACCGACGGTGAGCAGCGGGTTGGTGGGCGTCTCGGCCCACACGAGCTTGGTGCGGCCGGGCCTGACGGCGGCAGCCACAGCGTCGGCGTCGGAGATGTCGGCGGGGGTGTGCTCCACGCCCCAGCGCCCGAGCACGCGGGCGATGAGCCGGTAGGTGCCGCCGTAGGCGTCGTCGGGGACGACGACGTGGTCGCCCGGCGTCAGCACGGCGCGCAGCAGCGTGTCCTCGGCGGCCAGACCGGAGGCGAAGGCGTACGCGGAGCGGCCGCCCTCGAGGGAGGCCAGGCACTCCTGGAGCGCGTCGCGGGTGGGGTTGGCGGAGCGGGAGTACTCGTAGCCCAAGCGCAGCCCGCCGACGCCGTCCTGCTTGTAGGTGGTGGAGACGCCGATGGCGGGGATCACCGCGCCCGTGCGCGGGTCGGGCTCGGACCCGGCATGGATCGCCCGGGTGGAGAAACCGCTGCCGGACCAGATGTCCGAGGAGTGCTGCTCGCTCACGGGTCCGAGGCTACGACCCCTCGGGATGGATCGTGCGCGACGAGGTGTTGAGGGAATCAGGATTCGAGCCTCAGGAGGAAGCGCATGGCCCTGTTCGGCAGCTCGCTGAAGTCCCGCATGGTGACCCGCGAGGAGGCGCTGCCCGGCCGCGACGTCCGCCCCTACCCCGTCCCGACCCACCACGCCGTGCTCGGCACGCCGCTGGAGGGCCCGTGGCCCGAGGGCACCCAGGTGCTGTACGTGGCGATGGGCTGCTTCTGGGGCGCCGAGCGCACGTTCTGGCGCCAGCCCGGGGTGGTGACCACCTCGGTCGGCTACACCGGCGGCTTCACGCCGAACCCCTGGTACGAGGAGACCGTCACCGGGCGCACCGGCCACACCGAGGCGGTGATGGTGGCCTACGACCCGGCGCAGACCTCCGCGGACGCGCTGCTCAAGGTGTTCTGGGAGAGCCACGACCCGTCGCAGGTGAACCGGCAGGGCAACGACGTCGGCACCACCTACCGCTCGGCGGTCTACTGGACCACCGAGGAGCAGCGCGAGGCGGTGGAGCGCACCAAGGCCGCGTTCGAGCCGAAGCTGCGCGCTGCGGGCTTCGGACCGGTGGCCACGGAGCTGCGGCCCGCGTCCGACGCGGGCCCGTACTACCTCGCCGAGGACTACCACCAGCAGTACCTGCACAAGGTGCCGAACGGCTACTGCGGCCTGGGTGGCACGGGCGTGACCTGCCCGGTCGGCGTCGTCGGCGCTTGACCCTGTTCCAGAGGCCCATGATCACGGCGATCATGGGCCTCCGGAACACTGGCGCTCGTGAGCACGGAGCAGCGGCCCGACCAGCCCGGGCATGACGTCGCCTGGTGGGACGCCAAGCATCGCGACCGCGGCGCCCACGACGGCGTCGACCCGTCGGTCCGCGCCGCGTGCCTGCCGCTGCAGCCCGGCACCGCGATCGACCTGGCCTGCGGCACCGGGCGCCACGCGCGGTGGCTGGCGGGCCTCAGCTGGGACGTGGTCGGCGTCGACTCCTCCCCCGGCGGCCTGGAGGTCGCGGCGCGCGCCGCCACAGCGCGGGACCTGGACGCTCATTGCCGCTGGGTGACCGCCGACGCCCGCACCTGGCAGCCGGAGGCTCCGGTCGAGCTGGTGGTGGTCGCCTTCGTCGCCCTGCCGCGGCTTGTCGAGCGCGCAGCGCAGTGGCTGGTGCCGGGCGGTCGCGTCGTCGTCGTCGGACATGCCCTGTCCAACGCATCCCGCGGGGTCGGGGGTCCGCGCGACCCGCGCCTGCTCCACGACGTCACCGCTCTGCGTCAGGCGGCGCATGCCGCGGGGCTACGGGTGCGCGTCGCCGCGGAGGTGGAGCGCCCGGTGATCTGGGACGACGACGTCCGCCGGCTCCAGGTCGACGCCGTCCTCGTGGCCGACCACCCCCTCTGACCCTCCACAGGCCGCACTTTCCGCGGCAAGTGCGACAAGCGGGGGCCCCATGGCGCACTTGCCGCGGCAAGTGCGAGAAGCACGAGGGGCACGGCGGCCAGGGCGGGAGGACGACGAAGGCCCTGCTCCTCAGCGGGAGCAGGGCCTTCGCCATGCGTCGGGGTCGGCGGCCTCTCGGCCGCCCTCGGGGCTCAGCGGTTGAGCGGGGTCGAGGGGAAGGTCGGGAGCACCGTGCCCCAGCCGTCACGACTGCGGGCGGGATGGGTTCCGACCTGGGCGTCCTCGGTGGCGCGCGCCAGGGCGTACAGCGCCCCCAGGGAGAGGAGGGACAGGGCCAGGATGAGAGCGAAGACCGTCATGCATCAAGCATCGACCACAATTGGCATTGTGACATCAGGCCAATCGGGGGCTAGTGGCCTGAATTAGACCATCCAGGTCACCAACCGGGCGCTGATCACTACAACGGAGCAGGGACGAGGGATTCCCAAACCATGCCAATCCTGCGACAGTGGCCTGGTGTCGATGAACAGCGGACCGCTCATCACCGGCCCGATGGGCACCGTCGGCCCGACGACGACGTCAGCGGAGCGCCTCGCCGAGCTCATCGGTGCGGACACGCTCCACGCACCCATGTACGCCAGCCTGGCCAGCGGTATCCAGGGCCTGGTCCGGGACGGCCGTCTCGGCGTCGGCGTGCGGCTACCCGCCGAGCGTGAGCTCGCCGCGGCTCTCGGCGTCAGCCGGGTCACCGTGTCCGCCGCGTACGGGCGGCTGCGCGAAGCGGGCTGGGCCGACGCCCGCCAAGGATCGGGCACCTGGACACAGCTGCCCGCCACGAGCGGCGTCGTCGCCGCCTGGGTGCCCGGCGGGGAGCGCGACGGCACGCTCGACCTGTCCTACGCCGCCCCACCCGGCCCCCCCGAGGTGGCCGACGCCTACGCCCAGGCCCTCACGGAACTGCCACGTCACCTCGGCGGTCACGGCTACACCCCGCTGGGCCTTCTCGCCCTGCGCACGCGCATCGCCGACCGCTACACCGCACGCGGCCTGCCCACCACACCCGAGCAGGTGCTCGTGACCTGTGGCGCCGGCGGCGCGGTCAGTGCGGCGCTGCGCGCCGTGCTCGACGCCGGAGACCGCCTCGTGGTGGAGCACCCGGTGTGGCCGAACGCCCTCGACGTCGCCCGTGAACTGCGCGCCCGCCTCGTGCCGGTCTCGCGCGATCTCGACTCCGGTTCCGGCTTCGTCACTGCGGTGCACCGTGCCGCGCGCCAGACCTCGGCGCGGGCGCTGTACGTCGTCCCCGATTTCTCCAACCCGACCGGTGCCACCCTGTCCGAGGGCGACCGCCGTTCCCTGGTCATCTCCATGCAGCAGCAGGAAGTGACGGTGGTCGCCGACGAGGCCCTCGCCGACCTGGCCCTGGACGATCAAGAATCGCTCACCCCGCTCGCCGCGCACGGCAGGCCCGGCACGGTGCTGAGCGCCGGGTCGCTCAGCAAGGCCGTGTGGGCCGGCGTGCGGATCGGGTGGCTGCGAGCTGAGCCCGACGTTATCGCGCGCACCGCCGCCGCGGCCTCCCGTGACCACGGGGCGCTCTCCCTGGTCGACCAGCTGGCCGCGTGCGCACTGCTGGACGTCCTCGACGTCGTCGTCGCTCGCCGCCGGGTGCAGCTGCGCGCCCAGCGCGACGCCCTCGTGGCCGCGCTGGGCGAGCACCTTCCCGAATGGGGCGTCACCGTGCCTCCCGGCGGGCAGTCGCTGTGGTGCCGGTTGCCGGCGGGGGTGTCGTCGTCGGTGCTCGTCGACACCGCCGAGCAGCTCGGTCTGCGCCTGGCCACCGGCTCGCGCTTCGGCGCCGGTCATGCCTTCGACGACATGCTGCGCCTGCCGTTCACCGCCCCCGTGCCCGACCTGCTGCGGGCCGTGGAGCTGCTGGTCGCCGCGAGCAGCGCCTGCGCCGGCCGCTCTCCCTCTACCCCACGCCGCCACCTGGTGTGACAGCTGCTCGGACACTGGCAGGACGACGACGACGGCGTTAGCGTCCGCGCCGTGACCAGCACACCGACAAGCAGCGCAGACAACGGCGCAGCGGCCTTCGTTGCCGAGGTTCGCAAGGCCTACGCCGCGTCCGGCGCCGCCGTGCAACTCGGCGCGCTCGTCGTCGACGGTGTCGCCCACTCCGACGCGCCCGTGCAGCTGCCGCTGTCAGTGCTGAACCGCCACGGGCTGGTCGCGGGAGCCACGGGCACCGGCAAGACGAAGACGCTGCAGCTCATCGCCGAGCAGCTCAGCGCCCACGGTGTGCCGACGTTCCTCACCGACGTCAAGGGCGACCTGTCCGGCATCGCCCTGCCGGGACAGCCGTCCGACCGTGTGGCCTCGCGCGCCGCCGACGTCGGCCAGCAGTGGGCTCCGGCCGGTTGTCCGACGGAGCTGCTGGCGCTGGGCGGCCTCGGCACGGGGGTGCCCGTGCGAGCGACCATCACGAGCTTCGGGCCGTCACTGCTCGCCCGCGTGCTCGACCTGTCGGAGGTGCAGTCGTCGTCGTTAGCCCTGGTCTTCCACTGGGCGGACAAGGCAGGTCTGCCGCTGCTCGACCTCGCGGACCTGCGCGCCGTCATCTCCCACCTCGTCTCCCCCGAGGGCAAGGCCGACCTCGAGGGCCTGGGCGGGCTGAGCAAGCAGACCGCGGGCGTACTGCTGCGGGAGCTGCTGGCCTTCGCCGACGGCGGCGCCGACGCTTTCTTCGGCGAACCGGAGCTCGACGTCCACGACCTTCTGCGCACCGTGCCTGCCGACGGCTCCGACGACGGCGAGCGCGGCGTGGTCTCCTGCCTGGAGCTGCCCGCCGTGCAGGGCCGCCCGGCGCTGTTCTCCACCTTCCTGCTGTGGCTGCTCGCGGAGCTCTTCGAGGAGCTGCCCGAGGTGGGCGACCTCGACAAGCCCAAGCTCGTGTTCTTCTTCGACGAGGCACACCTGCTCTTCACCGGAGCGAGCAAGGACTTCGTCGCGCAGGTCGCCCAGACCGTGCGGCTGGTGCGCTCCAAGGGCGTCGGCGTGGTGTTCGTCACGCAGAGCCCGACGGACCTGCCCAAGGAGGTGCTCGCCCAGCTCGGCTCCCGCGTGCAGCACGCCCTGCGCGCGTTCACTCCCGACGACGCCAAGGCGCTGCGCGCCACCGCCTCGACGTACCCCCGGAGCAGCCACTACGACACCGAGACCCTCCTCACCAGCGTCGGAACCGGCGAAGCCGTGGTGACCGTGCTGTCCGAGAACGGCGTGCCGACGCCCGTCGCGTGGACGCGGCTGCGGGCGCCGCAGTCCCTCATGGGACCGGCGCCGGAGGCCGAGCAGCAGCGCATCGTGGCCGCGTCACCGCTGCAGGCCGAGTACGGCACGCCCATCGACAGGGACTCCGCCTACGAGCGCCTCACCCGCAAGACCACCGCGCCGGCGCGGCCCTCGGCGGAGCGGGAGCCGGCGCCGTCGTCGTCGTCCTCAACCCCTCAGCGACCTTCAGGACGGCGGACGGCGGAGCCGGAGGAGCGGTCTGTGGTGGAGCAGGTGCTCGGGTCCTCGGCGTTCCGCAGCTTCGCGAGGTCGGCCGCCTCCAGCCTCGGCCGCGAGATCACCCGGAGCCTGTTCGGCGTGCGTCGTCGCTGAGGTTCCCGTCCGCCCGCGCAGGGCGACGGCTGACGCTCGTGGTGCCACCGCGCGAGGAATGGCAAGATTCCCCCGTGCCTGCCGTCCTCCTGCTCGTGGCTCGTCGCCACGTCGACCTGTGCCGGCAGCGCAGCGTCGCGGTCTGTCCGGCCTCACGCTGACGGCTTTCCCGCTCTGACCAGCCACTTTCCTGGCGGTCCACGGCGCGGGCGCCACCTTGAGCACCACGGCGTGCGCCCCCGCGT
The DNA here is from genome assembly GCF_003149145.1 of Quadrisphaera granulorum. Lineage (GTDB taxonomy): Bacteria > Actinomycetota > Actinomycetes > Actinomycetales > Quadrisphaeraceae > Quadrisphaera > Quadrisphaera granulorum. The sequence goes on along the minus strand of NZ_QGDQ01000001.1, from coordinate 106,446 downwards.
GCGCTTCTCCCTGCCAGCAGGCCTGCACCGGAAGGCGCTCCACGACCCATGACGGCTGAGACCAGCCCCCGCCCCGCGCGCGCCGCGCGCCCGAGGGACGGCGCTGCCCGCAGCGACGGTGCCTGGGCCACGGGCGACCGCACCCCCCTCAACCCCAACGAGGTCTTCAAGGCCGCGGACGACGGGCTGAACGTCCGGCAGCGCATCGAGGAGGTCTACTCGCGCGAGGGCTTCGCGAGCATCGCCCCGGAAGACCTGCGGGGCCGCATGCGCTGGTGGGGCCTGTACACCCAACGCCGCCCGGGGATCGACGGCGGCCGGACGGCCAGCATCGACCCCGCCGAGCTCGACGACGAGTACTTCATGATGCGCGTCCGCATCGACGGCGGGGCGCTCACCACCGAGCAGCTGCGGACCATCGGCGAGATCTCCACGGAGTTCGCCCGCGGCACCGCTGACGTCACCGACCGCCAGAACGTGCAGCTGCACTGGATCCGCGTGGAGGACGTCCCCGAGATCTGGCGCCGCCTCGAGGCGGTGGGCCTGTCCACCACCGAGGCCTGCGGTGACTGCCCCCGCGTCGTCCTCGGCAGCCCGCTGGCGGGCATCGCCGCCGACGAGGTGGTCGACGGCACCCCCGCCGTCCTGGAGATCCAGAAGCGCTTCATCGGCGACCCTCAGTTCTCCAACCTGCCGCGCAAGTTCAAGTCGGCCGTCAGCGGTTCGCCCCGCGGCGACGTCGTCCACGAAGGCAACGACCTCGCCTTCGTCGGCGTCGTCCACCCCGAGCACGGGCCCGGCTTCGACGTGTGGGTGGGCGGTGGCCTGTCCACCAACCCCCGTCTGGCCGAGCGCCTCGGCGCCTGGGTTCCGCTGGAGGACGTCCCGGATGTGTGGGCCGGCGTCGTCGGGATCTTCCGCGACCACGGCTACCGCCGCCTGCGCAACCGCGCCCGCCTGAAGTTCCTCATGGCCGACTGGGGCCCGGCGAAGTTCCGCGAGGTACTCGAGCGCGACTACCTGCACCGTCCCCTGCTCGACGGTCCGGCTCCCGTGCCGACCGCCGAGCCCGACCACGTCGGCGTGCACGAGCAGGTCGACGGGCTGCGCTACGTGGGACTGGCGCCCGTCGTCGGTCGCGTCAGCGGCCCGGTGCTCGTGGCGCTCGCCGACGCCGCGGAGGCGCACGGCAGCCGGCGGGTACGCACGACGCCCCACCAGAAGCTCGTGGTGCTCGACATCGCGCCGGAGCAGGTGGAGTCCTTCGTCGAGGCTGCCGCGGCGATCGGGCTGCAGGCCCGTCCCAGCGCGTGGCGCCGCGGCGCGATGGCGTGCACCGGTCTGGAGTTCTGCAAGCTCGCCATCGTGGAGACCAAGGCCACCGCAGCGGCCCTCGTCAGCGAGATGGAGCAGCGTCTGCCGACCCTGGCCGAGCCGCTGACGGTGCACGTCAACGGCTGCCCCAACTCGTGCGCCCGCATCCAGACCGCGGACATCGGCCTCAAGGGGCAGATCGTCACGGATGCCGACGGCGCGCAGGTGCCGGGCTTCCAGGTGCACCTGGGCGGCGCCACCGGCCTGGGGGCGGGGTTCGGGCGCAAGCTGCGCGGTCACAAGGTCACCGCGAGCGAGCTGCCCGACTACGTCGAGCGCGTGACGAGTGCGTGGCTCGAGGAGCGCGAGGACGGCGAGCGGTTCGCCCAGTGGGTGGCCCGCGCCGACGAGGAGAAGCTCCGATGAGCGAGGCGGGCGGGCGCAGCACGCCGCTGCACTGCCCGTTCTGCGCCGGTGAGGACCTGCGGCCCGACGAGGCGGCAGCGACGGCGTGGCGGTGCGGGGAGTGCCTGCGGGTGTTCTCGGTAAGGGTGCACGGCCTGGCGCCGCACCCCGTGGGGATGGAGTCACGGTGATGACAGGAACAACGACGACGACGGCGGACGAGCGGCGCGCGCTGGCGGAGGCCGCCGGCCGAGACCTCGAGGGCGCCAGCGCCCAGGAGGTGGCCCGCTGGGCGGTGGACACCTTCGGGCACGACCTCGTGGTGGCCGCGTCCATGCAGGACGCGGTGCTCCCGCACCTGTTCGCGCAGCTGCTGCCGGGGGTGGAGCTGCTCTTCCTGGAGACGGGCTACCACTTCCCGGAGACGGCCGTGATGCGCGACCGGGTAGCCGCCGAGCTGCCCGTGCGCGTCATCGACGTGCTGCCCCGCCTCACCGTGCCCCAGCAGGACGCCGAGTACGGCCCGCGCCTGCACGAGCGCGACCCGGGCCTGTGCTGCTCCCTGCGCAAGGTGTTCCCGCTGGCCGAGGCGCTCGACGGCCGCGGCGCCTGGGTGACCGGGGTGCGCCGCGACGAAGCCCCGACCCGCGCGAACACCCCGGTGGTGACCTGGGACGAGAAGCACCACCTCGTCAAGGTCAACCCGCTGGTGCGATGGACCCTGCAGGACGTGGAGGACTACATCACCGAGCACCAGCTGCCGCGCCACGAGCTGACCCTGCGCGGGTACCCCTCCATCGGCTGCGCGCCGTGCACCCGGGCCGTGGCGCCCGGTGAGGACCCCCGCAGCGGACGCTGGTCGGGCACCGCCAAGACCGAGTGCGGGATCCACACGTGAGCGCGCTGACGTCATCGAGCCCGGCAGCCCCGGCAGCGCTCTCGGCGCTGGACGCCCTGGAGTCCGAGGGCATCCACGTGATCCGCGAGGTCGCTGCCGAGTTCGAGCGGCCGGTGCTGCTGTTCTCCGGCGGCAAGGACTCCGTGGTGGTGCTGCACCTGGCACGCAAGGCGTTCTGGCCGGTGCCGGTGCCGTTCCCGGTGATGCACGTCGACACCGGGCACAACTTCCCCGAGGTCCTCGAGTACCGCGACGCCGCGGTCGAGCGGTACGGCGTGCGGCTCGTCGTCGCCAGCGTGCAGGACTCCATCGACGCCGGGCGGGTCCGCGAGCGGCCCGACGGCACCCGCAACCCGCTGCAGACCACCACGCTGCTGGACGCGATCACGGAGCACCGCTTCGACGCGGTCTTCGGCGGGGCGCGTCGCGACGAGGAGAAAGCCCGCGCCAAGGAGCGCGTGCTGTCGCTGCGCGACGAGTTCGGCCAGTGGGACCCGCGCCGCCAGCGCCCCGAGCTGTGGAACCTCTACAACGGCCGGCACGCCCCCGGGGAGCACGTGCGCGCGTTCCCGCTGTCCAACTGGACCGAGCTGGACATCTGGCAGTACCTCGCCCGTGAGGGCGTGGAGCTGCCGAGCATCTACTTCGCGCACGAGCGCGAGGTGTTCGAGCGCGACGGCATGCTCATCGCGGACACCCCCGTGAGCCGCCCCCGGGCCGACGAGCAGGTCACCCGGCGCACGGTGCGCTACCGCACCGTCGGCGACATGTCCTGCACCGGTGCCGTCTCCAGCGACGCCGACACCTACGCGGCGGTGATCGCCGAGGTCGCAGCCAGCCGCCTCACCGAGCGCGGCGCCACGCGCGCCGACGACCGCCTGTCGGAGGCAGCCATGGAGGACCGCAAGCGAGAGGGCTACTTCTGATGAGCGCGTCCGCAGCCCAGCTGCCCCGCGAGACCTCGACGCTGGACGTCGAGGAGCTGCTGCCCCAGGAGGCGCCCCTGCTGCGCCTGGCCACGGCGGGCTCCGTCGACGACGGCAAGTCGACCCTCGTCGGGCGGCTCCTGCACGACACCAAGTCCGTGCTGGCCGACCAGCTCGACGCGATCACCCGCACCAGCCGCGACCGCGGCCTGGAGCGGGTCGACCTCTCGCTGCTCACCGACGGCCTGCGTGCCGAGCGGGAGCAGGGCATCACCATCGACGTGGCCTACCGCTACTTCTCCACCCCGCGGCGCCGGTTCGTGCTCGCGGACACCCCCGGTCACGTCCAGTACACGCGCAACATGGTCACCGGTGCCTCCACGGCGCAGGTCGCCGTCCTGTTGCTCGACGCCCGCCACGGTGTGGTCGAGCAGACCCGGCGGCACGCGGCGGTCTCGGCGCTGCTGGGTGTGCCGCACCTCGTGCTCGCCGTCAACAAGATGGACCTCGTCGATTTCGACGAGGCACGGTTCCGGCAGCTGCACGCCGAGGCCGCGCAGCTCGTGGAGCAGCTCGGGCTACGGGCCGACCAGCTGACCGCGGTGCCCGTCTGCGCCCTCGACGGCGACAACGTGGCGGACCGCTCCGACCGGATGCCCTGGTACGACGGGCCCTCGCTGCTGGAGCTGCTCGAGCAGCTCCCGGTGGCCGACGACGTCGCGGGCGGCGCCGCGAGGATGCCCGTGCAGTACGTCCTGCGCGACCACGACACCGACTACCGCGCCTACGCCGGGCTGGTCACCAGCGGCAGCCTGGCCGTCGGCGAGGAGGTCGTGGTGCTCCCCCGCGGCCAGCGGACGCGCGTCGCGGGCATCGACACCGCGGACGGGCCCCTCCAGGAGGTCGGCGCCGGTCGCTCGGTGGCGCTGCGGCTCACCGACGACGTCGACGTCTCGCGCGGTGACCTCATCGCCGCCGTCACGGGGGCACCGGAGCCGGTGCAGGAGTTCTCCGGCACGGTCTGCTGGCTGCACGAGCGTCCGCTGCGCACCGGAGACCGCCTGCTGCTGCGTCACGGCACGCGCACCGTGCGCGCGATCGTTCGGGAAGTTACCGACCGTCTCGACGTCGCGTCGCTGGAGCACACCGGAGCGGACGGGCAGCTCGCCCTCAACGAGATCGGCGGGGTGGTGGTCCGCACCGCCGAGCCGCTCCCCCTCGACGCCTACCGCGAACTGCGCCCCACGGGCGCCTTCCTGCTCATCGACCCCTCCGACGGCGCCACCCTCGGCGCCGGGATGGCGGGAGCGCCGATCCCCGGTCTGCGGGCCGGCTGAGGCTCCCCCGGCCACGCCAGACCAGCCACCCCACCAGTACCAACCCACCCCGTCACCCAGAGGAGATCACCATGCCCAACCCGCACTCGTACCCGTCCGTCGGCCCGCCGGCGAGCGGCTCGGTCACGCATCAGCACCAGCAGTCATACCAGCAGTTCCGCCTGTCGCGGCGGGCCGTGCTCGGGAGCCTGGGCGCATTCGCCGTCCTCCCCGTCCTCGCAGCCTGCGGCTCCCGCCCCGTCGAATCCACCTCAGCTGCCACGTCGGCCGCGCCCACCACCGGCGGCACAGCAGCCGCGGAGCTGAGGCTGGGCCTGTTCCCCAACGTCACCCATGCAGCCGCCCTCGCCGGCATCGCCCAGGGCTACTTCGCCGAGGCGCTCGGATCCACGAAATTCAGCACCCAGGCCTTCAACGCCGGCCCGGCAGCCATCGAGGCCCTCACCGCCGGGGCCATCGACGCCACCTACATCGGGCCCAGCCCGGCCATCAACGCCTTCTCCAAGAGCGGCGGCACCCTCCTGCGCATCATCGCTGGCGCGTGCTCCGGCGGCGCCCAGCTGGTGGTGCAGCCCGGCATCACCAGCGCTGAGCAGCTCAGGGGCAAGCAGGTGGCCAGCCCCCAGCTCGGCGGTACGCAAGACGTGGCGCTGCGCACCTGGCTCGCCGGCCAGGGCCTGGCCACCACGACGTCGGGTACCGGAGGCGACGTCACGATCACGCCGACCGAGAACTCCTCGACGCTGGACCTGTTCCGTCAAGGACGCCTTGAGGGCGCGTGGTTGCCTGAGCCGTGGGCTTCGCGGCTGGTCCTCGACGCCGGGGCGACCGTCCTCGTCGATGAGAAGTCGCTGTGGCCCGACGGGAAGTTCCTCACGACGCACCTCATCGTCTCGACGGAGTTCCTCGCGGCCCACCCGGAGACGGTGAAGGCTCTCCTGGAGGGGCATGTCAAGGCCGTGGACTGGGCCGCCAGTGACCCGGGCGCACCGGCGGCGGTGAACGAGCAGATCAAGGCGTTGACCACCAAGGCACTCAGCGAGGCTGTCATCGCCCGCGCCTTCAGCAACCTCACCATCACCGACGATCCCCTGGCCTCCACGCTGCCCAAGCTGCTGGAAGACGCCGTCGCCGCCGGAACCACCAAAACCGTGGACCTCCAGGGCATCTACGACCTGCGCCTCCTCAACGAGGTGCTCACGGCCGCCGGCGCCCCGAAGGTCTCCGCCGCCGGCCTGGGTGAGGAGTGAACCGTGACCGCGACGCGCACCAGCACCAGCGCCGGCACTGAGGGGGCTCCGCACGTGGCGTCAGCTGCTCCAGCTCCGACCTCCGGGGGCGCCCCCCAGGTCGTCTCGGGTGGAGCCGTCCGCCTGCGCGGCGTCTCCAAGGCCTACGGCCGTGGCCCGGCGGTGCTCGACACCGTCGACCTCGACGTCGCCCCCGGCTCGTTCGTCTGCCTCCTCGGTGCCTCGGGCTGCGGCAAGTCGACGCTGCTCTCGCTCGTCGCGGGCCTGGAACGCCCCACGGTGGGCACCGTGGAGGTGCCGTCCTCGGGCGCCGCGCTGATGTTCCAGGAGTCGGCGTTGTTCCCGTGGTTGACCGCGGCGGGCAACCTCGACCTGGCGCTCAAGCTGCGCGGTGTGCCGCGCCGCGAGCGCCCCGCGGAGGTGGAGCGCCTGCTCGACCTGGTCCGCCTCACCGGGGCAGGCGGAAAGCGGGTGCACGAGCTGTCCGGTGGCATGCGCCAGCGCGTGGCCCTGGCACGCGCGCTAGGTCAGCAGCGGTCCGTGCTGCTCATGGACGAGCCGTTCGCCGCGCTCGACGCCATCACCCGCGACGTGCTCCACAGCGAGCTGGAGCGGATCTGGCGCGAGACCGGCACCACCGTCGTCTTCGTCACCCACAACGTGCGCGAGGCCGTGCGCCTCGGGGAGCGGGTGCTGCTCATGAGCTCGCGCCCCGGCCGGATCGTGCGGGAGTGGGCCGTTGACGCGAGCGGCAGCCGTCGCATCGAAGACGCGGCCGTCGCGGCGCTGTCCATCGAGATCACCGACCACCTGCGAGAGGAGATCCGCCGCCATGCCCGCTGAGCCCTCAGCTGGGACCTCGGGAGCAGGGAGCACCGCGGTGGCCGCGACGAGCGACAAGCGCCCGACCATCGGCGACGGCGGCCTGGAGGCCGGCCTCGACGTCCTGTCCACCGAGCCGGTCGCCGAGCCCGGTCTCTCGACCCGGTGGCGCAAGCGCCTGCTGCCGCCGCTGGTGGCGCTGGTCCTCGTGGTGGTCGTGTGGCAGCTCGTCGTCCTCGCAGGGGTCCAGCCGCGGTACGTGCTCCCGAGCCCGCTCGACGTCTGGTACACGATCAAGGAGCGGATCGCCGACGGCAGCCTGCCGACGGCGGTGCTCACGAGCATCGAGCGCGGTGGCGTCGGCTTCGTCGCGGCCGTGCTCATCGGCACTCCGTTGGGGTTGCTCGTGGCACGAGTGCGTCCGGTGCGGACCGCGGTCGGGCCGCTGATCTCCGGCCTGCAGGTGCTGCCGTCCGTGGCGTGGGTCCCCGCGGCGATCCTGTGGTTCGGCCTGTCCGACGCCACGGCCTACTTCGTCATCCTCATGGGCGCGGTCCCGTCGATCATCAACGGGCTCGTGTCCGGCGTCGACCAGGTGCCGCCGCTGTTCCCCCGCGTGGGCGCGGTGCTCGGGGCAAGCCGCTGGGCACTGGTGCGACACGTCATCCTCCCGGCGGCGCTTCCCGGCTACCTGGCCGGCCTGCGGCAGGGGTGGGCGTTCTCGTGGCGCTCGCTCATGGCCGCGGAGATCATCGCCATCGGCGGGGAGATGGGCTTCGGCCTCGGTGCGCTGCTGCAGCAGGGCCGCGACCTGTCCGACATGCAGGTGGTCATGGTCGCGATCCTGGCGATCCTGGCGGTGGGCATCGCCGTGGAGCTGTGCGTCTTCGCGCCGATCGAGCGTGGGGTGCTGGCACGCCGCGGTCTGGCGCGCGCGAGCTGACAGCCGGCTGACGCTCATCGGGCGCCCACTGGTGATCCAGTGGGCGCCCGATGTGGGTTCCGGCGCTGGATGTCAGCGCCGGAACTCAGCGATGGTTCAGTGGCATGTCACTGACGCGTCAGTGGCGGCTGGCGAGGAAGGCCAGCAGGTCCGCGCGGGTGACCACGCCGGCGGGCTTGCCGTCGACGGCCACGAGCACAGCGCGGTTGACGCGCAGCGTCTCGCGGAGGTCGTTGAGCGGCTCACCTGCGCCGACCAGCGGCAACGGCGCGTCCATGTGCTTGCTTACCGCGTCAGACAGCGACGCCGTCCCCGAGAACACCGCCTCGAGCAGGCCCTCCTCGGTGACCGACCCGGCCACCTCACCGGCCATGACCGGCGGCTCGGCCCCGACGACGGGCATCTGCGAGACCTGGTACTCGCGGAGGATCTCGATGGCGTCGTGCACGGTCTCGGTGGGATGGGTGTGCACGAGGTCGGGCAGACGTCCGGACTTGCCCCGCAGCACGTCACCGGCGGTGGCCCCGCCCACCGCGGCGGTGCCGGGCGCGTCGACGTCGAAGCCGTAGGAGCGCATCCACGCGTCGTTGTAGATCTTGCCGAGGTAGCCGCGGCCGGAATCGGGCAGCAGGACGACGACGACGGCGTCAGCCGGCAGCGTCTTCGCGATGCGCAACGCGCCCACCACGGCCATGCCGCAGGAGCCGCCGACGAGCAGGCCCTCCTCGCGGGCCAGACGGCGGGTCATAGCGAACGCCTCGGCGTCGGAGACGGCCACCACCTCGTCGGGCACGGACGGGTCGTACGCGGGGGGCCAGATGTCCTCCCCGACGCCTTCGACGAGGTAGGGGCGGCCGGTGCCGCCGGAGTAGACCGAGCCCTCCGGGTCGACGCCGATGACGCGCACGGGCTTCGCGGTGCCGTCGTCCCCGAGGCGGTCGCGGGAGGCGTCCTTGAGGTAGCGGCCGGTGCCGGTGATGGTGCCGCCGGTGCCGACGCCGGCCACGAAGTGCGTGATCCGGCCGTCGGTGTCCTTCCATATCTCCGGCCCCGTGGAGGCGTAGTGGCTGGCCGGGCCCTCGGGGTTGGCGTACTGGTTGGGCTTCCAGCCGCCGGGGGTCTCCGCGGCGATGCGGTCGGAGACGGAGTAGTAGCTCTCGGGGCTCTCGGGGGCGACGGCGGTGGGCGTGACCACCACCTCGGCGCCGTAGGCGCGCAGCACGTCGCGCTTCTCGACGCCCACCTTGTCGGGGCAGACAAAGATGCAGCGGTAGCCCTTGCGCTGGGCTACCAGGGCCAGGCCGACACCGGTGTTGCCGCTGGTGGGCTCCACGATGGTGCCACCGGGCTTGAGCTCCCCGGACTTCTCTGCGGCCTCGATCATGCGCTCGGCGATGCGGTCCTTCACGGAGCCCCCGGGGTTGAGGTACTCGACCTTCGCCAGCACGGTGGCGGCGATCCCCTCGGTGACGCGGTTCAGCTTGACCAGCGGCGTGCCGCCGATCAGGTCGACGATGTTCTCGGCGTACTGCACGCCCCACATCCTCCCACCCCCACCGAGGTGGCCGACTGCCCATGATCACGGTGATCATGGGCAGTCGGCCACCTCCCACGCGTCAGAGCGCGCGGCGCAGGGCTTCGAGGCGGGCGGCCGCATCAGCGAGAGGGGCGTCGTCACCTGAGCCTCTACAGGCAACCAGGAGGTCCCGGCCGAGCACGGCCAGCTGATCTCCCAGGGCGCGGTCCTCGAGGACGGGGACGACGCGCGCCGGGCGCCCCTCCACCGTGGCCGCGGCGTCGGCCAGCTCCTGGAGCACGGGGCGCACGAGCTCTGCCGGGGACAGGCCTTCGGCAGCGCGGGACAAACGAGACGGGCCGAGCGCTGCCAGGCGGGTGAGGACCCGCCCGAGCTCACGCTCGGCCCGTTCGTGCGGTGAGTCGGTCACCGCTCCACTGTGTCAGTGGTAGGGAGTGCTACCGGTCAGTCGCCGCCCGCCATCGAGCGGATGATCGACAGGATGCGGAGCAGCTCGACGTAGAGCCAGACCAGCGTCACGGTGAGGCCGAACGCGGCCGTCCACGCGTAGCGCTGCGGGATGCCGTTCTTGACGCCCTGCTCGATGAAGTCGAAGTCGAGCACGAGCGAGAGCGAGGCGAGGATCGCGCCGATCGCGCCGACCGCGAGGCCCAGGCCGCCGGACCACAGGCCGAGGCCTGCACCGAACAGCGAGAACACGAAGTTCACGAGGCAGAAGACGGCGTAGCCGAGCACCGCACCGATGAGGATGCGGCGGAACTTCGGCGTGGCCCGCACGGCACCGCTGCGGTACAGCACGAGCATCACGGCGAACACCGCGACCGTGGCGATGACCGCCTGGATCGAGACTGCCCCTAGGTTGCGCGCCACCAGCTGCGAGTCGATGACCCGGCTGAGGCCGCCGATGAACAGGCCCTGCAGCGCGGCGTACGCCAGGATCAACGCCGGGCTGGGCTCGCGCTTGAACGAGTTGACCAGGCCGAGCACCAGACCGCCGAGAACGCCGACGATCATCAGCAGCGGGCTGAAGAAGAAGTAGTTGAACGCGCCGAGCAGGACGACGAGGCCGAGCGTCATGCCGGTGCGCAGCACGACGTCGTCGTAGGTCAGACGACCGGTGTGGGCGGGCCCCGCCGGTGGCGCGGAGTACATCTCCTCCAGCGACGGCTGGCCGTACTGCTGGCCGTACTGAGCGGTGCTCGCGCCGCCGCGCGGGGCGTCGTCGAAGCCCGCGTAGCCGCCGCGCTTGAACTGCGGCGCGTTGCGCAGCGCCGGGTTGTTGCTCTCCATGCGCGTCCCTCCGAGGACTTGACACCGGCGGGCGCCGGCCTCTGCCCCCAAGAGTAATCGATTGGTAAAGCCTTTCGCGCAGTAGACGCACCCAGACGGGGGTCCCTCAACGTCGCGGTTAGCCCTCCGTCGGAGGCACTGGCCCGGTGGATCGGCTTACCACGAGGTGGGTGGGCACCACCTGGGGTGCGCGCCCCGGTCCCACGGCGGTCCCGCCTTTGAGTAGTGCCTCCACCGCTAGGGCGCCGGCTTGCTCGGATCGCTCGGCGAGGGTGGAGGCCGCGACACCGGCCTCGGCGGCGACGTCGGTGATCGTGGGGCGGCGCGGGCGCTGCACGGGCTCAGGGTAGAGGCGAAGTGGCAAAGCTTGGCAAACGATTGTCACGGCCTGCCCGGTGCTCCTAGCGTCGCCACACCTCGACGACGAGCAGAGCGCCCGGGCGCTCACCACTGGAGGAGCCGACGATGGCCAGCACCAGCAGCACCCCGTCCACGGCGACGGCACGCACACCGCGCAAGGCAGCGGTGGCCGCCTGGAGCGGCAGCGCCTTGGAGTACTACGACCTCGCGATCTACGGGACGGCCGCCGCCCTGGTCTTCCCCAAGATCTTCTTTCCGGAGGGGAACGGGCACGCCGCCACCATCGCCTCACTGGCCACCTTCGGGGTGGCCTACGTGGCCCGCCCGTTCGGGTCCTTCCTCATGGGCCACATCGGTGACCGGCTGGGCCGCAAGACCGTCCTGATCGGGACGCTGCTGCTGATGGGCGTCTCCACGTTCCTGATCGGTGTGCTGCCCACCTACAGCCAGGTGGGGTTGCTGGCTCCGGCGCTGCTGGTCACGCTGCGCCTGCTGCAGGGCTTGTCCGCTGCCGGTGAGCAGGCCGGCGCGAACAGCATGAGCTTCGAGCACGCCCCCGACCGCCGCCGGGGCTTCTTCACCAGCTTCACCCTCAGCGGCACCCAGGCCGGTCAGGTCCTCGCGCCGGCCGTGTTCTTGCCGGTGGCCGCGCTCATGCCCGAGGAGCAGCTGCTCAGCTGGGGCTGGCGGGTGCCGTTCTGGCTCAGCGCGGTGCTGCTGGTGGTGGGCTTCCTGATCCGCCGCTCCCTGGAGGAGACCCCCGAGTTCACCGCCCAGACCGCCGCGCAGAGCGCCGCGCAGGCCTCTGAGAAGGCTTCTGAGAAGGCGGCCCGTCCGGCGCGTACCCCGCTGACCGAACTGTTCCGTGACCACCGTGGCGCCGTGCTGCGGGTCTTCTTCGCCGCCTTCATCGCCATGGTCAACACCACCTTCCAGGTGTTCGCGTTGAACTTCGCCACCTCCGAGGACTACGGCATCGGCATCGAGCGCAACACCATGCTGTGGCTGGCGATCGTGTCCAACCTGGTGGCCATCGCCACCATCCCGGTGTGGGCGACCCTGTCCGACCGGATCGGACGCAAGCCGGTGTTCGTTGGTGGTGCGGTCGGCAGCGCCGTGCTCGTGACTGCCTTCCTCGCGGCGATCGCCGCCGGGAACGTGGTGCTGCTCTTCGTGCTCGGGGTGGCGCTGGCCGGGGTGGTGTACTCGATGCCCAACGCGGTCTGGCCCGCTACCTACGCTGAGTACTTCCCCACCTCGGTGCGTCTGTCGGGGATGGCGGTGGGCACGCAGTTCGGGTTCGCGTTGGCCGGGTTCACCCCCACCATCGCCGGGGCCTTGGTCGGGGGCAGCGCCGACGGTTGGTGGAAGGTGGCACTGTTCGCCGTCGCCGCCTGCGCCATCTCCAGCATCGCCGTCCTCACCGGCCCGCGCGACACCCACCTCGTCCCAACCGCTCAGGTAGGGCAGCGTCGGGTCACGACGCACGGCACCGGCACCGGCACCGGCACCGGCGACCACAGCACGACGGCGAGCGCCGCCGCCAGCAGCACCACCGCCACCAAGAGCACTGTGAGCGTGGTATGAGCGGGCACCTCAGCGGCCAGCGGTCACAGCGGGTGGTGCAGCTGGGCCTGGTGGGTCAGGGCATCGGGGCTTCCCTGACCCCGGCGATGCAGGAGCGCGAGGGCCGTTGGAACGGCCTGGACCTGCACTACGGCCTCCTGGACGCCGACCGGCTCGGTATCAGCGCCGCCGACCTGCCGGCGCTGCTGCTGTGGGCCCGCCGCCTGGGCTACGCGGGGCTGAACATCACCCACCCGTTCAAGCAGGCCGTGGTGGCACTGCTGGAGGAGGTGAGCCAGGACGCCGCGGACCTGGGCGCGGTGAACACCGTGATCTTCCGCGACGGGCGCGCGGTCGGCGCCAACACCGACTGGTCCGGCTACGGCCGGGCGTTCCGCGCGGCCCTGCCCGAGGCGGTGCACGACCGCGCGGTGCTCGTCGGCGCCGGTGGTGCGGGCTCAGCGGTCGGGTACGCCCTGTTGCACGCCGGCGCTGAGCACGTCGCCGTCGTGGACGCCGACCGCGAGCGTGCCGCCGCGTGCGTCTCCCGGCTGGCCGCGCGGTTCGGGCAGGACCGCATCAGCGCCAGCGACGACCTGCCCGCGGCGCTGGCCGGGGCGGACGGCGTGGTCAACGCCACCCCGCTGGGTATGCACGGCCACCCGGGTTCCTCGGTGCCCGCTGAGCTGCTGCACGAGCGGCTGTGGGTTTCCGACGTCGTCTACTTCCCCCTGGAGACCGAGCTCGTGAGCAACGCCAGGGCTCGAGGGTGCCGGGTGCTGCCCGGCGGCGGGATGGCGGTGGGCCAGGCCGTGGGAGCCTTCGAGCTGTTCACCGGACTGGCTGCCGACGCAGGCCGGGTGGAGCAGCACTTCCTGGAGCTGACCGGCTCCCGCCGGCCCGCGAACCCCGCTGTATCCACCGCTCTGCCCTCCACCGCGTCCAGCACTGCCTCCGTCACTCCCGCCGCGTCCTGAAGGAGCCTGCGTGCACCAGGGCATCGCCACCGTCTCGCTGAGCGGGCGCCTCGTCGACAAGCTGCCCGCCATCGCCGCGGCGGGCTTTGACGGGCTGGAGCTGTTCGACAACGACCTCATCGCCTCGGCGCTCACCCCCCAAGAGGTGGCAGCCCGATGCGCGGACCTGGGCCTGTCGATCGACCTGTTCCAGCCGGTGCGCGACGTCGAGGGCGTAGCCCCGGACCGCTTCGCAGCAGTGGAGCACCGCTTCCGCGCCAAACTGGCCGTCATGGGCCAGCTCGGCGCCACCACGGTGCTGTGCTGCTCCAACGCCCTCCCCGACGCCGTCGACGACGCCGACCTATCCGCCGAGCAGCTCCACCGCCTCGGCGACCTGGCCGCCGAGGCGGGCATCACCATCGCCTATGAGGCGCTGGCGTGGGGCCGTCACGTGCACCGGGTCGGGCAGGCGTGGGACCTCGTCCAGCGGGCCGACCACCCGGCGGTGACCCTGGCCGTGGACACCTTCCACCTGCTCTCCCGCGGCGACGGACCGCAGGCGCTGGCGGGGGTGCCCGGAGAGCGGATCGGCTTCCTGCAGGTGGCCGACGCCCCCGTGCTGGAAATGGGCCTGCTGGAGTGGAGCCGCCACCACCGCTGCTTCCCCGGGCAGGGCGCGCTCGACGTCGCCGGGGTGGTCGCGGCGGTCCTGGAAGCCGGCTACCGCGGGCCCCTGTCACTGGAGGTGTTCAGCGACCTCGTCCGTGAGGCCGCACCGGCCGTGACCGCGCGCGACGCCAAACGCTCCCTGGTCTTCCTCGAAGACCAGCTCACCGCCCGGCTCCCGGCGACCTGCCCCGCCCGCGAGGTGGTGACGCTGGCTCCCCCAGCGCCGGCCCGGGTGGACCCCGCCTTCGTCGAACTCGCCGCCAGCCCAGGCGCCGACGTCGAGCGCCTGCTGGAGGCACTGGGCTTCGTCGCCGCCGGCCGCCACCGCAGCAAACCGGTCACCCTGTGGCGCAACGGCGCAGCTCACGTGGTGCTGTCCCCGGCGCCACCACAGGCCCAAGCCACCGGCGGGGTCACCGCCATCGGACTGGTAGCACCTCCCGTGCACAGCGTCGCCCAACGCGCCGAAGCCCTGCTGTGGCCCACGGTGCAGACCACACGCGCCCACGGCGAAGCAGTGCTACCCGGTCTGGGAGCGCCCTCGGGGCTGCACGTGCTGCTCTCGGACCGACCCGGCGAACCCGACCACTGGCGAGGCGACTTCGAAGACCTCCCACCCGGTGGCACAGGAGGCCAGGAAGCCGGCGGAGCCCACGGCGCAGGCTGGGTAGGTCTAGACCACCTGGCCGTGGCGGTGGCACCAGACCTGCTCCTGCAGGAGGTCTCCTTCCACCGCACCCTGCTAGGCCTGGAGCCAGGACCAACCGAGGAGTTCTTCGAACCCCACGGACGGCTACGGTCGCGGGCGCTGCGCCCAGCCGCAGGCACCCTGCGGCTGGTACTCAACGCCCCCGAGACCGCCGCAGGAGCCCCCCGCCGACGCGGCGTGACCCAACTGGCCTACGCCGTGCCCGACGTCCGCGCCCAAGCCGTGCGGCTGCGCGAGAACGGCGTCCCGCTCATGCCCGTACCGGACAACTACTACACCGACCTCGGCGCCCGCTTCGCCCTGCCGGACGACGACCTCGCCGACCTGCGCGCCCACGGCCTGCTCTACGACCGCGACACCAACGGCGGCGAACTCCTGCACCTGTACACAGCGGTGCTGGCCACAGGCTTCCACGTAGAGCTACTCGAACGCCGCGGCGGCTACGCCGGCTACGGCGGCGCCTCCACCCACGTACGGCTCGCCGCCCAGGCCTGAGCACCAGGTCGAACGTCCGACATCTGGTGCCCCCGGCGGGGTTCGAACCCGCACTGAGGCGCTTTTAAGGCGCCTGCCTCTGCCGATTGGGCTACGGGGGCCGGCTGGTGCTCCTCGGACGAGAGCGACGACGACGGCGGGGCCGGTGCGCGCGCACCGACCCCGCCGTCGTCAGAGCCTCAGCTCTTGGAGGGAGCCGGGTCGCCCACGGGACGCGGCGCCGGCGGCTTGGCGCCGGCGGCCACGAAGTCCTCGCGGGGGCGGGTCTGGCGGCCGATGGCCACCATGTCGCGGGTCAAGCCCATGCCGGAGACCAGCCAGTTCAGGCCGATCCGCAGCTTCCGGTCGAGGGTGGGCATCGCGTACAGGTGGTAGGCGCGGTGCATCATCCACGCCGGGAAGCCCTTGACCTTGAACCCGAAGGTGTTGGCCACACCCTTGCCGATGCCGAACGACGCCACGGTGCCGATGTACTTGTGGCGGTAGTCGGTCAGGCCCTCGCCGCGCAGCGTGGCGACGAGGTTGGCGGCCAGCACCTTCGACTCGCGCACCGCGTGCTGGGCGTTGGGCGGGCAGAACTGGCCCGGCTCCTTGGTGAGGTCGGGCACGGCGCACGCGTCGCCGGCGCCCCAGGCACCCTCGACGACGCCGTCCTCGCCGGCGACACGCAGGTCGGCGCGGACCGTGAGGCGGCCGAGCTTGTCGAGCGGGAGGCCGGTGTTGGCGAGGACCGGGTTGGACTTGATGCCCGCCGTCCACACCACGGTGTCGGTGTCGAACTCGGTGCCGTCGGAGAGCACGGCGTGGCCGTCGACGATGGACTTCAGCTGGGTGTCGAGGCGGATGTCGATGCCGCGCTCGCGCAGCTGGTGCAGCGACCACAGGCCCATCTCGGGGCCGACCTCGGGGAGGATCCGGCCGAGGGCCTCGACCACGACAAAGTTGATCTCGTCCTGGGAGATGCCGGAGTGGTTCTTCACCGAGGCGCGGACGAGGTCCTCCAGCTCGGCCATCGCCTCGATACCGGCGTAGCCGCCACCCACGAAGACGAAGGTCAGCGCACGCTTCTTGGCAGCCGGGTCGGTCATGACGGCGGCGGCGTCGAGACGGTCGAGGATGTGGTCGCGGCAGGCCGTGGCCTCCTCGACGCTCTTGAAGCCGATCGCCTGCTCCATGAGACCCGGGATCGGGAAGGTGCGGGAGACGGCGCCCAGGCCGATGACGACCTGGTCGTAGGTGATCTCGACCTGCTCGCCCTCCTGCGGCTGCACGAAGACGACCTTGCGGGCGGGGTCCATGCCGACCACGGCGCCGGTCACGACGTCAGCGCCCTTGAGCGCCTGGCGCAGCGACACCACGACGTGGCGGGCCTCGATCGAGCCGCCGGCCACCTCGGGCAGGAACGGCTGGTAGGTCATGTAGGGGCGCGGGTCGACGACGACGACCTGTGCCTCTCCAGGCTTGAGCTGCTTGAGCAGGTGGCGCGCCGTGAGCAGACCCACGAAACCGCCGCCGAGCAGCAGGATCCGGGGGCGTCCAGCCGCGGCGGGCACGGGGGACTCCAGGGAAGCGGGGGCGGTCATGTTGGAAATCTACGGTTCGCCGAGGCACGACGTGTAGCGGGGCCGCCAGACTTCACCGTCCGGAGGCACCCGCAGGGGTGAGGAGGAGATCATCGCCTCCAGTCCGGCGGTGAGCGACCCGAAGCACCCGCAGGGGGCGCTCCGTCATCCGGTCGGCCCAGGCTCCCCGTCACCCGATCAGCCCAACGCCGCATCGGCGGTGCTCACGCCGGCCAGCTGGGCCGCCAGACCGAGCGCCTCGTCGAGCATCGCCGCCGTGAGGCGGCCCGTCGAGGTGTTCTGCTGGCTCACGTGGTAGCTGCCCACCAGGTGCACCGCACCGCCGCGACGCCGGCCGCGTTCGCCGTCGTCGTCGTCCTCCTGCGGGAGGGTCAGGACGGCGTGGGCGCCGTGCCCGAAGCGGGGCGCCGGGCGGGGCACGTTCCAGCCGAGGCGGCGGGCGCACGCCAGCGAGGCGTCCCAGGCGATGCCGCCGAGGGCGAACAGCACGCGGGGCCGCACCAACTGCACCTCGGCATCGAGCCACGGTGCGCACGCGGCGCGCTCCTGCCCGGAGGGCAGGTTGTCGGGCGGGGCGCAGCGCACGGCCGCGGCGATGCGGACGCCGTCCAGGCGCTGGCCGTCACCGGCGTGGTCGCTGCGCTCCTGTGCGGCGAGGCCGGCGCGATGCAGGGCCGCGAAGATCCAGTCGCCAGAGCGGTCTCCTGTGAAGACCCGCCCGGTGCGGTTGCCGCCGTGAGCGGCGGGCGCGAGCCCCACGACGAGTAGCGGCGCGTGAGCATCTCCCCATCCCGCGATGGGCCGACCCCAGTAGGGCTGGTCGGCGTAGGCGCGGCGGCCGGTGGCGGCGACCTCCTCCCGCCACGCGACCAAACGCGGGCAGGCGCGGCAGACCGAGACCCGTGCGTCGAGCTGGGTCAAGGTCCGCGAGGTCGCGGCGGCGCGCACCACCCCGGCCGGGGTGCGCACGACGCGCGTCGAGGCGTCCGCCGGTTCCTCAGGCCAGCCGGATCCGGGCTCCACCGGGGAGCGGTGCAGTTGCCGCGTCACGGGATGGGGCAGTAGGGCTGGACGAGGGACTGGCACTCCCCCACTGTCGCCGAGCCCTCCCCCACACTGCCCGCCAGCCGCCCCTCGCCCTGCTCATGCGCAGCCCGTGCACAGCGGCGGCGCTGCGCTTCACGGCACCGAACGCCGGCTACGGCGTCACGACGTCGCCGGGGACGGCAGCGCGGACGGCATCATCGTCGCCGTCACCGACGGAGCCGGGTACGGCGACTCCGTGGACGTCACCACCGGTGGAATTGCCGTCGACGACGCAGTCGGCGCCTCCGACGGCACATCGGTGGGCGACGGCGCAGCGGTGACGCTCATCGTCGGTGTGGGCTCCGGCGAGGGCACGACGCCCGACGCGATGCCGACCAACGGCGAGAGACTCTGCTCCGGGAAGCTCGGCGTCCTGGGTGCCCCGCCTGTTCCGTCCAGCTGGGCGCGCAGCGGGTAGGCGTTCCAGCGGACCTCGCCGTCGGCCGTGACCGCGGGAACCAGCGCGTTCGGCTGGCCGGTGGACCAGTCGGAACGATCGCCCGTGGACGTCGCCAAAGGACGGCCGTAGTCGTCCAGGAGCTGCACGCCGGTGAGCGGCCGGCCCTGCGCGTCGTAGGGGTAGATGTTGGTGACCACCTGCCCGTCGAACCACACCCCCCGCGAGGTGTCGGGGCCGCTGCTGCTGTACCCGGCATCGACGTAGACGGTCTCCCGCGAGGTCATGGCGACGACGGCGAAGGGCAGCAGGATGACGGCGAGCACGTTGGCCGCCACGATGAGCGACCGCTTCCAGCGGGCGACGGGCCGGTAACGGCGGCCGACCTCCAGACTGACGACCGCTCCCGCGATGAGCAGCAACAGGCCGCCCAGGCTCGCGCCAGGGCCGAAGAGGAACCGCGCCACGAGCCAGGCCAGCAGGGCGCCACGCACCAGCCACCACGCGGGCCGAACCAGCTGGGCCCGCTCGACGAACCCGGGCCACCAGGTGCGAGACCTCAGGTGCGCCACGGCGTGCTCGATGTCTTCGCGTGCCCCCTCGGTGGCGCGCGACCAGATCCCGGAGCGCTTCTCGGGGGCGGCTGCCATCGCGTGGGGCGGCAGGCCGGCGGCGGACCGCAGCTCCTCCGCGTAGGCGCGCGCGCTCCCGAGCCGGTCCAGCAGCGGGGTGGACGTCTCGGCGGCCAGCTCCGCGAGGTCGGCCTCCAGCCCTCCGGTGAGCTCCTCGATCACCTCGGCCGGCAGGTCGGCCAGCTCGGCGCGCACGGCGGCGGCGTACTCGCGGGCCTCCGCGGCCGGATCGAGGCCGGGGGCGGGCAGGGGCAGGGTGGTGCTCATCGGGGGTCTCCCTCGGGCGCGAGCAGGTGGTCGACGGTCTCGCTGAAGGCGCGCCAGCTCTTGCGCTGCGCCTCCAGCAGCTCCCGGCCGCGAGGGTTGATGCCGTAGTACTTGCGGTGCGGGCCCTCCTCCGAGGGCACCACGTAGCTGCTCAGCGCGCCGGCGGCGTAGAGGCGCCGCAGCGTGCCGTAGACGGAGGCGTCGCCGACGTCCTCCAGACCGGCGCTGCGTAGGCGCCGCACGACGTCGTAGCCGTAGCCGTCGTCGTCCTCGACGACGGCGAGCACGGCCGCGTCGAGCACTCCCTTGAGGAGCTGCGTGGTGTCCACGCACCGCACACTACTGCGCGATGCGCACTACCTTCCAGAGCGCCACACCGGCGATCTCGGTGCACCCCGGCCGCCCGCGTCAGTGCTCGCTCAGTAGAGGAACAGCGGGAACCACTCCCGCGTGTGGGCGTGCACGAGCACCATGAAGAGGATCGCGTCGAAGGTCAGGTGCACCGCCACCACGTAGCTCAGCGACCGCGTCACCGCGAACGTCAGCCCCTGGATGAGCGCGAACGGGAACACCAGCAGCGGCCCCCACTCGCGGAACCCCAGCTCGTAGAGGAACGCCGTGAACAGCACCGCCTGCAGCAGGTTGGCCAGCCAGACCGGGTGGTGGCGGCGCAGCAGCGTGAAGACCGTGCAGATGAAGAAGAGTTCGTCCCAGATGCCGAGCGCGTTCGTGCCCAAGAAGAGTCGGAACAGCTCGTCGGGTGTGCGCGCCGCGGGCCAGTTCTCGTAGACGCCACTGGTGATGAGGTAGAACGGCAGGGCGGTCCACCCGAGGACGACGACAGCCGCCAGCCACCACCACTCGAAGCGGTTCCACCGCCGTCCGGTGGCCACCGGGAACATGATGGCGTGGTCGCGGAAGGCCCAGCGCGACAGCGCGTACGGCACCCCGACCGCCGCCACCATCGCCGCGCCCATGGTGGTCATGTGCGCCCAGGAGATGTCGGTGGTGACCGGCACCAGGCTCATCATGCACAGGCCGGTCGCGGCGAGCAGGTGGTCCCGACCGTAGGACGACCGTTCCCTCCGACCCACCAGAGCAGCGACGACGACGCCCGCCACGAGCACCGCCCAGCCCTCCGGGCGCACCTGGAAGGCGAAGAGCAGCACGCCCGAGGCCGCGAGCAGCACCGACGGCAGCAGCCGCAGCGCTCCGCCGGGGCGCGCCGGGTCGGGCGCGGCCGTCGTCGCCGTCGTCGTCCTGGTCGTCGCTGTCATCACGTCGCTGTCGTCACGGGGAGGTACCCGCCGCGCGGCGGGCCAGGGCGAGTGCGGTGCCGTCGAGGATGTCGTGCTCGCTGACCACCACGTCCACGATGCCGGTCCGATCGGCAACGCGCGACACCACCTCGCGCCAGACCAGCGCACCGGCTCCGATGACGTCCACACGGCCGTGATGCATGAAGGGCAGCGCGGCCCGTTGCTCGCGGGGCATGGCGACCAGCTCGTCGCACGCGGCCAGCATGGTGTCCACGGGCAGCACCGCGCCGTGGATGCGCTCGGGCAGGTAGGTGGGCAGCCGCTGCACGTACGCGGCGATGGTGGTCACGGTGCCGGCGACACCGACAAGCGTGTGCGCCTTGCCCAGGGGCACCTCAGCCTCGGCGACGTCGAGCGCGGCGCGCACATCGGCGACGAGCGCCTCGACCTGATCCGGCGTCGGTGGGTCGGACAGCGCGTGCCGCTCGTGCAGGCGCACGCAGCCAACGTCGACGGAGCGGGCCGCCAGCACGTCCTGTTCGCCCAGCACCAGCTCGGTGGAGCCGCCGCCGAGGTCGCAGACGAGGTAGGGCCCCGGTCGTTGGCCGTGCAGCTCACCGGTGGCACCGAGGAAGCTCAGCGACGCCTCCTCCGCCCCGGTGATGACCTCGGGTTCCACGCCCAGCAGCTCGCGCACGCCGTCGACCAGCAGGTGGGCGTTGCGCGCGTCGCGGCTGGCGGAGGTCGCCACGAACCGCACGTGGTCGGCGTCGCGAGGCACCCCGTGCTCGACCAGCAGGTCCCGCACCCGTGCGGTCTCCGCGAGCGTGCGTTCCAGCGCCTCGGGCGCGAACTCCCCCGTGCGGTCGACGCCCTGGCCGAGCCGCACCACCTCCATGGTCCTCACGACGTCGGTCAGCTGGGCCTGCCCACCGTCGAGGACGACGTCGGCCACGAGCAGGCGAAGGGAGTTGGTGCCGCAGTCGATCGCGGCTACGCGCACCACCGGGGTCTCTTCCACGCGCGCCATCCTGGCGGACCTGCCTAGCCTCGAGCACGTGAGCACCTCCACCCCCGCGGACGACGGCGCTGGCGGCAGCGACCGCGGTGGCGGCGACCTCGACGTCGTCGTCGTCGGCGCCGGGCCGAACGGGCTGTCGGCGGCGGTGGTGCTGGCCAGCGCGGGCCTGCGGGTGCAGGTGCACGAGCAGGCGGCGCAGCCGGGCGGTGGCACGCGGACGGTGGAGAACACCCTGCCGGGCTTTCGGCACGACCACTGCTCCATCGCCCACCCCGCCGGCGCCGCGAGCCCGTTCTTCGACGCGTTCGACCTGGGCGCCTCGGGCGTGGAGTGGTTGCAGCCGGCCGTTCCCTACGCCCACCCGCTCGACGGTGGCCGCGCGGCCCTGGCCCACCGGAGTCTGGAGCGCACCGTGGAGGGGCTAGGCCGTGACGGCGCCGCGTGGCGCTCGCTGCTGGGGCCCCTGGTGGAGCGGACCGCCAAGGTCATCTCGCTGACCCAGTCCGACCTGCGGACCTTCCCCGCGGTGCCTCGCTCCCCCACGGGCCTCGCCGCCACCGCCACCACGGCCATGCGGCTGGGGCTGCGGGCGCTGGAGCAGGGCAGCCCGGCGTGGGACGCGAGGTTCCGCGGCGACGAGGCGCCCGCACTGCTCACCGGTGCGTCGGCGCACAACATCGGCGACCCGCGCGACATCTCCTCTGCGGGCGCCGGGCTCTACCTGGCGGCCATGGCACACGCCGGTGGGTGGCCGGTGGCGCGCGGCGGCAGCCAGGCACTGGCCGACGCGATGGTCGCCGAGCTGGAGCGGCTCGGCGGCAACGTGGTGCTCGGCCACCGGGTCCGGTCCCTGCGTGAGCTTCCCCGGGCGCGGGCGGTGCTGCTCGACCTCGCCCCCAGCGGCCTGCTCGACGTCGCCGGTGACCGGCTCCCGCCATCGGTGGCCGCGCAGCTGCGGCGCTACCGCTACGGCGGCGCGGTGTGCAAGGTCGACTACGCGCTCTCGGGCCCGGTGCCGTGGACGGCGCCCGGGCTGGCGGAGGCCGGGACGCTGCACCTGGGCGGCACCCGCGCCGAGGTCCGCGCGGCGGAGCGCGAGGTGCGCGCCGGGCGCCACCCGCGCCGACCGTTCTGCATCGTCGTGCAGCCGGGCGTGGTCGACCCGACCCGCGCTCCCGCCGGCCAGCACACGCTGTGGACGTACGCGCACGCGCCGCGCGGGTCCCGCCGTGACCTGGAGCCGGACGTCACCGCGCAGCTCGAGCGCTTCGCGCCGGGCTTCCGCGACCTCGTGCTGGCCAGCACGACGACGACGGCCGCCGAGCTGGGCGCGGAGAACCCGAGCATCCCCGGCGGCGACGTGGCGGCCGGGGCGGTCACGCCCTGGCAGCTGGTGATGCGCCCGCTGCCGCGGTGGGACCCGTACCGGGTGCCGGGTCTGGACGGCGTCTACCTGTGCGGCGCGGCGACCCCGCCGGGGCCCGCGGTGCACGGCATGAACGGGGTGCACGCGGCGCGGCGGGTGCTGCGGCAGCGGTTCGGAGACCGCCGCGACCCGCTGGCCCTCGTCCGCACTGCCCGCGCCCCCCTCTCCCGTCCGTGATCATGGGCAGTCGGCCACCCCGTGGAGGTGGCCGACTGCCCATGATCACGGCGATAGGTGCCGGGCGGTAGGTGTCACACCGCTGCGACGGCCTCCGCGAGAGCAGCCGCCGGCAGCAGCACGCGCGCCGTGGTCCCGGACCCCGCCGCGGAGGAGATGAGCAGCTGACCGCCGTGGTGCTCCACCACGGAGCGAGCGATGGTCAGCCCCAGCCCCGCGCCCGGCACCGCGAGCGCGGTGGCGTTGCTCGCGCGGAAGAACCGCGTGAACAACCCACCCTGCTCGGCCAGCGGGATGCCGATGCCGGTGTCGACCACCTCGACGGCGCAGCGGTCGCCGTCGCGGGCTGCGCGCACGAGCACCGACCCGCCGGACGGCGTGAACTTCACCGCGTTGGAGACCAGCCCGGAGACCGCGCGGTGCAGCGAGGTGGGATCGCCGTGCACGCGGAGGGCGCCGAGGAGCTCGGCGTCGAGGTCGACGTCGACCTCGAGGGCCACCCCGGCCCCGGCAGCCGCGCGCCGGTGCTCCTCGGCGACGCCGCGCACGAGGTCACCGATGGTGACGACCTCCAGGACGCCGCGCGGGGCGCCGTCCTCGATGTGCGAGAGCGCCAGAAGGTCCTCGATGAGCACCCGCAGGCGCACGGTGTTGCGCTCGACGACCGCGAGCATCCTGTCGACGTCCTCGTCGATCTCCCCGGCACCACCGTCGCGCAGCATCTCGACGTACCCGGCGATGCTGGTCAGCGGCGTGCGCAGCTCGTGCGAGACGGTGGCCAGGAAGGTCGACTTGCGGACGTCGAGCTCGCGCAGCTGCTCCACGAGCGCCTCGGAGCCCTGCAGCAACCGGTGCACGACGGCTGCGCGCCCGAGGTCGGAGGCCACCGACCGCAGGAGCGTGACCTCCTCGTCCGTCCATTCCCGGGGTCCGTCGTGCGTGAACGCGGTGAGGGCGCCGAGGGCTGCTTCTCCCGCGCCCACGGGCACGAGGAGTACGGCGGCCGCGCCGGTGCGCTCGGAGAAGTCACGGGCGGCGGGCTCGGCGCTCCCGTCGGCGACGCAGGAGGGCAGGTCGGGGACGGCGAGGTGCCCGTCGTTCGACCACACCTCCTGCAGCCAGCGCGACAAATCCTCGCCGGCGGCGCCGATCTCCTCGACCACCGCGGGCGCGCCTTCGCGGGCCCAGCTGCCGCGCAGACCGTTGATGGCGCTCCCGCCCGGAGTGTCATGCATGCCGGAGGGTGTCGGGGTGCGGGCTCCCCAGGGGGCCGCGTCCTCGGCGTCGAAGAGGCGGACCCAGATCCTGTCGACGCGCAGCCCCTCACCGAGCACGCGCAGGGCCTCCGCGAGGGAGGCCTCGTGGTCGACGGGGTCCCGGGCCAACCTGCCGACCTCGCTGGCCAGGCGCCGCAGCTCCGCGGAGCGCGCACCTGCCGCACGCACGCGGGCCCCCTCGTCGGCCAGGGCGTTGACCCAGCTCGCCACGGCACGCACCTCGGCGGGGCCGCGCTCGGCGTCGGCCCGGCGGGCGTGGTCGCCGGTGGCGAGCGCCCCCAGCACGGCGGCGACGTCAGCCAGTGGCGCGACCAGCCCGCGGCGAACCCGCACCGCCAGCAGCAGCGTCAGGCCGAGGGCTCCGACGAGGATGAGGACGACGACGGCGAGGGAGGCGTGGCGCAGCTGCGCCTGCTCGGCCCGCTGGCGCGTCTGCTCGGCGGAGACCTGCTCCACCAGCGCCTCGTGGGCCGCGAGCAGCTCGCGGGGTGCGGCCCCGGCGTCGCGACGCAGCCACTCCTGCGCGGCGGTGACCTCCCGCTCGACCGCGTCACGCTCGAGGTCGGTGCCGGCGAGGTCGCGCAACTCAGCCCCCAGCACCGCGACGGCGGCCCGCTGGGCGGCGGCGCCGTCCCCGGCGCCGGCGTCGGAGGCCGCCACGACCAGGGAGGTGCTGGTCCGCGCCAGGTCGTCCAGGCGGGTGGCGGTCTCGTGGTGCACGTCGCCCAGCAGCAGCGCCGTCGTGCCAGCCCCTGCGAGGAGCACGAGCAGCGCGACGAGCAGCGCCAGCCAGCCGCCCAGCCAGCCGCCCAGCCCGACGGCCGGCCGGCGCACCTCGGACGGAGGCACTTCGCCCGGGTGGAGCGCCGTCACCGGCCGGCTCCGGCCAGCGGCCGGTCGGTGCGGTCAGTGCGGTCGGCGCGGTCGGTGCCGTCAGCCCGACTGGCCCGCAGGGCGCCGCGGGTCTCCGGCAGCACCACGACGTCAGTGCCCGCGCTGGCGGCACCACCGGCGGCGAGGCCCTGGCGGTCCATGGCGCCCCACACCTGCCGCTGGCCACGCAGCAGCGACCACAGGCCCTGCACGCGCCACAGCGCCGTGAGCTGGCGGTGGCCGAAGTTCTCCAGCACCGCGGCCACCAGGCCCCGACCGAGGTCGCGCCACCGCTGGGACCGGTGGAAGGAGACCTCCTCCACGAGCAACGCCGCCACGGTGACCATGGCCGCGTACCCGAAGCACAGCAGCGCCAGCGCTGCGGCGGCCTGCCACGGCACCAGACCGAAGGCCACCGCGAGCGGAGCCAGCACCACACCGACGAGCTCGATGACGGGCGCCACGAGCTCGAAGAGCACGAAGTACGGCAGGGCCACCAGGCCGATCCGGCCGTATCGGGGGTTACCGATCATCCCGCGGTGGCGCCACAGCGTCTCGGCGAGCCCCCGCTGCCAGCGGCGGCGCTGCCGGGCCAGGACAGTGCGCGTCGCCGGCACCTCGGTCCAGCTGGCCGGCTCCGGCACGAACACCACGCGGTACTCGCGGTGGGTCCGGCGCATGTGGCGGTGCAGGCGCAGGGTCAGCTCGAAGTCCTCCCCGATGCACGAGGTGTCCATGCCGCCGACCTCGACCACCACGTCGCGGCGGTACATGCCGAACGCGCCCGAGATGAGGATCAGCGACTGCATCCGCGACCAGCCCGCGCGGCCGACGCAGAACGCCCGCAGGTACTCCACCACCTGGAACCGAGCCGTCCAGCCGCGCGGCATCCGCACGTCGGCGACACGACCACCGACGAGGGTGGAGCCGTTGACGGCGCGGACGGCCCCCGCGGTGGCCACCACGCGGACCGGGTCGTCGGCGAAGGGCCGCGAAACGGTCAGCAGCGCGTCGGGGTCGAGCACCGAGTCCGCGTCGACAAAGCAGACCAGGTCGTGACGGGCCGCGTTGACACCCACGTTGGTGGCGTCGGCGCGACCGCCGTTGTCCTTGCGGACCACCACGAGCGGCGAGCGGCCACCGCGGGGCACGTGCACGCTGCGGATGCGGGCACGCACGGGAAGGTCGTCAGGCAGCCGACGGGGCACCTCGACAAGGTCGAAGGCCTCCCGCAGCAGCGCGAACGTCGCGTCCGTGGAGCCGTCGTCGACGACGACGACCTCGTGGCGCGGGTGCCGCAGCGCCAGCATGGCGCTGACCGACCCGACGATGCCGGCCTCCTCGTTGTAGGCCGCCATCACCACGGACACCGACTGCGTCAGCGGGGAGGCACTCGCGTCCTCCACCCCGCGGATCCGCTCCCGCCGCAGGTAGCGCACCATGTCCACCCCGGCCAGGCCGATAAGCACGAGGTAGCTGGAGTTGATGGCCAGCACGTAGAGGAGCACCGGCAGCGCCAGCACCTGGACGAGCACCGCAACGGTCCCCCGCACCGTGCCCCCCAGCAGCTCGAGCTGCAGCACGTCCACCCAGCTCACGCGCCCACCCCCAGCAGCTCAGCACCGGTCGCCGGACCGGCACCAGGAACAGACACGACCGCCGCACGAGTCGCCGCCGCGCGGCGCACCCGGTCCACTTCGTCCACCAGCAACGGCGGCAGCACCTCGGCCAGGACGGCGCAGGCGACCACCTCGTGGGCGCGGGCTACCGCCCCCGGGGAGCCGTCCTGCTCCTGCGACGCGACCTCCGCCAGTACCCGCACACCGGGTGCCCCGAGGGCCAGCAGCGCGCTCGCGGCACCGTCGGCCACGTGCGCGTCGCCGTCGTCCAGCAGGCTCCACAGGCAGCGCAGCGCCACCGGGTCACCCACCTCACCGAGGGCCACCACCGCCGCGCGACGCACCGCCGCGGCGCCCGTGGGGCTGGTCGCAGCGCGCAGCGCGGACACCGCCAACGGCGCCCCGATGCGCCCCAGCGCCGTCGCGGCGCGAGCGCGCACCACGTCCGAGGGGTCACGCAGCACGATCTCCTCCAGGTCCCGGCTGGCGGCGGCGACTCCGAGCCGTCCCAGCACCTCAGCGGCCGTGAGCCGCTCCAGGGCGCTCGGCGCGCCCAGCGCGGCCCGCAATGCCCCGGCGGCCGGAGCGCCCAGGAGCATCAACGAACGCGCCACGACGTCCGGCGGTGCCGCCGGTTGCTGCCCCGCCAAGGCAGCGAGCAGCGCTGACGCCGCCTGTCCCACGCCGTCGCCGGCATCCATCCCCACCGCACCGGGGGCGCCCGCGCGACCCAGCGCGCGAGCCGCCACGAGCCGCACCTCCGGATCCCCGTCGTGCAACAACGCCGCCAGCTCCGGTACCGCCGGCGCGTACGCGGCAGCCCCCAGCAGCTCCGCGGCCGCGGCGCGACGGACAGCGCCGCGCGCGTGCAACCGCCCGCGCTCACGGGTGATGACCCCGCGCACCGCGAGCAGCTCCACGAGCAGGCGCTGTCCGTCACCGCGGACCTTGCCGAGCACCGCGAGCACGGCGGGCTCCACGGTCCGCCAGGCGGCGGTGTCCAGCGCCGCGAGGGTGTCGGCGGCCGCCTCGGCGTCCTCCCCCTCCCCCACGGCGACCTCGAGCAGCAGCGGACGCAGCGGCTCGGCGACGGCGCGCCGGTGGGCCTCGCGGCGGGCGCGCAGCCCTCGCACCGCGGCGATGGAGACTGCCAGCGCCAGCACCAGGGCGGAGACGAGCACCAGCCCCAGGACGACGACGGCGAAGAACGTCACGGGCGAGTCCGCCCCAGCACGGCCTGGACGCGGCTGACGAGCTCACGGGGGCTGAACGGCTTGACGACGTAGTCGTCGGCGCCGGCGGCGAACCCGCTCGCAACGTCCTGGTCCTGAGCGCGGGCGGTGAGCATGATGACCGGCAGGTCGGCGGTGGCCTCCTGGCGGCGCAGCTCGGCGCACACGTCGAGGCCCGACAGGCCCGGCATCATGAGGTCGAGGACGACGATGTCCACGCCACCGGCGCGGGCCAGGTCCAGCGCCGCTGCGCCGTCGGGCGCAGACCGCACCTCGTAGCCCGCCTGGGCGAGCTTGAACGCGACGAGCTCGCGGATGTCGAGGTCGTCGTCCGCGACGAGGACTGTGGTCATGGGGCCTCCGGTCTGGGCGGCGGGAGCCCTGGCGGGTCCCGGTGTGGCGTCTTCCCGCCCATCGGCAGCGATCACTGCGAGCTTGAGCCGAACGGGTGACGGCGCGCCTTCCCGAGCGGTGCTGCCGCGCAGGAGAGACTGGGCCACCCCGGTGCGGCTGAGGGCCGCAGCTGGACCTCAGACCTGGGCCTCAGACCCGGAGCTCAGCCCTGGACCCGAGCAGGAGGCGCGCGTGCCCAGCAGGCCGGTCGAGCCGGGAGCGACCGCCGCCGGCCTCCCGCTGCCGCGCCAGGTCGCTGCCCCCGTCGTGACGACCCTGCCCACGACGGCTGTGGCGACGACAGCGACCACGCCGGCGACGACGGGGACGAGCCGCTCCCGCGCGGCCTTGCTGCGCCGCGTCCGCGCCGTCACGGGCTGGCCGTGGGCATCGATCGAGCTCCCCGAGCAACTGCTGCCGACCTCGCTGGCCTTCGCCGCCGCGGAGCGCCGCAGCGCCGTGCACCTCCCGGACGCCGCCGCCCTGCCGCACCTGGCGAGCAATCCGTGGGTCGACGGCCGCATCGCCCGCACCCGGGCCGTGGCCGCGGTGCCGGTGCTCGGCCCGCAGGGCCGGCTGCTCGGTGTGCTGCTGGCCCGCGACGAGGTGCCGCACCCCGCGGACGCGGAGCGCGAAGAGGCACTGTCCGACCTCGCGAACCTGGCCTCCGGGATGCTGCTCGCCGAGCGCCAGCAACGGTCACTCGGGGGTCTGGCCGCCGCGGTCGCCGCCGCGGACCAGCGCGTCGCCGTGGCGCAGGCGGGCCTCGAAGATCGCCACGACCTGCTCGAGGCGGTGCTGGAGACCGCCGACGTCGGCGTCGTCGCCCTGAACGGCGCCGGTCGCGTGACGGTGCTCAACCCCATCGTGCGCGCATGGGCCGGCCTACCCGAGGAGCTCGACGCGACCGCCGCGGCACGCGCTGCGACGACAGCGCTGTGCACCGACACGGCCGGCACCGTGCTCGCCGCGGTACGAGGGCCGCTGCTGGCCACGCTGGACTCCGGCACCGAGACGCGTACGGAAGTGGTCTTCGCCGCCTCCTCCGCTACCTCCAGCGGTGGAGACGCAGAGGTCACCTGCGTGTGCCGCACGCGGGCACTGACGACGGCGAGCGGCGCGCGCGTCGGCGTCGTCGCCTCTCTCACCGATGTCACCGCCGAGCGCGAGGCCCAGGCCGAGCTCGAGCGGTCGAACGCCGAGCTGGAGGCGTTCGCCGGGATCGCCGCGCACGACCTGCGCTCGCCTCTCACCGTGGTCGACGGGTACCTCGAGGTACTCGAGGAGGACGCCGAGGCGCGCGGCGACGCCCGCGCCGCCGCGTGGAGCGCCACCGCACGGCGCAGCGCCGGCCGGATGGCCTCGCTGCTGCAGGCGCTGCTGGCGTACGCCAGCGTGGGAGCCCCTGACCAGGTGCGCCGCGAACCGGTCGCGGTGCGGGCCCTGCTGGAGGCGGTGCTCGCCGACCTCGCCGTGCCCGGCGACGCCGTCGTCGTCCTTCCCCCGGCCTCCACCAGTTCGCCGAGCCGCGCGGCCGAGGTGACCGGCGACCCGGTGCAGCTGCACCAGCTGCTCACCAACCTCGTCGGCAACGCCCTGAAGTTCACGCGCCCCGGAGAGCCGGCACACGTCACATGTGCCGTGCGCGAGGACGCCGACGAGTGGGAGATCACCGTCGCCGACCGCGGTCCCGGCGTGCCGCTCGACCAGCGCACCGCGGTGTTCCGCGCCTTCGAGCGCGGTACGCACCGCCGTGGAGGTGCCCCCGGGCACGGTCTGGGACTCGCGACGGCGCAGCGCATCGTCGCCCGTCACGGGGGGCACATCGCCCTCGACGAGACGCCCGGCGGCGGTCTCACCGTGCGGGTACGCCTCCCCCGCCCCTGAATCCTGACCGCCCTCGCTCGCCGTCCTTCCCGCACTTTCCGCGGCAAGTGCGGATGAGAGTCAGGCGCAGGGGCCCTCGGCCCACCACTGGCCGAGCGCCTCGCGGACCTCGTCGCCCAGGGGGTTGGTGCCCGGCCCCGCCGCGAGCGCGTGCCCGAGCAGGGCGTGAAGGCACTTCACGCGCTCCGGCATCCCCCCGGCAGAGACTCCGGCGATCTCCGGGACCTCACCGAGATGCGCTTCCAGCTCACCGCGGCGGGCGAGGTAGTCGGTGTGCGCGGCGCGGTAGGAGGTGGCGAGCTCGTCGTCGCCCTCGAGCCTGCCGGCCATCTCGCGCATGAGGCCGGAGGCTTCGAGGGTTCCCACGAGCGACGCCGCGCGCGGGCAGGTGAGGTAGAAGGTGGTCGGGAACGGGGTGCCGTCCTCGAGCCGAGGGGCGGTGGCGACGACGTCGGGCCGCCCGCACGGGCAACGGTGGGCGACGCCGACGGCTCCGCGCGGCGGGCGCCCCAGCTGGCGGCGGACGGCCTCGCGGTCATCCTCGGCGAGCCCTCCGACAGCAGGATCGGGATGGGGCTGCGACTCGGGCTGTGACTTGGGCTGAACGGTGCTCACGAGGCCTCCGGTGTGGCCGACGGCACCGGCGTGGCCGGGGCGGCCGAGCCGGTGGACGGGGCGATCTGGGCGGGAGTCACGGACGGCGTGGACGCCGGCTGCTCCTCGAGCCCCAAGCCGGAGCGCACCCTGTCGAGAAGCGAGGCGGGGCTCGGGGTGGCCGTCGCCGTGGGGGCCGCCACCGCGGTGCTGGGCGTCGTGGAGGCGGGAGCCCCCAGCACGGTGTAGCCGGTCTCACCCGGCATCAGGTAGCCGAACCGCGCCCGTGCCTGGGTGGCGGCGTAGGCGGGGTCGTCCCAGCGCGCCGACTCGGCCGTCAGCTCCGCCACGCGCTGCTCACGGGCGGCGATGTCCTCGTGGAGGGCGGCGAGTTCGGCCCGCTGCTCCACCCACGCGCGCACGGGGCCCAGCAGCGAGGCTGCGGCGACGAGGCCGACGGCGAGCAGGGCGGCGCCGCGCGTGGTGAGGCCTCGCCGGCGGTCACCGGAGTTGGGATCGGTGGTGCGGGGGCGTGCCGCAGGCGCAGGGCGGCTGCTCACCGGCTCCCCCGGTGCACGGCCGGGACGCCGGCGCAGGCGGACGCCCGGACGGCTGCCGGTGGTCTCGCCCCGGGAGGAGGGTCTCGCGGGGGCCACGGGCGCCAGTCTCTCAGCCGGCACGGGATGCCCGGGTCAGGACGGGCCGAGGCCCCCGCAGCGGTCGCTGCGAGGGCCTCGGGTGGTGCGGGCGGTGCCTCAGGCGCTGAAGCGCGGGAAGGCGCTACGCCCGGCGTAGCGGGCGGCGTCGTCCAGCTCCTCCTCGATGCGGAGGAGCTGGTTGTACTTGGCCACGCGCTCGGACCGGGCGGGGGCACCGGTCTTGATCTGGCCGCAGTCGGTGGCGACGGCCAGGTCAGCGATGGTGGTGTCCTCGGTCTCACCGGAGCGGTGGCTCATCATGCAGCGGTAGCCGTTGCGGTGGGCCAGGGCGACGGCGTCGAGGGTCTCCGTCAGGGTGCCGATCTGGTTGACCTTCACGAGCAGCGCGTTGGCGGCGCCGGTCTCGATGCCGCGCGCCAGACGGGCCGGGTTGGTGACGAAGAGGTCGTCGCCGACGAGCTGCACGCGGGAGCCGAGGGCAGAGGTGATGGCCGTCCAGCCCTCCCAGTCGGACTCGTCGAGCGGGTCCTCGATGCTCACGAGGGGGTAGTCCTCGACGAGCTTCGCGTAGAACTCGATCATCTGCTCGCTGGTGCGGCCCTGCTTCTCGAAGGTGTACGTGCCGCCCTCGTGGAACTCGGTGGCCGCGACGTCGAGCGCGAGCGCCACGTCGGTGCCCAGCGACAGGCCCGTGGCCTCGACAGCCTGCGCGATGAGGTCCAGCGCGGCAGCCGTGCCCGGCAGGTCGGGGGCGAAGCCGCCCTCGTCGCCCAGCCCGGTGGGCAGGCCCTGCTTCTTGAGAACGGACTTCAGGGAGGCGTAGACCTCCGCGCCCTGGCGCAGCGCCTCGCGGAACGTGGGGGCGCCGATCGGGGCGATCATGAACTCTTGCACGTCCACGCCGGTGGTGGCGTGGGCGCCGCCGTTGATGATGTTCATCATCGGCACGGGGAGCGTGTGGGCGTTGGGGCCGCCCACGTAGCGGAACAGCGGCAGCGAGGCCGACTCGGCGGCGGCGCGGGCCACAGCGAGGGAGACGCCGAGGATGGCGTTCGCGCCCAGCGCGCCCTTGTTGTCGGTGCCGTCCAGGTCGATCATGGCCTGGTCGAGCAGACGCTGCTCGGACGCCTCGAAGCCGACGACCTCCGGGCCGATGGTGTCGAGGACGGCGGAGACCGCACCCTCGACACCCTTACCGCCGTATCGGCTGCCGCCGTCGCGCTTCTCGACGGCCTCGAACGCGCCGGTGGAGGCGCCCGAGGGCACCGCCGCGCGGCCGATGGTGCCGTCGTCGAGGGCGACCTCGACCTCGACGGTGGGGTTGCCTCGCGAGTCGAGGATCTCGCGGGCGCCGACGGCCTCGATGCTGGCCACGGGCGTGCCTCCTGGTGGTGGGACGTGCTGCGCTCAGCGCACCGGTCGGGCTGACCCTAGCCGGGACGGCCGCAGCCGATAGGGGCGGATCCGCTGCACAG
The DNA here is from genome assembly GCF_003149145.1 of Quadrisphaera granulorum. Classification (GTDB taxonomy): domain Bacteria; phylum Actinomycetota; class Actinomycetes; order Actinomycetales; family Quadrisphaeraceae; genus Quadrisphaera; species Quadrisphaera granulorum. The sequence continues at coordinate 73,109 of NZ_QGDQ01000001.1, read as the reverse complement.
GGTTCTACGGTCGGGTGCGACCCGGCAGACTGCAGAATGCATCGGTATGGATGACCCAGCAGGAGGCGACATGAGCACCGAGACCGCAGAGTCCCTGGAGACCGAGCGCCGTAGCGCCGTCTTCGTCGCCGAACGCCCCTGGGGGCAGTTCCAGCAGTTCGTCCTCAACCAGCAGTGCACCGTGAAGATCATCACAGTGGAGCCGGGTCACCGCCTCTCCCTGCAGAAGCACGAGCACCGCGACGAACTGTGGCAGGTCCTCGACGTCCCCCTCGACGTCCAGGTCGGCGAGCGCACCTGGACCGCTCAGGTCGGTGAAATCGTCTACAGCCCCGCCGGGTCCCTGCACCGCCTGGGCAACTCCGGCACCGAGACCGGCCGCATCCTCGAGGTCGCCTTCGGCAGCTTCGACGAGTGCGACATCGAGCGCCTCCAGGACGACTACGCCCGTCCCGAGGCCTGAGCAGCACCTCGCGGACTCCGCAGCACAGCAGAGCGCCCCGCCACCCGAGAGGGTGGCGGGGCGCTCTGCTGTATGCCGGGTGCCAGGACGGCACTGGACGTCTCAGGAACCCGGCGGCTCAGGAACCCGGGTGGCGGAAGAGCGCACCCACCGTGCGCAGCAGGATCTTCACGTCGAGCCACAGCGACCAGTTCTCGATGTAGTGGTTGTCGAGCATGATCCGCTCGGCGATCGAGGTGTCACCGCGCAGGCCGTGCACGGCCGCGAGACCCGTCAGACCCGCCGGCACGCGGTGGCGGCCGGTGTAGCGCGGGATGTGCGAGGAGAACTCGTCGACGAAGTGGGGCCGCTCGGGACGCGGGCCGACGATGCTCATGTCACCGCGCAGCACGTTCCACAGCTGGGGCAGCTCGTCGAGAGACGTGACACGCAGCACCTTGCCCACGGGCCCGACGCGCTTGTCGTTGCTGATGTTCCACTGGGTCTGCTGCTCGGCGTCGTTCACCGGCTTCATCGAGCGGAACTTCAGCATCGTGAACGGACGTCCGTCGATGCCCACCCTGACCTGCTTGAACAGCACGCCCGGGCCGCCCTCGAGGCGCACCGCGAGAGCGATGGCCGCCATGACGGGTGCGGCAAGGACGAGCAGCGCGCCCGAGAAGGCGATGTCGAAGAGGCGCTTGACCTTCCACGCAGGCGTGCGGAACGCCGCGCGGCGCACGCGCACCAGGGGCATGCCGTGGACCTGCTCCATGTCACCGTGGACGTGCTGGAGCTCGAAGAGCCGCGGCACGAAGAAGAACTCGCACTCGAGCCGGTCGCAGGTACGCAGCACGTCGACGAGGTCAGCCTCGCGGACGCTCGAGAACGCGACGACCACGACGTTGATGCGCTGCTCCTCGATCACCGCGGCGAGGTCGTCAACGCTGCCAAGCCACGTCACACCCATCGTCTTGTCGGTGTGGATCGGGAACGGGTCGAGCACCGCCACGGGCAGCAGGCCCGCCTCGGGGTGGTTGTGCAGCCTGTCGAGCAGGGCGGCCCCCACGGTGCCCGCACCCAGCACGAGGGTGCGGTGAGCAATGATCCGCTTCCGCCGCGCGTAGCGGACCACCGCCACGGCGATGGCGCGGAACACGATGATGCAGACCGCGAACACAACAGCGCGACGGAAGACGTCGAGTGCGAAGACGTCAGGCCAGCGCAGCTTCACCACGACCAGCGTCAGCACAAAGGCGCTGCAGCAGGCCACGAGGATGCCCGGCAGCATGTCGAGAACCGACGCGGTGAGGTGCGACTGGTAGAGCCGCTGGGCTGCCAGCGACAGCGCCACCATCGCCGTCATGGCGATCTCGAGCGTGTCTCCGTGATAGCTGATCAGCCAGGAGACGGCCCACGCCGCCACGTCGGCCAGCAGGAGGATGGCCGACATCGACAGGAAGACGCCCTGCCAGCCTCGGCGCCGCTCCGGGAGGTCAGTCCGCTTGAGGCCGGCGGAGTGACCGCTGAGGACGACCCCTTCCGTCAGGGCCGCCGGTTCTAGGGCATCTCCACGCCCGCTGATCGTCACTCGTGACCCCCTGGTCGATGATCGTCTCGCGCCAGGCTCCCTTGCCGAACCGCTGTGGCCACCGCTGAGTGTGGCCTCTGCACACCACCTGCGTCCACCCGTGTGGCGAAATGCCCCCGAATGGGGTGTGTTGCTCCGGATGGCTCAAGGAGCGCGACCGGCGTCCCGCGCCCCTTGCCACCCGGGAGCGTCATGACGTCCACGAGCTCCAGCAGTCAGCCCTCAGGACTTCCGCGGCTTCGCCGGGGTGAGGCCCTCGGTGCCACCCTGCAGCGGCCCGGCTCCGGCAGCAGGCACCCGCGGGCCAGCGGGGCGGACGCCGCCCGCAGCCGGACCACCGGACGCGGGGCGCGTCTCCAGGGGGGCCGGGCTCTGGCTGGACGGTGTCGCTGCCCCCGACGAGCCGCGGGGGGAGCGTGCCTTGCGGTCCTTCTGGGTCACGATGACGCCGTCCAGGCTGCGGCCGGCGACCACCAGGCGGTCCTGCAGCTCGTCCCACGAGGCAGAGAGCTGCGCCGCCGGCCGGTCGGCGCGAACCACGGCCACGGTGGTGCTGGCAGCACCGAGCACCGCGAAGGCACGGGGGCTGCGGGCCAGCGGCCCGGCGGCCACGACGACCAGGTCGTGCTGCTCACCGAGCGCGGACAGGACGTCGTCCAGGGAGTCGCTCTGCAGCAGAGCTGCCTCCAGGACGCCGAGCGACGCACGGCCAGGCAGGTGCCCCAGCACGGGCACCGAGGCCAGCGACCCCGGGGCCAGGGTTCCGGAGGCCGCGCGAGCCGTCAGCGGAGCCGGGGCGACGGGCAGGCCACTGGCATGCACGAGACCGGCCTCGTCGTCGGCGGGGGCGAGCACGAGCACGGAGCGCCCGTCGCGGGCAGCGGCCGCGGCCAGCCCGAGGGCGACCTCCGCCGTGGCGTCGCCGCTCTGCAGGCCGGTGACGAGCACCGGGCCCTTGGGGCGACCCGAGGACAGGTAGCGCAGCGAGACCAGGGGGGCGAGGGCCTCGGCGACCGGCTGGTCGCGGCGGCCGGTGACAGAGACGACGCCGAGCAGCGGCACGCCCGACCCACGGACGAGGCCCTCCACGTCCTCGCGCGAGCGGCCGCGGCGCCAGATGGCGACAGCGCTGGCAACGAGCGCGGCGAGCACGGCGCCGATGAAGGCGTTGCGACCCGGCTTCGGCTCGGTGGGCTCGGTCGGAGCGACAGCGGCGTCGACGGACGCAACGTTGTCGCCGTAGGCGTCGGCCCGTCCCTGGATCTGACCGGTGGCGACGGCGCCCTGCGCCCGGATCTCACCGGCGTTGTTGAACGCTTCGACGTTCGTCGGGGCGGCGTTGGCGACGACGGCGGCCGCTGCCGCCTCGGTGGCAGCCTGCGACGACTTGATCGCAGCCTGCGTGGTTGCGGCGACCTGGGCGCTGACCTGGGCCCGGTACGCAGCCACCAGGGCGTCGGCGCGCGCCTCGGCCTCGGCGCCGGTGGAGCCGACAGCCGTGACGGTGAAGGCGTCGCTGGCGGCGCTGGGCGTGACCTTGACATCGTCGACCAGGTCGGCGGGGGTCGCATTCACGCCGGCAACCGCGGAGGCGGCCTCCAGGACACCGGACGACGTGACCAGCCCCACCTGGTTGGCAAGGAAGCGCTCCGGGTCGCCTCCGCCCGGGGCCTCACCGAGGGGGTTGAACGGGACGGTGCTGCGCAACACCACCGTCGAGGTCGCCTCGAACTCCTTGGGTGTCAGCAGGCTCACCTCGTAGGCGACGACGCCCACGACGATGGCACTGGCCGCGATCCACACCCACGCGCGTCGCAATGCCGAGAAGACCACGGATCGACCCGCCGGCTCACCGGCTCTGGCCTCCAGCTCCGACATGCTTCTCCTACCCATCGACGACGCAGCCATGCTCGAACGGTGCCCGAACGGCCTTCGGCACCACAGGCGGCATTGATCCGCCAGGGTGAACTCGTAGACCACGGCCACCCAAGTGCCGCTCGGTGATCCGGCGGCGAGGGACAGCGGACCGACCCCTCCTGCGAGAACGGTCCGGACCGGCTGGGAGCCACCTGTGACACCTCGACGAGGTCGCGGCGAGGGAGGGTGACGATCGCTCGGTCGGGCTACTCGCGGTCAGAAGCCTACTCCCGCTGGCGGACCCAACCCAGCGCGTCGACGGCGGCGGTGAGAGGTGCGACGGCGGCGCGCCAGCTGTGGTCGGTGCCGACGGCGTCGGCCCCGGCGCGCCCGAGGGCCTCCGCCCGTTGCGGGTCGACGAGCAGGTCGGCCACCTCCCGGGCCAGGTCAGCGGGGGTATCGGCCACCACCACGCCGCGGCCCACGAGGTCCTCCAAACCCTCGGCACCCACCGCGGTGGCCACCAACGGGCGCGCCGTCGCGAGCGCCTCGAGGATCTTCAGGCGCGATCCGCCGCCCGCCAACAGCGGCGCCACGGCCACTCGGGTGGCGGCGTACCAGGGCTCGAGGCTGTCGACGGTGCCGGTGACCACCACCGACGGCCCGGCCAGCCCCTGCACGGCGGGGGCAGGGTTGCGTCCCACGAGCTGCAGACGAGCCTCGGGGACCCGCTGCAGCACGAGCGGCCACACCTCACGGGTGAACCAGACAGCGGCCTCGACATTCGGCGTCCAGCTCATGAGCGCCACGAAGCTGACCACCGGGTCCGGTGCCGGGGGCAGCGGATCCGGTTCGTCCCAGGCATTGGGGACGACGACAACGCGCTCGTGCCGCGCGACCTGCGACAGCGCGCGCTCGTCGACCGTGCTCGTCACGGCAACGATGTCCGCGTGGCGCCCGGCCTCCACGCGGCGCAGGGCGCGCGCCTCCACGGTCCAGACGAGCTTCTTCAGGCCCCGGGTCGTCGCGGCTACGCGCTGGGCCAGCACCGACTCGACGTTGTGCATGTCCAGCACCCGGACGGCGCCGCGCAGGGAGCGGGCGAGCGGCAGCAGCTGCACGTGCTCGACGACGAGCAGGTCGGGTTTCGGCAGCGACTGCGCGAGGCGCTCGAGCGCACGGTCGTAGAAGCGTGCCGAGCTGAGCGACCCGCTGCGGGCCAGGCCGACCGCCAGGTCGAACGGACCGCGGCGCAGCGGGGCGGTGACCACCTCGAAGCCCTGCGCGCGCAGGCCTTCGGCATCCTCGTCGGCACCGCTGAAGGCGACGACGGTGACCGGACCGCGCTCGGCCAGGGCACGGCAGACGCCCAGGGTGCGCCGCTTGTCGCCGCTGTTGGGCGGCCACGGCAGGAACTTGGCGACGACGGTGCTGCGCAGGGGTCCTCCTCGGTCGGTGCATCAGTCGGTGCACGTCGGGTGCGGGGTCAAGAGTGCTGCACCGGTCACCCGCAGGCTCACACCGCGCACTCGTGCGGCCCAGCCGCGTAGCGCACGGGCAAGCCAGATGCGCGGAGGCGCGCCGTGTGGGTGTGACCGACTTCCGACGCGTTCGCCCGTTTTCGCACATGACCACACTCCGTGCCTCCACGATGGCGGTGCGCGACGACGTGGGGATGCTCCGTCCGGGTGAACGACGCCGTCTGCGCACCAGTGCTGGCAGCGGTACGCCGAGGTCATGCATGCCCGGGCAGCTCGGACGGCGCGCCCGTGAACGGCCCCGTGGGGTCGCTCTCTGCCACCGACCCTGGAGACGTGCATGTCGACTCACCGCGCCCGCGGCCACAGAGACCGAGGCCCGCGCAGGCACCGCCGCCTGGCGTGGGCGTCCGCCGTCTCGCTCACCCTGGTCGCCGCCGTCGCGACGACCGTCATCACGCACGGGGGTCAGATCGCTCCCGGCAGCGTGGCTCCGGGCGGACCCGCCACCGCCGCGCCAGGTGCGCTCACGGCTGAGGCCGGCAGCGGCCTGCCCGCCGGCGGGCTGGGCGCCACCGAGCAGGTCGCGGTCATCACCTCCGACAACGGCGTCAAGCGCGTCACCGGTGACGACCGGGTGGCCACCGCACTCGCCGTCGCCCAGGACCGCTTCCCCACCGGCTACCCCACCGCGGTGCTCGCCAGTGCCGACGACTTCGCCGACGCCCTGGCCGGTTCGGCGCTCGCCGACGCCGTGGGCGCCCCCCTGCTGCTGAGCGGTCGCGGTGGCCTGGACCCGCGCGTGGCCGCGGAGCTGACTGCGCACCTGACCCGCGGCGGCTCCGTGTACGTGCTGGGTGGGCCGAAGGCCCTGGCCCCGGCCACCGACGACGCCGTCACCGCCGCCGGCGGCGAGCCCGTCCGCCTCGCCGGCAAGGACCGCTACGCCACCGCCGCCGTCATCGCCTCGCAGGTGGCCGAGGAGAGCCCGACTGAGCGGTGCGACGCGCTGCTCGTGACCGGCAAGACCTTCCCCGACGGTGCGGCGGCGTCCGGCGTCGTCTCCGCACACCGCCCGCTGCTCTACACGATGGGCGAGACCATGCCGTTCGCCACGCGCGCCGCGCTGGCCGCCTGCACCGGCGAGGGCAGCACCGCGACCGCGGTCGGCGGACCCGCGGCCAAGGCTGCCGAGTCCTCGGACCTGCCCGCGGGAGTGCAGCTGGAGACGGTGGTCGGGACGGACCGCTTCGACACCTCCGCCAAGCTCATGGCGCTGGCGGTCGGCGGGCAGCAGGCAGCCGCCACCCGTGTGGAGGAGACCCGCGACGCCGCGGCCGGCGACGCCTCCGAACTCGGCGACACCGACGCCGGCCAAGCCTCCGCGTCGCCGTCGCCGTCGTCGTCCTCATCTCCCTCGTCGTCGTCTGCGTCACCGTCCTCCTCGGCGTCAGCGCAGGGCCAGCAGGACGCCCAGTACGCCGCCGCGGTCCGCGGCGAGGCCAGCTCTGGCCCGGTGGTGCTCGCCAGCGGCGCCGACTACGCCGACGCCCTGGTCGGCGGCACCTACCACCGGCCCGTGCTGCTCACCGAGGCCAGCACGCTGCCCGACTCGGTGGCCGACGCGCTGCACGCGGCGTCCAGCGACGTGCACGGCGTGCTCGTCGTCGGTGGCGAGCGCGCGGTCTCCGACATCGCCGCCGACGACGCTGCCCAGATCGCCTCCGGCACCGCTCCGGCCGACGTGCGGGCCAAGCGGCCCGCGGCCGCGCCCTCGGCGAGCGCCAGCCCCTCCGCGAGCTCGGCGAGCCCGTCGCAGAGCCCTGCGGCCCCCGCGGGCGGCGGCACGATCACCGGCGCCGGTACCGGCAAGTGGTTCTCCGGCGCCTCCGGCACCGGCGTCAGCGACGGCAGCTTCGCGAAGTGGCGTGGCAGCGAACTCGGCATCGTCGGCACCTGGTCGGACAACAACTCCGCCATGGTCGAGGCGTGGGCCATGCAGCCGGGCCAGGAGTTCGGCTCCTGGCAGGGCAACATCGACATCGCCGTCGGCGCCATCGGCGGCGGCGAGACCTGGCAGGCGGCCTCCACCGGCGCCTACGACGCCCGCTGGCGCCAGTCGCTGACGAAGATGAAGACGCTGTGGGGCAACAAGCCCGGCACGGTGTACATCCGCTTCGCGCACGAGATGAACGGCAACTGGTACGACTGGAGCGTCAACAAGGGCAACAAGGACGCCTTCGTCGCCAGCTGGAAGCGCTACCGCGCGCTGCAGCAGGAGATCTTCCCGAAGTCCAAGCTGGTCTTCTCGGTGAACCGAGAGTCGGTGAACTCAGGCTTCAACTGGACCGAGTCGTTCCCGGGCAAGCAGTACGTCGATGTCATGGGCGTCGACTACTACAACCAGTACCCCACGGCGAACTCCGTGGAGGACTTCCGCGGCGCTCTGAGCGCCAAAGACGGGTACGGGGCGCCGAAGGGCCTGCAGGCGCACTCCGACTTCGCGAAGAGCGTCGGGCTGCCGCTGTCGGTCAACGAGTGGTCCGGCATCTCAGAGAACGCCGACTCCCCCGGCTTCATCCAGGGCATGTACGAGTTCTTCTCCAAGAACGCCGGCTCCGGCCCGGGGCAGATCCTCTACGACGTCCAGTTCAACTGCGACATGGGCGGCGGCAAGTTCATGCTCTACAAGGGCAAGATGCCCAAGTCAGCGGACATGTACCAGAAGCTCTTCTGAGCCTGGTGGGTCGGCTGAGCGGCTGATCGACACGACCCCCCGACCGGTGCGCCCGGTCGGGGGGCGTCGTCGTCCGACGTCCACGACCGGTCTGGTGCCGCAGGTACCGTCCTGAGGTGACCTCTCCCACCCCTCCGCTCGTGGTGCCCCCCACGCGCCGCCAGCAGGTGGTCAAGCTGCTCGGCCGCGCCGGCTGGACCACCGGTGACCAGGTGCTGGTCAGCCTGACCAACATGGCGCTGAGCGTCCTCGTGGTCCGCTCCCTGTCGCAGGAGGGCTGGGGAGCGTTCTCGGTGGCCTTCGCCGTGTACTCCCTCGTCATCGGCGGCAGCCGCGCGCTCATCAACCAGCCGCTCGTCGTGCGCTACACGGGAGAGGGCGACGACAGGTTCTTTGAAGCCGCACGGGCGAGCGCCGGCGCCGGGATCCTCCTGGGCGCGGCCGCCGGCATCGTCACCGCTGCGGTGGGGATCTTCACCACCGGCGCCTCGGGCCCCTCGCTGATCGTCATCGGGCTCCTGCTGCCCGGCCTCCTGCTGCAGGACCTGTGGCGCCTCACGTTCATCGCCGAGGGGCGCCCCGCTCGTGCCGTGAGCATCGACGCCATCTGGGCGGTGACCCAGCTGGTCGTCGCGGGCGTCATCATCGCCACCCAGAACGCCAGCGCCACCAACTTCCTCCTGGGCTGGGGCCTCACCGCTCTGCTCTCCGGCGTGATCGGCGGCCGCATGTTCGGCGGTGGTCCTCGCCTGCGTTCGGCGATGGCATGGATGGCTCAGCAGAAGGACCTCACCAAGTACTACCTCGCCAGCTTCCTGTCGGTACTGGGCGCCAACCAGGCCACGATCCTTCTCATCGCCGCCATCGGCTCCCCGATCATCGTCGGCGAGCTACGCGGGGCGCAGGTGGTCCTGGGCCCGCTCAACCTCATCGGGTACGCGCTGTCGGCTTTCGCGATGCCCGAGGTTGCCCGTCGAGGTCTGCGCGGGCGCAAGGCGCTAGCGGTCGGCCTTGCCCTGTCCGCCGTGATGGTGGCCGCGCAGCTCGCCTACGGGTTGGTGGTGTTGTCCATTCCCGACAGCTGGGGTGAGCTCGCCTTCAAGCAGAACTGGGACGGTGCACGCGGCGTGCTCGGCGCCTCCCTCGTGGGCCTGGTCGCCATCGGTGCGGGCTTTGGCGCCAGCACCTTGCTCGTGGCCCTCGGCTTCGCGAAGCAGACCTTTTGGACCAACCTCGTGCTCGGGCCGGCGCTCATCGTGTTCGGCCTCGTCGGTCTGCAGATGGGCGGTGCCTACGGCGCGGCGCTCGGACTGTCCCTGGCGCAGTGTGTCGTCACACCCATCCAGTGGATCATGGTGATCCGCCTGATGCGCCGGCACGGGACCGGCACCGACCTCGACTGAACCGCTCCATCAGCCCGTCCTCTCGCGAGCGTCAGACTGCGCGGTCGTCGTCGTCCTTGTCCCTGTCCCGCCCAGCATGCAGAAGTGCCGCCGGCCGCCGCAGCCACGGTGCTCGGCGGCGCTTCTGCATGCTGGGCGGGACGGATCCCACGCGCGGAGGCCTCGGGCAAGCCGGTCCAGGGCGAACGCAGATGCAGCTGACCGCGGTCACCTTCGGAGGTGACCGCGGTCAGCTGCATCTGCGGCGAGGGCGGTGGCGCAGGCGCCCACCCCTCAGGACATCAGGGCGTCAGATCCTCAGGCCGGAACTGCCAGCTCGTCCTCCGGTGGCGCGGCGCGCTCCTTCTGCCGCCGGAGCACCACGCGACGCACGACGTCACCGCCGCCGATGCTGGAGAGCAGCCACACGAGGTATGCCGTCTGCGGCTGCAGCAGCGCCCCGGAGAGCACCATGACCATGAAGAGCATGGCGACGGGCACCACCGGCAGGGGCGCCCTGTCCAGGACGGCCAGCACGATGAACAGCAGCACGAGGCCGCCGGCGACGAGCCCGTACTCGAAGAGGAGCTTGGGGACGACGCCGTACAGGACGTCGTCGCCGCCGCCGTACCGGTTGGAGGCCAGGAGGCGCTCGGTCATGCCGGCACCGGCACCCACCACGTTGCGCTGGGTCTCCTCCGCGAGGCCCCGGAGCACCTCCTGGTACGGCGAGACGAAGCGCGCGTACCCGCTGGATCCCGGCTCGGACAGCTCGCCGCGTCGGCTCAGCAGCACGTCCGCCACGGGTGTCATGAAGACGATGAGCACGCCCAGGGCTCCGGCCACCAGGTGGCTGGGCCGTACGAGCTTGGGGGCGCGGGCCACGACGAGGACTCCGCCGACGGCCAGGAGCAGCACGCCGGTCCCGGAGACCGCGGAGGCGACGCCGGCGAGCAGCACCGCCTGCTTCCACGCCCGGACCCCGATGACCAGGCCCACGAGCACCGCGAGCGCGGCGTACTGCGACAGGAACGACGGCTCGAGCAGCACGAACGCGTTGGCCTTGCGCACGGGGTTGTCGTAGCCCAGGGGGTTGTCGAAGTTGTAGAACGGCACGATCCAGCCGGTGGGCACCCAGTCGGACAGGTAGTCGCGGAAGCTCCAGACCCCGGCGAGCTGGCTGAGCAGCTGCAGCACCCCGACCACGGAGAGCACGAGCATCGTGCCCACGAAAGCGCGCCCCGCGGCCAGGACGACGTCACGGCCCGCCGGGCCGCCGGTGCTGAGGATCCACGGCAGGTAGACGACCACCAGCAGCAGGTACGAGGTCATGGAGAAGTCGCGCCCGGACACCGCGATCCAGGCCGTGGTGGCCAGGGTGGCGCCGACGGCCAGCAGGTAGAGCTCCCCGCGGAGCCTGTCGACGCGCAGTACCCCACGGAAGATCATCACCGCGGAGAAGATGTAGGCGAGGGGGATGCCGACGGAGATGGCCGTCTCCCCCGCGGGCACGCCGATGCGGTTGGTGAGCACGAGCAGCACCGTGAAGACGCTGACGATGCGCAGGTCGGTGCGGTTCGGACGGTGCTCGTCGACCGGCTGCAGGTGCACCCCTGCGGTCTGCGGTGCCGTCTCGGCCGGACGCGTCGGCCGAGCGAGCGCGGTCACGCGTTGCGCCGGGAGCCGGCGCGCCGCAGGAGTGCGGTGGCGCCGCGCCAGAAGCCGACGCCCCAGCCGACCTGCATCGCCGCAAGGGCCAGCGGGATGGCAGCGCGGTCGGCGCCGGGCGGGGCCGACCTGCCGATGCGCGCCCCGACCGCCGTGACGCCGATGGCGTACGGGACGACTGCGGCCAGGGCTACCCCGGGCCGGCGCAACCCGACCACCGCAGCGCCCACGAGGTAGACCACGAGCAGTGGCGGCGCCAGGTGCCGCAGACGCAGGCTCCTCGGGTGGCGCACCGCGACGCCGGGCTTGCCGGAGCCGTAGCGGCGGTACTGCCGGTAGAGGGCCCCGACGCTCTCTCGGGAGTCCCAGTCGATGGTGAGCGCCGGGTCGAAGAGGATCTCGCCCTCGCGGCGCAGCCGCTGGTCGAACTCGAAGTCTTCGTTGTTGGCGATCTCGGTGTCCCAACCGCCCAGCTGGCGCACGAGCTCGGTGGGGTAGCAGCCGAACGGCACGTGGTCGACCACCTGCTCCTCGGTGCCCCAGTGGTAAGTGGACCCACCCACCGCGAGCTTGGAGTTGAGGACGGCGGCGACGGCGCGGCCACGCGAGGTGCGTGCCACGGCGGTCTTGCGGCCCCCTACAGCGGCCCAGCGCCCTTCTCGGAGACGCTTCGCCGCGTGCGCCAGGTAGCCGTCGCTGATGGTGGAGTGCGCGTCGACGCGGACCAGCCAGCGACCGCGGGCGCGGGCGAGCCCGGCGTTGAGACTCAGCGGGATCGACGGCTCCGGCTGGTGGACGACGACGATGCGCGGATCGCGATCGGCGCGGGCGGCCAGCAGCTCGGCGGTGCCATCGGTGGAGCCGTTGTCGACGACGACGATCTCGAAGTCGACGCCCTGCTGGGCGAGGATGGAGTCTAGGCACCGCTCGATGGACCCGAGCTCGTCGCGGGCAGGCACCAGCACGGTGACCTCGACGGCGGGCAACGCGGGCACCTGGGCGCCGGTCGGTTCGGGTGTGGGAGCGCCGGTGCGGGTGGCGTCGGTCAGGGCGCTCACGCGCACCTCCTCGTGGTTCCGGATGCGTCCGAATCTACGCGGACAAAAGAGGGTCCGTCGTCCACGCAGCAACCAGTCGGGTGACGCGACCCTGCCACAGCGTCAACCCCCGAGTCCCAGGGAGGTACCGTCGATGAGGGGCACGCCGACGTGCTCGGACTGACGCGCGGCCGTGATCCTCGGCCCTGTCGAGAAGGCCCGAGAAAGGAACTGCACGTGGCGCTGAGGGTGGTGTACCGCTCATGGGGCGGTGAGAACGAGAAGAACAGGCCTCCGGGCTACAGCAAGCTCACATGCCTGGTCTCGTTCCTGCGTGCGGCGGAAGCTGTCGACGCCGACGTCGTCTTCCTCAACGACGGGCCGGTCGCTCCCGCCCTGCGCGGCCTCATGGACCGCCACGGCAAGGTCGTCGAGCTGGAAGGCTCGGGGATGCGTGCCTCGTACTGGGGCGCGATCTCCCTCGCCGTCGACTCCGACTGGGACGACGACGACGTCGTCTGGTTCAGCGAGGACGACTACCTGTACCACCCGGAGGCGTTCACCGCGCTCGTCGCAGCGGCCGACGGCCCGGAGGCCGTGCCGGCGCAGTACTTCGCGCTGTACGGCTCCACCCCTGACCGCTCCGTGCACGGACCCGACGAGCCGACCTCCGAGCCGCCGCCCGGGTGGGTGCAGCTGGGACCCTTCCGTAGCGAAGGACGCGACTGGGTGCGCATGCAGAGCACCACCTCGACCCTCGGCGCCCGCCTGGGCGCGCTGCGCGAGGACAAGGGAATCTTCAAGCTCTGCATGTACCCCCACAAGAACATGCTGCGCGACCACGACACCTGCGTCGCGATCCAGGGCTTCAGCCCCTACCGCCCGTACGACCTGGTGCACCCGCTCTACGAGCGTGGCCGCAGCCTCAAGATGCGCGTGCGCGACGCGCTGATCCTGCCGTTCCTGCTGGCCACGGTGGCCCGCGCCTTGACCCGCCGTCCGGAGCGGCGCCGCACGTTCCTCGCGGTCGAGCCGAACCTGGCGACGCACATGGAGGTACTGCGGATCGCCTCCGGCACCGACTGGGACGCCGTCGCGGCCGACGCGCAGGCCTGGGGCACGGAGCGAGGTCTGCTCACCGCCGACGGCATCAGCGCCTGACGGCATCACCCACCACGGCGAAGGCCCCCGGACCGAGAGGTCCGGGGGCCTTCGCCGTCCCACCGGAGCGAGCCGGGTGAACAGGGCAGGAGCGGGCCGACCCGCGGCACCGCGGCTACCAGGCGAGGCTGGTGTACATCGCGGCCGACTCCGGCATCCGGGTCTTCGGGCTGACCAGCAGCCACTGCCCACCGTCCATGTCGACGTTGAACTGGATCTCGTAGAGCACCTGACCTGCGCCGGTGCCGCCGTGACGGGTGAAGAAGTCGTGCATGCGACGGACGAACACCGGCATGTCGCCCTCCTCGGCGTTGCCGGACCACTCCGAGACCGCCAGCGGCAACCCGACGGTCCTGGCGAAGTCGAGGTGGCCCTGCAGACCCTTGGGGGCGCCCCACTGGTCCTTGAGGACCATCGCCGCCTCCCAGCCCTCGTCGGACTCCACGGACGGGAACTGGTTGTAGTAGTCGACGCTCATGACGTCGACGAGGCCGTCACCGGGGTACAGCGTGCGCCAGTCGATCCCGGCGTCGCCGGCCTTCTCGTCGCGGACCGTCTCACGGTTCATGCAGAGCACGAGCTTGGAGGCGGGGAAGATCTCCTGCTGGAGCGCGCGGTAGCGCGCCCAGGCGGTCTTGAAGTCGTCGACCTCGTTCGAGCGGACTCGCCACCCGTACCAGTTGCCGTTGAGCTCGTGGGCAAAGCGGATGTACACGGTGCCCGGGCGGGAGCCCCAGGTGTCGCGCAGCCGTGTGAGCGACTCGCGCCAGCGGTCGTCGTAGGCGCCCTGGGCCGCCCGCGCCCAGGACTCCCCATCGTCCAGGTCGATCGCCCCGAGGGCGACGTCGAGGGGCTTGCTCCAGGACGCGTACTCCGCCCCGGGCTGCAGCGTGTACTGCTTGAGCATGGCCTCGTTGTTGTCGAACCACGTGGCGGAAATGTCCAGGTCGCTGCCGCGCGCGGCGGCGTAGGAGCCGTCGGCGACGCCCTCGCCCGCCGCGCCGGACATCCACTCCGCCGGCACGAACGGCGTCCCGGTGGGCTCCGGTGCCGGCGCTGACGGCGGCGGTGTCGGCTCCTCGGAACCGCCGAGCACCCGCACACCGAGCCAGGTGCCGAGGCCGGCGACCGCCACCGCGCCGGCGCCGATGCCGATGGCGCGGCGGCGCGTCGGGTGGTGCGGCTCCGGCGGCGGCGCGGCGGCGCGCCTCTCGGACGTGGACGGTGGCATGGCTGCCATCGGTGAGCTCCCCCTGCTGGTCTGGCTGGTCGTCAAGCTGTCGGCGGGCCCCCGTGCGGAGCCGGCCCGCTCCCAGCGTGCTGCGGGACCGGCCTCCATGGTCACCCACGGGCGGCCGAGCGGGCGACTCATCGCGGCCGGACGAGGGGACGTGTGGCGCACCTCGCGTAGCGTTCCCGTGTCGTCAGGGTTTCCCGCGGACTCGCGGCCGACACCCCTGACGCGCCCGATCGGGTGGTCGAGCTCACCCAGCGCTCCCGACCACTCGCAGGACCCACCGGTGGAGGACCCGTGCCCGCCCATCCCCCCCAGCAGCCCTCGGACGGCACCGCGGCGCAGGCGGCCCAGCCGTCCCTCGGGCCGCTCGAGGACGTCGAGCTCGTCGTGGTCGCCTACCGCAGCAGGGACCAGGTCGAGCAGATGCTCGCCGGGCTCCCCCGCGACCTGCCCCTCGTCGTCGTCGACAACTCCGACGGGTCCGACGGGCTGCGCGCCGTCGTCGAGGCACGCACGCACGGCCGCTACCTGGAGGGCGGCGGCGTGGGCTTCGCCCGGGCCGCCACCCGGGGCGCACTGAGCTCGACGGCGTCGGTGGTCGTGTTCGTCAATCCCGACGTCCGCCCCACGCCCGAGCACCTGGCCGCCGTCGTCGCCGACGTCCGCGCCGACCCCACGTGCGCCGCCAGCGGCGCCTGCATCGTCGACACCCACGACGCAGCGGGCCGCCCCGTGCCACCGCAGCCCCAGATCGGCTGCGGCGGCTGGGAGCCGACCCTTCGCCGCGTCGCGGTCCACGCAGCCGGCCTGCACAAGAAGCTCCCCACCGCCGGCGTCTACGCGATGCCCCGCGCCAACCAACCACTGCGCGTCGACTGGGTCAGCGGCGGCTGCATGGCCGTGCGACGAGAGGTGTTCACCGAGCTGGGCGGCTTCGACAGCGACTTCTACGTCTACAACGAGGACATGGCCTTCGGCCGGGCCAGCCGCGAGCGCGGCCTGCACGAGAAGCTACGCACCGACGTGCTGGTGCCCGGAGCCAGCGGCGGGTCCGGAGCACCCAGCCTGGAGATGATGCGGCTCCGCGGCGCCTCCATGGCCCGCTACGTGCGCAAGCACCACGCGCCGCTGCCGGCACTCGCCATGCGCGCACTGACCGCGGCCGGCTACGCCGTGCGCGCCGCCGAGCAGGTCGCCCGCGGTGACCGCCGACGCGCTCGCGAGCACTGGGCGTACGCCGTCGGGGCGGCGACGACGACGGCGACCGTCGGCGGACGGGTCGTGACTCGTGGCTGACGCACGGGGGTGATCGCGCACGTTCGGACGTGACGCACTGTGGAGAGTCACCCGTCCGCAGGACCGCAGGACCAGGGGTTTGCTCACGGCCCGTTAGCGTGGGCGACGTTCCGGAGACGACCACGACATGCGGGGGCCGCAGCACCATGAAGATCCTTGTGACGGGCACCGAGGGCTACCTGGGATGCCTGCTGGCTCCCCTGCTGGTCGAGGACGGCCACGACGTGACGGGCCTGGACACCGGCTACTACAAGCACGGTTGGCTCTACAACGGGGTCACCAGCACGGTGGCCACGCTGGCCAAGGACATCCGCGACGTGCAGGTCGAAGACCTGCGCGGCTTCGACGCCGTCGTCCACATGGCCGAGCTGAGCAACGACCCCCTGGGCGACCTGCTGGGCGAGGTCACCTACGAGGTGAACCACAAGGGCTCCGTGCGCCTGGCCGAGGTGGCCAAGCAGGCGGGGGTGAGCCGGTTCGTTTACATGTCGAGCTGCTCGGTGTACGGCGTGGCCGAGGGCACCGTCGACGAGACCAGCCCGGTGAACCCGCAGACCGCCTACGCGATCTGCAAGGCGCGCGTCGAGCGCGACGTGACGCCCCTGGCCGACGACACCTTCGCCCCGACCTTCCTGCGCAACGCCACCGCCTTCGGCGCCAGCCCCCGGATGCGCTTCGACATCGTGCTCAACAACCTCGCCGGTCTGGCGTGGACCACCGGCAAGATCGCCATGAACAGCGACGGCACCCCATGGCGTCCGCTGGTTCACGGCCTGGACATCGCCCAGGCGATCCGCCGGGTGCTCACCGCGCCGGCGGAGACCGTGCGCGCCGAGGTGCTCAACGTCGGTTCCGACGAGCAGAACTACCAGGTGCGCGACATCGCCGAGAAGGTCGCCGCGGCGTTCCCGGGCTGCGAGCTGACCTTCGGCCCGCCGAGCGCGGACAACCGCTCCTACAAGGTGAACTTCGATAAGATCAAGAAGGTCCTGCCGGACTTCGAGTGCCAGTGGGACGCCGCCCGCGGCGCCCAGCAGCTGCACGACGTCTTCGAGGCGATCCAGCTCGACGAGGCCACCTTCACCGGCCGCGGCCACACCCGCCTCAAGCAGCTCGAGCACCTGCTCGCCACCGGGCAGATCGACGCCGGGCTGTTCTGGACCAGCAAGTGAAGATCCTCAGCACTCCCATCGCGGGCGTCGCGATCGTCCACATCGAGCCGCACACCGACGAGCGCGGCTTCTTCGCCCGTTCCTTCGACAAGGCGGCCTTCGCCGAGGCCGGGCTCGACACCGAGCTCGTCCAGGCGAACATCTCCTTCAACAAGAAGGCCGGCACGCTGCGCGGCATGCACTACCAGCTGCCCGTGGCCCCCGAGGCCAAGCTGGTCCGATGCACCCGCGGGGCGCTGTACGACCAGATCGTCGACGTCCGCCCGGACTCCCCCACGTACCTGCAGCACGTCTCGGTGGAGCTCACCGCGGACAACCACGTGGCCCTGTACGTGCCGCCGATGTTCGCGCACGGGTTCATCACCCTCGTCGACGACACCGAGGCCACGTACAACGTCTCCGCTCCCTACACCCCCGGTGTCGAGCGCGGCCTGCGCCACGACGACCCCGACCTCGGCCTGTCCTGGCCGGTGCCGGTCGCCGTCATCTCCGACAAGGACGCCTCCTGGCCCCTGCTGGCCGAGAACGGCGGAAAGGCCCCCTCGTGATCATCACTGACAGCGCCCTGGCGAAGCGGCAGCGAGAAGGTCGCCCCATCCGCGTCGGCATGGTCGGCGCAGGGTTCCAGGGGCGAGGTCTGGCCAACCAGATCATCAACAGCACCCCGGGCATGGAGCTGGTGGCCATCGCCAACCGCACCGAGGCCAAGGGGCTGCGAGCCTACGAGGAGGCCGGGACAGCGGCGAAGGTCGTCGACTCCCGCGCCGAGCTGGAACGCAGCATCCGTGAGGGCACGCCGGCCGTCGTCGCCGACGCCCTCGAGCTCGTCGCCGCTGACGGCATCGACTGCGTGGTCGACGTGACCGGTGCCGTCGAGTTCGGGGCGCAGATCACCCTGGCGGCACTCGAGGCCGGCACCCCCGTGGTGACCATGAACGCCGAGCTCGACGCAACGGTAGGCCCGGAGATCGCCCGCCGGTTCGCCGCGGCGGGCGTCATGTTCACCGGCGCCGACGGCGACCAGCCGGGCGTGACGGTCAACCTGCTGCGCTTCGTGCGTGGCATCGGGCTGACGCCGCTGGTGGCCGGCAACATCAAGGGCCTGCAGGACCCCTACCGCACCCCCACCACGCAGCAGGCGTTCGCCGAGCGGTGGGGTCAGGACCCGTGGATGGTCACGAGCTTCGCCGACGGCACGAAGATCTCCTTCGAGCAGGCGATCGTGGCCAACGCCTGGGGCATGACGGTGCCGAAGCGCGGGATGAACGGCTGGGACCACCGTGGCCATGTGGACGAGCTGATCTCCCGCTACGACGTCGAGGAGCTGAAGGCCAAGGGCGGTGTCGTCGACTACGTCGTCGGTTCCCAGCCCGGCCCAGGCGTCTATGTGCTCGCCACCCACGACGACCCCAAGCAGCAGCACTACCTCAACCTCTACAAGCTGGGCGAGGGACCGCTGTACTCCTTCTACACGCCATACCACCTCTGCCACTTCGAGGTGCCCACGACGGTGGTCCGCGCGGTCGACTTCGGCGATGCCGCCCTCGTGGCCGCCGGCGACCTCAAGGTCGAGGTGCTCACCACCGCCAAGACCGACCTGGCTGCCGGCACCACCATCGACGGCCTCGGCGGGTACCACGTCTACGGGCAGGCCGAGGACGCCACCACGGCTCGTGAGCAGCGCCTGCTGCCGCTGGGACTGGCTCCGGGCTGCAGGCTGTTGGTCGACGTCCCGAAGGACGCCGTCATCACCTACGACATGGTCGACGTGCCCTCCGGGCGCCTCGTGGACGAGCTGCGCGCCGCGCAGGACGCCCGCCTCCCCGTCGGCTGAAGTGCACACCCGTCGCTCCGCAGAACACCACCCCCTGCGGCACCGCCCCCGGGGAGTGCGCCACAGTGTCGCCGTGAGCGACGCCGCCGGGCCGGCGCCCCGTCCCCCCCGAACGCTGCTCGTCGCCGATGCCCTGTTCCGCACCGGAGCCACCCGCGTGGTGCTCTCGCTGCTGGAGCGGTGGGGTCATGGCAGCGGTGAGCTGGTCGTGCTCCAGCAGCCCACGGACGCACAGATCCTCGAAGCGCCCCCCGAGGCGCCGGTGGTCACCCTGGGGAGGCCGGGGCAGCGGCTGCGGGCCACCGCCGTGCCGTCGCTCCTGCGTCTCGCGAGGATGGCGCGCCGGCACGACGTGGTCCTGGCGACCTCGGAGATCGGCCCCGGACTCGTGCTGGGCTGGCTCGCGGCGCGCCTGGCACACCGCCCCTTCGTCGTGTCGGTGCACGCTGACCTCGACGACGCCCTCGAGGAGTGGGTCCCGAGGTCGGCTCAATGGGTGATCCGGATGGTTCACCGCCGCGCCGACGCCGCCGTCTGCATCGACGCCGGGGTGGTGGCCCCCGTGCTCGCCAACGGCTTGCCGCGGTGGAAGCTCCACGTGGTGCGCAACGGCGTCGATCTCGCCGCCGTGAGAGCGGCGGGAGCGGCCCAGCCCGTGGCGGACGCGCCGGCGGCCGCCCTCGCCGACCTACCGGTGGTCGTGGCCACCGGCAGGCTCGCCCCGCAGAAGGGCTATGACCTGCTGCTGCAGGCCCACGCCACGGCCGTACGCAGCGTCCCCCACCGGCTGCGCATCCTCAACGACGGTCCCGACCGCCAGGCGCTGGAGGCGCAGGCCGCGCGGCTCGGCGTGAGCGGGACCGTGGAATTCGCCGGCGCCATCGACGCGCCGCTGCCCGAGGTGGCGCGTGCTGACCTGTTCTGCCTGCCCTCGCGCCACGAGGGACTGCCCCTGGCGCTCATTGAGGCCGTCGCGCTGGGTGTGCCGTGCCTGGCCACGGACTCCAGCGCCGGGGTACGCGAAGTGCTCGACTCCGGCCGCACCGGCGAGCTGGTGCCCGTCGAAGACGTCCCCGCTCTCACCGAGGCGTTGCTGCGGCACCTGCGCGACCCTGCCCCGCTGCGCGCCAAGGCCTCCGCGGGCCTGGAGCACGTGGAGCAGTTCGACGTGGCAGCCATGGCCGACGGGTGGGCCGGGGCCCTGCAGGCCGCCGCGCGCCGCTCCCGCTGACCTGTTCGCCCGTTTCATCCCCTCCGCCCCACGAGATCCGGTCTGCGGCATCATCGCTGCGTGACGCTCGATCAGCACCGCCCCGTGAGCGCCCCCTCGACCGGGCCCGTCGCCGGCTCCGGGACCGCCCCCACCCGCCCGCCCGGGCGTCGCGCTCTGCTGGCCTGTGCCGCCACGGCGCTGGGCGGGGCGCTCGTGGGAGCCGCGACCGGCCCCGCGGCCGCAGCCCGTCGGCCCACCAGGAGGCGCCGAAGGGTGGCCACCGCCCGGACCGTCGCGGCCGTGAGCCCTGCCGCACCCAGCCTGCTCCAGTCGGCTGCCAGCGGCCTGCCCTTCATGCTCGGCGCCGCGGGTGACGGAGTGGCCACGGGTGAGTACGAGCGCCTGCTCGGCCGGCAGCTCGACCTCACGGCCACCTGGGCCGACAGCACCTGGTCGAGCACGCACCTGCCGGTGCTGCAGCCCGGCGGCGAGCTTGCCGGCTGGACCCGCGCCCTCGACGTCGCCGTCGGAGCGTTCGGCGCGGGCACCACGTGGGCCCAGGCAGCCAGCGGTGCCTGTGACGAGCTCTGGACCGCCTCGCTGCGCGCCCTCGCCGCGGTCAGGGGCTCCGCGCCAGGCACCACGTTCATCCGGTTCGCCCATGAGATGAACGGCAACTGGTACCCGTGGAGCGTGCGGGCCGCCGAGGTGGGTGACTTCCAGCGCGCCTGGCAGCGGTACCGAGCCCTCCAGCGAACGCTCTTCCCCTCGGCGCAGCTCGTCTTCTCCCTCAACCACAACACCGTGGGCCTGGACGCCGACAGCTCAGTCCTGCACCCCGGCCCAGGGCAGCTCGACGTGCTCGGCGTCGGCTACTACAACCGCTACCCCTACCTGGCCACCGCGGAGGACTTCGCCCGCTGGCTCCCCGCGCACGACAGATGGGGTGGTCCCGCCGGGCTGGACGCCTTCCGCGACCTCGCCGGCAGGTGGGGTGTGCCGCTGGCGCTGCCGGAGTGGTCGGTGTGCGCTGACAGCTCCGGCGGCGACTCCCCCGCCTTCGTGACGTCGCTGCGCGCATGGCTGGGAACGCACGCCGGCGCCGGGCCCGGCCAGGTTCTCTACGCGTGCCAGTTCAACGTGAGCAGCGGCTTCGGCGGAGCGTTCACGCTGCTGCCCTCCGGCAGGTTGCCTGCATCCTCCGCCGAGTTCCGCCGCTCGTTCGGGGGCTGACCGACAACTGGCTGGCTGCTGGACCGATGACGGGTCGCCACCGGTCAGCGGGAGGTCAGGGGCGGACGAGCTGGCGTTGCTCGGCCCAGGCGACGACGCTGGCCGCCTCGGCGGCCCAGTCGTGGTTCGGGGGCAGGAGCTCGATCTCCATGTGCGCGATGACGTTCGGATCCGCCGCCATGAGGAACCGGCGGTGCTCCGGCCTGCGGTGTGAGCGCAGGTTGCTCGCCACGAGGAACGGCGCGAGGTAGACGCGCCGCAGCTTGCGCATCAGGCTCCCCTCCCCGCGCAGCGCGAGCGTGCGGGCCAGGTCGCTCCAGCGGTGCGTCTCGTAGCCCTGGACGCCGTGGAACATGTCATGGTCGCGGTACATGCTGCGGTGAGGGATCATCGCGAGCCTGAAGATGCCGACGTCCTGCGCGAGCGCGTTCGCCCGCACGCCGAAGGTGCTCGCTGTGGAGTCGATGCGCTGCCACCGCTGACCACCCACGAACTCCTCGCGGTCGGTCCAGCCGCGCGGCCTCGGCTGCTCCAGCCCCGGCGGCAGGTACCAGGAGTTCTCGGTCACGCCGTACAGGGCGAAGTAGTCGACGTCGGGCAGCGCCGCCGCCGCCTCGACCAGCGTGGCCAGGGACTCCTCGGTGTAGAGGTAGTCGTCCTCGGCGAGCCAGACGAGGTCGTCGCCCCAGGTGGCCGCCAGTTTCAGCATCGTCAGCCAGGAGCCCTGCATGTTCGTGGGGCCGATGCTGACGATCTCACCGCGACCCCGCATGAGCGCCAGGCGATCCTCGGCGATGGGGCCGTTGTTCATGAAGACGACGTCGGCCTCCACGCGGTCGAGCGCACGCAGGAACGACAGCAGCGACGTCGTCTTCGAGTAGTACTCGGGGCGCCGCTTGAGGTTGTCACCCCCGTAGGAGCGGTAGATGACGCGCAGACGACCGGTGCTGCCGCCGCGCACCTGCGCCAGCGTGGCGGTGTGCTCCCACCCGCCCACTCTGACGTTCACGGGACCCTCACTGGAAGAACGTGCGCACACCATCGACGACGCGGTCGATGGTGGCGGAGTCCATGTACGGGTGCAGCGGCAGCGTCAGCACCTGGCTGGTGGCCAGGTCCGTCACCGGCAGCGGTCCGCGGCGCGAGTCGGCGTAGAAGGAGAACTCGTGGGCACCGAGGAAGTGGATGCCGGACCCGATGCCCTTCGCCTTGAGGTGGGCGATGAGGTCGGCGCGGCGCACGGCGTCGCGAACGCGGATGACGTAGATGTAGGGAGCCACGCCCTCCCAGTCGGTGTCGAACAGCTGCAGGTGGCCCGCCTCGGCGAGGTCGGCGAACGCGGCGTCGTAGGCCTTGCAGTACTCGCGACGGTTGGTGATGAACTCGTCCACGAGGGCGAGCTGCGCCAGGCCGATCCCGGCCGGCACCGAGCCGAGGTGGCAGCGGAAGCCCTGCCGGACCACGTCGAACTCCCAGTTGCGCTGGTTCTTGTACCGCGCGTCGGTGTCGGCGTCGATGCCGAGGTGTCGCAGCTCGTGCAACGTCTGGACGTCGGCGGGGTCGGAGGTGATGATCGCTCCGCCCTCGAGGGTGGTGATGGTCTTCACCGGGCCGAAGCTGAAGCACGTGATGTCGCCGAAGGAGCCGACGGGACGTCCAGCGGAGACGGTGCCGAAGGCGTGCGCGGCGTCCTCGATGACGCGCAGCCCGTGCTCGGAGGCGATCTCGAGGAGCTCGTCGAGCTGGCAGGGCAGACCGAGGTAGTCGACGGCGAGGATGGCCTTGGTGTTCTCGGTGATGGCCTCGCGGACCCGCTGGGGGTCGAGGCAGAGGCGCCGGTCCTCGATGTCGGCGAAGACCACCGATGCTCCGGTACGGCTCATCGCCTGGTGGCCGGCCACGTACGTGAACGACGGCGCGATGACCTCGTCGCCGGGGCCGAGACCGATGAGCTGGCCGGCCAGGTGCAGTGCCTCGGTGCAGGAGTTGGTGGACACCGCGCGCCGGCCGCTCGGACCGAGCCCGAGGAACGACTCCAGGCCGAGTTCGAAGTCCTGGCTGAGCTTGCCCATGCCGAGCCAGCCGGCCTCCAGGGCCGAGCGAGCCGCCTCCTGGACCTCCGCGCCGAGGTAGGGGCGGTAGACCGGGACGGGGTCAGCCGGGCCGAGCGCCGGGTAGCGGAGCTCGGTCAGGGGGGCGACGCCGAGAGCCGACACCTCGCCCTGGGATGCCCCCAAGGTCGGGTCCAGGCTGCTGTCGAGGCTGGTGTCGGTGCTCATCGTTCTCCTTCTCCCCCGTGCAGGTGCCCCTGCCGATGCTCGCTGACGGTAACCACTCCGCCGGGGCTTGCGTCGACCGCGGCGGTCCTTCCGAGGGAAGGATCACCCCCCAGACCCCCCGAGTGGCGCACAGCACCCGCGGTGACGCTCTGCGAGACGCCCACCACGGCGACTCCCCCGTCGACGACGCGCAGTCGTAGCTCGGCAAGCACAGCGGCGAGCGCGAGCAGCGCCCCCAGCATCTCTGCCCCCTCCTCCACGGCGTTGAGGAGGATGTAGGAGACCGGCTGCGGTGCGGTGAGTTCCGCCGTCCCCGGCAGGTCCACGAGGAAGAAGCTCGTGACGTACTCCATGACGAGTGCACCGAAGAGGTAGACCGCGCCCGCGCCCATCAGCCGCAACCTCAAGCGCCGCGGCAGCGCCCTGGCCAGTCTGAGGACGACGACCCCGCCCGCAGCCGCGACCAGCACGCCAGGGACCAGCCAGGCGAAGTTGTGCAGCCCGAGGGTGGCGTGCAGGTGCTCGGCGACGAGCGCGAGCGACTCGTGAAGCTCGGTGGCCTCGTCCAGGCCCAGGTATCCCGCGACCGCCGCCAGCACCACCACCGGCCGCGCACGCTCGCCCCGGGCACGCCGCACGCCCGCGAGCGCGAGCAGGGCCACCCCCACGAGGGCCAGCAGGACGGCGCTGAACGTCGCGGGGAGGTTCGCCTCGCCGTCGAGGTCGGTCTGCCGCTTGGCCTCGTCGAGCCAGGCCAGCGGCAGCGCGGCGTCACCCTGCACCGCCTCCACCGCGATGCGGACGGTCGGTCCGACCACCACCAGCACGACGACGACGACGGCGAGCACCCGCACCAGCGGGGTCAGCGAGACCTCGCGCCCCCGCGGCCGATGCGGGTGTGCCCCGCGCCACCACCTCGCCGGCGCTGCCTGCCCCGCCGGCCCATGCCCTGCGCTGCTCTCGTCGTTCACTGCCGTCCCCCTCCGACGCGGGACGCCCGCAGCCCACCGTCGGGCGCCACCGGCGACATCGTGGCCGCCGGGGGGCACGCAGGTGAACAGCGGGTGCACCCGAGGGTGGTGTGCGGGCGCAAGCACCCGCCGACAGGGTGACGCTCGACCACGCAGCGTGATGTCAGGGCACCCGCGGCGGACTCTCACGGGGGTGCCAGGGCGAGTGCCGGCGCAGGTCTCAGCGGCGCACCCCGACACGGCGCAGGGCCCGCTTGGCGGTGTCCTTGGCGCGGCGCTGCAGCGTGGGGCGCGGCCTGCGGCCCCAGAGCCGCTCGAACCGCTCCTGGGGCGAGTGGCGGCTCGCCCTGTCGTCGGCCAGAGCCGCTCCGAACGGCTCGCGCATCTCAGAGGGCCAGTAGTGGATGACGGCGTCGCGGGACTCGGAGACCGTGGTGCGGGAGGCCAGGCCCACCGCGAAAGCCAGCTGCTCGGAGGTGTGCGAATGGTCGTCGAAGCCGTGCTCGAGCAGCTGGTCGGTGAGGTGGGCGACCTCGGCGCAGACCGCGGCGTCCGCCGGGTGCAGGCCGATGACTCCGGCGTTCCAGGAGTCGCGGTCGGCCGGGAAGGCCCAGGGGCGACCGGTCAGGTCCAGCGGCTCGTGGCGCCCCAGCACATGCTGGAGCGCAGCGACCTCGGGCGCGGGAGGGCGCCCCTCGCGCAGGTGCATGACACTGCGACCGGGACCGATCCTGTCGAACACCACCGACGGCGACCGCTTCCACCAGGTGTCGCCGTCGACGTAGAGGCAGCGCCCGCCGCCGGAGGCCTCCAGCGCGGCGCTCAGCACCTCGATCTTGGCCCGCCAGACGTACTGGTGCGGCCCCATCCACGCGCGCGCCTGCTCGGAGGAGACCTCGACCACCTCGACGGGCAGGTCCTTCCACTGCTCGGGCCGGTCGGTCCACAGGGTGATGCGCCAGCTGCCACCGCCTGTCGGCAGGTGCCGGGCCGCCGTCTGCACCGAGAAGCGCACTTCGTCGACGTGGCGCCCCTCTCCGAAGCTGATGTACACGAGGTGATCCACATCCCCCATGGTGGGGCATGCGCCTGGGAGGACGGTGCAGACGGGTGAGGCGCTGGCGGAGGGTGGCCCTCAGCCGCACGCACCCCGCCGTCAGCTCGCGGCCGCCGGCACGAGCTGATCGACCGGCATCACCGCGTCGAGCAGGGCCGTGGCCCACTCCAGTACGGCCCTGTCGCGCAGCGGCTGACCGCCCACGCGCGAGGTCATCGGCTGCGGCACGAGGATCGTCCGTAGCGCCGGCTTGACGAGCGTGCCCGGGTAGAGGCGCTGCACTCGCAGTTCCTGGCTCTCGCGCAGCTCGACGGGCGCGAACCTGACGTTCCGGCCCTGCAGCGACACCTCGCTGATGCCCGAGGCCCGCGCGCGCACCCGGAACCGCGCCACCGCGAGGAGGTTCTCCACCTGCTCGGTCGGCTCGCCGTAGCGGTCGACCAGCTCGGCACGCACGGCGGCGACGTCGTCGTCCGAGGTCGCCGCGGCCAGCTTCCGGTAGGCCTCCAGACGCAGCCGCTCGTGCGGGACGTAGTCGTGCGGGAGCAGTCCGTCCACCGGGAGCTCGATCTTCGCCTCCGGCAGGCCCTCCTCCTTGGGGCCATCGCGGAACTCCGCCACAGCCTCGCCCACCAGGCGCACGTACAGGTCGAAGCCGACGCCGGCGATGTGCCCGGACTGCTCCCCGCCGAGCAGGTTGCCGGCGCCGCGGATCTCGAGGTCCTTCATGGCCACCTGCATGCCCGCGCCGAGGTCGGTGTGGGACGCGATGGTGGCCAGCCGGTCGTGGGCGGTCTCCGTCAGCGGCTTCTCCCCCGGGTACATGAAGTAGGCGTAGGCGCGCTCGCGGCCGCGACCCACGCGGCCGCGCAGCTGGTGGAGCTGGCTCAGGCCCAGCAGGTCGGCCCGCTCGAGGATGAGCGTGTTCGCGTTGGAGATGTCCAGCCCGGTTTCGACGATGGTGGTGCAGACCAGCACGTCGAAGCGCTTCTCCCAGAAGTCGACGATGACCTCTTCCAGGCGGTGCTCGTTCATCTTGCCGTGCGCGGTGGCGATCCGGGCCTCGGGCACGAGCTCGGCCAGCCGCGCCGCGGCCCGGTCGATCGACTCGACCTTGTTGTGCACGTAGAAGACCTGGCCCTCGCGCAGCAGCTCGCGGCGGATGGCGGCGGCCACCTGCCTCTCCTCATAGGGCCCCACGTACGTGAGCACCGGGTGGCGCTCCTCCGGCGGGGTGGCCAGCGTCGACATCTCGCGGATGCCGGTGACGGCCATCTCCAGCGTGCGCGGGATCGGGGTGGCGCTCATCGCGAGCACGTCCACGTTGGTGCGCAGCGTCTTGAGCAGCTCCTTGTGCTCCACCCCGAAGCGCTGCTCCTCGTCGATGATGACCAGACCGAGGTCCTTGGCGCGGTACTCGCCCCCGAGGAGGCGGTGGGTGCCGATGACGACGTCGACGGTGCCGTCGGCCAGGCCCGCCTTGACCGCCTCGGACTCCTTGGCGGACACGAAGCGGGACAGGGCGCGCACGGTGACGGGGAACGGCGCGAACCGCTCGGAGAACGTCTCCAGGTGCTGCTGCACGAGCAGCGTGGTGGGCACGAGCACCATGACCTGCTTGCCGTCCTGCACGGCCTTGAAGGCGGCGCGCACGGCGATCTCGGTCTTGCCGTAGCCGACGTCGCCGCAGATGAGGCGGTCCATGGGCACGATGCGCTCCATGTCGGCCTTGACCTCGTCGATGGTGACCAGCTGGTCGGGGGTCTCGACGAAGGGGAACGCGTCCTCCAGTTCGCGCTGCCACGGGGTGTCCGGCGCGAAGGCGTGGCCCTTGGTGGCCATCCGGGCGCTGTAGAGCTTGATGAGGTCACCGGCGATCTCCTTGACCGCCTTGCGGGCCCGACCCTTGGTCTTGGCCCAGTCGGCGCCGCCCATCTTGTTGAGCGCCGGCGCCTCGCCGCCCACGTACCGGGTGACCTGGTCGAGGGTGTCGGTGGGCACGAAGAGCCGGTCACCGGGCTGGCCGCGCTTGGAGGGCGCGTACTCGATGACGAGGTACTCACGCGTGGCGCCCTGCAGCGTGCGCTGGACCATCTCGACGTACCGGCCGACGCCGTGCTGCTCGTGGACGACGTAGTCACCGGTCTTGAGCTGCAGCGGATCGACGGCGTTGCGCCGCTGACGGCTCGGCATGCGCTTGGCGTCCTTGGCGGACATCGGCCCAGAGGTGCCGAGCACGTCGGCCTCGGTCAGCAGCGCCAGCTTGAGCCCTGCCGCCACGAAACCATGGCCGAGGCTGGCGGTGGTCACCTGGACGACGCTCGACGGGATGCCGGCTCCGTCATCGTCGCCTCCTCCCACAGTGCCCACACCGTCCACGCGGGCGGCAGGCACGTCCGCGTCGCGCAGCACCTCCGCGAGACGGTCGGCGGAGCCGTGGCCGGCGGCGGTGGCCACCAGGCGCCAGCCGTCGCTGACGAGGGCGCGCAGGTCGGCGAGGGCCTTCGGTACGTCACCGGCGTACCCCTCCACCTCGCGGGCCCCGACCGTGACGACGACGGCGCCGTCCTCGCCGTCGAAGCTGGCGGTCTCCTCGTCGGCGGTGAACGAGCTCAGCGACCACCACGGCCGCCCGGTGGTCAGGGCATGCGCGCGCGTGGCGGCGAACGTCGTGTAGCTGGCCCGCTCGAGCCCGAGGTCCACCGGGACCTGCCCGCCGGAGGCCGCGTTGGCCCACGCCGCGGCAAGGAACTCCTCGGAGGTGGCCACGAGGTCGTGCGCGCGGCTCCGGACGCGCTCAGGGTCGAGGACGACGACGTGCGTGCCGGTGGGCAGCACGTCCAGCAGGGGCTGCATGTCGTCGACGAGGGCGGGTGCGAGCGACTCCATGCCCTCCACGGCGATGCCACCGGCGATCTTGTCGAGCATCTCCGCCGCGCCGGGCAGCTTCTCCTTGAGAGCGGCGGCGCGGGCCCTCACCTCCTCGGTGAGGAGCAGCTCGCGGCACGGCGGCGCCCACAGGCCCTCGGGCACCACCTCGAGGGAGCGCTGGTCGGCCACGGAGAAAGCGCGGACCTCGTCGACCTCGTCGCCGAAGAACTCCACCCGCAGGGGGTGGTCGGAGGTGGGCGGGAAGACGTCGAGGATGCCACCGCGCACGGCCATGTCACCGCGGCGCTCCACCATCTCGGTGCGCGTGTACGCCGCAGCGGCCAGGTCGGCCACGACCTGCTCGAGGTCGACGACGTCGCCCGCCCGCAGCTGCACCGGCCGCAGGTCTCCCAGACCCGCCACGAGCGGCTGCAGGACGGCCCGAACCGGGGCCACGACCACCCTCACCCGCGAGCCCTGGCCGTCCTCACTGGCCTCGGGGTGGGCCAGACGCCGCAGGACGGCGAGCCGGCGGCCCACGGTGTCCGAGCGGGGCGAGAGGCGTTCGTGCGGCAGCGTCTCCCAGCTCGGGAACTCCACCACGGAGGCCGGGTCGAGGAAGCAGCGCAGCGCGGCGGCGAGGTCCTCGCACTGCCGGCCGGTGGCGGTGACGGCCAGCACGGTGCGCCCCGCGCCGCCGGCCTCCTCGTCGGCCGCGATCGCCGCGAGCAGCGCGGGACGGGCACCGGGCGGGACCGCCGCCTCGAGCAGCGGGACGCCGCCGGTACGTGCGTTCGCGACGGCGAGGGAGAATCCCCGGTCGGGCAGCAGGGCGGAGACGATCCCAGTCAGCGGCACGAGCACCCAGGGTAGGTCGCTCCCCTGACAGCCGCTAACACCCGCTCGTGCGCCGCCCTCCGGCCGTTCAAGCGGCGGGCTGACCGCCGGCTACCTCGGGGCGCACGGGCAGGCCGTGCCGATCCGCCAACGACCCGTCACCCGCGAGGGTGCCGTCGGGCAGCGGCGGTAGCGCACCCGGCAGGGCGCGGGCCGCGACAGGCACGACGCCGGGCGCGGGCGGCGTGGCCCCCGAGATGAGGTCGGCGGCCTTCTCGGCCAGCACCATGACGGGCGCGTAGCTGTTGCCGTTGGGGATGAGCGGGATGGCGGAGGCGTCGACCACTCGCAGGCCACGCACGCCGTGCACGCTGAGGGTCGTCGGGTCGAGCACCGCGGCGTCGTCCATGCCCATCCGCGCCGTCGAGGTCGGGTGCAGCCCGGTGCGGGCGGTGCGCTGCACGAAGGCGAGCAGCTCCTCGTCGGAGACGACGTGCGTGCCCGGGACCACCTCCCCGCCGTCGTAGGGCTCGAACGCGGGCTGGGAGAGCACCTCGCGCACGGCGCGCAGCACGCGCACCCAGGCCTGCCGATCGCTCTCGGTGGAGAGGTAGTTGTTGCGGATCACCGGCATCGCTGCGGGGTCCGCGGAGCGCAGCGTGACGGAACCGCGGGAGGTGACGCGCCCCGGGTAGGCGTACAGCTGATAGCCGTGGCCCTCGACCACGGGCATGCCGGCCACCGGCCAGACCAGGCTGGAGAAGAAGACCGTCGCCTCGGGCACGAGCTGCTCGGGGCTGGTGCGCAGGAAGCCGCCCGCCTCGATGTGGGTGCTCGCCCCCGGCCCCGACCCCAGCGCCAGCCACTGCGCGGCGGCGGCGAGCAGGTGGGGCTTGTGCTTGATGGTGGTCATGCTGACCGGCTGGCTGCACCGGTGCTGGACGAAGGCACCGAGGTGGTCCTGCAGGTCACGCCCCACGCCGGGCAGGTGGTGCACGCTCGCAACGCCGGCGGCAGCCACCTCGTCACGCGGCCCGATCCCGGACAGCAGCAGCAGCTTCGGGGTCTCGAAGGCGCCGGCGGCCAGCACCACCTCTCCGGCGCGCACCTCCTGCTCGGGGCCGGGCACACCCGACGCGTCGAGCACGCGGTAGCGCACCCCCACCGCACGACCGCACTCGACGACGACGCGGGTGACCAGCGCCCGGGTCTGCACCCGCAAGGCGCGGTTCCCCGCACGCAGGTGCGGGGAGAGGTAGGCGTCGGCGGCGGTGACGCGCCGCCCGCGGTGCTGGGCCTTCTCGAAGCGTCCCACGCCGTCCTGGACGTCGTTGGGGTCGGCCGCCACGGGGTGACCGGCCTGGCGGGCGGCTTCGAAGAACGCCTCGTGCAGCGGGCTGCTCGCGGGGTCGGGGGTGAGCACGTGAGCGCCGATGCGCCCGCGGCTGGGGCCGGCGGACGGGGTCAGGGCCGCCTCGACACGCTGGAAGTACGGCAGCAGGTGGGAGTAGTCCCAGCCCTGCTCGCCGGTCATCGCGGCCCAGCCGTCGTAGTCGGCAGCGTGACCGCGCTGGTAGAGCATGCCGTTGATGGCGCTGGACCCGCCCAGCACCTTGCCACGCGGCAGGGAGATCTTGCGTCGGAAGAGCCAGGGCTCCTCCTCGGAGGTGTACTTCCAGTCGTACCGGGGGTCGCCCACAGCGCGGTACATGCCCAGCGGCATCCGCAGCTCGACGTCCCACGGATGCACGGGGGCGCCCGCCTCGAGCACGAGCACCGAACCCACGCCACGCTCCACGAGGCGCCCGGCGACGACGCTGCCCGCCGAGCCACCGCCGACGACGACGACGTCGACCCGTTCTGCCGAGCCGGACCCACCGATGTGGCGGGCGCGCGGGATGGCGTGTCCGTGAACTCGCACGGCGGGCCTCCTCGTAGTGATCAGCGCCTAGGGCGCACTGGGCGCGGGGGCGGTCTCCGTCGCCCGCTGGTCAAGACGGTAGCCCTGCGCGGATCGCGCCCTCGACGCGTCGGGAACCGTCCGCCAGCACATCACCCGAACGGGGGGAAGACCACCATGAACGGTGAATGCGCTGGTCAACAGTGGGTCAAGAAAGGTCACGCCCCACGGGAAAGGACAGCACCCGATGGGTGCACCAGGTCGGGTGTGATCCCCGAGAGGCTAGCGGCCCCGGCGAGTGCCATCGCATGTTTGAGGTCGGACACGACCTCGGCGATGCAGGCGCCCGCCGCGTCAGCGCCGCCGGCGGCCAGTGCCCAGAGCAGGGGCCGCCCGACCAGAACGCCGTCGGCGCCGAGCGCGAGCGCCGTGAGCACGTCGGTGCCGGTCCGCACCCCGCCGTCGACGAGAACGACGGGCGCGTACCCGCCGGGCAGCGGACCACTCACCCGTGCGTGCTCGCGGACGGCAGCGGCCACCTCGGGCAGCGCGAGCGCGCTGGGCACCGACCTGTCGAGCTGGCGGCCACCGTGGTTGGACACGACGACGCCAGCGGCGCCTGCCTGTAGGCACGCCACGGCGTCATCGCCCCGCAGCACGCCCTTGACGAGCACCGGCAGGCCTGACACCTCGGCGAGCCAACCGATGGTGGCGAGGTCGATGGTCGGGTCCTGCTCGGCGGCGGCGCGCTGGGCGGCCACCGTCAGCTCCGCTCCCCCGGCGTCGACGCGCTCGGCGAAGTGCGGGGCCAGGTTGACGAGGAAGTGGTCGTCCGGGACGGACAGCCGGGTGCCCGTGACGCGGCGCTTACGGCCCACGTACGGCGTGTCACCGGTGAGCACCAGCGCACCGGCGCCGGCGTCGACGGCTCGCCGCACCAGCGCCTCGGTGAGCGATCGGTCCTTCATGACGTACACCTGGAACCACCACGGTGCGCCGTGCTGAGCGGCAGCGGCCGCTACCTCCTCCAGGCTCCGCGAGGAGCGCGTGGAGAGGCCGAGCAGTCCGCCGTTCGCCCCGGTGGCCGCCGCGGTGGCGAGCTCGCCGTCGGGGGTGGCCAAGGCATGGAAGGCCATCGGCGCGACGCCCACCGGGTGCGCGAGGTGCTGGCCGAGCAGCGTCGTCTCGGTGCTGACCGTGCCGACGTCACGCAGGACGCGCGGGCGCAAGCGGTAGGAGGCCCACGCCAACGCGCCTTCGCGGCGGGTGACCTCGTCGCCGGCCCCGGCGTCGTAGTAGTCGAGCACCTCGGGAGGCAGCCGCTCGGCGGCCGCCTCCCGCTGGGCTCGCAGCAGGGGCAGCCCTCCCCCGCTGAGAGAAGCGAGCACGTTGCTCAGTCCTTCCAGACCTTCCACTCCGCCTTGCCGGCGTCCCACAGGCCGTTGAGCTCCTTCCAGTCACGGAAGGTGTCCATGCCCAGCCAGTAGCCCTCGTGCTTGTAGACCCCGAGCTGGCCGTCGCGGGCCAGGCGACCCAGGGGTGCGTGCTCGAGCATCTCCTCGGTGCGGTCGGCGTCGAGGTAGCCGTCCACGAAGGACCGCTCGAAGAAGAAGAAGCCGCCGTTGACGTAGTCGGTCTGGGTGGTGGGCTTCTCGTTGAACTCCTTGACCACGTCACCCACGACCTGCATCTCGCCGTAGCGACCGCTGGGGTGCACGCCCGTGAGGGTGCCGGTCAGGCCCGAGGCCACGTGCTGGTCCAGCGCGGCGGAGATGTCGACGGCGCCGATGCCGTCACCGTAGGTGAGGGCGAAGCGGGGGGCGTCGAGGTACTTGGCGGCGCGGGCAATGCGGGCGCCGGTGGCCGTGGTGAGGCCCGTCTCGACGAAGGTGATCTCCCAGTCCTCGTCGGAGGTGTCGGTGTGGAACTCCAACGGCTTGGAGCCGTTGGTGTGCAGCGTGAGGTCGGAGGAGCGCACCCGGCTGTCCAGGAAGTACGACTTGATCATGTCGCCCTTGTAGCCCAGGCACAGCACGAAGCGGCGGAAGCCGTAGTGGGAGTACGTCTTCATGATGTGCCACAGGATCGGACGGCCGCCGACGTCGACCAGGCCCTTGGGCAGCTGCTCGCTGGCCTCGCGCAGGCGGGTACCCATGCCTCCGCACAGGATCACCACTGGGATGTCGGCGGTCGGGACTGCCGACGGGTGGCTCTGCTGATCTGCTGCGGTCACGGAACGTCCTCCTCAGGGGCCTGCGGTGCTTCACGGCCACTCTAAAGAGGCCCCCTGAAGGTCACTGAGCGCAATGGACCCGACCGGGCGACGCCCGGTCGGGTCACGCACTGCCGCCCGGGAGACGAGCGATCAGACCTCGTAAGTGCTGCCCTGGTCATCGACGACGGCGTCCTCGTCGTCGAACCAGTGGCCGTCGTGGCCGAGGTAGCGGAAGTGCACGGTGGAGCCCTTCGGCACGACGACCGTGGCCGACCGGCTGCCGTTGGAACGCTTCTTCATGACATGGGCGAACGGGCTCCAGTCGTTGAAGTTGCCCACGACCGAGACGGGCTCGGAGTACTCGGCGGCGGACAGGGAGAACGTCACCTTGACGTCGTCGGACCCCTTGGTCGTCTTGGTGGTGATCGTCACTGTCGGTCTCCTCGGCGGTGTGGTGCCCGCCACCGTTCGGGTGGCGGTGTGGCGCACCGTACCGGAGGCCGACACGCCGGAGCACCTGCGACGACACACCGACCCTTGACGACCTGCCCGTTAACCCTTTTGCCGCAAGGCCCTCTCATGGGCTTCACCGGCTTCCGATGGATCTCCTGAGGAATCTTCCGGGGGATGAACTGGTGCGAACAGTGACCCGCTGGTCACCGCTGTGCCACGATCAGCGCCACCGACGAGGGGGAGAGTGTGGAGCTCACCGACTACCTGCGCGTGCTGCGCAAGAGGTGGCTGTCGATCGTCGTCCTGACGGCGCTGGCCCTGGCCGGCGCCGCAGCGGCGACGCTGGCGGCCACCCCGGAATACCAGGCGGAGACTCGTCTGTTCGTGCGCGCGCAGGGCCAGGGTTCGGTCTCCGACCTCCAGCAGGGCAACAACTTCGTGCAGCAGAGCGTGCAGTCCTACGCCGACGTCGCCCGCACGGACATCGTCCTGGGGCCTGTCATCTCCGAGCTGGGCCTCCAGACCACACCGGGCCGGCTGGCGCAGCAGATCACCGCCGAGGCGCCGCTCGACACCGTGCTCATCAACATCACGGTGACCGATCCGTCGCCGCAGCAGGCCGCGCAGATCGCCAATGCCGTCGGGGCCTCCCTCATCACGACTGTGGCCACGCTGGAGGGCAACGGCACGGGCACGGCGACGCCGGTCCAGCTCACCACTACTCAGCCGGCCGTCGTGCCGGCCGCGCCCTCCTCCCCGAACGCTCCGCTGAACTTGGCGCTCGGCCTGCTCGTCGGCCTGGCCGTGGGTGTCGGTCTTGCCGTGCTGCGCGAGACGCTCGACACCACCGTGCGCGGCGAACAGGACCTGTCCCAGTTGGGGCTGCCCGTACTCGCAGGCATGCCCTACGACGACGAAGCGCGCGAGCACCCTCTCGTCGTCGTCGACCAGCCGCGGGGCGTGCGCGCCGAGTGCTTCCGCCAGCTGCGCACCAACCTCCACTTCGCCACCGCTGCCTCAGGGGCTCGCTCCGTGGTGGTGACCTCCTCCCTCGAGGGCGAGGGCAAGAGCACCACGGCCATCAACCTCGCCCTGACGATGGCGGGGGCTGGCATCCGCGTCGTCCTCGTCGACGCCGACCTGCGCCGCCCCATGGTGGCCACCTATCTGGGCCTCGAGGGCGCCGCCGGCCTCACCACCGTGCTCGTCGGACAGGCTTCTCTCGACGACGTGCTCCAACCCTGGGGAGACTTCGAAGGTCTGTCGGTGCTCACCTCGGGCGGCGTGCCGCCCAACCCCAGCGAGCTCCTGGCCTCCGACCACATGACCAAGCTGCTGCACGAGCTCGAGCAGCGGTTCGACGTGGTGCTCCTCGACGGCGCTCCCCTGCTGGCCGTGACGGACTCGGCGGTGCTCTCGGAGGTCGTCGGCGGTGCGCTGCTCGTCGTCGGGAGCGGCCGGGCGCGGCGCCCGCAGGTCGCCCGCGCGCTGCAGGCCCTGTCCGCTGTCGAGGCGACGGTGCTGGGCGCCGTGGTGACGATGCTGCCCACGAAGGGCGTCGACGCGTACCAGACGTACGCGTACAAGTACCAGCCCCTCGACGCGTTGAAGACCCCGAAGAGCCGGCGTTCCCGTGCGCCGCGCTCCGGCGGCGAGACGGTCACCGGTGAGCTGCCGGCCGAGGGTGGCGCGAGCGCCCCCCGTCGGCCTCGGCCCGCCGGCCCCAGGACCACGCGCTCCGGCTCAGCGGAGCGGTGAGTTCAGCCAGGAGCTCAGCCAGGAGCGCGGTGAGTTCAACCGGGACGGCGCGGCGCCGAGCGAAGCCCGCTCGGCCCCCGTGGCGTCGGCCCGCGCTCGTGGCGCTCGGAGTGGCAGCGCTCCTGGTCGTCGGCTGGGCTGTCTGGGGCGGCATGGAGGCACGCGCCGCCGCGGGCCACGTCAGGGCCGCGACGGCTGAGGTGTCCGCGGTACGCGCCGCCGTCGCGAGTGGCAACCTCTCCGCAGCCTCCCGAGCTACCGAGCAGGCGGCACTGGCCACTGCCGACGCGCGCGCCGCCGTCGACAGTCCTCCCCTGGCGTTGGCGTCCCACCTGCCGGGCAAGGCCGGCGAGGTGGTCGCGGCGGTCCGCACGACGGTCGCCGCCGTCGATGCTGCCGTGGGAGCCGGAGCCATGCCCGCCGTGAAGGCCGGGGAACGCGCACTGTCGAGCGGCGGTGCGATCCGCGCGGACGGCACCCTGGACCCTGCCGGCATCGCCGACCTCGCGGTCTCCCTCGAGCCGGCAGCCGCCGCCGCGCGCGATGCGCAGGTGCGGGCGGCATCCGTTGACGCTGCCGGCCTGCCCCCCGGCCTGTCCGAGCGGGTGCGGCAGGCCCAAACCGGCGTCGCGGAGCTCTCCGGGGGCCTCTCGCGCGCACAGGCACTGCTCACAGCCCTGCCCGTCGTGCTGGGCGGTGACGGACCTCGGACGTACCTGGTGGCCTTCCAGAACACCGCCGAACTTCGCCCCACCGGCGGGATCATCGGTACCTGGGCGCTGCTCGACGTCAACGATGGCCGTCTCTCCCTGTCCGACGCCGGGTCCAACGACGACCTCGAGCGCCTCAGCGGCCCCGTCCGCGACCTCGGACCCGAGTACCGAGCCCTCTACCCGGCCGAACAGGTCAGCTACTCCCAGAACGTCGGCCTCAGCCCCCACTTCCCGTACGCCGCGCAGCTGCTCGTCGACCTCTGGACGGCACAGGGCCGCCCCGCCCCGGATGGCGTCATCGCCGTCGATCCCGCGGGGCTCGCGCCGCTGCTGCGCGGCGCCGGGACCGTCGAGGTGCCCGACGGGCCCAGCGTCACCGCCGACACCGTCTCCGACGTCGTCCTGCGCCAGGCCTACGAGGTCTTCGGCGACGACAACGCCGCGCGCAAGAACTACCTCACGGCGCTGGTGGGCTCCGCGTTCTCCCGGGGCCTGGGCGGCGGGGCCTGGGACACCTCCCGCTTGGTGTCCCTCGGTGAGGCCGTGAGCGGTGGCCACGTCCAGCTGTGGACGGCCGACCCCGCGCAGCAGGAAGCCCTCGAGAAGGGCGGAGCCGCGGGGGCCCTCCCGGCTCCCGAGGAGGACGCGGCGGGCGTCTACCTCACCAACATCTCGGCGTCGAAGTTGGACTACTACCTGCGCGAATCCGTGCGAGTCACCGGCGCCTGCAACGCCTCACCCGAGATCACGATCGAGCTCACCAACGACGCGCCGGCCGAGATCCCGTACTACGTCTCCACCAAGGTGGAAGGGCAGGCACCGACCACGGAACTGCTCACGATCGCCCTCTACCTGCCTCCGGGGCGCACGGTGACGAGCATGACCGTGGACGGGCAGATCGCAGACATCGAGGTGCTGCCCGAGCGCGGCTGGAGCGTCAACCGGCTGGCGGTGGCCGTTCCGCGCGGCGCCCCGGTGCAGATCGTCGCGACGACCGCGGGGCTTGCGACGCCGATCACGTCGGTGCACACGCAACCGCTCGTGCACGACGCCTCCGTCGCCGCACAGGTCTGCTCCTGACGAGACGCCCGGATTTCGGCGTCGTGGTCCGCAAATGGGTGATCTTCTGCCATGATTCCCAGGAACCCGTCAGCCGACGAGAGGTCCACCATGTCCGCTAGCACCACCCTGCGCCGGGGACAGCGCATCGTCGTCGCGGCGGTTGGCCTCGGCCTCGCTGCGGCAACCCTGGCACCGGCCGCAAGCGCGGCTACCTCCCAGCCCGCCGGGAAGATCTACGTACAGCCCACCTGCACCAAGGGCTCGTACAACTGCAACACGCCGGGCAACCCCAAGCCGACCACGCCGACGACGCCCATCGCCTCAGGCGGCGGCTACTCCCAGATCATCAAGGCGCCGGTCAAGTGGTACATCGGCAAGGCACCCGGCAACAAGGGCTTCGTGATCGGTGTCGCGGCGAAGGGTTACCGCGTCATCTACTGGCTCTTCCGCTGATCACAGCACCACCCAAGATTTTGACGAGGGGCTCCGCTGCAGTGCAGCGGGGCCCCTCGTCGCGTCCCGGTGGTCAGCGAGTGGTGAGCGCCCTGCCGGAGGGAACGAGGGCGCCGACGATGGCGCGCACGGCCTGGGTCACCTGCTCCTCGCTGGTCGCCCACTCCTTCGGACCCCGACGGTAGGGGTCGAGCACGTCGTCGTCGCCGGGTTCCTTCGGCATCACCCTGCCGCGGGCGCCTGCCAGAATGCTGGCGGCCGAAACCAGTCGCTCGGCGACTCGGTCACCCTGCACCTGGTCTCCCACAGCCTCGAGAAGACGCGCGGCCTCGGGGAGCGTGAACGTGCGGCGCACGGCGGCTGGCACGAGCCGCACCACGGCGCCGCGGTGGTCACGCGCCGCGGTCAGCACCAGGGCCGCCTCGCGGATGAGGGTGGAGGTGAGGTAGGTGGCCTCATGGCCCGTGGGGTCCCCCCCGGCGCGCCGCACGGCGTCGGCGGCTTCCGGCTCCATCGGGGCTCCTGTGAGCGCTGACGTGCCAGCGCTGGCCACGCGGACGCGCAGCGCCGGGTCGGGCTCGGCGGCGTCGAAGGCAGCCTTCAGGAGGCGCTCCGCCATCGGCGATCGGCAGATGTTGCCGGTACAGACCACCAGCAGCAGCGGCCCTCCGGTCGGCTGCTGCCCCTCGACTGTGGCGGGCGCTTCGCTCACACGGTCCTCCAGATCGTCATCGTGGTGCGTGAAACCGCTGCTGCGCCGCTTCGAGGCCGTCGGTGATGACGGCCTCGACGGCATCCGCCGCGTCAGAGAGCAGGAAGGGCAGCTCTTTGCGCTCGGCGGCCGAGAAACTGCGCAGCACGAAGTCCGCCGGGTCCATGCGCCCGGGCGGCCTGCCGATGCCGACGCGCACGCGGACGTAGTCCTTGGTGCCAAGGGCCTTGCTGATGTCGCGCAGGCCGTTGTGGCCACCCTCGCCGCCGCCGCGTTTGAGGCGAACGGCGCCGGCGTCGATGTCGAGCTCGTCGTGGACGGCGATGACGCGCAGCGGATCGACGCCGAAGAAGCGGGCGAGCCCGGCCGTCGGCCCCCCGGACTCGTTCATCCACGAGGTCGGCTTGGCGAGCACCACGCGCTGGCTCGACGGGCCGGGCGGGCCCAGGCGCACCTCGGCGATGGCCGCGCGCTGCTTGGAGGCCTTGAACCCCGTCCGTAGCCGTGAGGCGAGCTCGTCGACCACCATCGCCCCGACCGTGTGCCGATCGGCGGCGTGCTCCGGGCCGGGGTTGCCCAGACCCACCACGAGCCACGGCCCCTCGACGGGCCGACGTCCCTCGACGGGCTCGCGCCCGGCGGCGGGGGTGGTACCCCCGCCGCCGGGCGCGGCGCTCGAGGAGCTGCTCACTCCTTCGAGGACTCCTCGGACGCCTCAGCCTCAGGGGCGTCCTTCTCGATGCCGGCCTCGGCCTCAGCCTCGGCGAGCTCGGCGTCGAGGTCCTCGGCGGTCGGAGCGGCGGAAATGTTCACCACGCCGGCCTCGGGGTCACCGGCGAGCTGAACGCCGGAGGGCAGCGAGAGCTGGCCGGCGGTGAGGAGGGTGCCGGCCTCCAGGCCCTCGACGTCGACCTCGATGACCTCGGGCAGGTGGGTCGCCTCGGCCGTGACGGCCAGGGTGCCGGCCTCGACGGAGACGACGGTCTGCGGAGCGGCCTCACCGATGGTGCGAACCGGGACCTGGACCTCGATGCGCTCGCCCTTGCGGACGACCACCAGGTCGACGTGCTCGATCTCGCGGCGCACCGGGTCGACCTGGACGGCCTTGACGACGGCGAGCTGCGTGCCGCCGCCGTCGAGCTGGAGGTCGACGAGGGCGTTGGGGTTCTTGACCAGCAGCATCGTCTCGTGGCCCGGCAGGGTCACGTGCAGCGGGTCCTGGCCGTGGCCGTAGACGACGGCGGGGATCTGGTGCGCGCGGCGGATGCGGCGGGCAGCGCCCTTGCCGAACTCGGTGCGGGCGACGGCGGCCAGCTGGGTGCCGGTGCTCTTGGCCATGGTGTCTCCTGGTGATCGGACGGTGGTGCGGCGGTCTCCACTGCCCCGGCGCGTGACCGGAGGCGGGCCGAAGACGACCGGCCACCGCGTCGATCACGGAGTGCGCACCTGAAGTGCGCCTCCCTCGCCGAGGAGCCCGCCTAGCCTACCGGTCGGGCGGAGGCACCACGACGAGCCGGACGACCGCCCGGTGTGCAGCGCTCAGGAACCGGACCAGCGACCTCAGCTGTTGCCGTCGAAGAGGCTGGTCACCGAGCCGTCGTCGAAGACCTCGCGGATCGCGCGCGCGATGAGCGGGGCGATGGAGAGCACCCGAAGGGTGGGGAACTGGTGCGCCGGCGGGATCGGCAGCGTGTTGGTGACGACGACCTCGGAGATCGGGCTGTCCTTGAGGCGTGCGGCCGCCGGGCCCGACAGGATCGGGTGCGTGGCAGCGACGATGATCTCCTTGGCGCCGTTGTCCTTGAGCGCCTGCGCTGCCTGCACGATGGTGCCGCCCGTGTCGATCATGTCGTCGACGAGCACACAGGTGCGCCCCGCCACCTCACCGACCAGCTCGTGCACCTGCACCTGGTTGGGGCGGTTGGGGTCGCGGCGCTTGTGGATGATCGCCAGCGGGGCGCCGAGCTTGTCCGACCACACATCGGCCAGCCGCACGCGCCCGGCGTCCGGGGACACCACGGTGATGTTGCTGGCGTCCGCGACGCGACCGCGCACGTAGTCCGAGAGCAGCGGCAGCGCCCAGAGGTGGTCGACGGGCCCGTCGAAGAAGCCCTGGATCTGCGCGGTGTGCAGGTCGACCGACATGAGGCGGTTGGCGCCGGCGGTCTTGAACAGGTCCGCCATGAGGCGGGCGGAGATCGGCTCGCGGCCGCGGTGCTTCTTGTCCTGGCGGGCGTACCCGTAGAACGGGCAGACCACGGTGATGCGCTTGGCCGAGGCGCGCTTGAGCGCGTCGACCATGATGAGCTGCTCCATGATCCACTGGTTGATGGGCGCGCAGTGGCTCTGGAGGACGAAGGCGTCGCAGCCGCGCACGCTCTCCTCGAAGCGCACGTACGTCTCGCCGTTGGCGAAGTCGTAGGCGGAGGTCGGCACGAGCGCGGCGCCGAGCTCGGAGGAGACCTCCTCCGCGAGCTGCGGGTGCGCACGCCCGCTGATGAGCACGAGCCGCTTCTCGCCCTGGGTGGTGATGCCGGTCATGCCCGCTCCTCCTGCTCGGCCCGCGCGTCCGCGGGACCGTTCGTGGTTGCCGCCCGCGCCGCTGCCGCAGCGCGCGCCGAGGCGCTGCCGGGGCGCTTGCGCTCCGTCCAGCCCTCGATGTTCTTCTGCCGGCCTCGGCCGACCCCGATCGCTCCCGGCGGCACGTCGTCGGTGATGACCGAACCCGCTGCGGTGTAGGCACCGTCCCCGATGCTCACCGGTGCGACCAGCACGCTGTCACTGCCGACGAAGGCGGCGTCACCCACGCGTGTGCGGCTCTTCGTCTGACCGTCGTAGTTGGCGAAGATCGTCGCGGCACCGATGTTGGCACCCTCGCCGATCTCCGCGTCTCCGACGTAGCTCAGGTGCGGCACCTTGCTGCGCGCGCCGATGTCGGCGTTCTTGGTTTCCACGAAGGCGCCGATCTTGCCGCGCTCCCCCAGCCGGGTGCCCGGCCGCAGGAACGAGAACGGCCCCACGCTGGCCCCGGCCCCCACCACGGCCAGCTCGCCGTGGGTACGCGTGACCACGGCCCCCTCCCCCACCTCGCAGTCGGTGAGGGTGGTGTCCGGGCCGACGACGGCGCCCGCGGCCACGCTCGTGGCACCCAGCAGCTGCGTGCCGGGCAGCAGCGTGACGTCGGCGCCGAGATCGACATGAACGTCGACCCACGTCGTCGCCGGGTCGACCACGGTCACGCCCGCGCGCATGTGCGCCTGCAGCGTGCGCCGGTTCAGCGCCGCACCGAGCGCCGCAAGCTGGACCCTGTCGTTGACGCCCTCCACCTCACCGGCGTCGGCCACGGGGCGCGCGGCCACGCGGTGACCGTCGGTGCGGGCGAGGGCCAGCACGTCGGTGAGGTAGACCTCGCCCTGGGCGTTGGCGCGACCGACCTTCGGCAGGGCCGCCGTGAGGACGGCGGCGTCGAAGGCCCAGATGCCGGTGTTGACCTCGACGATGGCGCGCTGGGCGTCGGTGGCGTCCTTCTGCTCGACGATGGAGGCGACGGCACCGTCGTCGTCGCGAACGATCCGGCCGTAGCCCGTCGGATCGGGCAGCACCGCTGAGAGCACCGTCACACCGTTGCCCTCCGTCTCGTGGGCGGCCACGAGGTCGACGAGGGTCTGAGCGCGCAGCAGCGGCACGTCACCGAACGTCACCACGACGGTGCCCGTCAGCGGCTCGGCGCCCTCGCCGCGCTCGCGCACCAGCGCGTCCAGGCCGCACTGGACGGCACGTCCGGTGCCGGGGACGTCGTCCTGGTCGGCGATGAGCACGTCGGCGTCGATGCCGAGGGCGTGCGCCGCGACGCGCTCCCGCTCGTGGCGCACGACGACGACGAGCCGCTCGGGCTCGACACCGCGAGCTGCTGCCAGCGCGTGCCCGAGCAGCGAGCGACCGCCGATGGTGTGGAGGACCTTGGGGATCGCCGACCGCATCCGGGTGCCCTCACCGGCGGCGAGGACGACGACGACGGCCGGGCGGGTCGAGCTCACGCGCACGCGCTCCCTGGCGGAGGGGGTGGGGGTCCGTCCCGGACCCTACCCGTGCCCACGAGCAACCAGCGCCGGGGCCCGAGCAGAGCACGTGGCCCTACCCAGTGGTGTCGAACCCCAGATCACAGCTCCCCCGCGAGGATTCGAACCTCGACAGAATCATTCAAAGTGACTCGTGCTGCCTTTACACCACGGGGGACCACCGTCAGCGGGGACCTACCCCCGCCGATGCAACCACACCATTCCACGTCCCCTGGGGCCGCCGGTACGGGCTCGCCCCCTCGGGTCGCCCGCCGCCTCCTGGACTGCGCATCCGTGCGCGGGAGCGCACCTGATGGACACGGACGGCGTAACCGGTCACGCTCCGCATTGGTGCGGTTAGGTGAGACTCCTGTGACAGGCGTGACGGGAGGTGATCTCCCCTGCAACTGTCCTCGGCATGACCACGGACCTATCGCGCCCCGCTGGCGCCAGTGCAGCGCAGGAGCGGCCCCGCCCACGCTACGCCGCGTCGCTGCAGCAGCTGCTGCGCGCGCAGAAGTCCGCCAAGGGCGCCCCGGCGTACTCGCGCTTCGTCAACCGCCCCCTGGGCCGGCGGCTCGCGGCCGGCGCCCATGTGCTCGGCATGACCCCCAACCAGGTCACCGCGGCGTCGGCCGTGGCGACCGGCACGGGCATCGCCGTCATCGCCCTCGCGCCGTCGGTGTGGTGGAAGGGCCCGCTGGTCGCGGCGCTGCTCGTGCTCGGCTACGCGCTCGACGCCGCGGACGGGCAGCTGGCCCGCCTGCGCGGTGGCGGCTCGAAGGCCGGCGAGTGGCTCGACCACGTGGTCGACGCCGGCAAGATTGCCACCCTGCACCTCGCCGTCGCCGTGGGCGCCTACCTCACCGTCGCCCCGCAGCCGACGGCGTGGCTGCTCGTGCCGCTCGGCTTCGCCGCGGTGTCCACCACGTGGTTCTTCACGATCATCCTCAACGACCACATCCGCCGCCTGGCCGGGACCCGCGACGGCCAGGCGATCGTCAGCGCCGGTGAAGCGCGCCAGCACTCCGCGCTGCGCTCCCTGGCCTCGGCGCCCGTCGACTACGGCGTGCTGTGCGTGGTCTTCGTCCTCATCGGCTGGCCGGCCCTCTTCCAGTGGGCCTACGGCCTGCTGGCACTGGGCTTCGCCGTCGTCGCCGGGGCCTCGATGGTCGTGTGGTACCGCCAGGTCGCCGCGCTCGACTCACCCGTCACCGTCTCGCAGAACACTCTCCAGGAGGTGCGCGCATGAGCGTCATCGGCTACGTGCCCGGCGTCTACGACATGTTCCACATCGGGCACCTCAACATCCTGCGGCGGGCCCGTGAAGGCTGCGACCTGCTGGTGGTCGGAGCGGTGACGGACGACGTCGTCGAGCGCACCAAGGGCAAGCGGCCCGTGGTGCCCCTGACGGAGCGGATGGAGATCCTGGCGAGCGTCGGCATCGTCGACAGGGTGGTTGCCGACGACTGCGGCAGCGACAAGCTCCCGATGTGGCAGCGCCTCCACTTCGACATCCTCTTCAAGGGTGACGACTGGAAGGGCACCCCCAAGGGAGACCAGCTCGAGGCCGGTATGGCCGCTGTGGGCGCCAGGGTCGTGTACTTCCCGTACACGGAGACCACGTCGAGCACGCTCCTGCGCGAGCTCATCACCGCGCACGGCTGACCGTGGCCGTCCCCGCGCCGGACCGGCTGCGTGTGCTGGAGTCCTTCCGGCAGCCGCGGCCGACCACCAACCCGTACCTGAGCCTGCTGCTCGGCGCCCTGCGCGCCGAGGGGCACGACGTGCGCACGTTCTCGTGGCGGGCTGCGCTGGCGTGGCGCTACGACGTGCTGCACCTGCACTGGCCGGAGGTGCTGCTGCGCGGCACCTCCGGGCCGAAGACCGCGGCCCGCCAGCTGCTCTTCGCGGGGTTGCTGCTGCGGGTGGCGCTGCTGCGCACCGCCGTCGTCCGCACCGTCCACAACCCCGTGCCCCACGAGTCCGGTGGCCCGGTGGAGCGCGCACTCCTGGCGCTGTG
This sequence comes from Quadrisphaera granulorum, assembly GCF_003149145.1. Lineage (GTDB taxonomy): Bacteria > Actinomycetota > Actinomycetes > Actinomycetales > Quadrisphaeraceae > Quadrisphaera > Quadrisphaera granulorum. The sequence continues at coordinate 28,409 of NZ_QGDQ01000001.1, read as the reverse complement.
CGACCGGCTCAGCACCGCCCGGGTGCACCTGGTCGCCTCCACCCTGCCGGCGGCGTTGAAGGACGACGACGACGAGCGCGAGCTGCTCGTGCCGCACGGCCACTACCGCGACTGGTACCCGGCCTCGGACGCGCCGGTGGTCCCGGGCCGTCTGCTGCACTTCGGCATCCTGCGGCCGTACAAGAACGTCGAGGCACTGCTGGCCGCGGCGCACGACGCGCCCGGAGACATCTCGCTGCGGGTGGTCGGCGCGCCCGCCACCGAGGCGCTGCGCCACGCCGTGCAGGACGCCTGTGCCAGCGACCCGAGGACGACCGCGTCCCTCGGCCACTGCCCCGACGCCGAGCTGGCCGCCGAGGTGGCCGCCGCCGAGCTCGTGGTGCTTCCCTACACCGAGCTGCACAGCTCCGGCGCCGCGCTGCTGGCGCTGTCCCTGGACACCCCGGTGCTCGTGCCCGCGAACCCCACCACCGCGGCGCTGGCCGCCGAGGTCGGCCCGGGGTGGGTGCTCACCTACGAGGGCGAGCTGACCCCGGAGCACCTCGTGGACGCCCTGGCGACCGTGCGCCGCCCCGGCCGCAGCGACCGGCCCGACCTGTCGGCGCGCGAGTGGCCGACGGCGGCGCGCACCCACGCGACAGCGTTCCGCGCCGCCGCAGCGGCCCGCCACGCGACAGCGGCGGCTCACCAGCCCGCAGCTCGACCCGCAGCTCGAGGAGAGCACCGATGAGCACGCACGCCCTCGACGTCCTGTACACCGCCGAGCGCGACGTCACCGCCTGGGAGCAGCGGCACGGCCGCGGCGAGGTCCCCGGGCGCTGGCCGTACGGCCTGCACGAGCTGGCCGGCGGCGACGTCGCCGTCCGCGCCGTCGGGCTGCCCGAACCGGGCCGCCTGCGCGGCGCCGCCGCACGGCTGGCCGCACCGGCCCTGGCCGCTCTGCAGCGATCCGCAGGCACAGGGGTTGGCTCCGGCGCCCGGCGGACCGCACTCGCGTGGGACGAGAACCTCGCCCACCGGGCCTCCGTGCTGGCCCCGCGCACCCCGCTGCACGCGGGGGCGATCTGGATCACCGACGCCCTCGCCCGCGGCCGTGACGACGACGCCACCCGCGCCCGGGTGCGCGCGCTGCGCCGCGCCGAGGGCGTGTGGTGCCTGAGCAGCGCGCAGGTGGAGCCGCTGGAGCGGCTGCTGCCCGGCGTGCCGGTGTCGATGCTGCGGTTCGGGGTGGACGCCGACTTCTTCCGTCCGCAGCCCTACCCGGACCGGCCGCTGGTGGTCAGCGCAGGCCGTGATCGCGACCGCGACGCCGAGACGCTGTTCGCTGCGCTGGCCGAGGTGCTGCGCGCCCACCCGGACGCCGAGGCCGTGGTGCAGACCCGCTCGTCCGCGACGCCCCCGCCGGGGGTACGCGTAGTGGAGCACATGCCGCACACCGAGCTGCGGGCGCTGTACGCACGGGCCAGCGCGGTGGTGGTGGCCACCTCCCCCAACCTCCACGTGTCCGGGATGACGGTGGCCCTGGAGGCCATGGCCTGCGCACGCCCGGCAGTGCTTACCGCGACGGCAGGAGCGGCCGACTACGTGCGCCACGGCGAGACGGGGCTGCTGGCAGCCCCGGGAGACGCCGCGGGCCTGGCCAACGCGCTGGTCTCGCTGCTGGACGACCCAGCCGCCGCGGCCGCGATGGGCGAGCGCGGGCGCCTCGCCGTCGAGAGCGACTTCAACACCTCGCGCATGGTCCGTGACCTGCGGGAGCTGGTGGGCCTGCCCGCCATCCCCTCCGTCGCCGCCGTACCCGTGGCTCCGCCGGCGGCTGCCCGGGTGGGCGAGCGGACGCCGTCGTCAGTCTGACGACGCCGACGCCGACGCGGGAGCGGCGGCGGCGAGCTCGGCGCGGCGACGGGCGAGGTCGCGGCGGACGAGCACGGTGTAGTAGCAGACCTGGCACACCAGCACCGCCACCACGGAGCCCACCACGGGGCCCGCCGCGCCCATCGGGCCGACCAGCGCCCACGAGATGCCCAGGTTGATGACCACCATGAGCAGGACGGCGGGCACCTGCGCGCGCAGGCCCCGGCCGTCGGTGAGGTACATGCCGAGCGGGTACTTGGCGGCCTGGACGACGACGAACGCCGCGAACGCCCACGCCGTCCACGGCGAGATGGCGATCTTGCCGTCCGAGAGCAGGTGCGACGCGAAGGGCATGAGCAGGGCCAGGGTGCCCGCGGCGAGCGCGGCCACCCCCGCGAACGCCCAGGCGAGGCCGAACGGCGAGGAGACGTCGGCGCGGGCGCGGGCCCGGGCGAACACGGGCCACAGGGCGATGCCGGCGGCGCTGATGGTCTGCAGGAGCAGGCTCGCCAGCGACCAGGACAGGTTGTACTCGGCGAGCTCGTCGGTGGTGGCGAGGTGGCTCAGCAGCAGCCTGTCGGTCTGCATCGCGAGGGCCTCGGCGACCATCGCCACGAGCACCGGCCAGGCGAGCCCGACCACGGGGATGCTGGGGACGGTGCGCACGCGGGGCACGTCGCGCAGCACGCGGCGCGCGGTGGTCGGCAGCCGGCGCGCGGCGAGCAGGCAGCCGGTGGCAGCGATGGCGGCGGCACCGAGGTAGGAGAAGACGGCGAGGTAGGCACCGGCGTTGGTCCCGGTCGCCACGAGCACGAGCACGGACGCGGCGAACAGCGGCGACGCGAGGCCCTGCGTGAGGATCTGCAGGTGGTTCAGGCCGAGGGCGGTGAGCACCCGCTGGCCGACGGCCAGCGGGAGGGTGGCGGAGAACACCACGACGCACAGCAGCGCCGCGACGGGTCCGGAGCCCGGCATGAGGCCGCCGCCGAGCAGGGCCGGCCACCACCCGGCGAGCGTGATGCCCAGGCCGAGCGCGGTGATGACGGCCGCCGAGCACAGGATGACGCGGACGGCGCTGACCAGGGAGGTGCGCACGGCGTCGTCGTGGTCGGGGTCCTCGGAGGAGGACACGGCGTTGATGACCACCGAGGCGAGGCCGAGGTCGGCGAACGGCAGCAGCGCCGCGACGGAGACGAGCAGTCCGTACTGGGCGTAGGCCTCGACGCCGAAGTGGCTGATGACGAGGTGGATGGTGACGATCGAGATGGCGCCGCTGAGGGCCATCACGACGAGCTTGGACCCGGCGCTGCGGCCCACGGTGCGGTAGGCGCCCGAGCTGCCGCGGGGCTTCGTCGAGGCGGGGTTCGAAGCCGGGCTGGGTGCGGTGGCGGTCATCGCAGGCTCTGCCGTGCCACGCACACCAGCCCGGAGGCGGTCCCCCCGACGAGGGCTCGCAGCGCCCCGCGGCGGCCGAGGGTCGCGCGTGCTCCCCCACGCAGGCCCACGGACACCGCGTAGCGCGGTGCGCCGAGCGCCCAGGCCAGCGCGGTGCGCCGGGGCAGGTGCTTGGCGGCGAACAGCAGCCGGTTCCGGCAGCTGTGACGCAGGTAGACGGGCGACTTGCCGGAGCCCTCCTGGGTGCCGCCGACGGCGTGGACGACGGCGAGGTCGTCCCGCAGCCGCAGCTCGCCACCGGCGACCAGGCAGCGGTGGGACAGGTCGATGTCCTCCCAGTAGAGGAAGTAGTCGTCGTCGAAGCCGCCGAGTTCCTCCCACAGGTCCGCCGGGACGACGAGGCAGGCGGCGGTGAGCCACGGCTCGAGGTCGGGGCCGCTGCGGCGGCCCGCCCGGCGGGTGGTGCCGTCGCGCAGGGACAGGTCGGCGCCGGCGAACCAGGAGGTGCCGTCCTCGCGCAAGATCCGCGGGGTGGTCAGGGCGCGCGGGTGGGCGAGGGCATCGGCCAGCAGCTCGCGCAGCACGGGGGCCTCGAGCTGGGCGTCGGGGTTGAGGACGACGACGGCGTCGCAGCCGGCGTCCAGGGCGCGGCGGGCACCGGCGTTGGCCCCCGCGCCGAAACCGCCGTTGGTGGGCATGAGCACGAGGTCGAACCCGCGACGGCGGCAGACCTCTTCCAGCGTCGCGCGGTGCTGCGGCTGCGAGGGGTTGTCGACGACGACGACGTGGCCGAGCCCGCCCCACCCGGCCACCCGCCCCTCGTCAAGGGCGTGGTGCAGCAGCACCGCGGGGTCGCCGTAGTTGACGACGACGACACCCAGGCGCGCCCCGCCCAGACCGGTGGCCGGCTCAGCCACGGCGGTACTCCGCATAGGCCATGCCCCAGGCGCCCATGAGCATGCCCGCGCCGCGGGCCGCGGTCCGGGCTCCGGAGGCCCGCCAGCCGGTCCGGCCGGTCGCCGCGCCCGCGCAGAAGCGCAGCGCCCCGGCGGCGGCGCGGGTGGTGCCGAGCGCGGTGAGGCGCGCGCGGGCCACTGCGCGGCCCGTCGGAGCGGGCTGCAGCACCAGCGTGGTGCGGCTCCACGCGTTGCCGCTGCGCAGCGCACGACGCAGCACCCAGGAGCGGGTGGCCCGGGCGACGGGGACGACGTCGGTGACCACGGCCTCGTCGCACCACAGCATCTGCATGCCCCGGGCGTGCAGCTCGCGGGTGAAGAGCGTGTCGGAACCTCCGGTGATGCCGAACCGCTCGTCGAAGGTGGTGCCCGCAGCCTTCAGCTGGCGCAGGTCCAGCAGCAGGTTGTTGGTGGCGGCCACCTCCACCGCGGTCCCGGTGGGCAGCCGTCGGCGGTCGAAGAAGCCGCCCGCGGCGATCCACGGGTCCAGCGGCGCGGGGAACCGGGAGACCACGGGCCCGACGACGGCGCCGGCGCCGGTGCGCTCGTGCAGGGTGACCAGCGCGCGCAGCCAGTCGCCCTCGGGCCGCTCGTCGTCGTCGATGAAGACCAGGAGGTCGTCACCGGCGGCGAAGGCCTCCGCCAGCGCTCGGTTGCGGGCGGCGGCGATGCCGGGGCGGGGCTCGTGCGTGTGGACGACGGGCACGACGGGGGCCGTCAGGGTGGCAGCTGTACCTGCGCCAGCGGCGCTGACGGCGCCGGCGGCCTCGGCGGTGCGGGCGGCCTCGGCGGTGCGGGCGGCGTGCTCGGCGACGGTGGCTCGCGCGCCGGCGTCGGGGTCGTTGTCCACCACCAGGACGCGCACGTCGTGGTGCTCGACGGACGTCGCCTGGGCAACGAGCTGCGGCAACACCTCGGCCAGGTCGACGGGGCGCCGGTAGGTGAGCACGGCGACGACGGTCTTCACGCGTTCCACCTGCGCTTCTTCGGCGTTTCGGCGACATCCCTTGAGGTGCCGTGGGGGCTCAAGGGATTCCACCGTTCGGCCGATGCCCCGTGAGGACGTCGCTGGGGCGGGGCCGGAGGAGGTCGTTGGTGGAGCTCGTGGACTACGTGGTGCTGCTGCGGCGGCGCTGGCTCGTGCTGGTGCTCGGGGGCATGCTGGGGGGTGTCCTCGGTGTGGTCTCGACGGTGGGGCAGCCCGACAGCTTCCGGGCCGAGGCGACGGTGTTCCTGTCGTTGGACCGCGGCGGGTCGGTGAGCGAGCTCGCGCAGGGCTCCTCCTACACCCAGGGCATCATCCAGTCGTACGTGCTGCTGGTGACGACACCGACGGTGCTGCAGCCGGTCATCGACGAGCTCGGCCTGGACACCACGCCGCAGCGCCTGGCCAAGAACATCACCGCCAGCAGCCCCGTGGAGACGGTCGTCATCGAGATCGGCGCCACCGCCGGTTCCGCCCGCGGCGCTGCGGACGTCGCCAACGCCGTGGCCTCCCAGCTCGCGGTGGCCGTGAGCGACCTCGAGCCCAGTGCCTCCAGCAACTCCGAGCGCATCAAGGTCACCACCATCGCCCCCGCCAGCCCGCCGCCCTTCGCGTTCGCCCCGCAGCGCAAGCTCATGGCCGTCCTGGGTCTGGCCGCGGGTCTGGGCCTCGCCGTCCTGTTCGTGGTGCTGCGCGAGCTGCTCGACACCAAGGTCCGCACCGAGGAGGACGTGGCGCTGGTCACCGAGGCCCCGGTGCTGGGCGCCATCAGCGAGCGCGCGGGCTCCGAGCCGGAGCTGGTGCCGTTCAGCGGTGACGCCGGGAGCCCGCGGGGCGAGTCCTACCGGCGACTGCGCAGCAACGTGCAGTTCATGAACCTCGAGGGCACCAGCCAGGTGGTCGTGGTGACCTCCTCCTCTGCCGGCGAGGGCAAGAGCACCACGGCGGTCAACCTCGCGGTGACGATGGCCGGGGCCGGGGCACGCGTACTCCTCATCGATGCGGACCTGCGCCGTCCGACGGTCGCGAAGATCCTCGGGCTGGTCGGTGAGGCCGGCCTCGCGACGGTGCTGTCCGGGCGGGCAGCGTTGGCCGACGTCCTGCAGCCCGTCGGCCCCCAGAGGATGGACGTGCTGACCTCCGGGGAGACGCCACCCAACCCCAACGAGCTGCTCGGCTCGCACCAGATGGGGGTGCTGCTGCAGGCAGCGCGCGAGCAGTACGACGTGGTCGTCCTGGATGCTCCGCCGCTGCTGCCGGTGTCCGACGCCGCCGTCCTCGCGGCTCAGGCCGACGGCGCGCTGCTGGTCGTCAACGGGTCGATGACCACGCGCAAGCACGTGGAGACGAGCATCCAGAGCCTGCTGATGGCACGGGCGCGGCTCATGGGCGTCGTCCTCAACCGCGTCAAGGGCCAGGTGTCGAGCCCGTACTACTACGGGCCCACCGTGGCGCAGAAGCCCTGGGGGCTGCGCCTGCGCCGCAGCCCCGCCTGATCGTGCGGGTCACCGTCGAGGCTCAGCGGCGCGCCGTCTCGCGCGTGCTCGACCTGGAGCAGGCAGGCACGTCCCGCTCCGACGCCAGCCGCAGCGTCGCCTCCCAGGCCGGGCTTCCGGTCGCTCGGTTGGAGCGCTGGCTGGAGGACCAGGAGGCCCTCGCCCGGCGCAACGGCGGGGGCTCCCGGCGCGACCGCTCGCCGCGCGCGCGCTGGAGCCAGCGACCCGGGCTGAGGCCCGTCGCGATCCTGCGCTCCGCGACCGCAGGCATCACCGCCCTGGCCGTCGGCGCCGACGTCATGCTGAAGTTCCCCATCACCACCACGACGGTGCTGTCGGTACTCCTGCTCCCCGTGTGGCTACCTCGTCTCAGGCGCTACCGCGGTGCCACGACCGTCGTGGCCTTCGGGGTGGTGGCGCTGCTGGCCGGGTGGACCATCGCGGAGCTCACCACGCAGCACGTCATCGATCCCAAGCTGGCGCAGTCCACTGCGGTGGGCGTGCTGAGCGCGCTGGGAGCTGTCGGGCTGCTGCTGTGGGTGCGGAGCGCCCTGGGCGTCGAGACGATGGCCCTGATCGTGGGTGTCGGCATGCTCGTGGCGGTGGGCCTGGACGGGTTCAGCCCCATCAACGCCTGGAAGTACCAGCTGTCGCTCCCGGTCACGACCATCGTGCTGGCCGTCGTCGCCCGCTGGCGCCAGCCCGTGCTCAGCGCCGCGGCGCTGGTGCTCCTGGCGGTGGTGGGGCTCGCCTTCGACTCCCGCAGCTACGCCGGGTTCTGCGTGCTCACCGCGGCGGTGATGCTGTGGCAGGCGTTCCCTTCGGCCGTGGCGGGGCAGGCGCGCAGCGCCTGGCACCGTGTGCAGATGGGCATGCTGCTCGTACTGGCCATCACCGGAGCCGGGGCCATCGGTCAGCAGCTGCTCGTCGGGGGCGCACTCGGCGAGGAGGTCGCCGCACGCTCGCAGGCGCAGGTCACCGCGGGCGGCGGATCGCTCCTCGTGGGTGGCCGCCCCGAGATGCAGGCCACCATCTCCCTGGTCCCCTCCCAGCCGTGGGGCTTCGGGCTGGGCGCAGTGCCCAACCAGGAAGACGTGCTGCTGGCCAAGCAGGGTATGGCGAAGGTCGGCATCCAGCCCGGCAACGGCTACGTCGACCACTACATGTTCGGTGGCCACATCGAGCTGCACTCGATCATCGCCGACCTGTGGGCCAGCTGCGGCGTGGTCGGTGCGGCCTTCGGCCTGGCCATGGCGTTCCTGCTCCTGGACGCCCTGCTTGCCGACGCCGTCTCCCGTCGCGCGAGCGCCCAGTCGGTGTTCTGGGTGGCGTCAGCGGTGTGGTTCCTCGGCTTCGGGCCGCTCTACACCAACATGCCGGACGTGGCGTTCGCCCTGGCGGTGGCGCTCACCCCCGCCGTCGTCGCTCACCGGCGCAGGAAGAGGACCACGTCCTGGAGCCCGCTCCACACGACGCCACCGCTGAACCCCTAAGTGTCCAGGTCCGTGCTCACGGGCGTCCTTCGGCGAGGTCAGCGACGGACGCCGTACCGAACGCACCGGACACGTGGTCTGCGGTGTCGGTGTGGAAGATGCCGGTCAGGTCACTGACGGAACCGGCGATGTCGCGCCGGTACCGCTGTGGGGAGAAGCGGAAGACCGCGTCCTGCGCATCGCGGATGGCGCACTGGGAGAACCTGTCGAGGTCGCTGCTGACAGCGAGGACGGCATCGGCCAGGGCCGACGCAGACCCCGGCTCCACCAGTTGAGCACTGGCGACACCGGCGACGGCCTCGGGCAGACCGCCCAGGGCGCTGGCGACGACGGGTCGGCCGGCGAGCACGCCCTCGACCGCGGTGTTGCCGAACGGCTCCGGCAGCACCGACGGGACGAGGACGACGTCGGCGGCGGCCAGGTGGTCCCAGATGCCGATGCTGAAGCCGCTGCGGTGCACGCGGCCGGCTATCGCCGGGGCGGCGAGACGCTGCTCCAGCTGCTCGGCGACCTCGACGTGCTCGCCGAAGACGTCACCGACGAGGGTCAGCTCGACGTCCTGACCGCTCAGCACGAGCCTCTCGAACGCGTCGAGGGCCACGAAGACGCCCTTGCGCTCGGAGAGCCGCCCCACGTAGACCAGCTGCAGGGACTCCTCGCTGCGCCGCGGGCGAGGGACCGGCGACGCTTCGGGCCCCCGGACGCCGTTGAGCACCACGCTCGAGCGCGTCCGCAAGGACGGCACCGACGACAGCAGGACGTCGAGGGCGTAGCGGCTGTTGACGAGGATCCGGTCGGCCAGCAGCAGCGGCGCCGTGAGGACCAGGCGCACCAGCGGCCGGGCGTTCCCCTCGGCCTCGTGGACGTGGCAGATCACCGGCACGCGCGCCGTCTTGGCGAGCAGCAGCCACAGCGGAGTGGTGAGTGTGCTGACGTAGACGGCCGCGGGACGCTCCGCCCGCAGCAGCCGCCAGGCCGCCGGCGCTGTCCGGAGCACGGACGCGGCCAGCGAGATCAGGCCGCGCGGCGTGGCGGCCGACTTGCGCAGCACCGGCGTGGGCACGGTGCGGCAGTCGGCGCCGGCCGCAGCCAGCAGCGCCGTGAGGGGGCCCTCGCCAGGGAGCGCCACGGTCACAGTCCAACCGTCCTCGAGGAGCCCCTGGACGGACTCCAAGACCATGCGGTCCGAGCCATACAGTTCGGCCCCCGGGTGCGTCACCAGGACGCGGCGGCTCGTGGCCACGTCGCTGGCTCCGAGGTGCGGCAGTGCTGCCATGTCATCTGCTCCTGTCCTCGCCGGAGTGACACCCGGCCTCGCCCGGACCATCGGCTGATGCCTGTGGTCCTCCGCAGGGCTCCCCCGTCGGAGCCCACCGATCGGACGAACGATCACGCCCGTCCGGCCCTCACCACAGCGGGCCCGCTCCCCGAGGGGAGCGGGCCCGCTGTGGCGTCACGTCCGCATCAGCGGTCAGTCAGCGACTCAGGAACGGATCGCCTTCAGGTTGCTGACGGACACCGTGGTGGGGGCGTTCGTCGAGCTGCCCGACAGGTAGGCGACGACCCCGATCCCGCCCGCGGTCTGCAGGCTGGGGGCCGCGTCGGTCGCCGTGACCTGGAACGCGCTCGGCTCTGCGGAGCCGGCCAGCCACGCCTTGGCGCTCAGCGTGGTGGTGCCGCTTCCCGTGGTCTGCAGCCGGACCACGAGCTGCTGACCGGCACCCACCGTCACGCCCGGCACGGTCACCGCCTTGAGCGTGGTGGAGGTCCCACCGACCACCTTGCCCAGGATCAGCGACACCGAGCCGTTGGCCAGCTGGCGGGCCGTGACGCGGTAGTCGTCGTTGCCGACCTTGCGGCCCTGCAGCGTCAGGTAGACGCCGCCACCCGTCGCCGCCCTGTCGACGGAGAACGTGGCCTGCAGGTCAGTGCCCGAGGCGCTGACGCCGCCGAGGGCGGCCGACAGCGTGGCGCCCGGCTTGGCGATCACCATCCGGCCCGTGCCCCCGCCGGTGGAGAAGGCGCTGGCACCTCCGGAGGTGGTCCAGGCGCCGCCGGTGTCGGCGGTGCCCCAGCCGCCCGACGTGGTGCGCCCGAAGGCGTCCGCGGCGACCGTGCCGTTCGTCGGCTGCGGCTGCACGTCAGCGCTCGCGGTGACCGAGGCGGTGCTCGTGCCGGTCGCGCCCTTGTTGTCGGTCACGGTGAGCGTCACCTGGTAGGTGCCGGCCGCGGCGTAGGCGTGGGTCACGGTCTTGCCGGTGCCGGTGGTGCCGTCTCCGAAATCCCAGGCGTAGGAGGCCACGGTCCCGTCGGCGTCCTTCGACGCGCTCGCGTCGAGGTTGGCCTGGAGCTTGGTGACCGCGCTGGTGAAGGACGCGGTGGGGGCCTGGTTGGCGACCACCGGAGCGGTCACCACCACCGTGTCGGTGGAGGTGCCCGTGGCGCCCTTGTCGTCGGTGACGACGAGGGTGACGGTGTAGGTGCCCGCCGCCGCGTAGGTGTGCGCCGCCGTCACGCCGGTGCCCGACGTGCCGTCCCCGAAGGTCCAGGCGTAGGAAGCGACCGTTCCGTCGGAGTCGGCTGAGGCCTTGGCGTCGAAGGTGGCGCCCAGGTCCTTCGACGCGCTCGCGAACGAGGCCGTCGGGGCCTGGTTGACCGGGGCGGTGACGGTGAGCGCCGAGCTGGTGGTCCCCGTGGCGCCCTTGTCGTCGCTCACCACGAGCTTGACCGTGTACGTCCCGGCCGCCGCGTAGGTGTGCGTCGGGGTGGCCCCGGTGCCGGTGGACCCGTCACCGAAGTCCCAGGCGTAGGAGGCCACGGTCCCGTCGGCGTCCTTGGACGTCGAGGCGTCGAAGGTGGCCACCAGGTCCTTGGCGCCGCCGGTGAAGGCCGCCGTCGGAGCCTGGTTCGGCGCGGTCACCGTCACCGTGCCGGTAGTGGTGCCGGTGGCGCCCTTGTCGTCGGTGACGACGACCTTCACGGTGTACGTCCCGGCCGCCGCGTAGGTGTGCGTCGGGGTGGCCCCGGTGCCGGTGGACCCGTCACCGAAGTCCCAGGCGTAGGAGGCCACGGTCCCGTCGGCGTCCTTGGACGTCGAGGCGTCGAAGGTGGCCACCAGGTCCTTGGCGCCGCCGGTGAAGGCCGCCGTCGGAGCCTGGTTCGGCGCGCCCTTGGCGAAGTGATCGGCCACGGTGCTCGCGCTGATCGCCTTCGAGTAGAAGGCCACCTCGTCGATCGCACCGGCGAAGAAGCCGTTCTCGGTGTCGCCCCAGCTCGAGTCACCGCCGACCCGCCAGTACCCGGAGTAGTTCTGGGCCTGCGTCTGGCCGTTGGTGCCGACGACCTTGCCGTCGACGTAGAGCACCATGCCCGCGTCGCCCTGCGTCGCGACGACGTGGTGCCAGACCCCGTCGTTGTACGCGGTGGTGGTGTCCACGGTGTTCGCGTAGCCCGTCCAGGTACCGAAGTGCAGCGTGCCGTTGCGGTCCATCCAGACGTGGCGGTCGTAGCTGCCGCTGTAGCCGGACTCGGCATCGCCGAAGCCGACGAGCTTGCCGCCGAGGGTGCTGGTGGTGTTGAACCACAGCTCGGTGGAGTACTGGCTCGGGGCGTCGATGCGGCGGGGATCGACGATGATGCTGCCGACCTGGCCGTCGAAGGTGGACCCGGTGCCGGCGCCCACGGACTGCGCGACGCCCGGCGTCCCGGTGCGCACGCCGCCACGGACGATGCCCGTGCTCTCGAAACCGCTGGAGTCAGCAGCGGTCGTCGTGCCGGCGGCGTCGTCGAGGCGGTAGTACGCGTCGGGCCCGGCGTCGTAGACGGCCTTGCCGTAGGCGTCCGCGGGAGCGACCGCCGAGGCGGACCGGACGCTGACGCGCTGCTGGGACGTCGCGGTAGCGCCCTTGTCGTCGGTCGTGGTGAGCGTGACCGTGTAGATGCCGGGGGCGGCATAGGTGTGCGTCGCGGTCACCCCGGTCCCCGTTCCGCCGTCGCCGAACGTCCAGGCGAAGGAGGCGACGGTGCCGTCGGAGTCGGTGCTGCCCGAGCCGTCCACGGCGAGCGCCAGGGCGGTGGGGGTCGCAGTGAACGAGGACGTGGGCGCGAGGTTGCCGCCGCCGGCCTTGAAGTGGGCCGACACGTCGGCCGCGGTCAGCGCGCGGCCGTAGATGGCCACGTCGTCGATCGAGCCGGTGAAGAAGCCGTTCTCGGTGTCGCCCCAGCTCGCGTCACCGCCGACGCGCCAGTACCCGGAGTAGTCCTGCGCGCCGGTCTGGGCGTTGCTGCCGACCAGCTTCCCGTCGACGTAGAGCGCCATGCCCTGCGCCCCCTGCGTCGCGACGAGGTGGTGCCAGGTGCCGTCGTTGTAGGCCTTGGTGGAGTCGGCCCGGTTCTCCTGTCCGGTCCAGGTGCCGAAGTGCAGCGTGCCGTTGCGGTCCATCCAGACGTGGCGGTCGTAGGCGCCGCTCCTGCCGGACTGGGCGTCGCCGAAGCCGATGAGCTTGCCGCCGAGGGTGCTCGTGGTCTTGAACCACAGCTCTTCGGAGTAGACGGACGGGGCGACGGTCGCCGCCGCGCTGGCCACGGTGTTGTCAGGGTTGCCGTCGAAGGACACGGCGGTGCTCCCGGTGATGCCGGGCACGCCCGGGTCACCCAGAGCGGGGCTGCCGTTGACGACGGCAGGCACAGCGCCCTCGGGGCTGGAGTCGGCCAGCGCGGTGCCGGACGTCTCCTGGAGGCGCCAGTAGGCGTCAGGGGCGGAGTCGTAGACGGCGCCGCCGTAGGTGTCCGACGGCTTCGCCGGGGTGAGCACCGCGCGGCCGGTCGCCGCGTAGTGCGCCCGGATCTGCGCACCGGTCAGCGCGGTCGGGTAGATCGCGACGTCGTCGATGCTCCCGGCGAATCCGGCGCTGGTGGGCTGGTTGGGCCAGAACGAGACGTTGTCGCCACCGATGCGCCAGTAGCCGTGGAACGGCTGCGCCTGCGTGGCGGCGCCGTTGGAAGCCACCTTGACGCCGTCGACGTAGAGGCTCAGGCCGTTCGCGCCGAGGGTGGCCACCACGTGGTGCCACTGGCCGTCGTTGTAGCTCTTGGTGGAGGTGACGGCACGAATGGACCCGTCGTAGACCCCGGCGACCAGGCGGCCGTCGTCGGTCATGTAGACGTGCCGGTCGTAGCTGGAGCTGTAGTCGCGCTTGGAGTCACCAAAGCCGATGATCTTGCCACCCTTGGTGGTGGTGGTGTTGATCCAGGCCTCGGTGGTGTAGGTCTGCGGCCCGTCGAGGGCGTAGGTGGTGGCCGCCGGGATGACGGCCTTGTAGCTGGGGCCGAAGCGGTTGGGCGCATCGACCTGGGTCACACCGGTGAAGCCGATGCTCGTGTCGCCGTCGGCGGTGGCGCCGGCCTGGGCCCGCTGCTCGCTGGCGTCGACGGTGAGGTCGTGGCCTCCGATCGAGGCGGTGCCCACCACACCGCTGCGGTCGTTGAGGCGCCAGTAGTCGCTGGCGCCGTCGGTCTTGACCAGCTGCGCGTACGCGCTGGCCGCGGTGGTGGCGGTCACCGAGCTCGCGGCACCGGTGACGGTGTTGCCGGAGGGATCCGTGACGCGCACGCGGTACAGCTGGGCGCCCGCCAGCGGCGAGGGGTCATCGAGGGCCACGGGGGGCCGGTCCCACCACTCGGAGGACGCCGTGGTGGTGGCCACCACGGTGGTGTTGCCCGCAGGGCCGCGCAGCAGCTCGTAGGTGAGCGTCTTGTCGTCACGGTCCCACGCGGCGCGCCACGTGACGCGCACCTGGCCGGGGTAGGTCGAGGTGGCCGACGGCGTGAGGTCGCCCGCGCCCTGCGGACCCTGCACGTTCGGAGCCGCGCTGCGCACGGCGAAGCGGGCGATGCCCTGCTGCCCCACGCCGTTGACGCTGGGGAACTCGCCGCCGTACAGGAGGTACTGGCCGTTGCCCGTCACGTTCCAGGTGGACTGCGACTGCCCCGTGTACGTGCCGGCTGTGAAGCTCGGTGTCCAGTGCAGCTGGGTGTTGGCGGGCGTGCCCTCGGCCCAGCCGTAGGCATTGCGCGGGTTGAGCTTGCCGGACGCGGCCGTGGTCGCGGCCAGTGCCCACTGGTACTGCCGCGGGGTGAGGTCTGGGAGGCCGCCCATCGCGGAGCAGTCGTGCGCGTGCCCGGCGGTGTACAGGACGCCGCCCAGCGGGTAGCTGCCGTAGGTGTCACCGAGGCACGGGTTCAGCCACTGGAACGTCCCGCCGTCGGCGGCCGCCGAGAAGCTGTTCTCGAAGTTGCCGTTGCTGCCGTAGTTGTAACCGGTGCCGAAGACGCTCGTGCCGTCGGTGGACAGGCTGTACACGGCGGCCGCGTCGCCGTAGTTGTAGACGTGGTTCTGCACGTCCCACGGCAGGTTGGCGCCGCTACCGAGGTCGAGGGCAGCGCTGCCGCGCCACGCGTCACCGTTGACCAGGCCGAAGCGCCCGGCGATGACCAGCTCGGGCTTGGAGGACGGGACCACCATGGCCAGCACCTCGGCGTCGGCCGTGGGGGCCCAGCCGGTGACCAGCGCGCCGGTGGTGGCGTTGACGGCAGCGAGGCGCGCGCGCGGCGTGGAGCCGACCTTGCTGAAGATGCCGCCGGCGTACAGCGTGTTGCCGACGACGGCGATGGTGCGCACGCGCGCGTCGAAGACCGGCCTGAAGCCGCTGATCAGTGCGCCGGACGTCGCGTCGAACGCCGCCACGCGGTACTGCGTCTGCCCGTTCGCCTGTGTGAAGCTGCCGGAGACGTAGATCTTCTTGCCGTCGGCGGAAGCGGCGAGGCCGTAGGCGACACCGTTCACCGTGGGCGCCCAGCTCGAGATGAGGTTGCCGGTGGTGATGTCGTAGGCGAGCAGGTTGGAGCGGGGGGTCTCGTTGCTGCCCAGCGGGGAGCCCGCGGGCCGCGCCGACGTGAACTGGCCCGCCACGTAGACCGTGTTGCCGACCACCAGCTGGTTCCAGACCACTCCGTTGATCTGGACCGTGGGCAGCGAGTCGGCGCTCACCGTGGCCGGCAGCTGCTCGGCGGCGGTGGGGACCGCGTCGGCCGCCAGGGCCGGAGCGGCGCCAGTAGGCAGAGCCAGTGCGGCAGCCAGCGCACTCGCGGCCACCGTCGCGCGGCGGCGCAACCTCTTCACAGACATAGCACTCCCGTGCTTCCGCCACCGGTCCCCCGGCGGTCCACCGCAGCCGGGTTGTCCCGGACGCGCATAGCAGAAGCGTCACGGAAGGTAATGCTCTCTGTCGATGGGATCTCACTCTGAGTAAGGGCCGACAGGGTGGGTGAGTGCACATAGAGTGACGAGACGTCACTCTGCGCTGATGCCTTCTGGTCAGGAAACGACCGTCACCACGGCCGCCGAGCTCAGACTGCCGACGCTGACCCGCACCGGGTCGGCGCCGCTCGCCGGGCGGGAGAAGACCCAGGTACCCTTCACCGAGGCCCCCGGCTCCAGCACACCGCTCGGCACGTCGGCCGGCGCCGACGCGCTGGGATCTCCGGGACTGCCGTCAGCGTACGTCGCGTCGACGACGATGCCCCCCAGGTCCACGCGCGCGGAAGTCCCATTGCTCAGGGTCAGGCTGACGGCGGTACCCGGACCGGCGACCTCGCCGGGGCCCTCGCCGTCGAGCTGCACCTGCTTCACGGACGTCACCGTGGCCACCAGGCCGTCGCCGAAGGGCGCGGGACTGGACACACCCACCGCAGGAAGCGTGGTCACACCCACCTCGGGCGCGGTGCTGGCCGGCGGCCCCGGCGGCGTCGTCGGTGTGGGCAGCGGCGTCGTGGCGGGAGCTGACGCGGACGTGCGCCCGGTGCCCGTCGGCGTGGCCGAGGGGTCTCCCCCGCCAGGGGCGGGGTCGGCGGTGCAGCCGGTCGCCACCGCGAGGCAGCTGGCGACCACGGCGACGCCCCACCAGCGCAGCGACGTCACAGGGGTGGGGGCGCCGGGGCGCGCAGGGGGCGTCGTCACCCGGCGGACGCTACCGGCGCCGGCTCGTCGGCGCGGACGATCCGCACAGCACCTGCCACCATCGGCCGGGCTCGCCTTGCCACGGATCAGCGGAGGCCGCAACCCCCTACCGGCCGCACATGACGGTGTGTGAGCGCACGCCGGCCGCGACACCGCGACATTGCTCACGCTGGGTGACGCACGCGGAAAGCCCGGATCCGCAGCGCGGATCCGGGTCTCCCAGCGTGGGCCGGTCTCTCAGACGCGGGCGCCGGCCTTCGAGCGCAGGGACGCGAGCTGGAAGCACAGCGACTCGTAGCCGTCGGCCACGAGGTCCCAGTCGTACAGGTCGGCGCGCATCCCCGAGGCGAGGGCCCGCGACAGCGTGCCCTCGGGGTCGGCCTCGGAGGCCTCCACGACGGCGCGCACGTCAGCGGGGGTGGTCCAGTAGCGGCCCGCCTCCTCGAGCACCTCGCGGTTGAAGGAAACGTCGAAGGCGCTGACCGCCGCGCGGGCGCCGATGGCGCGCAGCAGCGAGGGGTTGGTGCCTCCCACCGAGTGGCCGTGCAGATACGTGTGGGCTCCGGCGTAGAGCTGGTCGAGCAGGTCCTGGTCCCAGACGCCCCCGAGGAACCGCACGCGGTCGTCGGCCAACGAACGGACCCGGCTGGTGTAGGCGTCCGAGTAGGGCGCGGAGCCGACGACGACGAGCGGCTTGCTCGCACTGCTGGCGCTGTAGCCCTCGACGATGACGTCGACGTGGTTCTCCGGCTCGAAGCGCGCGACCACGAGGTGGTAGCCGCCCGGGGTCAGACCGAGCTCCGCCAGGCGGGCGGGGTCGCCGTCGCCCTGGACCCGCGGAGCCCCGTAGGAGATCAGCGTGGTCGGCACACCGAACCGCTCGGTGTAGTAGTCCTGGATACCGACCGCGTCCGCGATGAGGGCGTCCGAGAAGCGCACGGCCAGCGCCTCCGCCTGGCGGTAGTAGCGCTGCCCCACGGGACCCCACTTGGCGCGCTTCCACTCCAGACCGTCCACGTGCGTGGCCACCGGGATGCCGCGGGCCTTGATGACCGGCAGGTAGGGGGCATTGGCGGCGTTGAAGACGAGTGCGACGTCCGTCGGGCGGCGCACCAGGTGGGCGACCGATGCGCCGGTGTGGCTCAGGGTCTCCAGCGTGCGCGAGCGCAGGGCCGGCAGGTGCACGAGGCGCATGCCGCGGTACTCGGAGAGGCGGTCGCCGTCGTCGTCGTCGCTGGCCCGGCGGCAGTACACGACGACGTCGTGACCGCGCTCGACCAGCCGCGCGCCGACCTCCTCGACACAGGTCTCGAAGCCCCCGTAGTGCGCGGGCACGCCACGGGTCCCGACCATGGCGATGCTGAGGCGGGGCTCGGTGCCCGCAGCCGCCCCAACGAGGTGCCGGTCCAGGACGCTCATGATCACTCCTCCGTCGCGCCAGGGTGGTGCTCCCCTGATGTCCAATGGAGTGAACGGTCGGTGAACTGCGTACCTGGAGCCGCGGGATAGAGCAGGCACCCGGATGGAGTCTTCGGGTCACCCGGACGAAGGATCACCTCACGCGGTGACGGCCCTACGAACCGTGCGTGAGCGTCTCCCAGTTCATGAAGATGCCGGACCGGGTGGGCCGGTTGCGCTCCACCCACGCCCGCGTGGAGGGCAGCGCCAGCCCCTCCTGGGCCCCGTAGTGGCGCAGACCGATCTCGAAGGTGAGCGCCCCCGCCGTCCCTCCGGCGTCCGGAGGTCTCGGGCACACCCAGCCCGGCGCGGACGGGTCCGCCAGGTAGCGAGAGTTGTACTCCATCGCAGCGACGAGACGGCGGCGCTGCTCCCCGTACAGGTCGACGCCCTGGATAGCGGCCGTCTCCGCGGCGTTGAGCGCCGCGCCCAGCCCCATGGCTGTGTGGCCGAGGTCTCGGCACGTCTCCTGGCCCTGGCCGTCGACGAAGGCCAGCGGGTTGAACCAGTAGGTGGGCACGTAGTCGGCCTTGACGTAGGTACCCAGCGGCGGGATCGGCTGCGGCCCGTCAGAGGTCAGGTAGAACGCCGACACCACCTGGGCGCGCCAGTCACCCACACCGTCGTCGAAGACGGCGCGGTCGTCGAGGAACACGCCGATGTTCATCGTCGCGTCGGCCATGGACAGCTGCCAGTTCGCGCCTCCACCGGTCCAGCCGTCCCGGACCATCGGCAGGAAGGCGGTGCGCAGCATGCCCTCGAAACGCGCCACCTTCTCCGGCGCCCAGCCTGCCCGGCTGTACCGGACGAGCTCGGCGGCCTTGGTGAAGGTCTGCCCTGCCCACGCAGCCTGCAGGCGCCCGTTCTTGTACAGCGTCGTATCGAAGCTGTGGCCCTGCAGCACCGCGGACCAGGCGTCAAGGATCTCGATCGCCTTGTCCGCGTAGGGGCGTTCGCCGGTCAGGGAGAAGAGCAAGGCGTTGGTGTAGGCCGCCTGCGCGTCATCGGTCTCCGCGGTGCACCCGATGTCGGGGTTGTTGCGTGAGCCGCACTGAACCAGCGCCACGGGCCGGGGGGTCCAGCTCGACCTCGCATACCAGGAGCCTCGCGCACGGGCCAGCGCGGAGGTCCAGGGCTCACGTCCCGCGGCGATCTGGGAGCGCACGAAGACCAGCTGCTCGGCGCTCATGACGATGCCGGGATGCGCGAAGCCAGCCGCCGTCGACCCGTCAGTGGGCGAGAGGGACGGCCCCGCCGACGAGGAACCCACCGATGAGGACCCGGGCAGCGGGGTGCTCGAGGGCTCTGCCGTGGCGCCGGT
The DNA here is from genome assembly GCF_003149145.1 of Quadrisphaera granulorum. Taxonomy (GTDB): domain Bacteria; phylum Actinomycetota; class Actinomycetes; order Actinomycetales; family Quadrisphaeraceae; genus Quadrisphaera; species Quadrisphaera granulorum. The sequence goes on along the minus strand of NZ_QGDQ01000001.1, from coordinate 9,434 downwards.
CGCGGCGGTCGCGCTGGCCGTGGTGCCCGTCGGCGCGGTCGTGAGCTCCGTCGTCGGATCGGTCGTCGGGTCCGTCGCGGGCTCGCTGGTCGGATCCGTCGTCGGGTCGCTGGTCGGCGACGCGGTGACCGGAGCCCCGGTCTCGCTGCCCTCCACCAAGGACCACGCCTGCACCGAGTCGACGCTCAGTGCCACGTCGGACGCTGAGCGGGACAGGTAGCCGTTGACGCCCACACCACCCGGTCCGGCGATCTCCTCCTGGCTGTCGTCATCCGTGGTGAGCTGCCAGGCGGGCGGGGTGGTGCCGTCAGCCCACGCGCGGGCCTTCACCACGGTGGGGTCGCTGCCAGTCGCCTGCAGCTCGATGACCAGCGGGGTGCCGAGCGGCGCGGAGGTAGAGGTGCGGCCCAGGGGCGTGGTGCCTGACGGCCCGACCCGGCCCGCGACGAGCGCCACCTCGCCGTCGGGGCGCACGACCACCGTGAGTGCATAGCGGCGTCCGTCGGGCTGGACCCTCGCCGAGGCGCCTGCGTAGTAGGCACCACCGGTGGGGACCGCCAGGACCGTCGAGGAGACCCGCACGTCCGCGGCCTGGGCCTCCCGCGCGGTCAGCGCGAAGGACGCTGCCGCGCCCATGCCATCGATGCGGAGCTGGCCCTCGCCGGCCGTCAACGAGACGCCTGGGGATGCCCAGGGCGACCACGAACCCCCCACGGGAGGGCGACTCGGTCGGCCGTCGGCGTCGAAGGGCTCGTCGAGGACCTTCACCGCCGGGGACCACTGCCGCTCCGCTTCACCGGCGCTCGCGATGTGCGGTGCGACGAACATCGCTGCCACCGTGGCAAGGACCAGACCCGCGCCCAGCTGTGCCCGCGTGGAGGCCCGTGCCCGGTGTGCTGCCGGGCGCCGCGTCGCACCCTCGTCGTCCGCCATGGCCAGCACCGTAGGACGATCACATCGTCCCCCGTGGGCGATTCGACCCGTTGGTCCGGCTCGACGACCACGGAGGACGAGGGAGGGCGACGGGTGAACCTCCCTCCCCTCGGGGCGGATGACCGGTCAGGCAGCGTCGAGGACGCGCTGCCCCACCACCCCCGCGAGGGCCCGGGACGCCGTCGCCGTGAGGTGCCCTCCGTCGAAGAAGAGGAGGGTGTCGCCGGCGATCCCCCCACAGACGTCCTGATCGCACAGGCGGTCGGTGAAGTCCGTGTACCGGCCGCCGGCGGCGGTGACGGTCGCCGCAAGGGCCCGGTTCCACTCGTCCGGGACGGTGGTGGCGCGCGGTCGCCAGCAGGTGCTCGCGTCGTCCAGGTGGGCCGAGAAGCAGGCGTTCACGGTGTCCGGCGGGACGGGGTTGTCGCCGATCGCGACGACGCGTGACTGCGACGGCAGGGCAGCGAGGGTGCGCGCCAGCCCCTCGTTCCAGCGAGCGGTCCTCGTGCTCGGGTCACCGGGGAGGACCACGCCGGCGGCAGCCCCCAGGACGACCACTGCCGGCGGGTCGGCGGCGAGGCGGCGGAGGACCTCCGCGCGCCAGGTGGCGCAGGAGGTCAGGAGATTGCCCTGCGCCACCGGCACGACGTCGGCGGCCGCGCATGAGCCCTTGACGTAGACCACCAGACGCATGGACCTGGCGGCGGCGGCTGCGTCCAGGGCCGGCATCCAGTTGCCGGCGTGGGAGTCTCCGAACAAGACCACCGTCGTCGTACCGGCGGGGTCTCCGAAGACACAGCCGTCACGCACGTGGTCGTCATGGCCCTGGAGCATGCAGCCGTCGTCGTAGATCGCAGGCCGGTCCGCAGCCGCGGCCGTCAGCGAGGGGCGGAGGTTGGCGGGCACGTAGGTGGGGAAGACAGGAGCATCGCTCGGGTCCCACGCGGCGGCCGTGCGGTCGGAGGTGAGCCTCCGCTGGTCGGAGGCCCAGCCCGTCAGTCCGGTGGCACCGGCGACGAGTGCGGTCGCGACAAGCCCGCACACCACTACCGCACCGGGACCTGCAGTGAGTCGACGAAGCGCCGCAGATCCACCCGCCTTCGGGGTCGCGCGCACTCGACCGCGAAAGGGCTCCTCCACGAAGCGTGTGGTGAGCGCGGACAGCAGGACGGCCACGGCAACCAGGGCGAGCTTCTGCCCCAGGCCAAGGTCGAGCCCCGCCGCGGCTGGCAGCAGGAGGAGCGGCCAGTGCCAGAGGTAGAGCGAGTAGGAGATGTCGCCCACCCAGGTGAGGGGGCGCAGGCCCAGCACTCGCCCGACGCCGGCGGGCGCGCCCGGTGCGCCCCCCGACCCCGCAAGCAGGATGAGCCCCGCTCCCAGCACCGGCACGACGGCAGCGGCCCCCGGGAAGGAGGTCGAGTCGTCGTAGAGCGCACCAGCCACGGCCACGAGGGCAAGCCCCACCCAGCCGACGACCGCGAGAGGGACCGCCGCCCACGCGCTGCGCAGTGCCGCTCCTGCGGGACCAGCCAGGACGAGGGCGACGAGGGCCCCCACACCGAGTTCCCAGGCACGGCTCGGCAGGAGGAAGAAGGCGTAAGGCTGGGACATCCCCGTGAGCACGATGCAGCCGGCCAGGGACAGTCCGACGAGACCGGCCACGAGGACGGTCAGGACAGGGAGTGACCTCCGTGACACCCACCACAGGAGCACGAGCCCGACGGGCCAGAGGAGGTAGAACTGCTCCTCCACGCCGAGAGACCAGTAGTGCTGGAAGAGCGACGGGTCGTGGGATGCCAGGTAGGACGTCCCACGGGCGGCGAAGAGGACGTTCGGGACGAACAGCGCGGCCGCCACGGCTTCCCGGGCCACCGCGGCGTAAGCCAGCGGCGGGACCACGAACCATGCCGCGATCAGCGTGACCAGGACGACGAGCAGCGCCATAGGGAACAGACGGCGGACCCGGCGGGCGTAGAAGTCGACCATCCCGACCCTGCCGGTGGAGCGCAGCCGCTTCAGCAGGTGGGCGGTCATCAGGAAGCCGGAGACGACGAAGAAGACGTCGACCCCCACGTAGCCTCCCGAGAGGCCGGGGAGCCCCGCGTGGTAGAGCACCACGAGGAGGACGGCGACCGCGCGCAGACCCTGGATGTCCTTGCGGGTGCTCCGAGCGGCACCCTGGACCGGAGTCTCGGATCGGCGGGGCGCTGCCCCATCACCGGCTGCGCGGGTCTCCGGAGGAGCACCCAGCTCGTAGGTGGACACCTAGTAGGCCCCTCGGCTCCGGAGGACCGCACCGACGGTCTTCCACAGGATCATGAAGTCGTACGCGAACGACCAGTTCTCGACGTAGCGCAGGTCGAGCCGCAGCGACTCTTCCCAGTCCAGGTCGGACCGCCCGTTGATCTGCCACAGCCCGGTGAGACCAGGCTTGACCAGCAGCTTGCGGCGTGCGTCGTGCTCGTAGACGGCCACCTCCCGCGCCAGGGGCGGCCGTGGCCCCACCAGGGACATCTGGCCCACGAGCACGTTGAACAGCTGGGGCAGCTCGTCGAGGGAGTAACGCCGCAGGAAGCGGCCGACCCGTGTGACGCGCGGGTCGTGCTTCATCTTGAACAGGACGGCGTTGCCCTCGCTGGACCCGGCGAGCTCACGCAGGCGCGCCTCGGCGTCCACCACCATGCTGCGGAACTTCAGCATGCCGAAGGTGCGGCCCTCCAGGCCGATGCGCTCCTGGCGGAACAGCACCGGCCCGCGGCTGTCGAGCTTCACCGCGAGCGCGATAGCCAGCAGCCCAGGGCTGAGCAGCGCGATCGCGACGGCGGCGGCGACGCGGTCCACCGTCTGCTTGGCGATGCGCCGGGAACCGGTCAGCTCGGGGCGCTCCAGGTGCAGCAGCGGCAGCCCGCACACGGGGCGGATCGCCACGCGGGGTCCTACCACCTCGGTGACCGTGGGGGCCACGAAGAGGTCGGCGTGGGTGTCTTCGAGCTCCCAGCCCAGGTGGCGCAGGAAGGCGGCGTCGGTCTCGGCGGTCGGCAGGATGGCGACGGCGTCGACGCCGTGGCGGAGGCTGACCTCGGAGACGTCGGCGAGGGTTCCCAGGACGGGCACGTCCATCTCGGCGAGCTGCGTGAGCACCGAGGCCTCGCCGCCGCGGCGTCCGCCGTGGGCGTCGGGCAGGCAGACCCCGATGACGACCATGCCGTGGTAGCGGGCCCGGCGGACCTGGCGCACCGTCGCAAGGACGCCCTCGTGGTGGCCGGCCACCAGCAGCGACTGTGTGTGCAGGCCGCGCTCGCGCTGGGCGTGCAGGTGCTGGCGCGTCAGGTAGCGCAGCACGAGCAGGAGCACCGTGCCCACTGGCAGGGCGAGCAGCACGTAGCCGCGGGCGATCTCCAGCTGGAACGCCCACGAGGCGGTGGCCAGCAGGGCCAGCACGGCCGTGCTGGCACGCCCCACCCGGCCGTACTCCTCGCTCCCCAGGCCCATGAAGCGCGACTCGTAGGCGCGGTTGACGTACAGCGCCCCGAACCACAGCGCGGGGACGCCGAGCAGCAGCAGGGCGCCCTCCCACGCAGAGGTGGAGACGGCGCCGAAGCGGAAGACGTAGGCGAGGGACGTCGCCGCGAGGATGGCCACGGCGTCCGCGGCGACCACGCGGCGCAGGTACGCGGTGGTCCAGTGGGTGCGGGGCCGGGGGACGCGGTGCAGGCGTCCGGGCGCCCCGTGGTCAGGCGCCCTGCGGTCGGCACCTCCGGCACCACCGGTGCTACCGGCGTTCTGCCGCGGCAGGGTGCCGATCGCCTCCTGTGGCGGGTGCACGACGTGAGTCATGGCGCTCCTGGGGTGTGGGAAGTCTCGAGGGTGAGATCAGCGACGGACGCCGCCCCGCCTGAGGAGACCGCGTGATCATGCGGTGACTCAGGGGTCATCACCTGTTCAGGTGCTCGGGGCAACTGGCCTTAGTCGCTGGGGGTCAGGGGCGCGGTGGCAGCGCCAGGTGCAGCACCTCGTGGGTGGGCGTCGCCTGCGTCGGCACGAGGCGCAGGTCCGGGCGCACCGCGGGAAGCGGCCCGTCGACCACCGACGCTGCGGCGGCCGCGGCGCGTGCCAGGTCAGCGCTCTCGACCCTGTCAGCACGGGAGATCACGACCCCGACCAGCACCCCGAGCACCAGGCCCGCCACCAGCCACGCCGCGACGACCGCCAGCACAGTTTCCACAGGAACCTCCGTCGATAGGTCGGCCGGTCGGCACGGAGCACGCCGGGACCGGCGCAGCCGGCCCCGACGGGTGCTGCATCGGCAGGTGCGTCGACGTACCTGAGCGCGCGGCGCCCCGCCCGCGGCGGCTCCACCCGTCCGGAGCAGCGCCGTAGGGCACGATGGCCGGATGGGCCGCACGCGGATGACCGGCGCTGAGCGGCGCGAACAGCTGCTCGTCGTCGGGCGCGGCCTGTTCGCCCAGAAGGGCTTCGAGGGCACCAGCGTCGAGGAGGTCGCGGCGCGCGCCCACGTCTCCAAGCCGGTGGTCTACGAGCACTTCGGCGGCAAGGAAGGGCTGTACGCCGTCGTCGTCGACCGTGAGGTCCGCGCCCTGCTCGACGCGATCAGCGCCGCGCTCGACGCCCGTGCCCACCCCAAGGTGCTGCTGGAGCGCGCCACGCTCGCGCTGCTGGGGTACGTCGAGGAGAACACCGACGGCTTCCGGATCCTCGTGCGCGATTCTCCGGTCGCGCAGACCACGGGCACGTTCGCGAGCCTCCTCGGTGACGTTGCCACCCAGGTGGAGGGGATGCTCACCGAGGAGTTCGCCCGGCTGGGGATGGCCGTCGACGCCGCCCCCATGTACGCGCAGATGCTCGTGGGCATGGTGGCCCTCACCGGGCAGTGGTGGCTCGGCTCCCGCACGCCCGACAAGGCGGTGGTGGCCGCCCACATCGTCAACCTGGCCTGGAACGGGCTGTCGGGCATGCAGGCCAGTCCCAGCCTGACGCACCCCGCAAGCTCATCGGCGTGAAGACCCCCCGGCCTGACGAGGTCGACAGGCTCGTGGCCGCCTGGGCCCGCGAGCGCCCCGACCTCGACACCTCCCCGCTGCACGTGCTGTCGCGTGTGACGCGACTGGGGCACCACCTGGAGCGGGCGCGTGCCGAGGCGTTCGCCGCCACCGAGCTGGTGCAGTGGGAGTTCGACGTGCTCGCGGCCCTGCGGCGCTCGGGGGCGCCGCACGAGCTGTCGCCGTCGTCCCTGGCTGCGGCGACCCTCGTGACCAGCGGCACCATGACCACCCGCATCGACAGGCTGGCGGCCCGGGCGCTCGTGGAGCGCCGTCCCGACCCGGCGGACCGGCGCGGCGTCATCGTGCGCCTCACCGAGGAGGGGGTCGCTCGCGTCGACACGGCCCTGGCCGACCTCCTGGCGCGGGAGCGGTCCGTGCTGGACTCGCTGGAGCCGGAGCAGGCGGAGCAGCTGGCGGTGCTGCTGCGCCGTCTGCTGGCGCCCTTCGAAGCGTGAGTTCAGGGGTGATCGGCGAGCACGGTCCGGCCACGTGGGGCCGCGACTAGGGTGACGAGGTGCTGATCGAGCCCCTTCCCGTGACCGGCGCCTGGTCCATCACCCCTCGGCAGTTCGGGGACGACCGCGGCACCTTCCTCGAGGCCTTCAAGAACGACGCCCTCGCCGAAGTCATCGGCCACCCGCTGCACGTGGCGCAGGTGAACTGCTCGGTCTCCGCGGCCGGGGTGCTGCGCGGGGTGCACTTCGCCGACGTACCGCCCGGTCAGGCCAAGTACGTGACGTGCACGGTGGGCGCCGTCCTCGACGTCATCGTCGACATCCGCATCGGCTCCCCCACCTACGGCCGGTGGACCTCGGTGCTCCTCGACGACGTCGACCGCCGCGCCGTCTACCTCTCCGAGGGCCTGGGCCACGCGTTCTGCTCCCTGGCCGACGGCTCCACCGTCACGTACCTGTGCTCCACCGGCTACAACCCCACCGGTGAGCACGGCGTGCACCCGCTCGACCCTGCCATCGGCATCGCCTGGCCCACCCACGGACGCGACGGACAGCCACTGACGTACGAGCTGTCCGCCAAGGACGAAGCCGCACCGACCCTGGCCGAGGCCGCGAAGGACGGGCTGCTGCCCACCTGGGACGCCGCCCGCTCCTACGCCGAAGGTGCCGGCGCGTGAAGGTCCTCGTGACCGGCGCCGCCGGCATGCTCGGGCAGGACGTCGTCGTCGCTCTCCGTGAGGCCGGCCACGAGGTCACCGCCGCGGGCCGCACCGACGTCGACGTCACCGACGCCACCTCTCTGGCGGCCGCCGTCCCGGGCCATGACGCGGTGGTCAACTGCGCGGCGCACACCGCCGTCGATGCCGCCGAGACCGATGTCGCCGCGGCGGAGCTGCTCAACACCACGGCCGCGGGCCTGCTCGGTGCGGCGTGCGCCGCCGCGGGGGCCCGCCTGGTGCAGGTCTCCACGGACTACGTCTTCTCCGGTGACGCCGATCTCGACGACGACGGCGCCCCGCTCCCCTACCCCGAGGACGCGCCCGTCGCGCCGCGCTCGGTGTACGGGCGCACCAAGGCCGCCGGCGAGGCCGCGGCGCGGGCCGCGCAGCCCGACACCCTCGTGGTGCGCACGGCGTGGCTGTACGGCGCGGGCGGCAGATGCTTCCCCAAGACCATCGCGCGGGCTGCCCGTGAGCGCGGGGCCGTGAGCGTCATCCATGACCAGGTGGGCCAGCCCACGTGGACGGTGGACGTCGCCCGGATCATCACCGACCTGCTGACTGTCGGCGCCCCTGCCGGCGCGTACCACGCGACCTCCAGCGGGCAGACCAGCTGGTACGGCTTCACGCAGGCGGTGCTGGCTTCCGCGGAGATCGACCCGGCGGTGGCCAGTCCCACCACGAGCGCGGAGTACGTCTTGCCGGCGCCGCGTCCGGCATGGTCGGTGCTCGGGCACGACGCGCTGGTCGCAGCCGGGGTCACGCCCATCGGTGACTGGGCCGACCGCTGGAACGCCGCCGCCGGCGTCGTTCTCGCCAGCTGAGTCGCACCCCGCTCCTCTGAACGGGGGAATCCCCCTCGTATCACTGGGTGATCGCTTGATCACTCCCTGTCGCTTCCCTCGGGCGCCGACCTAGCGTCCCCGGCCAGACGGGTCGGCCTCTGCCGCCCCCTCGGGCCCGAGGAGGGGGCGCTCATGAGCATCGTCGAGGACCACCGCGACGCGTTGGACCAGCTGCTCGCACCGGCTCCCGAGGCACCTGCGCCCCCCGCGCCGCCTCGGAAGAAGCGGTGGGCACGTCTCGTGCTCCTCGTGGCGGCCGTGCTGGTGGTGTCCCTGGCTGTGGGGGCCGTGGCGCTGTGGCGCTCCGCCCCGGCCGTCGGGCACCTGGGAGACCCGTTCTCCGCCATCCCCGCCGCTGACCGCCCCACCGTCGAGGCCGCGGCCGGCACCGCGCAGAACATCCTGCTCATCGGTTCCGACAGCCGCGCCAACGGCACCGGTGACAAGGGCGACGAGGACGACGACGACGGCGCGAGCACCGCACCGGAGGTCGACTGGACGCGCGGTGGCCAGCGCAGCGACGTCCTCGCGGTACTGCACCTGTCGGCCGACGGCCGCAGCGCGGCCATGATCTCCATCCCGCGTGACTCCTGGGTGCCCGTCCCCGGCTACGGCACCACCAAGGTCAACGCCGCCTTCGCCTACGGCGGCGCCGAGCTGGCCGTGCGTACCGTCGAGCAGCTCACCGGCGTCCGCATCGACCACGTCGTCGCCATCGACTTCTCCGGCTTCGCCCGCATCACCGACGCCCTCGGCGGCGTGAAGATCTGCGTGCCGAAGACCGTGACCGACCACCTCGGCACCGTCGCGGCGGGCTGCCAGGTGATGGACGGGCAGCAGGCCCTGACCTACGTGCGTCAGCGCAAGACGTTGGCCGGCGGCGACTTCGACCGGGAGCGCCGCCAGCAGAACTGGATGCGCTCGGTGCTCGCGGGCGCCACTGACCGCGGTCTGCTCTCCGACCCGGCGAAGCTCGCCGACGTCGTGGGCGCGGTAGCGGCGTCCGTCCGCACCGACGACGGCCTCGGCGAGCCGCAGCTGCTCGCGATGGCCGTGGACCACCGCGACCTGCGCGCCGCCAACGTCGCCTTCCTGCAGGCGCCGCTGGCGTCACCGGCCACCGGGCGTGAGGGCTCGCAGTCGGTGGTCTACCTCGACCCCGCTGCCGGAGCGGAGCTCTGGCAGGCGGTCAAGGCCGACGACGTCGCCACCTGGGTGGCCGCCCACCCGACCGCGACGCTCGGCGACACGGTCCGGTAGCGAGACCCAGGTAGCGAGACCCAGGTAGCGAGACCCAGGTAGCGAGAGCTACCTGCCGAGCTGGGCGTACTTGGCTTCGGTGGCGGCCTTGCGGGGCCGCCACCACGCCTCGTTCTCCTTGTACCACTCGAAGGTGGCCTTCAACCCCGACTCCAGATC